>JBQTKA010000035.1:0-13065 GCA_052386495.1 Hyphomicrobium sp. | reverse complement strand
CTGACCGCCGCACAGGGCGCAAGTCGTCTTTGAGGACGCGATCCGAGAGCTCGTTGAACTCGTCACGCCCGGGCCATTCGTTGCCCGAGGCGGGTAAGGTGGCGATCCAATCGCGATAGACGAATGCGCCACTCACGTGAGTGCTTCCTCTATTTCTCCGGCAGATTGAGCCGCAAATGCAGTTCGCGCAACTGCTTTGGCGTCGCTTCCGACGGCGCGTTCATCAGGAGGTCATAGGCCTGCTGGTTCATCGGGAACATCGTCACCTCGCGCAGGTTCTTCGCACCTACAAGCAGCATGACGATGCGATCGATGCCGGCCGCCATGCCGCCATGCGGCGGGGCGCCAAACTGGAAAGCGCGATAGAGGCCGCCGAAGCGCTCCTCGACCGTCCGGCGGTCTTGGCCCACGATCTCGAAGGCCTTGACCATCGTCTCCGGCAAATGGTTGCGGATGCCGCCCGAGGCGATCTCAAAGCCGTTGCACACGACGTCGTATTGGAAAGCCTTGATCGTCAGCGGATCCTGGCTCTTCAGCGCCTCGATGCCGCCTTGCGGCATGGAGAACGGGTTGTGGCCGAAATCGATCGCCTTTTCTTCCTCGTTCCATTCATAGAAGGGGAAGTCGACGATCCAGCACAGTTCGAAACGGTCGCGGTCGAGGAGGTTCAGCTCCTCGCCGGCGCGAGCCCGTGCGGCTCCCGCAAAGTTGGCAAACTTCCTCGGATCGCCGGCGACGAAGAAGGCGGCATCGCCGTCGGCAAGGCCCAGTTGAAGTCGGATCTCTTCGGCGCGCTCGCCGATATTCTTGGCGATGGGCCCCGCCCCTTCGAGCCTGTCGCCCTCCTTGCGCCAGAAGATATAGCCAAGGCCCGGCTGGCCTTCGCCCTGCGCCCAGGCATTCATCCGGTCGCAGAAGGCGCGCGAGCCCCCTGTCTTCACCGGAATGGCCCAGACTTCACTCCGGGCGTCGCCGCCTAAGATATTGGCGAAGACCTTGAAACCGCTCCCACGGAAATGCTCCGAGACATCCTGCATGACGATCGGGTTGCGCAGGTCCGGCTTGTCGGAACCATATTTGCGCATCGCCTCCTCATAGGGGATGCGCGGGAAGCTTTGCGTCACGGGCTTGCCCTCGGCGAAAGTCTCGAACAAGCCGCGGATCACCGGCTCCATGGCGGCGAAGACATCGTCCTGCTCGACGAAGCTCAGTTCAACGTCGAGCTGGTAGAACTCGCCCGGCCGGCGATCGGCGCGCGGATCCTCGTCGCGGAAGCACGGCGCGATCTGGAAATAGCGGTCGAAGCCCGAAACCATCAGCAGCTGCTTGTACTGCTGCGGCGCTTGCGGCAGCGCGTAGAATTTCCCAGCATGAATGCGCGACGGCACGAGGAAGTCGCGCGCGCCTTCCGGCGACGAGGCGGTCAAAATCGGCGTCGGAAATTCGTTGAAACCGGCGTCGTGCATACGCGAGCGGATCGACCGCGTGATCGCGAGCCGCTTCATGATGATCGCGTGCAGCGTTTCGCGGCGGAGATCGAGGAAGCGATATTGAAGGCGCAAATCTTCTGGATAGTCAGGCTCGCCGAACACCGGCACCGGCAATTCCTTGGCGGCGGACAAAACTTCGATCTCAGTCGCATAGACTTCGATATCGCCTGTCGGCAGTTCGGCGTTCGTCGTGCCGGCCGGACGCTCGCGCACCTTGCCGTCGACGCAGATGACCCACTCCGAACGCGCGGCTTCGGCCGCCTTGAACGCCGGGCTATCCGGATCGGCGACGACTTGCGTGACGCCGTAGTGGTCGCGGAGGTCGATGAACAGCACGCCGCCGTGGTCGCGCACGCGATGCACCCAGCCCGACAGGCGCGCGGTTTCTCCGACGTTGCTTTTGCGCAAGCCGCCGCAGGTCGTCGATCGGTAACGGTGTCGTTCGGCCTCGGACATGGCCCCTCGCTCGCCTCGAAAAATCTCGGGAATCGAGGCGGAAAAGCGCACGCGGCCTGTCGAAAGTCAAGGCGCTGCCGCGCTGAGCATTCGAAGCTTTCGTCCGCGGGAGACGAAGGTCGTCAGAGAATGAAATCGGCGGCGACGAGGGTCTTGAGACCCGTCAATTCGATCTGAAAGTCGGCAATTCTGTCGCCGTTGACGTCGCCCTCGACGATGGTCTTGTCGTTGGCCGTGCCCGCGGGGTTCTCCAGGCGATAGTGAAGTTGCCCGGCCTTGCCGGTGAACGCGCCGGCGCCGCGCCAAGCAAAAGCCGTCGATCCGGCGAGGGCGCCGTTGGCGTCGATCGTCGAGACGTCGATGCGATCCGACAGCGAGACGGTGTTGTGATGCGTAAAGTCGACGATCACGTCGCGCGTCGTCGCCGAGGCGCCGGTATCCGCGACGAAATCGAAGTCGAACATGTCGGCGCCGGCGCCGCCGGTCATGACGTCGCGGCCCGAATCTCCGCGCAGGACGTCGTTGCCGTCGCCGCCCGCGAGCGTATCGGCGCCGGCGCCGCCAACCAGCGTATTGGCGCCCTTGTTGCCCACGATCACATTGTCAAGGCCGTTGCCGTGGCCTGAGATGTTCGCCGCCCCGAGAAGCGCCAGATCCTTGGCCCCAGCGCCGAGCGTCGTCGTCGCGGAGCTCAAGATTTCGTTGTTGCCCGAGAGGTCGACCTTGACGTTTGCGGCCCCGCCGACGACGACGGCGGTAACGGACGATTCAAGCCCGCCGCCCGAGAAAGTCACCTCGTGCGTCCCGGCGCCGACCGCGACGCCATAGCCGCCAGCGGCCTCCGTGACGTCGCTGCCGCCGATGACGCCTGCCGTCGAAACCGTCACAGTAACGTCGGCGCGCGCCTCGCCGATGTCGTAGAAATTGTCGCCGTCCAGATCATTGATCGCGACGCCGGTGACAAAATACTTTGAGCCTGAGAGGCCGAAATTCTCAGTGGCCATGACGGCGTTGTAGGTCTTGCCGCCGGTCGTGTACTGGCCCGACACGACGCCGGTCCCGAGTTCGCGGAAATTGTCGTTGAGAATGTTGGTGCGGTGGCCCGGGCTTTTGAAAAGGTTGTCGTGAATGGCCATCGTAAAGGCCAGCATGTTCGCCGTGCCGGTGGTGCCGATCCAGGCGATGTTTTCTCCCGTCATCCACGAGCCGGTCAGCGCGTAGCCCGCGCTCTGCATGCGCGACGTGGGCGTGCCGTTGCCGATGCCCGTATGGGCGAACTTGTCGGCGTCGATCATGAATTGGCTGTGGGCGCGCGCCGCGTCGACGATCGCGTTGTTCGGAGCCAGCGGCTGCTTCGGCGTGGCGCTGATCGCGTTCGACGCCAGGCCAGAGTTCAGGCTGATCCCGTTCCGCGCGGCCTCGCCTAGCGGGTCCATCCGCGCACGATTGACGAGTTCAAGAAGGAGTTGCTCATACGCCGTGTAAGCCGCCATGTCAGACCTCAGCCAGGCTGTCGTGCAGCCGTGACCTTCGCCTCCCAACGCCTAAACGCGGCTTTCGGAATTGCCTAAAATTGCGAATGAATTGATCGGACCGCCCCCCGTGCTTACCGCCGCGTTAATGTCGCAGCCTTGGCATCGGGCGGCTGGCGGTTCGGGTCAGCGCTGTCGACGCACGCGACAACCTAAATCGCTTGCGCTATAGGCCTGCGTCATGCGCGTCATCACGTCTTCCGAAGATCTCCAAAATCTCTGCAATTCCTTGGCGATTTCGCCGTTCGTGGCGGTCGACACGGAGTTTCTGCGCGAGCAGACTTTCTGGCCGCAGCTCTGCCTGATCCAGCTTGCGGCCGACGGCGTCGAAGCAGTCGTTGACCCGATGGCGCCGGGAATTGATCTTGCTCCTTTCTACCGGCTTATGGCCGATCAGCGCACCGTGAAGGTTTTTCACGCGGCCCGCCAGGACATCGAAATCGTGTTTACGAAGGCCGGCGTCATGCCGGCTCCGGTTTTCGACACTCAGGTCGCGGCCATGGTCTGCGGCTTCGGCGAGAGCATCAGCTATGTGAACCTGGTCAAGAAAATTACCGGCGCCGATCTCGATAAGTCGTCGCGCTTCACCGACTGGAGTCGTCGGCCGCTGTCCGAAAAGCAGCTCGACTATGCCCTTGGCGACGTCACGTATCTGCGAGACGTCTATCGATATTTGCGGGCGGACCTCGAAAAAAGCGGGCGATCGGCTTGGGTGGAAGAGGAAATGTCGGTTCTCATCGATCCGGCAACCTACGACACCGACCCGGACAAGGCTTGGCAACGGCTGAAGCTTCGCGTCAAGAGCCGAAAGTCGCTGGCGATCCTGGTCGAACTAGCCGCTTGGCGCGAGCGTTTGGCGCAAGCGCAGGACGTTCCCCGCGGTCGAATTCTCAGGGACGATGCGCTCTACGACATCGCGAACCAAATGCCGGCGACAGCGGAGGCGCTCGGCCAGTTGCGGACGTTGTCGGACGGCTTCGCCCGATCGAGCCGGGCGAAAGAGATTCTTGAAGCGGTCAAGTCGGGACTTGCGCGCGATCCCAAGGCGCTGCCGAAGATCGAACGCGCCGAAGCGCTGTCGGCGGAGGCGACGGCCACGCTGGAACTGCTGAAGGTCCTGCTGAAGTCATCGGCTGCCGAGCATGGCGTCGCTCCGCGCATCATCGCGGACTCGGAAGACCTCGAACTGCTTGCCACGCAGGAGGCGCCGAACGTCTTGGCGCTCCAAGGCTGGCGGCGCCAGCTGTTTGGCGATGCGGCGCTCGCATTGAAGCGGGGGGAATTGGCGCTGACGCTTGTTGACGGCGAGGTCCGGGCTGTGCCGGCGAAAGGTTAGAGGGCGAGTCGGCCGATCCGTTTGGGTTGTTTGCGATCCAAATCGTCCGTAGGCCCTGCCCATTGGAATCGAACTATTTTTATGCTCATCCCAAGTTTGACTTTGCACATGGATGGACATCTTCTGTCGTCATCGAGCCGACCGACATGGTCTGGTTTCAGGACTGACGCGGTGCTAGTTTACCGCTCGGATCGCCTCTGCCGTTGAAGCGGCTCTCACATCGTGAGGTGCTCCAGTGCTCGAATCGAACGCCTTGTTTGCGCCGCGCGTAGCGCCGCCGGAGGCGGCGTGTTTGGCGTTGAGCTGCGGATCGACTCGACTTGGCAAATCCGGCAACGGGGAGTCCAAACGATGAAGCGTCTCGCGACGGCAACCGCGCTTTCACTACTTGTGCTTCTTGCACCCTCTCAGTCTGACGCGCAGCTGCATGAATTCGTAAAGGCTTGCAAGCGGTCCGTTGGCTACTATTTCGCCTGCTTGGTCGTCAGTGAAGGCATCGAGCAAGGCATCGAAGTCACCGTCAAAAGTCTCTACGATCGTATACTCAACAACACGCCGACGTTTCAGGGCGACGTGAAGACCCTGGAGCCGGGAGAGTTCGAAAAAATCGAGTCTCCGAGCATCGAGTGGGCGGACCTCAAGAATTTTCTTCTTTCGGTCTTTACATCGAAGGCCCCTGTCGACGACGCGCAGGCGAGAAAGATTCTCGAGGCGAGTTGCCAGTCCAAAATCTCGCCTATCTGCGCTCAGCTTGTTTTTACAGACCCTGCCCCAGGCGTTACCGACTGTTCCGCCAGTTCTGCGCAACGTGATTGCGAAACGAAGATGACGTGTTCCTGGAACGGTTCGTCGTGCGTCCGCGCCGGCACGAAAGAGCTCCTGAAAGACCTGTCGCGGTAATCGACGTGGCCCATTGCACGGGCGCCGGGGTCGCGTTCGGCGCCGAGAACGGCAATGCGGCTCTAGATCTGCGCGCCGGCGCGCCACGGCCCGATCGCGCTCCGGCGTCGTCTCAACCGCACCGTTTCTTAACGCCTTTGCGAATAATATTGGTTACCAATTTATTCCCGAGGGGCAGGCATGGAAGAGAAACTTGCAAAGGCGGCGTCGGCCATGGCTTCGCTTGTGGTGTTGGCGATTCTGTTTTGGCTCGTTAGCCTGCTGCTCCGCAAACCCGAGGGCAAATCCGAGAATTTGAGCAATTTTCATTGCGCGCATACGCCCTCGCTCATCAACAAAGAGTTTAAGTGCGAAGCGTTCTATCCGGTGATCTCGATCTTCGTCACTCAGCCTATCGTATTCTACTGCATTTACGCGTTCTGGTCGGTCAGCAACGAAAAGCTGCCCTATCAAATGTTCGATCACTACATCGGCAGCTTGCCGATCGTGGCTCAAGTTCTATTGGGCCTGCTTGTGCTCGACATTTCAGTGTGGATCCGACACAGCTTCGTGCACAAATATCTCTGGTCATTTCATGCGGTACACCACAGCGCGAAAGAAATCAGCTGGCTGACGACGCATCGCTTGCACCCCATGGACCAGATCGTCATGAGCATCATGGATTTTGTGGTGCTATACTTTATCGGCTTTTCCGCTGAAGGCATGGCCATCGCAATCCTGATCAAGAACCTCAATAACGAATTCGTGCACAGCAATATCGTTTTGGATTATCCGAAGCCGTTGAAGTACATTCTCGTCAGCCCCAATATGCACCGGTGGCATCACGCGACGGAGAAGGCGGCGCACGACAAGAACTATTGTGTGGTTTTTGCGATCGTAGACTACGTCATGGGTACGTACTATGTGCCCGACAATGCCCTGCCAAACGCCTACGGCAGCGACAACACCGAGTTGGACGACATCGAGCGCAAGAATATCCTGACAGAGCTCTGGATTCCGTTCAAACTTCCGCGCGAAAAATCCCTGGCCGCTGATGCGGCGAGCCCCAAGACCTCAGAACTTGCGCGAGAAGGCGCTTAAGCTGGAGTTCGGATCGCGGTTGCGGACGGCGATGACTGGCATTGAAGCGTCCCTTTCGTCGAACCGCTCCAGAACGATCGGCGCTTCATCTGGCTCGTGAAAGCCATCAGCACTTCACTTCCTCCCCGGATCGTAGGGGTGCTTCAGTCGCCACTCCGAAAAGAAGTACGAGAGGCTGTCGTCGATCTCATTGGGCAGGACGATTTTTACTGTCACCAGTTCGTCGCCGATGGCGCCGGCCTTCGTTCGCACGCCCTTCCCCTTGAGCCGGAAAGTCTTGCCGGAGCTCGTGCCTTTCGGGATGGTGAGCTGCACGCGGCCCGACACCGTCGGCACTTCGATGCGCCCGCCAAGGATCGCTTCGTCGATCGAAATCGGAAGCTCGACGAGGATGTCGTCGCCCTGGCGCTTGAACTCGGGATGCGGTTTGACCTTGATCTCGACCAGCGCGTCGCCCGCTTCCCCGCCGGCCGGCGCCGGACCGCCTTTGCCCTTGAGCCTCAGCGTCTGGCCGTCGACAACGCCTTCCGGCACCGCAAGATCGAGCACGCCGCCTTCAGGCAGCGTAACGCGCTTCTTGACGCCGTTGATCGAGTCCAGAAAGTCGACTTCGAGCGAATAGCGTAGATCGCCGCCGCGCAGCCCGGCGCCGAATCCGGCCCGACCGCCCGGTCCGGCGGCGGCGCCAAAGACATCCGAAAAGACGTTGGCGAAGGAGAAGTCGTCGAAGCCCGCTTGCCCCCGACCGCGCGCACTGTTTCTCGCCCCCGGCCGAGTCCAGCTTGGCCTGCGCGGATCGCCTTTGTGGTCGATTTCGCCGGCGTCATAGGCGCGGCGCTTCTCGGGATCGCTCAGGATGTCGTTGGCGGCCGTGATCTTCTTGAAGCGCTCGGCAGCGGCGGAATTGTTGGGATTGACGTCGGGATGATTGGCCTTGGCGAGCGAACGAAAAGCGCGCCGAATGTCCTCGTCCGAGGCGCGCCGCGACACGCCCAGAATGTCATAGAGGTCTTCGGCCATGGAGGTCGTCTTGGTCCGTCTTTGAACAGTTGTCCAACACTTTAGCAGGTTTTTCCGGGCGGCGAGAGGGCGGCGCTAGGGCAACCGCTCAGCGCATCAAGATGCGAATTTCCGCTTGCCTGCCGAGGAGCTGCGCCAGCACGTCAAATCGGCGGCGCAAGCGCTCGCCGTCCAGACCGGCATAAACCTTGGGTATGGTTAGAACCAGCCTGTCGTTTTGATAATTCAAGACGGTTTCATCGACTACGCCCGGTGCGCCGATCGACAGCATATGGGCCGCGCGTACTGCCGCGCCGACAATCTTGGCGCGCTTCTGCAGCCGACGGCCGAGCAGCGCCCGCAGCTTGTCGGCAAGGGCGTCAGAACCGGCGTCCGACGTCTCGTGGCGGTGAAAAACAGCGAGCGCGATGAAGATGCGACCGATGTGATCGACGCCGCCGAGCCCGGATTGCGCGATCATGTCGAGGCTCTGCTCGCCGCGATAGTCGGGATGCGCGCGCCAGCCTACATCCGAGAGAAGACACGCGGCGTGACGCAACCGCCGCTCCTCGTCGGTCTCAGCGAGATCCGGATGCGCGAAGATTTGGTCGGTCCAGCGGCAGAGTTCATGCGCGTGCGCGACCGACCGCGAGCGCAATGTCGCGAAGTCCTCGCAGAAACTCATGAGCGGATCGCGTCGGCGTTCGTGCGCCGGCAACTGACTGTAAATGAAGCCTTCGCGGATGCCGAACACCGAAAACACTACGGAGCTCGGCTGCATCTGCTTCAAGAGCCGTTCGAGCACAAGCGCGCCGTAAGGCACGACTTCGCGGCGCGCGCGCGCTACGCCGGCCATGCCGGGAAGCTCCATCAACCGGCGCGACCTTCGCACCTTCTCCGCGAACTCCAGAGCGTCCCGGCCTGAGATTTTGTAACCGTGCATGACGCGCAGCGGATAGTGACTGAGTTCCATGTGCAGGCGCGCCAGCGCGCGCCACGTGCCGCCGACCGCGTAGAACGATCGATCGCGGCCTTGCTTGATCCATGGCAGCGAGGCGATCGCCGCGTCGGCGACCTCCAAAGCCTTGTCGAGTTTGGCGCCGGTAGAGTCGATCAGTCGAAGCCCCCCGAGCGGCAAGGTCGCCGCCTCACGAAGCCGTTCGTGTTGAAGGTCGATGAGTTCGAGGCTGCCGCCGCCGAGATCGCCGGTGAAGCCGTCGGCGTCGACGAAGCCCATCATGATGCCCTGTGCGGCGAGACGGGCTTCCTTTTCGCCGGAAAGAATTTCGATGTCGCACCCGCACGCGGCCTCGCCGCGTTCGATGAAATTTGCGCCGTTCTTGGCGTCGCGCACGGCGGCGGTCGCAATGGCCTTCAGATTTTTGACGCCCAGGACGCGGGCAATGGTCTTGAACCGCGTCAATGCCGCGATTGAGCGCTCGACCGCCTCCTCGCCGAGGCTGCCGGTCGACGCCACCGAACGGCCGAGACCGCACAAAACCTTTTCGTTGAATAGCGGAGTCGGCGCGCGAACGGCGCCTTCATAAACAACCAATCGAACTGAGTTCGATCCGATGTCGATGACGCCGATCGGCTCGAGCTCGCTCATGCGCTTGCGGCTGCTGTCGAGTTCTTGCGCGCGCGTCACGTGCAGCTGCCTCAAGCCCGCTGGCCGAAGCGCGGTGGAAAGTCCTCTTTCAACGACTGTCCGCGGCCGGAAAGAGAGGGATTGGTCATGAAGTAGCTATGGGCGTTGAACGGTTGCTCTCCGGCAATGGGCTGCAGTCGCGTTGAACTGCCGTCGGCGTTGATACGCCAGCTCTGCTCGTTGTCCTTCAGATTGGCGACCATGATCTGATTCAGCACCTGTTCGTGGACCGTCGGATTCTTGACCGGACACAGGGCTTCCACGCGGCGGTCCAGATTGCGCGGCATCATGTCGGCGGAGCTGATGTAGACGGCGGCTTTGGGGGAAGGCAAGGCCTCGCCGGCGCCGAAGCAATACATACGCGCATGTTCGAGAAACCGACCGACGATGCTTTTGACGCGGATGTTTTCGGACATCCCCGGAATGCCCGGACGCAGACAGCACACGCCGCGGACGATGAGATCAACCGGAACGCCCGCGCAGCTTGCGTCATAGAGCGCCGTGATGATCTGAGCGTCGACCAGCGCGTTCATCTTCATCCAGATGCCCGACGGCTTTCCCGCGCGCGCATTTTTTATCTCGTCCGCGATGTGCGACATGATGCGCTCGCGAATGCCGTGCGGACTGGCCGCCATGCATTCCAGCTCGGCCGGCTCGCCGTAGCCGGTGACGAAGTTCAAGATGCGGGTGACGTCGCGGGCGATGCCGGGATCGGTCGTAAAGAGCGAAAGGTCCGTGTAAACGCGCGCCGTCTGCGGGTGATAATTGCCGGTGCCGATGTGGCAGTAGGTCGTTAGTTCGGAACCTTCGCGGCGCACGACAAGCCCTAACTTGGCGTGCGTCTTGAGTTCGGTAAAGCCGTAGACGACATGGACGCCGGCGCTTTCAAGATCGCGCGCCCAGCGAATATTGGCCGCTTCATCGAAGCGCGCCTTCAACTCGACGACGGCGGTCACGGACTTGCCGGCCTCGACCGCTTCCTTCAACGCCTGAATGATCGGACTGTCGCGCGACGTTCGATAAAGCGTCCACTTGATCGCCATGACGTTCGGGTCGGCGACCGCCTGACGCAGGTATTGAACGACGACGTCGAAACTTTCGTAGGGGTGGTGGACGACGATGTCTTTCTTGCGGATCGCGGCGAAGCAGTCGCCGCTGAATTCGCGGATGCGCTCGGGAAAGCGGATCGGAAAGGGCTTGAACGTCAGGTCGGGCCGGTCAGAAACGATCAACTGCGCGGTGTCGGCGAGCGCCAGCACGCCGTCCTTGACGAACACGCTCTCTTCGCGGACTTCGAGCTCCTCGATGACGAATTTGCGCAAGCGCTCCGGCATGCGGGTTTCGAGTTCCAATCGAATGACGTTGCCGCGGCGACGACGCTTCAATTGGCTCTCGTAAGACCGAACGAGGTCTTCGGCCTCCTCTTGCAGCTCGATGTCGCTGTCGCGCAGCACCCGGAACGCGCCCTTGCTCTTGATCTCGAACCCGGTGAACAGCTCGGTCAAGAACATGCCGATCATGTTCTCGAGTTGGATGAAGCGCAGGTCTTTGGGCTTTGCCGGATCCGCCTGAAGCCGCACGAATCGCTCGAGTTGGCCCGGGATCGGAATCAGGCCGTTCATCGCCTTGCCGTCGCTCAGGCGCTGCATTTCGACGACGATGCTGAGGCCCTTGTTGAGAATGAAGGGAAAGGGATGAGCCGGATCGGCGGCAATCGGCGTCAGGATCGGAAACACGTGCGTCAGAAACAGCTTTTCGAGCCATTCCCGTTCGCCCGTCGTCACCTCCTCGGCGTCGAGCACATGGATGCCGGCTGCCGTCAGATCGCGCTTGATCTCGAGCCACGTCGCCTGCTTGTCCGCTACGAGGCGCGCCGCGAACTTGTTGATGGCCGCGAGTTGTTGCATCGGCGTCGCGCCGTCGGGCGACAGCGTCGTCACCCCGGCTTTCACCTGTCCGTAAACCCCGGCGGCGCGGACCATGTAAAATTCATCAAGGTTCGATGCCGAAATGGACAAAAACCGCAGGCGCTCCAGCAGCGGATGCCTGGGGTTGCGCGCTTCCTCGAGAACGCGGCGATTGAATTGGAGCCAGGAGAGTTCCCGGTTGTAGAAGCGCTCCGGTCCTTGCGGCGGCGCGACCGGCGCGGACTTGGCGTTGGATTTCGAGGCTGACGTCGACATTCGGCGGGTCCGCTGCATAATGGGGTGATCGCCGCGAAGCGTAACATACGCGTGACGGTCTTGGCGTCCCGGGCTTTTACGCTGTCCCGCGGTCAAAACCCAGCTGTTCGAGCGCCACCGCCGCCAGGGGCCGCGTGACGCGGCGTTGCAAGACAAGGGCCTGACGGTCGATTTCATGCACAAGGGCCTGCGCCGCCGCCATCGAGCGCTCCATGCGCACGAGAACATAGTCGACGACGTGCGGCTCGACGCTCAACTGGCGGTCGGCGAACAACTTGACGAGCACCGCGCGCAGAAGCGAGTCGTCGGCCGCTGCGATTGCGGCGCATGGCAGCGCCTTGAGCCGTGAAACGAGATCGGGCAGCTGCAACGGCAAGTCGCCAGCGGCGGCCGCGGAGGTCAATAGCATTGCGAGGCGCTGTTCGCGCACAAGATTGAGCATGTGAAACAGCGCCGCCTCGTCCGCAATCGTCTCAATGTCCTCGACGACCAGCGCCTTCGCGGCTGCCAAGTCCGGAACCCTGGCGCGCGTGACGTCGACGGCGGCGCACGAGCGCGCGTCCGAGCGCAATCGCCAGACGTTGGCGAGATGACTTTTGCCGCAGCCCTTGGGCCCTGCGACGATCGCAGCGCCCGTCGGCCAATCGGGCCAGCGGTCGATCAGCGCAACGGCCTCGGCGTTCGATTGGGACACGAGGAAATCTTCTAGTCCCAGCGCCGGCCGGTGTGGAATTTCGAAGACGAGCTGTTGCGGCGGCTCCGTCATGTCGTGGCGTCCCGCTGTCACCGCTTCATGCCTTCGCCACGATACAGCGACGACTGCAAATATGTCTGCAGTCCGGCGCGAACCAGAACGCCGATCGCGGCCGCGACGGGCACGGCGACCAGCAGACCCAGAAATCCGAACAGATAGCTGAAGGTCAGAAGCGCAAAGATCAGCCATACCGGATGCAGGCCGACTTTCGACCCGACGATCTTGGGGCCGAGAATCGCCGCATCGAGCGCTTGGCCTGCAAGGAAGATTGCGGGCACGATCAACACCTGCCAAGCATCCGGCCAGAATTGGATGACCGCAAGCGCCGTCGCCGTGATCATGCCGAGCGCCCAACCTGCAAACGGTATGAAGCTCAGCAACCCGGTCGCGAGACCGACCAGAAGCCCGTAGCGAAGGCCGACGAAACTCAGCGCCGCGGCGTAGTACACGGCCAGCGCCAGACACACGGCGCCTTGACCGCGGATGAAAGCGGATACCCGCTCGTCGATTTCGAGCGCAAGACCTCGAATTCTCGGCGCGGATTCGCGCGGCAGCCAGCTGTCGATCTTGGCCACGAGCTTTGGCCAGTCGAGCAGCGCATAGAAATACACCTGCGGCGTCACCAGCATCAGATCCAGGAACCTGAACGCCGCCGTTCCCTGCTCCCAAATCGATTGGGCGAGGCTC
>JBQTKA010000034.1:0-3430 GCA_052386495.1 Hyphomicrobium sp. | reverse complement strand
GGGCGTGGGTGTGGGCCCGCGGCCCCAATGGCGCATGCGGCTGCCCCTCACCCCGGCCCTCTCCCCGTAAGGACGGGGAGAGGGGGTTGACCACGCGCTTGGCGGCCGGAGCCGCGAAGCGGAGTCGCCAAACGCAAGTAAAGTGAGACGATGTGAAATGAACGTCGCAGTGATGAAAACGAAAGCCGAGCAAGGCCTCGCCGAGCAAAGCGCGAAAGCGGCGGCGTCGCTGCCGGGCGGCGCAAAGCTGCGCAAGATCCGCGAGCGCGCAGCGTCGTCATTCGCGGCCCTCGGCCTGCCGCACCGGCGCATGGAGGAATGGAAGTACACCGATCTCCGCGCGCTGCTGAAGGACGCGGCCGCGCCGTCGCGCACCGACACGAAGGCGGCCAAGGCCGCGCTAGCCGCGGCGCTGCCCGGGCTCGACGCGGCGACGTACGTGTTCATCGACGGCAGGCTCGATGCGGCGTCGAAGCCGGCGAAGGTTGCTGGCGTAACGGTGGAAAGTCTCTCGGCTGGTCTGGAAGACAACTCTGCGCTGCTCGAAACGGATGCGCTGTCCACGCTCGACACCGGCGCCAAGAGCCTGATCGCGCTGAACGCGGCGCTGGTCGCGGACGGAGCGCTTGTTACGATCGCGGCCGACGCCAAGCCTTCGACTCCCATCCATCTGGTGTTCATTGCGTCGGGCGCCGTCGCGGTGCGCAACGTCATCATCGCCGGCGCAGGCTCGAATGCGACGCTGATCGAGACGCACGTCTCGCCTGAAGGCGCCGTGCGCCAAGAGAATGTCGTCTCGAACATCTCGCTCGCGCGCGGCGCAACGCTCAGCCATGTCGTCGCCGCAGACGTCGGCGTAGGGAGCGCGTCGCTGGCGCAATCTCTGGTCCGCGTGACGGAAGGCGCCAGCTACAAGCCGTTCGCGATCACGCGCGGCGCCGGGCTGTCGCGGCATCAGACGACGCTGACCTTTGCAGGCCAGAACGCGAGCTTCGATTATGCGGCGGCGGCGCTGGTGCGAGGCGCAGGGCATACCGACACGACGCTCGTCATCGACCATGCCGTGCCGCACTGCACGAGCCGCGAACTTTACAAGGCCGTGCTCGACGATGACGCCCGCGCCGTGTTCCAGGGCAAGGTCATCGTCCGGCCCGACGCGCAGAAGACCGACGGCAAGCAGATGGCGCAGGCGCTGATGCTGTCGCCAAACGCCGAGTTTAACTCCAAGCCGGAGCTTGAAATCTACGCCGACGACGTGGTGTGCGGCCACGGCACGACGTCGGCGCAGCTGGACGACGACCTGTTGTTCTATTGCAAGTCGCGCGGGATTCCGGAAGCTGAGGCCCGGGCGCTGCTGATCGAGTCGTTCATCGGCGAGGCGATCGACAGAATCGAGCACGAAGGAACGCGCGACGCCATAGCCGCGTTCGCAATACAGTGGCTCAAGGCCGCGGCGTCCTGACGAGGATGGACATGGGCAGCGAGACGAAAATCGCCGGAGCGCGCGCCGCCAGGGACACCGGCCTGCTGACTGGCGCGGCCTACGACGTCGAGCGCATCCGCGCCGATTTTCCGATCCTGTTCCGCGAGGTGCACGGCAAGCCGCTCGTCTATCTCGACAACGGCGCCAGCGCGCAGAAGCCGCGCTCGGTGATCGAGGCGATGGATCACGCCTACCGCTTCGAATACGCCAACGTGCACCGCGGCCTGCACCATCTTTCGAACGCCGCGACCGAGCACTACGAGGCCGCGCGCGAGACGGCGCGTCGGTTCCTCAACGCCGCCGCGCCCGAAGAAATCATCTTCACGCGCAGCGCGACGGGCGCGATCAATCTCGTGGCGCACGCCTTCGGCGAACTTGAAATCGCGGCCGGCGACGAGATCGTGCTGACGATCATGGAGCACCACGCCAACATCGTGCCGTGGCACTTCCTGCGTGAAAAAAAGGGCGCCGTCCTGAAGTGGGTCCCGATGTCGGACCGCGGCGAGGTCAATCTCGACGACTTCGAGCGGCTCATTACCCCGAAAACGAAGATCGTCGCCGTCACGCACATGTCGAACGTGCTGGGCTCCGTGCTGCCGGTGAAGGACATCGTGCGCATCGCGCACGCCAAGGGCGCGCCGGTGCTCGTCGACGGCAGCCAGGCGGCCGTGCACATGCCGGTCGACGTGCGCGACCTCAACTGCGATTTCTATGTTTTCACCGGACACAAGGCGTACGGCCCGACGGGCATCGGCGTGCTCTATGCGAAACTCCGCCACCTCGAAGCGCTGCCGCCGTACGAAGGCGGCGGCGACATGATCGAGACCGTCAGCGTCGACCGCGTGACGTACAACAAGCCGCCGCACAAGTTCGAGCCCGGCACGCCGCCGATCGTCGAAGCCATTGGATTGAGCGCAGCGCTGAACTACATGATGCAGATCGGGCGCGAGAAGATCGCGCGGCACGAGGCCGAGCTTTCTGCCTACGCGAGCGAGCGTCTCGCCGCGCTGCCGTGGCTGAAACTTTATGGAACGGCGGCGAACAAAGGCGCGATCTTCGCGTTTACGGTGGACGGGCTGCATCCGCACGACGTGTCGACGATCATCGACCGCTCGGGCGTCGCGATCCGGGCCGGCCACCATTGCGCCCAGCCGCTGATGGAGCGCCTCGGCGTCACCGCGACGTGCCGCGCCTCGTTTGCGATATACAACACGAAAGCCGAGGTCGACGCGCTTGTTGCGGCTCTGACCAAGGCCCACGATCTGTTCGCGTAAGGATTTGCTGCGATGGACGAGAAGCGAAAATTGACGGACGAGCGGGAGGTCTTGAAGGAGGCTGCCGCGGCGCTGGACGATCCGGCGCCGAAGGAGGCTGTCGCGGCCGTCGAGCCTTCTGAGCAGCCGGCCGAGGGCGGGCTGTCGCCGGAGGAAATCGACCGGCTGACCACGGACATCGTCGCGGCGTTGAAAACGGTGCACGACCCTGAAATCCCGTCCGACATCTATGAACTCGGCCTCATCTACAAGGTCGAGATCGACGACGACCGGCAGGTCGCGATCGACATGACGTTGACGGCGCCGGGCTGCCCGGTCGCCGGCGAAATGCCGAAGTGGGTCGAGGACGCCGTCAACGCCGTGCCGGGCGTGATGGGGACCAAAGTCAAGCTGACGTTCGATCCGCCGTGGGATCAAAGCCGCATGTCGGATGAGGCCAAGCTCGCGGTTGGGATGTTTTGAGGGTGCGTTTATGGCTCGCGCGCGGCGGGTTCCAATGAATCCCCTCTCCCCATCGTCTGCGATGGGGAGAGGGTTAGGGTGAGGGGCAGCGGCCCCAATGGCGAACGCGGCGGGGGGCGGGCCGCCCCCCCGCCCCGCCCGCCCCCCCGCGGGGGGGGGGGGGGGCGGCGCGCGGGAGGGGGGCCGGGGGCCCAGAGGGACCGCACAATAA
>JBQTKA010000033.1:0-30983 GCA_052386495.1 Hyphomicrobium sp. | reverse complement strand
GGATGACAGCGCGCCCGCATCGGCGGAAGCGCACGTTGAGGATCATTCGGTAAGGGTGCGGATTGCGGACGGAGGGATTGCCCGCTGCGTTTGCTCCGTCCCTTCGCCGGCATGATCCGGATCAGGTTCGAAGGGTGCTCGCGCTCATTTTGCGCGATCTCAGCCGGACGACCGGCGCCCCTCGGACGCGCAGAGTTTCGCGCGCGACGGCGAAAGATGCAAGCGGGCCGCGCAACGGCGAAAGCCCCGGCGATGGCCGGGGCTCCCGCATGCGCGTGTCGTCTCGAAGGTCAGAGATCGCACCAACACGACGGCTTGCCGTCGACATCGTTGTTGCAGGTCCAGGACTTACACGTGTTGCCGTTCTTGATCAGCGTCTTGCTGAGATCGGCGCAGTTAATCGCGCCGTGACACCCGGCGCCGCCGGCGCTTGTGTTTTGGCCCGTAAGACCGAGTCTGGGCTTACGAGCGATCCGCTTTTGGGCGGCCTCAGTCGCGAGCGATTGCGCCTCGAGCGCGGGCTTGCCTGAGAACGGCGCGGCATCGGCGGCGTAGAAAAGCGCGCCCGAGGCGGCAAATGCGGAAATGGCGGCGGCGAAGGCGAAAGAGCGTGTGAGAGCATGGCGCATGATCGAAACTCCGGCGATGAGGGTTTGAGACATTCGCCGATGCATCACGCACCGCGTGACGCCCGGCTCTCCCTCAGTCGCGGGAAACTTGCAAAAGGTTCGCGTATTTTTTCGCTACGCCGCCATCGCGGCGCGGGCGCACTCGACCCAGACCTTGATTTTGTCGAGATCGGGCGCATCGCCTTCACGCAGCACGCGCTTGCCGTCGCTGGTTGCGGCGAACAGCATCACGTCGGCCGACAAATCGGCGGGCTCGGCGTCCGCGACGGCTTCCGCCGTGCGATACCCCGCGCCCACCAGCAACTGCGCGTGCGTGCCGCGCAGGCCCGGCACGTCGATGACGAGTTGCGCCTGGTCCTGCCAGTCGGTCAGCGTTTCGGCGTCGAAGCGGCTGTCGTCGAGAAGCTCGGCCATGTCGAGGGGATCGTTGCCGAGAAACTCGCCGACAGTTTTGATGCCGAGTTCGGCGAAGCGCTCCGCCATCTTCGGTCCGATCGACGGCGCAGCTTCGAGATCGTCGGTTTTCGCCAGATAGCTCCGGCGCGGATCGGTCGACGGCGACTTTGGACTGATCGCAACGGACTTCGGCGCACTGTTCACCGTCGGCACGGAAGCGATCGTCTGTTTGATGGGCGGCTGCGGCTTCGGCGCGCTCGCCACAACCGGGATTGGCGGCGGCGACGGCTTGGCCTGCGACGGGGCCACGGTTTTCTGCGGCTGGACGACGGTGAGTTTTGCGGCTGATTTTGCGGCGCCTGCCGGCGCCGCCGGCGTCACGGGCGCGATCTTGGCGGCAAGCGCGCTCGCCTTTCGCGCCTGCTCGGCCGGATCGCCCAAGGGGACGCGCTTGGCGCGCGTTTCGGACCGCGCCGCAAGTTTCGGCGCGAGCACTTCGCGCGCATACGCATCGCGAATGGTGCGATCGTCTTCCGACAGCGATTGCTCGACGCGCCCCGTCGCCATGAGTTCGTCGTACTGCGCGCGCACCAGCGCCTTGTCGGCGTCGTTGGTCAGTTTTTTCTCGATCCATTTCCTGGGAATTTTCGCTGTCGCCAGCACCGTGTCGATCGTGAGCGAAACGTCCGGCGCCGCGATGCCCGCCTCCGCAATCGCGCGGTCCATGATCTGCGCGAAGCCGTCGGCGGCGTAGGTCAGAAGTTCCGCGACGAGCTTCTGCGCGATGGCGTCAAGCCCTTCCTCGGGCCTCACGACGCCACGTTTGAAATCGTAATGCGCAATCAGTTTTTCATAATAGCGGTGCGAAAATTCCGCGCCGTCGCAGACGAGTTCGCGCAGCCAGTGCGCGCCCTCCGGAACCTCGACGCGCAGCTTTGCGAATTCTTTTTCGCCGATCGCGCGCAAGCTGTCGTAAGAGCGGTTGATGCTCCATTCGCAGGCGCGGTGGATTGAATTCTCTGCTTCCGTCTGGCCGGTGTGGAACGGATGGATTGGGTCGGAATAGTAGTGGCTCATCACGCCAGCGGCGTAGACGGCGTCGCTCCACTTCTGATCGCGCAGCGCCGCGACCGTGTGGCCGTACCACGCCTCAACCTTTTCCGGCGCGCCGCCCCAGTATTTGTCGCCCACGTGCAGCACGTGGTTTTTGAAGTCCTTGAAACTCGTGTCCGGCGCCTTCGAGCCCTCGAGATACAACGCGACATGCTTGAGCATGACGCGCCGCCACGCTTCGGCGTCGGGCCGGCGCATGCGATTGAGCGCGTCGAGAGCCAACTTATGATGCGTGCCGTTGGCGTGCGCGGCGTAGACGATACGGAAAAGTGCGGACATGGGCGGCCCCGGAAAACCTCAAGAGTTCCGAGACCGTATGCGAGTCGCAGGGGCCGTTCGATTGCGCCGGCGATGTGGTCCCCAGGCAATTGCCGGGCGGATTTTCTCAGCCGTCGTCGCCTTTCGGCAACTTGCGCCCCGTGAAATCGATGACGTCGGCGCTGACGCCGCGATCGGCCGCGATTTGCCCCGCGATTCTGAGGCGCCGCGCCATGCGCACGACGTTCGTCGCTTTCGCCGAGGGCTCCAGCACGCGCGTGAGCGTCGCCTCGGAAAGACCGAGCGCGCGGCCGACGGAAAATGCTTCCTGTTCGGCGACGACGTGGGCCGCTTCCATATAGCCCATCAACGCGGCGGCGGTGTGCGCGCTGCCGAGCGGACCCGTCCGCTCGACACGGCCGATGCAACTCAACGCCGTCGCCGCCTGTTCGACGGCGTCGCGAAATCCGCCGACGAGCACCGTCACGTCCTCTGCGGCGGACGCTTCGGCGTCGAGCGCGCCGATGACGGCCGCATCGATGACCGCGACGCCACGCGTTCCGAGCACGCCGAGCAGCGCTTGCGTTTCGCGCGCCGGCCTGATCCCGAGATCGACGAAGACTGAGCCCGGCGCCATTTCACCGCCCAGGCCCGAACGGTCGCGCGAACCGAGCAGCAGCGCGCGCAGCGCTTCCGAGTCTTCAATCGTCGAGAGCACGATGTCGCATTCGGCCGCGATGTCCGCCGTCGTCGCCGCGGGCTCGATGCGCGCGATACGATCGGCCGTCCCCGCTCCGCCGCGCCGATGCAGCGCTACGCGATGACCCGCAGCCGCGAGACGCCGTGCGATCGCAGTCGCGACCGCATCGGCGCCGATCAGTCCAATGGCCGCCGCCGAGCGACGCGTTTCGGCGCCGCCGATTTGAATTCGCATCACCGCCCCTCCCGCCACCATGCGAGTGCGATCATCGCCAGCAACATCGAAAGCGCTGCGAGCCCGGTGAACATCGGCGTCAGCTTGACGCCGCGCGTCAGGAACGCCTCGCGATCGCGCAGCCCCAGCCAGCCCGAGCCCGCCATCACCTTCGCATTCGACATCATCGAAATGCGCGGCACGTCGACGGCGCTCGCTGCGCCCGACAGCAATCCCGCGCTCCGCGTCCAGAACACGCCGCCGCCGGTTGCGTCCGCGATCGGCTTCATCTTGTCCGCCGTCGCCGTCACTTCGCTCATTTCGCGCGGGTCTTCGACGCCTGCGTTGGCGACGGCGGTGAGCGTGCCGGAACTGGCGCTCGTCTCGGCCTTGTAGAGGCCGGGAATTTTGACGTCGATCGCCGAGCGCCAGACGCCGGGCTCGGCGGGAGATTTTTCAAGCTGCACTTCGGTGACGTCGCCGCCCGGCGCCATCAGCTTCACCGGCGCGACGGTCTCGTCCATCGAGCGGCGTTCCAGCGTGAGCTTCAAACCCTTGGCGGAGGCGAGCAGGCGCTCCTCCTCCAGATCGGGCTCCTTCATCAGCCAGTGCGACAGCCGACGCAACAGATCGGTGTGCGGTCCGCCGCCGTCGTAGCCGCGCGCCCAAAGCCATGCGTGATCGGAGGTGAGGAGCGCGACGCGGCCTTTGCCCTTGCGGTCGAGGATGAGCAGCGGACGATCTTCGGCGCCCGTCATCACGACGCGGCCGCGGTCGGTCCGCACCTCGGCTTGGCGGAACCAGCGGCCCCATGTCGGCTCGCGCGAGGCGTCCGCCAGCTGCGCGCCGACCGAGCCGGGCAGTCCGCGCGTGACGGGATGCATCTCGCCTTCCGTCGTGATCTTGGCGCGGAACGGCGCTTCGATGACGCGGCCGGTCGGCGACGCCGGCAGCACGGACGCGAGCGGCGTGCGGTGGATCGAAAACATATTGGCGTAATCGTCGCCGGCCGCGATCAGCAGCGCGCCGCCGTGCTGATCGACGTAGCGGGCGATGTTCTCATAATACAAAAGCTGCAGGATGCCCTTGTGCTCGTAGCGGTCGAAGATGATCAGATCAAAATCCTTGATCTTCTCCGAAAAGAGTTCGCGCGTCGGGAATGCGATCAGCGAGAGTTGATTGATCGGCGTGCCGTCCTGCTTTTCCGGCGGACGCAGGATCGTGAAGTGCACGAGATCGACGGCGGCGTCGGATTTGAGGAGGTTGCGCCACGTGCGCTCGCCGGCGTGCGGCTCGCCTGAGACAAGGAGCACGCGCAGATTTTCGCGCACGCCTTCCGCGGCGATGACGACGCGGTTGTTCGCGGGCGTCAGCTCGCCCTCCGCGGCGTCCAGCTCGATCTCGACGATGTTCTGGCCCGTGTGCGGGAAGGGCATGTCGACGAAGAACGGACGGCCGATCTGGCTGCGCACGGTTTCGTCGGAGCGTCCCTCGCGCCGCACTTTCAACGTGACGGGCGCCGACGCGCCGGTCTTGCCGGTTTCGCGCACGGCGATCTGGATCGGGCGTGTCTGTCCGACGATGCCGTACTTCGGCGCTTCGATGATCTCGATGCGACGGTCAAACTCACCATCTACGCCGGTGAGCAGTGTATGCACGGGCGCTTCGAAGCCGAGCGCCTGCGCCGTCTTCGGCACGTCGTGCACCTGACCGTCGGTGACGAACAGCACACCAGCGATGCGGTCGGGCGCGGTGTCGGCCAGCGCCGCGTTGAGGTCGGCGAAGAGGTTGGTTCCAGCAGCCGTCTGGTCGCTCGGCTTGGCGCCGGCTACCCATTTGACGACAAGATTTGGGATCTTGCCGAGCTTGGCTTCGAGGTCGGCCTTGATGGCGTCGGTCTGCGCCGGACGATCGGCGAGGCGCTGGCTGGTGCTTTCATCCAGCACGACGATGGCGACGTTGGCGAGCGTCTCGCGTTCTTCCTCGCGCAGCGTCGGGTTGAGCAGCGCGGCGATCATCGCGGCGAGCGCGGCGAGACGCAGCCACGCGCCGCGCGAGCGCTTGAAGAACAGCAGCGCCACGAGCGCGAGGGCGGCGAGCGCCAGTCCCCACAGAATGGGCGGCGGCAGCATCGGCGCGAAATCAATCGACCAGTTCATGTGCGAAGCTCGCAATCATTCCCTCTCCCCATCGCGCTCGATAACGCGAATGGGGAGAGGGCTAGGGTGAGGGGCAGCCAAGAGATGAGCGCGAAGCCGCCCCTCACCCCAACCCTCTCCCCGTCAAGGACGGGGAGAGGGGGCGCTCCTGCGCAACGCGATGTGTTTTGCGACCAGATCATCCGCGCCGCCTCACTGCCCAAGCCGCTCGAGCAGCGCCGGCACGTGCACCTGATCGGCTTTATAGTTGCCGGTCAGCGCATGCATGACGATGTTGACGCCGGAGCGGAACGCCATCTCGCGCTGCATCTCGCCGCCCGGCACGACGGGATAGAGCGGACGGCCGCGCTCGTCGAGCGCCCAGGCGGCGGCGAGATCGTTCGACGTGATCATGATCGACGTCACGCCGTCCGAGACACGGCCGTGCCGCCCGCCGTCTTCCTGTTCGGAAATGGCTTCGACCCAAAGTTGTCCGCCGTCCCAGCGGCCCGGGAACGAGCGGAGCAGATAAAACGACTTCGTCACGACATGATTTTCAGGCACCGGCTCCAAGCGCGGAACGTCGAGCTTGCTCAACAGCCGCTGCAGCGCGTTGCCGCCCTTGCCGGCGGTCGGCAGCTGGTTCGCGCCGCCCTGGCCGTAGTCGCGCGTGTCGAAAATGATGAGGCCGCCTTCCTTCATGTAGGCGTCGATCTTGGCGATCGCGGCATCGGGGAGCGTCTCGGCGTTCTCGAGCACAGGCCAGTAGAGGATCGGGAAGAAGGCGATTTCGTCCTTCGCGATGTCGACGGCGGCCGGTTCGCCCGGCTCGACGGCGGTGCGCGTCTCAAGCACGCGGGCGAGGCCGAGCAAGCCGACGCGGCTCGCCTCGTCCGTCTCGCGATCGCCGCTGACGACGTAGCCGAATGTGACCTTGCTGGTCGACGAGATCGCCGTCTGATCGGCGGTCATCGCGTCGGCGCGCGGCGTCGCGGCGCCCGGCGCCGGTTCGGGCGGAGCTTGCGCGCGCGCGTCCGACGCGAAAGAGAGCGCCGCGGCGGCGATCAACAGCGCGAGCGCCGTCGTCGCCGAACGCGGCGGGGCGGCGAGGCGATCGAGTACGGCGTTCAAGCCGCCCGCCTGCAGGATCAAGACCGCCATGATGTCGAGCAGCAGCAGCCCGAGTCCGAGCGCCAGCGCCCAGGGCTTCAGCGGCGTGCTCGCGGCGTTGTCGTATCCGAGGCGCGTGATTCCGGCGGGCAAATTGCCGATGGCGACGAGTTCGCTCTTCGGCGTCAGCACATTCAGCGCGTGCGGCGCGCCCGTCGCGCCGTAATAGCCGGGCGGATGCAGCAACGACGGCGCAGTCGTCGAAAGCGCGCTCGCCTTGATCGGCTCCGCCGTCGGCGGCGGCGCTTTTAGCGCGCCCTGTCCGTCGAGCGTCTTCAAGGGCGCGAGCACGTTATTCGTCTCAGCCGCGTTCGCGTCCTGCGCGGCGCCATCGCCGCCCGCCGCGCCGCTGGCGCCGATGCGGCCCATTGAGGAAAGCTTGCGCAGCATTTCGACGAAGAGGCCGGAGATCGGCAGGTTCGACCAGTCCGAGTTGGCCGTGACGTGGAACAGTACGATCTGCCCGTCGCCGCGTTTCGTCGCGGTGACGAGCGGCGTGCCATCCGCCAGGCGCGCCCAGATCTGCACTTCGGGAGTCAAGCGCGCCGGATCGGCGAGCACCTGCCGGTTGATTTTGACGTCGGGCGGAATGGTCAAGCCGGCGAACGGGCTCGATTCGTCGAACGCCGCGAGCGGCTGAGGCGACGACCACGACAACGCGCCGCCGAGCGACCGTCCGCCGGAGCGCAGCTCGACGGGAAGCAAGTCGTCGCCAGCCTTTTCGAGACGCGGACCGGCGAAGCGCA
The DNA here is from genome assembly GCA_052386495.1 of Hyphomicrobium sp. Lineage (GTDB taxonomy): Bacteria > Pseudomonadota > Alphaproteobacteria > Rhizobiales > Hyphomicrobiaceae > Hyphomicrobium_B. The sequence continues at coordinate 23,620 of JBQTKA010000033.1, read as the reverse complement.
CAAGCAGCCCGCCGCGCTTGACGAAGTCTTCAACCTGCTTGGCGGCGGCGCCGGTGAGCGTGCCGATGTCGGCGAGCATCAGCGCCGAAACGTTCTGCTTCAGGACGGTTTCGAGGCCCTGCGCGAGGTTGGCGTCCTTGGAGACGGCGAGTTCGGCGTACGGCGCCAGGGCCTTTTGAATGTAGTAGAGCGGCGCCAAGAGGGGCTGCGCCTGTTCGCGACTTTCGCCCGAAATCAGGCCGACGCGATGCCATTGCGTCGCCGCGTCGATGAGATTGACCGCGCCGGCCGAACGCTCGGACGCCACTTCGATGCGCGCCACTTGATTGCGAAGTTCGAGCGGCAGGTCAAAGGCGGCGACAGCGGACGTCGAGCCGGCCGCGAGCTTGTAGGTCGCCTCGCCGAGCCGCTCGCCCCGGGCCGAGAAGGCGTGGACGGCGCCCGAGCGCGGCGTTCCCGACGGCGACAGCACGACGGCTTCGAGTTTGCCTTTCTCAGCGAGCCGCGCCGTCAGGCCAAGAGCTTCCTCGCCGCGCGTCTCGTCAATGACGGCCAGCGTCGCCCCGCCGCCCAAAGCCTGGAGCTTTTCGGCGAATGCGCTCGCGTCGCGCTTGTGATCGACGCCGTCGTGAAGCCAGACGACGCTCGGATTTTTTGCGCTGGCGTTGGTCAGCGCGGTCTCCACAGCGGCGGCGGCTGCAAAGCGGTCGGGCGCGTAGGGCTCGGGCTTGATGGCCGCCGCCGTATTGCGCGCGTCGCCGGGCGACTCGAGTTTGGCCGACATGGCTTTCGCGGCCGGCGCCGTGCCGATCACGATGACGGCGCGGCTCGAAGTTTCTGCTTCGCCGATCAGGCGACCTATCATGCGCGCGCGTGCGGGCCAGCGAGAGGCGGCGGCCCAGCTGTTGTCGGCGACGACGACGAGCGGGCCGGCGCCTTTGACCGACGCCCCGCGCGTCGGATTTAACACAGGATCGGCGAGCGCCAGGATGACGAGCGTCGCCGCCAGCAAGCGGATGAGAGTCAGCCACCACGGCGTCTTGTCGACGGTCTTCTCATCGGTCTCGATGCCGACGAGAATCCGTGTCGGCGGAAATTGGATCTGAGCCGGTCGCGGCGGCACGGCGCGCAGCAGCCACCAGATCACGGGCAACGTCGCGAGCGCGCCAAGCAGCCAGGGATTGAGGAACGCGACGGGGCCGAGCGTCATCGGGCCCTCTCGGAGACATCGGAGCTGGCCGACATCCATCGGTATCCGCTGGCCGTTCCTTGCAGCCGCATCAACAGCGACAGCAGCGGCTCAGACGCGGGGCGATCGGTATGGTGCGTCATAAACGACCAGCCGAAGCGATGCGCGATCTCCGCGATCTCGGCGCGGTGCGCCTGAAATGCCGCTTGATACTTGGGCCTGAGCGATTCGACGCGATCGGCGACCCAGCGTTCCCGGCCCGAGGGACCGAGAAACTCGGTGCGGCCTTGATAGGGCAGCGTTTCCTCGGCCGGATCGAGCACCTGGATCAGATGCCCAGACGCGCCGGCCGCAGCGAACACTTGGAGGCGCTCGCGGATCGCAACCGCCGGCGCGAGGAAGTCGCTGAACATGATGAGGCCGGAGAAGCGACCGAGCGCGGCCTTCGGCGGCCGGCTCTTTTTGATGAGCGGCGCGTCCGCGTTGGCGACGATCGTCTCGGCGATGCGCGCCGCCGCGTTGCGATTGGCCGTCGGCTGCGTTTGCGCGAGCAGCGCGACGCGCTCGCCGCCGCGCACGAGCATTTCGGCCGCAGCGAGCATCAACACCAGAACGCGGTCGCGCTTGGTGACGGGCGAGAGATGGCTGCGGAAATTCATCGACGGCGAGATGTCCGGCCAGAGATAGAGCGTGTGCGCCGCTTCCCATTCGCGTTCGCGAACGTAGAGGTGATCGGAGCTTGCGGAGCGGCGCCAATCGACAAGGTGCGCGCCTTCGCCCGGCTGATAGGGGCGGAATTGCCAGAAGGTTTCGCCCGGCCCCGCGCGGCGGCGGCCGTGAATGCCCTGCGCGACGGTGGACGCGATGCGATCCGCCTCCATCAGAAGTTCGGGCATGCGATCGACGAGGTTGACGGCCTCGCGTTCAAGCGTGAGCACGCGGCGCCCGTCCGCGGCGGCGTTCGTCCGCTGCCCTTGAGGGCCCGCCATGCGCCTTTACTCCACGAGGGCCGCGAGGCGCGCGATGATGTGGGAGAGGTCCTCGCCTTCGGCGCGCGCTGCGAACGTCAGCGCCATGCGGTGTTTCAGGACGGGCTCGGCGAGCGCGATGACGTCGTCCACGGAGGGCGCGAGGCGCCCGTCGATCAGCGCCTTGGCGCGCACCGCCAGCATCAGCGCCTGGCTGGCGCGAGGACCCGGACCCCAGGCGACAAAGCGATCCGTTTCGACATTCACGCCGGTGCCGGGGCGCGCGGATCGCACCAGCTTCAGTATCGCTTCGACGACTTTGTCGGGTACGGGGATCTGGCGCACCAGGCGCTGCGTCGCCATCAGTTCTTGCGCCGAGAGCACGGCGTCGAGCTTCGTCGTTTCCGAGCCCGTCGTCGCGTAGAGCATCTTACGCTCGGCGACGAGATCGGGATAGTCGACGTCGATCTGCAACAGAAAGCGGTCCAGCTGCGCTTCGGGCAGAGGGTAGGTGCCTTCCTGTTCCAGCGGGTTCTGCGTCGCGAGAACGTGGAACGGCGCCGGCGTGTCGTGGCGGTGGCCGGCGACGGTGACGTGATGCTCTTGCATGGCCTGCAGCAGAGCCGACTGCGTCTTCGGAGAGGCGCGGTTGATTTCGTCAGCCATGAGCAGCTGCGTGAAGATCGGCCCCTTGATGAAGCGGAACGAGCGCGCGCGGCCCGGCTCTTCCTCAAGAACTTCCGAACCGATGATGTCCGACGGCATGAGGTCGGGCGTGAACTGGATGCGCTTGGCGTCGAGGCCGAGCACTTTTCCGAGCGTATCGACGAGCAGCGTCTTGGCGAGGCCCGGCACGCCGATCAGAAGCGCATGTCCGCCGGAGAGAAGCGTGATCAGCGTGCGTTCGATGACCTGATCCTGGCCGAAGATGACCGAGGCGGCCGCCTTGTGCGCCCGCTGCACGCGTTCGGCGGCGGCTTCGAGGCGCGGGACGATGTCGGTTTGTGTCTCAGCAAGCGTGTTCATGCGAAATTCCGAGCCTCGTCGCGCTTTCTCTTGGTGGATGACGGTTTTGAGCCCGCGCCGGAGCGAAGCTCATGCCGTCGCGCCGCGCCGCGCTGCCGCGACCGACGCCCGTCTTGCCTGGACGATCCTGCCCGGCCTCCCTAGGGTCAAGTGAATGTTACGTTAGATTGATCCGTTGAGAGGACTTTTTCACGGACGCCCAAATGACGGATAAGAAAGACGAAATGGCGCCTGCCTCGCAGGGCGCCTTGGACGCTTTGATACGAGCGGCGTCGGAGGGCGGCGCCGGAAGCGGACCCCGGCCCGTTGAGGATTGGAACCCGCCCTATTGCGGCGACATCGGCATGGCGGTTCGACGCGACGGCGTGTGGGTCTATCGGGGCTCGCCGATCGGCCGCATCGCGATCGTGAAATTGTTCGCCAGCATCATGCGAAAGGACGCCGATGGGCGAACCTACCTCGTCACGCCCGCAGAGAAAGTCGACGTCACGATCGAGGACGCGCCGTTCCTGGCCGTAGAAATGGCGGTGCAGGGGACGGGCGCAGATCAGCGACTGACCTTTCGCACGAACGTCGATGACGTCGTATCGGCCGACGCCGAGCATCCGCTGCGGTTCGAGCGGCAGGCCCCCGACGGCGGGTTGAAGCCGTATGTCCTCGTGCGCGGCCGGCTGGAAGCGGTCGTCACGCGCGCCGTCTATGCCGATCTCGTGGAGCTTGCTGGGCGCAACGACGCCGGCGCGTTCGGCGTCTGGAGCGGCGGCGTCTGGTGGTCGCTGGCATAACGTGCGCTAGACGCGGCGTCGAGACGATCGACGCATCGCGAGCAGAACCGTTCACCTGCCGTTCAAAATTGCGGGCGTTTGATGTTTTTTCTGCGATAGGGAGGACTGGGACATGAAAGCAGCGCTTTGCGTTTTTGCAGCGTGCGCCGTCGCGGTGACGGCGCCGGCCGTCGCCACGGCCGCCGATCTCGATGAGGGCTATTACGGTTATGGCGGCGAATATCGAGATGATGCTCGATACGGCTCTTATGACGACGGCGGAGAAGAGCGCTACACGGTGATCATCCGTCGCGCGCCACGGCGCGAGCGTTATCCTGAGCGCTACCACGAGCCGGTTGATTTCGACGACGCCTACGCGCCGCGGCGGCATCATGTGCGCGCTTACCGGCAGCCTTATCTGCGTTCGTTCAGCTGGTACGATCGCCCGCGCTTCGACGATCCGTATCGCTATCGCCGCGATGAATGGCGGGCCAGCTACCCCGGACGCTGGTGATCACGGGGCTGCGGCTCGCCATGCGGCCTAGTGAACCTTCAATTCCGCCCCGATCAATTTCAACTCGGCGGGGCGGATCAACCTGGCGTGCGCCACCGTGACTTTGAACAGGCGGCCTTCAATCTTGGCGACCCAGAAATCGAGAAACTCTTTGAGCTTCGGAAATTTCGGCGCCAGATCGTAGTCCTGCCAGACGTAGGTCTGAAGCAACGAGGGGTGGTCAGGAAGCCGGTATAGGATTTCCGCCGTCGTCAGGCTGAAGCCTGCGAGCTGGATTCGGAATGCGTCGTCCGTCGAGCGCTTGATATGGGTCACGAAGGTCTCCCCGTATAATTCGGGTTCGGCGCTCCTCCCTAGAGTCGAAAGCATGCGGGCAGTCGCGCAACGTGTCCAGAGCAGAAATGAGGCGCTTCAATTTGTTAGCAGCGGCGTGTTGTGGGCGCCAATGAGGTCGCGACGACGCCAAGGAACAAACCCGCATATGCGGCGTTTCGTAAGTCGAACAGAGAAATGACTCGATCGCAGCGAGCTTTTGCGTTGTGCTTCGCCAAGGCGATCGTCAGGAGGCAAAAAATGAAAACGTTCGGCGTTATCGCCATCGCCGCGATGCTCGGCTTAGCCGGTCTTGCTGCGACGTCGACGGTTGCAGACGCGCGCCGCGACGGCGGCGGGTTCAAGGGCGGAGGAATATTTTCCGGCGGCGGTCCGCGCATGAGCGCGCCGCGCATGTCGGCGCCGCGTTTTTCCGCTCAGCGGTTCTCGGGTCAAAGGTTTTCAGGTCCGAAATTTTCGGGCCAGCGTTCGTCCGGGCAGCTGTTCTCAAATCCGGGCATCGGTCGCCCGGTTTTCAAGAATCGCGCCGCCCGCGTGGACGGCTGGAAGCCGCCGCGTAAGTGGAGCGGCAACACTTGGAACGGCGCGCACAAATGGCGTGGCCATAAGCGGCGCCATTACAGTCGCTATCCTTACTACTGGTCGGCGCCTCTGATCGCGAGTTCAGCGTACTACGGCTACTACGACGATTGCGCCTGGCTGCGGCGCAAGGCGATCCAGACCAGCAGCACGTACTGGTGGAATCGCTACAACGCGTGCATTCTCGAATACTAACGCATCACGTCGATGGAGTGAGGGGCGGACAGGCGGTCCGCCCCTCTCTGCGTTAGCCGGTCTTTAACGTCTTCCTGTTTCACTTCGGGACAGTTCGTTGCGTCCTGTTGCGTTCTCGAAGGCGTATCTCATGTCCGCGTACCACGACGGCCGTCGACCGGCCGGTTTCCTCCGCGCCCGTATCGCGCGGCCTGCGGCGCTCGCCGCTTTGCTTGCGCTCGCCGGTTGCGCGACCCACCCCAATCAGTACGCCCAGACCGCAACGCCGCCGACGCGCGTCGCCCACGCGATGTACGAGGTTGAGGATGATGGCCTGCCCGTGCAGACGCCGCCGCCCGCCCGCATCCGCGACGCGCCCGATGAGCCTTCGGAACCGTTCAGCCGCAACTACGGCGGACCCAATCCCTCCGCGACGAAAGCGCCGCGGGCCAAGACGGCCGCTGCGCCGCCGCCGAAGCAGCCAGAACCCGTGTTGCCCGACGATCTGCCGCCCGCGTTCCGTCAGAAGATTTTGGCGGCGATCGCCGAGGAAAGTTAATTAACTCTGCCTGCGCCGCATCGAACGAGCGCGCCCCGAAAGTGCTTTACTCGGCGCTCGAAACCTAGAGCGTCCAGGAGCACCGACATGAGACGATACCTCCTCGCAGCGGTCGGCGCCGCGCTGGCGTTTGCAGCCATCATCGCCTTCGCGACGACGGCGGAAGCCTCGCACCGCCGCCATCGCCATCACGCGACCGGCGCAGCGATGATGGTCGATGTGCCGGCGCGCCATGTGGCCGCGTTCCGGCGCGCGCATGTCGATCGCTTCATCGGACCGAGCGGGGCATGGGTCGGTCCGGACCGCTCGATCTACGCGCCATATCACTATTGGCGCGGGCCGCTCGTGATCCTGCCTCCGTACAAGCGGCATGGCTACGCGAATGCGGCCCATCGCGCCTTTGCGTGCCGGGCGACGACGCATGGCCGGGTCTGCCGCGAGCGCATTTGAACATTGCCGCGCGCGACTTTGTTGTGCGCGATGCGGGAAGTCGGTTGCAGGCCGCGCCGGCGCAGCGTCTAAAACGCCATGCCGGACGCAAACATCGTCATCCGACGCTATAGCGATCTGCAACCGAGCGCGGCTCTCGACGCCGGGCTCGACGCCGTGTTCTTCGAGGCGAGCAACACGAAATCGTTCGCCGGCGATTCTGAGCGCGCGGCCTTTCGCGAGCGGTGGCTGGGCCGCTATCTGACGCACGATGCGCCGTTTGCCTACGTCGCTTTCGACCAGGCGGGCGCGGTTGCGGGTTATCTTGCGGGTTCGATCAGCGATCCCGCCGCGACCGAGCGTTTTTCCGACATCGCCTATTTTCAGACGTTTCGCGACCTGACGCGCGTGTATCCGGCGCATCTGCACGTCAATCTGGGGCCGGCCTATCGCGGCCGTGGTCTCGGCGCGCGCTTGATCGACCAGTTTGTCGCCGACGCCAAGCTCGCCGGCGCGCCGGGCGCGCATGTTGTCACCAGCCGCGGCGCGCGCAACGTCGGCTTTTATGCCGAGAATGGTTTTCTCGAGCGCGGGGCTTCGGGTGAGGGCGTCCGAGAGATCGTGTTTCTCGGGCGCAGGCTGTAAGGCTTGACTTTTGGGAAAAAATAGGATATTCTAGGACCTAATTTTTAGGAGTTCTGAAAATATGGCGTTTTTTCAATCGTCTGCCGCTTCCCAGCCGCACGTCCATCTCGCCGGCGACCGCTGCCCAACCTGCGACCAGCCCATTCCGAACGATCGGCTGGCGGAAGTTCGGGGCCGGATCGACGCCCACGAGCGCCAACTCCAGGCCGAGTTCGAGGCGCGCACCAAAACCGAGCTCCAGCAGGTGCGTGCGGAGAGCGCCGCGGCGATCGAGGCCTCAAAAGCCGCGTTCGCGGCGCGCGAAGGCGCGATGCGGCAGGAGATCGAAGCCCGTGCGTCGGAAGCGTTGGCGGCGAAACTGAAGGAAGCGGCTGACGCGAAGTTGGCGGCCGAGCGCATGGTCGCTGAAGTGCGCGGGGCGATGGAGAAAGCGAAACTCGACGCCGTCAACGCCGAGCAGTCGAAGAACGCGGCCGAGCGTCTCAAGTTCGAAGCCATCGTCGACGATTTGAAGCGCAAGCTCGACAACAAATCTGTCGAGGACTTGGGCGAGGGCGCCGAGGTCGATCTTTTCGAGACGCTGAAGGCGGAGTTTCCGCACGACCTCATCACGCGCGTCGGACGCGGCAACGCCGGCGCCGACGTCATCCATGAAGTGCGCCTCAACGGCCAGAAATGCGGCGTCATCGTCTACGATTCCAAGAATCACCAGGCATGGCGAACCGATCACGCAACGAAACTGCGCGACGACAAGATCGCCGCGAAGGCCGATCACGCCGTGCTCTCGACGCGCGCGTTCCCGGCCGGAAAGCGGCAACTTCACGTCGAGCACGGCGTCGTCATCGCCAATCCGGCGCGCGCGGCGATCGTGGCGCTGCTGCTGCGCGAGCAGATCGTGCGGATGCATGCGCTGAAAGTGAGCAACGAGGCGCGCACCTCGAAGTCCGATGAACTCTACGCGCTGATGACGTCGGAGCGCTTCGGTCAATTCATGACCGGGGTCGAGAAGACGGCGGCGCAGCTCGAAGCCCTGCAAGTGCAGGAGAAAAAGGCGCATGAGACGGTCTGGAAGAAGCAGGGCGAGCTGTTCCGATCGGTGATCCGCAATTGCGCGCAGTTCGACGAAGAGGTCGCGCGCATCATTGGCACGGCGGGGCCGGTGGACGCGCCATGATCGACGCCGCCGGGCAAAGCCCCAAGGTCGTCGGCATTCAGGATCGCCGTCTCGGACCGACGGTGCTGCGCACCTACCGCGCCAAGTTCGACATCGACGATCTCGCGCCCAATGCGCGCCAGCCGCGCGCCGGTTCGAAGGAAGACGAAGAACTGCAACGCCAGATCGAGGCGAACGAGGGCGTGTTCGAGCCCTTGCTCGTCGAGCCGCACCCCGATCTTGCCGGAAAGTATCGCATCATCGACGGCGAGCGGCGGTGGACCAATTCAAAGCTGCTCGTGGAACAGGGACGGCGGCAATACCGCAAAATTCCCGTCGAAGTGACGGACCGCACGCTGACCGAGGACGAGCGGCTGCGCGTATGGATCTACATCCATCGCCAGCGCAAGGAATGGGACGCGCGCGAAAAGGAAATGGTCGCCTATCGGCTCGTCGAGCTGATGGGCCGGGCCAGCGCGGCGAGCATCCTCGGAATCTCAATTCGAGAACTCGAAAAACTGATCGAGGTGTTTCAGCTTTCCGAACGCTTCGTCGCATTGCGCGAGAACGGCGCCGGCGTCAGCTGGGCGCGCGAACTCTTGGGGGTCAGCAAGAAGCTGCTGACGCCGAGCGTCATCGACGCCGTCGTCGACAAGGTCAATCGCCAGCGCATCACCAACTCGAAGGACTTGCGCAAGCTGCGCGCAATTCTCGCGGACCCGGTGGCGCGGGAGCATTTTCTGTCCCGCGACGGGGATCTCGAGACGGCGATGCTGCGGCTCGGTCCGAAAGAGAAAAAGCGCGAGGCGGATTTCGTGTCGAATCTCGAAGCGACGGTGCTGGCGATGAAGCAGATGCCGTGGATGATGATCGAGGAATTGAAGAGCGATCCCGATCTTGTGCGCAAGCTGGAAGATGCGGAGGCGCTGCTCAGATCGCTGCGCCGAACGCTCGCCGGCGCGGGTTCAACGTAGCGCCGCGCGGCGCGGACGCAGTTGAGGCGCGCAGCCGGGCCGCGCGCCTCAAAAATAACCTCGTTAACGCGAGCAGTCGCGGAGGCCGCCTAGTTGGGCAGGCTCGGCGGGACCGTGCGCGACGGCTTATTGTGAACCGCGTCGTCGCGCGGATCGGTGTTCGAACGGCGCGATTTGCCTTCGAACATCGCGCCCTGCTCGATCGACAGCGACTGATGAAAGATGTCGCCTTCGACTTGGCTGGTCGACTGCAGCATCACTCGCTTCGAGCGCACGCTGCCGACCACATGGCCGCGAACGATGACTTCTTCGGCGAGCACGTTGCCGTTGATGATCGCCGTCGAGCCGACGACGACATGGCTGCCGTGAATGTCGCCTTCGACCGCGCCGTCAACCTGAACCTCGCCCTTCGAGAGCAGATCGCCTTTGATCGTCAGGTCGGCGCCGATGATCGAGGCGGCGCGGCGCTCATCCGACCGCGGCGCGCGCGGCGCATACGGCGCGGTCGCGTCGTTCGCGACGAGACTCGGCTGGACTTTCGAACCGTCAAGTTCGCCTTTTCTGAAATTCGGCAGCATGGACTTTGGCCCCTTCCCCAACGCAACTGAACGACATTCCCGCACGCGACGGCGCAAGCGCTAACGCCGCTGCTTCAACCCGGCATCGGCAAACGCTGGTGATTCGCCTAGCAGGTTTGAGAACTCGGTGACAGAGTAAGACTAGGATATTTCCACCGCAAATCCCCACCTTGTTTTGGAATAGGCAAGACTTGCGACGGCACTGTGGCGGGCCGCCAACGGTTGCCTAAGCGCTGGGCTATCCGGCGCCGAAAGTTATGTTTTCAAGGCGTTAAGGGCCGCCAGCACCTCGGACGCGTGGCCGGGCACCTTCACCTTGCGCCAGCTTTTTGCGATCTTGCCCTTGGCGTCGATCAAAAATGTGGATCGTTCGACGCCCATGTACGTCTTGCCGTACATGGATTTTTGCACCCAGACCCCGTAGGCCTCCGCTGCCGCTTTCTCGGTGTCGGCAAGCAGGCGCACGCCGAGATCGTGCTTGGCCTTGAACTTGGCGTGGCTGGCTGCGTCGTCGGGAGAGACGCCGAGGATGACGGCGCCGGCCTTCGCGAAATCGTCCGCAAGGCACGAAAAATCCTTGGCCTCCGCTGTGCACCCGGTGGTGTCGTCCTTTGGGTAGAAATAGAGGACCACTGGCTGGCCCTTGAGAGACGAGAGTTGAACGGCTTTGCCCTTTTCGTCGGGCAGTTTGACGTTCGGGGCCTGAGCGCCGTCTTTCGCTGTCATCTTGCGCCTTTCTTTGGTCATCTTTCGCGGAGCACGTGCGGTAGGAACGGGCGGCCGATCTACCCCGTTACGCATTGAAATCCAAAGCCGATGCATTCAAGTGTCGGTGGCGGCGGGCAGGGATTCGAGTCGCGGCCGGGGACGCGGCCGCGCATGCACAGGACGCGCGGGACAGAGGCGCATCCGCGGCGGCCGAGACGCATACCATGGGGTCGGCGATCGCCGTCGGCCCGCAGACCGTTCTCCAGCGGGGTTTAGGAGCGGCGTTGACGACAAAACCGACAGGCGGTCGACCGACGGCCAGCCGCGGCGCCAGGGGATCGCCGCAGACCGGGCCGCCGCCGCTGCCGCCCACAACCGTGCGTTCCATGCCGGCCGGCGCGCGCAAGCCGAAGTCGGGCAGGTGGTCGTCGCGGTTCGCGCCGTTCCGCCTCTCCGATCGCGCCCGCGGGCAGCTGTCACGCCGTCTCTTTCGCTTCGGGCGCTGGGCGACGTATGCCCTTGCGCCCGTCGCGCTGCTGTCGTTGGCGGCGCTGGGCGTGCTGGTGGTGCGGTTGAAGCACGGGCCGATCACGTTCGACGTGCTCGCCTCATCGATCGAACGCGGCATTAACGCCGAACTCTCCGACAACGCCGTGCGCGTCAAAGGCGCCGAACTGCGCCTCGGCGCAAGCGGCGGCCTTGAATTCCGCCTGCGCGACCTCACCGTTCTTGAAGGCGACGGCGACGTGCTCATGCATGCGCCGCTCGCGGCCGTCGCCATTTCGACGTCCGCCTTGTGGCGCGCGCGCGTGGTGCCGGAACGCATCGAACTGATCGATGCGCAAGTCAGCCTCGTCTACACCGACGACGCCGGGCTTGTCATCGATCGATCGGCGCCGCCGCCGGCCGACGGCGCGACCCCTGCGACGACGACGATTGCGCCGTCGACGCCGCCGCCGTCCGTCAACCTGCCGAAAATGCTCTCCGACGCATCGAAGCGTGCGCGCCGGCGCGTCGGCGCAACGTCTTATTTGACGGAGTTTGCGCTCACCAACGCCGCTGTCGTCGTGCAGTACGCTGGCCAGGAAAGCCGCTGGCGGATTGCGGATGCGAGCGTCGATCTCAATCACGGCCGCCGGCGCAGCGTCATTTCCGGGCGGGCGACGATCGACTCGCAATATGGGCCTTGGGCCTTCTCGTTCCTCACTGACGAGTCGGAGAAAACCGACACGCTGCAGGTGAAGGCGACGGTGCGCGATTTCGTGCCGGCGGCGCTTGGCGCGGCAGCCCCGCCGTTCGCGCTGCTGAAAATGTTCCAGTTGCCGATCGCCGGCGACGCGACGGTGAAGCTCTCGACGCTGGGCGACATCGAGAGCGCCGATCTCGCGGTCGAGGCGAAGGCGGGGCGCATCGCGCATCCTGAACTCAAGCAGCCCTTCGAGCTGACAGGCGGTCTCCTGCGATTGACGTTCGATGGCAAGGAGCGGCGCTGGAAGCTGGAGCCGAGCCCGATGAAATGGGCAGACGGCAGTATGCTGTTCACCGGGGAAATGCGGGACGTCGCCGCGGACGCCGGGCAGCCGCCCACATGGCGCTTTGCGCTCGACGGCAAGAACGGCGTGATGGAGGCGCCTGCGTTCGGCGTAGCCCCGGTCACGCTCGACGCCTGGACGGTCGAAGGCGCGCTCGTGCCACGGCGCGGCCTCGTCGAGATCAGCAAATTCCGCATGGCGGGCGGGGGCGGGGAAGCGGTCGCGACCGCCACGACGCAGGTCGGCCCAAAAGGCCAGAGCACGCGCGCCGACGTCAAGATCTCGGCGATGCCGCTGGCGACGTTGAAGGCGCTGTGGCCGCGCGCGCTCGCGCCTGCCGCGCGCCAGTGGGTCGGCGAGAACGTATCGGCGACCGAGTTCAAAGGCGGCGCGATTTTGCTGCTGACGGGCGATTATCTGGCTAAAGAGTCGCCGGCCGACAGCGCGCGCGGCGAACGGCTCTCCGCCTCGTTCCAGGCGCTGAATTCAACCTTCGCGCCGATGACCGGCATGGCGCCGATCGTTGCGCCGCGCGGCCTCGTCAGTCTCGAAAACGACGTGCTGGAAGTGACGGCGCCGGACGCCGCCGTGGTTCTTCCCGGCGATCGCAAGGTGCCGCTCAAAGGCGCCCGGCTCTATTCTCCGAACGTCGATCCGGATCGCCCGGACGGCGAAGTGACGTTCTCGACGCAAGCCGCGCTCGGACCCTTCCTTGAAGCGGTCGAACAATTGCCTATGCGCGCGGTGCGCGACGCCGCCCCGTTCCCGAAGGCGGCGGACGGTAAGGTGGACGCGCAATTTAAGATCAAGCTGCCGCTGGCGGGCAAGGTGTCGCCCGACGAAGTGACGGTCGAGGGCAAGGCGCGCATTGCGGACGGGCGCTTCGGCAAGATTGCTGGCCAGTTCGACGTCCAGGGCTTCACCCTGAACCTCGATCTCACGCCCGATACGCTCAACGCCAGCGGCGACCTGCTCGTCAACGGCGTCCCGGCCAAGATCGCCGGCCAGCGCATGCTCGGCCCCGCCGCCGGCGAGCAGCCGCCGATCAAGATCACGGCGAACCTCGACGAGACCGACCGAACGCAGCTTGGCCTCGACGTCAACGACGTCGTGCGCGGCGTGGCGGCGATCGAAATTTCGTATCAGAAGGGCGACCTGCCCGAGCCAGCGATCAAGTTGAAGGCCGATCTCACCCAATCCGAAATCGTCATCGAGCCGTTGGCGTGGCGCAAGGCGTCGGGCCGCAGCGCCGCGCTTGAAGCCGACCTCGTCGCCGGCAAGGGTCAGAACAAGTCGGAATTGCAGAATTTCCGCATCTCCGGCGACGACATCGCGGTTGAAGGCTGGCTGGGCGTCGGCGCCGACAATCGGCTGACCGAGTTCTATTTCCCGACCTTCGCGCTCAATGTGGTTTCGCGGCTTGAGGTTCAAGGATCGCTGCGCAAGGACAACGTCTGGGACATCAAGGCGAACGGGCCGACTTTTGACGGCCGCGATCTTTTCCGCTCGATGTTCCAGGTGGGCGCAGCGCCCGAACCCAAATCCAAGCCGTCGAAATCGAGCCGCGGAGTCGATGTCGCCGCGGAAGTCTCGACAGTGCTCGGCGCGTCCGAGACGTCGCTGCGCGGCCTGAAGATCAAGCTTTCGAAACGCGACGGCAATCTCACCGCGCTCGACATCCGAGGCGGCATGGACGGCGGCGCGACGGTAGCGGCCGCGCTCGACCCGTCTCGCGGCGCACGACGGCTGGTGGTCGACTCGGTCGACGCCGGCCAGGTCCTCAAGCTCGTCGACTTCTATCCCAACATGCAGGGCGGGCTTCTGAAGCTTGAGATCAATCTCGACGGCAAGGGCGCGGCCGAGAAGACGGGAACGCTGTGGGTCGATCAGTTCAAGGTGCTGGGCGATCCGGTCGTCAGCGAAGTGTTCAGCGGCGCCGACCCGGGAAAACCGGCGATCTCAGCCGGCGGTCAGCGCAACGTGACGCGCGAAGTTTTCGAGTTCGATCGCATGCGCGCGCCGTTTTCGATCGGCTACGGCCAGTTCGTGCTCGAAGACGCCTACATGAAGGGACCGCTCGTCGGCGCCAGCGTGCGCGGCAAGGTCGACTTCAAGACGCGCAAGATCAACCTCGGCGGCAGCTACATTCCCTTGAACGGTTTGAACAGCGCCTTCGGCGGCATTCCGATTTTTGGACAGCTGATCTCGGGCGCGCAGGGCGAAGGCATTTTCGGCATCACGTTCGCGGTGCAGGGGCCGCTTGCCGATCCCCAAGTTATCGTCAATCCGCTGTCGATCGTCGCGCCGGGAATTTTCCGCGAGATTTTCCAGATGACGGCGGCGAATCCGCAAGTGCAGGTGCGCGAGGAGAAGGCGCCTGCGAAGCCCGCGTCCGAGCGCGTGCGCGCCGCGCCGCCCGGCGACGCAGGCGTCAGTCGTCCGCCGTCGAAGACCGAAAAGCCCGCGCGCGCCGCGGCCGGCGAACCCGTGGACGGCTGGTCATCGACGACGCCGCCGCCGAAGCCAAAATCGAAGAACTAGGGCGACTTTGCAGTGATTGCGTCGGCGCACGTCGGCAAAATTCTCGTGATGGCCGCAAAGAGCCTGCCCCTCACCCCAACCCTCTCCCCGCAGGCGGGGAGAGGGAGCGTCGCGCCATCGGTTCATAAGGGCTTCAGCAGCAGGGATGGTCTGTTTTACGCCTTTGCGCGCACCTTTCGTCATGGCCGCGGCGGCGTCGAAAGCCGTGCTTTGATTGTTCGAGCAATGCAGTCATCGTTCGCCCGAAGCCGCCATCAAAAGGATCCCGTCAGCGTCTGTGTTGCCGGTTCTTCATCCCGGCTCTGTGATGCGCACATGCGCATCACAGGGCGGGGACCCAGGCTTGCGCGCGGCGATCCCTGGGTCCCGGGTCTCGCCGCACGGAGGCTCGCCCGGGATGACACGTGGATCGGTTTGCCCTGCGAATGACGAAGTCACGATTTGCCCGTCATGGCCGCGAAGGCGGCCATCCATGTCGGCGCACCGCGATTTGGCGCGCGACCGTGGCTTTCTTCCAAACGCGATCGAAAATCGGGAGCCGATTGTTGTCGTGGATGGCCGCCTTCGCGGCCATGACAAGAAAGGCATGCTTAGACGGGCTTCAGCAGCACATGCTTTTTCTTGCCGAGCGAGAGTTTGATGACGCCTTCGGAGAGATGCGCGGTCGAGATCTGCGATTTCTCGTCGGAGACGGCGGCGTCGTTCACGCGGAGTCCGCCGCCCTGGATCTGACGCCGCGCTTCGCCGTTTGACGCCACGAGACCGGCTTTGACGAACGCCGCCAGCACGCCGACGCCCGCCGCCAAATCTGAGGCGGCAATCTCGACCGTCGGCAGATCGCTCGCGAGCGCGCCCTGTTCGAACGTCTTCTTCGCGGTTTCCGCGGCGGCTTCCGCTTTGTCTCGGCCGTGGACCAGCGCCGTCGCTTCCGTCGCCAGAACCTTTTTGGCCTCGTTGACGTCGGCGCCGTGCAGCGACGCGAGGCGCGCGATCTCGTCCATCGGCAGCAGCGTGAAAAGCTTCAGAAAGCGCGCGACGTCGGCGTCTTCGGTGTTGCGCCAGAACTGCCAGTAGGCGTAGGCGGAGAGCGAAAACTCCTTCGGGCCCTCGTCGTTGAGCCACACGGCGCCCGAAGCCGTCTTGCCCATCTTGGCGCCCGACGCCGTCGTCAGCAGCGGACAGGTGAGCGCGTAGAGCTGATCCTTCAACCCCATGCGGCGGCCGAGATCGATGCCGGTGACGATGTTGCCCCACTGGTCCGAGCCGCCCATCTGGGTATTGCAGCCGTAGCGCCGCGCCAGTTCGACGAAGTCGTAGGCCTGCAGCAGCATGTAATTGAACTCGATGAAGCTCAACTCCTGCTCTCGATCGAGACGAAGCTTCGCCGAATCCATCGTCAACATGCGATTGACCGAGAAGTGGCGCCCCACGTCGCGCAGGAAGTCGATGTAGTTGAGCGGCGCGAGCCATTCGGCGTTGTCGAGCATGAGCGCGTCCTTCGCGCCTTCTCCGAATTTAAGGAGCTTCGCGAAGACGCCTTTGATCGCATCTTTGTTGGCGTCGATTTCTTCGACTGAACGCAGCACGCGCGTCTCGTCCTTGCCGGAGGGATCGCCGACGCGCGTCGTGCCGCCGCCCATGAGCGCGATCGGCTTGCCGGCGCCGGTCGCCTGCAGCCAATGCAGCATCATGATCGACAGCAGGTGACCGATGTGGAGCGAGGGGGCCGTGCAATCGTAGCCCACATAGGCGACGACTTTTCCGCCCGAGGCCAGCTTATCCAGGCCTTCGAGATCCGAGCCCTGGTGGACGAAGCCGCGCTCGGTCATAATCTTCAGGAAGTCGGATTTCAGCGCGGTCATGGGTTTCTTTTTTGCGACTTGATTCAAGGCGCGCCAAATTGCACGGGACGGGCACGATGGGCAAGCTAGGGGGCGGGGCGATGCGGGCGCTGGGGCTGATGAGCGGCACGTCGCTCGATGGCGTCGACGTGGCGCTGCTCGACACCGACGGCGAAAACTTGATCGATCGCGGCCCGTCGATGACCATTGCCTATGACGCCGCGATGCGACGGTCGCTCGTCGATGCGCTGGCCGAGGCGCGCGGTCTTGAAACGCGCGACGCGCGCCCGGCGTCTCTGGCCCGCGTCGAACGCGAGCTGACCGATTTTCACGCCGCGGCCATTGCCGCGTTTCTTCAGCGCGAGAAACTGGCGCCGGACGCCATCGATGTCGTCGGTTTTCACGGCCAGACGGTGCTGCACCGGCCCGAAAAGCGACTGACGGTGCAACTCGGCGACGGCGCGCGGCTCGCCGATCGGGTCGGTCGACCCGTCGTCTACGATATGCGCGCCGCCGACGTCGCCGCCGGCGGGCAGGGGGCGCCGCTGGTTCCGGTCTATCACCGCGCGCTCGCCAACAATTTGCCCGAGCGACCCGTCGCCATCGTCAACATCGGCGGCGTCGCCAACGTGACGTGGATCGGCCGCGACGGCCGGTTGATGGCGTTCGACGTCGGTCCCGGCAACGCGCTGATCGACGACTGGATGCTCAAGCGCGCCGGCGCAGCGCGCGACGAGGATGGACGGGCCGCCGCGCTCGGAAAAGCGCACGAGGATGTCGTGCGCTTCTATCTCAACCATTCGTTCTTCGCCGCGCCGCCGCCGAAGTCGCTCGACCGCAATGCGTTCTTCTGGGACTTGGTCGACGGATTGAGCGTCGAGGACGGGGCCGCGACGCTCACCGCGTTCACGGCCGGGGCGATCGCGCGGGCGCGCGAGCACATGCCGGAGGAGCCGGAGCTGTGGGTGATCGCCGGCGGCGGGCGGCGCAACCGTACGATCATGATGATGATCGCGGGGCTCGTCGAGCACGCGGTCGTTCCGGCGGAAGCTGCGGGCTTCGACGGCGACGCACTGGAGGCGGAGGCTTGGGCCTACATGGCCGTGCGCTGCCTCAAGGGACTGGCGATCACGTTCCCAGGCACCACTGGCGTCGCCAAGCCGATGTCCGGCGGCGTAATTGTCAAGCCACGTTCTTCCCCCTCACCCCATTCCCCCGACCTTGGAGTGGCGAGAGGGTCGGGGTGAGGCGCAGCGGCTTCTGCGGAGTTTGCTGCTGCCCCTCCTCCTGGACTTAGGCCCGTAAGGACGGGGAGAAGGAATGCGCGATCACGCGCCTTGGACGAAGGAATTGGAGGGTTGGCCATGGCCATCTTCAAAGCCGGAGTAGCGGTCGCCGCAATACTGATCGGCGCCATCGCCGTGTTTCTGGGCGCGCTGGTCATCATCAGCGCGCTGGCCCACGGCTCGATCCACATCATCTATGGGCCGATCGAGACGGGCGACGTCGTGCTCCGGGCGACGGCGCCGGGCGAATTCTATCGGCTAGTGGCGATCTTTGGGCTCGCTCCATTCGCAGCCGGCATTCTGGCTGTCTGGCTTGGCTGGCGGGCGATTTCGTAGTGCTGCGGCGCGATCACTCTTCGCCGTCGTCGTCGCCGCTGGTCGGAGCCGGCGCGCTTTGGGCCTCCATCCGCTCGAGTTCGCGCTGGCGCTGGCGCTCTTTCTCGCGCTCGCGCTCGCGCTCCTTGTCGCGGGCGCGGTCCTGCTCGAACTGGACCATGCGCTGATCGAGATAGCCGCCGACGATCTTGGCGAGTTCTTCGGTCTTGTTTTCAAAGAAGTGGTTGGCGCCGGCCACCACTTCATGCGTGATCTTGATGCCCTTCTGCACCTTGATCTTGGCGACCATGTCGACAACGGTCGCCGTCGGCACCACGCGATCCTTGTCGCCGCTGAGGACAAGGCCGGACGAGGGGCATGGCGCGAGGAAGTTCCAGTCGTAGAGGTTGGACGGCGGCGCGACGCACACGAAGCCGTCGATCTCGGGCCGGCGCATCAAGAGCTGCATGGCGATCCAGGTGCCGAACGACACGCCGGCGATCCAGCACGTCTTGGCGTCCGGCTTGACGAGCTGCAGCCAGTCGAGCGCAGACGCCGCGTCGGCGAGTTCGCCCGGTCCGCCGTCCCAGACGCCCTGGCTGCGGCCGACGCCGCGGAAATTGAAGCGCAGCACGGAGAAGCCGCGCTCAACGAACGTGTGATAGAGCGAATAGACGACCTGATTGTTCATCGTGCCGCCGAACTGCGGGTGGGGATGCAGGATCAGCGCGATCGGACTGTCGGCTTTGCTCTCGTGATGGTAGCGCGCTTCGATCCGGCCGCCGGGGCCGTTGATGATCAATTCTGGCATGTGTCAGGATCTCGAAAACTGAGGACAAGGAAGGCGGCGGGCCGGGCCTCTGACGGCCCTGGGGCGCGCGCCGCCACGGTTCACATCGTTGTGCGGTGAAATCTCAATCCTTGACTCCTGGGATCGGGATTTCCATAGTCAGTTTAGAACCATTCGAAATCAGCGATGGCGCACCAAATAAGCGCGCGCTGGGGATCGGGCGGGTCTCTTAGCACGACCCGGGGCGTCAAAAGCAAGCCTGATGCGCTGGGTGTGAGGATTTCGCCGCCGCTTGGGGCGGCGATAGTCCGGAGTTCAACGACGTGGAATTGACCACCAAAGGCCGATACGCGGTGATGGCGATGGCGGATATCGCCAGCCAGGCGGACGCGAGCGCCGTGCCGCTGTCGCAGATCGCCGAACGGCAGGGTCTGCCGCTGGCCTACCTCGAACAGATTTTCGCGCCCCTGCGCCGCGCCGGCCTCGTCGAGAGCGCGCGCGGGCGGAGCGGCGGCTACAAACTCGCGCGCGCTGCGGCCGACATTTCCGTCAACGACGTGATGGCGGCGGTCGAGGAAGAAACGCGCTTCACGCGCTGCACCGACGACGATGCCCGCTGTTCGCGCGACAAGCCGTGCGTGACGCACAACCTTTGGACCGCGCTCGGTCAGGCGACGTCGGATTTCTTCTCCGGCGTCACGCTCGCGGATGTCGCCAGCGGCGCGCCGATCGGCGCCACGCGGGAAGCGGCGCCTCATTTGCCGCGCCGGGCCAGCCGCCGTCTCTATCTCGATTACAACGCGACGGCGCCGGTGCGCGCTGAGGCGAAAGCGGCGATGATCTCCGCGCTCGAACTCTTGGGCAATCCGTCTTCCGTTCACGCCGAAGGCCGCGCGGCGCGCGGCGTCGTCGAACGTGCGCGTGAACAGGTGGCGCGTCTCGTCGGAGCCAAGCCTTCGGAAATCGTGTTCACGAGCGGCGCGACGGAAGCCAACGCCTGGGTCATGGCGCAGCCGTGGGAGACGATTTTCGTCGCCGGCGTCGAGCATGACTCGGTGCTGGCGGCGGCAAAGGCCTCGAAAGCGAATATCATAACGGTTGCGACGGCTCGCGACGGACTTGTGCGCATAGAGGACATTGCGGCGTGCGACGCGGGATCAGGCCGCGCGCTTGTTTCGCTTCAGGCGGCGAACAACGAAACGGGCGTCGTGCAGCCCATCGCCGAAATGGCGGCGCTGGCGCGCGAGCATGGACTGCTCTCGCACAGCGACGCCGTGCAGGCCGCCGGCCGTCTGCCGATCGACTTCGCGGCGTTAGGCCTCGATCTGATGAGCCTGTCGTCGCACAAGCTCGGCGGCCCGAAGGGCGTCGGCGCGCTCGTGATCCGCGATCGGCTCGATCTGGCCCCCCTCATTCGCGGCGGCGGGCAAGAGCGTCGGCGCCGCGCGGGTACGGAAAATCTCAGCGCCATCGCAGGCTTCGGCGCGGCGGCGGAAGCGGCGCTCGCTGATCTCGCCGCGATTGCGCGCGTCGCCAAGCTGCGGGACCGGCTCGAAAGCGCGGTTCTGGACATCACGCCGGACGCGCTCGTCATAGGCAAGGAGTCGCCGCGGATCGCCAACACGACGTCGCTCGCGTTGCCAGGCCGTCCGGCCGAAACGCTCGTCATCAAGCTCGATCTCGCTGGCGTGGCGGTCAGCGCCGGCGCGGCGTGCTCGTCGGGCAAGGTCGGCGCAAGTCACGTGCTCGAGTCCATGGGATACGGCGCCGACGTCAGTCGGAGCGCCATCCGCGTCAGCCTTGGACCGGATACGACAGAAGACGACATCGCGGCGTTCGTCGCCGCGTTCAAGACCATCGTGAGCCAGCCGGCTCTGGCCGCGTAGAGAGGAAGTGCAATGGCAGCCGTCAAGGAGACGATCGATCAGGTCAAGACGATCGACGTCGACCAGTACAAGTACGGGTTCGAGACCAGAATCGAGAGCGTGAAAGCGCCGAAGGGTCTGGATGAATCGACCGTGCGTTACATCTCGGCGCAGAAGAGCGAGCCGGCGTGGCTGCTGGAATGGCGCTTGGAGGCGTTCACGCGCTGGCGCGCGATGACCGAGCCGACGTGGGCGAAGGTTCACTATCCGAAGATCGATTTCCAGGACCAGTATTACTACTCGGCGCCCAAATCGACGACCGGACCGAAGTCGCTCGACGAGGTCGATCCGCAGCTTTTGGAGACGTACAAGAAGCTCGGCATTCCGCTCAAGGAGCAGGAAATCCTCGCCGGCGTGACCTCTTCGCGCGTTGCCGTCGACGCCGTGTTCGACAGCGTGTCCGTCGTCACCACCTTCAAGGACGAATTGAAGAAGGCGGGCGTCATCTTCTGCTCGTTCTCGGAAGCCGTGCGCGAGCATCCGGAGCTGGTGAAGAAATATCTGGGCAGCGTCGTGCCGCAGTCGGACAACTATTACGCGGCGTTGAACTCGGCGGTGTTCTCGGACGGCTCGTTCGTCTACGTGCCGCCGAATACGCGCTGCCCGATGGAGCTGTCGACCTACTTCCGCATCAACGAGAAGAACACCGGGCAGTTCGAACGCACGCTCATCATTGCCGACAAGGGCGCCTACGTGTCGTATCTCGAAGGCTGCACGGCGCCGATGCGCGACGAGCATCAACTCCACGCAGCCGTCGTCGAACTCGTCGCGCTGGACGACGCCGAGATCAAGTATTCGACCGTGCAGAATTGGTATCCCGGCGACAAGAACGGCAAGGGCGGGATTTACAACTTCGTGACCAAGCGCGGCGACTGCCGTGGCCATCATTCGAAGATCTCGTGGACGCAGGTTGAGACGGGGTCCGCGATCACCTGGAAGTATCCGAGCTGCGTGCTGCGCGGCGATCATTCGCGCGGCGAGTTCTATTCGATCGCGGTGTCGAACGGCTATCAGCAGGTCGACAGCGGCACCAAGATGATCCACCTCGGCAAGAATTCATCCAGCCGCATCATCTCGAAGGGCATCGCGGCCGGGCATTCGCAGAATACGTATCGCGGGTTGGTTTCGGCGCATCGCAAGGCGACGGGCGTGCGCAATTTCACGAACTGCGACTCGCTTTTGATCGGCGACAAATGCGGCGCGCACACCGTGCCGTATATCGAAGCCAAGAATTCAAGCGCGCACTTCGAGCACGAGGCGACGACGTCGAAAATATCCGACGACACGCTGTTCTATTGCCAGAGCCGCGGGCTTTCGAAGGAGGAAGCCATCGCGCTCGTCGTCAACGGCTTCGTGCGCGACGTGCTGCAGCATCTGCCGATGGAGTTCATGGCGGAAACGCAGAAGCTGATCGGGATTTCGCTCGAAGGGAGCGTTGGGTGATCGCGCTTCTCGGCCAGTCCCGCCCACTATCGTCATGACCGCGAAGGCGGCCATCCACGACCGGCCGCAGCGGCGGTTGTGTGGAGAGCAGTGCGCATGTGCCGGCGTCGTCGATGACGCCGCGCGCATTGCGTCAGCAATTCGTTGCCGTGGATGGCCGCCTTCGCGGCCATTACGGGATGGGTGGAGAGCGTCGGGCGATGCGCGGCGACCGCGCCCACCCGGTGACGTCATCCTCGGCTTCATGCCGAGGACCCAACGTTCCACATGCTCCCGGGCCATTGGCGACATGGATCCTCGGGACAAGCCCGAGGATGACCATGCAGTTGGGTTCACCAGTCGTGGATGGCCGCCCCTGCCTTCGCAGGGGCAGGCTCTTCGCGGCCATGACGGAATAAGAACGTTCGGCCGAATAGCCGGCTTGAAAGGTTAGTGAAATGCTCGAAATCAAGAACCTGCACGTAAAGCTCGAGGATGAGGACAAGAAAATCCTCAACGGGCTGTCGCTCAAGGTGCCGAAGGGCGAGGTGCACGCGATCATGGGGCCGAACGGCTCCGGCAAGTCGACGCTCGCCTACGTGCTGGCAGGCCGCCCCGGCTACGAGGTGACGAAGGGCGACATCCTGTGGAACGGCGAGTCGATCCTCGAAATGGAGGCCGACGAGCGCGCCGCCAAGGGCGTGTTCCTCGCGTTCCAGTATCCGATGGAAATTCCGGGCGTCGCGGGGCTCACGTTTCTGCGCACGGCGACCAACGCGCTGCGCAAAAAACGTGGCCAGGACGAACTGACGACGCCGGCGTTCATGAAGCTCGTCAAGGAGAAGGGCGCCGAACTCAACATTGACATCGAGATGCTGAAGCGGCCCGTCAACGTCGGATTTTCGGGCGGCGAGAAGAAGCGTTCGGAAATACTGCAGATGGCGCTGCTGGAGCCGACGCTGTGCGTGCTCGATGAAACCGACAGCGGCCTCGACATCGACGCGCTGCGCATCGTCTCCGACGGCGTCAACGCGCTGCGCGCGAAGGATCGCGCCTTCCTCGTCATCACGCATTATCAGCGGCTGCTGAACTACATCGTGCCGGACAAGGTGCACGTGCTCGCCGAGGGCAAGATTCAGAAGACCGGCGGCAAGGAACTGGCGCTGGAATTGGAGACATCGGGCTACGCCGGCTTCACCGGCAAGGCGGCATGATTTCCCTCTCCCCATCGCCTTCGATGGGGAGAGGGTCAGGGTGAGGGGCAGCGGCCCCAATGGCGCAAGCGGCGGGCCCGCACCCCCCCCCCCACCACCGAACGGCCGGGCGCGGGGGGTGGGCAACCCCCAGGAGGCCCGGGGCCCCCCCCGGGGGAGCC
>JBQTKA010000032.1:0-39067 GCA_052386495.1 Hyphomicrobium sp. | reverse complement strand
CGGTGCAAAAGGGTGCGGCGGTATTTTTGAGTTCGGCGCGGCGTGTGTTTTGCGCGGCGTCATGTGGCGTATCGAGTAGGGGTAGCGGCGATGTCGAAGTTGCGTGCGCGTGCGGTAGAAAACTTTCATCATTGGTCCTCGCGTCATTTCACGCACGGCCGCCTTCGCATACTCGCCGTCGCGGCGCCGGCGCTGATTTTGTCGGGCACTGCGATCGCGCAGCAGACGGGGTCGTCTGAAACCTTGTCGGGCGCGCTCATCGGCCAGCAAAGCTTGCCGAGCCCGTCCGCGTTCACGGCCGCCGCCGTCATTCCGCCGCTTGCCGACGCGCCGCCCTCGATCGCGACCCCGGCCGTGCTCAGCGCCGAGCCCAATCGTCCCGACGATCCGCAGACGAGCGACGCCGACAACCTGAGCAACGCCGAGCGCATCACGGTGAAGTCGTCCGGCGTCTCCGACATCGCCGGCGAGTACCGGATCAGTTCCTCGTACACGATTTCCATACCGATCATCGGCCGCGTCAACGTGCGCGACATGAGCGTCGCCGCGCTTGAACAGAACCTGTCGGACCGCGCCTCGAAGATTTCCGGCCGCGACGCCTACGTCACGGTCGAGATCGTGGAGTACCGCCCGATCTTCATCACGGGCCTCGTCGCCCGACCCGGCGCCGCGCCCTGGAAGCCCGGCATGACGATCATTCAGGCGATCGCGACGTCGGGCGGCGTGTTCCGGGCTCAGGCCGACGCGGCGGCCGGCGGCGGCGCCGGCATGGGCGTCGAGGTCGAAGCCACGCGCCTGCGCCGGGCGACGGCGGAGCAGAAGCGGGCGTTGGCCGCGCTGGCGCGGCTCTACGCCGAACGCGACAACGCCGACCACATCGAGGTTCCCGAACGTCTGATCCGCCTCGTCGGCAAGCCGGAGGCGGAGCAGCTGATTGCGGCCCAAGTGTCCTTGTTCCAAAGCCGCAAGACGGCGTACGAGACGCTGCTCGCCTCGCTCGAACGCGAGGACGCGCTGGCGAAGAACGAGCTGGAGGGCCTCTCCAAGCAGGTGAGCCGCGTGGCGGATCAGCTGTCGCTTCGCACCAAGATCCTGCAGGACGTCGAGACGCTGCAAGCCAAGGGACTGACCCGGGCCGACCGCAGCCTCGAAGAACGCAGCCGCATCGCCGAACTCCAGGACCGCGAGACCTCCGTCACGGTTTCGATGGCGCGCATGAACAGCATGGTGGCGGCGCGCAGCCGGGAGATCATCAAGCTCAAGCAGGATCGGCGCGCCGACATCGACACCGAGATCGGCCGGCTGGAGCGCGACGTCAACCTGCTCGACATCGACATCGAAGCGGCCCAGAGCGCGTATCGCAGGATGACGGGCCGCGGCCTGACGACCGTCGCCGACATGGGCGGCCCCGGCGGCGCCCAAGAGGTCGTCTATGACGTCATTCGCCGCGAGAACGGCGAGCAGAAGGTCATCCAATCCAAACAGTTCTCAGCCCTCCTGCCCGGCGACATCGTCGTCGTCAAATAGTCGCTCGAACCGGCTATGGCTTGCGCGTTGCGAGGGTGCGTGGTTTTGCTCCTCGCACGCCGCGCTTCATATATGCGCCGTATCGGAGCCGCATTGGCGCTGCGCGGGCCAATCCTTCGTCACCGAGAGAACGTCAAACCCGTCGCGAAAGCGCGCCTCTCAGAACGGGACGTCCGACCTTGAGGCTCATCGCCGTTGTCCTCTTCGTTTTGCTGACGTCTGGCGCTTCCGCCCAGGTGCGCACCGACGACGTGCGAACCTATATCTTCGGCAACAGTCTTATTCATCACCTGACGTCCAGCGGTGAAACGACCGTGCCGCACTGGCTTCATCAACTCGCTCTGGCGGACGGCAGACGTTACGCGGTTGACGGCCAATGGGGCCTGCTGCGCGATTTCGCAAAAGACCTGCCGCCGATCGACAACTGGTCGTTCGCCGGCGTTCCGCAAGTCTGGAATTCCGACGCCGCGACCTTCAATAAGGCGTCCTTCAACACCATGGTGATGAACCCGCCGAATTTCATTCAGTACAAAGGCGCGGACGCGCCTTATGATGGCGACGACAATCCGGATAAACAGACGCCGCTCGGAGACACGCTGACCGTGCTGGACTGGGTTTCGGGCCAGAAACCTGAACTTGTCTATTTCATCTACGAAGGCTGGGCGGACATGTCCGCTTTTTCGTCCGCGTTCCCGCCCAACGCGTCGGCAATGGCCAAGTATCACGCCTTCAACCGCGGCGAATATCATGGCTGGTACGTGGACTATGTGGCGAAGCTCAAGGAAAGCCGACCCAAACTCGACATACGTTTCATCCCTGTTGCGTCCGTACTCTCAAAGCTGCTGACCGAGACGGCCCTCAAAGACCTCAAGCCTACGGATCTCTATTCCGACGACGCTCCCCACGGCACGGCTTCGACCTACTTTCTGGCCGCGGTGATCAGCTATACGGCAATCTACGAAAAGAAAGCGCCGGAGAGTTTTGCGGCGCCCGCAGCATTGCACCCACTGATCAAAGATAACTATCGGTCGATCATCGAAGTGGTCTGCGCGGAGATGGTCGAGCGCTGCGGCCAATGACGGGCGCAATAGACTTTCGGCTGATGCCAGGGAGATGGCGCTGAGGTCATTCCTCCACCGCCAATCGGCGCGGTGCTGGCCTTCTCCGCAGTAGAATAAGATCCTTGATGCGCCGCTTTATCGATCGATGCTCGATCAACTCCTGGTCACGCTCGAAAATCGCGCCGTTCAAGGATGGGTCATGCCACAGGGCCAGCGTCGCGCCCCATCTCGCCGCGATTGCTGGATCGAGGCCGTTTGGCAAACCCATATCGGTCGCAAGAACGCCTGGCATCCAGGTGGTTATCACGATGTTCGGAAAGCGATCTGACAGATCCGCCGTCAAGGCTTTACCCAACGCGATTGCGGCCGCCTTCGATACGCTATAGGCCGCGCTGGCCGGGATGGGCGCAAGACCGGCAAAACTTCCGACATTCACAATCCGTCCAACGCTCGTTTGCGTCATTGTGTCGAGCGCGGCGTGCGTGCACGCCACAACGCCCCCCAAATTCACCTCGATCGTCTTCATGAAACTTGCGGGCGTCTCCGCAAGAAAATCGAGCCGCGGATAGACCGCGGCGTTATTGATGAGCAGGGTGACGTCGCCGGCCTCAGCGCGCACGTCCGCAAACGCCGCACGAACGGCTTGCTCATCGCCGACGTCGACGACCTTTGAGACGAACCGGCCGCTTGAGATGAGCGCCGCTGTACCGTCAAGGGTCGATTTGTTGCGCCCAAATCCAACGACTCGAACGTCGCGGTTCGCCAGTTCTATCGCCAGCGCTCGCCCCAGACCTGCGCCGGCGCCGGTAACGACAGCGACTCCGGCTCGGATGAGAGCACTATTGTCCGTCAGCCGCAGCATGGCGCCCGTGTCCTATGTTGTGGATCCTTGCCCTTGGATGTCATCGATCAAACGGTCAGCGACCCGGAGCGCATTGGCGGCGATCGTCAAACCGGGGTTCATCCCACCCGACGTCGGCATGAAGGATGCGTCGGCGACATAAAGGTTATCGATGTCGTGGGATCGACAGTTCCGGTTCAACACGCTGGTTGCCGAATCGGCGCCAAACCGCAGAGTACCGCAGCAGTGAGCGAAGTTCAGCTCGGTTTTGTAGGTCAGAAACAGCGACCGTTGGCGACGAATTCGGCTCTTGATCAAGCGACGGAACGCGATCCGGCGTTGATTGACCTCCGGACGCACTTTGTATTCAAACCGCAGCCGGCCCGGATCGCTTTCGTCGAGCAGAACCCGATTGTCCTCATAAGGAAAATCTTCGAGGGTCGCGGAGTACACCTTGGCTTTGCCAAGCATTTTCGCCGCCACATAAGCCGGAATGCGGGAAAAATTGCGCAAGGCCCTCAGTTTGCGAAGCGCCGATCGGTCAAACAGATTGTTGAGCAAATAGGTGATGTCGCCATAGGAGGCGTCGACCCCCATGGCCTCAATTTTTCCAAGCCGCATGTTTTCAAAATAGTAGAGATCCCGCATTCCGATCGCCTTGGTGGGGCCATCGAACCGAACGCGCCTATCGGGCCAAATTGCAAACATCTCCAACACGTGGAACATTAGGTTGCGGCCGACCAGGCCGCTACTGTTGCCGCAACCGCTCGGCCAGTCGTCAGATTTCGACCCGAGCAGGAGTCGCGGCGAACCCAACGCGCCCGCCGCGAGAACATATCGCTTGGCGCGAAATTTAAGCAACTCGCCGCCGCGCTCGACCTCGAGGTGCGTAATGCGATGGCTTCCGCCTCGAAACGCACGAACGTCGCACATGTCTAGGAGCGCCGCATTGCCCGTTTGAAGCGCCGGTTCAACTCCGGCGGAACGGCCGTCCATTTTGCAAGAGCGCGGGCACTTGTTCCCGAGGCACAACATGCATCCCGGCACGTAGCGCAGGCCCAGATGTATGCCATAGGGATGGAAGCCGTCCTTTCTGAAGCTCTCCATCATGGCGACGTCGCCTGCGGACATTTCCGGCGGCGGCCGCAGGTTGGATCGAGGCTCCGACGACAGCGGATCCTCTTCGCCGCAAACGCAGAATATGCCCTCTGCCTCATCAAAGTACGGCAGGAAGGCGTCGAATCTTTCCGGCCAACCGCCGGTTGGGTGGGGTCGAGCTTCACTGTCGTCGATGTCGTGCCGCTCCGGCCGCTCGAGCGTTGCGGCGTAGAACGCCGAACTGCCGCCGACGCCGCATCCGATGGGTCCGAAGAACAGGGAACTTCGTCCGTCGATCGTCGCATTGACCGGCGTCGGCCAATAGCCGCGGATCCGCCGCGCCACCGGATCCTCGAGATCGGATCGAAGATGCTGCTGTTCTCCGCGAGGACCGTTCGGTCCGCGCTCGAGGAAAAGGACCTTCAGTCCCCCTTCCGCCAGTCTGCGTCCAACGGCGCCGCCTCCCAATCCGGCGCCAATGACAATCACGTCCCATTCCTTCTCAACCAGATCGGCAATCATGGCCGGGCCGCTTCCTTCCCGATCAATTTGCCGTTCTGGAGCATGACCGGATTGAAGATCTCGCGCACGGATCGCGCGGCTGTATTGGTGATGTGGTTGTTGTCGAAATAGAAGGATCGGCCGTCGTGAACGGCGCCGCAAACTTGATCGGCGCAGAATGAGGGCCATGTGTCGAGCCAGACGATCTTTCCAGCTTCGGCAAGCCTCTTGAACGGCAGTTCGGACGCCGTCGTACGAGCGATTACGTCCGCCTTGGCGACGGTCGACAAGCGTTCCGCTTCTTTCTCCGTGATCGTATGGTGCGCTATGCGGCGCGCCACATCGCGAGAAAAGTATTGGGGTATCTCGGGCACCTGTCGCAGCACGACCACCTTGCCGAAGGTCTTGGATAGCTCAGTCAACGTTGCATCGACAGCTTCAGAAAAGATCGTCTGCTGGTCCGCCTTTGGCGACGCCCCCTCACGCGCCGACGAAAGGACGATTGTGTTGCCGCTATCCAGTCCGATGCCGGAGCCCTCTGCATAGTAGGTCCAACGCCCAATAAGCAGCAGCGCGTTGACGTCTTTCATCTGGGACAGCGCTTTTCGGATGCGGGCGTTTGCGACGAAACAGTCCTCGTCCTGTTGCCGCGTCGTCGCGCTTTCCTGTTTGCGCACATCGAAGAGCGTCGGACACCCCGCGCGCCAGATCAACAAGCCTGAGCTTTTGGTCTCGTCGGCCAGGAGTGATAGACCTTCCTTGAATGCGCGAACATGCGAGTCGCCCCAAACCACGAAAGTTGGACGGCCCTCCGGGCCTATCGGACAGACTTCGACTCCTTGGAAGGGACCAGTGTCCGCAACGGCGCACCGGCTCCAGTCCTGCAGAAAATCCGCCGACGCGTCGAAATGCGTCCGAATGGCGGTGTCAAACCGTCCAGGGGCGCCGTCCTTCAGATAGGCCGCGCCGCCCGCCAGCAACAAGACGAGTGACGATGCAGCGACGCTCGCGAACAGTCCCAGAGGGCGCAAGCTGGACGATTCTCGGACTGGCTTTTCGATGTACCGCCACGAAGCCCATGCCAGGACGAACGACAGCGACAGCCAAGCCGCAGCTTGTATCCCTTGGCTGGCGCCGTCCCAGTAGTAGCGTGACAGCGTCAATACCGGCCAATGCCAAAGATACAGAGAATAGGAAATTAGACCGACGAAAACGAATGCGGGCGATGACAAGACCCTGTTGACGACATTGTCCTGACGCCCGTTGTACAGAATGGCGAGGGCGCCAAACACGGGCAACATCGCCTGTACGCCAGGAAATGTCGGACCCGGCGTCGCGAACGCTGTGGCGGCCAATACCATCGCCAAGCCAATCCACGACACCGCCTGGGAAGGCTCGCGCACGGCGACCGCCGACTGCTGCACGAATATGGCCAGTAACACTCCGCCCAGCAGTTCCCATGCGCGGAAGGGAAAAAGGAAGAAGGCGGCTGTGTGGGAAACGCTCGTTCCGACGATGCACAGGGCCAGCGAGGTCGCGAACAGTGCGGCCAAAACCGCAATCAACGCATTCCGATTGCGACGGATGAACAACAGCAGCAGGGGGAGGAAGATATAAAATTGTTCTTCGACTGATAGCGACCACGTATGCAGCAAAATTTTCGATTCAGCGTCAGTGTCAAAATAACCGGACTCGCGAAAGAAGTGGACGTTTGACAAATAGGCCGTTGACGCGATGAGCTCTTTGCCAAACTCGCGGAAATCAAAGGGCATGAGAATGAGGTACGAGACCACAAGGGTCACAAACGCCATGACAAAGTAGGCCGGCGCCAAGCGCCTCATGCGCCGCGCAAAGAAGTTCGTCAGAGACAATGTTCCGCTAGTCGTCAATTCTCTCCACAGGAGCCCGCCGATCAGGAATCCGGAAATGGCGAAAAAGACGTCGACGCCGACAAAGCCGCCGCCGAAGCCTGGGATGGAGAAATGGTAGAAGACCACCGACAGCACTGCGATCGCCCGCAGGCCATCGATCTCGGGTCGGTGGGTCAGTTTACTCGACGCCATTTTTCGAGGTCCCTGCGGCAAGTCCCGGTCCGCGCCCGGGGATCGAAAGGCGCACTCGTGCTGCAGCGCGCCGCTGGCGTCGATGACCGCGATTGAGGGCTAATCGAATGAGGGAGTGGGTTGGCTGCCGCAATATGGATCTCAGCAGATTCAAGGACATCGGGCCCAAAGCGTTTTCACTGCAATTCTATGGTCATTCGGCGATTGACCGGACCGAACAGGATGGTCCAGCGCAACTCACCCCGTTCGGCGCTCATTCATAAGCCGAGTCCGTACTGATTTTTGAAACGCTCCCCAACGTGGTGAACCGCGCGGATCAGCCGGCCAAAGTCGAAAGTGGGCTGGCTTGCTGCTTCGCCAACAGCCCGAACATCGCCTCAGTCGGAATCCATCCACCCCCCTTCGTCACCGTCACCCCTCACGACTGACGGCTCCGGCCTCAATTGGGGCGCTCAAGTCTCTGGCGACATTTTTTCTCCCGAAGCCCCTTGGCCTCAGTCGAAGTGGTCGAGCCGGGCCGGGCAACTTGCACAGCCTTGCGATGACCGGAATTCCGGCGATCGCTTCGAACTCCGACCGCGTTTTGATACGAGCGGCCAAGAGTTCAACCAACAGGATCAGCCCGGCTCCGCCGAAAGCGCCGAGAAGAATGCCGGCGACGGCCAACTTTTTAGCCGGGCTCTCTCCGTACAGCGGGTCTTGCGGTCGACCGATCAGCAGCAAGTTGCCCGGAGAGTCGAAAATGCCGACCCAGTTCGTGCCGCCGAAGTGAGGCTGTCGGTCCGCAACGCCCAGCGCCTCCGCGCGCGTTTTGGCGCGCCAGTACGACTCGAACAGCCGCTGAAGGCTGCCGACGGCAGGCAGCTTCGCCAGTTGCTCACGCAGCGCCGCGTCATCTTTCTGGTCGCCGGCGGCCCCGCCCTGCGGCGCTGCGACGCCTGCCGCGTCGTTATTCCCGGAAACAGCCGGGCCAGAGCCTTGAGCCGCGGCCGCCCGCACAGAAACTCCCGACATGCGGCCCAGTTCTTCGATTGTCGCGTCCACATCCTTGAAGCCGGCCTTGGCGATCTCGCGCGTCAAAGTCTGGTAGGACGACGCGACGTCCTCGCGCGCTCTGATCGTCAGGAATTGCGACGCATTGAGGATGCTCTGATCGGGTCCGGTGAGACCCTCCATGATCCGACCCACGATGATTTCGAGTTTGCGGGCCAGACCGTTCGGCGAACCGCCGGCGAGTCGCACCTCAAGCGTCGAGCCGTCGAGCAGTTCGAGAGACAGGCTCGCTCGAAGCACGTTGATGGCGGCGTAGATCACAGCGGGATCAGTAACATCCTGACCATCCAACAATTGGGGCAAGAGGCTGGTCAACACCTGGTCGCTTTTGATCCAGGCGTTGACTGCCGCGACTTGCATCAAGGCGCGCTCCCGGCCAAACGAGTTCGATGGGGCTTGCCCTGCTCCGCGGTTCGCCGACTGCAAGAGAATGAGCGACGTCGATACGTACTTCTTGGGCATCATAATCACGGCGGCGGCGCCAAGAGCCGTCGCCAGGACGATTGGCCAGAACAGCAGCCGCCAGCGGCGGCGCAACATGTTCAGAGCGAGCACGAGATACTCGCGAATGAGATCCTGCACGTGCGTCTCCCAAATTGGGCTCGGGCTCAGCGGCCGCGGCGTCGATTGAATCGCCTAGTCCGATTTCAGCATTCGGCTCCAGGCCAATTTCTGATCGTTCAAGAGAATGCCGCCGATGTTCACGCCGCTCGCTTTGCAGGTGTCGAGACACCGGCTCATGTCGGACTGTGACATCTCGCCAGTCATGCACACCATCAGCGACATTTGGCAATGGCGGCCAGCGGCCATAAATACCGGATTTGGAAACCCCTTGAGATTGGCCATCGGCGGAAGATCGACAAAGACAACATCGTGCGTCGCGCACTCAGCCCTAAAGGCTTCGTCAAACATGGCCGACAGCCCCGTCAGATCTGTCGGCTCGTCGGCGGCTTCGACGACGCCGCGTTGGCGCGGTCCCGCTGGCGATCGGTCGGTCGGCGAGACGTCGATGCCAGACTTGCGGGCCAACTCAGACGCGTCCAACGCAATGGCCCGCCGTCCGAACCGACGGTAGGCGGCTGCCAGTTCATGCGAAATCAAGGTGACTCCAGCCCCTTCGCGGTCGCTGACAAGCCCGATCACGTTCGCGCCGCTCGTCTCGACGAAGGCGACAATGCTCGCCAACGACGGAGCCCACGTGGCGGCATCAGGCGCCACATCAGTTTGAGGCGAAGGCGTTGTCGAATGCTTGGTCATCTTCATGGTTTTCGCCTCGCCCGGCGCCGTTCGCTCCAGCATTGAACTCAAGCTATCCCCGCTCCCCAAAGTGCCGCCGAACCCTGTCTCGCTAGTCACGCTTCGACCGTACCCAATCGAGGCGCTGCGCCGCAAAGGTCTTCGCGTAGATCCCAATTTTTCTGATTATATAGCCTGGAACGAGCACGACGTCTGACACCGTCAGAATATCTCTCCCAACGCGCCGCCACGCAAGCAAGACTGCGCACAGCAGCGCGCCGAGGCCCGCAAGCGCGAACCACAGCGCCGCGCTTTGCCCCGTTGCGAGGCGCAAGGCCACGGCCGCCAGGGCCGTCGCCGCGGACGCGAGCGCAAGAAATGCGACAGGGGGCACCGCGGCGTCGACGGCCAGCGCAACGAGATCGCGATTGCCGGTGACGAGGCCCCTCGCAAAACATTTAGGGGCGATCTCTCGGACCACGGCCAGATGACCCGTTTCCCAACGCCTGCGTTGCGTACTCTGGCCTTCGGCGCTCGGCGGAAACCAACTCAGAACCCGCGCTTCCGGCTCGAACGTCGGAGCCGAGCCGGCCGCCGCGAGTTCGAGGCCGAGGACAAGATCCTCGACGAGATGCCCGGTGCGAAGGTCGACGCGGGCGAGCACGCCCCAAGGGAACGCCATTCCCGTGCCCATGAGCTGGCATGGCAGACCGAGATTTCTCAGACCCAGCGGTCGAAGGCGATTTTTCAGTCTCCAGGCAAACGTCGCCAGCTTTAGATAGCTGGATCGAGCGCCCGCGGGGAATTCAAGATCGTACAAGGCTTGGACCGGCCTGTTTGATCGCCGACACGCATCGGTCAGCGTTCGAAGCGAATCGCCTTCAGGGATGCAGTCGGCATCGAGAATGATCACAACGTCCGGCGGCGCGGCCGCCAGATGACGCATGGCGAAGTCCAACGCATACCCTTTGCCGCGCCGGCTCGGATCATTGCGATAGACGACTTCGGCGCCGCACTTCTCGGCAAGTTCACCGGTATTGTCTGTGCAGTTGTCAGCGACGACGACCAGACGCGAATCAGGCGGCGTCTTTTCCAACACCCGATGGATCGTGGCCTCGATCCCCGAGGCCTCGTCGTGCGCGGGCATGACAATGGCGATCCGACAGGTTGCCGGTATGTGCGCATCGCGTGACCGCGACGGCAGAAAGGACGCGAGCACCTCAACCAGCAGAACGCAAGACATCGCGGCCAACATGACGGCGACGCCTGCGATCGCGGCATGAATTGCAATGACGAGAACGTCAATCATTCCGAATCCGTATTGGTCGTGCGCGTCTGAAACGGGCGCCGTATCGCGCCGATTGCCATGCCGTGTCTAACGAGTCCGTCGCGCACGCATCCCGCTGTTCGATGGCCTGACGTTTGCGCTGAACCATAGTTCGCCGAGCTTCTCGTAGCGAGAGAGCCGATCATTGGCCGAAATTATCCCGGTCGCAGTAAATTATCGCCTCGAAGGCCCCGAATTTAGGATTTACAGTGCCAGAAAGCCGGAGGTTTCCCCGTTTCTATCGTCGCCGACGAAGGCGGCTCGCCCGCCGCGGCCCCTTCCGCCACGAATTATCCAGTTCACGTCCTTATTTGGTCGACCGGCCCAGGCACGTGGAAATCGCTGAGGCGAAGTCGTGTTCAAATTCGTTCTTGGAGCGCGGATGCCGTGCGCGCGTCATGTTCCGTCGCGGGTCGGCGCGGCGCCAGTCGCGATGCGACCACACGAAGCCTGGTCCGGTCCTCACCCATGCCGTCTCGAATTGCTGAGCTTGCGCGCGCATGAAGTAGCAGCTAGCAAAAACTGTCTTGATACGCCAACGACATCAAAGTGTTGCCGTCCGGCGTTCAGAAGACGACCTTTCTGGTTCGCGCAACGGGTGATGCAGGATGTACAAGTTCCTCGATAGCCGGCATGGCGCAATGAACAGGCGCAGGTTCTTGACGCTCTCCGGCCGCTTGGGCGCGGCGGCGACGCTGGCTCTGCCAGGCGCGTTTTCCCGACCCCTCGCCGCCGCTGAATCTGAAAAGCTGCCTATCGGCATGAACCTGGCCGGCATTGCAGACTGGGCGCCGGGCTTTCCGTTTCGCAATGTGATGTGGGGCGCGCGGCCGTGGAGCACGAAGAACGAGGTCGGCGAAGGGCCTTGGGACACGCAACTGAATGACGACCTCGAAACCGACGGCGATGGATACCCGCTCGAGGTCCCATTTCGTTCGAAGCAGTCGTCGATGCCGCAAATCGCCTTTACGGTGCTGCCGAACGTCTTGACTCCCGGTCGCTATGTTTTGCTCTACGACGGCGACGGCGACATCGGAGGCGTCATTGGCACGCGCGTGCTCGAAGCCGCGCCCGGGCGCGTGGTGCTGGGCATGCAGCACCGTGGCGATGGCTTGGTTGAAGGCGTTTCCATTCTGCGCAGCACGCGAGGGAATCACATCCGAAATATGCGCATTGTCGCGCTTGAGGAGGAGGGCGCGAATCTTGACGAGGCGCCGTTTCGATCCGATTTCCTCGCCTTCTGCAAACCATGGCATTGCTTGCGGTTCATGGATTGGCAGCAGACCAACGGCAGCATCAACCGGAGTTGGAAAGACCGCAAGACGCGCTCGTTCTATACGCAGGTCGGATCTTCGGGCGACCTGCTCGGAAGATTTGCCGAAGGCGTGCCGGTTTGGCGGCGCAAATGGTCTTCTGGGGTGGCGCTTGAGCTTTGCATCCAGCTCGCCAATCTGACCAAGACCGATGCTTGGCTGTGCGTGCCGCATCTCGCTGACGACGACTACATCGCGATGATGGCCAAATTGACGCGCGATACGCTTGACCCGTCTTTGAAGGTCTACCTGGAATTCAGCAATGAAGTTTGGAACTGGCAATTCCCGCAGGCGCAATGGATGGTGCATGGCGAACTCGCAAGCGATCTCGTGATCGCGGCCGGCGCGCCGCCGCCTTGGGCGAGCAAGTCGAAGCCCGATCGCTTCATCGACGGCGTGGTGGCTGAAGGCGCCGGCGAGGGCGTCGATCATCCGGAACGCACGGGCGCCTTGTTCCGACGCTGCTTTGCCATATGGGAAGACGTCTTTCGTAACGAGGACCGCCGACGTCTCGTTCGAGTCTGCGCGGTTCAGTCGGGTTGGACCGATACCGTCGACCGCACGCTTCGATGGGTCACGGCCAACGGCGGGTGCGATGCGCTGTCGCCCGCAGGATATTTCGGGCCGTACGAAGAATACTATCGACGTTGGGACGCCAAAGGCGCCAGTCTGACGGCGGATGACGTGATCGCCGACATGGCCGGCGCGCTTGATGAGGCTGCGCAGTTCCTGAAGGAGAACGCGGCCTTGGCGAAAGGCGCGGGCGTTCGCCTTGTCGCTTACGAAGGCGGACAGCACATTCAGCCCGAGGGCCAGCAGGAAAAACCGTATCTCCCTGCCCTGGGCCAAGCTCAGAAACACCCAAAGATGTATGACCTCTATCGCCGAAACATGGACATGCATGCGCGTCTGGGATGCGATCTCTTCTGCGCCTTCAACAGCATTGGCCACCAAGGATCGAGGTACGGCAGTTGGGGACACGTCGAGCGGTACGGACAAGATCCGGCCGAGATGCCGAAGTATCGCGCGCTACTTGACGCCAACACGGCGCGCTGACCGCTCCGCGCTGCGCTTATTGAACATCGCTGAATTCCCGCGTCGCCGATGCGGTTGACAGCTTGCGACGGCCATCGGTTGAGCATTCGAATATGGTTAATTCCACACTTGCTCGTCGCCAGCCGCATGCGCGCGCGGCGCCGATGGGCACGGAACTTGCTCACCAAGCTGCGAGCCCGTGGCCGGCGGGTGGCCGAATGGCGTGATGGTCCGCCGCCGCGCCGTCTGACTTTGAAAAACATCTCGATCGTCCGTCGGCTGATATGCTAACAAAAGGTAAATTTGTGTCCGTGAGTTCAGGTGCATTCGTGGCCGACGTGCGTAACCTCTCGGCGGTAGAGTTTAGTCCGCAGGCTCTTGCGACGATCCAGGGCTGCCCAATCAACATCGCAGATCGAAATCAAGCGGTCTCCGAGATCATCGGCGCTGCGCAGCGCGGCGAAGGCTTTTCAGCCTTCACTTTGAACCTCGATCACCTCGACAAAGTGAAACGCAACCCGCGCTTCCGTGATGCATACGCCACCGCACGGTTCGTCACCGCCGATGGGGCGCCCATCGCCAAGCTGGCATCCGTACAAAGTCGCCGTCGCGTTGAGCGCACAACCGGCGCCGATCTCGTTGCCCCGCTCTGTGTCGCAGCGGCGAACGCCCGCGTCCCGGTGTTCCTATTCGGAACGTCGGGCCACGTCCTGGCGCGCGCCGGCCAGCGACTGGCGCAGCGCACGAATTTCACGCTGGATATCGCCGGCGCCGAGTCCCCACCGCAAGATTTCGATCCCGAAGGCGCAGAAGCCGACGCGGCGCTCGATCGCATCGCAGCCTCTGGGGCGCAACTGTGCTTCCTGGCCCTCGGCGCGCCAAAGCAGGAGCTTCTTGCGGCCCGCGCCGTGGCGCGCGGCGTAAAAGTCGGGTTCGTGTGCATTGGCGCAGGACTTGATTTTCTCGCGGGCGCGCAAGTCCGGGCGCCGGCGTTCATGCAACGTCATGGCCTCGAGTGGCTTTGGCGGTTGAGCACCGATCCCCGGCGATTAGCGCTCCGATATTTCCGATGCTTCGTGGTTCTCGCCGAAATCATTCTGGCGGGAACGCGCAAGGTCCAGACTGCAAAGACATAGCGGCCGGCGCACTATCCGGACGGATCGCGCCCGTATCGCGCGTTCCAGCACTCGACCATCTTTGGGACGCATCAGAGCGGGCGCGATTGCGCGCCGATATCTATCCAAGCTTATTGTCGCTTGATGCAATGTGCGCATCGCCTGGCGAGGTTGGGCCAGCTTTGTCGCCAGGCGCAATTGCCGGGAAACACGCCCCCTACCGATCAACTTGGTCGGGTTACGGCGTCGATTAAATCGAGCGATAAGACGGCGAGCCCCGGTATTGTTCGGCCGTCAATAGCGCCACGATATGG
The DNA here is from genome assembly GCA_052386495.1 of Hyphomicrobium sp. GTDB lineage: Bacteria > Pseudomonadota > Alphaproteobacteria > Rhizobiales > Hyphomicrobiaceae > Hyphomicrobium_B. The sequence continues at coordinate 24,583 of JBQTKA010000032.1, read as the reverse complement.
GCGTCTCAATACGCGCCCTTGCTGAATACCACCAGCGTGCGCACCAAGATCTCTAGGTCGAACCATATCGACCAGTTGTCGATATAATAGAGATCATACTGCATGCGCTGGCGCACGTCCTCGGTCGTCCGGGTTTCGCCGCGGAAGCCGTTGACTTGGGCCCACCCGGTCAAGCCGGGGCGTACGCGGCGGCGCAGGGAGAACGAGTCGAGGTGCGTTTCGAAGTCGTCGTCGTGCGCGATCGCGTGCGGTCGCGGGCCGACCAACGACATGTCGCCGACAAGAACGTTGAGAAGCTGCGGCAGTTCGTCGAGGCTCGTTCGTCGCAGCAGCCATCCAACTCGCGTGACGCGCGCATCGCGCTTCTCGGCCTGACGAACGACGGCCCCGTCCTCTTCCACGTGCATGGTGCGGAACTTGTAGATTCGGAAGACGCGGTTGTTGAACCCGTACCGGCGCTGACGGAAAAATACGGGGCCTGCGCTGTCCAGCTTGATCGCCGCTGCGACAACCAGAAACAACGGCGCAAGCGCGACGACGGCGAGGGCGGCGACGAGATAGTCGACCGTCGACTTCACCACCATGGACCGCGTCGCAAGCGGCACGGTGTTGATGATGTCCATGCGCGTCTGCCCGACGCAGCGCGAGCCGATCGCATGCACGGGGTACTCATTGGTGTCGGAGCACAACAAGAGTTCGGCCGAGTAGCGGCCAAGTCGCTTAACCGTCGCTCTGATGTCGTTGGTCATTTCGAGCGGCAAGCAGATAACGACGCGGTCAAATTCCGAGGCTGCGAGCGCCGCGCTCAAGGACGATAGGGCATCGCAGTCTGCGCGATCTCTGGCGATCACATAGGTTCCGGAAATGAAGCTGTGAGGGCAAGTGCGCCGGAGCTCCTGCTGCACGTCCGCCACCAACGACGACGTGCCGATGAGCGCCACGCGATCCCGCAGCGCGCCGGCTTCGCGCTTCTTCTCGACCCACGCGAGGCTCCTCGCGCGCACGACGACGATCGCCAACGCCGTGATCACAAACCACAGCAGCATCCATCCGCGGGAGAAATCGTCAGAAATTTTGAGCAGATAGAGGACGCCGAGCAAGATCAGGATCGACGTTGCAAGGCCGCCCCATACTTTGCCGAAGCCAATGACCCGCGACGCCAGCGTCGTCTCTCCGTAGAGGCCCATCTGGTCAAAGACCAGCGAGACCGTAACGCCGAGACCGATGGCAAGCGCCAAGTATGGAAAGAACGGTTGTTCGGGGCCATAGAACACGTCGACATAGATGGCTTTGGCCAGAAAGCTCGCCGCCAAAACAATGGCGAACTCGGCGACGGCCAACGCGGTCCCGAGCCTCTTTATCGAGCCGATGAGCGGACGAATGCGGCCCGTCGATGACGCAGAACGGAGCGCAGCGCGCGCCGGATGATCGTCGATGTTAAACGCGGGCGCAGAGCCGCGGTCATGCGCATCAATAACGCTCAAAACACTGAACTCACTTTTACTCGGAACTGATCAAATTACGGTTTTATATTCCGTGTGCGGACGGGCAGCAATGTCTTGTTAGCAACAGTTTGGTTAAAACGGGTCGGATATGGTTAACAGACCCAATTCCGGTCTTGAGATTTGAGACGCATAATAGAAACGTTCGCATCGACCCGCTCACTTTTCTTATTTAGCAGCATTTCAACGAAGTGAAAACGCCATTTACGATCCCCGTGTGATGCGTGCCTGGAATTGCGCTGAACGTGGTTATAACAGAACAGCGTCGTCCTCTTACGCGAATTGAGATCGTCGTCGGCATCCGTTGAGTTGGGTGCAAGAAGGACGCCAAGTTCGATCAAGCCGAAATGAGCAGGCCAAGCGCGAACACGGCAAGGAACACGCGTCCGGTTGCCGTCGCCGCGCAAAAAAAAGAGGCCGGCTCGTGAGAGCCAGCCTCATTCATCATCAACGCGGCGGCGATCAGCGCTTGCCGGCCGCCTGCAGCGCGCCGACCCACGCGGTCATCGCGTCCGCGCCCATCTTCGACATCAGCCCGACGATGTCCTGCGACTGCTCGACCATACGGGCCGACTGCGCCTTGGCGAAGTCCATCTGGATCTTCGCGGCGTCCTGCAGCGAGCGCGTCTTCGTCAATGCGCGCGCCGCGTCGAGCGCGGCCGAGACGTTGGCCGTCGTATTTGAGAGCGCCCGTGCGCTCAATGCCTGGGCGTCGGCCTGCTGCTGCTTGGCGACGTCGGCGACGGCGTCGCCATACGATTTCCAGCCTTCGACCGCGGTCTCATAGGCCGAGCGGGCCTTGTGCAAATTGTCTTCGACGATCTCAGCGACCTGCGGCGGCACGCGGACTTCGACGCCCTTGAGGACGTTTTCGAACTGCTTGGCGAACTCGTGATTCATGGTTGGGTCCCTATGTCCATTGGTTATTTGAGTGTTCGCAAGCCGGCGCAGCAAGGCGACGCCGGGGTATCTGCATTGCGCGCGATTTAATATGGCACCATGCGGTTTTGTGCAATGCACGCGCTGCGTCGTGCACAATATGTCGCTGACGTATTGGGCAATTCCAAAGTGCGAGCGCGGCAACTTGAGATCGCCGACGCAGCGCGAGCACCGGCGCCGCCGCGCGCGAACGGACGCGCGCAAACGCTTGGCGGCGCTACAATCCGCCGTTCAAATTCTGTGGCGCGGCGGTCACGCGCCGCCGCCCTACGAGTTTTTGAACGGTGTTTTTCTTCGGAGAGTCAAAAAACTGGTGCTACGGATAAAGCGTTAATCAAATTATTCTGCAGGCTGATCGTCCGACTAAGTTTGTTGAGTGAGTAGGCGCCATGTTGACCAAGGTCACGAGCAGCGATTGCGCGAGTTCTGCTGCGAAGCTCACGCAGGTCATCAGTTACCGCGACCAGCGCAAGGCGATCGACACCCTTTGCGCCGCTTTCGGCTTTCGCCAGCATCAGGTCGTCACCGAGCCTGACGGAACCATCCAGTATGCGCACCTGACGCTCGGCACCGGCGCGATCATGCTCGTGCCGGCGCAAGCGGCCGCAGAGGGTCGCATGTTCGCGCACCCCGACGAGATCGGCGGCGCGGAGACTCAAGCCTGCTATTTCACCGTCGCCGACATTCATCGCCATTACGAGCGCGCCATCGCGCTCGGCGCCGAAATCATTTCGCCGCTGCAGGACATGGGCTACGGCGGCATCGGTTACACCGCGCGCGATCCCGAAGGCCACATCTGGAGCTTCGGAACCTATGATCCGCATCCGCCGATCGCGAGCGAGCCGGCGCCCGTCGCCGCGGCGCCGCCGGCCGAAGCTCCGGCGCCGGAAGAGCCGATCGTTCAACCCGAAGCAGGGCCTGACGCGGAAACGGACAGCGGCTATTTCGGCGGCTCGGCGAATGTTGCTGAGCTTTCGTCGACAGAAGATCCCTCCGGCATCAAGCGCGGTCAGCCCGTCCTGCTCTATGTCGTCAATATGCTGGTGGCCTCGGTGCTGGCGTTTACGATCTACGTGCAGGTCTGGAAACCGACCAACGGCCGCGGCGACCCGCTGGCGATGGCGCGCGCGCAAACCATCGTCGATACGAAAACCACGATGAAGCGTTTGCAGGAAAGCGTGGCCCGCGAGCGCACGCTTAAGGACGCGGCCGTGGCGAAGGCGGTCGTTTTGGAAGACCAGTTGCGCCGGTCGGAAGCCGCGCGGGACGAAGGCGAACAAGCGGCCGCGAATTTTGCCGCCAGCCTGCGCCAGCACATCCAGAACCTCGAAGTTTCGCTATCGACGGCCGAACAGTCGGCGAAACAGGCGCGCGCCGACATGAACGCCGAGCGCGCCGCCAAGGAAGAAGCGGTGGCGACCGCCGAAGCGTTGACGCAGCGTCTTGCCGTCGCCACAGAAGCCCAGGCGCGCGCGGAAGCGACTGTGCAAGACATGCGCGTTCGGCTCCAGAAGATCGAGACAGCGATGGCGGAAAGTTCGTCGTCGACGACGTCGGTCAGCGCCGAACTCGACAACCTCAAAGTCGCCAAGGCCGCCGTCCAGGTCGAAGTCGACAGCCTGCAGCAGGCGCTCTCCGAACAGCGTCAGGCGAAGGAGGACGAGAGCAAAAAAATGGATCAGGCCATCGCCGCGCTCCGCCGGCAGCTTGGCGAAGAGCAGAAGGCGCGTGAAACAGCGGAGGCAGCCGCCGCCGAACTGCGATCGCAGCTCGAAGTCGCCGAACTTGCCAAAGCCGAGGCGGCGCGCGAAATCGCAAAGATCGAGTCACAGGCGACGACCGGCGAGAAAGTCAAAACAACCGTACGCCGCCCGCAAGGATACGTCGCTAAGCGCAAACGGACGACCGCAGTCAAGGCCGCCGCCGCTGCACCGTCAAAGGTCGGAGCTGCTCCGGCGCAGCTGCCGAAGCTGCCGGGCGTCGCGGGGCCGCCCAATAAGCCGACAACGACAGTCTACGCCGATTGGGAGACGGAGTTTTCCGCGCCGGTCGCTCCCGCGCCAGCCAAAGCCCGCGGCAAGAAGAAAGAACTCGAAGTGTGGGAATACACATCGCCGCTGTGGCAGGAGAACGCCGCTCAATGAGCGAGGCGTCGGCCGAACCGGCCGACGCGTCCTTGTCCCGGCACTATCCCCGCCCTTAACCCCACGCCTAAAAAAATCTCCACCAAATTTATCCCCGCTCTCTCCTGCGCGCGCATACTCGCGCCTGCTCGCTCCATGAAGATCGGAGGCGCAGACGTGCGCTGGCGGACTGGACGGACACGCCGACAGGACGGACCCGTGACACAAGTTATCTGGGGCTCGTCTGCCGGCCGGCGCAACAATGCCGGCCCATCTCCAAACGGGATGCGATCCGGAGGGAGGGTGGTGGGCAATCTTTTCATCGGGCGGGGCGGCGAAGGCCGCATCCGAAACAAACGCTTGAGAAGGGCCTTCACCGCCCCGCTCTCCGATCCCGCTTGCCTTCGTGCGCGCCGCGCAGGAAGACGATCATTCACGTCTGCTTCGAGAGCCTGATGTCCGCAGAGGCCGCCAATCTGCTCCGTCCTTTTGACGCGCGCATGCTCAGCGTCGGCGAAGGCCACTGGCTCTACGTCGAGGAAGTGGGCGTCCGCGGCGGCCGTCCGTGCGTGTTCCTGCACGGCGGACCCGGCAGCGGCGCACAAGCATTGCACCAGTTGCTGTTCGATCCGGCGCGCGACCACGTCTTTCTGTTTGACCAGCGCGGCGCGGGACGCAGCCACCCTTACCTGTCGCGCGAGGCGAACACGACGCCGCATCTCGTCGCCGACATCGAGTCGATTCGCGAGCACTTCGGCATCGAGAGATGGCTCGTGGTCGGCGGCTCGTGGGGCTCGACGCTGGCGCTCGCCTACGCCGAAGCTCATCCCATGCGCGTCGCGGGCCTCGTGCTGCGCGCCGTCTTTCTCGGCGGCGCCCGCGATGTCGAATGGGCGTTTCTCGACGGTCCAAAAACCTTCCGCCCCGAACTCTTCGCGGCGTTTCGCAATTGGCTTCCGGTATTGGAGCGCGACGATCCGCTCGCCGCCTATCTGCGCCGCCTCGGCGATCCCGATCCCGCGATCCACGCGCCCGCCGCCCACGTCTGGCACGCCTACGAACGCGCGCTCTCAGAACTGCAGCCAATATCCGTCACGCTTCCCGCCACAATCCCCAACAGCGCCCGCACGCCGCCGACGCCGCTGATCGAAGCGCACTACATCCGCCATGACTTTTTTCTCGCGCCTAGCCAGTTGCTCGCTGACGCGCATCGCCTGTCGGGCATCCCCGGCATGATTGTCCAAGGCCGTTACGACCTGCTCTGCCCGCCCGCCGCAGCCTACGCGCTGAGCCTGGCGTGGCCTGACGCGCAGTTGCGGATCATCGAAGCCGCTGGACACGCGATGACGGAGCCCGGCGTGATGGACGCCATGCGTGCGGCCGTCTCAAAGCTAAGCGGTTGACGCGGCGAATGCGCTCGCCATGCGCTGCGCCGCAGCAATGCCTTGACTTTCGGAGCGAACGCACCCATACACCGCGTCAATTGCTCTTCGATGGCGCTCGGGTCCTCGTGCCACTTCAAGCGGCGAATACGTCCGCGCTCGACCCTGCATCCTGATCAATCCGACAAGAACGGCCACACCCCGAAAGCGCCGGTGTGGGCCATGGGACGAGACCTCGCACAGGATGCGATGGGTCCGGAGCCCTTGGGAACATCTTACTTTGACAGAACAAACTTTTGAGGCGTTCGGCTTGGCCGAGCCTCTGACGCGCGCCCTCAACGATTGCGGGTACGCAACGCCGACGCCTATTCAGGTTCAAGCGATGCCGCCCCAAATCGCGGGCCGCGACCTCCTCGGCCTCGCCGAAACCGGATCCGGCAAGACGGCGACGTTCGTGTTGCCGCTGCTGCAGCAGATCGCCGCCAACCGCAGTGAGCCCGGCTACAAGCAGGTCGTGGCGCTGGTCCTCGCGCCGACGCGCGAACTCGCGATCCAGATCGACCAGGAAATCGCCAAGCTCTCGCGTCACATGAACATCCGTCGCGCCGTCGTGCTCGGCGGCGTCAGCAAAGGCCCGCAGATCAACGCGCTGAAGCGCGGCGTGCACGTCTGCGTCGCGACGCCGGGCCGTCTGCTCGACCACGTCAACATGCGCTCCTGCGACCTTTCCAGCGTGCAGACGCTCATTCTCGACGAAGCCGACCGCATGTTCGACATGGGCTTTATCCGCGACATCAAGAAAATCGTGTCGCTGATCCCGATGAAGCGCCGGACGGCGCTGTTCTCGGCGACGATGCCGGCTGAGATCAAGAAATTCGCCTACGACGTTCTACAGGATCCCTACCGCGTCGACCTATCGACGAAAACGCTGGTTGTCGATCGCATCGACCAGAAGGTGATGATCGTGCCAGCGGCCCAGAAGCAGAGCCGCCTGCACACCATCCTCTCCGATGCGGCCTGCTCGCGCGTGATCGTGTTTACGCGCACCAAGCGCGGCGCCGACCGCGTCGCCGAACGGCTCGGCATGGCGGGCATCAATGCGTCCGCCTTCCACGGCAACAAGGCGCAGAACGCCCGCCAGCGCGCGCTGAACGACTTTATGGCGGGGCATACGCGCGTCCTCGTCGCAACCGACATCGCGGCGCGCGGCATCGACGTGTCGAACATCTCGCATGTCGTCAACTTCGACATGCCGCTCGATCCGGAAACGTACGTCCACCGCGTCGGCCGCACGGCGCGCAAGGGCCTCAGCGGCGTCGCGATCTCGTTGTGCGACCCTTCCGAGAAGGGCGAAATCAAAGCCATTGAACGCCTGATGAAGCAGTCGATCGAAGTCATCGACGACATCGGCGGCGAAGTTCTGCCGATGCCCGCAAGGAGGCCGCACCACGAACACGACGCCCCGCGCCGCGAAGGCGCGCACCGCAAGGGACCGCCGCGCCATGGTTCTGCTGAAAAGCGCAATGGCGAGCATCGCGGCGACCGCGGCGGCGAACGCCGCTTCGCCGATCGCGGCGCCGGAGACGGCAGCCGCAATGACGCGCCGCGCGGCGATCGCTCGCGCTTCGAAGGTCCGCGCTCCGAGGGTTCTCGCGGATCGCGCCATGACGGGCCCCGTGCGCCCCGCGCCGATGGTCATCGCGCCCCGAGCCATGGCGCCTCGCGCCAAGAACGCGGTGACCGCTCGTGGTCGCCGGAAGCCGCTCCGCGCGCCGAGCGTCCCCAGCGCCAAGCCAACGCGCCTGCCAAGCCGCATGGCTCACCCCATCGCGACGGCGGGAAACCGCAACGCGACGCGTCCCACAAGGGCGACCGAAAAAGCGGCGAGCGTAATTGGGACGGCCAGAAGCCGCCGAAATTCCTGTCCCAACGCGACAACCGAGGCGGCAGCAACCGCAAGCCGGCCGCATGATGCTTTGCGCGTGCGACTCCCCTTGCGGGGAGCCGGCCTCACGCGCGGGAGCGCCGGCGCTGGCGGCCGGCTCGCGGAACGCGAGTCGCCATCGCCAAACAAAAACTGTCGCACGCGCAAACAAAAAAAGACCGGGGAAGTTATCCCCGGCCTTTCGCACGCGCTTAGACTGTCGAATTTGAGCGCGTAAGCCGGTGGCTTCGAGCGTTACTGGGCCTTCTCGGCGTCGCCCTGCGGCCTGTCGTCGTCCGGCCCAGCATCGGCTTTCTCTTCGATCTGCGGGATGTCGCGCGCGCCGCGCTTATCGCCCCAGCCGTGATGGCCGCGGCCTTCGGGACCACCCCAGCCGCCGCCGTGCGCCCAGCGCTTGCCGTGCCCTCGGCCGCCGAAGCCCGGCGCGAGATCGCGGATCAGCGGACGCAGCACGTCCTTCTGCTCATCCGAGAGCGACGCGTAGAATGGCTTGAAGGCGCCCGAGAACGCTTTCATGCGTTCGGCTTTCTTCGAAAGATCGACGCTCATGGTTTCGAAGCGTTCGGCGAGATCGGGACGTTTGCGATCGGCGCGCGGGCCGTCGCCTGACTTGCGATCGCCGCCTTCGGCGCGGCGAGCTTCGCGTTCGGCCCGGCGCTCGTTGCGTTTCTTGTCCATCTCGGCGCGCTTATCGGCGCGATCCTTGAATGCGGCGCGCACCTGCTCCTCGACGGGCACGAACAGTTTTTCCTGGTCCGGCGTCAATTTGAGCGCCGTTTTCGCCATGGCGAGCCGGCCTTCGTCGAGGCGCTGGCGCGTCTCAGGGCTCATGCGGCTCCAGCCGCCGCGGTCGTAGGTCTTGGCGATCGCGATCGTGGTTGGAACCGCCAACACGGCGGCGATCGCGATCCACGCGCTGCGGGACAGTGTGATCATCGTTGGGTCTCCTCGTTGCCTGCAACGGCGTCAGCGTGGCAACTGGGGGAGAGCCGAACCGCGCGCCGTTGCAGCCTAGAACGGCGGCTGACAAACTTCCCGTCGCGGAAATTTCCGCGACCGCCTATCCGATGGTTTTGTCGAGATTTTTTGTGTTGCTTGCCGGAATCATGGCACCGCAGACACAACCGCCGCTCGAAAATTGAGGCGCATGAGACGCCTCGTCGCCAGCCTGTTTGAACCTGTTGCGGGCGGGTGCGATAGTCGGAGGCCGGGCGGGAAACGAAGGGGCCGATGATGAAACTATATCTTTGGAGATCAAGGCGCCGTGCGCCAATGGCTGCGCTGGCGCTGCTGGCGCTCGTCGCCATCTTGCCCATCGCCGGCGCCTTCGCGGTTGTCGATACCGAACAGGAAGGGCCGGCGCCGCAGGATACCGAAGCGGCGAAGGCGCCGGGCAAAGCCTTCGATGACGTTTGGCCGAAGCCGGTCGACGAATTCCTTGCGGGCGAATATCTCGATAAAGCGGACGTTGTGCTGACGCGGCGCTCCGGCGATATCGCGTCTTTTGTGATCCGATGGGCGACCAACTCGCTCTTTTCGCACGCGGCGATGGTCTACACTGCGCCGCCGTTCGACGCAGGAATATCAGAAACGTTCGTCATCGAAGCCGGAACAAGCGGCGTCGATCTGACGACGCTGTCCTACTACGTGCGCGGCGACAACGCCGACTTCGTCGCCTTTAGGCGGCTCAAATCCAAACCCTGGTTCGACGCCAATCGTCAGGCGCGCGTGCGCGGCGTGCTGCTCGACAAGATCAAGGCGCGTTACGATTTCTGGACCGTGTGGAAAATTGCGCGAAACGTCTGGTTCGGCGTGCAGACCAAGATGCAATCGCGGCCCAAAACAGTTGAACGCTATCGCAAGAACAAATGGCAGCCGCCGAACGAATACATCTGCACGGGGCTCGTGCAGATCGGCTTCGTGGAAATGATGATCGAGGCCATCAAGAAGGGCGAGATACCGCCGGAGTCGTTGCGCGACGTCGTATTTACGCGGACGGCCGAGAATACGTTGCCGGAGAAGGGCGACTGGAAGTATCTGGGCGACGATCAGAAAGAGACGGCGATCAACTTCCGCGAAGTTCTCAACGACGATCTCTTTTCGGTGACGCCCGAGGATTTGGCGCAAACCGACAAGCTCGATTGGATCTATCTGGTCCGCAAGGGCGCAGTCCACAAGATCTCGTCGTACGCCGACGTCATTCGCATCGTGAACCAGTAGCGGCGGAAAAACCGCGGCAATCCTGGCTTTTACTCAGCCGGCGCGCCGTCGGTTTCGAGCGGTAGGTTGAACGTCGGCACGAAAGACGACTCGGAAGCGTCTTTTTTCGCGGCGTCATCCGCGAGTGCGGCGTCTGGCTTCGCGCTGGCGACGGGCGGAGCTGCCGTGTCCGCTGCCGGAGCGGCGACGGCGGGGGGCGCATTGGCCGTCGGCGCCGGCGGTGCGGCGGCCTGCGGCGCGGGATCGGGCGTTTCCTTGAGACGCGCGTAGACCACACGGTCGCGATTGGGCGAACATCCGGCGATGCACACGATCAAATCCTCGTTCGGGCGCGAGTCGAGCAGCGCGCGGAGCCACTTAGGCACGAAGTCAAAGGCGCCCGTCGTCTCTCCGTCTTCCGGAATTGTGTGCAGTTGTTTCTCGACAGCCGGAGGCGGCGCAATCGCCATATCCGTCTCGGCGGCGTCGGTCGAGTCGTCCGACATCGATCCTTCGATCGACTCCGACACGGCCTGAGCGATGGCCCCTGATCCCATGCCAACCGCCATCGCGGCGATGAGGACGCAAGGAAGAACGAGTGTACGGCGCATGACGCAGACCTTTGACTCTTTACGAACTACAACCAAACTTGTCGGCCCTGCGTAAGTTTTGTCCTACTCAGGTCCGGCGCGACTCTAGTGCCTAAACTCCGCCACGCGGCGGAGCTTCGTTTGAAGGACGGCCACCCGCCGCCCGAGAAGCGGCGCCCGCAGCGACCGAACGATCGTTGTGACGCGCCGCGTCCGCGACGGCGTCGCCGGCGCGCTATCTTGAGGGCCGCCCTCGGCGGAGCGGGGCGCGAAGCGCGGACCAACGATGGCGCCGTTGCTGGCGCTCTGCGGCGCGATGAGCCTGCGCTCGGAACTCCGCGCGGCGTTCGCGGCGGCCAAAGCCGCGCCGGCGTCGCCGAAGGGTTCGAGGGCCGCCGTGCGCGGAAGTCGCGCCTCGTGCCTTCGTTGCAGTCCCTCGCAGCCAGCCTCGCAGCGAATGGCGGCGGGATCGATTTCGACGTCAGGCGTTGGCGATTGGGCGGAATCGGCCGCGTCCGGCGCCGAGGGAGCGACGCGGCTGGCCACGCGCTCGGGCTTGGCGACCCGCGATACTATCTCGTCGGGCTGATGCGGACAGCCGGCTTCGCAGACCACGATGAAGTCGTTGGGGTTCTCTCTTGCGAGAGGATGCTCGAATGACTTTGGCGTGATTTCGAGCTGGAGTTTGTCGTGGGCGCGGCGCTGCCAGATGCCGAAATTTGGATCAATCTTTTTGGACGAAGGGTGGTCGGCGACCGGCTGCGGCGAGGGCACCTCTACGGCCGGCGTTGCGGGCTGCGGGGATGCGGCGGGCGCGTCCGTTTCCGCGATGGTCGACCTGAGCAACCGGACAAGCGAGGCATCCGATCCCTGCACGGCGACGTCTTCGACGTCGCTTAGTAGCGGGACCAGAAGCGCCGTTGAAAGGCGCGGCGACGGCGCATACTCGGCGAAGATCGCCGCAATCTGAAGCGCAGGCTCCGCGCGCGCGCCGCCCAAAGGCAGAGCCGCCGCCCCCACGCTCAAGAGGGCCGTAACGCAGCGAACCGAAACGAGTGACGCAGTGGACATTGACGCGCTCTACACTTGGAAATCGAAGTAACGTACGTGTTGATCGTTTGCTGGATGCGAAGCCTTAGCGGTTGTGGCGATACCAGGCGGCTTGCGCGGATTTGGCGTTGAGGATGCGAACGTTGCGAAAGTCGGTTTCCGGGGCCGGCTTCGGCGCGAGCGCCGCCACGCGCTCGGCGCGCGGCTGAGGAGCGGCGATGGTTTTCGCCGGGACGGGCGCAGGCGGCCGCGGCGCGGCCACGATGCGCGCAGGCTCAGCGGGTTTCGCGGAAGGCTCAGCGATGGTTTTGGCAGGAGAATTGGCGACGGGGCGCGCGGGAGGGGCTGGCGCAGCAGCCGGCGGCTCAATCTTTAGACCGAAGTAACCCGCGATGCAGGGATCGGTGCGCTTCTTGTGCTCGAGTTCGTTGGCTTCGACGTACACGATGGTGTCGGGGCCGCAGACATAGCCTTCGGCCGCGCGCGCAGGCGCCGGCGCCGCAAGCAACCCGGCAGCTGGCGCAACTAGCAGAAATCCTCGGCAGGCGCGCCGCAACATGACCCATACCCCAGCGGTACAAAGACCTTCTGGGCGTCAGAATATGGGACAGGTGTTGACAAAGCGTTGCACGACGGCGGCGCCGCGAACTCGCCCGTAGCTATCGGGACGGCGGCGGATAGCGCCAGAACTTTCCGCCCGCGCTCTCAACGGTGAGCACGTTCTTAATCCGCTTGTCGGGCGGACGCACGCCCGCTTGGATCAGCGCCTTGATGTCCTTGAGCAACTCCGGGTTTTCCGCGTAGCCCGAATGATTGATTCCGAGGCTGTCGGTTGAAACCGCGGTAACGTCGATGGTGTCGATGTCGGGCACGATCATCGGTCCGGAAGACGGAACGTCTCCGGCCCTGGGCACGCCCCAGAATTGGCCCGAATAGTAAAGCGCACGGTCGTTCGACGCCGCATAGAGCGTGACGCCCTTCGCAAAGTTCGTGATCTGCTTGGCGATATTGGAGAACTTGTTGCGGTCCACGTCAGGCGCGGCGAGGATCACCTGGCTGATGACGACGCCTTTGGGAACCGTAGGACGCGCCCTTTCGAGCACGCGCAGCAGCAGTTCGTTGCCCATTGAATGGGCGATCAAGCTGATCGATTTCGCCCCCGATTTCTCGACGACGAGCTTGAGAAAGTCCTCAAGGTAAGGCTCGGCCGCCTCGGCGCTGCCGCGGTCGTAGTTGTAACTCGCGACTTTGCCTCCCGACGGCCAACAGTAGACGAACGGCGCGCCGTCGAAATTGAGATCATAGGCAATCTGCGCGGTGCGATAGAGGGCATTGTCGAACGACGTGTTGAATCCGTGGACGAAGACGAACGCGTGGTTCTTGAACGTCTCGGATTTGTCCAGGCGAGCCTTGACCGCAGCAAGCAATTGCGCCTCAGTCATGCCGACTATCTCTTGCACCATGAAGTGCTTGGCTGGATCCTCCTTCTGCTCCCAGACCTTGACCTTGAAGTACGGAATCTCGAACGCCCACGGCCTTTCGATGTTCGGGACTTTGTGCGCGGACGGAACTGAGATCATCGCGCGGCCGAGTTGCAGCTTTTCGGCGCGATTGAGGCCGAACATCAAGCGCTGGTCATTGGGCTCGATGCCGCGATCGGTGCCGTAGTAGACGGGCACGAGATCAAAGGTTTTTTCCCCGCCGTTGGCCGCAGCCGGGGGCGTGCTCGAAGGCGCGGCCGCTGTCGGCCGCGGCGCCGTCGCGGCGGCGCCGTTTTTCGGCGGATACACCGTGCCAAGCCCGCGACCTGCTTCCGTTGACTCCAACCGGTCGTTTGGCGCGGCAGGTGGAAATGCCGACGGCGACGCCGGTGGGCTGATTGGCGAACCCATATCCGAAGGCGGCGAACCAAGCGGCGGCGCGGGCGGGATCGCATTCGGACCGCCCGAGAGATAGCCGCCCCCTTCGCCGGCCATAGTATCCGGCAACGGTGGAGCGTTGCTCGGGGCCGGCTCTGATACAACAGGAGGCGGCGCCCCTTGGCCCATGCCGTCATCGGGCGCCTCATATCTATAAGGCCGCGAAGCTGATTTCTTGGGCGGGCTTGGAGGCGGGGCGGGCGTCGCTTCTGGCGCGGGTTCCTCACTCGGAGGCGGGGCTTCCGCCACAGCCTCGTCGGGCGGCGCGCCGGCGCCCGGCTTTTGGGATTCGCCCTCCGCCGACGTCGGAAGTTGCGGCGGCTGACTGCACGACGACACGGCGGCGGCGGCGAAAAAGCCTATCGCGACCAGAACCGCGAGGCGGGACGACTGCGCCAGTACTCGTCGCAGACCCGTGTCCATGTGAGCCCCTCCAGCAATGAACGAAAATCGAGCCGCACTCTAGGCAGCCCGCGCGGCCTCGGCAACGACAAGAACATGCCCTGCGACAGCGGCGAAATCCCGGCTTGCGAGGACTTGCGTTTCCTGTCCATGGTCTGGCGCCATTCTGACGCCGACACGAATTCCGCGATTGATGTCCGCAACTTCCGCGCCCGCGCACCGAATTTCGGTGGACGACTACGCCGCCGGCATCGCAGCCGGCGACCGCGCGCTGCTGGCCCGCGCCATCACGCTGGTGGAAAGCACGAACCCCGAACACGGTCGCCTCGCGCAAGAGGTGTTGCAGCGGCTGCTGCCGCTGACCGGACGAGCGGTTCGCCTCGGCGTGACAGGCGTGCCCGGCGTCGGAAAATCGACGACCATCGATCAGCTCGGCATGAACCTGATCGCGGAGGGTCGGCAAGTCGCCGTCTTGGCCATAGACCCGACGTCGAAACGCACGGGCGGGTCGATTCTCGGCGACAAGACGCGCATGAGCGCTCTCGCGCTGGAGAAGAACGCATTTATCCGCCCCTCGCCCTCGTCTGGAACCCTGGGAGGCGTGACCAAGAAGACGCGGGAAACGATGGCGCTTGTTGAAGCGGCCGGCTTCGACGTGGTGATCGTCGAAACGGTCGGCGTCGGACAATCGGAAGTCGCCGTTGCCGACATGGTCGACTTCTTCCTCGTCATGTTGCTGGCGGGCGGCGGCGACGATCTGCAGGGCATCAAGAAGGGCATCATCGAGCTCGCCGACATGATCGCCATCAACAAGGCCGACGGCGATAACGTCAAACGCGCCGAAAGCGCCGCCAATGAATACCGCGGCGCCTTGCAGATTTTTACGCCTCATGGCGCTCTGTGGCATCCCCCGGTCGTCACGGTATCAGGACGCGAGAACCGCGGCTTGAAAGAACTCTGGGCGAAGGCGCTCGAACACCGCGCCGTGATGGAGAAAACCGGCGCATTCGCCGCACGGCGTCAGTCGCAGGCAGTGGCCTGGATGCGCGACATGCTGGAAGCGCGCATGATGGGGGCCCTCATCGCCAATCCCAACGTCGCCGCAAAAATTGCGGACATCGAAGGCGGCGTCGCTGCGGGAACGCTGCTGCCGACGCTCGCCGTCGATCGCATCATGGGTCTGATGGGTTTCTAGGGGCGTCATCGTCGCCGCCCGGATCGTCATCCTCGGCGATCGGCGCCGGCGTCGCCGCCGGACGCAAGGCGAGCCAAGCGGTCTTGACGAGATAGGCAAGATAGACGGCAAGTCCCGTCGCGGCGATTGCGATGGCCGCTGGCCCGGCGTCAGCGAATGATTTGAGTTTTCCTGCGCCGCCCCCCCACAACACAAACGCCGTCGCTGCGACATAGAGCACGAAGGCGTTGATCGTCCCCTTGCGGCCGACGGCGTCCGGCGGCTCTTCGGCGTCGAAGTAGAACGGCGCGAGGATTGCCAGGTAGACGGCCTGGCCCAACGCCGAGGCGACAAAGATCCACTGGGCCGCTTCGAGTTGCGCGACCAGCGTCAGTCCGCCTGCAAAGATCGCGACCGAAGCGGCGAACAGCCACCACATCCGCGCCCGATCGCGCAGCGGCCTCTTTTGGAGGCTGATCTGTGCAATCGCCTTATCGAGAAGCGCCGCCGTGATTGTCGCCCGCGTCGCAACAACGCCCGCGAACGCATAGAACGCCCCGACCAGGCGCAGAGCAATGTCTGAAATGTCCATGCGCGCCTTTACAATTGGCGCGCGTGCTGAATCAAGCCGAAGCTGCGGCTAGGGCCTGATCGAGATCGGAAATGATGTCCGAGATGTGCTCGATGCCGACCGAGAGCCGGACGTAGCCATCCGACACGCCGGTCGCCGCCTGCTCTTGCGCCGACAACTGCGAATGCGTCGTCGTCGCCGGATGGATCGCGAGGCTGCGCGCATCACCGATATTGGCGACGTGATAGAAGAGCTTGAGCGCGTCAATCAATCGGCGGCCGGCGTCGCGTCCTCCCTTGAGTTCGAAGCCGACGAGGCCGCCATAGCCTCCAGCCAGATAGCGATCGGCGCGATCGCGCCAGACGCCGGTCTGCGCCGAGGGATGAATGACCGTCGTCACCGCCGTATGCGATCCAAGATAATCGGCGACCGCCGCCGCGTTGTCCGAGTGCCGCGCGATGCGCAGGGCGACCGTCTCGACGCCCTGGAGAATCTGGAACGCGTTGAACGGCGACAACGCGTAGCCGACGTCGCGCAGCAGCGTTACGCGCGCTTTGAGGATGTAGGCGATCGGGCCAAGCGGCTTCGACGCCTCGGTCCACACCGCGCCGTGGTAGCTCGGATCGGGCGCATTGAGCAGCGGCTGGCGCGCGGGATGCGCCGCCCAGTCGAACTGCCCGCTATCGACTACGATTCCGCCGATCGACGTGCCGTGGCCGCCGAGATACTTCGTCGTCGAGTAGACGACGATCGCCGCGCCATGCGCGATCGGCCGGCACAAGATCGGCGCGGCCGTGTTGTCGACGATGAGGGGAATTCCCAGCGGCCGGCCGATGTCTGCAACCTCCGAGATCGGAAACACGCGAAGCCGCGGATTCGGCAGAGTTTCGGCGTAGTAGGCGCGCGTCCGGTCGTCCGTCGCGCGGCGGAAATTCTCCGGATCTTCGGGATCGACGAAGCGAACCTCGACGCCCTGATCCTTGAGTGTGTTCGCGAACAGATTCCACGTGCCGCCATACAGGTCCGTCGAGCTGACGACGTTATCGCCCGCGCGGGCTAGGTTCTGGATGGAAAGGGCGGACGCCGCCTGCCCCGATGCGACGGCAAGCGCAGCGACCCCGCCCTCGAGCGCTGCGATGCGCTGTTCGAGCACGTCGGTCGTCGGATTCATGATGCGCGTGTAGACGTTGCCGAGTTCCTTGAGCGCAAAAAGGTTCTCCGCGTGCGCCGTATCGCGGAACTGGTAAGATGTCGTCTGGTAGATCGGCACGGCGACAGCGCCCGTCGCCGGATCGGCGCGCCACCCGGCGTGCAGGGCCAATGTCTCAGGGTGTTTAGAATGATCCGCCACGCCAGCCTCCGTCGCTATTCGCGTCCGCCGCGGCACGTAACCGTGCGGGGCGGCGTCAGGCAATGACGAAATTCGACGAAGCAATCCAAGAGCGTCACAGGATCGTCGCACGATGATCGGTGACGCTTCCCAGCGCCAAGCCGACCGTCTCCGACGCATTCTGCTGACCGGTTTCGGGCCCTTTCCTAGCGTCCCCGACAACGCCTCGGCGCGCCTCGTGACTGCGCTTGCGCCGATCGCTCGCGAGCAATTTCCCACTTTCCAGATTTTGTTCGACGTCCTGCCGACGGAATGGACGGCGGCGCCCGAACGGCTGCGCGCGCTGCTGGTCGAGTATGAGCCGGAAATCGTCTTGAGTTTCGGCGTCGCGAAGGACGCCGGCGGCTTTCGCCTGGAGACTCAGGGATTGAATGCCTGCCGCCCATCGCTCGATGCGATCGGACTGCCGCCGCTCGGCGCCGCGGTTCGGCCCGGCCAGCCGGAAAGCCATGCCTGCTCCGCGCCGCTCGACGCCATCGCCGCTCGGTTGCGCACACATGGCTACCCCGTGTCACTTTCGGACGATGCCGGCGGTTATCTGTGCAACGCCGTTTACTTCCATGCCCTGGACCACGCTGCGGCCCGTGGCTCGCCGGATACTGTGGTGTTTGTCCATATCCCGACCGAGCTTGATGGCGGCCCATTGACGATTGAATGGGCCGTCAGCGGCGCACTGGAAATTCTCACGGCTTGCGTGGACGCGCGAAGCGTTAACGCCTGAGGCGCTGGCGCAGGCCTTGCTTCGCGTGCGGCGAACTTTTCGGGACGCCCGCCATGACCCAACACATCGCCGCCAATCGCCGCAACGTGCTCGCCGCCGCGCTAGGACTCGGCGCGGCGACGTCTGCTATGGCCGACAATTCGAAGAGGAGCTTTGACGTTGATCCGTCGGATCGCGTCGTCGACGGCCTCGTTCCCAATGCCGATTACGATCAAACCGCCATCTTGCAGGCTGCCATTGATCGGGCCGCCGGTCGCGATGAGCCCGTGACCCTGCCGCCCGGCGCTTATCGCGTCAGCGACCTGCGCCTGCGCGCGGGCACGCGGCTTCTCGGCGCCGCCCACTCGGCCAGATTGGTATTCGGCGGCGGTCCGGCCTTCGTCGCCGCCGACAAAGCCGATGATCTCGTCGTGCGCGGAGTAATCTTCGACGGCCAATGGAACGACTTTGACGCCGCACGGGGCGACGGACTGCTTTCGATTGCACGCTCCAAGTCCATCACAATCGACGATGTCGAATTTCGCAATAGCGCCCAGTGCGGACTGTCGCTCGACGCCTGCTCCGGCCGCGTCACGCATGCGACCATCGTCGACGTCAGCGATGCAGGCCTGAAAAGCCTCGATGGCTCAAGTCTCGACATTCGCAACTCCACACTGACGGACTGCGGCAATAACGGCATCCTGATCTGGCGGCGGGAAAAGGGCGAGGACGGCGCGACCGTCGTCGGCAACCGCATCTCGAATATCCGCAACGCGTCAGGCGGCAGCGGCCAGTACGGCAACGGCGTCAACGTCTTTCGCGCAGGCGGCGTGCTCGTCGCGAACAACATCGTCACGGATTGCGCCTATTCCGCCGTGCGCGGCAACGCCGCAGACAATATCCAGATCATCGCCAACCGCTGCGAACGGCTGGGAGAAGTCGCGCTGTACGCGGAGTTCGGCTTTGAAGGCGCGCTGATCGCCAACAACGTCATCCACGTCGCGGCCAGCGGCGTGTCGGTAACGAATTTCAACGAAGGCGGCCGCCTCGCGGTCATCCAGGGCAACCTCATTCGAAATCTGGCCCGCCGCGAGTTCGAAGCAATCGACAGGCGCGGCGAAGGGATCAGCGTCGAGGCCGACGCAGCCATCTCCGGCAACACCATCGAAGGCGCGCCGACCGTCGGCGTCCAGATCGGCTGGGGCCCCTACATGCGCGACGTCGCCGTGACGGGAAACGTCATTCGCCGCGCGAAAATCGGAGTTTCCATCACCGCCGACGCAGAAACGGGCGCCTGCCTGATCGCCAACAACCTGATTTCGAATTTTGAGGATGGCGCCATCCGCCGAATGCGTCTCGGCAAAGCCTTTGGACCCGATCTTGCGCGGAATTCGGACGGCGCCGGCAATGTCGCGGTGTTGGGAAATGTCGCCGTCTAGGCGCGAAGGCCGCGCGCCGGTCAAGCCTTGGGGGATGGGGAAGGTGCTTGACCGGGCGCGGCAGGGTCCGGCGTCGGGAGTGCTGACGCCAGCCTAGAAATCCGTTTACGCATTTTGAGATGAACTGTTGCTGAACACCCATGCGGCGCGCAGCGCTCGACAATTCTTCGAGCGTTATCACAACGATGCGGCGCTGAATCCTTGGGATAGATCGGCATTCCCAGGCGCGGCGGCGGCGAGAATCGCATTAGCGTCCGGCGGCGTTGTCATTCGTTCCGGGAATTCGCCGATGCCGGCTCGCGCCGCGTCTCTCGCCCCATCCAACACGCTCACCGACACAGGCGAGTCGTCCGACGCGCTGATGGCGCGCGCGCACGCGCGGCTCGAAGACGTGTTCGGCTACAAGACGTTTCGCCTGCATCAGGCGCCGATCATCGAAACGGTGCTGCATGGCGGCGACTGTCTCGCGCTGATGCCGACCGGCGGCGGCAAGTCGCTGTGCTACCAGATTCCGGCGCTCGTTCGCGGCGGAACCGGCGTCGTTGTCTCGCCGCTCATCGCCCTGATGCAGGATCAGGTCGACGCCTTGAAAGACGTCGGCGTCAACGCTGCATTCTTGAATTCGACGCTCGACCGCACGGCGCAAGACGCCATCGAACGCCAGTTCTCGGCCGGCGCGCTCGATCTGCTCTACATCGCGCCCGAACGGCTGGTGCAAGACCGCACGCTCGCCATGCTGGCGCGCCATCCGATCGCCTTGTTCGCCATCGACGAAGCGCACTGCGTCTCGCAATGGGGCCACGATTTCCGTCCCGAGTATCGCCAGCTCCGGCTTCTCGCGGAGCGGTTTCCCGACGTACCGCGCATCGCGTTGACGGCGACGGCCGACGAGCGCACCCGCCAGGACATTATCTCGGAGTTGTCGCTCGAAGAGGCCCGCTGCTTCGTCGCCAGCTTCGATCGCCCGAACATCCGGTATACGATTGCGGAAACCGGTTCGATGAGCGCGCGCGAAAAGTTGTGGCGCTTCCTCGAAGGCGAGCACGCGGCCGACGCCGGCATCGTTTACTGCCTTTCGCGAAAATCCGTCGAGGAAACGGCCGCCTGGTTGGCGTCCAAGGGCCGAAAGGCGCTCGCCTACCATGCCGGACTCGAACCGCATCTGCGAGCTTCGGCCCAGACCAGGTTCATCACCGAAGATGGAATGATCATTGTCGCGACGATCGCGTTCGGCATGGGCATCGACAAGCCCGATGTCCGCTTCGTCGCCCACCTCAACCTACCGAAGTCGATCGAAGCGTACTATCAGGAGACAGGCCGCGCCGGACGCGACGGCGAACCCGCAAACGCTTGGATGGCTTACGGCGTGCAGGACGTCGTGCAGCTGCGCCAGTGGATCGCGCAATCAGACGGCGCAGACGCCTTCAAGCAGGTGCAGAGGCAGAAGCTGGATGCGCTCATCGGGCTCGCCGAAATGCCTGGCTGCCGCCGCCAAGCCCTGCTCGCCTATTTCGGCGAGCGTCTCCCGCAGCCCTGCGGCAACTGCGACAACTGCCTGGCGCCGCCCGAAACCGAAGACGGCACCGTGATGGCGCAGAAGGCGCTCTCCGCCGTCTATCGCACCGGCCAGCGCTTCGGAGTCGGCTACGTGACGGACGTGCTGATGGGAAAAGCCGACGAGCGCATCGTGCGCAAAAGCCACGACCGGCTTGCCGTGTTCGGCCTTGGAAAGGATCTACCCGCGACCGCTTGGAAAGCGCTTTTTCGTCAACTCGTCGCGGGGGGGTATCTCACTGGCGACGACGAGGGCCACGGCACGCTCGGCTTGACGGATCGCGCCCGGCCGCTGCTGCGCGGCGAAGATAAATTTCTCATGCGCATCGCGCGCGAAGCGCCGCGCAAGGCAAAGCGCGACTCCAAACCGGCGCAGCGCGTCGCGCCTGAAAACGCCGCGTTGCTCGACGCGTTGAAGGCGCTGCGCCTGAGGCTTGCGACGTCGGCCAAACTGCCGCCCTACGTCGTGGCGCAGGATCGGACACTGATCGAACTCGCCGAAAAGCGTCCCGCCAGCGAAGCGGCCCTACACGACATCACCGGTCTCGGCGCCAGCAAGATTGCCCGCTACGGCGCCGCCTTGCTGGATGTGATCGCAGGTTTCAAGAAGCATCCGCTGTTGAACAACCGGCTGTCAGCGACGATCAATCAGACTCTCGCCGCGCATCTGCGCGGGCTCGACGCCGAGGCGATCGCGCGCGAGCGCGGCATCGAAGTCGGAACGGTCTATGGCCACTTTGCCGACTCGATCGAAGCCGGACTTCTGTCGCCGCGCGACGTGCTAACGCTCGACCCTGCCGAAATCGATGAAATCGAGGCCGTGTTTGAACGTCTGCAAACGCGCGACACCGGCAAGCTCGGTCCGGCGTTCGCGGCGCTCGATGGCCGCCATGACTACGGCGTCCTCAAATGCCTGATCGCAGAATGAGCGCCGCAAGTGGTTAGCGCTGCAGCCAGCCGAACATTTTTGGCGCCGCCGACGACTTCGGAGGCTCGGGCGGCGGCGGGGGCCGGTTGGCGCGTTGCATGCGTAGCGACTGGACAAGTCCGGCGGCCGTGTCGGGCGCAACGAACCAGGCCGGCAGCGGCGGCGGCGTCAGAGCGAGCGAGGGCTCGGCGGCGGCCTGCGGCGCATCGTCAATTGTAACGGGGTCCGCTGGCGCCAGCTCTTCGGCGGCTGGAGCATCGGCGACCGAGCGCATCGCCGCCTTCGCTTCGCGCGCAATCTGCGGCCCCACAGCGCACGTGAACTGCACGCCGACGCCGGTGGATTCCGCGTGGCGAACCTCGCAATTCGCGATCTGACTACGACCCTCCCACCGCAACTGAAAGCGCGCCGGAAGCGTGACTGCGCCGCCGAAGTCCAGGAAGGCGCCGCCCTCCGACAGATCGCTGACGACACACCGCACGGGCGGACGCCCGGCGATCACCGCCGCGGCGTGCTGATACGTGGCCTTGCGACCGAAGGAGCGGCGATCGGCAGTCGGCTCGGAACTGGTCATGGACTTTTCAAATGCGCTCGATTTCGCGGACAGCGATCGCCGGCCATGCCCGGTGCGGCGCATCCCGGCCCACTCGACCGCCGCATTCCAGGCGACCAGGATGCTAACGGCGGAGGATTAAGCGGGCGTTTGCGCAATCGTTAAACTTGCGTCAATCGCAACAGCAATGCGTCGCGCGCAGAGGCCGTTCGCGCCGACCAGGCCGCGTTCCTTGCGGATATGAGGTTCGCCTGCGACTTCAAAATGACGCCGTCGGAAAGGATTTTGAGACCATTGGCGCGCAGCGTCTCGCCCGTCGTTGTGATGTCGACGATCAGCTCCGCCGTGCCCGCGGCGGGGGCGCCCTCGGTCGCGCCGTGGCTTTCGACGATGCGATAGTCGCCAAAACCCTTCGACGCAAAAAAGCGGCGGGTCATGTTGACGTACTTCGTGGCGACGCGCGGCCAGCGGCCGTGCGCGCGGCGGAACGGCAGCGCGATCTCCTCAAGATCGCGAACCGTTTCGACGTCGATCCAGCACGCCGGCGCCGCCACGACGACGTCGGCAAATCCGAAGCCGAGCGGTTTCAACATGTCGACCCGGACAGCCGCGTCGGACATGCTTTCCTGGATCAGGTCTTCGCCTGTGACGCCGAGGTGCACGCTACCGGCTTTCAACGCCGCGGCGATCTCCGATGACGACACGTACGCGACGTCAATGTCCGGCAGGCCGTCGATTTCGCCGCGATAGCCCCGCGCGTGGCCGATTTTGCGCACGATGACGCCGGCGCGGCCGAACATCTCGGTCGTCTGCTCCATCAAGCGGCCCTTCGAGGGAATCGCGAGCGTCAGCTTGCTCATCGTGCGCCTCCGGCGACTGCCGCGAGCAACCGCTCGGTGTGAATGGCGCCGCCGACGGCCGGCACGTCGACGCCGGCGCCTGCGGCCCGCATCAACCCGTCATAGCGGCCGCCGCCAGCGATAGGACTGTCGGCGCTGCGCCCGTTGGCGCTGATCTCGAAGACGAGGCCTGTGTAGTAGGCGAGCGTGCGGCCGAACTCGGCCGAGAACGTCACGCGATCCAGATCAACGCCGGAATTCGCCAGCAGCGCCAGGCGCCGATCGAAGGCGTCGAGCGCCGCGCCGGAGCCGCCCTTGACGCCGCTCAAGATCCTGGCGATCCGCTCCCCGGCCGTGCGCGCCGGACCGGATACGGAGACATAACTCTCGATCCGCGCGGCGGCCGCGGCGTCGAGCGGCGCGGCGTCGCGGTCCGCGATCATGTCGAGCATATGCGCAGTCATTTCAGCCAACGATCGCGCGCCGACGACGTCGACGCCGCAGCGATCGAAATATGCGGCCAGCGCAGATTCGCTCGCCTCGGCGTCATCGGGGCGAAGATCGGCGACAAGGTCAGCCGGCAACTTGGCGGCGCGCGCACCGGGCGCCTCCGTCAAGTCTTTCAACTCGGTGCGAAAGGCGCCGGGCCGCAAAAAGGCTTCGCCAAGCCGCTTGCGCCAGCGCTCCGGCAAATTGGCGGCGTCCAGAACCGCACGAAAGAGGCCGAGGTCGCCGAGCTGCAAGGACCAGCGCTTGAAGCCCGTTGCCTCGATAGCATCTAGCAGCAACGCTATGGTTTCGGCCTCGGCCGCCTCGCGCGCTACATCGCCGAAACGCTCGACGCCCGCCTGGCGAAACTCGCGCGGATGCGCGGCATCGGCGCCCTGCGGCTGAAAGCGAAACGCCGGTCCGTTGTAGCAATACTTGGCGCGTGTTGACGGATCGGCATGGCGCGCAAGGTGCAGCCGGCATGCGGGAACAGTCAGGTCGGGTCGCAGGCAAAGCTCGACGCCGTCCGGATCGGTGAACACGTACGTGCGCGCGCGCAAACTCTCCCCGATGACGTCGAGGAAGACGTCGGCGGGCTGAATGACGGCAGGCGCGACGGCCTCATGGCCAGCCTTGGTGAAGACCGACATCAAGGTTTGCGCCTGGGCTTCCAGCGCTTCGAACTGTTGGGCGGATTCGGCGGCCATTCACTATGCTCCCTCTCCCCATCGCCCCTTTGCGATGGGGAGAGGGTCGGGGTGAGGGGCGGCGGCTTGCACTGAACAGGCAGGGGGGGGGGCACCGCCCCACACCCACCCCACACCGGCGATGGGGAAAAGTAGATAAAGGAAGGATGTGAAAGCCCATTGTAAGACAGCAGAAATGGACCAAAGCC
>JBQTKA010000031.1:0-17164 GCA_052386495.1 Hyphomicrobium sp. | reverse complement strand
GGCCGCCAGCGCCGAAAACTTCCCTTGCGCTGGCGACTCGCGTTCCGCGAGCCGGCCGCCAGCGCCGAAAACTGCCCGTGCGCGGGCGACTCGCGTTCCGCGTGCCGGCCGCCAGCGCCGAAAGACTGCGCTTCCGGCCGGCTCCGCGAAGGGCGTAGGAAGCGCCAGCAAAACCCGAGTTCCGTGGCGGTCGCTCAGACCTGGGCCCTCTTTCCAGATCGGCGCCCTGCCACGGGACTCCACCCGGTGCGGTCGGGTTAATATGGGATGCCATGGAATTTTATGGTCGTCAATGGAATGTTAACGTTTTCAACTGGGCAAACGTTGAACGCCATTTTGCGCGCGGGACCCCGTGCGGGCTTTTTCCCAGCGCGCCGCAGGTTCGAGGTGAAGGGGAGTCGCCGGCGAGGGCCGTCAGGCTTTGTGCGGCTTCGGACGGCGCACCCGCCGCGGCTGGGTGGGGTCGCCCGACAGCCAGTCGAGGAACGCCGAGAGCCGGCGCGATGCGGCGACGGCGACAGTCATCAGTGCGATCGTCGGCAGCAGTACGAGGAGGAAAATTCCGGCCTTTTGGACCGCCGTCAGCGCCGTATGGTCAAACAGATTCATGCCGAGGAACCCCGTCACGATTGTCCAGATCAGGCCGAAAATCGTGACGACGGTCAAACGCATCATGCTGTCGTTCTGCCGGCGAAGCGCCTCCGTTTCCAGGAACTGGCTCATCTCCTCGATCTCGGCGCGAACGTCCTCATACAGCCGGTCGAGCTCAAGATGCCGCCGCGTCAGCGCGAAAAGGTCCTTGTCGAGTTCATGATTGCTGACCGCGTGGAACCAGTAGCGGTGCGTGAAGCGAAGGAAGCGCTCAAGCTCAAGGCGAATCGCGCTTCGGAAATCGAGCACGGCCTTGGGACTCGAAATGTCGAGTTTGTTGACGGCGCCGGCGAGCCGGTCCGAGAACATCAGCAGTGCCGCCTTCTGAAAATGCGCGATCAGAAACAGCAAAAACTGCTGATGCCGGAACTGCCCAAGATAGCCCCGCTCTGGACACGAAAACTCCGAATCGCCCCAGCGGCCGGTGACGACGAACGCCATTTCCGTCGACATGAAGCGGAGATTGACGCAGTCCGCGCCGCCACGGCGCTCATCGTAGCGATCGTAGCAATGATTGGCTTCGAAATCCGCAAGATGGCGCTCGACAAACGGCAGTTCGCCGCTGTCGCCGGCGCCACTGGCGTAGGCGAGACGAATATAGTCTGCGCGCGTCAAAACATTGGGATCCTCCATGCCGAGGAACGCCATCAGCGGCACGCGATTGCCTTCAAGCAGTTTGTATTGAACGGCCGCCGCCGCGCCGTCATTGTGCTGTTCGATCGGATTGAAAAGAAAATCCCAATGTGCGGCGACGAGCGGACCGCGATTGAGGCAGACATATCTGAGAAACTTTGAACGATCATCATAGTCCGAGGCTTCCAGCACAGCGCCATCGGCCGCCAGCCATTCGACGCGCCGCGGACAGTGAGCGGCGCGGCCGTTGTCGAGCCATTTGCTCGGGTAGGTCCGGCCAAACTGAAACATCGCCTCCTGTGCGACGTCGAGCGGCGCGTCGTTGGCGGAGACCTCCACGATGAGCATTGCGACGTCGACGTCTTCGAAGACGTAGAGGTCGATATGGGCGACATCGAGCGTGAGCGGCGCTGTCACGCCGCTGAGCGTCACGCGCACGCCCGCGACGTCGCAACGTCGAAGAACCTGAATGGCGAGGGAATCGTCTGTTCCGGCGCCGGCGCCTTCCCCGTACAGAAAGCGGCGCACCGGCGGCAGGAACGTCACCAGCTCATGATAATGGCGCTCGCGGAACTCTTTAGGATCGTCGTATTCGTCGGTGTGCACCTTCCACGGCGAACCGGGCTTGATCAGCTCTGCGACTGATTTGATGGGTCCGCCGTCGCCGCCCGACAGCCGCACCGGCCAAAGCAATATCTGACGGAAGTGGCGAACGCGGCGCGAGTCGCTGATGACCGATGCGCTACAAACACTCGACTCGGCGCCGTCCGTTGAGTGCACGATTTGATCCATGATGCGCCGCCGCCTCGCCAACGCCAATGGACGGCGCGGTCCGCATCAAGACCCGCAAATATATACGGTTTGTGACAGCGGCGAACGCCCGCAGCCCCGCAACCAAGATCAAGCGCCAGCCGGCCTGTAAGCCGGGTTCTGTCAGGACGCTTGCGCGCCCGCGACGGCCATTCATCTGGGACGCCGGTCGCCCGGCGCCTCGTGCAATCAACCCGGGTGGCGGGCCTGAAGACGGGCTCGACGCCGCAGGTTTCCCCGCTCGTCAGGCCACCCCTATTTGATTTTGCTCCCGGTGGGGTTTGCCCTGCCGCCCCTGTTGCCAGAGGCGCGGTGCGCTCTTACCGCACCGTTTCACCCTTACCCAGACTCGAAAGCCGGGGCGGTTTGTTTTCTGTGGCGCTGTCCCTGGGGTCGCCCCCGGCGGCCGTTAGCCGCCACCGCGTCGTCATGGAGCCCGGACTTTCCTCTGACGGACAGGAAGGTGCTCGGCGACCTTTAGGGTGCGCCTTCGCCACAACAAAGTCCGGCAGCGGCCGTCCGGCCGGCTGGCGATCGGAGATAGGACCCTATCGCCCGGGACGTCAAGCGGCCCGCGGCGAGCGGCTCAATCCCTGAGCGCGAACGCGCGGCGCTTCTGAGCAGCGGCGTGGCGACGAAGTTCGGCCTGAGAAATCTCGCCGGCTGAAGCAAGTGCGTTGATGCACCGCGATGACAACCGCGGGCCGACGCCGCGCATGCAGCGGCGGACTTCCGGCGTATCGGGTCGGAAGGCCCTGCAGTTTGCAAAGTAGTCACTGGCGCAGGCGAGCTTCACGCGAACGCTGACGGCCGAGGCATCGGTGGCCCCCACGGCGTGCAACCCCAAAACTGTGACAAGAATGGAAATTCGTGACGTCGCTTGCATGAATGTCATAGCGTCCCTCCGCATGCCCCTCAAATGAACGCTAGCTAAAAACTCTTTAAGGATGGTTAACAAAACCCTACCGCGCGCGTGTTGCATGCACGCCGATCACGCCTCGGGGATTTGAGGATGTGTGGCGGGCCTAGCGTTGAGCGCGGTCCAGGTTGACGGCGCTGTCGAGGCCACGCACCGTCGCCAAGCCCTGCGCGCCGACAAAATTCGCGCCGTCGAGATCGGCTTCCGTGAAGTCGGCGTTGGTCAGATCCGCGCCGGAAAAATCGGCGCGCGACAGGTCGGCGCCATTGAAAATCGCGTCGCGAAGATCGGCGCCAGTGAAGCGCGCGAACCAGACGATCGCCTTGGAAAAATCGGCCCGCTGCATTCGCGCGCCGGAAAAGTCGCAGCCTTTCAGCACATTGCGATAGGCCGTCGCGAGCGTGCCCTGGCCGGGGCGCCATTCGAGCGGAGAAAATTTGGCGCCGGCCAAATCCGCGCCGCGAAAGTCCGAGCCTGAAAGATCGGCTTGCACCTGGATGCGCTGGAGGTTGGCGCCTTGGAACTTTGGCGCATCGGCCGGATTCGACTCGAGATCCGAATAAATCGTCGGCCGAAGAATCGTCGCATCAGACAGATTGGCGCCGGCGAGATTGGCGCGGATCAGAACGGAGCGATCAAGTCGCGTCCCGGACAAATCGACGCCCGACAGGTTTGCGCCGGTGAAATCCGTTCCGTACAGATCCGAGCGCGCGAGCGACGCGCCCTTGAAATTGAGTTCCGAGAGATCGAGGTAGGCGAGAAACTTGCCGGAGAGATCGGGCCGCTCGCCGGCGGCGGCTTTATGCAGGAGACTCGTCACCTGCTGCGCGCTGATTTCGGCTTTCTGGGATACGGGCCCGAGCGGCTGTTCGGCTATCGCGGCGCTCGCGAAAAACAGCGAAAAAGCGCCGGAAGCAACCGCGCTTTTGACCGTCCAAAAACCGTGAAACAGCCGTTGCATCACCGTTGGCTCACCGTAGCTCAGCCGTAAGGATGCCAGAGTCCCGCAACGCGGGGACAGGAAATTCTTCCCGCGCGGCGGAATGCCGTCGGGCCTTGGTGTTAACCATGCGGAATCAGGAGGTTGCGGCGCCGCCCCAGGCATCCACGAGGCGCCGGAGCGTCGCTTCCGTCGAGCGGTCGAGGCGGCCGTCGACGCGGCGCGGGCGGAAGTGCAGTTGGAAGGCGCGCAGCACCTTGCTCGTCTTGTCGTCGAGGACGCCGGTCTGCGGCGCGTCGTAGCCGTAGGCGGCGAGCAGCGCCTGAGCTTCGGCGACGCGCGAACATTTGGCGCCGATGTCAAGCGCGTCGTCGTCATCGCGCACCGGCGACGGCTTGATCCAATGACCGACGCCGGCCCTGGCCAGCGCCGCCCAGTCGAATTTTTCTCCGGGGTCGATCTTGCGCTCGGGCGCGACGTCGGAATGGGCGAGCACGCCGTCGGGCGCGATGCCGTTGCGTCGCGCGACGTCCTTGCAGAGCGCGATGACGCCGCGCATCTGCGCGTCGCTGAAATCGGGATAGCCGTGCTCGTGACCGGGATTTTGGATTTCGATACCGATCGAGCGCGAGTTGACGTCGGTTTCGCCGCGCCAGCATGAAACGCCGGCATGCCACGCGCGCAAGCTCTCCGGCGTCATCTGCGTGATGCAGCCTGCTTCATCGACGACGTAATGACACGAGACGCGGCTCTCGGGCCGCGCCAGCCAGTCGATCGCCTTCGCCGCGCTCGACATGCCGGTGTAGTGCAGAATGATGAGCGACGGACGATTGCAGTTGCTGCGCGGCTCGACGTTCGCCGCGGCGCAGACATCGCTGACGCAATCGCTATCCGGCTTGAATGTCACGTCGCGCTCGTCTCAAGCGCGCGATCGCCGCGCGCGCCGCGATCGTGCTGGATCGCCTCGTAGGCGGCCGTGATCGCCGCGAGGCGGCGCCCGGCGGCGGCGAGCAGTTCCGGCGGCACGCCTTTGGCGACGAGCAAGTCCGGATGGTGGCTTTTGACGAGTTCGCGATAGCGCGACTTGATTTCTTCGATCGGCGCGTTCGGCGCGACGTTCAAGATTTCATACGGATTGTCGGGATCGGAGACGAACGCGCGCCGCACGCAGGAAAACTCGCATTCGGAAACGCCAAGCGCCTGGGCAACATGGTGCAGATAATCGTCTTCGGCTGGATGCAGCACGCCGTCGGCGCTGGCGATATGGAACAGGCATTCGAGCACCGACAGTTTCAAGTCGGGCTCGTCGGCGAGCATGCGCGAAATCTGCGCGGCGTAAGCTTCGAACCCGGCGACGTCCTGGCTCGCCAGCGCATAGAGCCGGCGCACGTTGGCGAGGTCTTCCGGCGGCACGGCGAATTGCTGCTCGAAGGCGTGCGCTTCGATGTCGGTCGAGACGCCGTCGGCCTTGCTCATTTTGGCGGCAAGCGCGACGACGGCGATCGTGAACGCGACGCCGGAACTCGCCGAGGCCGAACCCGTCGCGTCGAAGCCGAAACTTTCCTTGAGCTGGTCGAGCGCTCCGCGCACGCCGCCGCCGTCGGACAATCCGAGCGCGTTTTTCAGGGCTTGCCAGGGCATTCGTGCGCGATCCGCGTTAGCGCCGGAACAGGCGCCAAGGCGCCGGCGGCGTTTGAGTCCTGCGAATTAGAGCACGGCGGAACACCGCTTGGAACGCCCGGCCCCATTAAATATCGGTGAGATAAAGCGCCCGCGCCTCAAAAAGCAGCGCGGGCAATTCGCGGGTCGCGCGTGTGACAGTTCAGACCGACGACGAGCCGTCGGTGATCTGCTTGCGCTCTTGCAGGAACGATTCGAACTCGGCGCGGTCGCTGGCGCCGCGGAGCGCCTGGAGATAGGCGCGGAACTCGGCGGCTTCGCTTTCAAGCTTCTTGAGGGTTTCCTCGCGATAGCTGTCGAACACCGTGTTGCCGGTGCGAGTCGCGGCGCGCGCGAACATCCGGGAGGCGTCGTTGTTCTGCTCGGCGCGCGACTGTCGCCAATCGGCGAAGCGGTCACGGACATTGGCGCCGAGCGCAACCGCGCCCGGCACGAGGCGCGTGCGCCACATCAGATAGGCCGCGCCGGCGATGGCGAGCGCCGAGGTCGCGACCATCGTGACGACATGCGGCGGCGGCGGTTTGAAGGGGAATGGCATCGGTCAAACTCCGAGTCAGTGATTTCAAGATTGGGCGAACGGCCGGAGGCGCGCAGGTCGCCGCCTCCGGTTTTGTTTGGCGATTTAGGCCGGCGCGCTGGCGCCGCCTTCGGCCGGACGCTCGCGCCGCTCGGCCATGAAGGCGTCGAACTCGGACTTGTCCTTGGCCTGGCGCAGACGATCGAGGAAGGCGCGGAACTGGCGTTCTTCTTCTTCGAGGCGTTTCAGCGTCGCGTCGCGATAGTCGTCGAAGGCGCGGTTGCCGCTAGGATAGCCGCCGGAGAAATTCTTGACTTCATCCTCGACGCGGGCGCGCGCCCGGTCGAACTTGTCCGCAAACCGGCTTTGCCAGCGGCCGCGGCCGCCCTGCCAACCACATGTCATTCGTCCGCTCCATAGCAAGTAGGCCAAGATTGCGAGGCCGATCGGCCAGAACAACACGAAGCCCACGATCATCGCGGCGAGCCACGCGGGCTTGCCGTAATCGTCGAGCGTCGCAATCATCTGAGACATCGCTGCCCTCACTCCGTTGTGCTCTGTCGAGCCGTGTTTCGTTGGTGTGGTGTGTTCGTGTTGGTGTGATGCGTTGAGCCGTGCGCCGGTTGATCGAGCCGTGCGTCGATTGGTTCGGGCCGTACTCCAAGTCGTGATCGAGCCGTGCTCCGTATTGATGTAAATGTATTTTACATTTACATAGGTGGGAGGCGCAAGGCGGCGTGCAAGAGGGTGGGGGAGGATTTTTTCGGCATTGCGCGGTGCGCAAGTCCGATCAGACAGGAAAGAAAGAGCCATCCGACGGAGCGCCTTGCCGGCGATTAGGAAGTTACAATCGGAAGTCGCCCTTGCCGCACGTCGCGTTTGATGCCTCGGAGTGAAGCATTGATGGGAGTCTTCCAGGCCTTGCCTCGACTTCGGGCTCCGTCGAGTTCTGATTGCAGTGTCGCCTCGTCGGTTTCGATGAGGATGTCGATCAACTCTTGGGCTTGCCGGAGGTCCTTGAGCTTCTTTGCTCGTTCCGTCGGCTTTCGTCTCTGAGCAACAATCAACTTATGTATGACAAAACGCACCGGAGCCGGCACTCTTACCATCACGCCATCGCCATATAAGGCGACCGCGGTTGTGGCCTCCTGAGCAAGGTATTCCTGAAAACTGAGCGATACGGCTGCTGCGTTGATGCTGTCAATTAGGACCGGCGATTTCCGACCTCGTCCGAACCGGGTCAACAATTCGACTATAAACCCATTCGAAGCCCGAAAAGCCTTGGGCAGCTTGTCATCATGGCTCCAGATGGGCTCGAACGATCTGTCCGCCCGCCGGAGCAGAGTATGAAAATCTTCTTCATTCTCGCTCGGAACGAATTCCGCCACAGACAGATCGACGTCATTTGTCGCGTACGTGGCGGCAGGCAGATAGTGACCTAGAATGGGGGCATAAGTCTGATATGCCGCCGTACCTACGAGCGTCATGCCGCGATCAAACAAACCGGCATTGGCGACGACTTCCAAAATTCGCCCGAGAACAAGGCCTGGCGCAGGAAGTCGGCCGGCTTTCAGCGACGTGATGGACGTTCTTCGATTTTTTGCGCGTTCCGCCGCGTTCCTCAGCCGCTCGACTTCAGCGCGGATCGCCGGATCGTCCGCCGAGCCCAAATACTTTTCTACTCTGACGCTTCCGTCTTTTCGTGTGGCGTACGCGTACTTTTTCCCCTTGATCGTTTTAAAGGCGATCGACGCGGCATCGGCGTCGCCCAGCTCAAGACTCTGCTGAACGTCGGCATATACGGTCAATAAATTCAGAGGGACGGGCCGCATTCGAGCATCAAGTTATCTACAATTCCTGGAAAGTGTAGATAACACAAACTGACAAGCGCGTCGAGAGTGAGTTATCTACAATTGTTGGAAACTGTAGATAACTGCTGGTTACATAGTGAGCCGGAAACGGCGGCGTCAGCCTTTCCCGCGCCCGCCTGGTCCTGCCCCCAACCCATCCAAATAAATCAACACCGCCGCATCGAGCAGGTCTTCGGCGCTCATGGGGATCGGGCGGCGCGCCGCGTCGCCGCGCGCGAAGAGCGAGGCGATGCCGTGCGCCTGCGACCAGACATGCAGCGCCATCATCGTCGCCGGCGGGCGCGCGGCATCCGGCAACTTCGCAATGACGGCCTCGCAGGCTTCGCGCACGACGTCGAAGGCGCGTTCGCCCGCCGTGTGCAGCTCCGGTTTCGATTGCAGCGACAGCCCTGCTTCGAACATCGCCGCGAACTGCGCCGGTTCGCGCCGCGCGAAGTCGAGATAAGCGTGGGCGACGGCTTCGAGCGCCTTCGACGGCCGTTGCGCGCCTTTCGCCGCCGCGCGCAGCTTGGCTTCCAGCGCCTCAAAGCCCCGCAGCGCGACGTCGGCCATCAGCGCGTCGCGGTCGCGATAGTGGCGGTAGGGCGCGGCCGGACTGACGCCCGCGGCGCGCGCGGCCTCCGCGATCGTGAAGCCCGAGGCGCCCTTTTCCGAAATGAGGTCGAGCGCGGCCTTGATCAGCGCTTCGCGCAGATTGCCGTGATGGTAGCCGCGCCGGCCGCCGGGTCCTTCGTCGCGATGCCAGGTCATGGGGCGCTTCTAACTGAAGCGCGCGCCGTTCGCACGCGTTGAACCGCGCGATGCGCCTATTTGCAGATGCGCATCAGGCCGTCGCGGCCGTGGCGCGCGAGGTCCATGTGGAAATGATCGCGGTGGTTGGCGTCGTAGTTGGGGCCGAGCACCGTGGTGAAGCGCTGGCAGGCGCCGTTGTGGACGTCGCGCAGGAAGGCCTGCTCCTGCGGCGTCCCGCGCCAGCCGCCTTTGACGGTGACGACCTCGCCGTTCGTGAGCGTGAACGTCGAAATATCGAGCGCGTTGGCGTAGCCGTGTTCCGACAAGCGACCGCCCGATTGATGATTCATGGCGCGGCACGAATACGACGCCGCGACTTTCAATTCCGCGACGCTCGCGCCGAAATGAAAACGCGCGGCCGGCTCGACGACTTCGGCGACCCAGCGGTCGACCTGCGGGATCATCGGACAGCGGAGCAGCGCGGCGGGGCGCATGGCGACGCGGCCGCCGAGCGCGCCCGACATTTCGAACGGAGCTTCAGCGCCGCAATAGCTCGGTCCGTTGAGCGCCGAGCGTCCGTGCAGGAAGGCGGTTTGGCGGACGGCGCCGGAGGACATGCAGGCGCGTTCTTCAGCGCCGCGCCACGGTTCGTCCTTGGCGACGAAGTCGGGGCCGGTCGTGCCGCAGCCCGACAGCAGGACGGGTCCTGCGATCAGCAGGACGGCGAGCGGCATCACAACGCGGACAGAACGCAGAACCATGGGGCGGGACGCTACGCTCGGTATGCTTAATGCGGCGTTAAGACTTGCTCTCTTGTCATCCCGGCGAGCCGCCGTGCGGCGAGACCCGGGACCCAGGATCATCGTCGAAGATCCGGGTCCCGGGTCAGCGCTTCGCGCCGCCCGGGATGACAACCTTGCGGACCTTTGGCGACGTCCCTTCGTCCCGAAACATGCCCGAGATTTCTGGCCGATTTGCGGTGTGAGGTTGACGAAGCGGCGGCGGCGCTAGGGTTGCGCATCGACCTCGTCAAAGAAGGCGAGCGCGGCGGCCTTGAAGGTCTTGTCGCCGACGGCCTTCATGTGCTCGCGATTTTCGATCGTGAAGGCGCGCGCGTTTGGAATGAGTTGGGCGAGCGCGTCGGGCGCGCCGGCGATGACGTCGCGTTCGCCGACGGCGACGAGCACGGGGCAGGAAATCTGCGCGACCATCTCGGCGGTGATCGGCGCGCGCGCCGAGCGGATGCACGCGGCGAGCGCTTTGAGATCGCTTTTGGTCTGCTCGGCGAACGCGCGAAACGTGCGCGCCGTCGGATTCGTCACGTCGTCGATGGATGCGGCTTCGAGCGCGTGCGCAATCGGCCCGGTGCCGGCCATGCCGCGCACCATGTTGATCCCGAGGCCGCCCAAGACGAGGCTTTTGACGCGCGTTGGATGCGCGAGCGCGAGGAACGCGGCGATGCGCGCGCCCATCGAGTAGCCGAGGACGTGGGCGTTCTCGATTGCGAGATGATCGAGCAGGCGGCGCGCGTCTTCGGCCATCAGCGGCGCGCCGTAGTCGGTCAGTTCGTAGAGCTTGGCGCTGGCTCCGTGGCCGCGGTTGTCGAAGGCGATGACGCGGCGGCCCGATTTTGCGATGAGGTCGACCCAGCCCGTCGCGACCCAATTCGTCGAAAAGTTCGACGCGAAGCCGTGGATCATCAGGACCGGCGCGGCGCTGTCCCGCGGCCCGGCGTCGAGATAGGCAATGTCGACGCCGTCGCTGTCGAATTTCTGGATTTCCGTCATCGCGCTCCTCGGTCGCATGCGCGCCGAAAGACGCTGCGCCTCCCTATCATCGAACCGGCTTCGACGGTATCGTGCGCGGCGACGCAAGCGAACAAGCGGAAGACATCATGGCCGGCGCATTCATTCCCCATTTCGCCAACGACAGCGGCGCCGAGCGCATTTTCATCGGCGTCAAGGAGTTCAAGTGCATGGGCGCGCGGCCGCCGTTCGATCATCCGCACGTGTATCTCGACATGGGCCAGGACGGGCAGGTGCTGTGCCCGTATTGCTCGACGCTGTTCGTTTATGATCCGCGCCTCGGCCCAGCGGAGAGCGATCCGGTCGGCAGCCTCGTTGCGGATGCGGCGTAAGGCTTGCGATGACGCGCACCGCCGGCGAGGTCGTGATCGCGGGCGGCGGCATCGGCGGGCTCGCTGCGGCGTTGGCGCTGGCGAAGCGCGGGATTGCAAGCGTCGTCTGCGAGAAGCGCGCGGAATTTTCCGAAGACGGCGCGGGCATCCAGATCGGACCCAATGGGTCGCGGATTTTGCAGGCGCTCGGCGTCGGGGATGCTTTGCGCGGCGCGATCGCGACGCCGGACGCGTTGAGCGTGCGCAACGCGGCGTCAGGCGCGGAGCTGACGCGGCTACCGCTCGGGCGCTGGATCGCGGAACGTCACGGCGCGCCGTACTGGACGGCGCGTCGGCGCGATCTGCATGAGGCGCTCGTCACGGCGGCGGCGCGCGAAACGTCGATTGAGGTCAGGCTCGGCGCCGAAGTTTTGAATTGGTCGGAGAGGGCGGACGGCGTGGACGTCGCACTCGCCGGCGGCGAATCGGTGCGCGCCCGCGCGCTAATCGCGGCCGACGGTTTGTGGTCCAATCTTCGGGCGCAGATTTCGGACGCCGCGCCGCCGGCGCCCACCGGCAAAAACGCGTTTCGCTGCGTCGTCCCTCGCGCGAAGCTGCCGCAAGTCCTGGCGGCGAATGACGTCCACATCTGGCTCGCGCCGGGCGCGCACGCCGTGCATTACCCGGTGCGCGGCGGCGACGAAATCGCCCTCGTGCTGATCGTCGATGATGCGCGGAGCGATAGCGTGTGGAGCGTCGCAGCGGCGCCCGATCTGTCCAACACGGCCGTCTCGCGCTTTGCTCCGCCATTGCGCGCGCTTCTCGAGGCCGGCGCAGACTGGCGCACGTGGTCTCTGCACACGGCGGCGCCGCTCGACTGCTGGACGAAGGGTCGCGTGGCGCTGCTCGGCGACGCTGCGCATCCCGTTCTGCCGTTTCTGGCGCAAGGCGCGGCCCTTGCGCTCGAAGACGCCGTCGTTCTGGCCGACAGTTTGGCGGCGAACCCCGGCGACGCGGCAACAGCGCTGTCAACCTATGCCGCGCTGCGCCGGCCGCGGGCCAACCGCGTCGCCGCCGCCGCTACTAGCAACGGCCGCATCTATCACATGCGCGGCCCCCTTGCCTTCGCGCGTGACGCCGTTCTGCGCACCTCGCCCGCGGCTCGACTGATGGCGGGATATGATTGGGTTTACGGGTGGCGGAAGTAAGAAAATCTCGTTCAGTTTGTGCGCGAGAAAATGTTGTTGCATCCAACGTTAAAGGTGGCAGCTTGGAGCATGTTCCAATGGCATTCCGGTGTGCGTTATGAGTATCGCTTTTTCCAGAGCAATGATTTTCGGCTTAGCTTTGCTGGCATTTTCGAGCGCCGCGCGATCTCAAACCCCGCCGTCATTCAAGGACTGCGACCTCTGCCCCGAGATGGTCACGTTGCCGGCGGGCAAATTCCTGATGGGCGCGTCGAAGGAAGATAAGAAATTTACCGATTCGTACACGATTGGATCGGAGCTGCCGCAGCATGACGTGACGATCGCTTACAGCTTCGCGATCGCGAAATTCGAACTCACCGTAGCGGAGTTCGCGGCTTACGTCGCGGAAACAGGGGTCAAAACCGGCGGAGACTGCGATCTGCGCACGCCGGATACCGGCCCGAACGCCGGAAAGTATGTCGGGACGCTCAAGCAAGGCGCCGAACATTACCCGCCAAGCTTTTTCGTCATCACGGATGGCGACTTTCGGCGCCCTGGCGGCGAGGTGAGCGACAAGCATCCCGCTGCCTGCATCTCACGACGTGAGGCCAAGGCGTACCTCGAGTGGCTCTCAAAAAAGACCGGCAAGCCTTATCGATTTCCCACGGAGGCCGAGTGGGAATACGCTGTCCGCGCCGGAAACCCGAAGCCATTTCATTTCGGCAGCGGGCCGAAAGACTTGTGCCCGTACGCCAATTTCGCCGACCGAAAATCGCCGTATCATTCTCGCGCGGGTTCTCAATGCGCCGAGGAGCCGTCGCCGCTCATGACCGCGCCGGTGGGATCCTATCGCCCCAACTCCTGGGGGCTGCACGACATGCTCGGCAACGCCTTCGAATTCATGGAAGACTGTTCGTCCGCAAACTACAACGACGCGCCGACCGACGGATCGCCATACGGGCGCGGATCAAACTGCGACAAATTCGCGTCGCGAAGCTACAATTACGACAGTATGCCGTCCGGCATGCGCTCGGCTGCGCGATGCGCTATCATCGACTGGGATGGGCGCGGCAACAATCTGACGATCCGCGCCGCAGTGTCGCTCGACGACAACGCCTGGGATCGGCGTTAGCGGCGGACGGGCGGCAAGTAGAACTGGTGCGGACGGAGGGACTTGAACCCTCACGAGGTTTCCCTCTCAAGATTTTAAGTCTTGTGTGTCTACCATTCCACCACGTCCGCGCTTGGCGAGCGGTTATGGCGCGTCACGGCGCGGAGGGCAATTGGCGCTCCGGGTCGCTTCCGTGGATAGCGGCGGTCAGCAGCAGACAGAGAACGGCCGCATTCAGAACGTGCCAGAGCGCGTGCGCGCCGCGCGCTCGTCCAAAAAAGTCGCTCATCGCGCAGATTTCGATGTCGAGCGTGCGGAACGTCAGCGAGACGGCGAGCAGCGCGGTTGCGGCCGCGATGCGGCGGGCGGCGGGATGGGCGACGGCGATCAAAAGGCCCACGAGGATCGCCAGCGCGGCGAACGCCGGCGCATAGGCCAGCGAGCCGTTGAAGCAGGGGCGTCCCGCGGCGGCCGTGATGGGCAGAAGTTCGGCGCCGCACGGCAAGAAGGCAATGGCGCGCGCCGCCAAGCAGGAACGCGGCGAGGCCGAACCCGACCGCCCACCACGGCGCGCTGAGAAAACGGCGCAGCGCGTAGATCAGATAGGCGATCATGAACACGCCGATTGGCGCGACGTCTGCGGCCGCCGCCCAGCGCGTCGCGACGGTGTGAAACAGAAAACTGCCGACGCCGATGACCGCGACGATGGCGATCATCGCCAGTTCTGCGCCGCCGCGCCGCGAGCTTCTCGACCAGGTCAAGAATGCCGCAATCGCCGTGATCAAGAACGCCGCGTTCGATGCCGCGTTGAACGGTTCGGCCCAGAACGACGGGTCACGCCCGCGCTCGCAGTAGATGAAGAGCTTCTCGGACCAGTCCACGCTCGCTCAGTTGCTGGTCTTGACTTCGCTCGCGCCGTCGCTCGGACCAGCGGCGGCGCTTTGCTCGGCGGCGGCGCGCTGCATGAGCGTGCGCAGCTCGGTTGGGTCTTCGATGCTGATTGTGTGCGGGAACTTCGGATCCTTGCCGACATATTGCGACAGCACGTCGCCCTGGGAATTGAGAAACAGCGTGCGCGGCACGTACGTGCCGTCGG
The DNA here is from genome assembly GCA_052386495.1 of Hyphomicrobium sp. GTDB lineage: Bacteria > Pseudomonadota > Alphaproteobacteria > Rhizobiales > Hyphomicrobiaceae > Hyphomicrobium_B. The sequence goes on along the minus strand of JBQTKA010000031.1, from coordinate 2,901 downwards.
GCGCAAAGGCGCCGTTCGACATCTTATCCGCGTCGCCGTCGATCAGGATCATCACAAAGTTCTTCGACGCGGCGACGACGCCAGGGTCTTTGAACACGCTGCGATACTGCTTGCACGCCGTGCACCATGGCGCGTGGAAGACCATGATCACGGTCTTGCCGGATTTCGACGCCTCATAAATGCCCGCCTTGATGTCTTGCCAATCGATCTCGGCGCCGTTCCAGACGTCCGCCATCTCGGGTTGGCGCGCGTTGACCGGCGCGGCGGCGATGAGAAAGGCAATCAACAGAGTTGCAGCGCGGATCATGGCTGAGAACCTCACGGACAGGTCACGATACAAGTTTCAAGTACGCACGCCCAGCGCATTGGATCGCCAGCGAATGCGCGACTGATTACTCCGTCTTCGCGGCGGCGTCGAGGCGGGCTTCGTAGGCTTGTAAATGCGCGTTGGCCACCGCAAGCAGCGGGGTCGGGATACCGAGCGATTCTGCGCGCGCGATGAGGTCGCCCAGGATGTTATCGGATTCGGTCCGCGCGCCGCGCTCGATGTCGCGGCGCATGGAGGCCGAGATGTCCGACTTCGGATCGGTCAGCGTGGCGCGCGAGGCGGCGATGACGGGACCGCGCGGGCGATGGCCGCTCGCCGCGGCGACGGCGCAACATTCGTCAAGCATCGCAGAGATCAGGCCGGCGCCTGCTTCCGTCGCGACGATCTCGCCGATGTTGGCGCGCATCAGGCACGTCATGCCGGCAAGCGTTGCCAGCAGCACCCATTTCTCCCACATGGCGCCGATGACGTCGTCGCTGAGGCGCGCTTCAAAGCCGCCGCGCGAGAGCGTCGTGTGAAGATTTGTGCAGATGGCCGACTGCGAAGGCGTGCGCGGGCCTTGGGTCAGCGCCGCGAAGTCGCTGAAGCGACGGATGACGCCGTCCGGCGTCATCGTCGCACTGACGTGGCAGGTGCCGCCGAGCACGCGCTCCGTGCCGAAGGCGGCGTCGAGATCGTCGAGATGGCGGAGGCCGTTCAACAGCGGTAGCACGCGCGTGTCGGGTCCGACCGCCGGACGGATCGCGTTGATGGCGGAGGCGAGATCGTAAGCCTTCGGCGAGAGCGCGACGACGTCGTAATCGGGCTCGGCGCGATCGGAAGTGATCGTTTTCGCCGGCGTTTTGATGGTTTCGCTTGGGTCTTGGAGGATCAGGCCGTCGCGCGCGAGTTGTCCCGCGCGGCGCGGGCGGACGAGAAACGTCACGTCGGCGTCCGCCGCCGCAAGTCTGCCGCCGAAAAATCCGCCGACGGCGCCGGCGCCGAGAAACAGAAGTTTCATACTCGACACTTTATAGGTGCGAAACGCGCACGGCGACCGCTAGGCTTTCTTCGGTTCCGGCGCCATTACGCGGATGGAGAGTTCGCGGAGCTGCTTCGGCGCGGCTTCGCTCGGCGCGCCCATCAACAGATCGCTCGCCTGCTGGTTCATCGGGAACAGCGCCACGTCGCGCACAGTTTTCGTGCCGGTCAGCAGCATGACCATGCGCTCGATGCCGGCCGCCATGCCGCCGTGCGGCGGCGCGCCGTACTGGAACGCGCGGTAGAGGCCGCCGAAGCGGCTTTCGACATCCTGGCGCGACAGGCCGGTGATCTCGAACGCCTTGACCCTCGTCGCGGGTAAATGGTTGCGCACCGAGCCCGACGCGATTTCATAGCCGTTGCAGACGATGTCGTATTGATTGGCTTTCAAAGATAAGAGCGCGGCGCGGCCCTGCATCTCGGCGGCGTCCAGCGCGTCGCGGCCGCCTTTCGGCATCGAGAACGGGTTGTGCGAGAAATCGATCTTTTTCTCTTCTTCGTTCCATTCGTAGAACGGGAAGTCGACGATCCAGGCGAAGGCGAAGCGCGTCTCGTCGATGAGTTTCAATTCGCGGCCGATCTCGTCGCGGGCGAGGCCGGCGAATTTGTACGACTTCGCCGGATCGCCGGCGACGAAGAACGCGGCGTCGCCCGCGCAAAGGCCTAGCTGCCGGCAAATCGCGTCAGCTCGGTCGCGTCCGATATTGTTGGCAATTGGGCCGGCTGGCTCACCCTTTGCCAACGCATGCTGTCGCGTAACGTCATCTATCTTCGCCATCAGCGCCGCGTCAGCAGGCGACAATTGCTCTCTTAAGGATTTGTCGCGCCATTCCTTATACTCTTTCAGCTGATCGGGTGACGCCTCGCTGACTCGCCACATGATGTAGCCGAGGCCCGGCTGGCCTTCCTTCTGCGCCCAGGCGTTCATGCGGTCGCAGAATGCGCGTGATCCCCCCGTCGGCGCAGGGATCGCCCAGACGCGCACCTTCGGGTCCTTCTCGATCAACTGCGCGAACACCTTGAAGCCCGAGCCGCGGAAGTGCTCGGTGATGTCCTGCATTTCAATCGGGTTGCGCAAGTCCGGCTTGTCGGAGCCGTACTTGGCGATCGCTTCGTCATAGGGGATGCGCCGCCAGCCGCGGTCCGTCGTCTTGCCGTCGGCGAACTCTTCGAACACGCCCGTCAGGATCGGCTCCATCGTGGCGAAGATGTCGTCCTGCTCAACAAAACTCATCTCGACGTCGAGCTGATAGAATTCGCCGGGCAGGCGGTCGGCGCGCGGGTCTTCGTCGCGGAAGCACGGCGCGATCTGGAAATAGCGGTCGAACCCCGAGATCATCAGCAACTGTTTGAACTGCTGCGGCGCCTGCGGCAGCGCGTAGAACTTGCCGGGGTGAATGCGCGAAGGCACGAGGAAGTCGCGCGCGCCTTCGGGCGAGGACGCCGTCAAAATCGGCGTCTGGAATTCGAAGAAGCCTTGGCTCTTCATGCGATGGCGGAGCGAGTCGATGATTGCCCCGCGCTTCAAGATGTTGTTGTGGATGCGGTCGCGC
>JBQTKA010000030.1:0-16893 GCA_052386495.1 Hyphomicrobium sp. | reverse complement strand
GCGTGGCGGGCGCCTTTTCCACCGGGACCACGCGCTGATAGACGAACTCCGGCGCTTCCTCGGCGGGGTCTTCCAGAACCTTGCCTTCCGAGGAGGTATGCAAAAGGTTCGCATCCACGCTGAACGGCGCTTCGCCGCGCTTGTCCCTGGCGATCGGAATCTGGTTGGCCTCGGCGAATTCCAGAAGTTTGGTGCGGCTGGTCAGATCCCATTCCCGCCAGGGCGCGACCACCCTGATCGCCGGGTTCAACGCGTAGGCAGACAGTTCGAAGCGGACCTGATCGTTGCCCTTGCCGGTCGCGCCGTGACAGACGGCGTCGGCGCCGACCTTGCGCGCGATCTCAATTTGCTTCTTCGCGATCAGCGGCCGCGCGATCGACGTGCCGAGCAGGTACACGCCTTCGTAGACGGCGTTGGCGCGGAACATCGGGAATACATAGTCGGCGACGAATTCTTCGCGCAGGTCTTCGACGAAAATGTTCTCGGCCTTGATGCCGAGCATCAGCGCTTTCTTGCGCGCCGGTTCGAGTTCTTCGCCCTGCCCGAGGTCGGCGGTGAACGTCACGACCTCGGCGCCGTACGTCTCCTGCAGCCATTTGAGGATGATCGACGTGTCGAGGCCGCCGGAATACGCGAGCACGACTTTCTTGATTGAGCCCTTCAGCGCCATGGCGGAATCCTGAACGTGTGGGAGGCCGGAAACGTCGGCAACCCAATATCAGGACGCAAGTGCGATGCAAGGGGACGCAGGCGCGCTATGCGGTTCCGAAAGTGCGCTTACGGGGCGGCGGCGCGCCGACGAAGGCGCCGAGGCCGACGTCGCCGGCTCGATCCAGAAGCAACGCTTTTAGCGCGAGCGCGACAATCGCAGTCAGGCCGGCGGCGAGCGCGACGTCCGACAGATAGTGGGCGCCAAAGGCCATTCGGTTCCACGAGATCAGAGACGTCCATGCGCAGACGACGGCGATGGCGAGCGGTCGCTGGGGTTTCGGCAGCAGAAAAGCGAAAGCCGCGAGCGCCATTGACATCGACGCCTCGCCCGAAACGAACGAACAGTTCCACGCGCATTGTCCGCTGATCCGCCAAGCCGGCGTAAAATCGAGATTGCCGCCGAAAAGATCCGTTTGTGAGGGGCGAGGCCGGCCCCAGTTCCCCTTCAACAGCAGATTGCTCATCAGAAGCGGGGCGAATGCGAAGACCGACAAGACATATGCGATTCCGGCGTCGCTCAGCCAGGTCCAGGCCTTGCGGCGGACGACGCGGACCGCAAGCAGCGCAACGACGGCGCCAAGAGCGATCGCCGGCACGGCGCGTCCGAGCCAGCGCAGGACTTTCAGCGCAGGTTCTTGTGACAATGGGAAACCTAGTCCCGTCGCATGGAAAGCGCGCGCCGCCGCTTGGTCGATAACCGGCGCCGCGATGAACACGATCGAAGCGACCGCCGTCGCGAATGCGAGCGCGGACGCCGTTTCGAGCGTTCGAAGTTTTCCGCGGTCGCCGCGCGCAGCTTCTCTGACGCCCGCGCCGTGCGCGCGCTCGATGTGTCGCCCCACTCTCGCCTCCCCGTCCCCACGGTTCGTGAGTTAACGAGGATCGAGCTATTGGCGCTGTTCGTCAGTGCGGTGACGTGCGCATGACGAAGTGCCAAACGGCAACAGGCGAGGAAATGTTGGCGGGCTGACGCGCGAAACGCTGCTCAGTGCGCGTTTCGGCGGATCGCTGCGCGCTGCGCCGCGCGATCGGTCGGCGCCGCCGTTCCATACAGCGAGGAGGCATGTCCGCCGTCGGTGCGAAATGACGAGAATGCGTTGATTGTCTGAAGTCGAACGGCGTCGGCGGCGTCGAGCGCCGCGGTGCTGGCGCGCGCTGTCGGCGCGGCGATGGCGTAAGGCAGCCCTGAACCGACGAGCATCATCATCAGCGGCCCCTGATAGAGCGACCAGGAGACCGCCGGCAGCGTCCAGTACGACGTCATCATCGATGACCACAGCGACGCCGGATCGGCGCTCAAGGTTGCGGCGCTTGCAAAGGGCGCAGCTCCCGGGTTCATCGCCCACGCTGGATTCATCTGAAAAGCTTGCATCGGCCATGTCGGCTTTGCCGGTGCCGCGCCCAGCCACGGCCACGTCGCGGACATTGCCGGCCGGACAGCAGGCGACTCCCGCATCAGGTCGAACGCCCACGACCATGCGGCGAACGGCTCCAACGGCATCGGCGCTGCGGACCGTGAACGCTGAATGTCCGGCGACGGTTGAAACGCGTTCTGCCACGCTTGAGATGCGGCCAAGAACGCTTCCGCGCCCTCGAAAAAGGCGTCCGTCGCGCTGCGCAGGAAGCGCAGCTGAAGTTCGGGGTCATACACGGGCGCCTGCTTTCTGTAGGCGTTCACCATAGTTCAATTGCTGCACCGCAGCAATCAAGATTCGCACGGACTTTCGCAATTTTCTCAGAAGGGCTCGTCGTCGTTCTGAGCGGGCGCTTTTTTGGCGGTTGCCTGGGTGGCCGGGACCGACGTTTCGCTCTCCACCAGCCTCCGGCGGGGCGCTGTGACGTCTTCTGAGGCCGATCCTGCATCGTACGCCGCCGTCTGTGCTGGCGGCTTCGGATGCTCTGTTGCGGGCCTCGTCTCAACCATGATTTTTGGTTTCGGGGCGAGCGTTGCGTTAACCGGTTCGCCGCCGGCATAGCGGCCTGCCGACAGCCAGTAGACGAAGCCCGCGATCAATCCCGCCGTTACGAAGGCGGACGCCGCGTACTGATTGAAGATCGTCGGTTGTCCGGCCGCCTCGCTCGCGTACTGGGCGTAGAATCCAAGCATCGCAATGAGAAGCGCCGCCAACAGATAATACCCCAGCCCGCGCAGCCCAAGCCATTCCGCGACGCCCGTCACGATCAGCGCAAACGCCGCGGCGAAGATGGCGGAATGGGTCGCGGCCAGCAGTCCCCAGACGAAAGTTTGGCCGGCCTTGTCCGGAAACGCCGCCGAGGGCGTAGCCATCAGATCGCCGGGCGTGACGACGAACAACACTGTCGTGAGGCCCGCCGCGATGCAGGCCAGCACGAACCCAAAACTTACGCGCGTCAGCGTTCTGATCATCGCACCATCGTCCGCGTGCGGCCGTCCCCACGTCCCATCGAGGGCGACCGTATCGCCCTCAAGCCCCCGGCACAATTCTTAAACGCGGGATTGGGAAATCAGGCGGTCGGATCGGCCGCGGAGATCGCGCTGGCGCGAACCTTCAGGCTCTCGGACCTCAGCTGCCCGCAGGCGGCGAGAATATCGCGCCCGCGCGGCGTGCGCACCGGGCTCGCGTATCCGGCGCGGTTGACGACGTCGGCGAAGCGCTCGATCGTCTCCCAGTCCGAACATTCGTGGCGCGTGTTCGGCCAGGGGTTGAACGGGATCAGATTGATCTTCGCCGGGATGCCGGCGAGCAGGCGCACGAGCGCGCGGGCCTCCGCCAGGCTGTCATTGACGCCCTTCAGCATGACGTACTCGAACGTGATGCGTCGCGCGTTCGAGAGGCCAGGATAGTCGCGACAGGCCTGCAGCACATCGGCGATTGGATACTTCTTGTTCAGCGGCACGAGTTCGTCGCGCAGCGCGTCGTTGGTCGCGTGCAGCGAAATCGCCAGCATCGTGTCGGCCTCGGCGCCCCACCGCGGAATTTCCGGCGCGACCCCGGATGTCGACAGCGTGATGCGGCGCTTTGAGAGCGCGAGGCCGTCGCCGTCGGAGGCGACTTCCATGGCGGCCTTGACGTTGTCGAAATTATAGAGCGGCTCGCCCATGCCCATCAGCACGACGTTGGTGATCTTGCGCTCCGCGTCCGGCAGCAGCCGCTTGTCGCCTGGTGCGTCCTTGCCCGGCCAATCGCCGATGCGGTCGCGCGCGAGAAGGATCTGGCCGGCGATTTCCTGCGCTTCGAGATTGCGCACGAGTTTCTGCGTGCCGGTATGGCAGAACGAACAGGTCAGCGTGCAGCCGACCTGACTCGAAATGCACAGCGTGCCGCGATCGCTTTCCGGGATGTAGACGGTTTCGATTTCCGGCGCCCGCGCGTCGCGTTCGCGCTTCGGCAGCCGCAGCAGCCATTTTCGCGTGCCGTCGACGGACACTTGCTCGCTGACGATTTCGAGGCGGTCGAGGGTGTAGCGTTCGGCCAGCGTCCGGCGAAGCTCTTTCGCCACGTCCGTCATGTCCTCAAAGTTCGTGACGCCGCGCGCGTAAATCCAGCTCCACAGTTGCGCGACGCGCATGCGCAGCTGCTTGTCCGGCACGCCGGCGTCGGCAAGCGCGGCGCGCAGCTGCTCGCGCGTCATGCCGGCGAGGGATGGCCTCGCTTCGGTGCTGGCGGATGATTGAACTGGCGACATGGCCGTCTCGACGGGCATCTCGGTTTGAACCTTCGGCGCGGAATTCATCCGCTATCTAGCGGCGTTCGCGTCCCGTGAACAGCTGCGCGGCGCCGCCGCATCTCCCCTCTCCCCGCTTGCGGGGAGAGGGTCGGGGTGAGGGGCGGCGGCCCCGATCGAGCCAGCAGCTGCCCCTCACCCTATCCCTCTCCCTCTCCCCATTTGCGCTATGGAGCGCAATAGGGAGAGGGGACCTACAAGATGAACCGACTGAGGTCGGCGTTCTTGGCGAGCGCGCCGACCCTGTCTTTGACGTAGCGGCCGTCGATGGTGATGGACTGCCCGCCGCGGTCGGAAGCGTCGAACGAAACCTCATCCAGCACGCGTTCGAGCACTGTCTGCAACCGGCGCGCGCCGATGTTCTCGATCGTCGAATTCACTTCGACCGCCGTATCGGCGAGCTGATCGATCGCGTCGGACGTGAAGTCGATCGCGAGGCCTTCGGTGCTCATCAAGGCGACATACTGCTTGATCAGGCTCGCCTGCGGCTCGGTGAGGATGCGGCGAAACTCGTCGCGCGTGAGCGCCGAGAGCTCGACGCGGATCGGCAGTCTGCCCTGCAGTTCCGGCAACAAGTCCGACGGCTTCGCGACGTGAAACGCGCCCGACGCGATGAAGAGAATGTGGTCGGTCTTCACCGGGCCGTGCTTCGTCGTCACCGTCGTGCCTTCGATCAAGGGGAGAAGATCGCGCTGCACGCCTTCGCGCGACACCTCGGCGCCGCCCCGAACGCCATCGCCACGCGAGCAGATCTTGTCGATCTCGTCGAGGAAGACGATGCCGTTGTTCTCGACGGCTGAAACGGCTTCGCTGGCGATCTGGTCGGTGTCGATCAGCTTGTCGCTCTCGTCCGCGATCAGGATGTTGAACGACTCGCGCACCGTCGTGCGTCGCGAACGCGTGCGCCCGCCGAACGCCTTGCCCAGCATATCGCCGAGATTGATCGCGCCCATCGATCCGCCGCCCGGCATGTCCATCATCGGCAGCGACGGCAGTGGGTCGGAAACCTGGATGTCGATGTCCTTGTCGTTGAGTTCATTGGCGCGAAGCCGCTTGCGGAAACTCTCGCGCGTCGCCGCGGACGCCGTCGCGCCGACGAGGGCGTCGAGCACGCGTTCTTCCGTCGCTTTCTCGGCTTTGGCGCGCACGTCCTTGCGCTTGGCGTCTTTGATGAGGCCGATGCCGACTTCCACGAGGTCGCGAATGATGCTTTCGACGTCGCGGCCGACGTAGCCGACCTCGGTGAACTTCGTCGCCTCGACTTTCAGGAACGGCGCGCCCGCGAGCTTGGCGAGGCGTCGCGAGATTTCCGTTTTGCCGACGCCGGTCGGGCCGATCATCAGGATGTTTTTCGGCAGCACTTCTTCGCGCAGTTCGCCGGTCAACTGCTGGCGCCTCCAGCGATTGCGCAGCGCGATCGCGACGGCGCGCTTGGCGTCGGCCTGGCCGACGATATAGCGGTCGAGCTCGGAGACGATTTCGCGGGGCGAGAAGTTGGTCATGCGTTGAGCGATTTCGATGGCGGCGGCAAACGCGACGACAGCGCACCGGGCAGGATATTGAGGATCGTCGTGCGAAGCGGCCGCCAGCCCGCGCTGAGCAGCAGCACAAATGCGCCGAGCGTCAGCATCGTCGTCGGCGCGACGCTGTCAGCTAGTCCCGATTGCCGGAGCAGGGCCCCGAAGGCGAGTCCCGCATACGAGAGCCCAGAGACGAGCAGCGCGCGTCGGTCCACCAGAACCGCGATCGCGCCAAGCGCGAAGAAGATGGCAAGAATGGCGACGGCGTTCGGCGCAGCGGCCGACCCGGTCGCGGTGAACATACCCGAGACGAGCGGATGCACGATCATCGGCGCGGCCAATAAGTGCAGCCAGAACGCGATGTCGGTTCGACGCGTGACGCGCTCCGGGTCGGACATGTCGAAGCGCATGGCGAGCGCAAACACGGCGAGACCAAGCGCGAGCACGATCGCGTCGCGCCATGCGGCGGTGAACATTGGAGCCGTTGCGTAAAGCAGCGCGAGCGCCGTGCAGGCGAGCGCGGCGACGCCGGCGGCGATTGTTATTGGCACCCTGAACCGGCGATAGTGCAGCGCCGTCATCGCAGCCGTGAGCGCGCCGGCCGCGGCATAGGCGAGCGCCCGAGCAACGTCGGTCTCTCCGTTTATAATATGCCTAAAAATGCTTGAATTCGGAGCCATCACGTAAAAGGTCGCCGCGAAACACGAGACAACGAACGTGACGAGCAGCGCGATGCTTGGCAGCGCCATGCGGCGCACGCGCGTGAAGAATTCCGCAAGCGCCCACGACATCGCCGCCAATCCAGCAAACATGACGCTGGCGAGGCCCAAAAGGCCGATAAAGTATGCGGCAGCGCTCAGGAACAGCGCCAATCCCAGCACAACGAAGATATCGCCGAACCCCGAGACGAGCCGCAGTTTTTCTTCGTGGTCGGGTTCCGCGCCCGCGTTGGCGCGATCGCGCTCCAGCGCCATGATGCGGCGCGCCTGATCGGGCGCGATCACGCCCAGTTCGACCGCGGCGGCGAGTGTTTCAGCTGAAATCATCCATCCAGACTTTCAACGACGACGTTCGTATTCGTGTAGACGCAGATCTCGGCGGCGACGGCCATAGCCTTCCGGGCAATCTCTTCCGCGCCGAGAGGCTGGTCGAGCAGAGCGCGAGCTGCGGCCAGCGCGTAGTTGCCGCCCGAGCCGATGCCCATGACGTGCTTCTCAGGCTCCAGCACATCGCCGTTGCCGGTCAAGACCAGCGTCGTCGTCTTATCCGCAACGATCATCATGGCCTCCAGGCGACGCAGATAGCGGTCGGTTCGCCAGTCCTTCGCAAGCTCCACAGCGGCGCGCTGCAGCTGTCCCGGATACTGCTCGAGTTTGGCTTCGAGCCGCTCGAACAGCGTGAACGCGTCGGCCGTGGCGCCGGCGAAGCCGCCGATGACGTCGCCCTTGCCGAGCTGGCGCACCTTTTTGGCGTTGGCCTTGATGACGGTCTGGCCGAGGCTCACCTGTCCGTCGCCCGCAATGACCACCTTGCCGCCCTTGCGGACGGTCAGGATCGTCGTGGCGTGCCAGGACGACGGATGATCGGATGCGGAGGGGTTGCTCATGGCGTTCTGCCGGACATGGTGGAAGTTAACGCGGAATCAAGATCGGTAGGGCAGCTTCGGCCCGTTGCGCCGTGGTTCGACAGCGTTCATACGTCATGGCCGCGAAGGCGGCCATCCACGACAAGGATCATCGACAATGGTATCAGCGGTCGGCTGCGCAACGGACGACCCCGCGGTCAGCCGCCTCCGACAAGCCGTGGATGGCCGCCTTCGCGGCCATGACGGGAAGGCGGAGCAGGTTAACGCAGGTCGTCGCTCGATATGAGGGAGGCCAAGCCCGTGACGCGGCGCGCGACGATCACCCGCAAGACCAAGGAAACCGAGATTTCCGCAACCGTCGATCTCGACGGCGCGGGCGCCTACGACATTCAAACCGGCATCGGCTTTCTCGACCACATGCTGGAGCAGCTCGCCCGCCATTCGTTGATCGACATCACGCTCCGCGCCAAGGGCGACCTGCACATCGATTTCCATCACACGGCGGAGGACACCGGCATCGTCATCGGCCAGGCTGTCGCCAAGGCGCTGGGCGATAAAGCCGGCATCGTGCGCTACGCCGACGTGCATCTGCCGATGGACGAGACGATGACGCGCGTCGCGATCGACGTTTCCGGCCGCCCGTTCCTGATCTGGAGATGCGAATTCTCTAGCGCGAAGGTCGGCGAAATGGACACCGAGCTGTTCCGCGAGTGGTTCCAGGCGTTCGCGCAGAACGCCGGCGTGACGCTGCACGTCGAAAATCTCTACGGCGAAAACAACCATCATATCGCCGAGACTTGCTATAAAGGTCTCGCCCGCGCGCTACGCGCGGCGATTGCGCTCGATCCCCGTCAGGCCGGGCGCATCCCCTCGACGAAGGGCACGCTGGCGGGCTAAGGCGACCTGGTCGACGGTCTGCCCGTTCGGCGCCGATCTGTGGAGCAATCGAGTCGTGCAAACCTATACCGTTCACGAGCCGCCGAACCCGCCCTCCGACCGCATCGATCGCGCCGATGGGCTCGAATTCGTCAAGGACGGGTTTTCATGGGTCACGGCGATTTTTCCGCCGATCGGGTTCGCGGCCGAGCGCATGTGGGTTCCGCTCGCGATCTATCTCGGCGTCGTGACGGCGTTGGCTGCTGCGTTTCACGCGATTGGCATTCCGGCGGCGTGGACCTCCATTTTTGCGACGGCGCTCAATGTTTTTCTCGGCTTCGAGCTTCCAAGCCTCAAGCGCTGGACGCTCGATCGCGCCGGTTGGAACATGCTCGGGGCCGTTACGGGTCGTGATCTCGCCGAATGCGAGCGCCGGTTTCTGGAAAGCTGGCTGCCGTCTCAGCCCGCAGTGACGACCGCGCGACCGACGTCGCCGTCGAAAAAATCAGGACTCAGCTTCGGCGGGTTCTGGCCGTTCGCGGCCGGGAGCTGACGCCAACCGCCCATGCAGCGCGTCGTCATCATCGACTATGGCTCCGGCAATCTGCATTCCGCCGCCAAGGCCTTCGAGCGCGCCGCGTCGGACAGCGGAACGCCGTCGGAGATCATCGTCAGCCCCAACCCCGAAGACGTCGCCCGCGCCGATCGCATCGTGCTGCCGGGCGTGGGCGCCTATGGCGACTGCAAGCGCGGGCTCGTCGCCATTCCGGGCATGCTTGAGGCGCTGACCGACGCCGTCCGCCGGCGCGGCAAGCCGTTTCTCGGCATATGCGTCGGCATGCAGCTGATGGCCGAACGCGGCCTCGAATTCGAGACGACCGAAGGTTTCGGCTGGATCAAGGGCGAGGTGCGCGCGATTGCGCCAAGCGATCCGGCGCTCAAGATACCGCACATGGGTTGGAACACGCTCGATGTTTCACAGCCGCATGCGCTGCTCGACGGCATCCCGACCGGACCGCAAGGGCTGCACGCCTATTTCGTGCACTCGTTTCATTTGGCGGCGCGCGAGCCGCGCGTCGTCGTCGCTGAAACAGAATATGGCGGAGCCGTCACCGCGATGGTCGCCGGCGGCAACGCCGCCGGCGTCCAGTTTCATCCCGAGAAGAGCCAGACGCTCGGCCTCAAGCTGCTCGCGAACTTCCTTGTGTGGCGGCCACGATAGCGGCCGGCGGAATGCGGGTCGCCCCGGTGACGACCTGCATCGCGGACTGCAGCACATCCCACATCAGTCTTGGCGCGCAGAGCGTCTCTTCCAGTTCGTCGTCTTCGAGCCGTCCCGGCAGCCAGGGGAGCCGGGCATTGAGGCTCGCTTCCTTGCGGCCGAGTTCGTGCACGCGCAGTTCGTCGCGGCTGTCGAACAGGATTGCGAGCCGCGCCTGAATCTGGTCGGCGGTCAGCCAGGTTTTGACATACCAGACGCCGTCGCCGGCGCGGGCGTAGCTTGCGGCGATGTAGGGCACCGAGAAGGAAACAGCCCAGGTGTCCTGACCGGCGGACTTGGGCGTGTGATGAAGCAGATAGGTTTTCATGGGGCGGCATCCGGGGGAGGACGGGTTGCGGGGCAGGACGTCTGAGGCGCGAGGGACGCGACCAACGCAACGCAAGCAACGAACGCGAGTTGCGGAAATGGGACCGGGAACCGAGGGCGAAGGTTCCCGGCGTGCGCAGGCGGGGGGAGGCCGCCGGCGCGGGGGTTCATAACTTGGTCTTTGAGCGAGGCAGGCTGGGTGGGACAAAGCCTTGGGGGAGGCGTGGCCCGCCCCGCTCAAAGACCGCAAAATCTCAGCAGGCTTCCGCGAAGGGCAGCTCCGGCTCGGCCGGTTCCGGCGCCGGCGGCGACGGGAAGGCGATGATGTTGCTGTCCGGCGCGATGTCGAGCCCTGGACGGCGCTGACGGAACCAGCGCAGCGACGTATTGGTCAAAACCGCTTCGCGCTTCACCGCCTGGATGACGAGCCCGTCGTCATCGTCGAGCAAATCCTTGAGATCGGCTTCGAGGTCAATTTCCTCGCGCGTCGAGGCCACGTACCAGGTGTTGGTCAGCGGCCGCGCCCACTTGTCGCCGAGGCCCATGATCACCTGCGCCAGCACATGCTGGTTGCGATGGGGCTTCGCGAGGTCGTACGAGATCAGGTAAGTGCGCATGGGGCTCTCCATCAAAGCGGTGCGGGAGGGTCTGGAACGCCACACTGGACCCGGGGTTGGGCGGCTTTGCGTCCGCCCCGAACATAGGAAGAACATGCCACGAATCATCGGGCTTGTCGAGGCCTTGTTCGAAAAATGTTCTCTTTGGGTTCCGTGCCCGTTTTCCACGGGGAGTAACGTGTTGCAAAGGCAACACTCGGTCGTTCGATACACATTTGAGTGATGTTGCAGCGCTCAGAACAGGCTGAGCTGGTCCGGTCCCGGCTTTGTCGAGATGCGCCGGTGCGCGCCGGGATCGAAGCGCCCCGAAAGCTGCGGGTAGCGCTTGGCGAACGTGTCCAGAGCACGTTCCCGGCTGTCGGGAAAGCGCACGCCCTCCCAGATTTCATAGAGCCTGCGGGGGTCGCATTGATAGCGGCGCACAAGCTCGGAAGGCCGCACGCGCACCCAGCGGGCGATCCAAATGTCGATGGCGTCCAGTTCGGTGAACGGCCCGCGCGGGCGGGGCGGCGGCAGGGCTGAGAAGAACTCTCTCGACATGATGATCAGCTACTCAACGTTACGAACTGCAAAGCTTGACGGGCGAGGCGATGTACGATTGATCGGCCCCGAAGATTGCTTTTTTCGGGCGGCGAGGCAAATGCCCCACAGTCGCCGTCATTCTCGCCGAGCGAGAGCCGAACAGGCTCATAGCGAGGCGGGGATCCAGCGCAAAAGCGCCGCAGGCTCAAAATTGAAGCGTCTTCGACGAGTCTTGCGCTAGATCCCCGCGCTTCGACACGCTCTCCGAGCGTGCTCGCGCGAGGATGACGTTACTGAAATGGTGAGCCTGACGTGATCCTCTTCCCTGCCATCGACCTGAAAGACGGTCAATGCGTGCGCCTGAAGCTCGGCGAGATGAGCGAGGCGACGGTGTTCAACGACAACCCCGCCGCGCAGGCCCTCGCATTCGAAAGCCAGGGTTTTCAATATCTGCACATTGTCGATCTCAACGGCGCCTTCGCGGGCAAGCCCGTCAACGGCGCGGCGGTCGAGGCGATCCTTGCGGCGATTTCGATTCCCGCCCAACTCGGCGGCGGCATCCGCGATCTGGCGACGATAGAGCAGTGGCTCGCGAAGGGCGTCCGCCGCGTCATCCTCGGCACGATCGCGGTGCGCGATCCAGCGCTGGTGCGCGACGCCTGCAAGCGCTTTCCGGGCAAGATCGCCGTCGGCATCGACGCGAAGGGCGGCCGAGTCGCCGTAGAAGGCTGGGCCGAAACATCTGAGTTGACGGCCATCGAACTCGCGAGCCGTTTTGAAGACGCCGGCGTCGCCGCGATTATTTATACCGACATTGATCGCGACGGCGTGCTGGCCGGCATCAATTGGGCGGGCACGGCGGCGCTGGCGCGCGCGACGCGCATCCCCGTCATCGCATCCGGCGGTTTGGCCTCGCTCGACGACGTCAAAGCGCTGCTGCGACCTGAACACGCAATGCTCGAAGGCGCGATCACCGGCCGTGCGTTATATGATGGGCGGATTGACGTGAAGGCGGCGCTGGAAATGATGAGGACCCCATGAACATCGGCGACAAAGTTCGCATCGTCAAAATCCCGGCTGATCTGCCGGCGGACAACACGCAGCTGCAGACGCTGTTCAAGGGCTGCCTGAACAAGACGTTCACGATCGCTGCGTTCGACGGCGATCTGATTGAACTCCACGTCGGCGAAGCGTTCGGCAAGCCGGCCGAGCATCACCAGATCTGGCTCGAGCCGTCGCACGTCAAACCGATCGAGGCCTGACCTTTGACGTCCTCCGCAGCCCTCGCGGCGCCGGCCGAACAAACCGCGCACCCGGAAATCGCGCGCCGGCGCACCTTCGCGATCATCTCGCACCCTGACGCCGGCAAAACGACGCTGACCGAGAAGCTGTTGCTGTTCGGCGGCGCGATCCAGCTGGCAGGCGCCGTCAAGGCGCGCGGCGAACGCCGCCGCACGCGCTCGGACTGGATGCAGATTGAGCAGCAGCGCGGCATCTCGGTGACGTCGTCGGTGATGACGTTCGAGCGCGGCGGCGTCGTGTTCAATCTGCTCGACACGCCGGGCCACTCCGATTTCAGCGAGGACACCTATCGCACGCTCTCCGCCGTCGACGCGGCCGTGATGGTCATCGACGCGGCGAAGGGCATCGAGGCGCAGACGCGCAAGCTGTTCGAAGTCTGCCGGCTGCGCGACATCCCGATCCTCACCTTCATCAACAAGATCGACCGCCCGGGCGAAGACCCGCTGACCCTCATCGACGACATTGCCTCTGGCCTGGCCCTCGATCTCGTTCCTATGGCATGGCCGATCGGCATGGGTCCCGACTTTCGCGGCGTCCTCGATCTCGCCGGCATGCAGGCGCTGCTGCCGGAGGGCGATCGCAATGCGCCTTTTGGGCGAACCGAGAAAATCGCGAAGCTGTCGGACATCGCGTCGATTGCGGGCATCGACGAGGACATCGCCGCCCGCGCGCTCGAAGGCGTTGAACTCGCGCAGGGCGCGCTCTCGACTTTCGACCTGCAGGCCTTCCGCGAAGGGCATCTGTCGCCCGTGTTCTTCGGCAGTGCGCTTCGAAGCTTCGGCGTCGAGCAATTGCTCGACGCACTCGCCGCCTGGGCGCCGGGGCCGTTGCCGCGCAAGGCGGTCGAGCGCATCGTCGAACCGTCGGAAAACCAAGTGACCGGCTTCGTCTTCAAGGTGCAAGCCAATATGGATCCGAACCATCGCGACCGCATCGCCTTCGTGCGTCTGTGTTCGGGCAAATTCAAGCGCGGCATGAAAATGCTGCATGTCCGCGACGGGAAATACATGACGATCTCGTCGCCGACGCTGTTCTTCGGACAGGGGCGCGAAACCGCCGACGAAGCCTACGCCGGCGACATCATGGGCGTGCCGAACCATGGCACGCTGCGCGTCGGCGATACGCTGACCGAAAAAGAATCGCTCAAATTCACCGGCATCCCGAACTTCGCGCCTGAGCTTCTGCGCCGCGTCGTCATCGCCGACGCGATGAAGGCGAAGCAGCTGAACCGCGCGCTCGACGATCTCGCCGAAGAAGGCATCGTGCAGGTGTTCACGCCGGTCGCGGGCGGGCGACAGATTCTTGGCGTCGTCGGGCAGTTGCAATTCGAAGTCCTGCAATCGCGCGTGCAGCAGGAGTACGGCGTGCCCGTCTCGTTTGAACAGTCGCCGTTCGAACTGGCGCGCTGGATTTCATCCGACGATCAGGCCGCGCTCGACAAGTTCGTCGCGGGCCACCGCGGCGAGATCGCGACCGACCGCGACGGCGCGCTCGTCTTCCTCGCCGAAAGCGCGTGGATGCTGAAATACAAGAGCGAGAAGTTTCCCGACGTGAAATTCTCGGCCATTCGCGAGCGCGGCGAGTGACGGCGCTTACATGGACACGCTCGCGGCCCGCTTGCCCGGCGCCTTGAACCGCCCGTCCAGATCGCGCATCCATTCGGTCAGCGCCAGTTCGAGGCTCATCGCCTCGAATTCCGATGGGTCCGAGCCCGTCGGCAAGGCCTCGATCTCGGTTTCTCCGGCGAGCGCCGATTGCAGCAGGCGCACGCGATGCTCGAAATCTGAAATCGTCGCGATGTCTTCCGGAGCAATCCGGCCGCGACCGACAAGGGCGGCGCGGTTGCTCGCCAGCTGCGTTTCGATCTTTTTGAGCCGCGACTTCATCGTCGGCGATGCGCTGATCTCAACCATGTCAGCCTCCAACGCTTGAACCTCAAGGGTCAACGCGGACGCGCGGCGCGGGGTTCCGGCGGCGGCGCCGATCTGGACGATCAGCATAGTCCCGTGGTACCCCGCCCCCATGTTAAAAATCCGCATTATCCCCTGCCTCGACGTGAAGGATGGCCGCGTCGTCAAGGGCGTGAATTTCGTCGATCTCGTCGATGCGGGCGATCCGGTCGAGGCCGCCGCCGCCTACGACGCGGCGGGCGCGGACGAGCTTTGCTTTCTCGACATCACGGCAAGCCACGAAAATCGCGACACGATCTTCGACATCGTCGAGCGCACGGCAAAACGCTGCTTCATGCCGTTGACGGTCGGCGGCGGCGTGCGCCGCGTCGAAGACATCCGCAGGCTCCTCGAAGCCGGCGCAGATAAAGTGTCGATAAATACGGCCGCCGTCTCCAATCGTGAATTTGTTCGGGAAGCCTCGAACAAGTTCGGCGCTCAGTGCATCGTCGTCGCGATCGACGCCAAGCGCGTGGACGACGGCGTTCCGGCCTCCCCGCGAAGGCCGGGATCGCCGGAGGCGAGCGGGAACGCCCAACCGAAGTGGGAAATTTTCACGCATGGCGGGCGCAATCGCACCGGGCTCGACGCTGTCGCGTATGCGCGCGAAGTGGTCGAACTCGGCGCCGGCGAACTGCTGTTGACGTCGATGGATCGCGACGGCACGAAGGCGGGATTCGATCTGCCGCTCACCCGCGCCATCGCCGACGCGGTCAGCGTTCCCGTCATCGCTTCAGGCGGCGTCGGCACGCTCGATCATCTGGTGGAAGGCGTACGCGACGGTCACGCCAGCGCTGTGCTTGCGGCCTCGATCTTCCATTTCGGGACTTACACAATCGGCGAGGCCAAGGCGCACATGGCTGAAGCCGGCCTCGCCATGCGCCTCGATGCGTGATCTCCGAAATCAGGCGATAAGCAGCTGACCATCGGCGTAGAGTTGCGCGATCGTCTTGTTCTGCACGCCGACGAGCGTCACGACGTCGACGAACGTGCCGTTGACTCGCGCCGACACCGTCATATCCGAGCCGATGTCGCGGATCGAGACGAAGTCGCTTAACGCGCCTGAGCCCAGCGTGAAAAGGCTGCGGAAATCGAGCATGTCGCCCGTGCTGAAGTCGGTGATGCGGTCGACGCCGGCGCTGCCGACCTCGGTCGTGCGCCAGAAGAAGGTGTCCGAGCCTGAGCCGCCCGTCAGCACGTCGGCGCCAAGGCCGCTTTGGATCCAGTCATTGCCTCCGCCCGCATTATACGTGTCGACGCTGCTCGAACCCGTGAACGTGTCGCTGAAATTGGAGCCGATGACGATCTCCATCGTCCCGTCGATGGCGTCGACGCCGGTGCTCGAGCCATAGATGACCTTGCGTGCGAGATTGATGGTGACTCCGCTTGCGGCCGCAGCGTACGTCAGCGTGTCCGTGCCGCTTCCGCCGTTGTAAACGTCGTTGCCGGCGTCCGAATAGAACGTGTCGCTGCCGCCGCCGCCGAACAGTAGGTCGTTGCCGTTGCCGCCGTAGAGACGGTCGCTGCCGTTGCCGCCGCTGATCCAGTCGGCGCCGTCGTTGCCGTAGATTGTATCGGCGCCGCCGCTTCCGCTGAGGCGGTCGCGTCCTGCCGTTCCGTTGATCGTCTCGCCGGCGCCGAAGCCGCTGTAGGAGCTTTCGGCCGCCTGAAGATCGATGAGGATCGACGCGCTCGACGACGTCGTCGCGCCCGACGACTCGGTCGAAGTCGCCGTGACGGTAATCGTAAAGTCATCTGTGGCGCTGGCGGTCAGCGTAAGTCCTGACAGGTCCGCAGTGGTCATCGACCAGGTGCCGTTGCCGTTATTCACGCCGTTCGAGAACACGCCGCTCGACGGCACGTTTGAGAATAGAATGGACAGCGTTTCCGATCCGTCGAGATCCTGAAGCGCGGCTGAAACCTCGACGGCGACGATGACGGTGCCCGACGGCGACGCCCCGAAGACTCCCGACGTGGCGCCGGTTGGAGTTATGACTGGGCTGATCACGGACAGCGTCGGCGCGTCGACGATCGCAGCCACAGCGACGGAAATGGTTTGCTGGGCGGTGCCGCCGCGGCCATCCGAAACTGTTACGATGAATGAGTCCGTACCGCTGACGTTGGCCGACGGCGTGTAGGTGTAGGCGCCGGTGGCGGCGTTGAGCGAGACGGAGCCGCGGGTCGGGCCGGTGGTCACGGCATACGACAGCGTATCGCCGTCGACGTCGGAACCGGCGACGGTTCCGGTGACGGCGGTGTCTTCATTCGTCGAGCGCGAGGCGGTGGCGGCGACGGTCGGGGCGTCGTTGACGGCGGCGATCGTGACGGAGATCGTCTGGACGGCCGTGCCGCCGTTGCCGTCGGAAACAGTGACGGCGAAGCTGTCGGAGCCGTTGGCGTTGGCCGACGGCGTGTAGGTGTAGGCGCCGGTGGCGGCGTTGAGCGAGACGGAGCCGCGGGTCGGGCCGGTGGTCACGGCATACGACAGCGTATCGCCGTCGACGTCGGAACCGGCGAC
>JBQTKA010000029.1:0-28068 GCA_052386495.1 Hyphomicrobium sp. | reverse complement strand
ACGGCCAGCTCACCAACTACTGGAACGGCCGGCGCGAGCTGGAACGCAAGGGCCACCGCTTCATGTCCAACTGCGATTCCGAGCTGATCGCCGTGTACGTGGCGGACCGCCTGCAGGACGGCGTCTCGCTCGAGGAGACGCTCTCGCGCTCGATCCGCGAGCTCGACGGCGTGTTCACCTATCTGGTGGCGACGGGCGACGCGCTCGGCATGGCGAAGGACACCATGGCGGCCAAACCCATGGTGCTCTACGAGAGCGACGACATCGTCGCGCTCGCCTCGGAAGAGGTCGCGATCCGGAGCGTGCTGCCGCGCGAGATCGACACCTACGATCCCTACGACGAAGAGGTGAAGGTATGGCGAAGCTAGAGCGCTCGAAAAGCGAGCATCCGTCCCATGCGCTCGGCTGGCACATCCAGCCGCTCAAGGGCCGGAGCATCGCGGCGTTCTTCACGATCGAGGACGCGGGTGAGAACTTCACCTACCCCGCGACCTACGAGGTCGACTTCAACAAGCGGACCGAGTTCGACGCGGCCGACATGGACGCGACCGCGATCAACGCGAAGATTCGCGATCTGATGAGCAAGGGCTACGGCTGGATCGTGGTCAAGAACCCGCTGGCCAAGCATTCGCTCGGCGTCGGCGTCCTGCAGAAGCTGAAGCTCGATTTCGAGGGCAGCCTCGGCTACTTCGGCGTCGGGCTGATCGACGGCCCGAACGTGCGCATCAAGGGCCGGGTCGGCTGGAGCTGCGCCGAGAACATGCTGGCCGGCACCGTCGTCATCGAAAAAAACGCGGGATCGTGCTTCGGCGCGGCGATCCGCGGCGGCGATCTCGTTTGCAAGGGCGACGTCGGCGCCCGCACCGGGATCGACCAGAAGGGCGGCACGATCCTGGTCGGCGGCCGGACGGGCGCATTCTCCGGCTTCATGATGCAGCGCGGGCGCATGGTGATCCTTGGCGACGCCGGCGCCAACCTCGGCGACAGCATGTACGACGGCACGATCTACGTCGGCGGCAAAATCGCGAGTCTCGGCGTCGACGCCGTCGAGGCCGAGATGACCGATCTCGACGTCGCGTGGCTGTCGCGCAAGCTCAAAACCTACGAGATCGACGCGCCGAAAGACTTGAACGCCATGACCAAGATCGTCGCCGGCAAGCAGCTCTGGAACTACGACAATCTGGAGCCGGCCGAGAAGAAGCTGGTGCTTTAGGAGATATTTTATGGGTCCTCAGAAGAAGCCCCTCGAAGCCGATGCCGAGGCGCCGCGCGCCGATGACCGCAATCGCCAGCTTCTCGGCCGCAGTCGCATTTTTACTCCGGAAGTCATCGACGACATCCACATCAAGGCCGAACTCGGCCGCTACCGCATGCGCGGCTTCTCGCTGTTCAAGAAAATTCCGCATTGGGACGACCTGACGTTTCTGCCCGGCACGCTGACGCGGTTCGTCATCGAGGGTTACCGCGAGAAATGCATCACGAAAACGGTGCTCGGACCCCGCGCCAAGCGGCCGATGGTGCTCGATATCCCCGTCTACATCACGGGTATGAGCTTCGGCGCGCTGTCATATGAAGCCAAGATTGCGCTGGCGCGCGGCGCGACCATGGCAGGCTCGGCGACGTGCTCCGGCGAAGGCGGCATGATCCCGGACGAGCGCCGCTATTCCTCGAAGTGGTACTACCAGTGCATTCAAAGCCGCTACGGCTTCAATCCACACCATCTCCGTCTTGCGGACGCCGTTGAATTCTTCATCGGGCAGGGCTGCAAGGTCGGCCTCGGCGGGCACTTGATGGGGCAGAAGGTGACGGATCAGGTCGCCGAAATGCGCTCGTTGCCGGCCGGCATCGACCAGCGCTCTCCCGCGCGCCATCCCGACTGGCTCGGCCCCGACGATCTGGCGCTAAAGATCGAAGAGGTGCGCGAGGCGACGAACCACGAAATTCCGATTCAATTGAAGCTCGGCGCAGCGCGGGTCTACGACGACGTGCGTATGGCGGCGAAGTGCGGTCCTGACGTCATCTACATCGACGGCATGGAGGGCAGCACCGGGGCCGGTCCACATTTGGCGACGGAAGACACCGGCGTGCCCGGCATCGCCGCGATCCGGCAGGCGCGCAAGGCGCTGAACGATGTCGGCAAGTCTGGAGAAATTTCGCTCGTTTATGCGGGCGGCATTCGCAACGGATCGGACATTGCGAAGGCCTTGGCCCTCGGCGCCGACGCGATCGCCATCGGCCACGCCTCGCTGATGGCGTTGAACTGCAACAAGGCCATCCCCGAGGCCGATTATGAAAGCGAAGTCGGCGTGCCGGCAGGATACTGCTATCATTGCCACACCGGCCGTTGCCCCGTCGGCGTCGCGACCCAGGACCCCATCCTGCGCAAGCGCTTGGATCCCGACAAGGCAGCGGAGCGCGTCTACAATTTCCTGCATACGCTGACGATGGAATGCCAGATGATGGCTCGGGCCTGCGGCAAGACCAACATTCATTCGCTTGAGCCGGAAGATTTGGCGGCGCTGACGATGGAAGCCTCCGCGCTCGCCATGGTGCCGCTTGCCGGTACGCAGCACACGGTCGGACGTCCAGACATGACCCGGTACTGAGAGGACCCAATGGCCGACATCAAGATAGGACGCCCTGTGGTCGCCATCGACAACGAACCGAAGGACGTCGATCATTTCATCAAGAGCGACGGCGTCGAGACGGAGCGTGAAAAGCTGATCGGCCAGCACATCGGCTATCGCTACGACGTCAATCTGCTGCCGGACTACACGCGGCTGACCAAGTTCCTGAAGGACTACATCGAGATCATGGGATGGAGCGATCTCAACTGGCTCGAGGACGTGCACATGGGTTACGAGGAGGGCCGGCCCGCCGTCTTCGATCGCAACGTGAACGGCTGGGTCCAGGTTCCTGCCGACCTGAAACTCCCTGACAATCAGCAGGATCGCGACATGATCGCGCGCGAACTGCTGATCAAATTCCAGATGAGCAAGAACCACCCGCTCGTTGATCTGCGCAACGCCTACGCGAAATTCTGATTTCAATTGCGGGAGCCGCGCATGGACGGCGCCCAACGCGCAGCGTCGTTCCCGACAGCCGCATATCTCGCGCGCGAACGCGGCGCCACAGGCGTCGATCTCATTTTCAAACCCTATTGGTGGGAAGCGGCGCCGCCCGATACGGATTCTGCGGCGCTGCCCTCCGAAATCGACGTGGCGATTGTCGGCTCCGGCTATACCGGGCTATCGGCGGCATTGACGCTGGCGCGGCGCGGGCGCGGATGCGTGGTGCTCGATCGCGGCGCGCCGGGGGCCGGCGCCAGCACCCGCAACGGCGGGCAAGTTGGAAGCGGGAACCAGAAAGTCAGTCCCGATGCTCTGGCCGCCGCGCAATCTCGAAGCAAGGCGCTTGCATTGCTGCACGAAGGGCAGCGAATTTTCGACCACGTCGCGGAGTTCATCGCGACCGAAGGCATCGACTGCCGCTTTCGGCGCTGCGGACGGTTTCGAGGCGCCATGCGGCCCGATCACTACGAGCGTCTCGCGCGGACAATGGAAGGTCTCAACAAGGCGATCGGGCTCGAGAGTTTCATGGCGCCGCGATCGGAGCAGCATCGGGAGATAGGATCGGATGCATTCTACGGCGGCGCCGTAATCGTCAAAGACGCGTCGCTGCATCCCGGCCTCTATCATGAAGGCTTGCTGAAACGCGCCCGTCAGGCCGGGGCGCGCATCGTCGGCAACGCCGACGTCCGGTCAATCGCGAAGCATGGTGGGGGATTTACGCTGGTGACGTCAGCCGGCAATGTTGCGTGCGGCGACGTGATCGTGGCGACCGACGGCTATACGGGGCCGCTCATGCCGCATCTGAGGAAACGCATAGTCCCCATTGTCTCCTCGCAAATCACGACCGAAGAGATTCCCGAGGCGATTTTTGCAAGACTGATCCCGAAGGATCGGGTCTATGGCAATACGAGCCGGGTCTTCTCATATTTCCGGTCCGCGCCCGGAACGCGGCGTCTGATATTTGGCGGTCGCGGCGCCCGCTATGGCGCGGAGGCGCAGGCATCGAGCTTCGGCCATCTTGCCCGAACGATGATCGCGTTCTTTCCGGAACTCAAAGACATCGCGATCACGCATGCGTGGAGCGGGCTCATCGGCCAAACCTACGACGGCGGACCGCACATTGGGCGCACGGCTGAAGGCGTGCATTTCGCTCTCGGTTACTGCGGCAACGCCGGGGTCGCGCGCGGTACGTACTTTGGTCATAAGGCGGCGCTGAAAGTCATCGGCGACCCGGATGGCCGTACCGAATACGACGACCTCAGCTTTCCGCCATTTCCCGTTCGGCCCCTCGCCGAAGCGGCTGTTCCCGCTGTAGAAGCGTGGATGAGCCTGCGTGACCGTTTCAACTTTTGAAAGCCTAGGATTTAACGCGGGTCTTTTCCGGATCGTAGAACGGGAAGCGCGTGACGCTCGCTTTCAAGCGCTTCTGCTGTCCATCAAGCCTGCCGACTTCGACGGTCGCGCCGATGTCCGCGTGCACAACGTCGATCCGCGCCAGCGCGATCGTCTTCTTGAGGATCGGCGAGCGTGTCGCGCTCGTGACGACTCCCACCTGCGCCCGGCCGACGAACACCGGATCGCCGTGGCTCGCCTTTTCGTTGCCCGTGATGTCGAGGCCGACGAGCTTGCGCGTCGGGTTTGCGCGCCGCCGCTCGATCGCAGCCTTGCCGATGTAGTCCTCTTCCTTTTTCGCGGGCACGCTGAAGCCGATTCCGGCCTCGAACGGATCGGTCTGAGGGCAGAACTCCGTCGCCCAAAAGATAAGGCCGGCCTCGATGCGCAGCATGTCGAGCGCATCGAATCCCAAGGGCGCGACGCCGAAGGGCTTGCCGGCGTCCATGATTGCGTCCCACACGGCGGGCGCATCGTTCGGATGGCAGAAAACTTCGTATCCGAGCTCGCCGGTGTAGCCAGTGCGCGAGACGAGCACAGGAATGCCGTCATAGCCGCCAAAGCGCCCGATCGTGAAACGGAACAACCCCAATTCCTGCAGCGTCGGCCGCCCGGCCGAAGTCCATAGAATTGAGCCCAAGATGTCGCGCGACTTCGGGCCCTGCACGGCGACATTATGGATCTGATCGCTCGCGGTCTTGAGCAGCACGTTGGCGCCCGAATTTGCCGCCTGCTCCTTGATCCAAAGCAAGCTCGCGTCATCGCCGCCGATCCAGCGGAAATTGTTGTCGCCGAGGCGCAACAGCGTGCCGTCGTCGATCATGCCGCCGTTCTCGTAGCAAATCGGCGTGTAGAAAATCTGGCCGACGGCGAGCTTGCGGACGTCGCGCGGGAACAGGCCCTGCAGGAACGCTTCGCTGTCCGGTCCGACAATCTCCAGTTTCCGCAGCGGGCTCAAATCCATCACGACCGCGCGTTCCCGACACGCCCAGTATTCGTCGATGGCGCCGCCCTTGGCGAAGCAGGTCGGAACCCAGTAGCCCTTGTATTCGCTGAACGACCGCGTGAGGGCGGATGTGCGCGCGTGAAAGCCCGTCTCGCGGGTGAGCTGCAGCGGTGAATCGGCCGTCATGCGGTATCCAATCGCGCGCTTGAAGGACGTGTCCTTGGGATAGACCCTGACGAGGATTTCCGAAAGCTTCCATCCATTGGCAGGATCGATGTCATCCGGGCATGACGAAGCGCCGCACACGAGATCGGTCAATGCGCGCATCAGCACATAGTCGCCGGCGCGCGACCAGGGCTCATCGGACCAGATGTTGTTATGGGCGTCCACATTCGTATTGTAGAAAAAGTTGATGGCTGGCCAACCGCGGTTGTCGCCGATCTGAAAACCGGCGAGCGCCGCATTGAAGTTGTCCGAGCAGTTGGCGTGCCCAAAATAGCCGGCGTCTTCATAGAAGCGGTTCGTGCAGGCGAGATTGAACGTGTCGTGGCGACCGACGGTATCCTGCACGATTTCAACCAGCGCATTGCGGTCGCGATCGAAGAACTTCGAGTAGAGGCCGGGCTTGGGATAGGCCGTGCCGGTCATCGAACGGGTCGTCGTCGAGTCGAGGCCGAGAACCTTGCCCTTGTCCAGCGCATTGCGATGGAAGGCCAGAAAGTCCGAGCACTGCCGGCCGGCGAGATCGACGATCTGGATATATTCACCGTCGGAAACCTCAAAACTTTCAGCTGACGCGATGTTGATGAGGATTTCGAGGCGCGGTTCGGCGAGCGGTTCGGGGTATCGCGATTGACCTGGCTTCGGCGGCCGGGCGCGGCGAATGAAGACCAGCGCGTCGCTCGGCGGCGTCTGGTCCCAGACCTTCATCGGGTGCGCCGGTGCGCCGAGCACGACCACTGTCGCCTGATCGGCCTTCAAGATGACGGCTTCGCCGACTGGCGCCTCCGGTCCAAACAGCCTTGCCGCGGTTGCGCGTCCGATGTCGAGGCCACGGCGAAAGAGCCCGAAGCGAACGCGGGCGGCGTCATCGCCGTCTCCAGAAAGGATGGCGGCTATTCCGTTAGGCGGCAATGCGCCGCTCAGTCCGAGGATGGACAGATTGCTCTTGCCGCTCGCGTCAAACGCCGCCAGTTCGATGGTCTGAGAGCCCTCCAGCAACGCAATCTCGAGCGTATCCTCCGGGTCGAGCGCATAAACGCCGGTGCCGCCCCCTCTCAACACGAAGCGCTCTGCGCCGGGCTCCAGCGATGGCCGACCTGCGGCGACGACCTTTGGACTTCGGCGCGTGACTGACGCCTTGTTCATCGCGGAAATTTCCGAAACTACGACGCCGAATTGGCTCGGCCGCCTACGCCGGCTTGGTCGCTAGAAAAGCTTCCATCGAATCGTCCATCGCCAGCGTCCACGGGGTATGGTGCACCGGCGCCATGTTGCCCGTGAGGGTCGATGGGTAGGCGCGATCGCGATACGTCATAATGTCTTCCGACTTGTGGTGCTCCCACTCCTTGAAAAGTCGAGCCACGTGATCGACGTCGAGCTTCGGATAGTCGGTCGCGTTCAAGAGATCGCGGGTGTACTCGGTCTGAAAATCGATCGCCTCGAACGGATTGGCGAGTTGCTCCTCCATGCCGATCCACTTGATCATGTCGGCGGCCTGATCGTCCAACTGCGGCAGCTTGATGCGGCCGAGGATCGCGTCGCGCGCGTACCACGCCTGCGCGTCGAACATGTTGAAGGTATAATACTGATCCTGCATGCCGATATACATGAGCTTTGGGTTGCCCCACCAGAACACGCCCTTGTACAGATTCGGCGGATAGAGCCGGTTGCGCGTCTTGAGGCGCAGCGAATCGTCAAGAAACGGGAAGTGATGGAGATAGCCCGTGCAGAGCACGATGGCGTCCATCTCTTCCGAGGTTCCATCGCGGAAAAAGACGCGGTTGCCCTCCACCTTGACGAGCAGCGGCACTTCCTTGCAGCCGTTCGGCCAATTGAAGCCCATCGGCTTCGTGCGCCAGGAAAACGTGACTGATTTGGCCCCGTACTTGTGGCACTGGATGCCAATGTCTTCGGAAGAATAACTGGAGCCGACGCAGAGCACCCGCTTGCCGGCGAACTCGTCGGCCGAGCGGAAATCGTGCGCATGCATGACGCGCCCGGGAAACGTCTTGATGCCCTCGAATTCAGGGACGTTCGGGACGGAGAAATGGCCGCTGGCGACGATGACGTAGTCGAAGTGGGACGTTTCGGCCGCGTCTTTTGCGAGATCTCTGACGGTGACGGTAAATTTTTCCGAGGCGTCGTCGTAGCTGATCGATCGAGCCGGCGTGTTGAGCTTGATGTAGCTTGTTACGCCGCTCTTCTCGATCCGGCCCTTGATGTAGTCGTGGAGAACTGCGCGCGGAGGATAGGAGGGAATTGGCCGTCCGAAGTGCTCTTCGAACGAGTAATCGGCAAACTCCAGGCATTCCTTCGGCCCGTTCGACCAGAGATAACGATACATGCCGCCATGCACGGGCTCGCCAAACTCATCGAGACCGGTGCGCCATGTGTAGTTCCAAAGGCCGCCGTAGTCGCTCTGCTTCTCATAGCAGACGACCTCCGGAATCTCGGCGCCCTTGCGGCGGGCGCTCTCAAAAGCGCGCAGCGCCGCCAACCCGCTCGGTCCCGCTCCTATGATCGCCACTCGAGTTGTCATGAAGCCCTCGTTGCTGACGGTTCTTTCTCTCTCATGATCGACCGTTGTGCGCGCCTTCGCAATCATCCAGGCATCGGGAACAGCCAGTTGGACGCGAGCACCACGACAAGCCCGGCGATCAGCGTGAGGTATGGCAACATGCCGGCCTTGCGTTCGCCGAGATCGTCGCCGGTGAGGCCGAGATCAGCCAATGCTCCGGCCGGGAACTTGCCCTTGTCCTGTAAGTAATGGCGGAACGCGAACACGGGAATAATGAGCGCGGCAAACGCGAAACCGACCCACAGCGCGTTCGAATAGCCCCAGACCTTTGCGCCGGCGCCCAGGAATACGGCGTTGACGAACGCGAGGACGGTGTTGAGGCCGATCAGCCAAGTCGGCGCGCGGTACGGGCGCTCTATGTGGCCGCTGTCGACGCGGTGCATCCATCCTGCGTTGAGGTTCAGGAAGTTGAAGATGATATAGCCGACGTTCGATACGGCCAGAATGAAGAAGTACCCGGCCGCGTCGGAGGCGATCGCCAGCAGGAAGAGGTTGAAAATGAGATCCGTCCACATCGCGCGGGTCGGAGCGCCATGCTCGTTGGTGTGGCTGAGGTACTTCGGCAGCCAACCGTCGACCGAGCCCTGATACAGCGTTCGCGATGAGCCGGCCATGGCCGTCATGATCGCCAGAACAAGGGCCAGAATCATCAGCGCGACGAAGATTTGCTTGATGATCAAATTGCCGCCCGAGACCATGTTCGCCATCGCGTTGGCGACGCCCGTGCCGGCGACGATGCCCGGATCCTTCATGCCTTCGACGCCGAGCACGCCCTGGAACGTGAAGGGCACCAGAGTGTAGATCAGCAAGCAGAGCAGGCCGGAATAGAAGATGGCCTTGAAGGTGTCCTTCTTGGGATCGCGGAACTCGCGCGTGTAGCAGACTGCCGTCTCGAAGCCGTAGGTGGACCATGCGGCAATGAACATCGCGCCGAAAAACAGCGTCCATCCGACGTTGTCGCCGACGCCCGGCCAATAGGGCGGCGCGACGTTGGCCGCATTGAAACTTCCGTTGAGCAGCGGAACGATGCCGACGATCAGCATCGGTATGATGACCAAAAGGCCGATCCATTTTTGCGCGTTGGCGGTGCCGAGAATGCCGCGATGCTGGATCGTGAATACGATCAGCATGATGGCGGCGCCGATGAAGAACGCCGAGTTGAAATTAAGCGTGCCCAGGTTCGGAACTGCAACGCTGTAGGCGCTGAACGCCTGCAGCGCCGGCGTGTTGAGCGCAGTGACGGCTGCAATGCCGTCGGCGGCGGCCTTGCCGGCGTTAGCCGGATCGGCGAGCCAGGCGACCACTTCGGGCGAGGCGTCCGTGAAGGCCGGTATCGGCGCAATTGCATTCAGGATGTAGCCCGCCGCGATGGCGCAGCCAAGCGAGAGAACCGGCGTCCAGGCGAACCAGTTACACCACACCGACAGCGGCGCGACGATTTTCGAGTATCGCAGCCACGCAGTCGCGCCGTAGATCGAGGCGCCGCCTGACTTGTTCGGGAATAGTCCGGCGATCTCGGCGTACGTGAAGGACTGAAGGAACCCCATGATCATGGAGATTGTCCAGACCACGAACGCCAGATGGCCTGCGGTGCCCGCAATGCCGCCGATGGAGAAAAGAACGAGGGCGGGCACGCCGCTTGCGACCCAGAACGCGCCGCGCCAATCGATGGCCCGATGAAGCGTGTTTGCGCCTAGCTCACCAGAATTCGGCGTGTACGTGGCAGTCGTCATCGGAATCCCCAGCGTTGGAGTGGTTCGTCAGTTCGGCGACGCGTCGCAACGCCGCAAAGCCGCCCCCATTGGGCAAGCCATCGGCGCGCGTCGATTTGGATATTGAGAACAGGCTGACGTCGGCTCGGTGCGCGCAAGCGGCCCGATATCCCCGCGTGGCTCCGGCAAGTGCGCTGTGCCCCAGCTGGACATGCGAACCCCTGTACCAAACGCAACCAATTTGGGGAGAGAAACCCCGTTAAATGACATATCACAACGATGACACTGGGCCAATCCGTTAAATTGGTATAAAATTGGAGCACATTGCGTTGTCCGCGCTCACGCCCGCATGTCATGTGGCGCGCGATTGTGCGGTCCGCACATCAGGAGTTGGCATGTTCAATCAGGCCTTGGTCGAACTGGCGCGCGGCGCATCCGCGCCACGAGGCGCAAACTGGATAGCGCGCGAGTTGGCTCAAGCGATCAACTCCGGCGTCTATGCTCACGGGCAGCAACTGCCGACGGAGCGTCAACTGGCGCAAACCTTCGTCGCGTCCCGCACGACGGTGCGCAAAGCCTTGGCGATTCTTGAGTCTCAAAAGCTCGTCCAGCGCCGACCCGGCAGCGGCACGTATGTCAATCACGCTTCGGCTGCGCCAGAGAACGGAATCGCCGAGCGCACCAGCCCGCTGCAACTGATTGAAGTGCGCGCCGCGCTTGAGCCGCAGATGGCGCGGCTGGCCGTCTTGCACGCGAGTCAGGTTGATCTCGACAAACTTCAGGCCCTTGTCGATGAACTCAAGGCCGCTGAAAAAGCCGCCGACTCCGAACGCTACGCGGCGGCCGACGAGCAATTCCATCTCGCTATCGCCGCCGCGACGTCGAACCCGCTGATGGTCTGGCTCTATGAGCAGATCAATATCATCAGAACGCATTCTCTTTGGGGCGAGATGCGCCAGAAAATCATCACGTCCGAGAACATGCGGCTTTACAACGTGCAGCACGCGGCGGTGGTGCGGGCGATCCAGGCCCGAGATGCCGGCGCGGCGGCGGAGACGATGGTTCGGCACATGGAGAAAGCGCGCAACGATTTGATCGGCGCCAACAGCCGGTAGCGCACGCGCCGCCTAACGAACCTGCATCATGAATTTGCTATAGAGCTTCCGCGCATTCGCGGCGAACGCAGCCAAGTGGGGCTCAGCCGCCGCGGCCATGCGCGGCAGCGCGCCGGCGCCGTGCGTGCGCTCGAGCGCCTCGGCGTACGCCGGGACGCCGCCCCACTCAGGGATCGTGCTTGGCTCGATCTCGACATGATATTGCATGCTCCACGCCCGCTTGCCGACCCGCATCGCCTGACAGCGGCAAGCGCTCGAGCTTGCGAGAACGACCGCGCCTTCCGGCGGTTGCGCCACGCGCACGGAATGCCATTGCAAAGCCTTGAAAGCGGTCGGCAAGCCATCGAACACAGGGTCGTTTTCCGCCTCTGGCGTCAGGGCGACGTCGAGAACGCCAATTTCTGGCGGGCGCTGCGGACCACACGTTCCGCCGAGGGCATCGGCCAGGAGCTGATGACCGAGGCATAGACCCAGAAACGGCCGATCAAGATCTTTGACCCAGCTCCTGATGGCGCGCTTTTCTTCAAGTAGCCAGGGACAGTCTTCGACATCCCAAACATCCATCGGACCGCCCATCACCCACAGCGCGTCATAACGATCGAGGGGCGGGATGCGTTCGCCGGCGTCCAGTTCGACGGCGTCCCAGGCGACGCCATCTTGTTCCAGAAACCGACGAAATATGCCTGGATGCTCACACGGGATATGCTGAAAAACCAGAATTCGCACGGCGGTCAGCCTAAGGACTGTTGGTGCGACGAGTTTCGCACAGGGAGTGAACAAAGGCCATGTCGCACGCGCCCTTGACCGGCAGCTGCCTCTGCGGCGCCGTCCGCTTTGAACTCACGCCCCCGCTTCGCGACGTCATCGTGTGCCATTGCCGCCAATGCGCCAAGTGGTCCGGTTCGGTTGTCGCCGCGACAGCCGTGACCAAGCAGAATTTCAAGCTGGTTGCAGGCGAGGACCACATCAGGTGGTACGCCGCGACAGGGCACGCCGATCGCGGGTTCTGCGTGCATTGCGGTTCAAGCTTGTTTTGGCGACCGCGCGACGGGTCCAGGATTTCGGTGCTCGCCGGCGCTCTCGATCCACCGACCGGCCTCGTCACCAGCGCGCATATTTTTGTCGCCAGCAAGTCTGACTATTACGAAATCGCGGACGGTGCCGAGCAGTTTGAATTCGGAGGCGGACAGCGCTCTTGCGTCGAGGGCTGAGCGCCGCTCTGGTGAACACTTCGCCGCAGTCTGGAGTTTGCGTCGAGTCGCTTCAGCGCCCGCGACGACGACGGCTCTCTTGCGAATAGTTCGCAACTGGGATTGACAAGTTGCAACTCATTCGCATATGCATTTGACGCCGCCATCCGTGGGAACGCCCGATGTCTTTGAAACGGAAATCCTTGAACCGCCGCGCCGTCGTCGGCGGCTCCGTCGCGCTTGCAGCTTTCGCATTTTCGTTGGGGTCGCCGGGCTCGGCGGAACAGGCCGCCAAGAAACCGTTCCGCGTCATCACGACGTTCACTGTCATCCAGGACATCGCGCAGAACGTCGCCGGCACGCAGGCGATCGTCGAATCGATCACCAAGCCGGGCGCAGAAATCCACGACTACCAGCCGACGCCGCTCGATATCGTCAAAGCGCAGTCGGCCGATCTGGTGATCTGGAACGGCATGAATCTCGAGCGCTGGTTCGAAAAATTCTTCGAGAACGTCCAGGACGTGCCGAGCGTCGTCGCCTCGGACGGCGTCGCGCCGATGGGCATCGCGGAAGGGCCTTACACGGGCAAGCCCAATCCGCATGCCTGGATGTCGCCGACGAACGCTCTCATTTACATCGAAAACATTCGCAAGGCGCTCGCCAAATACGATCCGGCCCACGCCGACGCCTACGCCGCGAACGCCAAGGCCTACGCCGACAAAATCACGGCGCTCGACGAACCGCTGCGCAAGCAGATCGAAGCGGTGCCCGACGCGCAGCGCTGGCTCGTCTCGAGCGAAGGGGCCTTCAGCTACCTCGCCCGCGACTACACGATGAAAGAAGCCTATCTCTGGCCCATCAACGCCGATGAGCAGGGCACGCCGCAACAGGTGCGCAAGGTCATCGACCTCGTGCGCAAGAACAAGATCCCCGTCGTCTTCAGCGAGAGCACTATTTCTCCAAAGCCGGCCCAGCAGGTCGCAAAGGAAACCGGCGCGCGCTACGGCGGCGCGCTTTACGTCGACAGCCTGACGCTGGAGGATGGCCCGGCGCCGACCTATATCGACCTCCTGAAAGTGACCGTCGAAACGATTGCGAAGGGGTTCACGTCTTGAAGGCCGATGTGCTGGGCGTCTCCGAACTCAAGGCCCGTCTAGGCGCCGCCGCTCTCAAGGCGCCATTAGGCGATGCGCCGTCCATCGCAGTGCGCGACCTCACGGTGACATACGCAACCGGTCACGTCGCGCTGCGCGACGCGTCGTTCGAACTCGGGTCCGGCACGATCTGTGGCCTTGTCGGCGTCAACGGCAGCGGGAAGTCGACGCTGTTCAAGGCGATCATGGGCTTCGTCACGCCGTCGAAGGGCGCCGTGTCGATCTCCGGGCTCGGCGTCGACGATGCGCTGAAGCGCAACATGGTCGCCTACGTGCCGCAGAGCGAAGACGTCGATTGGAATTTTCCCGTTCTCGTAGAGGACGTCGTGACCATGGGCCGCTATGGCCATATGGGGTTCTTGCGCATCGCCTCAAGCGACGATCGACGCAAGGTTGACGAAGCGCTTGCGCGCGTCGGCATGAGCGAATTCCGCACGCGCCAGATCGGCGAGTTGAGCGGCGGGCAGAAGAAACGCGTGTTTCTCGCCCGCGCGCTGGCCCAGGAGAGTCCGATCATTCTTCTTGACGAACCCTTCACCGGCATTGACGTCAAGACAGAGAGCGCCATCATTGAATTGCTTAGAGAATTGCGCGACGCTGGCTGCCTCATGCTGGTTTCGACGCACAATCTCGGTAGCGTGCCGGATTTCTGCGACTCCGTGGTGCTGATCAACCGCACGGTGCTTGCCGCCGGTCCGACGGCGACGACGTTCACGCAGGCCAACCTCGAAAGGGCGTTCGGCGGAGTGTTGCGCCACTTCAAGCTGGAAGGCGCCGATCTGCACGACGATGACGACCGCCGCGCCGTCACGGTGCTCACCGACGATGAGCGCCCGCTCGTCTTCTACGGCGAGGAAAAGGCCGCGCTTCCTCCCAAGACCGGCGGCGCGCAATGAGCGAACTGCTCGTTCCGTTCGAATACGACTACATGGTCAAGGCTATCTGGGTCAGCGGCCTCGTCGGCGCGGTCTGCGCGTTCCTGTCGGCCTACCTGATGCTCAAGGGCTGGTCATTGATGGGCGACGCTCTCGCGCACGCGATCGTTCCGGGCGTGGCGGCGGCCTACATGCTGCACATTCCGTTCGCGGCCGGCGCCTTCATCGCGGGCGCGCTGGCCTCGCTCGGCATGTGGTTCGTGCGCCAGAAGAGCAAGCTGCGCGAGGACGCCATTATCGGCATCGTTTTCACGTCGTTCTTCGCGGCGGGGTTGCTGTTGGTTTCTCTCAACCCGACTTCGGTGAACGTCCAGTCGATCGTCCTCGGCAACATCCTCGGCATCGCCGATGACGACGCGCTGCAGGTCGTGATCATCGCCATCGTCTCGCTGGCGATCCTGCTCGCCAAATGGAAAGACCTGATGGTCGTCTTTTTTGACGAGAGCCACGCGCGGTCGGTCGGCCTCAACGCGACCCGCCTGAAGATCATGTTCTTCACGCTGCTCAGCGCGTGCACAGTCGCCGCCTTGCAGACCGTCGGCGCCTGTCTGGTCATCGCGATGGTCGTCACGCCCGGCGCCACAGCATACCTTCTCGCCGACCGCTTTGATCGCCTGCTCATTTTGAGCGTCGCCATCGGCGCGTTGACGAGCATGATCGGCGCCTACCTCAGCTTCTTCCTCGACGGCGCGACCGGGGGCGTCATCGTCACGTTGCAGACGATCGTATTCCTTGCAGCGTTCCTGTTTGCGCCGAAACACGGCCTGCTGGCCGGCCGGCGCCGTCAGGCGCACGGAGCATCCGCGCCATGACCGCGCTCTGGGACCTTTTCGCCGTTCCGCTCGGATATGAATTCATGCAGCGTGCGCTCGTCGTCGCCGTACTCGTCGGCGCGGTATGCGCCGTGCTGTCGTGCTATCTCGTTCTGCGCGGGTGGTCGCTGATGGGCGACGCGATTTCGCATGCCGTTCTGCCGGGCATCGTGCTCGCGTTTATGGCCGGCATTCCGTTGGCCATCGGCGCGTTCGGCGCTGGGCTCTCGTGCGCGCTGCTCACCGGATATCTGAAGGAGAACAGCCGCATCAAGGAGGACACGGTGATGGGCGTCGTCTTCTCCGGCATGTTCGGCCTCGGCCTGGTGCTGTTCACCAAGGTCGAGACGGATCAGCATCTCACTCACATCCTGTTCGGCAACATGCTCGGCGTGACGTGGCGCGACGTCTTCGAGACGGCGCTCATTGCCGGCGGCACGCTCGCCGTGGTGCTCGCGAAGCGGCGCGATATTCTCCTCTATTGCTTCGACCCGCAGCACGCGAGGGCCATCGGGCTGCCGGTCAAGGTCATTCACTACGGCTTGCTGGTGCTGCTGTCGTTGACGATCGTCGCCTCCTTGAAGGCCGTCGGCATCATCCTCGTCGTCGCGATGCTGGTTGCGCCGGGGGCAATTGCGTTTCTCCTCACGGATAGATTCGAAAGGATGCTCTGGATCGCGACCGCCGTCGCCGTCGGCTCCAGCGTCGTTGGTACGATCGTGAGCTTCCACGTCGATGGCGCGACGGGGCCCTGTATCGTCCTGATCCAGTCGGCGATCTTCGTCGCAGCGTTTCTGTTCGCGCCGCGCTCCGGAATTTTTGCCGGCCCGCGTCCTGGCGTCGTTCGGCGGTCAAACTGACGCCCAAACATAGCGGTTTCCAGCCTCCCGCACGCGACTGAGCGCCGTTCGATCTGAAGTCGGCGCCGTAGAGCGGCCGCCGACGGCGATCGGGGAGGACTATTCGACGCGGCTCGGCGCGCCCTGCGATCGATCTTTCACTGCCGGATTGCGGATGAGCCCAGTAGAATCATGTCTGGCTTTTTCATGAGTCATGTAAGAAGAGACGCGCTTGTCCGTCGCCGTACTTCGCTCCCTTTTCGAGCGCTTCACGGGGTTTCATTATGTCAAAAAAGAAGGCTCTCATCACCGGAGTGACCGGGCAGGACGGGGCCTATCTGGCGGATCTTCTTCTGACGAAGGGTTACGAGGTTCACGGCATCAAACGGCGGTCGTCGTCTTTCAACACCGCGCGCGTCGATCACCTCTATAGCGATCCGCACGAGAACGCCGCGACGCAGTTCCTGCTGCACTACGGCGACATGACGGATTCGACGAATCTCATCCGCCTGATGCAACTCATTCAACCGGACGAGATCTACAACCTGGCGGCCCAAAGCCACGTCGCAGTGTCATTTGAGAGCCCCGAGTACACCGCCAACGCCGACGCCATCGGCGTGCTCCGCCTGCTCGAAGCAATCCGCATTCTCGGAATGGAGAAAAATACGCGATTCTATCAGGCCTCGACGTCAGAGCTTTACGGCTTGGTGCAGGAAATTCCTCAATCGGAGCGGACGCCGTTCTACCCGCGGTCGCCGTACGCCGTCGCCAAGCTCTACGGCTACTGGATCACGGTCAACTACCGCGAAGCCTACGGCGTTCACGCCTCCAACGGCATCCTCTTCAATCACGAGAGCCCGATCCGTGGCGAGACGTTCGTTACGCGGAAGATCACGCGGGGCGTGGCGCGCATCGAGGCCGGGCTCGACCATTGCCTCTATCTTGGTAATCTCGACGCGAAACGCGATTGGGGCCATGCGCGCGACTACGTCGACGGGATGTGGCGCATCCTGCAACAGGAGACGCCCGACGACTATGTCCTCGCGACCGGCGAAACGCGTTCGGTGCGCGACTTCGTCGAGGCGTCCTTCGCGTGCGTCGGGCGCAAGATCGAGTGGCGCGGCAGCGCCGCCGCCGAGGTCGGCGCCGACGCAAAGACGGGCCACGCCCTGGTGAAGATCGATCCCCGATATTTCCGGCCGACCGAGGTCGACCTTCTCATTGGCGACTCCGCGAAGGCGCGCAGGCAACTCGGCTGGGCGCCCCAGACCAGTTTCGCGGCGTTGGTGAAAGAGATGATGGCCGCCGATCTCGTGGCGGCGCGCGCGGAGGTCGCCTTTGTCCGCTGAACTCTATGCGCTTCGTGGAAAAAAGGTCTGGGTCGCCGGCCATTCCGGAATGGCGGGTTCGGCGATTGCGCGGCGCTTGGCGCAGGAAAGCTGCACGATCCTGACCGCGCCGCACAGCGCCCTCGATCTGCGCGAGCAGGCGGCCGTCGACGCTTGGATGCGCGCGAACCGGCCCGATGTCGTGGTTTTGGCCGCCGCCAAGGTCGGCGGCATCGTCGCCAACGACACGCTCCGCGCCGAGTTCATCTACGACAATCTCGCGATTGCGACGAACGTCATCCACGCGGCCCACATCTATGGCGCCGAAAAGCTTCTGTTTCTCGGCTCGACGTGCATCTACCCGCGCCTCGCGCCGCAGCCGATGCCGGAAGTTTCTTTGTTGACCGGTCCGTTGGAGCCGAGCAACGAGCCCTATGCCATCGCGAAAATCGCCGGCCTCAAACTGTGCGAGGCCTACCGCGCGCAATACGGCGCTGACTTCATCTCGGTGATGCCCACCAATCTCTATGGACCCGGCGACAACTATCATCCCGAGCACAGCCACGTCGCGGCAGCGCTGATCCGGCGCATTCACGAAGCCAAGGCGGCGGCCGCGCCGGAAGTTTTGGTGTGGGGCACGGGGGCGCCGCGCCGTGAATTCCTCTATGTCGACGACTTGGCCGATGCCTGCGTCTTCGTTTTGCGCGCCTATTCGGGCGCCGAACATCTGAACATTGGCGTCGGCGAGGATATTTCGATCGCCGATTTCTCCCGCCTCGTCGCCGACGTGGTCGGTTATTCCGGCCGCATCGCCTTTGATGCGAGCCGGCCCGACGGAACGCCGCGAAAGCTCGTCGACGTCAGCCGCATGACGGCGCTGGGCTGGCGCGCCAAGACGGGATTGCGCGACGGCCTCGCCTTTGCATATCAGGCGTTTCTCCAGCGCCAGGCGCGGTAGGAAGCGACGGCGCATCGCGCGCTTGTCAGTTCGCTCCCTTGGCGTTGTCGTCGTCACGCGCGCTTTCCTTCCAAAACCTCCACGCGCGCCGCCAACTCCTGCACCGCCGCGACCAGCGGAGCGATGAACTGATCGTAGCGCAGCGACTGCGCGCTCTCGGGATCGTCCTTGTCGTCGAGAACCCACATCGCGCAGTCGACGCCGGCACGATCCAGCGCCGCCTTCACGTCCTGCGCAAAGAGCCCGGCGTGGAGGCGGCGTCCCGCCCGTCGCGCCTCGGCGCCGTCGCCGCCGCCGTCAATCCAGCGGTAGAGCTTGGGTTTCAAGCCGCGGACGAACGCAAGCCCGAGTGGACAATCGGCGGCGTCTTTTTTCAACCGCGCGTCCGACGTGTTGATTGTCCCTGTCGCCGCATAGACGACCGACCACCGCTGCGCCGACGCCCCGAGCGCATAGAGATTATCCGCCTGCGGCCTGACGATCCCCTGCGACACGATCGTGCCCGTGAAATTGACGGCGCTGACGGTCACGCCGCTGCGCGTGACGTTGAGCCAGGTCGCCGACGACGAGCCGGCGTCGTTGAGCACCCGGAAGCTCAAGGCGGCGCCGTCAACGATCGCATCCCATCGCCTCGCGTCGACGCTCGCGTCCGATTCATGCCAGAGGAACGACGGCGTCGCACCGGTGTTCTGCACGGAGCCGCCGAAGTATCCCGTCGTCGCCGAAAAATCGCCGCCGACGTCGAGCCGTCGGGTCGGAGCGGTTCTGTTGATGCCGACGCGCACGTTCGCGGCGTCGATCGTGATGGACTCGGACCATGTCGATCCATTGGGGCTGGTTTTGACGTGGAAGTTGTCGTCGCCGGTCGTGCCGAATTCGGCGCGGCCGGAAAAACCTGTTTGGAACAGCACGCTCGCGGTATCCGCCGCCGCCGCCTTGTTGAGTTTCAATTGGTGGCCATTGCCGGCGTGGTTGAGTAGCACCGCCGGCGCGCTGACCGCGATGCGGTTCGTCGCATCGGCCGTCGCATTGACGCCGATGAAGGGCGTGCGAACGCCTCCCGTTCCCTTGCCTTCGAGATTGAGCGCGATGTTGGCGTCATCGCCCGTCGCTGAGATCGCCGGGCCGGCGCCGGTCGCTGCGTTGGCGATCGTGATCTCGTTTACGGCCGCGGCCGTCTCGGAGAATCTCACGAGTTCCAGCACGCCGTCGCCGAGCGCAAAGCCGTTGACGTCGAGTTGGCCGCCGAGTTGCGGCGTCGTATCGTCGACGACGTCGGCGAGTCCTGCGCCGCCGCCTCCGAACGCGATCCACGCCGCGCCGTCATAGACGACGGCCGCGTTCTCGTCCGCGAGCCACGCGACCCAGCCTTCGCGCGGCGCATAGAACATCCATGCGCCGTCCTGGTAGGCGGCCAGTCTCCCGGCCTGTCCGATCCACGCGCCCGTGGGGCTCGCGGCGACGATGTAGCGGTCGCCATTGGCGGGGCTCGCGGGCGGCGCGGCGAGATCGCGGTCGAGCGCGCCGATGTGCACGATCGCGTCCAGCGCGCGGATCGCCTCGTTGTGCGTCACGTGCTTCTGGGCCTGCGCCGCCATGATGTAGGGCAGCAGTAAATTCGGGCTTTGTTCGACGGGCATGTGGTCCTTCTCGCGCTGTTGGCGTGTCAAACGACATGATGCGGCCGCCCGGATATGCGGGGATAAGTTCACGAAGAAAAATTTCTAAGATGGTGAAGCGCGGGGATAAATCGCGTTCATTTGGCGCGCCGCGTGCTGCGCTTTTGCCCCAAATGGGTGTTTAGTAACGAATCGCAGCGGCCGTTGGCGTCAGCTGCGGGGGAAATCCGTCTTGAGTGTCTGCGGCTGCCGTCGCTCGGGGTCATGCTCGACAAGGTGACATGGGGCTACTGAACAAACTCGTATTTCCATCGCTATGCCTCGCGACCGTCGCCGCGAGCGCTTGGACGTTCCTGACGCTCGATCGCTGGGTTCGGCCGAGCGTCGTCGTAGCGGACAGGGAAGGCCGTGCGAGCGCAACAGCGTCGAACGCCGCGCCGCGCATTGATCGCGAGACGCCAACGCATCTTCCGCCGCGCCTCGCCGAAACGATCGCCGCTCTGCCCGACGATCCGACCGCCGGCGAGGCGCCCCTTGCGTCGCCGTCGCTTCCGACCCTTGACGCCGAAACGCACCTCGATGACGAGGCTATGGGCGCGCAAGCGTCGTCGTGGTCGCTTGAGGAATGGACCACCGAGACGCGACGCGAAGCTGCTGTTGCGCCGGCGCCCGGTCCGCGCCTCCTCCGAGGTCCGGTCGAAGTCACACGGCGTCCCGCGCCGTCCGTGCCGACGGCGGCGTCGGCGCCGAAGGATTTCACGTTGAAAGAGCGCTTGGCGACAATCTCACCCGCGGCGAGCCGGCGCCTCGTGATGAAGTTCATGGAGGCGGGCGTCGCCTATCCGCCCGCCGACATCGGACTCGTCGCCATCAAAGACCAGAAGGTCGTCGAGCTTCATGCGCGGTCCGCGGGCGGCGAATGGAAACTCGTGCATCAATACAAGGTGCTGGCGGCCAGCGGCGGCGCCGGTCCCAAACTCGCACAGGGCGACAAGCAGGTGCCCGAAGGCGTCTACGGCATTTCGTTCCTCAATCCCAACAGCCGCTATCACGTGGCGCTGCGCGTCAATTATCCGAACGATTTCGATCGGCGGATGGCCGAGAAGGACGGCCGCAGCAATCTCGGCGGCGATATCATGATCCACGGCAAGGCCGTGTCGATCGGCTGCCTCGCCATCGGCGACGCGGCGGCCGAGGAGCTTTTTGTCCTCGCCGACGTGACGGGCCTCGATCGCGTCAAAGTCGTCATCGCGCCGACCGACTTCCGCCGTTACGGCGTGCCGGAGTCGGATTCGTCAAAACCGAAATGGACGCCGCAGCTTTACGCGCAGGTCGCGAGCGCGATGTCTGAATTCAAGCCGCCGCCCAGCGTCGGGCTGCTGTCGTTCTTCGGGAAGTGGTGAGGGGCTGGCCCCCTTTACGTCATCCTCGAACGCATGAGCAACGCGAGAGCGTTCGGGGATCCGGCGCACGAAGCGCCGAAGGCTCGATAATGCGATAGACGTTTTGCGCTGGATCACCGCGCTTCGCCACGCTCGCTCGAGGATGACGGGGACGGCGCCGCGACACTCCTGTTGTCATCCCGGGCGAGCCGCGCGGCGCATCGCGAGCCGGGATACAGGGCTACGCGAAGACCGTCGCGTTGAACCCTGGGTCCCGGGTCTCGCCGCTCGGCGGCTCGCCCGGGATGACAGTATGGGGTTAGGCGGAACGTCCGCATCACCCCCGTCATCCTCGAACGCATGAGCAACGCAAATGCGTTCGGGGATCCAGCGTGGGGTGCGCCGAAGGCTCGATGTTGCGGCATCAAAGTCTTGCGCTGGATCCCCGGCCTTCGCACGAGCTCGGCCGAGGATGACGGGGGAATTGGATTGAGATTGTCATCCCGGGCGAGCCGCGCGGCGCATCGCGAGCCGGGATACAGGGCTACGCGAAGACCGTCGCGTTGAACCCTGGGTCCCGGGTCTCGCCGCATCGGCGGCTCGCCCGGGATGACAAATGTGGTTGCTACTCTGACGCGCGCAGCTTGTTCGCGAGGCCATGGCCCGCCGTCGCAGGAGGCAGCGGCTCGTCGTCGGCGCCATATAGCGCGATCGCCTCGTCGACGATGTTGCAGAGTTCGTCGAATACGGCGCGTTCGTCTTGGCCCACGACACCCGCCGAGCAGCAGCCCCGGCGCTAGATTTGTTCGTGTCGCACTGATCGCCACCAAACTCTTTCTCGATCTCCGACCGGCGTCGATGCGAAATTCAAGTTCATGGCAAACTCAATCAACATGCATCTACGGAAACAAAAAACAAGCAAAAAAAACTCATCAGAGCGCAAATAATGCGTTTAAAAACATCGTGTTATGAAATATGCTTGAAATCTGTTTGTTTTTTGATTGACGACAAAGCGAAGTGTTTGTAGGTATTTGGGTGTCGGAGGAGTTAGAGAAATGGCGATCTCGAAAGACTACGCTGGCGAATTGCAGGCAATGGGTTCTATTATGGAAGCGCT
Source organism: Hyphomicrobium sp. (assembly GCA_052386495.1). Lineage (GTDB taxonomy): Bacteria > Pseudomonadota > Alphaproteobacteria > Rhizobiales > Hyphomicrobiaceae > Hyphomicrobium_B. Next base: position 5,698 of record JBQTKA010000029.1, on the reverse strand, counting down.
GGCGCCATTGGAGTCCGCTTCGCAACTAAGTGTAATGCGTTGGGTTATAGAAAAGCTTCAGCTTGATGTCTCTGCGTTGGGTGTGCAGTCAGACACTCCTCTGGCGGCCGAAGGTTCGGGGTCAAATCAGGCCAGAGTTGGAAATATCAATACTGTTGTCAGCCGCATTGGTGCTGACTCTTGCAGGACACTTCTCATTGCCGCCGCGATCTATCTGACTCTTTATCAGGGAAAAGAAGCGTTCACGAGGTCGGAATGGGTCGCGACCGCGAAGTCCGCGAAGGTCTGGAAAAACGAATACGTAAACCAGTCGTCTACGATGATCGGCCGACTCGCAGACGGGGGGCAAATCGTGGAGAAAAGTAAAGACACTTACTATTTACCCGACAGCACCATCGCGCAGTATGCTGATCAACTTTGAGATTTGGATTTCGCCCCTTCCAAAAGGGCGAATGGGGCCCGGAGCCGCGAGGCTCCGGGTTGGACTATGCAAGCGCCGTTAGGGTCCAAACCTAGCGAGCGCTTGCATTCGCTACATTATATGGGAGCGATTGCCAAACCTTAAACTACTCCGCCGCCGCTTTCTCCGCATACCCCAACTGCGCACATCGCTTTTTCCGTCATCCTCGAACGGACGAGCCCGCGAGGCCGTTCGGGGATCCAGCGTCATGTGCGCCGAAGGTGCGATATTGCAGGAGTGAGTCTTGCGCTGGATCCCCGGCCTTCGCAAGGGCTCGGCCGAGGATGACGATAGATCGAGCATGACGGTCGCGAAAACTTACTCCGCCGCCGCTTTCTCCGCGTACCCCAGCTGCACATTCAGCTTCTCGACCAAATCGGCCGCTGCTTCCGGAATGTTTGTGCCGGGGCCGAACACGGCCTTGGCGCCGCTGGCGAACAGTTCGTCGTAATCGCTCGGCGGGATGACGCCGCCGACGACGATCATGATGTCGCCACGTCCCTCCTTGTCGAGCGCCGCCTTCAATTCCGGCACCAGCGTCAAGTGACCCGCCGTCAGCGACGACACGCCGACGACGTGGACGTCGTTCTCGACCGCTTGGCGCGCGGCTTCGTCCGCAGTCGCGAACAGCGGCCCGATGTCAACGTCGAAGCCGAGATCGGCGAACGCGGACGCGATCACCTTCTGCCCGCGGTCATGCCCGTCCTGTCCGAGCTTGGCGATCAGGATGCGCGGCCGGCGACCGTCGTTCTTGTCGAAGGCTTCGACCAGCTTTTTCACGCGATCGACGCTCGGATTCATCGCCGCTTCCTTCTTGTAGACGCCGCTGATCGCGCGGATTTCCGCCTTGTGCCGCGTGAAAACTTTCTCCAGCGCGAACGAAATTTCGCCGACGGTCGCCTTCTTGCGCGCCGCCTTCACGGCAAGATCGAGCAGATTAGCGTCGCCATTGGCGCCTTCCGTCAGCGCGTCGAGGGCCGCCTGCACGTCCGCTTCGTCGCGCTCGCCGCGCAGCCGTTCGAGCTTGGCGAGCTGCGCGTTGCGCACGCTCTTGTTGTCGACCTTGAGGAAATTGATCTCGCGGTCGCCCTTGATCTGAAACTTGTTGACGCCGGTGATCGTCTGGCGGCCGCTGTCGATGCGCGCCTGCGTGCGCGCGGCCGCTTCCTCGATGCGCATTTTCGGGATGCCAAGCGCGATGGCCTTCGCCATGCCGCCCGTTTCCTCGATCTCCGCAATGTGCCTCAGCGCGCGCTGCGCCAGATCGTACGTGAGGCGCTCGACGTAGTGGCTGCCGCCCCACGGGTCGATCGTGCGGCAGGCGCCGCTCTCCTGCTGCAAGACAAGCTGCGTGTTGCGGGCGATGCGGGCCGAGAAATCCGTCGGCAGCGCGATGGCTTCATCAAGTCCGTTGGTATGCAGCGATTGCGTGTGGCCCTGCGTCGCCGCCATGGCCTCCAAGCACGTTCGCGTGGCGTTGTTGAAGATGTCCTGCGCGGTGAGGCTCCAGCCGCTCGTCTGCGAATGCGTGCGCAGCGACAGCGAACGCGCGTCCTTCGGATTGAACTCGTCTCGGATCAGCTTCGCCCACAGCAGACGCGCCGCGCGCATCTTGGCGATCTCCATGAAGTAGTTCATGCCGATCGCCCAGAAGAAGGAGAGGCGCGGGGCGAACGCGTCGATGTCCATGCCGGCCGCGACGCCGGCGCGCGCATATTCGATGCCGTCGGCAATCGTGTAGCCGAGTTCGAGGTCGGCCGTCGCGCCCGCTTCCTGCATGTGATAGCCGGAGATCGAGATCGAGTTGAACTTCGGCATGTTCGCCGATGTGTACGCGAAGATGTCGGAGACGATGCGCATCGAGGGCGTCGGCGGATAGATGTAGGTGTTGCGCACCATGAACTCTTTCAGAATATCGTTCTGAATGGTTCCGGCGAGTTTGGAGGCGGGGACGCCCTGTTCTTCGCCCGCGACGATGAAGAGCGCGAGGACGGGCAGCACGGCGCCGTTCATCGTCATCGACACCGTCATGTCCTGCAGCGGGATGCCGTCGAACAGCGTCCGCATGTCGAAAATCGAGTCGATCGCGACGCCCGCCATGCCGACATCGCCTTTGACGCGCGGGTGATCGCTGTCGTAGCCGCGGTGCGTCGCCAGATCGAAGGCGATCGAGAGGCCCTTTTGCCCCGCCGCGATGTTGCGCCGATAGAAGGCGTTGGAGTCCTCCGCCGTCGAGAAGCCCGCGTACTGGCGGATCGTCCAGGGCTGAAGCGCGTACATCGCCGGGTAGGGACCGCGCACGAACGGCGCAACGCCCGGCATGCCGTCGAGAAAATCGAGATCAAGGGTGTCGGCGCCCGTGTAGACCGGCTTCACCGGAATGCCTTCCGGCGTCTCCCACACGTCGCCGCCCGCGCCGTCGGGCTTCGCCGCGTCGATCGGGGCATGGGCGTCAAGTTCGACTTTCGTGAAATCGGGAATGACGGACATCGGCTCGCTTCCAGCCCTCAGGCGCGCAAATTACTGGGGAATTCTCGGGGATTGTGCCTAGCATGGCAAGCCGCCGCCTGGCGATGCGGTCTGATGCGCCGACGGGCGAGACGGTCGGCTTGGCGCGGCGGGCGGCGCGCGTCGCCCTATGGCGAGGCGATGCTGGCGAACGGCAGAGCCCGTCCCGGGACGGGGTGCTCCGGCTCGGCGCGCCGGCTACGACGGCGCGGCCCCCTAGGCCGCCTTGCGCGCTGCGTCGCACAGCGTGCGCGTGACGGTCTGAAGTTGTTCGGGCCACACGGGCTTCGGAAGGAAATGCAGCCGCTCGGCCGGGCCCGCGACTTCCATCAGTTCATCAGGGGTGTAGTCCGAATACCCGGACACGATCACGATATCCAACGTCGGGTCGAGGCGGCGGATCGAGCGCGCCGCGGCGAAACCGTCCATGCCGGGCGGCATCTGGATGTCGAGGAAGGCGACCGTGAAGGGATCGCCCTCGTCGATCGAGGCGCGCACCGCTTCGATGGCGTCATATCCCTGGTCAACGAAGTGCACGCGCCAGTCCGGCGCTTCGTGCGACTGAGGCGCCGCCCCGAACAGTTCCTGCTCGAGCGAGTCGGACGCTCGTCGCCGGCGCGACATGTGGGAATGCGCTTCGCGTTCGAGCACATGACGGTAGGCGGCGATGACGCCCAGATCGTCGTCGGCGACGAGAATTCTCGGAGGTTTCGTGATCACTATGCAGCCTCGCTATTTGCGAATTCCGGAGTCGGCAGAAAGACGATGAGCGTCGCGCCCTTGCCGCGGCCTTCGCTTTCCGCCCGCAGCGTTCCGCCGAATGATTTCACCGCCCTCGAACACCAGTGGAGGCCGAGACCGCCGCGCTTGTGCGTGCGCGTGCTGAAGCCGCGCTGAAACATGGAGGCGAGGTGTTCGGGGGCGACGCCGTCGCCGTTGTCCGTTACCGACAATTCGACGCCGTTGACGACATGGCGGATGTCAATGCGAACCCGACGGTCGATGGATTTCGATGACATCGCCTCGACGGAATTGAGGAACAGGTTGGATAGGACCTGCCGCAGGATCGTGACGTTGCCGACCACCAGCGCCGATGACTTCGGCAGTTCCACCGCGATGTGCGCTTCGTGGGTGACGAACGAGACTTTGGCGACTTCCGCGACCAGCGCGGCGACGTCGATCTCCTGGAGCTTCGTCTCCTGGCGACTGAAAATCTCGTACTCTGATGCGATGGCCTGGATGCCTTTGCTCGCGGCCACCATCTCGTCCATCATCGCGGCAGTGCGCGCCCCATGATCGATCAGCACGGACGCATTGGCGACGACGAACGACTTCAATTTCTCTTTGCGTTCGTTCGGCGTGTCTGGACTTTCGATCTGTTCGATCGCGGCCTTCAGCCTGGCAAGGCGATCGTCGGAGAACAGCTGCTTGATTTTCCAGGCGTGGATGTTGATGGGGCTCAGGCCGTTTCGCACGTTGTGCAACGTGCCCGCCGCCCATTCCGCCATGCCGGCCGCGTAGGCGTGGTTGGCGTGATGCGCGCTCATCAAAAGCGCATCGCGCAGACTGCTGACGCGCGACGCCATGGCGTTGAAGGCCCGCGCGAGGTCGCCGATCTCGTCGGAAGACAGCGTGTGAGAGACGGGGCTCAGCTTGCCGCTGTCATCCGTCGACGCGAAGTGGGCCTTCAGCGTCTGAACGGGGGAGACGACGAGTTTCTTGACGAATGCGCGCATGGCGAGAATGACCATTGCGGCAGTGAACATCATCAGCCAGGCGGCGGATTGAATGGCCACTGACCCGACGAGGCTGAGATTGCGCGGTGACTTCGCTGTGACGAGCGCGAGCGGGCGGCCCGTGATGTCGCGGATCAGCGACGTCGTTTCCACGACGTCCGCCGTCTTGTGGAGCCTTAGCCCTTCGATCTGCGCTTCGGCGGAAACCAGATTGATGCGGACGCCGATGCCGGTCAGTTGCTCGACGTCCTTGACGTTCAAGCGAGTCGCCATCCAAACCGTTCCGGCGGGCGGTCCGGTATGGTCGTTTTTGACGATCGGGGCCACGGCCAGCATCATCAGGCCGTGAGACGTAGAAAAGAGGCCGGACGATGCGCGAAGCTCGCCAACGCCGGAGAGAAAGGGGTGTGAATATTTCAGCGAGCTGAATTCATCGACAAGAGTTGGAAGCTCGCGCTTGGCGCCAAGTTCGAACGCTTTGCCCCAGAGCAGGGCGTCTTTCACGTTTTTGAACGCCAGCAGTTCAATTCCCAAGGCGTCGAGCGCTTCGGCCGGCGATCCATAGGTGCTGGTAATCAGCGAATCTCCGGCTTCGCCTCTGGCATAGGCGTACGCCTCGTCCCAGTAGGCGTTGTCTTGCGACGAGGCGCGCAGCTTTTCGGCCAAGCTGTCGACGACGTCCAGAACGCGCTTATGATTGGCCCGGGCGGCGCCTTCTTCAATCTCTTCGAACTTGGGCCTCACCGTCATTTCCAACGCGGCGTAGTTGCCGATGACGGTGGCCATGAACACCATCAAGACGCCGAGGTTCAGTTTCGTTGCGATGCGCATTGTTCATTCCACTACCTTGTTGTCGCGAACGTATTGGGGCGGCGTGAACGGTGTCCTAAATCTACCGTCAAGGATTTATAGAAACGGCAGCGTCAGATGACGTGCTTAACGTCAGGTTGCGACCGCTGCTTCAATCGACATCACCGCATGTCGACTTCCATTG
>JBQTKA010000028.1:0-28107 GCA_052386495.1 Hyphomicrobium sp. | reverse complement strand
GGCGCCCAAGAGGTCGTCTATGACGTCATTCGCCGCGAGAACGGCGAGCAGAAGGTCATCCAATCCAAACAGTTCTCAGCCCTCCTGCCCGGCGACATCGTCGTCGTCAAATAGTCGTCAATGTGGACTATGATTGTTCGCTCCATGAGCGCCGCGCGATTCGAACAAACATCAGGGTGCGGGTTGATGCAGCATGGCGCCACGTCGGCGTTCAACTTCACGGAAGGCGTGGGCAGTCCGGCTGGATGCTGACTGAGATCAGCGACGCTGATTTATTGGCGCGCGCCTTTGTACGTCATCTCGATCGGGCTTGTGACGCCCCGAGAGAATGAGCGATGGGCTCGGCATTTGCGCCTTGCACGTAACACGGACCACCCTGGAAGCACATGAAAGAGCAGAGCGTACTTGCGTCAGCGACAAAGCGACCGGCTGAGGCCGCCGCGGCGACGGTGGCGGTGGTTGTGGTCAATTACTGTACGCCCGATCTGACTATCGATTGCATAAAGTCGCTACAGGGCGAACGCGCTCGGCATCCCGGCTTGATGGTCCATGTCGCCGACAACGCCTCGCCCGATGGATCAGCTCGCAAGATCGCGCAGGCGATCGAAAGCGCCGGCTGGTCGGATTGGGTCCAGCTGGCGGCGTTGCCGAAAAACGGCGGCTTCGGTTACGGCAACAATGCAATCATACGCCAGCGCCTCGGCGCGCCCGATGCTCCGCACTATTTCTGGCTGCTCAACTCCGACACCATCGTGCGGCCAGGGGCGTTGGCGGCGCTCGTTTCCCACTTGGAGCGGCGCCCCGAGGCCGGAATGGCGGGCAGCCGCCTCGAAGATCCGGACGGCACGCTGCAGTGCTCCGCATTCCGCTTCCATTCGATCCTCGGCGAATTTGAAGCGAGCATTGGCCTGGGAATTGTCTCGAGGCTCCTTCGCAACTGGGCCGTTTCGCCCCCCCTGAATAATGAACCTTCACGCTTCGATTGGCTGAGCGGCGCCAGCCTTCTGGTGCGCGCCGACACGTTCCGATCCGTGGGCCTCATGGATGAGCGCTACTTCCTTTACTACGAAGAGACGGATTTTTGCCTTCGAGCGAGATCGGCAGGGTGGGCCTGTTGGTATGTGCCGGACAGTCGCGTCGTACATCTCGTCGGGCAATCGACCGGCATCACCGATCGATCAGCGCAAACCAAACGCCGCGCTGCATATTGGTTTGAATCGCGGCGCCACTATTTCGTGACGCACCACGGACGCCTCTACGCCGTTGTCGCCGACATGATGCTGGCCGTCGGAACGACGTTGGGGCGGCTGCGCGACATTGTGCTGTCGCGCCAGTCCACTTACCCGCAAAATTTCTTGTCTGACCTCTTGCGGCACAGCGCAGTTTTGAAGCCGGCCCTGACGGGGCCGAACGAACGGGCAAAGCCCAGCTTCAACGCCAAAGTCTGACCACTTTGACCCGGCGCAGCAATCGCAATGGGCGAACGTCGAACCGTCGCTCCGGCGACGGCGACCTTCAGCGGTAGAAGGCTTCGGTTGAACGCTCGCCCATTCTTCAGGCGCGGCCCGCAGCGAGAACGCTAACCGTCCAGCTCAACAGCAACATTTTGTTGCCATGAACCGCTGGGGCTGTGGCCGTTCATATTGGCCTGCGTTTTATAGAGCTCAGCATATCGACCGTTGCGCCCTATGAGGTCCGCGTGACTGCCGGATTCGGTCACGACGCCGCGCTCGATCACATGAATGATGTCCGCACCCATGATCGTTGAAAGTCGATGGGCCACGATGACGGTCGTGCGGCTCTTGGCAAGCCGCAGCAACGACTCTTGAATTTGTCTTTCGGAATTGCTGTCGAGCGCCGACGTCGGCTCATCGAGCAGCAGGATCGGAGCATCCTTGTAGAAGGCGCGCGCAATCGCGATGCGCTGCCGCTGTCCCCCTGACAGATTCGTGCCGAGTTCGCGGATCATGGTCTTGTATCCGTGCGGCAGGTCACGGATGAACCCATCGGCGTCAGCGCCCCGCGCCGCCGCCACGACCCGATCCTCGTCTCGATCCTCGCATGACCCGACGATGTTGTCCTCGATGGAGCCCTCGAAGAGAAAGGCGTCCTGATCCAGATAGGAAATCTTTCCCCGAAGCGACTCGCGCGAAACCGTCGAAATCGACTGTCCGTCGATTGCGATCTCGCCCGACGACGGATCGAAAAACCGTTGGATGAGGCCGAGAACCGTCGTCTTGCCGCCGCCCGATGGTCCGACAAACGCCGTCATTTTTCCCGGCGGCATGAGCACATTGACGCCCTTCAAGATCGGCTTGTCCGGCAGATATTCGAACGAGACATTTCGAAAGGCGATGGCGCCGTCCGTAATGCGAAGTTCAGGTTGATCGCTAGTCGGCGGCTCGACTTGCTTCAGATCGAGGACGTCGTAGAGCATGCAGACGCGCTCGCCAGCGGTCGCCAGATCAATGTGAAGCCGCGATAGCCGCCGAATCGGCTCGCCGGCAAGCAGCAGAGCGGTGATGAACGAAAAGAACCGGCCGATCATTTCCGGATCGCTTTGGCTGCGGAGCGTGGCGTAAAGAATGACGGCCCCGATCGCCAATCCGCTGAGAACCTCGCTCAATGGGGCGACGCCGGCTTTGACTCGGGTCAATTTGTTGCGCTGCTCTTCAACGGCGGCGATGGCCGCAGCCATCCTTGTTTTCATCACGGCTTCAAGCTGGAACGACTTCAGCATCCGAATGCCTTGCGATGTTTCGCGCGTCACCGCGAACACATCGCCCAGCGCGCCGGTCTCGGTATTCGCCGCCTTCTTCGCCGCGGCGACGAGCTGGCGCAATCCCAACGCCGCGATCGGCGCCGTCGTCAGAACGATTGCGAATAGAACGGGGTCCTGAAACAACATGACTCCGCAAAGTCCCAACACCGTGAGGACGTCTCTCCCGAGACTGACGGCGGCGAGGTTGATCATATCGCGGGCCGCCTGGGCTCCTCCGGTCATCCGCATGACCAGATCGCTCGACGACCGCGAATGGAAGAACGCGATGTCCATGCGCAGCAGGTGATCGTAGAGCCGCTCCTGGACTTCAGACACGATCCGCCCGCCGATGCGCGCGACCGTGATCTCCTGCAAGTAAGAGAATACGCCCTTCGCGAGGAACAGTCCGGAGATGAGCGCCGGAAAATACAACATCGCGCTGCGGTCGCGATCGACGAAGGCGGTGTTGACCAAGTCCTTCATGATCCACGCGCTCAACGACGTGCATCCTGCGACGATCGCCATGAAGGCCAACGCCATCGCGTAGCCTGCGGCATGGGAACGCCCATGCTCCACGATCAGCCGCCGCAGGATTGCGAAGGTCGTGGGCCTGGCTTTTGCTTGCAAATCCGGGGCGTCGGTCATGTTCGAGCTTCTAAAGCGATCGCCCCCGCGGCGCACCTAAAAAAGCGCCGCAGGCGCGAGATCGGCACGCCTCCGCCCTTGCTTGACGGCGATTGACATCAGCTCTGAATCGGCTGTGAAATCTTAAGCGATTACGCTCTTGCCGGCCGCGCGCATCGATCATCGTCTGGGCGGCTACAAGCGTGCGAAGGTTTTGGTCCAGGAAATGCCAAGGCAACTTTCATCCGGTCAGTCGCAAACAATTCCGAGTGGGTGGATTCATGACGCACGCGTTTCCGCGAGAAGGCTACGTTCCTCCGCCAAAGTCCGCTCTCCGGAAATTCCTGCATCGCCATGCGTTGCGACGCCGCGCAAGGCAAGCTGCGGCGTCTCAGCGCGACTTTGCGGGATTCGATAGTTTTCGTAAGCAATTTGGGGCGGACGCCGCGTCCCAACTGGGCCAAGACCTTTGGGCCTTGTGGCTAACAAATGGAAAGCGCGGAGGATACTTCGTCGAGATCGGGGCCAGCGATGGCGTGAGTTTGAGCAACACTTACATTCTCGAAAGAGACTTCGGATGGCGCGGCATTGTGGCCGAACCGCACCCGTCATTAGCGTCGGCTTTGGCGGCCAACCGCCGCTGCCACGTCTCGACGGATTGCGTTTCGGATCGCAGCGGCGATACCGTGGAGTTCCTGGCGCTCAAGGACACCGTCTATTCCCGGCTCAAGGACATCGTGCCTGACGACGATCACGAAAAACGCGGCGCGCGCGCAATCGACGCGAACGTCGTGCGCGTTCGCACGATTTCACTCAACGATCTGCTGGCGCAAGCAAATGCGCCTGGAACGATCGACTTTCTGTCGATCGACACGGAAGGATCGGAGCTGGAAATCCTGAACGCGTTCGACTTCGACGCCTACACGACGCGGGCGATAGTGGTCGAGCACAATTTCACCTCGAGAAGGCGCGATCTTTTCGAATTGCTTGAGTCAAAGGGCTATATGCGGCTTTGGCCGGAACACACGCTTTGGGACGACTGGTACGTTAAGGATGATTCTGCGACGCCTCGTCGCTGACTGCCGCGCGGCGCGACGGGCGACCCAGCCTGAATTTGACATGGCGCCCTGACGGTGCGCACGTCTTTCACAAAAAAGGAATTTTGATATCGAGCGGCTTCAAAGTCCTATGTTGCTGATCACGTCCATACCGCCGCGCTTTTCCCGAATCGAACAGGCGAGCGGTCGGGAAATCGGCCAACAGTACTTGGCGGAGTGTGTTTCGTCATGGCGACGCAATGGCTTTGAACCTTTATCTTTGAACAGGCCCGACGAAGTTGAAGCGGTGAGATCGCTCAATCTGATGGAGGTCGCGGTTGCGGCTCCAGATGAGTCGCGAGATCCGATGCGCTTTGGCCCGTCCTTGGGCGCGGTCTTTGACGTTGCGCCCAAGAATAGGCCTGTGGCCATCGTGAACGCCGACATCTACATGCTTGCCATGGAGGCCAAATTGGCCTCGGCCATGGCGGATCTTGTCGAAACGTCGGTGGTTGTCGGACGGCGCACCGATGTGACGCGCTTCGGAGATTTGATTGGGTCGACATTCGCCTACGGCTTCGATTTCTTTGCGTTTCATCCATCCAAGGTGTCGCGCGCCTTGGACGATCAGGCATTGCGCCGGTTCCAGCTTGGCGCGCCATGGTGGGACTACGTCTTTCCGCTCGTCTGCTCACGCGACGTCCCGATCAAGCGCATCAAGGAGCCGTTCATTGCGCATCTGGCGCACAATGAGCGATGGGATCCTCCGATGTTCAACGCGCTCGCGCTTGACGCCTGCAGAGCTCTGATTGCAGTTGAACCGATGACCTTTGGGCCCGTTCTCGAAATATTGCCTTATAGCTCGATCCCGGGCGAAACGGTGGCGCGACTTTGCCACGCAAGGCTCCTGGGAAAAGCCGTTGAGGAAACGCCGCTAGGCTCGATTCATAAGGACCCGTGCTTTCCTGGCTCTATCGAGCTGCGAGCGACATTGGAGCCGCCCAAAGCGAAACCTCAAACGAACGGTTGGAAAGAGCCGACCCCGTCGCGGCCACAGCGAGTCCGGCACCTTCCGAGAGACGTCATTCGTTTCTTGCGACGAAAGCTCGGCGCATTTTGACGTCATGACGGAAAGCGCTGTCCAGCGGAGGCCGGTAGGTAGGTCGGCGTTTGGAGAAAAAGCGCCCGCTTGCGATGGCCGCATGGGAATAGCAAACGACGCATGGCGGGGGGCGGGCGGAGTCGAAGTCAATGGTCGGAGCGAGAGGATTTGAACCTCCGACCCCCAGTCCCCCAGACTGGTGCGCTAACCAGGCTGCGCTACGCTCCGACGCCATTGCTGTTGTCACGGACCAGCGCTGTCGAGTTGCGCTCTCGGCTCAGAGGGCAGCGAGGGGGTCATGCTTCGCAATTGATCCAACGAGGATCGCGAAAACAACAGCGCCGCCGATCGGTGCGTTTGACTACCCGCCGCCGTCCGGGCGGTCAAGGCCATTCGGCCTGAACCCTGCTGAAGCCATGCGTCGACCGGCCTTGCCGCAACATTGACGGCCCCCGTCAGCCGCCGCCCGGCGTCTTGGCCTCACGACCGCGCCGCCCGCTGCCGCTTGCCGGGCTGCTCCGCCTCTGCAACCGGATGTCCGAGCAGCGTTGCGCGCACGCCTTCTAGCTCCCGGATCGCGAGCGCAATGACGTCCCTGGCGGAGGATGAACTCGTGGCCTTTTTCAAGTCGGCAATGGCCGTCGCCGACTTGTCGCCGGCCGCTTCGCGCTTGCGGCCGCGCTTTTTCTTGCCAGCATCGTCCTTGGCCGCCGAGAGCGCAGCATGCGACGCGCCCTTGACTTGATCGATGCCGTGCTCGCGCAGAATTTTCTGCACGCCTTTGATCGTGTAGCCCTCGGCATGGAGAAGGTGACGGATGCCGCGCAGCAAATCCATATCCTCGGGGCGGTAGTAACGCCGCCCGCCGCCGCGCTTCATCGGACGGATCTGCGGAAACTTGCCCTCCCAGAACCGGAGGACGTGCTTGGGCACGTCGAGATCTTCGGCGACCTCGCCGATCGTACGAAAAGCTTCAGCGGATTTGTTCATATCGATCAGCCGTCCCGAAAAAAGGGGGCGCTCCAGCAGCAACGCCGGCAGATGAGCAAAGACAATAGACGGTGTCGCGCCGAGGTCTAGCCGCCTGCGCGCTTGCCGTGACCCTTGTTGATGCGATCTTTCATAATGTTCGACGGGCGGAACACCAGCACGCGCCGCGGCGTGATCGGCACTTCTTGTCCCGTCTTCGGGTTGCGGCCGACGCGCTGGCCCTTTTGGCGAATGCCAAACGACCCGAACGACGACAACTTCACGGCGTCGCCGTCCGCGAGGCTGCCGGAGATTTCATCCAGGACGAGTTCAACCAGCTCCTGGCTTTCGTTGCGGGGCAATCCGACCTTTTCGACGACCGCCTCGGCCAAATCCGCGCGCGTCAGTGTTTTGCCGCTCATTCCCATCCTCCCCAGCTCCGGATGACGATTTTTTCCGGATGCTAATCGCGCAGGTGAGCGCGGTCAACGCTCCAAAGCGACAACCAACTGAAATAACATAAGATTCATCTGTTGCGCTGCACCAAAACGGCGGCAAGCCGACTGCCGCGCGTTGTCGCGCTACCAGCGCGCCAGCACCGCGCCCCAGGTAAAGCCGCCGCCCATCGCTTCCATCAGCACGAGGCTGCCGTCCTTGATCAGATGACTTTCAAACGCGTGATTGAGCGCCAGTGGGATCGAGGCGGCCGACGTGTTGCCGTGCTTGTCGAGCGTCATCACGATCTTCTCCGGCGCAACGTTCAGCTTTTTCGCGATGCCGTCGAGGATGCGCTTGTTGGCCTGATGCGGGACGTAGAGGTCGATCTCGTCGGCGGCGTAGCCGGTTTCAACCAACGTCTCTTCAATGACCCCGGAAATTTTCTGTACAGCGTGGCGAAACACCTCGCGGCCGTTCATGCGAAGATGGCCGACTGTTTTGGTCGAGCCCGGACCGCCGTCGACGTACAGCATGTCTTCGTAGCGCCCGTCGGACCGGATACGCGTCGCGAGAATGCCTCTGTCGTCGCGGCCCGCGTGCTGCGGCTGCGCTTCGAGCACGACGGCGCCGGCTCCGTCGCCGAACAGCACGCAGGTGCCGCGATCCGACCAATCGAGGATGCGCGAGAACGTCTCCGCGCCGATAACAAGCGCCCTTTTGAACTGTCCCGTCTTGAGAAACGTGTCGGCGATGGTGAGCGCGTAGATGAAGCCGGAACATACGGCCTGCACGTCGAACGCCGCGCCCTTCGTCACGCCCAGCATCGACTGGATTTTCACCGCCGTCGCAGGAAACGTGCGGTCCGGCGTCGCTGTGGCGCAGATCACGAGATCGATCTCGACCGGATCGACGCCGGCGCGGATCAGCGCCTGCTTGGCGGCCGCGGCGCCGAGATCGGATGTCAGTTCGTTGTCGGCCGCGATGTGGCGTTGATGAATTCCGGAACGCTCCCGAATCCATTCGTCCGACGTGTCGACGACCTTCGAGATGTCGTCATTCGTCATGACGCGCGCCGGGAGATGGGCGCCAACGCCGCGAATGACCGAGCGGAGCGTCGCCACGATCAGGCCTTTCTGATGTCTGCGCCGGCGCGTAGCGCGGTTGCCGACGCGGCGGCGTCGGCGTCCGCCTGCGCAGCGGCGGCAAGCTTTGGATGATAGGTCGCGACATCGGACGCCAGCCGGGCGATGAGGCCCGAGTCCGCCATCTCAAACGCCAGATCGACGGCGCTCGCGAAACCGAAGGCGTCCGTGCCGCCGTGGCTTTTCACGGCGATGCCGTTCAGGCCAAGGAAGGTGCCGCCGTTGACGCGTCGCGGATCCATCTTTTCCTTCAGCACGCGAAAGCCGCCGCGCGCCATGTAGGCGCCGAGTTTTGTGACGGGCGAACTCGTCATCGCGCCCTTGAGATACTGGCCTATCTGCCGCGCGGTGCCTTCCGCAGTCTTCAAGGCGATATTTCCGGCGAAGCCTTCGACCACGACGACGTCGACGGCGCCCTGACCGATCTGATCGCCTTCGACGAAGCCCTTGTAGTCCAGCGGCAGCGCGACGGCCTTCAGCATCGCGTGCGCCGCCTTCACGTCTTCGTTGCCTTTCACCTCTTCGGTGCCGACGTTGAGCAGCCCCACCGACGGCCTTTCGATGTGAAAGACAGCGCGCGCCATGGCCGCGCCCATCAGCGAGAAATCCGCAAGCTGGTCGGCCGTCGCGCCGATGTTGGCGCCGACGTCGAGCACGATGCATTCCGATGCGATCGTCGGCCACAGCGCCGCGATCGCCGGGCGCTCGATGCCCGCGATCGGGCGCAGCGCGAGTTTCGCGATCGCCATCAGCGCGCCGGTGTTGCCGGCCGACACGGCGGCGTGCGCCTCGCCCGCCTTCACGGCTTCCAGCGCCAGCCACATGCTCGAACCTTTGCCGCGCCGCAACGCCTGGCTCGGCTTTTCGTCCATCGAAATGACGTGGTCGGTGTGGACGACGCGCGACGCCTTCGCGAGCGCGGGATGCGGCGCAATCGCCGCGTGGATCCGCTGAGCGTCGCCGAAAAAGAGGAACGTGAGAGATGGGTGCCGTTCGAGCGACAAGGCCGCCCCGGGCGCCACGACTTCGGGCCCGTGGTCGCCGCCCATGGCGTCCAGCGCGATTGTCTTGGGGCTCGCCATCGCGTTGCCGGCCCTTGCGAATTCGCCCAGTGCGCGGAACTGCGCAGGGCGTGCGAACGGGAGCTCAGGCGGCCCCGCGAAACGCGCTGGACCATAGCGGTTTAGGGCGCCGAAACAAGGTCTAAAGCCGGACCCCGCAGGCTTGCCGCTGCGCGCAATCGCCTCGCCTGTGGATGGCGTTACGAGCCGTCGTCTTTGAGGCGCGCGAGCGCGGCGAAGGGGCTGACTTTCTGCGGATCGCTCGCCTCCGGATCCTGCCAGTCGAACGCCGCGTCGGGCTTGCGCGGATAGGGATCGAGCGCGGCCGACAGCGTTTCGAACACGATGCGGCCGACGGGGATATCGCCGCGCTCCAAGAGTTCGACGTCGCGGCCTTCGAGAATGCGCGCATCCTGCCCAGACTCGTTGGCCTCAAGGTTCGGCCAGAACTCGACGTCGAAATTCTCGTCAAGCGCGTCGCGCACCGGCTCCAGCGTAACGATACACGCCTGCGCGACGTCGGCGGTCAAACGGCCGGACAAGCCGTAGCCGCCGCCCGCGATCCGCACGATCTTATACGCGGCCTTGACGTTGGAGGCGTCGAGCAGGCCTAGGGCCTTTGCGACAGCGGCGCACTCTTCTGGCGAGGCCGCGCGTTCGCGTCGAAAACCGCCGTCGGAAATTTCCATCGTCGCATGCGACCAGTCGAACGGCCGCGACGCTGCCGTCGTCATGCCGGCCTCCGATCCGCCGCTGTGGTCAGCCGCGCCGCTGCGGCTTGGGCAAACACGTCGCGCGGCGCAACGCCGGCAAGCGACGCCGCCGCGCGCCGCACGTAAGTCGCCAATGCCGCGGCATGGGGGCCGGCGTTCGCGCCAGGCCAAACGTGCTTCGCCAAGGCGGCGGCAAGAGCCGCATCGTCCGGCGCCGCCAGCGCTTCGCGATAATCGCCCGAACGCTGATAGAAGCCCGCCGCCGCGCGTTTCACTTTTTTGGGCACCGTCAGATCGCCGACGCCCATCTCGCGCATGCAGTCGTCCATGTCCGTCACAAACGCCTCGATCGTCAGTCGCGCCACGGCCTCGTCAGCCGCGTCCGTCGCGGCGTGGGGACGTCTCAAAGCCTCCAGCGCCAGAAACAGGTGCAGCGCGACCATCTCGAACCGGCCCTCTGTGGTGTCTGCGACCCCAAGGTCGCGATAAAGCGCGGGTTGGCGAGCGGCGGCCACGACCCTGCCATAAAGCTCCCCCGCTGTCCGTTGCGCATCGCCGCGTCCGCTCAACCAACCGAGCATAGCCTTGTCATCCTTCGGGTTTCACCGCCTCAAGCGCCGCGACGCAAGCGCGAGAAGTTTGGGGACGGCATGGGGACGACGCGACAGCCTGGATCGCCAAGCGTTGCCCACATTTCGGGCGCAGTCTAAAGCCTGACGGCGGAACAAAGAAGCGATTCTCGGGAGACGACCTGACACATGCGCCGGTCATGCACCTCAGCTTCACGCCTCTATTCTCCCCGCCTCGCTGCATGCGCGCTGGCCGCCGCCTTTGCGCTTGGCGGGTGCAGCGAGCAGCTCACCAAGCACGGCGCGCAGTTCCGCGCCACCGATCTGCAATCGATCCAGCCCGGCATGAGCCAGGATCAGGTGAAAACCACGCTCGGCACGCCGTCGACCAGCGCCGTCGTCGGCGATGGCAACGCCTACTACTATATTTCGAGCACGATGGGACAAAGCTCGTTCTTCCTGCCGACCGAAAAGGACCGACAGGTCGTCGCCGTCTATTTCGATCAGGGCGGCACGGTGCAGAACATCGCCAACTACGGTCTGAAAGACGGCAAGGTGTTCGACTTCGTCAGCCGCAAGACGCCGGCGCCCGGCGCCAAGGACAAGGGCATCATCGACGGCCTGTTCAAGAACCTCGGCACCAAACAGGTCTTCGGCAACGACGGATATTAAGCCGAAGGCTCTTCCACACGGACAATCGCCCAAAATGAAAGAGGCCCCGGAGTTTCCTCCGGAGCCTTTTCTGTTTGCGCCCGCGCTTGCGGCCGGCCCCGCGAAGCGGAGTTGGAAGCGCGGAAAAAGGCCTACTGATGCGCCAGCACCGCGAGCAGCAGCAGCGCGACGATGTTGGTGATCTTGATCGCCGGGTTCACCGCGGGACCGGCCGTATCCTTATACGGATCGCCAACGGTGTCTCCGGTCACGGACGCCTTGTGGGCGTCCGAGCCCTTCATGTGCTTGACGCCGTCCTTGTCGGTGAAGCCGTCTTCGAACGACTTCTTGGCGTTGTCCCAGGCGCCGCCGCCCGACGTCATCGAAATGGCGACGAAGATGCCGGTGACGATGACGCCCAACAGCATCGCGCCGACGGCCGAGAACGCGGCGCCCTTGCCGGCGATCGCGTTGATCGCGAAGAACAGCACGATCGGCGACAGCACCGGCAGCAGCGACGGCACCACCATCTCCTTGATCGCGGCCACGGTCAGCAGGTCAACAGCGCGAGCATAATCAGGCTTCGAGGTGCCCTTCATGATGCCGGGGTTGGCCTTGAACTGACGGCGCACTTCTTCGACGATCGAACCGGCCGCGCGCCCGACTGCCGTCATGCCCATGCCGCCGAACAGATACGGAATGAGGCCGCCGAGCAGCAGACCGGCGACGACGTACGGGTTGTCGAGGCCAAAGTTGATCTGCACGTCCTTGAAGAACTGGTAGCCCGTCGCGCCTTCCTTGTTGGCTTCCGCGATGAAGTGCTGGAGGTCGTAGTTGTAGGCGGCGAACAGCACGAGCGCGCCGAGACCGGCCGAGCCGATCGCGTAGCCCTTCGTCACCGCCTTCGTCGTGTTGCCCACCGCGTCGAGCGCGTCGGTCGAGCGGCGCACTTCCTTCGGCAGACCGGCCATTTCGGCGATGCCGCCTGCGTTGTCGGTCACCGGGCCGAAAGCGTCGAGCGCGACGATCATGCCGGCGAGGCCGAGCATCGTCGTCGTCGCGATCGCCGTGCCGAACAGGCCGCCGAGGTTGTAGGTCAGCAGGATGCCGGCGACGATGGCGATGGTCGGCAGCGCGCAGGCTTCAAGCGAGACGGCGAGGCCCTGGATCACGTTGGTGCCGTGGCCGGTCACGGACGCCTGGCTGATCGACTGCACCGGACGATAGCCGATGCCGGTGTAGTATTCGGTGATCCAGACGATCAGGCCCGTGAGGCCAAGGCCGACAAGTCCGCAATAGAACAGATTGAGGCCGGTGAGCGTCTGGCCCGCCGCGGTTCCGACTTCGCCGAAGCCGCCGAGCACGTACTCTGTCGCCGCGTAGAGGCCCGCGATCGACAGCACGGCCGAGGCGATGACGCCGCGATACAGCGCGCCCATGATCGAGCCGTTCGAGCCGAGCTTGACGAAGAACGTGCCGATGATCGACGTCACGATGCACGCCGCGCAGATCGCGAGCGGATAGATCATCAGATTGGCGAGGCCGGGCTGGCCGGCGAAGAAGATCGCCGCCAGCACCATCGTCGCGACGACGGTGACGGCGTAAGTTTCGAACAAGTCCGCCGCCATGCCGGCGCAGTCGCCGACGTTGTCGCCGACGTTGTCGGCGATGGTCGCCGGATTGCGCGGATCGTCTTCGGGAATGCCGGCTTCGACCTTGCCGACGAGATCGCCGCCGACATCGGCGCCCTTCGTGAAGATGCCGCCGCCGAGCCGCGCGAAGATCGAAATGAGCGACGCGCCGAAGCCCAGCGCGACGAGCGCGTCGACGACTTGCCGGCTGCCCGGTTCATAACCGAGCGGCCCGATGAGAATGCCGTAATAGCCGGCGACGCCCAACAGCGCCAAGCCGGCGACGAGCATGCCGGTGATCGCGCCGGCCTTGAAAGCGATGTCGAGGCCCTTCGCCAGCGACTGCGTCGCGGCCTGCGCCGTGCGCACGTTGGCGCGCACCGAAACGTTCATGCCGATGTAGCCTGCAAGCCCTGAGAGCACGGCGCCGATCAGAAATCCGATCGCAACCAGCGGTCCGAGCAGCAGATAGGCGAGCACGAAGATGACGGCGCCGACGATCGCGATGGTGCGATACTGGCGATTGAGGTAGGCCTGCGCGCCCTCGCGGATGGCGCCGGCGATTTCCTGCATCCTGGCGTTGCCTGCGTCCGCCTTCATCACGGCGTTCGACGTGAAAAATGCGTAGAGGATGGACAACGCCCCGCAGGCGATGATCCCCCAAAGTGTATGGCTCATGGAGTGGTCCCTTTAGCCCCGTTTTTTTGCTGATAGGCGGACCCGCCTGACGCGACGGATTGCCGACTCGCCCCTCCCCTGAGAACGCGGGCGAGAGTCGCGGCGGACCATGCCAAAACGGCCCCCGCGTTGCAACACGAACACAGTTGTTATTTAGGCCCAAAAGACCGGCCCGGCAGCGGTTTCCCGCTCCGGGCCGGAGATCGCGACAAAGTAGCCGAGGCTGAACGCCTACAGCCCGCGGCTCTTACCAGTGGTTCCGCCAGCGGCGGTGATGGCGGCGGCGGTGATACGGCCGATAACCGCTGTAATAATACGGGCGGTAGTAGTGCCGGTTGTAGCCGTAATACGGGTAGCCTGAGTAACCGTAGAAACCGGGATACCCGAATCCGAGGTAGATCCCGCCGCGACGCCAGCCGCGGTGGCGATGACGGCGATAGCGGACCTCTTCAACCTGCGACGGCGCGGTGACGCCTGCATGCGGCTTCACGGCCAATCCCGCAGCCGCGTTGGCTGAAGCCGGCTGCGCGCCGACCGTCGCCACGCCGCCCAGCACGAGCAGCGTCATGAGCAATTTACGCATTGTGCGTGTCTCCTAAAACGCCCGCGCTGCGGACGTGTTTTCCCGAGTCATTTTCGGCAACGCCTTGACAGCGTTTTGGATGATCTCACTACGCGCGAGACATCGGATTGGTTGCATTACGAATTCGTGCGGATGAACCTCAGATGAACGACGCGGCGCGCTCGCAACGTCGCGTCGCGCGGACATCCGGCGCGACCGGCGTCGGCCGCGTCCCGCAGGCTGTTGCGGTTCGATCGCGCGTTGCTATAAGCGCTCGGCGCAATGGCATCCGCGGCGCCTCAACGCGCAGCCCGGTCTGAGGGAGTTCGGCGTGAATATCGAGACCGTGATCGACGAGGCGCAGGGCGGCGCGACCATCGATAATCTTGCCGCCGCTTTCGGCGTGCCGCGTGAGAAGGCCACCGCCGCGGCCCGCGCCCTGACGCAATCGCTCGCCAATCGCATCGAACGAAACACGCTGTCGCGCGGCGGCGTCGCCGACATCGTCGCCATGCTTGGCGACGCCCGCGCCGGCCGCGCCCTCGCCGACCCCCAGGGTCTTGCGTCGCCCGAAGTCGCGGACGCCGGCAACGGCGTTCTCGACGTGCTGATCGGCGACAAGCACATCAGCCGCGGCATGGCTGCGCACGCCGCCCGCGCGAGTGGCCTCGACGCCGAGGTCGTCAAGCGCATGCTCCCGGCTGTCGCCAGCCTTCTGTTGGGCGGCCTTCAGAAAGAGGCGACTCCCGCAATCGCCGAGAAACTGCGCGCTTTTCCCGACATCGGCGATTTGCTGCCGATGCCGGGCGGGACGCCTGAGCGCGCGCCGGCTGACGTCATTGATGATCCGGCGCCGCCGCAGCGCACGACGTTGCCGCGCCCGTCTGCGGGCGGAGGCGGCGGCATTGGCGGCGCGACGAGCGGCGGCGGCGTCATCCTGCCCATGCCCGGTGAAAATCTGCCGCGTGCGCCGCGGCGCACGCCCTACGATGACCTTTCGGACGAGGTTCGCAAGGGCGGCGGCTCGCGCGTGCCGAGCGGCGGATCGCTCGGCGGGTTAATCCGTTCGATCTTCGGCCAACTGCTCGGCTTCGGCAATCGCGGCTTGCTCAGCTCGCTGATCTATCTGCTGCTGTCGAAGTTCGGCATGACGATCCTGCGCCGCATTCTCGGCGGCGTGTTCGGCCGGCGCTAGGCAGCGCTACTTCGCCGCCACAACGGAAATTTCGACCAGCATGCGCGGGTCGATCAGCTTGGCTTCGACGCAGGCGCGCGCCGGCGCGTCCTTGCCGCCGAGCCACGCGCTCCACGCCGTATTCATGCCGTCGCGATGGCGGATGTCGTTCAACCACACCGTCGCCTGCACGACTTTCGATTTGTCCGTGCCGCAGAGCCCGAGCAAACGATCGATCTCGGCCAGCACTTCGGCCGTCTGGCCTGCGACGTCGCGCGACAGATCGGTCGGTATGACGCCTGCCGTGAATACGAGGCCGTTCGCCTCCGTGACCTTGGAATAGACGGCGGAAGATTCGTGTCGCGTGATCGGCATGATGCGCTCCCAATGATTCAGCGCAGCCCTCTTAGCAGCGGCGTCAGGCCTGCAAAAGCCACAATGACGCGGCGCTTCCTCTTGACGCTCTTGCAAGCAAGCTGGCGCGCGCACGGCGCACGCGATAGAACGCGGCCATGAAGGATTTGGCTCCCATTCACGTCGTCGGCGCCGGCCTCGCCGGCTCGGATGCGGCGCATCAGATCGCGCGGGCGGGAATCCCTGTCGTGCTGCACGAGATGCGGCCAAGCCGCATGACCGACGCCCACAAGACGGACGGCTGCGCCGAACTCGTCTGCTCGAACTCCTTTCGCTCGGACGATTGGGAGAACAACGCCGTCGGCCTCCTGCACGAGGAGATGCGCCGCTGCGGCTCGCTGATTTTGGCGGCGGCCGATCGCACGAAGCTGCCCGCAGGCGGCGCCCTCGCCGTCGATCGCGACGCCTTCTCCGCCGACGTCACGGCGGCGCTCAAATCTAATCCCCTCATCACATTCGCGCCCGGTGAAATCGACGGCCTGCCGCCAGCCGAATGGAACAGCGTGATCGTCGCCACCGGCCCGCTGACGTCGCCGTCCTTGAGCGCCGCGATCGCCCACCTCACCGGCGAAGGCGCCCTCGCCTTCTTCGACGCCATCGCGCCGGTCATTCATCGCGATAGCGTCGATACCAGCGTCGCCTGGTTCCAGTCGCGCTATGACAAGGCAGGACCCGCCGGGACCGGCGCCGACTATCTCAACTGCCCGATGAACAAGGCCGAGTATGAGACTTTCATCGACGCGCTGCTCGCCGGCGAAAAAACCGTCTTCAAGGAGTGGGAAGCGTCAACGCCTTACTTCGACGGCTGCCTGCCGATCGAAGTCATGGCTGAGCGCGGCCGCGATACGTTGCGCTACGGCCCGATGAAGCCGGTCGGCCTCGATGATCCTCGCACCGGGCGCTGGCCCTACGCCGTCGTGCAGTTGCGCCAGGATAACGCGCTCGGCACGCTCTGGAACATGGTCGGCTTCCAGACCAAGCTGAAGCACGCCGAACAGGCGCGCATCTTCCGCATGATCCCGGGGCTCGAAAACGCCGAGTTCGCGCGCCTCGGCGGCCTGCATCGCAATACCTATCTCAATTCGCCGAAGCTGCTCGACTCTGTCCTCCGCCTGCACGCAATGCCGCGCCTGCGCTTCGCCGGTCAGATCACCGGCGTCGAAGGCTATGTCGAGAGCGCCGCCATCGGACTTCTTGCCGGACGCTTCGCCGCCGCTGAAGCGCTTGGCCGGCCGATCGTCCGCCCGCCCGCGACCACGGCGCTCGGCGCGCTGCTCGATCACATCACCGGCGGGCACATCATCGCCGACGACGCCGACCGCGGCGCCGCACGCTCGTTCCAGCCCATGAACATCAACTACGGCTTGATCCCGGACCTTCCCGCCGCGCCGACGCACGATGCGGCCGGCAAGAAATTGAAGGGCCCCGATCGCGGCCGCGCGAAAAAGCAGGCGCAATCGCGCCGAGCGCTCGCTGATCTCGGGGCATGGCTCAGCGAACCCGGCGCGCGGTCCTCAGCCGCTTAATCTCCTTGCAGCGGCGCGCGATTGGCGGCGGACAAAACCAGTAACACAAGCATCAGCCGCAACCGCGACGCGAAGGCGGCGAACGACTGCTGACGGCGACCGTCTCATTACGCCAGCACGTGTTCAGTCATCCCGGACGCGATGCCGTGCATCGCGATCCGGGACCCAGAACCGCGCCCGGCGGCAGGCTCGACGAAGGAGAGTCGCCGGGCGCAAACAAAAAATGGGTCCCGGCTCTCCGCACTACGGCGTCTTCGGCGCGTCCGTTTCCGGCGACGCGACGACGCCGGCGGGCGGCGCGAACGGCTTCCTTTCACCGGCGGCTTGAGGCGGCGCATCGAGCGGCGCGCGCTCGACCGTCTGCGATCCCGCCGACTCCGGAACCGGCGCGACGGCGGGGGCAGCGGCTTCAGCAGGCTCGTTGGCCGTGGCGGGTTCAGGAGGCGACATGGAAGGGACCGGCGCCGACGAATCCAGCTTGACCTGCGGGATCGCGACGCCAGGCTCGTCGGCGGGCGGCGGCGCGACGGCCGTTTCGTCCGGTGACGCTTCCGACTCGCCGCCCTCCCCATATTTCTGCAAGACGAGACGCGCCTTTTCCGCCACGGCGTCGGCGATCGCCGCGTGGCCTTCGGCGGTCGGATGGAACGCGCCCGAATACGTCGCCGCCAGCAACAGCTGGAACGACGCGAGCGCATCGAGCTTCAAGACTTTCTGCAGCAGCGATTGCGCAACGTGAAAGTTGCCCGTCAGGAAACCGTCGTTCGGCGTGCGGAACCAGCGCTGACGGCTGGCATACGCGCGATAATCCGCGGGATTGTACGGCTTCCAAAGACCCTCGACTTTTCTCGGTAGACGCAGATCATCGGCAATGCTTGCGCCGTCGTTCGAGTCCCCTGAGCAGATGCCGCGATTGATGAACGCGCGCCGGTGATTTTCGACGAACGTCCAGCCGTAGCGCTCAGCGCTGTCGCGCATCTCGCGATGCAATTTGTCGCCGATCCACGCGCCTTCGCGCAGTTTGCTTTCGCTGAGCTGGAAATCGGCGACGACTTCCATCCCCGCGCGGCCGTCCTTGCAGATTTCACTGCCGTCTCCGGCCAGCGCCATGCCCGGATAGCCGACGAGCACGATGCGGTCGCTCTCGCCCCAAGGCACGTACAGCAATCCGTGAATTGCGCGGTTCAGCGATTTGTATTTGGCGTCGAGCCGTTCGAGCTGTGCGCCGGCTTCCGTCTGACCGTGAACCTCGCCGAACCAGCCGCCGAGCTGGCGCAGCGTCGATTCATTCGACAGCACGGCATTGGCGACGAGACGCGAAAAGCCGATGTCGTTGCCGCCGATCGACAGCAGCACGAGATCGATCTTGCGCGCGTGCTTCTGCGGGCACTTGCGCATCACCAGCCCGCCCTTCAGTTCGGGGATCGCGCCATTGATGTGATAGGCCTCGGGCAGATCGAGCGGCTCGGTGTCCGTCTTTCCGCACTGCGCTTCCGCGATCGCCGAAATCTGCGATAGCGCC
Organism: Hyphomicrobium sp.; assembly: GCA_052386495.1. Taxonomy (GTDB): domain Bacteria; phylum Pseudomonadota; class Alphaproteobacteria; order Rhizobiales; family Hyphomicrobiaceae; genus Hyphomicrobium_B. The sequence continues at coordinate 9,533 of JBQTKA010000028.1, read as the reverse complement.
GGCGGATTGGGCACCCACTCGTTGCCCTTGTAGCGCAGGAACAGTCCGAAGGTGACTTCGGCGCCCGAACACGCAAGGCCAACGAACGTCACCGCGCGATGCGGATCTTCAACGGCGAGTTGCAACGCCGCGCGCAGCTGGTGCGAATAAAGCGACCGATGGCACGCCTGATCCATCCACCGCGCGTTCTCGGAGATGAATTTCTTGTCCCCGATCTGCTTCCAGTCGCCGATGCGCGCCGGAAAGCCCGAGAGGGCCGGGCTCAACGGGGTTTTGCCGTAGTCGCTCGTGCGATCGCGCGAGAAGCGCACGGCAATGTCGGGATTGCCTTCGCCGGAAGCGAAGCTGTCGCCTGCCGCGACGATGAGGATATCGCGCACTTTGACATCGGCCTCGGCGACTTCCAAGCCGCCGATCTCGGCTTTCACAATCGCGCCTTCGGGATAGGAGATTTCGAACGTCGCCGGTTCGTTACAAGGCTGTGAAATCGCCTCGCCGCGCGGCGCCTCGCCCTTGCGCCCCGTGCGCCAGGTGCATGTCAGGTTCGCCGCGTCCTCCACGCCCGCCATTTCGGCAATGACGACGTGGCTCGTCGGATTCATGTAATCGTCGTACGCGGGGCAATCGAAACGGTTCTCCGACCAGTTCCAGCACGTCTTGCGGAACATCGTCGCCGCCCAGCCGTCGTCGTGGCGCCGTTGCAGCGCGCGCTCCGCAGCCAGCACGGGCGACGCCTTGTCTTCGGGACCAAGCGATCGGTACGTCGCGCGGTGGATCTCCGCATCGGCAGGATCGGTGAACAGCCGGAACGGATTTTCGACGCGCCAGCGAACCGTCGGACCCGCAGCGCCCGCCGGCGCCGCGCCCATCGCTGCTGAGGCCAATGCGAACGCGGCAAGCAGCAGGCGGCCTGTGGTTGTCGTCATTCCTCTCGTCTCCATCGTCGCCGATGTCAGATCCGACCCGTCGCGGACGCCCGGCCGATGCGCCAGACGCGCATCAACGGCGCAATTTCGGCCATGTCCCGCGCCGGATCGTGATCGGGCCTCTGCAAAGCCGCCAAATAGGGCTCTACGACGGCAAGCGGCAAAAGCGCCGTTATCAGGCCCGCAGGGCAGCCATGCAGGGCGCTGCGACAGGCCTGCAAAGCCCCGCGCGATTCGTTTGTGAGCCCACGCATCGCCGCCTTCCAGTCAGGCGCGGCGTCGCTTCCGAACCAAGACGGCGGCAACGGCGATCCGCCGCGCGCGAGGCGAACCGGTAAATCCAATCCCGTGCGCGCAAGACCGTAGGCGATCGCCGCGTGTGAAATCGCCTCATCGGCCGCGTCCGTCGTCGTGACTCGCAGTACGGCCGCGGCCATCCGAAACAGCGCGCCTTCGGTCATCTCCAGTTCGAGCTTCAGCGCCGCGTTGTCCGGCGGCGCGTCCGCATAAAGACGATGTGCGTGCGCGGCGAAAAAATCGTCGACCAACGATTGAGCGACGCCGCCGCGGCTGAGCGCTTCGCCGGCGGCGTCCACAACCGGATGGCCAGATTTCTCCGCGGTCATGGCTCCGCCCACGGCGTCGGCGAGCCATCGCATTTTGATTTCCGCCAGCGGCGCGTCGCTGACGTCGGCGGCGATGCGTCGGACGTCGGCCGAGAGCGCGGCGATGGCGATCAGATCGTCGCGCGCGGCGCGCGGCGCCAGCAGCGCTGCGAGAAACCTGTCCGGCTCGCCGCGCCGTGCGGCGGCGCGGGTTGCATCGCTCGCTGCTTCGTCTCGCGCGCCCAAAGCCCGCTCCTTGATGTCGAACCTAATCGACGGCGATCAGCGCGGCGCCGACGCTGCGCCCCTCCGCCAGCAACACGTTGTAGGTGCGCGCCGCGGCGCCCGTCGACATGATTTCGAGCCCGAGGCCGGCGGTCGCGAAGGCGCGCATGATCGCCTCGTCGGGCCAGACCTGCCGGGCGCCCGTGCCGAACAGCAACACGCCCGGCGCGGTCAATTCGGCAAGCGGCCGTTCGAAATCGGCGACCAACACATCCTCGACGCGCGCCACGTCCCAGGCGTAGACGCCGCTCGGCAGGCACATGATCGAGCCGCGATGGCTCATCTCCGCGAACCGGAAGCCGCCGGCGCCATACGCGCTGATCGGCGCGGCGCGCGGATAGTGCGGCGCGCCGCCTTTCATGGCTTGACGGCGGCGCTCACGCCTTGCCGGCTTGCGCGAGTTTCGCCGCCTCGCTCCAATCACGCTTGACGCCGAGATAGCCGAGCAGCGGCGCGGCGATGAAGATCGACGAATACGTGCCGATGACGACGCCGAGCAGCATGGCGAAGTTGAAATTGCGAATGACCTCGCCGCCGAAAATGTAGAGCGCGATCAGCACCGCGATCGCCGTGACGCCGGTGAGGATGGTTCGCGACAGCGTTTCGTTGATCGACAGGTTGAGTAGCTCGTTCAACTCCATTTTCTTGAACTTGCGCAAGTTCTCGCGGATTCGGTCGGACACGACGACGGTGTCGTTGACTGAATACCCGAGAATGGTCAGCAACGCAGCCACCGTCGACAAGTCGAACTCGAACTGGAACAGCGAAAAAATGCCGATCGTGACGAGCACGTCATGCGTCAGCGCCACGACGGCGCCGAGCGCGAATTGCCACTCAAACCGGAACCAGACATAGGCGACGATCGCCAGGATGCCGGCGACCACCGCGATGAGCCCGGTCTGGCGCAATTCGCTGGAGACGGTCGGACCGACGACTTCGACGCGCCGCTGCGTGTAGTCCGATCCGACGGCGTCGATCACCTTCTTCAACGCCGCCTGCTGCGCGACTTCGCCGCCCGCCTGTTCCTCGATGCGGATCAGCACGTCGGACGGCTGGCCGAATTCCTGGATCTGCACGCCGCCGAGGCCGAGGCCGCCGAGCTTGTCGCGCAGCGCGCCGACATCGGCCTTGCCGCTCGTCGCCTGGAGTTCGATCATCGACCCGCCCTTGAAGTCGACGCCGTAGTTGAGGCCCTTCGTGAAAAACAGCGCCAGCGACAGCAGCATCGCGACGATCGACATCCCGACCGCGAGGTCCTTGTAGCGCATGAACGGCAGCCGCAGGTTATGCGGGAAAAAGTCGAATCCCTTGAAGTTCGGGATCAATCGCATCAGCACGGGGTCGTCTCCTAAACCGGAACCTGCAGGGCGCCCTTGGCCTTGGGTTGCTGTTTCAGCCAGTAGTAGATCAACAACCGCACGACGGTCACGGACGCGAAGATCGAGGTCACGATGCCGAGCGTCAGCGTCACGGCGAAGCCGCGGATCGGACCGGAGCCGAGCCAGAACATGATGACGGCGCACGCGAGCGTGGTGAGCTGCGAATCCGCGATGGTGATGAAGGCGCGCTGGAAGCCGGCGTCGATGGCCGAGATCGGCGTTTTTCCGGAGCGCAACTCTTCACGGATGCGTTCATAGATCAGCACGTTCGCGTCGACCGCCATGGCGACGCCGAGCACGAGGCCGGCGATGCCGGGCAGCGTCAGCGTCGAGCCGATCAGCGTCATCAGCGCCAGCGTCATCAGCAGGTGCACGATCAGGCCGACGACGGCGAAGATGCCGAACGTGCCGTAGGCGAGGATCGTCAAAATGATGACTGCAACGCCGCCAACAAGGCCGGCGAGCTTGCCGGCCGAGATGCTGTCGGCGCCGAGCGACGGTCCGACGGTTCGTTCTTCGACGATCGTGAGCTTCGTCGGCAGCGCGCCGGAGCGCAGCTGTACGGCGAGCGTGTTTGACGAATCGACGGTGAAGCTGCCGGATATCTGCCCGGCGCCGCCGAGGATCGGCTCATTGATGCGCGGGGCGGACAGCACTTTGTTGTCGAGCAGTATCGCAAACGGTTTGCCGACATTCTCCGTCGTGAACTGACCGAATTTCACCGCGCCGCGCTGGTTGAAGCGGAAGTTGATCACCGGCTCGCCGTTGCGCGGATCGAAGCCGGGTTGCGCATCGACAAGGTCTTCGCCTTGGACCACCGGGATCTCGCGCAGCAGATAATCGCCGCCTTCTGACGCTTCCCCTGGGTACACCTTGAACCCTATCGGCGCCGACGTCAGCTTCGCGTCTTCGGCGGAGGTTGATGGATGCACTTCGTGAAACGTCAACTTGGCCGTCTCGCCGATGAGCCGCTTGAGTTCCGTGGTGTCCTTGAGACCCGGAAACTGGATCAGAATTCGGTCGACGCCCTGGCGCGCCACCGTCGATTCCGACGTGCCGAGCTGGTTGATGCGCCGATTGATCGTCTCGATGGAGGTCGACGACGCGCCCGAGACGCGGGCGCGAAAACCAATCTCGGTCGGCTTCAGAAGAATCGTGCCCGGCTCCGATCCCTCGGTCACGTCGACGTCGTTGTTGGCGACGCCGAGCAGCGCGCCGCCGAGTTGCTGCGGAATTTTGCGCAGCTCCTTGAGAGCGGCTTCCTGATCTTCGGGCTTCGCCAGCTTCACCTGCAATTGCCCGCCCTGCACGCCGAGCCCGGAGAATCCGATCTTGGCGTCTCGAAGCAAACGGCGCGCGCTCTCGCGCAGGCTGTTCAGCCAGTCCTTGCGGATTTCTTCCTGATCCATCGCCAGCAGCAGATGTGCGCCGCCCTGAAGATCGAGGCCCAGCGGCAACTGCTTTTTCGGAACGTAGTCCGGCCACGACGCCACCGTCTCGCGCGCGAAGAAGTTCGGCGCCGCGACGACGAGGCCGGAGAGGATCGTCAGCACGATGGCGATGATCTTCCAGCGCGAGAAATACAGCATGGAGACAGGTCTCTTTGTCGTGTGTCAGGCGCTTGGATGTCGCGCTTCAGGGAAACCGTGCGAAGCGCGGCGCGCCTCCCGCCCGGCGGTGGGCCGTATCATCAGCGTCAGGTCGAGTCCTTCACCGGCTCGCCCTTGACGCGGACGTCCATCAGCGTGCTCTTGACGATCCGTACCTTGAGATTGTCCGCCAGTTCGACCTCGATCTCGTCGCTCGAGTCGGACGTTTTCAAAACCTTGCCGACCATGCCGCCCGACGTGATCACTGTGTCGCCGCGACGCACCGCATTCACCTTGTCGCGATGCTCCTTCGCGCGCTGCGACTGCGGACGGATGAGGAAGAAATAGAAGATCAGCAGCATCAGCAGCATCGGCACGAGCAGGCCGCCCATCGGGTCCATCGCGGGACCCGGCGTCTGTGCGAATGCTGAAGTGGTGAACATCTTAGACAAGTCCTCTCGTGCGGTTCCGGGAACGAACGCCAACCTCCCAGAGCCCTCGCTATCGGGCTCCGGGTGGCGGTCCGCCAATTTCGGCCGGACTATAGTGCCCGGCGGCCCGTTTGCAACCGCCGGTCGAAGCGTCGCGGCGGGGCGCGGTTGGCTTGGCGGCGGGCGGGCTCTAAACACGCCTTTGCCGCTCATTCCGTCGCGGATTGGCGCGGAAAAACAGGAACCTCCATGACCGACGAAGCGCGCCTCGAACGTCTGCTTGAACGGATCGCGGAAGCGCTGGAGCGCGCGGCGCCGCCGCCTGCGCCGGCCGCGAACTTCGCCGCCGCCGACGCGTTCGTCTGGCACGGCGACGTCAATGCGTTTCAGCCCGTGGCGTCCGTCAACCGCGTGCCGCTGTCGCTGCTGAAGGGCATCGACCGCACCGCCGCCATCCTGCTCGACAACACGCGGCGCTTCGCCGCCGGCCTCCCCGCCAATAACGCGCTGCTGTGGGGCGCGCGCGGCATGGGCAAATCGAGCCTCGTCAAGGCGGCGCACGCTTCTGTTGTTGGCGCGGGCGACTTTCCTTCGTCGAGCACGCGCTTGGACCCTCGTTCCGAGGGCCGGCCGCCCGCGCTAAAACTCATCGAAATCCACCGCGAGGAGATCGCGACGCTGCCCGCCTGCCTCGCGGCGCTCAAGGCCGCGGCCTATCGCTTCATCGTCTTCTGCGACGATCTTTCCTTCGACAAGGATGACACCAGCTACAAATCGCTGAAGGCGGTGCTCGAAGGCGGCGTCGAGGGCCGGCCCGACAACGTCATTTTCTACGCCACCTCGAACCGTCGCCATCTGATGCCGCGCGAGATGGTCGAGAACGAGCGCGCGACGGCGATCAATCCTGCGGAGGCGACAGAAGAGAAAGTCTCGCTGTCGGATCGTTTCGGGCTCTGGCTCGGGTTTCACAACGCCAGCCAGGACGATTACCTGGCGATGGTCCGCGCCTACGCCGCGCATTTCAATCTAACGATCGACGACGCCGACCTCGTCCGCGATGCGCTCGAATGGGCGACGACGCGCGGCGCGCGTTCGGGCCGCGTAGCGTGGCAATACACGCTCGACCTCGCCGGACGGCTCGGCGTGACGCTGGACGCTCCGTGACCCACGGTCCCTTCATCTTCGATAGGTCGCGCATAGCGCTCACACTACGAAGCGACGTTAGCTCCCTCTCCCCGCTTGCGGGAGAGGGTTGGGGTGAGGGGCAACCTCACGGTCGGTGGGGCCGCTGCCCCTCACCCTAGCCCTCTCCCCATCGAAGGCGATGGGGAGAGGGAAATTGGAAGCGCACGCGCTTGGCGGTGGGAACGTCGCCACACCCATGCGCGTGCGGCCGGCTCCGCGAAGCGGAGTCGCACGCGCCGACCTAGCGGCCAATATGTCGCCGCACCCATGCGCGTGCGGCCGGCGCCGCGAAGCAGAGTCGCACGCGCCAACCTGGCGGCCAATATGTCGCCGCACCCATGCGCGTGCGGCCGGCTCCGCGAAGCGGAGTCGCACGCGCCAAATAAAAAGAGCCGGATCTTGCGATCCGGCCCTCAGGCTTCCCTCATGCTTCGCGCGGGGCGAAAGGTTTTGCTTGGCGCCCGGCGACTCGCGTTCCGCGAGCCGGCCGCCGGACGCGGACGCAATCTCAACTCTTCTCCATGAACGGCGTCGGATCGACGGGCTTCGATCCCTGCCGCAATTCGAAATGCACCTGCGGCTGATCGACGGCGCCGGTCTTGCCGGCTTTCGCGACGACCTGGCCGCGTTTGATCTTGTCGCCGCGCTTGACGAGCAGTTCGTCGCAATGCGCGTACGCCGTCACCCAGCCGTTGTCGTGGCGGATCAGGATCAGGTTGCCGTAGCCCTTCAACTCGCTGCCGGCATAGGCGACGACGCCGCTCTCGGCCGCATGCACATCCGTGCCGAGCGGCACCGACACGTTGATGCCGTCGTTGTGCGTGCCGTCGGGCCGGCCGCCGAACCCGGCGATGACCTTGCCCTGCGCCGGCCAGCGCAGCTTCACGCTGTCGCCCGCCTGCTGCGTCGCCTGAGGCGCAACGACGGCGACCTCCTTGCGATCCGCCTTCGGCTCGGCCTTTGGCGCGGCGGGCGCTTCGGGCGACGCGTCGGTCGCCTTGTCGTCAAGAGCGGCGACCTTCGGGCCGTTGATGACGCTCGGCGGCGCGAACGTCGCTGGCGCGCGCGGCGCCGGTCTCTCGAAATTCGGCGCCTCCGCGATCGTCTCAGCCGCGGCGGGGGCCGTGCCCGGCACCTTCAGCACCGTTCCGGGACGCACCTTGCGCACGTCCTTGACGCCGTTGACGCGCTGCAGTTCGGCGTAATTCGCGCCGTGCGTCTTGGCGATCGCATAGAGCGAGTCGCCTGGCTTCACCGTGTATTCCGCGCCGTACTTCTGCATCACGTCCGCAGAAACCGGTTCGGCCGGCGTCACGGCGGCGGTTTCAATGCGCGCCGACGGCGCCGTATGGCCGGCCGACGCGCCGCCCGGAAGCGTGAGCCTCTGGCCCGGCTTCAAATTCGGTCCGCTCAGGTTGTTCGCCGACATCAGATCGGCCAGCGGCACGCGATGGCGCTTCGAAAGGCCGTAGAGCGTATCGCCCGGCTGCACTTGAATCTGTTCGCCGCCATGCGACGCGGGTTCGCGCTCCGCCGCGACCGGATCAACGGACGTCGCCGCAAAGCGCTGCGGCGCGTACGACGGCGGCGGCGGCGAGGGCCGGTTTTCAAAGGGCATCGCGGCGGGGGCCGCCCCGGCCGGCGCCGGCAACTGCGCGACGTCCACCGACTCCGCGCCCGCGTTGTAAGGGCCCGGCGGCGTCGAGCGCGCGACGGCGTTGTGCGGAAAGCCGCTCTGATAAACGGGCTCGGTAGGAACCGGCGGCGGGCTCGGCCCATCGCCTTCGGCCGGATCGTTGAACGCAAACGACGTGCTGTCGAAGCGCGCCACGTCGGCGCTGCATCCTGCGGCCAGCACGGCGACCGCTAAACCTGCGCTTTGCGCAGCCATCTTGCCGAAACGAATACGTCGGCGAACACTCGAAACATCACGCATGGTACGCACCTCTACAGACGCATTCCATTAACCTTTAACCGGTTAATGCGGGGTTAATGCCCACACTCCGTGCGATGCGCCGACGTCCCCTGGATGCGCCGCCGCCATGTGAAGGCGGAGCGAACCATGATGTCGGACTTAAACCGGGATTGCGCTTAATTCGCGGACGGATTTGGTCAAACCCGCGACATTTGAAAGTCGATGCAACCGCGCGCGCAGAGTCAGCGCGGCGATTTTTTCAAGTGCGTTTCGAGCGCCGCCATCGACTGCGCGTCAGTCAAATCAAGAGAGAGCGGCGTCACCGAAATCTTGTTTGCGGCGATCGCCGACAGATCCGTTCCGTCGACGAGCGTCGACGGCCGCCGTTCGAATCCGAACCAGAAATACGGCGTGCCCCATGGATCGGAGCGGCTGTCGATATTGAGCAGCGCCTGATCGCGCACGCCCTGGCGCGTCACCGCGACGCCTGCCACTTCATCCGGCGCAACGTCGGGAAAGTTGACGTTGATCAGCGCGCCCGGCGACCACGGCGCGTCGATCAGATTGCGAATAACCGACGGCGCATGCGCCAGCGGCGTCTCCCAGATCGCGCGCCGCGCGCCTTCTTCAAAACCCATCATCAAAGACAGCGCGATCGAGCGCACGCCGAGCAGCGCGCCTTCCATCGCCGCCGCGACGGTGCCCGAGTACGTGATGTCTTCCGCCAAATTCGAACCGTGATTGACGCCGGACAGGATCAAATCCGGCGGATGATTTTTCAGAATGTGGCGCACGGCCATGATGACGCAATCTGTCGGCGTTCCGGCGACGGCGTGCGTGCGCTCGTCGAGCTTGCGCAGGCGCAGCGGCGTGTGCAGCGTCATCGAATGCGACGTGCCGGACTGGTTCGTCTCCGGCGCGACGGTCCACACGTCCGGCGACAAACCCAGCGCGATCGCTTTGAGGATTTCGAGGCCGTGCGCGGATATTCCGTCGTCGTTTGTGATCAAGATTCGCATTTTGCTTTGCGCCTTCCGACTCCGCTCCGCGGAGCCGGCCGGAAGGCGCGAATTCTCCTTTGCTTTGCGCCTTCCGACTCCGCTTCGCGGAGCCGGCCGGAAGGCGCGAATTCTCCTTTACTTTGCGCCTTCCGACTCCGCTTCGCGGAGCCGGCCGGAAGGCGCGTACCTCCCTCTCCCCGCACGCGGGGAGGGGGTC
>JBQTKA010000027.1:0-45399 GCA_052386495.1 Hyphomicrobium sp. | reverse complement strand
GGTGGGGGGGGGGGTCGTGCCCCCCCCGGGCTGGGCCGCCCGGGGGGGGGGGTGGCGGCGGGGGCGGGGGGGGGGGGGGGTCGGCGCGGCCCCCCCCCCCCCCCCCCCCCCCCCCCCCCCCGCGACTCTCAGAAGTTGATCACTCCGCCGGCGCTGATGAAGTCGGCATCATCCAGGTCGGCGACGGTTGCACTCAAGGCCGCGCCCGACACGTCGCCCTCATAGTGATCGTACTTGAGATAGAGCGTCATGGATGCGGCGTCGATTTCCTGCGCTACGCCGCCGCCAAAACGGCGAAACGTGCTGTCAGTTGCGCCGAGACCGAGCGCCGCCGGTCCTAGCTGATCGAGATACTCGCCATAGTGGCCATAGACGATCGTTGCGCCGAACGGCGTCCACTTCTGGCGAACGCCGCTCTTGACGTACCAGTGGTCGCTGTCTTGCGCGACGCGCGGACCGCCCGCCGTGTTGATGATCGTGTCGTTGTTGTCTTCGAGGCCATAAGCGGCGTGCACGAACAGCCCGGTTGCGAGGTGCTGCACGTAGCCGCCGACCTGGAACACGTCGGAGTCTTTCTTGCCCGATACCGAGGGACCTGTCGTATTCTCGTCCTTCAACTCAGAATATCCGGCGCCGACCAGCACCTTGAACCCGCTGATTTCGCCGGTGTAGCGCAGCGCGACTTCCCAGAAATCGTCCTCGCCCCAGCTCGCCGACGCGGTGAACCCCTTGAACGCGGGCGTGTCGTAGCGCACGCCGTTCATAACGATGCCGTTGCAGTCGCCGCCGAGCGCGACGGCCTGCGCATGGCAGAATGCGAGTTGGCCCCACGTCAGGCCCGCGGGTGACAAGTCGCCGCCGCTGCGGATGATGAACTGCGGAAATCCGCTAAGGAACGTGTAGTTGTCGAACAGTTGCGTACCCGACTGATCCGTGAACATCGCTGCGCTCTTGGCGGCGTGCGCCATCCGGCCCATGCTCAGCTTGCCGAGGTCCTTACTCTGGACGTACCAGTACGACATCTGCACGTTTAGACCCTGACCGAAGTCGTCATTGTTCTGATTCAGCGCAAGTCCTGTCGCGGCGTTGCGGCCGAACGGATCGTCGGCGAGGTTCTGGATGCGCAGCAGATAGCCGGCTGTCCATCCCGGCGAAATCTGCGCCTGACCGTTGAACTTGACGTGCGTCGCCTGGGTCGGGCCGAGGCCGTGCAGATAGGCGTTGCGTTCACCGCCGTCGTCCCAAGCCGTGATCTCCTGCGCGACGTAGCCCGATATTGTGAGCGCGACCTTGCGGTTGCCCTTGCGCGCTGTCGTCGCTTCGAGTTCCGCCACGCGCTCCTCGAGATCAGCGCAGCAATTTCCGCCGAGGTCGGCGGCGGCGAGCGGCGACGCCGTCATCCATCCGGCGCTGAGCGCGGCAAGGGTGAACAGTCCTAAGCGCATGTGAAACATCGAGCGTAGTCTCCATCGACGATTGCGGCCAGCCGCGGTTGGTTGTCGAGCCGGCGCTGGCTCTGCGTCCCGTCTTCGGAACGCTTCAAAGCTATGTGAGCGACGACCGTTCGTCTCAATGATTTCAGGGCGTTGTGCGTCATAGCTTGAGCCGGTGGCGGCGCCGTCACATGTGCTTCACGTTCAGGCAAGCGAAGCGTTCCTGCCTGTCAGACCGCCGCCCGTTCTTTGTGCAACCGACGCGCGCGGGCGGCCAACATGCGGTTGATCTCGGGCAAACACGATCCGCAATTCGTTCCGGCGGCGCAGGCGCGGCCGACGTCGTCCGAAGTGTCGCACCCGTCCGCAATGGCGCGGTCAATCCGCGCGACGCCGACCTGATGGCAGACGCAAACGATCGCGCCGTCATCCGCGGCGCCGTCCGGCGCGCGGCCCGCAAGAAGCGCGCGGCGCTCGGATGCGGAGAGATTCTCATGTTTAAGGAGGCCTTTGAGCCATGGGGTCGGCTGTGGGCCCATCCCGGCTTCGAGAAAGACGATCGCCGCGATCCGCCCATCGTGCAGCGTTGCGCAGCGATAGGCGCCGGCGCCGCTGTCGGTCAGGACAATCTTTTCGCCGTCCGTCGCGCAGGCATTGGCGAACCGCAGCGCCTCCAACCAGCCGCCGTTAAGCGCGAACGTCGTCGCATAGCCGTTGTCAACGACCGACTGCGACCAATAGACGAGTCCGGACGCGACGGCGCGATCAAGCGGCGACGAAGTCAGCGCGAAGCCGCAGTGGGTCGTCGCGACCGCCGCGATGCGCGCCGGCGTCGCCTTCAAGTCCGGTTGACCGGAAATCGGGTCGACGGCGCTGTGGACAAGCGCGCCAATGCGTCCGGCCGAGCTATTCTCGCCCGACCAATGGATCGGCGCAAAGATAGCTCCAAGCGCGACGCGATCGGTCACGGCCGCGCGAACGATCGCCGCGCCGTGCGCCGTCTCAAGTCGGACGAGGCCGCCGTCGACGACGCCGGCGCGTTCGGCGTCGGAGGGATGGATTTCAGCGAATGGTTCGGCGATATGACTTGTCAATCGAGGCGTTAGTCCCGTGCGCGTCATCGTGTGCCACTGGTCGCGGATGCGTCCGGTGTTCAGCAGCAGCGGCCAATCGTCCGTCGCGAGCGCCCGGTCGGCGCTGCGGTCGATGGCGATCATTCGCGCTCGGCCCGACGGCGTGGCGAAACGGCCGTCGACGAACACGCGTTGAGCGCCGCGCGTTCCCTCGACCACCGGCCATTGCACAGGGGCCAGCGCCTCGAAGCCGCCGTTAGCCAGCGACGCCAAGCCGGAAATGTTGAAGACGCGGCCGCCGTCGTTCTCGAATCCCGAGAGCGCGGCATGCTCGCTGAAAATATCAGCGGCGGATTGATAGGCGAAAGCCGCGCCCCAGCCGAGCCGCGTTGCGACGTCTGATAGGATACGCCAATCGGGCCGCGCTTCGCCGGCCGGCGCCGCAAACGGGCGCTGTCGCGAAATCCGCCGCTCTGAATTCGTGACGGTGCCGTCCTTCTCGCCCCACGCGCGCGCGGGCAACCGCACCGCAGCAGCAGCAGCCGTATCGGTGGAGGCGACGACCTCGGAAACTGCGAAAAACTCGAGCCTGCCAAGGGCGGCGCGCATTGCATCGGCGCGCGGCAGGCTGACGGCGGGATTGGTGCCCATCACCCATAGGGCCTTGATCTCGCCGCGCGCGATCGCGTCGAACATCGCAACGGCTTTCAGCCCTTCGCCCGCAACGAGATTTGGCGCGTTCCAGAAGCGGCCGACCACATCGCGCTCGCGCTCCGAGAATCCCATGTGGGCCGCGAGCATGTTGGCGAGCCCGCCGACTTCGCGTCCGCCCATGGCGTTGGGTTGTCCGGTCAGTGACAGCGGTCCGGCGCCGGTCTTGGCGATACGGCCAGTCGCCAAATGACAGTTGATGATGGCGTTGACCTTGTCCGTGCCGTCGATCGATTGATTGACGCCCTGCGAATAGCAGGAAACGACGCGCGGCGTTTCGGTCCACAGTTTGTAGAAGGCGCGCACGTCATCGACGGGAAGGCCCGTTTTGAACGCGACTTTGGCGACGCCGCCGCCTTCCCTGGCAGCCGCGATTGCTTCGACAAACCCTTCCGTATGCGCGGCGAGATAGTCGACGTCCAATGCGTCGCTGTCGGCGAGATGCGCGAGCAAGCCGTTCCAAAGGAGCGTGTCCGTTCCGGGCGCCAAGCTCAAGTGCAGATCGGCGCCTTCGGATGTCGCCGTCCGCCGTGGGTCGATGTTGACGACCTTGGCGCCGCGCGCCTGCCGCGCTTTCTGAATGCGCTGATAGAGGATCGGATGGCACCACGCCGTGTTCGAGCCGACGAGCACGAAGAGGTCGGCCTCGTCGAGATCGTCATAACACCCCGGCACAACGTCGGCCCCGAAGGCGCGTTTGTGGCCTGCGACCGAGGAGGCCATGCACAATCGCGAGTTCGTGTCGACGTGCGGCGTGCCGATGAAGCCCTTCGCCAGTTTGTTGGCGACGTAATAGTCCTCGGTGAGCAACTGGCCCGACAGATAAAACGCGATCGCGTTGGCGCCATGCTGGGTGCGGATGCGACCCAACTCGGATGCGACATGATCGAGCGCCGTGGTCCACGAGACGCGCGCGCCGCCGATTTGCGGATGGAGCAGTCGCGTTTCGCGTGCGAGGGTTTCACCGAGAGCCGAGCCTTTCGAGCAGAGCCGGCCGTAATTTGCGGGATGGTCGGCATCGCCGCTAATGGCGGCGCCGCCGAGGCCATCGGGTGCGGCGATGACGCCGCAGCCGACGCCGCAATAAGGGCAAGTGGTGCGGACGACCGGCAGCGCTGGTTGCCCCCCGTCCGCCATCAGTAGACGTCCGCCTGATAGCGGTTCGCGCGTTTGAGGTCCGCGACGAAGGTCCTTGCCGCGTCGCCGCTGAGGCGGCCATGGGCGCTCGCGATGTCGACAAGCGCCGCCTCGACATCTTTGGCCATGCGCTTCGCGTCGCCGCACACATAGAAGTGCGCGCCGGCCTTGAGCCACGCCCACAACTCTTCGCCGGACTCGCGCATGCGGTCCTGGACGTAGACCTTGTTGGCGCCGTCGCGCGACCACGCAGTCGTCAGCCGAGTGAGCGCGCCGGATTTCTGCAGCTCAGTGAACTCGTCGCGATAATAGAAATCGCTCGCCTCGCGCTGGTGGCCGAAGAACAGCCATGCTTTGCCGGACGCGCGCTGGGCCTGGCGATGCCAGAGGAACGAGCGAAACGGCGCAACGCCCGTGCCCGGTCCGACCATGATGATCGGCGTCGTGGGGTCGACCGGCAGCGCGAAGCCATGCGCTTTTTGGACGTAGACCTGGATTTCCGCGCCCGGCGCCACGCGATCGGCGAGAAATGTCGAGGCGACGCCCAGCCGTCGGCGGGCGTCAATCGCGTAGCGAACCGCATCGACGGTCAGATGCAATTCGCCGGGCGTCGCCAACGGCGAGGAGGATATTGAGTAGAGCCGCGGCTGTAACGGCTCCAAACATTCGAGGAACGCCTCGGGATCAGGATGCATCGGTCCGAACGTTTCGAGAACCTTCAAGACGTCGTAGGTTGCCGCGTCGCCGTCGGGGTCTTGGCCCTTCGCCAGCGCCTTTAATTTTTGCCGCCGCGCGCCGCCGACCATGTAGCTCGCGAACTCGAACATCATGTCGGGGGCGATGCCGAGCGCGTAGTCGGTCAACAGAGTTGCGCGTAGCGTCTTGCCGCCGATGGGGAAGTCGGGGGGCGCCTTCATCGACGCGAGCACCGCGTCGACGAGGTTCGGACAGTTGGCGGGCATCAGCCCGAAGCTATCGCCCGGCTCGTAGCCGACGCCCGACTGCGTAATATCGAACACGACGTGTCGCGTGTCCTTTTCCGAACCTTCGCTATTGAGAAGCGTCGCTGACTTGAACACGCACGCAACCGGCTGCTCGCGCGAATATCCGGGCGCGCCGGTCGGCGCAGGCGACGCAGCGGGAGGCGCCATCGGCGTCGCTGGCTGGTCGAGCGCGACGCCGCCGCTTGAGAGGTCTTCCAGCAGCATCTTCAGCATCCGCGACGTTTCTTTGCCGCCGGGCACGCAGAGATTGGGGCGCGCCTCTTCGCCGGCCGCGAGCTTGTTGGCGTAGTCTTCGCAGAGATAGCCGCACTGTCCGCAGTTCTGCTGCGCCATCGCGGCGAACATCCTGCGCCGGACAGGCTTGCCGTCGGCCAGCGCCATGCGGTCGCCAATCGCCATGGCCGGATCGTGCCAGGGCGTCTCTCCGTCATCGCCGTCGCCGCGCAGGGCATTGGCGGCGACGTCCGGCACGCCCGTCAATGCGACGGCGCCGGGGTGATGATCGAGCGACAACAGTCCGGCGAAGAAGCCGTTCAGCCAGGCGCGCTGTTCTGTCGAGAACGGCGCAGTTTCGGGAATAAGCGGCACGGGCTGCGGGGCGGGTTGCTGAATGGTCATTCTGCCGCCTCCGCGCCGGCGACGAGCGCCTGCAGCGCCGCAATGTCATGGCGCTTGGCGAAGCTGACGAACGTTTCGTCGGCGTCGGCGCGATGCGCTGCATACGTCTGCAAAATGTTGAGAACGGCCTGCGGGCAGTCGGCGACCGGGACGTTCGGCGCCAGTTCGCGCGCGATCGCCGCCTCGGTTCCAAAGCCCCCGCCGACGTGGATGTGAAAGCCGTCGATCGTCTCGTCGCTGTCCGCCGCCGCCGGTATCTTGCAGGCGATCAGTCCGATGTCGCCGATGTAGTGCTGCGCGCAGGAGTGGTGGCAGCCGGTGAGATGGATATTGACCGGCGTGTCGAGCGCCAAGCGCGGCTCGACATACGCCGCGATCGCCTCTGCCGTGCCTTTGGTGTTGGCTGCGGCGAATTTGCAGCTCGGCGCGCCGGTGCAGGCGACAAGGCCTGCGCGGACGCTGGAGGCTTTCGACGTTAACCCGATCGCGGCGAGACGGGCTTCGACCTCGTCGGCTCTTGCCGCGTCGACCCCCGAGAGCAAAAGATTTTGCCAGACGGTGAGGCGAATATCGCCGTCGCCAAGCTCGCGCGAGAGTTCGGCAAGGTTGCGCATCTGTTCGGTGGTAATCTTGCCGACAGGCAAGACGACGCCGATCCAGACTTTTCCGTCCTGCTTCTGCGCGTGGACGCCGACGTGCGCAAGGCGGTTCTGAGCATTCGACGGGGCGAGGATCGCATCGTCGAAGCGCGAGAGTTTCTGTCCCAGACGCGTTTCGACTTCGGCGAGAAACTTTTCGAAGCCCCAGGAATCGAGCACGTACTTGAGCCGCGCCTTCTTGCGGTCGGTGCGGTCGCCATGATCGATGTAGACCCGGACGATGGCGTCGGCGACGCGCGTGGCGTCCGCTGGCTTCACGAATACGCCCGTCGGGCGCGCGAAATCCCTGTGCCCCGTGATGCCGCCGAGCCCGAGCCGGAACCAGACCTCGCCATCGGGTTCGACGCGAACGGCGGTGAAGGAAATATCGTTCGTGTCTTCCAGTGTCGGGATCGCGCCGCCGCCGTCGAACGCGACGTTGAATTTGCGCGGCAGGCCGTAAAGCGTCCGACAATTCAGAATGTGGTGATGCCACTGGTTGGCGAAGGGCCGCGTGTCGATCAGTTCGCGAGGATCAATGCCCGCCGTCGCGGAACCGGTCACATTGCGGATGTTGTCGGCGCCGGAGCCTTTCGGCGTCAGGCCCAACCCCGCCAGCGCCTCGACGAGCGCGGGACCATGCTCGGCCTTGATCTCGCGGATCTGGAGGTTGGCCCGCGTCGTGACATGCGAAAAGCCGCCGCCGTAACGATCTGCAAGGTCGGCGACGCCGGCGAACTGCCAGTGAGAGAGAATGCCGTTCGGAATGCGCAGGCGGCACATGAAGGCGTCTTGGGCCGGCGCGACGTAGAAGAGGCCGTGAAAGCGCCAGCGGAAATTGTCGACGCCCTTCGGAAATTGTCCGGACTCCGCTTCTGACTTCAGCCTCGGATAGGCTTCGAACGGATGGTCGTCGCGCTTGGCTTTCTCTTCGTTCGAGAGTTTCTTGCCGGAGGCCTCGACCGTCGTCATTGCCTTGAGATGGGCGGCATCGGGTCCGACAGGCTCAGCCGACCCGCCTGCGCCGCCGATGCCGCCGACGGGCTTCAAGCCTGCGGCGACGCGCGAACTCTGCACGCCTGAGACAAACCCTTCGAGATAGCGCTTCTGTTCGTCGGTGAAGGCTTCGGCGGTCATCAGGCGGCCTCGGCGAATGCGCGGCCGAACGGCAGCGAGGAACGGAACCGCGCGATCTTCTCGCCGCTTCTGATCAAGTCGCGATACCAGAGCGCATCGGTCGTATCGCCGAGCAGTACGACGCCTGCGAGCTTGCCGTCGCGGACGATGAATTTGCGATAGGCGCTGGCCGCGCTGTCGCGCCACACGATGGGCTCGGCGCCAGCGCCGTCAAAGTCTCCGGCGGAAAAGACCGGGACGCCCGAGACTTTCAAGTTCGTCGCGAGAACGGTTCCGCCGTAGGCCGTCGCTTTGCCGGCGAGGACGCAGGCGGCGACGCGGGCGTGTTCGTAGGCGGGCTCGACAAGGCCGTAGACGCAGCCCCGATGCTCGGCGCATTCGCCGATCGCATAAATTCCAGGGGCGCTGGTCTCCATCCGATCGTTGACGACAACGCCGCGACCGCACGCCAGCCCGGCAGATTTGGCGAGTTCGATGCGCGGTCTGACGCCAACCGCCATGACAATGAGCGACGCGGGAAACTGCCGGCCGTCCCTCAGAGTCAGATATTCGACGGCCGTCGCGCCCTCGATCCGCGACGTATCCGCGTTCAACGCCACATGAACGCCCTTGCGCTCGATTGCGGATTTCAACAGCGCCGCCGCCTCCGCATCGAGCTGACGTTCCATCAGCCGATCCATCACATGCAGCAGCGTCACGTCGGCGCCGCCGCGCTTGAGGCCATAGGCCGCTTCGATCCCGAGGAGTCCGCCGCCGATCACGACCGCGCGTCCGCCCGTTTGAGCGGCAGCCAGCATCCGCGGAATGTCGGCGAGCGAGCGAAAGACCTCCACGCCGGCAAGGTCGGCGCCGGGGACGGCTAAACGAATCGGCGCCGAGCCCGTCGCCAGCACGCAGACATCGAAAGAAAGCGCATCGCCGGTCGAGAGGTCCGCGCGTTTCGCCTTGGCGTCGATTCTGACGACGCTGGCGCCGGTAACGAGGTGGACGCCTTGATCGGCATACCAGTTTCGCGACTTGGTGCGCACGTCGTCGATGGCGATTTCGCCGGCGAGCAACGGCGACAGCAGCACGCGGTTGTAGGCGGGCTCGGATTCTTCGCCGACGACGGTGATGTCAAACACATCGCGCGCCAGGACCGTCAGTTCTTCGAGCAGCCGCAGGCTCGCCATGCCGCTGCCGACGACGAGGAGTCTTCGCTTCTCCATGCCGGGTCACTCCGCCGCGACCAGGTTCGGCGTGGAATGGCGCTCGTAGAGGAAGCGCAGCACCGCTTCGCGGCAGCGGATGTAGACCGGGTCGGCCACCAGATCGAGCCGCTTTCGAGGACGCGGCAACGGCACTTCGAGAATTTCGCCGATCGTTGCGGAGGGCCCGTTGGTCAGCATCACGATGCGATCCGAGAGCAGAACCGCCTCGTCGACGTCGTGCGTGATCATGATCGCCGTGTTGCGGAGGTCTGCGTGGATCTGCATGACGGAGTCCTGCAGCTGCGCGCGCGTCAGCGCGTCGAGCGCGCCGAACGGCTCGTCCATCAGCAGAACTTTGGGCTGCATGGCGAGCGCGCGGGCGATGCCGACGCGTTGCTTCATGCCGCCCGAGATTTCAGCCGGCCGCTTGGCGATCGCGTGGGCCATGTTGACGAGCGCCAGATTATGCATCGTCCACTCATGCCGCTCGGCGCGTGATTTGTGCGCGGAGAAAACCTTGTCGACGGCGATCTTCACGTTGTCGTAGACGGTCAGCCACGGCAGCAGCGAATGGTTCTGGAACACGACGGCGCGATCAGGCCCGGGCTCCTTGACCTCACGATCCTCAAGCAACACCACGCCATGCGTCACTTGCGTGAGGCCGGCGATGAGGTTCAGCATCGTCGACTTGCCGCACCCGGAATGGCCAATGATCGAGACAAATTCGCCCTGGCGCAGCGAAAGGTTGACGTCTTTCAGAACCGACGACGTCTTGCCGGCGCGCGTGAACGATTTGTCGACGTGATCCAAGCGAACGAAGTCGCTGTCGGGTTGAAGTTTGGCGTAGTCGGTGTGCGATTTCTTTGGAACGGGCGCGATCATCTTTTTATCCTCAGCCTTCGAGCGCGCCGCGCGTGACGACGCGGCCGATGAACGCGACCAACCGATCGAGCAGGAAGCCTGTCAGTCCGATGTAGGCGAGGGCCACGACGATGTCGGAGAGCCGCGAGGAATTCCACGCGTCCCAGATGAAGAACCCGATGCCCACGCCGCCCGTCAGCATCTCAGCGGCGACGATCGCCAGCCACGACAGGCCGACGCCGATTCTGAGGCCGGTGAAGATGTAGGGCGCGGCGGCGGGAATCATGATCCGCCAGAAGTATTCGAAGGGGTTCAGGCGCAGCACGTCGGCGACGTTGCGATAGTCCTGCGGAATGTTGCGGATTCCTACGGCCGTGTTGATCATGATCGGCCATATCGACGTGATGAAAATGACGAAGATCGCCGACGGCGCGCTGTCGCGGAAAGCGGCGAGCGAAATCGGCAGCCAGGCGAGCGGCGGCACGGTGCGCAATACCTGGAAGATCGGATCGAGGCCGCGCATCGCCAGGGGGCTTTGGCCAATGACGGCGCCGACGAAAATTCCGACGAATGCCGCGAGTCCAAAACCGATCGCGACCCGTTGCAGACTGGTCAACACGCGCCAGCCGAGCCCGATATCCTGCGGACCGTTGACGAAGAACGGCGATAGGATCAGGTCGTTGGCCTCCGTCCAGATTTTGGTCGGCGGCGGCAACGCCGATTTCGGATCGGAACAGGCGAGTTGCCAGACGATCAGCAGCGCCAGCACGACAATCAGCGGCGGCACGACGTTCGCTGCGACGTTCGACAGCGCATCGCGCCACGCTGGCAGCGCAATTGGCCGGATCATTGGCGCCTGAGCAGCTGGAACTGCGGCCTCCCGCGCCGCCGGCATGGCGGCCGCCACCGTAGCCGGGACGGGCCCGGCTGCGGTGGCGATGAGCGCGTCTGGCGCCGTGTATGCGTTCATTTCATTTCTCTCCGCAGATCATGTTCCGGTCGCGCGCCTTACGCGAGGCGCTTGATCGCAAGCGAACCGAGGTAGGCCATCGGTTCAGCTGGATCGAAGACCTTGCCGTCGAAGAACGTCTCTTTGCCGCGCGATGTCGAAGCCGGAATGTCGGCGGCGGCGACGCCGAGCGTCTTGGCGGCGTCACGCCAGATGTCTTCGCGATTGACCTTGTCGACGAGGGCCTTGATGTCGATCGTGGGGTCGAATTTGCCCCATCGCATGTTTTCGGCGACGAACCAGGCGTCATGACTTTTGAAGGGATAGCTCGCGCCGTTGGCCCAGAACTTCATGGCGAGCTTCTTGTTTGACGCCGTGCGGCCAAGCCCGTAGTTGACGTCGCCTTTGATGCGCCCCGTTATGTCGGCGACCGGCACGTTGAACCACTGACGCTGGCCGACGATGGCGGCCATCTCGTCCTTGTTCTCGAATTTTTCGCACCATTGCTGCGCTTCCTGCACGGCCATGACGAGGGCCTTCGCAGCCATGGGATTCTTGTCGACCCATGCGGCGCGCATGCCGAGACACTTCTCCGGATGTCCGTTCCAAATCTCGGTCGTGGTCGTCGCGGTGTAGCCGATCTCCTGGTGAACCAGCTGTTCGTTCCACGGTTCGCCGACGCAGAAGACGTCCATGGCGCCGACCTTCATGTTGGCGACCATCTGCGGCGGCGGAACAACGATGGTCTGGATGTCCTTGTCCGGATCGATGCCGCCGGCTGCGAGCCAATAGCGCATCCACAAGTCGTGGGTTCCGCCCGGGAACGTGACGGCCGCTTTGACGTCCTTGCCGGCCGCCTTCTTCTTTTCCAGCGCGGCTTTCAAAGGCGCGCTGTCGATGCCGATCTTGAGGTCAGCGTACTCGCTGGCGACCGAGATGCCCTGGCAGTCGAGATTCAGACGGGACAGAATGTACATCGGCATGGGCACGTTGCCCTGCGTGACCTTGCCGGTGGAGATGAGATACGGCATCGGCGTCAGAATGTGCGCGCCGTCGATGCCGTTGCCTTCCGATCCGATCGCAACATTGTCGCGCAGCGCGCCCCACGAGGCCTGCTTGACGACCTCGACGTCAGGCATGCCGTGCTTGGCGAAGAAGCCTTTTTCTTTGGCGATCACCAACGGCGCCGCGTCGGTCAGCGCGATGTAGCCGAGGAGCGCCTTGGTCGTTTCCGGGCCGGCCGCGAAGGCGACGTTGGCGCCGCCAGGCATCAATGTATTCGCTGCTGCAATGATCGCGGCCGTTCCGCTGTTTTTCAAAAGCGATCGTCGCGATAGGCATTCGCGTGCTTTCGTGTCAGCGCCAGTGTTGTCGTCGTGAGCCATGTCGGTCCCCCTGCGGCCGTCCGCGACATGCGGACGCCAAAAACAAAAAACGCCGCCTGCGACGCTCGGCGTTGGCTGTGGGGCCAAATCCAAACGTCGAAGGCAGCGTTGCCATGGCCCCCGCCACTGGGAGCCTCGTCGTCGGCAGACCCCTCGCGGGCCTTCCTACTACAGTCGTAACAACAAGAACCGTGCCAGTTTCGTTGGATCACGAATTGCATAAGTATTTCAATATTATAACGTGAAATTTCTGCAAGACGGTCAACGCGGTTAATGCATGAATTTTGTGCATTGCAGCGAAGGGGCGCCGCGAGAATCGGCAGCCACGGCCGCATCAAGCCCCGTCAGTGAAAAGCTCTAAATCGACATTCGCGTCTCGAAGACTGAGTCGCTTCAAATAACTGATCGGCGTTCGGGGATTGAAGGTTTCCGCGCCGAAGAATGCGCCGTCGCCTTCACGCTTGATGTCTTCTGCCGGCGCAGCGACGCCAAGGTTTGCGACAGCGCGGCGATAGACGTCTGGCCGATAGACCCGCCGCGCCGCCTCGCCGATGTTGAAGGGGGCACGGACCTGCCCCCAGCGGATCATCTGCGTCAAAATCCAGGTGGCGTGCGAAGTCCAAGGGAAATTGGCGCCGCGGCGATTGAAAATAACCGTCTCGGGCGGCAGCGGAACGGTGAACTCGTCGCCGCGCTGCAGCTTGTCGGTGAGGGCCCGACGCAAGATGTCTTCCGGGATGCCGATGTAGCGCGGGAGTGCGAGCATCTTGGCCGCCTCGGCGCGGTTCTCGGGCGCATCGAGCCAGGCGCACGCCTCAGACATTGCGCGGATCACCGCGATGACGACATCGTCGTACTTTTCCGCGAACGCCCTCTTCAAGCCCAGAACTTTTTCCGGACTGGCGGCCCAAAGCTGTGACTTGGTCGCGACAATGACGCCGTCGCCGTCTTCGACCGCAACGCTGTTCCACGGCATGCCGACGCAGAACCCGTCGATCCGCCCCGATTTCAAGCTGCCCGCGATCAACGGCGGTGGGATGACGACGAGATTGACGTCATGGTCGGGATCAACGCCGGCGGACGCGAGCCAATAGCGCAGATCGTAGTTGTGGCATGAAAACGGATGAACCATGCCGAGCATCAGCGGTTCCAGGCCGTCGGCCCGTCGTTGCGCGACAACGCGGGCCAAGGCTTTGGCGGCCGCCATGCCGCCGGCGCGCGCGTTGTCGGCGTCGAGGCGCGCCATTTCGTCGAACAGGGTGCGAGAGAGCGTGATGGCGTTGCCGTTGAGGCTCGTCGCCATTGGGGCGATCAGTGGCATCGCCGGGCGTCCGCCCAGGCCCAGTGTGGAGGCGAGCGGCATCGGCGCCAACATGATGGCGCAGTCGAGAACGTCGCTTTCGATCATGTCCCGAATGTTGGCCCAGGACGCGGCGCGATGCAGCACGAACGACAAGCCGTGGGCGCGGTCGAAGCCGAGTTCATTCGCGACGACCAGGGGCGCGCAATCGGTGAGCGGAATGAAGCCCGCGTGAATTTTCGCGCCGGCGGTCATTCTTTCTCTCCCTCGGACGGATCGAGGAGATCAATGGTCGACAACAGGCTTTCTGCGACGTCGGAAATCTTGCGGCTTTGGCGCATCGCCGTCTGTCGCAACAACTTGTACGCGGCCTCTTCTTCGAGGCCCTTCGTGCGCATCAGAAAGCCTTTGGCGCGATCGATGACCTTGCGGTCTTTGAGGGCCGACTTCACTTCGTGGAGTTCCGCGCGCAACTTGTCAAAGGCGCGGAAGCGCGAGATCGTCATTTCGAGAATGGCGCTGACGCGCTCTTTTTTCAGCCCGTCGACGATGTAGGCCGAAACGCCGGCGTCGACGGCGGCGGAAATGGCGCCGCGTTCGGTCTGGTCGACGAACATCGCGATCGGCCGGCGCACGACGCGGGAGACCTGAAACATTTGGTCGAGAACGTCTCGGCTCGGGTTTTCGAAGTCCATGAGAATGACGTCAGGGTCGAGGCGATAGATATGGTCGACGAGCCGGGTCGTCGTCGCAAGCGCCACGACATTGCCGTATCCGGCGTCCCGCAAACCTTCTTCGATGATTGCGCGCCGGATCGGGTTCTCGTCGACGACGAGAATCTTCACCGCCGTGTCGTTTTCGGGTGTGTCCAACTCTGGCGCCCAGTCGTGCCGTCGATCGTGCGATCGAATCTAAGTTGGCACACATGAATCGGTTGGCGCCCTGCGGCAAGTTGCGATCAGCCGCGCAGCATCATTGCCCGATGGCGGCGATGCGCCCGACTACGGCGACCCCGACTTGCGAAAGGGCTTCGGATCGGTCAATAACGGCGGGGAGTGCGCGGATGTAGTTCAATGGTAGAACGGCAGCCTTCCAAGCTGCATACGTGGGTTCGATTCCCATCATCCGCTCCAAGTTTCATGCTCGGCCGCGTCAGTCGAAGCTCCGTCCCGTCCGACCATGGTTTCGGCGCTCCCGATCGCACCGGGACACGTCAGTAGATATGAGTTTCTGTTGACGCGCGCAGGGCGCGGAGGGAGTTTCATGCTCGTCGTCACCACCAATGAGCTGCCGGGCCACCGGGTGGTCCGCACCCTCGGCATGGTGCGCGGATTGACCGTCAGATCGCGCTCGGTTGTCGGCAACATCGGCGCGGCGATTCAAATCTTCTTCGGCGGCAACATTTCAGTTTATACGAAACTCGCCGAGCAGACGCGGCAGGAGGCGTTCGACCTGCTCGTCCAGCACGCCCGCGAAATGGGCGCCAACGCCGTTATCGGCATGCGCTACGACGCCAACGAAATCGCCGCCGCCGTGACGGAAGTTTTGGCGTACGGCACGGCGGTGGTCGTGGAGCCCTTGGACGCCCAATCGGAGGGAGGGCCGTGGGTCGGCGGCCGGTCGGCCAGCCGCTAGGTTAAAAAAGCGCGGCGACCCTACTGACAATCTTGGAACAATGGGCTAAGGAGGCGCTCCCCGGATGAGGCAAGCCCGGAGATCGGCGTACACCTCGCGCCGTCATAGGGGTGTAGCTCAATTGGTAGAGCGTCGGTCTCCAAAACCGAAGGTCGGGGGTTCGAGACCCTCCGCCCCTGCCAGTCCCTCTGGCCAGCCTCGCTAAGGGAATTGACCTGCCGGCCGGCCCCAATTAACCATTGGGCGCGGGTTGCGGCAGGTTGTCGCATTTGTGCTTCGGAAAGCAGTTTGATGGCGAAGTTCAGCCCGGTAACGTTTATCCAGGAAGTCAGGCAAGAAGTCTCCAAGGTCACCTGGCCGACGTGGAAAGAGGTTTGGATCACGACCGTGATGGTTCTCATCATGGTCGCGCTCGCCTCTATTTTCTTTTTGCTGGTTGATCAGGCGTTGAGCTGGATCGTTCGTCTCGTCCTTGGCCTTGGCGGCTGAGGGCTCGAGGCAGAGGGCATTACACGCAATGACCGTCGCTGAGACGAGCCACGAGAAAAAGGCTGCTGCCGGCACGCGCTGGTACATCGTGCACGCCTACACGAATTTCGAGCGCAAGGTCGCCGACGCCATCCGCGAACGGGCCAAGGCGGGCGGGCTCGACCATCTGTTCGAAGAGATTGTCGTACCGACGGAGGAGCGCATCGAGGTCAAGCGCGGCCGCAAGGTGCCGACCGAACACAAATTCCTTCCCGGCTACGTGCTGGTGAAAATGAAAATGACAGACGCGGCGTTCGTCATGATCAAAAACACGCCAAAGGTGACGGGTTTCCTCGGCGCCGACAACAAGCCGATGCCGATCCCGGACGCGGAAGCCGCGCGCATCCTGCAGCAGGTGACGGAAGGCGTCGAACGTCCGAAGCCGACGATCACGTTCGAAGTCGGCGAAAACGTCAAAGTCGCCGATGGGCCGTTCGCATCGTTCACCGGCGTCGTCGAAGAGGTCGACGAGGAGCGCAGCCGCGTGAAAGTCGCGGTGTCGATCTTCGGTCGGCCGACGCCGGTCGAACTGGAATTTTCGCAAGTCGAGAAGGCGCCGACCTGACCAGGCCGGCGCCTTGACGATTGCGATGTTTTGAAATGCCGGCGGGCGACCGCCGGAATTACGGCTTCGAGGAAAGAACTCGGAACCGCACGTGCGCGGGAGGGCGCGCGGCCAAGAATCGGCCGCAACCCCGTTTGACCGCTAACCCTTGGTCCGGCGCCGCAAGCGCCGGGACCGCAACCTTTGAGAAGGGGAGCCAATGGCGAAGAAAGTCGACGGTTTCATCAACCTCCAGGTGCCTGCCGGCGCGGCCAATCCGTCGCCGCCGATCGGCCCCGCGCTCGGCCAGCGCGGCGTCAACATCATGGAGTTCTGCAAATCCTTCAACGCCAAGACGAAGGATCTTGAGCAGGGCACGCCGATCCCGGTGAAGATCACCGTCTATTCGGACCGCTCGTTCACTTTCGAAATGCGTCAGCCGCCCGCGACGTTTTTGATCAAGAAGGCCGCCGGCCTGAAGCCAACCGGCAAGGGCGGCTCGGGATCGAAGGAGCCGGGCCGCGTGGTTGCGGGCCAGGTGACGTTCGCGCAGTTGAAGGACATCGCGAAACTGAAGCTTAAGGACATGAACACGACCGACATCGAAGCCGCCGCGCGAACGCTCGCCGGCAGCGCGCGCTCGATGGGCCTCAAGGTGGTGGAGTAATCCGATGGCAGAAAAGAAAGCAAACCTATCCGCCGAACAGGTCAAGGCGACGCGCCTCGCCGGCGGCAAGCGCATGGTCGAAGTGACGAAGGGCCTTCCTCCCGGAAAAGCCTACGCGGTCGATGAGGCCGTGAAGATCGTCAAGTCGCGCGCGAAGGCGAAGTTCGACGAGACGATCGAAGTTGCGGTCAACCTCGGCGTCGATCCCAAGCACGCTGACCAGATGGTGCGCGGCGTGTGCAACTTGCCGAACGGTTCGGGGCGCACGGCGCGCGTTGCGGTTTTCGCCAAGGGCGCAAAGGCGGAAGAGGCCAAGGCCGCCGGCGCCGACATCGTCGGCGCGGAAGATCTGGTCGAGATCGTCTCGAAGGGCACGATCAACTTTGATCGCTGCATCGCGACGCCGGACATGATGGGTCTCGTCGGCCGGCTCGGCAAAATCCTTGGGCCGCGCAACCTGATGCCTAACCCGCGCGTCGGCACGGTGACGATGGACGTCGCCTCGGCGATCAAGGGCGCGAAGGGCGGCTCGGTTGAGTTCCGCGTCGAGAAGGCTGGCATCGTCCACGCCGGCGTCGGCAAGGCGAGCTTCACGGAGAAGGCGCTCGTCGAAAACATCAAGGCGTTTGTCGACGCGGTGATGAAAGCAAGGCCCTCGGGCGCGAAGGGCAACTACCTCAAAAAGGTGTCCGTGTCGTCGACGATGGGACCGGGCCTGAAGCTCGATCCCGCGACGGTCGCCTCCGGGCCTGTCGTCTAACGATTTCAAGAATTCCGGGGCGACCCGGAAGACCCTGAACCGGGGACGACGTCTTCGGTTCAGCACTGTCCGAGATTGTGGGCGCGGAGCCTTTTCGAAGGCGAAGCTGAAATCTCTCTTCCGAGGGCCCGCATGAGACAGAAGTCTGCCGGATTTCGAGGGCGATCAGCCTTCGCGCTCCGGTTTGAACCTTCTGGGTTGGCGCCGTGCCGCCCCGTCCGGGCGAAACGGAACGAGGACAGACCAACGGGTCGTCGGCTCTCTTGTTTTCGAGGGCAGGCGGCAAGGTGCAACCCGCGGAGCTTCAGCCAAGCTCCGCAGCTAGGAGAGAGCATAAGTGGATAGAGCCGCGAAACGTGAGCTCGTGACCACGCTCCACGACGTGTTCAAGGACACGGGCGTGGTCGTTGTCGCCCACAACACCGGCATGGTGGCCGCTCAGTCCGCAGATTTCCGCTCCAAGGTGAAAGCCGCGGGCGGGTCTGTGAAGGTGGCCAAGAACAAGCTGGCGCAGCTCGCGCTCAAGGATACCGACTCTGAACCGCTGACGGGACTGTTGAAGGGGCCGACGATATTCGCCTTTTCGAAAGACCCGATCGCTGCGGCAAAGGCGGCCGTCACGTACGCCAAGGGGAACGAAAAACTCGTCATCCTCGGCGGCGCGATGGGCAAGACCATCCTTGACGCGAAAGGCGTGAAAGCGCTTGCCGAACTGCCGTCGCTCGATGAGCTGCGCGCCAAGATCATCGGCCTGTTGACTGCGCCCGCGACCAAGATCGCGCGGACCGTCAAGGAGCCGGGAGCGAAGCTGGCGCGCGTCATTCAGGCGAAGGCGTCGCAAGGCGGCTGACCAGACTGCCGGTGAGGCGAAGCCCGCGAGGGCGTCACGCTCATCAGACACATGGCGGCGCAAGCCGCTGCAGAATGCTCAAAGGTTCAAATCGGAAGGAAAGTACCTATGTCCAAGATTGAAAAGATCGTCGACGATCTCTCGAGCCTCACGGTTCTCGAAGCCGCCGAACTGGCGAAGATGCTGGAAGAGAAGTGGGGCGTCTCGGCCGCCGCCGCCGTCGCCGTCGCAGCTCCCGCCGCCGGCGGCGCTGCTGCCGCAGCAGCAGAAGAGCAGACCGAGTTCACGGTGATCCTGAAGTCGGGCGGCGACAAGAAGATCAACGTCATCAAGGAAGTTCGCGCCATCACGGGCCTCGGCTTGAAGGAAGCCAAGGACCTCGTCGAAGCGGGCGGCAAGACGGTCAAGGAAGGCGTGTCGAAGGACGAAGCCGCCAAGATCAAGAAGCAGCTCGAAGAGCAGGGCGCAGTGGTCGAGCTGAAGTAAGGCTTTCTGCTGGTGCGCTGCGGCTCTCATTCGTCGAGCCGGCCGCAGCGCACGGAAATCTAACGCGCATGGCGGCCGGCTCCGCGGAGCGGAGTCGCCATGCGCAAAGAATAGACCAACGGTTTTCCGGAGAGCGCTTCGCGGTTGCTGCAACCTCGAAAAGCGCCCTCCGGCAAGCCGTTTCAAGACGGCCTCGCGCGGCGGACGCCGCAGCGCGCATCGCATTCAGATCGCGGGACCCCCGTCTCGCGCACGCAGCACAGGAGCGGACATGGCTCAGACCCTCACAAGCCGCAAGCGAATCCGGAAGCAGTTCGGCCATATCGGCGAAGTCGCCGAGATGCCCAACCTCATCGAAGTCCAGAAACAATCGTACGACGACTTTTTGATGGTGAAGGAGCCCGCTGGCGGGCGCCCGGACGACTTCGGACTGCAGTCGGTCTTTAAGGGCGTGTTTCCGATTTCCGACTTCGCCGGAAAGTCGACGCTGGAATTCGTGCGCTACGAGTTCGAAGCGCCGAAGTTCGACGTCGACGAGTGCATGCAGCGCGACATGACGTTCGCAGCGCCGCTCAAGGTCAAACTGCGCCTGATCGTTTTCGACGTGAACGAAGAGACCGGCTCGAAGTCGATCAAGGACGTCAAGGAGCAGGACGTTTACATGGGCGACATGCCGCTCATGACGCAGAACGGCACGTTCGTCATCAACGGCACCGAGCGCGTGATCGTTTCGCAGATGCATCGCTCGCCCGGCGTGTTCTTCGATCACGATCGCGGCAAGACCCATTCGTCCGGCAAGCTCCTGTTCGCCGCCCGCATCATCCCCTATCGCGGCTCGTGGCTGGACTTCGAGTTTGACGCCAAGGACAACGTCTATGTCCGCATCGACCGGCGCCGCAAGCTGCCGGTGACGACGATGCTTTATGCGCTGGGTCTCGACGACGAGCAGATCCTTGCGCACTTCTACAAGCATATCGGAATCAAGGAGTCGAAGCGCGGCTGGAAGATGCCGTACCTCGCCGACAAGTTTCGCGGCGTCACGCCGCAGTCGGACATCGCCGACGCGAAAACCGGCGAGGTCATCGCGCGCGCCGGCGAGAAGATCACTGCGCGGCGTTCGCGCGAACTCGCGGAATCGGGCGTAAAGGAAATACTGATTGCGGCCGAAGACCTCGCCGGCAAGTTCATCGCCGAGGATATCGTCGATCTCGAAACCGGCAAGATCTTCGCCGAGGCCGGCGACGAACTCGATGCCGAACTCCTAGCCGAACTCAAGGACCAGAAGGTCAAGGAGTTCCACATCCTCGATATCGACTACGTCAATGTCGGCGCCTTCATTCGCAATACGCTCCACATCGACAAGAACGCCAACACGCAGGAAGCATTGATGGACGTCTACCGGGTGATGCGCCCGGGCGAGCCGCCGACGATCGAGGCGGCGACAGCGCTGTTCAACGGCCTGTTCTTCGACAGCGAGCGCTACGACCTCTCGGCCGTCGGTCGCGTGAAGATGAACATGCGCCTTGAGCTCGACGCGCCTGATACGATGCGCGTGCTGCGCAAGGAAGACATCCTTGCCGTCGTCAAGACGCTCGTCGACCTGCGCGACGGCAAGGGCGAGATCGACGACATCGACCACCTCGGCAACCGCCGCGTGCGGTCGGTCGGCGAGTTGATGGAGAACCAGTATCGCGTTGGCCTGTTGCGCATGGAGCGCGCCATCAAGGAGCGCATGAGTTCGGTCGACATCGACACGGTAATGCCGCAGGACCTCATCAACGCCAAGCCGGCGGCGGCGGCCGTGCGCGAGTTCTTCGGCTCCTCGCAGCTCTCGCAGTTCATGGACCAGACGAACCCGCTCTCAGAGATCACGCACAAGCGTCGTCTCTCGGCGCTGGGCCCCGGCGGACTCACGCGCGAGCGCGCCGGCTTCGAAGTCCGCGACGTGCATCCGACGCACTACGGCCGGATCTGTCCGATCGAAACGCCGGAAGGCCCGAACATCGGCCTCATCAACTCGCTTGCGACGTTCGCGCGCGTCAACAAGTACGGCTTCATCGAAAGCCCCTATCGCAAGGTCGTCAATTCGAAGGTGACGGATGACGTCGTCTACCTCTCGGCCATGGAGGAAATGCGCCACCACGTCGCCCAGGCCAACGCCGAAGTCGACGGCAAGGGCAAATTGACAGGCGAGTTCATCACCTGCCGTTATCAGGGCGACGTGCTGCTCGTCACGCCGGACAAGGTCGACTACATCGACGTGTCGCCGAAACAGCTCGTCTCGGTCGCCGCGGCGCTCATTCCGTTCCTGGAGAACGACGACGCCAACCGCGCTCTGATGGGCTCCAACATGCAGCGCCAGGCGGTGCCGCTCATCAAGGCGGAAGCGCCGTTGGTCGGAACCGGCATGGAAGATCGCGTGGCGCGCGACTCCGGCGCGGCGATCGCCGCGCGGCGCACCGGCGTCGTCGATCAGGTTGACGCGACGCGCATCGTTATCCGCGCGACGGAAGAAGCCGATCCTTCCAAGCCCGGCGTCGACATCTATCGTCTGCGCAAGTTCCAGCGTTCAAACCAAAACACCTGCATCAACCAGCGGCCGCTGGTGAACGTGGGCGACGCGGTGAAGTCGGGCGACATCATCGCCGACGGTCCCTCCACCGAACTCGGCGAGTTGGCGCTCGGCAAGAACGTGCTCGTCGCGTTCATGCCGTGGATGGGCTACAACTTCGAAGATTCGATTTTGATGAACGAGCGCGTCGTCTCCGAAGACGTGTTCACCTCGATCCATATCGAGGAATTCGAGGTGATGGCGCGGGACACGAAGCTCGGGCCTGAAGAAATCACGCGCGATATTCCGAACGTTTCGGAAGAGGCGCTGAAGAACCTCGACGAAGCCGGCATCGTCTATATCGGCGCCGAAGTGCATCCGGGCGACATTCTCGTCGGCAAAATCACGCCGAAGGGCGAGAGCCCGATGACGCCGGAAGAAAAGCTGCTCCGCGCCATCTTCGGCGAAAAGGCTTCCGACGTTCGCGACACGTCGCTGCGCCTTCCGCCCGGAGTTTCGGGCACCATCGTCGAAGTGCGCGTGTTCAATCGCCACGGAGTCGAGAAAGACGAGCGCGCGATGGCGATCGAGCGCGAGGAGATCGAGCGTCTCGCGAAGGACCGCGACGACGAAATGCAGATCCTCGACCGCAACGTCTATGCGCGCCTCAAAGACGCACTGATGGGCAAGGAAGTTTCAAAGGGGCCGAAGAGCGCGAAAAAGGGCGTCAAGGTCGACGCAGCGATCCTGGAGGATATTCCGCGCAGCCAATGGTGGGACATCGGTCTCGCCAACGAGAAGGCGCAGGCCGAAGTTGAGGCGATCCAGAAGCAGTACGAAGACGCGAAGAAGGGTCTGGGACTGCGCTTCGCCGACAAGGTCGACAAGCTGCAGCGCGGGGACGAGCTTCCGCCCGGCGTGATGAAGATGGTCAAGGTCTTCGTCGCGGTGAAGCGCAAGATCCAGCCGGGCGACAAGATGGCCGGCCGCCACGGCAACAAGGGCGTCGTGTCGATGATCGTGCCGTCGCAGGACATGCCGTTCCTGGAGGACGGCACGCCGGTCGACGTCGTGCTCAATCCGCTGGGCGTGCCGAGCCGCATGAACGTCGGGCAGATTCTTGAGACGCACATGGGCTGGGCGTGCCGCGGCCTTGGTCGCGCGATTGATGACGCGCTCCAGCAGTTCCACGAAAGCGGCCAGGCGAAAGCATTGCGCGAGCAGCTTGGCAAGATCTATGGCCCGACCGAGATCAAGTCTTCGACCAAGGACGACGAGCTCGCCGGCATCGCCGAAAATCTCCGAAACGGCGTGCCGATCGCGACGCCGGTGTTCGACGGCGCGCGCGAAAAGGACATCGTCGAGTTGCTCGGCCTGGCCGGGTTCGACTCCTCCGGCCAAGTCACGCTCTATGACGGGCGCACCGGCGAGCCGTTCGATCGCAAGGTGACCGTCGGCTACAAGTACGTGCTTAAGCTGCACCACCTTGTCGACGACAAGATCCATGCGCGCTCCATCGGCCCGTACTCGCTCGTCACCCAGCAGCCGCTCGGCGGCAAGGCGCAGTTTGGCGGCCAACGCTTCGGCGAAATGGAAGTCTGGGCGCTCGAAGCCTACGGCGCCGCTTACACGCTGCAGGAAATGCTCACCGTCAAATCGGACGACGTCGCGGGCCGCACCAAGGTCTATGAAGCGATCGTGCGCGGCGACGACGCCTTCGAAGCCGGCGTGCCGGAAAGCTTCAACGTGCTGGTCAAGGAAATGCGCGCGCTCGGCCTCAACGTCGAACTGATCAACACCGAAGTTCCGGCCAACGAACTCGAACCCGAGGAGGCGCCGCCGCAGGCTCAACTGCCCCCGGCCGCCGAATAGACGATGACGGCGTTCTCCTGCCGATCGTGGCGGGAGAGGCGCCTTTCGCATACGCAGACTTGAATTCCACAGGACCGCCGCCAGCCCCCGCCGGTCCCCTGAGGAGACAACGAATGAACGACATTTCCAATATCTTCAAAGCGCAAGCCCCGGCGCCGACGTTCGATCAGATCAAGATCTCGATCGCATCGCCGGAAGACATTCAGTCTTGGTCGTTCGGCGAGATCAAAAAGCCTGAGACGATCAATTACCGCACATTCAAGCCGGAGCGCGACGGGCTGTTCTGCGCGCGCATCTTCGGACCGATCAAGGATTACGAATGCTTGTGCGGCAAGTACAAGCGCATGAAGTACAAGGGCCTGATCTGCGAAAAATGCGGCGTTGAAGTGACCCTCGCCAAGGTGCGCCGCGAACGCATGGGCCACATCGAGCTGGCCGCGCCCGTCGCCCACATCTGGTTCTTGAAGTCGCTGCCGTCCCGCATCGGCCTGTTGCTCGACATGGCGCTCAAGGACCTTGAGCGCGTGCTCTATTTCGAGAATTACATCGTCATCGAGCCCGGCGTGACGCCATTCCAGGAAAAGCAGCTGCTCTCGGAGGAACAATACAACGCGGCGATCGACGAATATGGCGCCGATAGCTTCACGGCCGGCATCGGCGCGGAAGCGATCCGCGAGATCATGTCTGCGATGGATTTGCCGGCCATAGCCGTCGGCTTGCGCCAGGAGATCGCCGAGTCGACCACCGAATTGAAGCCGAAGAAGCTCGGCAAGCGATTGAAGGTCATCGAAGCGTTCATGGAGTCGGGCAACCGTCCGGAATGGATGATCTTGACGCACGTTCCCGTCATTCCGCCGGAATTGCGCCCGCTCGTTCCTCTAGATGGCGGCCGCTTCGCGACCTCCGACCTCAACGATCTCTACCGCCGCGTCATCAACCGCAACAACCGTCTGAAGCGCTTGATGGAGCTCAGAGCGCCGGACATCATCATCCGCAACGAAAAGCGGATGCTGCAGGAGGCCGTCGACGCCCTGTTCGATAACGGCCGGCGCGGCCGCGTCATCACCGGGGCCAACAAGCGGCCGCTGAAGTCGCTCGCCGACATGCTGAAGGGCAAGCAGGGCCGCTTCCGGCAGAACCTTCTCGGCAAGCGTGTCGACTATTCGGGCCGCTCCGTCATCGTGGTCGGTCCGGAACTGAAACTGCACCAGTGCGGCTTGCCGAAAAAGATGGCTCTCGAACTGTTTAAGCCGTTCATCTATGCGCGGCTGCAGACTCTCGGCCAGGCCGCGACCGTCAAGCAGGCCAAGAAGCTCGTCGAAAAGGAAAAGCCGGAAGTTTGGGACGTGCTCGACGAGGTCATCCGCGAGCACCCCGTGCTGCTGAACCGCGCGCCGACGTTGCACCGTCTCGGCATCCAGGCGTTCGAACCGCAACTGATCGAGGGCAAGGCGATCCAGCTTCATCCGCTGGTGTGCGCCGCGTTCAACGCCGACTTCGACGGCGACCAGATGGCGGTCCACGTGCCGCTGTCGCTGGAAGCCCAGCTCGAAGCCCGCGTGCTGATGATGTCAACGAACAACATCCTGCATCCCGCCAACGGCCAGCCGATCATCGTGCCGTCGCAGGACATCGTGCTTGGTCTCTATTATCTCTCGATCGAGCGCGACAAGGAGCCGGGCGAGGGCATGGCCTTCGGCTCGATCTCCGAGGTTCAGCACGCGCTCGAAGCGAAAGCCGTGACGCTCCACGCCAAGATCAAGGGCCGCTTCACGACCGTCGACGACAACGGCGATAAGATCGTCGAAGTGCACAACACGACGCCGGGCCGCTTGCTGCTCGGCGAACACTTGCCGAAGAAGCCGGGAGTCAAGTTCGCGCTCGTGAACCAGCTTCTGACGAAAAAGAACATCTCCGGCATGATCGACGCCGTCTACCGCAACTGCGGCCAGAAGGAGACGGTGATCTTCTGCGACCGCATCATGTCGCTCGGGTTCCACCATGCGTTCAAGGCCGGCATCTCGTTCGGCAAGGACGACATGCAGATTCCGGACAGCAAGGAAAAGATCGTCGAGAAGACCGACGGCGAAGTCCGCGATTTCGAGCAGCAGTATCAGGACGGCCTGATCACCAAGCTCGAGAAATACAACAAGGTCGTCGACGCCTGGTCGCGCTGCACCGACACCATCGCCAAGGAAATGATGGAGCGCATTTCGGCGGTTCAGAAGGACCCAAAGACGGGCCGCGATCGGCCGATCAACTCCGTCTACATGATGAGCCACTCGGGCGCGCGCGGTTCGCCGGCGCAGATGAAACAGCTCGCCGGCATGCGGGGTCTGATGACCAAGCCGTCAGGCGAGATCATTGAGACGCCGATTATCTCGAACTTCAAGGAAGGCCTCTCGGTTCTCGAATACTTCAACTCGACGCACGGCGCCCGCAAAGGTCTCGCCGACACGGCGTTGAAGACCGCGAACTCGGGCTACCTGACGCGCCGTCTCGTCGACGTTGCGCAGGACGCGATCATCTCGGAGGAGGATTGCGGCACGGAGCAGGGCATCAACGTGCAGGCGGTCGTCGACGCCGGCCAGGTGATCGTTTCGCTCGCAGCGCGATCGCTCGGGCGCACGGCCGCCGAAGACATCAAGCATCCCGTGACGGGCGAGCTGATCGCCGCCAACGGCGAACTTATCGAAGAGCGGCATGCGGACGCCATCCAGAAGGCCGAGTTGCAAGAAGTGCGCATCCGATCCGTTCTCACCTGCGAGGCCGAACTCGGCGTGTGCGGCAAGTGCTACGGCCGCGATCTCGCGCGCGGCACGCCGGTCAACATCGGCGAAGCCGTCGGCGTCATCGCGGCGCAGTCGATCGGCGAACCGGGCACGCAGCTCACGATGCGCACGTTCCACATCGGCGGCACGGCGAACCTGGTCGACTCGTCGTTCATCGAGTCGAACTTCAATGGCACGGTGAAAATCAAGAACCGCGCCATCGCCAAGGACTCGAAGGGCCAGTTGGTCGCGACGGGCCGCACGATGTCGCTGGTCATCAGCGATCAGTCGGGCAAGGAACTGGCGACGCACAAGGTCACCTACGGCTCGCGCATGTTCGTCGACGAAGGCGACACGATCAAGCGCGGCGCCAAGCTCGCGAGTTGGGACCCCTACACCCGTCCGATTCTGTCGGAAGCCGACGGCTCCGTCGATTTCGAGGATTTGATCGAGGGCGCCTCCGTCCGCGAGAAGACCGACGAGATGAAGGGCACGTCCAACCGCGTCATCGTCGACTGGCGCACGAGCCCGCGCGGCAACGAACTGAAGCCGGCGATCGTCGTCAAGGACGGGAAGGGCAAGCCGATCAAGGTCGCGCGCGGCGGCGACGCCCGCTATCTGCTCTCGGTCGACGCCGTTCTTTCCGTCGATCGCGGCGCCCACGTGAAAGCGGGCGACGTTCTCGCGCGCATCCCGACGGCGTCGGCGAAGTCCGGTGACATCACGGGCGGCTTGCCGCGCGTCGCCGAACTGTTCGAAGCGCGCCGTCCGAAGGATCACGCGATCCTCGCCGAAATCTCCGGCACGGTCGAGTTCGGCAAGGACTACAAGAACAAGCAGCGCATCCACATCAAGCCGGATGACGAAACCAAGGAACCGGTCGAGTATCTGATCCCGCGCGGCAAGAGCCTCGCGGTGCAGCATGGCGACCGGGTCGAGCGTGGCGATTTTGTTTACGACGGCAACCCCGCGCCGCACGATATCTTGGCCATCAAGGGCGTCGAGGAACTCGCCAACTACCTGATCAACGAGATTCAGGACGTCTACCGGCTGCAGGGCGTGACGATCAACGACAAGCACATCGAGGTGATCGTTCGCCAGATGCTGCAGAAAGTCGAGATCACAGACCCGGGCGAGACCGATCTGATCAAGGGCGAACAGATCGACCGCACCGAGTTCGACGAGGTGAATGCGGCCATCGAGAAGGCGGGCAAGCGGATCGCCGTCGCCAATCCGGTGCTGCTCGGCATTACCAAGGCTTCGCTACAGACGCGTTCGTTCATCTCGGCCGCATCGTTCCAAGAAACGACGCGCGTGCTCACCGACGCCGCCGTCAACGGCAAATCGGACACGCTCGATGGGCTCAAGGAGAACGTCATCGTCGGCCGCCTCATCCCGGCCGGAACCGGCGGGATGCTGCGGCAACTCCGCAAGGTCGCCGTCCAGCGCGACGATCTGATTGCCAAGGAGAAAGCCAAGACGCCGACGATCCCGTCTCCGGACGGCGCCGCGAGCGCCGGCCCAGCGGCCCGCCGTCGCCGGCGCCCAACCGAGGAAGCCGCCGAGTAACGGCAGCCAAACGGCGTCGAATTCGCACGGTGAACGGCCGCTTTCGCCAAGCGGCCGTTCGACCTTTCGACGGCATCGCGCGCGGCGAAAATGCGTGATCGCGTTTCGCCAAGCCCGCGTTATTCGGAGAGAATTCGCGTCCGTCGCCAGTGCGCGACAAAATAATCGCGAGCCTGCGGCGCGGCCTGTTGACCATTATGGCGGGCGTGTATATAGCTCCGCAACTCTCACGGTAGGTGGTAGGCCGTTTCCGCGCTTTTCTCAGCGCTTTGGTTGGGCCTAAACGCTGCCGTCGCTAAAGCAGAGAACATCGACGGGCCATGATCGGGTGCCTCGCAAGGGCGGCGCGATCCGCTGGTTTTTTCGTGCTAGGGGCGCTTCAAGCGCCGCCTGGCAGGTTTGCTTGGCGCATGCCGGAAACGGTCTGCCGCCTGAAATTGGGACGAGTCGTATGCCGACGATACAACAGCTGATCCGCAATCCGCGCGTGAAGCCTGTCTACCGCGAGAAGTCGCGCCACATGGAGGCGTGCCCGCAGAAGCGCGGGGTGTGCACGCGCGTCTATACGACGACGCCGAAGAAGCCGAACTCGGCGCTGCGCAAGGTCGCCAAGATCCGCCTCACCAACGGTTTTGAAGTCATCGGCTACATTCCGGGCGAAGGCCATAACCTGCAGGAGCACTCGGTCGTGCTCATCCGCGGCGGCCGCGTCAAGGACTTGCCCGGCGTCCGCTACCACATCATCCGCGGCGTGCTCGATACGCAGGGCGTCGCCGCCCGCCGTCAGCGCCGCTCGAAGTACGGCGCGAAGCGTCCGAAATAATCTGAAACGAATTCCGAAGCGAAGGGCTCGACAGCATGTCTCGTCGTCACGCGGCGCAAAAGCGGGAAGTGATCCCGGATCCGAAGTTCAACGATCTCGTCGTCACCAAGTTCATGAACGCGGTGATGGAAGACGGCAAGAAGTCGGTCGCCGAGCGGATGGTCTACGGCGCTTTCGACAAGATGGAAGCCAAGGCGAAGGCGTCTGCCATCGATCTCTTCAAGTCGGCGCTGGACAACGTCATGCCGGCCGTCGAAGTGCGCTCGCGCCGCGTCGGCGGCGCCACGTATCAGGTGCCGGTCGAAGTTCGCAACGAGCGCCGTCAGGCGCTCGCCATCCGCTGGATCATCGCGGCGGCCCGCTCGCGCAATGAATCGACGCTGATCGACAAGCTTTCGGGCGAACTGCTCGACGCCGCCAACAATCGCGGCACGGCCGTCAAGAAGCGCGAAGACACGCACAAGATGGCGGAAGCGAACCGCGCCTTCTCGCATTACCGCTGGTAGGACGCACAAGGGAATTTGAGGCGATCATGGCCCGTCAATACGCCATCGAAGACTACCGCAATTTCGGCATCATGGCCCACATCGATGCCGGGACAACCACGACCACCGAGCGGATCCTCTACTACACCGGCAAGTCCTACAAGATCGGCGAAGTCCACGACGGCGCCGCGACGATGGACTTCATGGATCAGGAAGCCGAGCGCGGCATCACGATCACGTCCGCCGCCACGACCTGCTTCTGGATGGGCCGCGACGGCAAGAAGCGCCGCCTGAACATCATCGACACGCCAGGACACGTCGATTTCACGATCGAGGTCGAGCGTTCGCTGCGCGTGCTGGACGGCGCCGTGTGCGTTCTCGACAGCAACCAGGGCGTCGAGCCGCAGACGGAAACCGTCTGGCGTCAGGGCGACAAATACAACGTTCCGCGCATCATCTTCGCCAACAAGATGGATAAGACCGGCGCAGATTTCTACATGTGCCTGGACGACATCAAGGACAAGCTCGGCGCGCGCGCCGTGCCGCTGCAGCTGCCGATCGGCGCTGAAGCGAATTTCAAGGGCGTCATCGACCTCATCACGATGAAGTCGATCGTCTGGGACGGCGACGGCAAGGACGCCAAGATGGTCGAGGGCGAAATCCCCGCCGACCTCGCCGACAAGGCGGCCGAATTCCGCGCCTTGATGATCGAAGCCGCCGTCGAAATGGACGACGCCGCGCTGGAAGCCTTCCTCGACGGCAAAGAGCCTGACGTCGACACGCTTCGCAAGTTGATCCGCAAGGCGACTGTCACGCGCGCGTTCTACCCGATGATGTGCGGCTCGGCCTTCAAGAACAAGGGCGTGCAGACGCTGCTCGACGCCGTCGTCGATTTCCTGCCGTGTCCGCTCGATCGCGAAGCCTATGAGGGCATCGACCCAAAGACCGACAAGCCGATCCTGCGCAAGCCGGCCGATAGCGAGCCGCTCTCCATGATCGCCTTCAAGATCATGAGCTTCGAGCACGTGGGCTCGATCACGTTCTGCCGCATCTATTCGGGCAAGCTCGAGCAGGGCATGGCGCTCGCCAACACGACTCGCGACAAGAAAGAGCGGGCCGGCCGCATGTACCTGATGCACGCCGCCGACCGCGAAGAAATCAAGGAAGCCTTCGCCGGCGACATCGTCGCGCTACAAGGACTCAAGGACACCCGCACCGGCGAAACGCTGTGCGACCCGCAAAAGCCGGTCATTCTGGAAAAGATGGACTTCCCGAATCCGGTCATCGAAATGAAGGTCGAGCCCAAGACGAAGGCCGACCAGGAAAAGATGGCGATTGCGCTGCACACTCTGGCGCTCGAAGACCCGTCGTTCCGCGTGTCGGTCGATCAGGAATCCGGCGAGACGATCCTCAAGGGCATGGGCGAGCTTCATCTCGACATCAAGGTCGACATCCTGAAACGCACATATGGCGTCGAAGCCAATACGGGCGCCCCGCAGGTCGCCTACCGCGAGACGCTCGCGCGCCCGACTGAGATCGACTACACGCACAAAAAGCAGACCGGCGGTACGGGCCAGTTCGCCCGCGTCAAGCTCAAGCTCGAGCCGAACGAAGTCGGAAAAGGCAACGAGTTTGAAGCCAATATCGTCGGCGGCACGGTGCCGAAGGAATACATTCCGGGCGTCGAAAAGGGCGTTCAATCGGTTTGGGACAATGGCATCCTGATCGGGTTCCCGATGGTCGATATGAAGGTCAGCCTTTACGACGGCGCCTTCCACGAAGTGGACTCGTCCGCGATCGCCTTCGAAATCGCCTCGCGCTCCGCCATGAAGGAAGGCTGCGAAAAGGCCGGCGTGAAGCTGCTCGAGCCGATCATGGACGTCGAAGTCGTCAGCCCGCAGGATTTCGTCGGCGGCGTCATTGGCGACATCAACTCGCGGCGCGGGCAAATCCGCGATCAGCAGATGCGCGGCAACGCCACCGTCATTCGCGCCTTCGTGCCGCTCGCCAACATGTTCGGCTACATCAACACGCTGCGCTCGATGTCGACAGGCCGCGCGCAATACACCATGCAGTTCGCGCACTACGCGGAAGTTCCGCGCAACGTCGCTGAAGAGGTCAAGGCGAAGTACGCCTGATCGAGAAACAAGGCAGTTCCCGCGTCGCAAGTCGCGGGACGAGTTAGGAAGACTAAGGAGAGCCACGATGGCCAAGGCAAAATTCAACCGTGACAAGCCGCACTGCAACGTCGGCACCATCGGTCACGTCGACCACGGCAAGACGACGCTAACCGCAGCGCTGACGAAGGTGTCGGCCGACCGCGGATGGACGGCGACGTCGATCGCGTATGATGAAGTCGCCAAGGCGTCCGAGAGCCAGGGCCGCCGCGACCCGACCAAGATTTTGACGATCGCCACGTCGCACGTCGAGTACGCGACGCCGAACCGGCACTACGCCCACGTCGACTGCCCGGGCCACGCCGACTACGTCAAGAACATGATCACCGGCGCCGCGCAGATGGACGGCGCCATCCTCGTCGTCTCGGCCGTCGACGGCCCGATGCCGCAGACCCGCGAGCACATCCTGCTCGCCCGCCAGGTCGGCGTGCCGAAGATCGTCGTGTTCTTGAACAAGTGCGACATCGTCGAGGACGCCGAACTTCTCGACCTCGTCGAAATGGAAGTTCGCGAACTCCTCTCGAAGTATCAGTTCCCCGGCGACGACACGCCGGTCATCCGCGGCGCCGCCGTCAAGGCGCTGAACGGCGAGAAGGGCCCGCTGGCCGACGAAGCCATCCTGAAACTCTACGAAGCCCTTGATACCTTCATTCCGATCCCAGATCGTCCGAAGGACTTGCCCTTCCTGATGCCGATCGAAGACGTGTTCTCGATCTCGGGCCGCGGCACGGTCGTCACAGGCCGTATCGAGCGCGGCGTCATCAAGGTCGGCGAAGAAGTCGAAATCGTCGGCATCCGCGACACGCAGAAGTCGGTCGTCACCGGCGTTGAAATGTTCCGCAAGCTGCTCGATTCTGGCGAAGCCGGCGACAACGTCGGCTGCCTGCTGCGCGGCATCGACAAGGAAGCCGT
Organism: Hyphomicrobium sp.; assembly: GCA_052386495.1. Classification (GTDB taxonomy): domain Bacteria; phylum Pseudomonadota; class Alphaproteobacteria; order Rhizobiales; family Hyphomicrobiaceae; genus Hyphomicrobium_B. The sequence goes on along the minus strand of JBQTKA010000027.1, from coordinate 13,333 downwards.
CGAGCGCGGCCAGGTGCTGTGCAAGCCCGGCTCCGTCAAACCGCACAAGAAGTTCGCCGCCGAAGCCTACATCCTGAACAAGGAAGAAGGCGGCCGCCATACGCCGTTCTTCACCAACTACCGGCCGCAGTTTTATTTCCGCACGACGGACGTGACGGGCACGGTGAAGCTGGCCGAAGGCACGGAAATGGTCATGCCGGGCGACAACGTTTCGGTCACGGTCGAACTCGTCTCGCCGATCGCGATGGAAGAGAAAGTCCGGTTCGCGATCCGCGAAGGCGGCCGCACCGTCGGCGCCGGCGTCGTCACCAAGATCCTCGAATAGTCCGCAGATCAAAGAAGCGCTCCGGCAACCGGGGCGCTTCTTTCAGTTTCCTCAACTGAGTGAAAGCTAAACCAATGCACGGCCAAAACATCCGCATCCGATTGAAGGCGTTCGATCATCGCATTCTCGATGCTTCGACGCGGGAAATCGTTAACACGGCGAAACGCACTGGCGCGGAAGTGCGCGGTCCGATCCCGTTGCCGACGCGGATCGAGCGCTTCACCGTCAACCGTTCGCCGCACATCGACAAGAAGAGCCGCGAGCAGTTCGAGATGCGCACGCACAAGCGTCTGCTCGACATCGTCGATCCGACGCCGCAGACGGTCGACGCCTTGATGAAGCTCGATCTGGCCGCCGGCGTGGACGTCGAGATCAAACTCTAAGATTTGGATTTACGGGCCCTCTGGCGTTCGCGCGAACGGCCCCAACGATAGGAAGGAATGCAGATGCGTTCCGGAGTGATTGCACAGAAGGTGGGCATGACCCGCATCTTTACGGACGCGGGCGAGCACGTCCCCGTGACTGTGCTGCGGCTTGAGAACCTCCAGGTTCTGTCTCACCGCACGGTCGAGAAGAACGGCTACACGGCCATTCAGGTCGGCGGCGGCGTGCGTAAGCCGTCGCGCCTGACCAAATCCGAGCGCGTCGCGTTCGCCAAGGCCGAAGTCGAGCCGAAGCGCAAGCTCGCCGAGTTTCGCGTTAGCCCCGACAACCTGATCGAAGTCGGCGCCGAGATCACGGCCGACCACTTCGTGCCGGGACAGTTCGTCGACGTCACGGGCACGACGCAGGGCAAGGGCTTTCAGGGCGCGATGAAGCGCTGGAACTTCGGCGGTCTTCGCGCCACGCACGGCGTGTCGGTGACGCACCGCGCGCATGGCTCGACCGGTCAGCGCCAGGACCCCGGCAAGGTGTTCAAGGGCAAGAAGATGGCCGGTCATATGGGTGACGAGCGCGTCACGACGCAGAACCTCGTCATCGCCAAGGTCGATGTCGCCCGCGGCCTCGTCATGGTGCGCGGCGCGGTGCCGGGCTCCAAGGGCGGTTGGGTCGTCGTGCGCGACGCCGTGAAGAAGGCCGCGCCGAAGGATTTGCCGAAGCCCGGCGCCTTCAAGGCGCGCGCGCAAGTCAAGACGGAGGGCGCGTGATGAAGGCCGCAGTCACCACGCTTGACGCCGCAAAGGCCGGCGAAATCGAACTCGCCGACGCGATCTTCGGTCTTGAGCCGCGCGCCGACCTGATCCATCGCATGGTGCGCTATCAGACGCTGAAGCGCATGGCCGGCACGCATCATACCCAGGACCGCTCGGAAGTCGCGGTCACGGGGAAGAAAATGTACAAGCAGAAGGGCACCGGCGGCGCCCGTCACGGCGACAAGTCGGCGCCGCAATTCCGCGGCGGCGGCAAGGCGTTCGGTCCCAAGCCGCGCAGCCACGCCATCGGCATGACCAAAAAGGTTCGCGCTCTGGCGCTGCGACACGCGCTGTCGGCCAAGGCCAAGGCGGGAGAAATCGTCGTGCTCGACGCGGCCTCGTCGAAGGCGGGCAAAACCGGCGCGCTGAAGACTCAGTTCGCCAAACTCGCATGGACCAACGCGCTCATCATCGACGGCGCGGAGCTAGAGCCGACGTTCGCGCGCGCTGCCCGCAACATTCCGAACATCGATGTGCTCCCGATCCAGGGCATCAACGTCTACGACATACTGCGTCGTAAGAAGCTGGTGCTGACGAAGGCGGCCGTCGCGGCTCTCGAGGAGCGCTTCAAATGACGAAACGCACCGCCTACGACGTCATCGTCGCGCCCGTCATCACCGAGAAGGCGACGCTCGCGTCTGAAAACAACCAAGTGATCTTCAAGGTCAATCGGCAGGCGACGAAGCCCGAAATCAAGGCTGCCGTCGAGAGCCTGTTCAAGGTGAAGGTCAAAGCCGTCAACACCGTCGTTCGCAAGGGCAAGAAGCGCCAGTTCCGCGGAATCATGGCCCTGCTCAGCGACACCAAGCGCGCCGTCGTTACGCTCGAAGATGGTCATTCCATCGACGTGACGACCGGTCTTTAGGAGTAGGGCACGATGGCGCTTAAAACATTCAGTCCGACTTCGCCGGGCCGCCGCCACCTCATCCAGGTGGACCGCTCGGGCCTCTGGAAGGGCGCGCCCATCAAGGCGCTCGTCGAGGGCAAGCCGAAGTCCGGCGGCCGCAACAGCGACGGCCGCACCACGTCGCGCTTCATCGGCGGCGGTCACAAGAAGAGCTATCGCCGCGTCGACTTCAAACGCCGCAAGTTCGACAGTCCGGCCGTCGTCGAACGGCTGGAATACGATCCGAACCGCACAGCCTTCATCGCGCTGATCAAATACCAGGACGGCACGCTGGCCTACATTCTGGCGCCGCAGCGCTTGTCGGTCGGCGACACCGTCGTCTCGGGTCCGAAGGTCGACGTGAAGCCTGGCAACGCCATGCCGCTGTCGGCGATGCCGGTCGGCACGATCGTACACAACGTCGAGATGAAGCAGGGCAAGGGCGGACAGATGGCCCGTTCGGCCGGCTCGTTCGTGCAACTCGTCGGCCGCGATTCCGGCTGGGCGGTGCTCAAACTCAATTCGGGCGAAACGCGCAAGGTGCCGGCCGATTGCATGGCGACCGTCGGTGCCGTCTCGAATCCCGACCATATGAACGCGGTCATCGGCAAGGCGGGCCGCACGCGCTGGAAGGGCCGTCGCCCGCACAACCGTTCGATCGCGATGAACCCCGTCGATCACCCGAACGGCGGCCGCACCAAGGGCGGCAAGCACTGGGCGACGCCGTGGGGCAAGCCGACCAAGGGTTACAAGACCCGCAAGAACAAGGTCACGACGAAATACATCGTTCGCGCCCGCCAGAAGGCCAAGTAAGGCCGGTGGGATCTAGCGCGAAAACGCAAGGAGACGCACTTTGACACGTTCAGTCTGGAAGGGCCCGTTCGTCGACGGCTACATCCTGAAGAAGGCGGACAAATCGCGCGCGTCGGGGCGCAACGAGGTCATCAAGACCTGGAGTCGCCGCTCGACGATCCTGCCGCAGTTCGTCGGTCTGACGTTCGGCGTCCACAACGGCAAGAAGCACATTCCCGTCGCCGTCACCGAAGACATGATCGGCCACAAGTTCGGCGAGTTCGCGCCGACGCGGCAGTTCGCTGGGCACGGCGGCGACAAGAAAGCGGTGAGGAAATAATGGGCAAGCCGGAAACCCCGCGCCGTCTGCCGAGCAACGAGGCCCAGGCCGTCGCGCGCTCGCTGCGCATTTCTCCGCAGAAACTCAACCTTGTCGCCGGCATGATCCGCGGCAAGAAGGTCGATCAGGCGCTGGCCGAACTCGAATTCAGCCAGAAGCGCATCGCCGGCGACGTCAGAAAGTGCGTGATGAGCGCCGTCGCAAACGCCGAGAACAATCACAACCTCGACGTCAATGAGTTGGTCGTGTCGGAAGCCTACGTCGGCAAGAACCTGACTCTGAAGCGCTTCCACGCGCGCGGCCGCGGCCGCGGCGCTCAAGTCCTGAAGCCCTTCTCGCAGTTGACCGTCGTCGTGCGCGAGGTTCCGGCCGAAGATAAGCCGGCGAAGTCGAAAGCAAAGCCGGCCGCGAAAAAGTCTCAGCCCAAGACGGCCGCCAAGGCCTCAAAGGAGGCCAAGTAACATGGGTCAAAAAGTCAACCCCGTTGGCCTTCGCGTGGGCATCAACCGGACGTGGGACAGCCGCTGGTTCGCCGCGCGCCACGAATATCCGAAGCTCCTGCACGAAGACCGCGCCATCCGCGCCCACATCATGAAGGACCAGCGCGAAGCCGGAATCTCGAAGGTCGTCATCGAGCGACCGCACAAGAAGTGCCGCGTCACGGTTCACACCGCGCGTCCGGGCATCCTGATCGGCAAGAAGGGCGACAAAATCGAGAAGCTGCGCCAGGATCTGGCGCGTCTGACCGCGTCGGAAGTGCATCTCAACATCGTCGAAATTCGCAAGCCGGAAATCGACGCGACGCTGATCGCAGAGAGCATCGCTCAGCAGTTGGAGCGCCGCGTCGCGTTTCGTCGCGCGATGAAGCGCTCGGTGCAATCCGCGCTGCGTCTCGGCGCCGTCGGCATCCGCATCAACGTCGCGGGCCGTCTCGGCGGCGCGGAAATCGCGCGCACCGAGTGGTATCGCGAAGGCCGCGTGCCATTGCACACGCTGCGCGCCGACATCGACTTCGGGTACGGCAAGGCCGTCACCGCCTACGGCATCATTGGCATCAAGGTTTGGGTCTTCAAGGGCGAGATCATCGAGCACGATCCGATGGCGGCCGAAAAGAAGGCCGCGGAAATGCAGGAGAGCGGCGGTCCGCGTCCGCGCCGTGACGACGATCGCGGCGGTGATCGCAGAGAGCGCCGTGGCGGACGCGGCGGACCAGGCGGCGGACGCGGCGGCGGAGGCCGTGGCGGCGCTGGCGGCGGCGGGCCCGTTGCTCCCGTTACGCCCGGCGATACGCCCGGCACCGAAGGCTAAGAGGCTTCAAGGCGAAAGATCATGCTGCAACCGAAACGGACCAAGTTCCGCAAAGCCTTCAAGGGCCGCATCCATGGCAATGCCAAGGGCGGCACGACGCTCGCCTATGGCGAAGTCGGTTTGAAAGCCATGGCCCCTGAGCGCCTCACCGCGCGCCAGATCGAAGCGGCGCGCCGCGCCATCGCGCGTCACACCAAGCGCGCCGGTCGCATGTGGACGCGCGTGTTTCCCGATGTGCCGGTGTCGAAGAAGCCGGCCGAAGTCCGCATGGGCTCCGGCAAAGGCTCGCCGGAACTCTGGGTGGCCCGCGTCAAGCCCGGCCGCATCATTTTCGAACTCGGCGGCCTCAATCAGCAGGTCGCCAAGGAAGCACTCATCCTCGGCGCCGCAAAGCTGCCGATCAAGACGCGCGTCGTCACCCGGCTCGAATAGCCGGCGGCGACGCAAGGAAAGACTTGAGGACGACCATGGCTAGCGAATTCAACGATCTGTCGCTCGATCAATTGGACGACCAATTGCTGAAGCTCAAGAAGGAGCAGTTCAATCTGCGCTTTCAGCGGGCGTCGGGACAGCTTGAGAACACCGCGCGCATCCGGCTGCTTCGCCGCGACATCGCGCGCGTCAAAACCGCCGCGCGCTCGAAGCGCTCCGGCAGCGCCAAGAAAAGCGCGTGAGGGAGAACTGAATTATGCCTAAGCGCGTGCTGCAGGGCGTCGTGGTGTCCGACAAGAACAACAAGACGATTGTTGTTCAGGTCGAGCGCCGTTACACCCATCCGCTTCTGAAAAAGACCGTGCGCCGCACCAAGAAATATCACGCGCACGACGAGAAGAACGTCTTCAAGGTCGGCGATCTGGTGTCCATCGAGGAAACCGCGCCGATTTCGAAGAACAAGCGTTGGGTCGCATTGGCGGAGACGAAGGCCTAGCGGCTTTCTCGCCGAGTGACGGGTTTGACGGACGAAAGCGTCCGCATGGGCCGCCGGAGCGTTGGGACCTCTCGCATGAGAGCGTCTCAAGACCCCGCCGGAGATGCGGGCAAACACGAGACCAGGCCGCCCCGGCGATGAGCCCGCGGCCATGAGAGAAGGAACGACGCGATGATCCAGGTGGAGAGCAATCTCGACGTCGCCGACAATTCGGGCGCGCGCCGCGTTCAGTGCATCAAGGTGCTGGGCGGCTCGAAGCGCCGGTATGCGACCGTCGGCGACACCATCGTCATCTCGGTCAAGGAAGCCATCCCGAAGGGCCGCGTGAAGAAGGGCCAGGTGATGAAGGCCGTGATCGTCCGCGTCGCCAAGGGCGTGCGCCGGGCCGACGGTTCGCTGATCCGCTTTGACCGCAACGCCGCCGTTCTGATCAACGCCAACGGCGAGCCGATCGGCACGCGCATCTTCGGGCCGGTTACGCGCGAATTGCGCGCGAGAAATCACATGAAAATCGTCAGCCTTGCCCCGGAGGTCCTGTGATGTCGTCCGCAAAGATCAAGAAGGGCGACAACGTCATCGTCCTCACGGGCCGCGACAAGGGCAAGCGGGGCGAAGTGATCGAGGTGCGCCCGAAGGAAAACCGCGCCCTCGTGCGCGGCGTCAACATGGTGCGCCGACACCAGCGCCAGACGGCGCAGGCGGAAGGCGGCATCATCTCGAAAGAAGGCCCGATCCAGCTGTCAAACCTCGGCGTCGAGGATCCCAAGGACGGCAAGCCGACCCGCGTCGGCTTCAAGTTCCTCGCCGACGGCAAGAAAGTCCGCGTCGCAAAGCGCTCGGGCGAGCAGATCCCGGAGAAGAACTAAGTCATGGCTGACAAAGACAAGGCAAAGGGCGCCAAGCCCGCTTCCGGCGGTCAAGGCGGCGCACAAGCCCAAAGCAAGGGCGGCGACGCCAAGAAGGCCAAGGGCGAAAAGAAAGCCGCCGCGGCTGCGCCGCGAGGCCCGGCCGCGCCGCGCCCGAAAGATTACAAGCCGCGCATGAAGGCCCACTACGAGGCCGTCGTCCGCAACGCGCTGAAAGAAAAGTTCGGCTATCAGAACGTGATGCAGATCCCTCGCATCGAGAAGATCGTCATCAACATGGGCGTCGGCGAAGCCGTCAACGATCGCAAGAAGGTCGACGTCGCCGCCGCCGATCTCGCGCTGATCGCCGGCCAGAAACCGGTCATCACGCGATCGCGCAAGGCCATCGCCGTCTACAAGCTCCGCGAAGGCATGGCGATCGGCGCCAAGGTCACGCTGCGCGGCGACCGCATGTACGAGTTTCTCGATCGCTTCGTCACGATCGCGCTGCCGCGCGTCAAGGACTTCCGCGGGCTCAATCCGAAGAGCTTCGACGGCCGCGGCAACTACGCCACCGGCCTCAAGGAGCACCTCGTGTTTCCGGAAATCGACTACGACAAGGTCGACAGCGTGCTTGGCATGGACGTCATCGTGTGCACGTCGGCGAACACCGACGACGAGGCGCGCGAATTGCTCAGAGGCTTCAACTTCCCGTTCCGCAGCTAAAGGACCTCGGCTGATCTCGAAAGGCCTTTAGGAGGAGAGATTAATGGCAAAGACCAGTTCGATCGAAAAGAACAAGCGGCGGCGCAAGCTGGCCGAGCAGCATGCGCCGAAGCGCAAGCGCCTCAAGGCGCTGGCCAGCGACCTCAAGAAGTCGCCGGAAGAGCGTTTCGCGGCGCGCCTGAAGCTCGCCGAGATGCCGCGCAACGGCGCCAAGGTGCGCGTGCGCAACCGTTGCGAGATCACCGGCCGCGCACGCGGCAACTACCGCAAGCTCAAGATGTGCCGCAACCAGCTTCGCGAACTCGCGAGCCAGGGCCGCATCCCAGGCATGACGAAATCGAGCTGGTAGGAGCAAATCGCAATGGCTGTGAATGATCCGATCGGCGATATGCTGACCCGCATCCGCAATGCGCAGATGCGCCGGCGCCCCAAGGTTGCGACGCCTGCGTCGAGCCTGCGCGCGCGCGTGCTCGACGTGCTGCAGGACGAAGGCTACATCCGCGGTTACACCCGCGTCGAAATGAAGAACGAACCGGCGCAGTTCGAAATCGAACTCAAATACTACAACGGCCAGCCGGCCATCAAAGAGATCGAACGCATCTCTAAGCCGGGTCGCCGCGTCTACTCGCCGGTCAAAGACATCCCGACCGTCGCCAACGGCCTCGGCGTCGCCATCCTGTCCACGCCGAAGGGCGTCATGTCGGACAGCAAGGCGCGCGAAGCCAACGTCGGCGGCGAAGTCATCTGCTCGATCTTCTGAGAGGCTTTGAGACGAACATGTCGCGCATCGGTAAAAAGCCCGTTCCCGTGCCGTCGAACGTGACGGCGACGGTTTCCGGCCAGACGGTGAAAGTGAAGGGACCGAAGGGAGAATTGACGTTCCTCGTGCCCGAGTTGCTGAAAGCCGAAAAGACGGCGAACGGCGTCGAGCTCTCGCTCGTTGAGGACACCAAGGCGGCGCGCTCGATGTGGGGCATGTCGCGCACGCAGGTCGCCAACCTGATCAAGGGCGTGACGGACGGCTACAGCCACGACCTCGAAATCCACGGCGTCGGCTTCAAGGCGGCGATGAAGGGCAAGGATCAACTGACGCTGTCGGTCGGCTACAGCCACGACGTTGTGCTGAAGGTTCCGGCCGGCATCGAGGTCAAGGTGGCGGGCCCCAAGATGGATCAGATCAACGTGTCGGGAATCGACAAGCAGGCGGTCGGCGAGATGGCGGCCGTCATTCGTGCATCCCGCAAACCTGAGCCCTATCAGGGCAAAGGCGTGCGCTACAAAGGCGAATACATCTTCCGCAAGGAAGGCAAGAAGAAATAAGGACGGCAGTCATGGCCAGCACCAACAAGAAAACAGCGAACCGCAAGGCGCGTGTCCGCCGCGCGATTGCCAAGAGCGCGAACGGCCGCCCGCGGCTGTCCATCCATCGCTCGTCGGCGCACATCTACGCGCAGGTGATCGACGACGTGAAGGGCGCGACGCTCGCGGCGGCGTCCACGCTGGAAAAGCCTCTGAAGGGCTCGTTGAAGACCGGCGCCGACAAAGCGGCTGCCGCCGCCGTCGGCAAGCTTGTCGCTGAACGCGCCGTCAAGGCCGGCGTCACCGAGGTCGTCTTTGACCGCGGCGGGTTTTTGTATCATGGGCGCGTGAAAGCGCTCGCCGACGCCGCCCGCGAGGGCGGCCTGAAGTTCTAATTGGACCCGAGAGGACGAAACAATGGCGCGTGGACCACAACGAGATCGCGGCGGCCGTGACCGCGAAGAGCGCGACAGCGAGTTCACCGACAAGCTGGTGCACATCAATCGCGTCGCCAAGGTCGTCAAGGGCGGCAAGCGCTTCGGCTTCGCGGCGCTGGTCGTCGTCGGCGATCTGAAGGGCCGCGTCGGTTTCGGACACGGCAAGGCGCGCGAAGTGCCGGAAGCGATCCGCAAGGCGACGGAAGCCGCCAAGCGCAATCTGCTGCGCGTGCCGCTGCGCGACGCCCGCACGTTGCATCATGACACGATCGGCCGCCACGGCTCGGGCAAGGTCATTCTCCGCTCGGCGCCGGCGGGCACCGGCATCATCGCGGGCGGCGCCATGCGCGCCGTGTTCGAGATGGTCGGCGTGCAGGACGTCGTCGCCAAATCGATGGGCTCGACCAACCCCTACAACGTCGTGCGCGCGACGTTCGACGCGCTCAAGTTGCAGGAAAATCCGCGCGGCGTCGCCGCCCGCCGCAACAAGAAAGTGTCCGACATCGTCTCGCGCCGACGCGACGGCTCGGTGGCCGACGTCAGCGACGCGGCGTGAGGGTGACGCTGCGGCGCCATTCTTGGCGGCCCGGCTTGCGAAAAGGCTCTGAGGTAACGACATGCCTGACAAGAAAACAGCGACCAAGAAGACCATCACGGTGGAGCAGGTGCGCAGCGCCAATCGCCGCCCCGAGCGTCAGACGCAGACGCTCATCGGGCTCGGATTGAACAAGCTGCATCGCACGGCGACGCTCGAAGACACGCCTGCGACGCGCGGGGCGCTGAAGAAAGTTCAGCACCTCGTCCGCGTCGTCGAAGGTAAGTAAGCAATTCCGCGCCTTGCGGCCGGCTCCGCTTTGCGGAGTCGCAAGGCGCACAACGGAGACTTCTCTCATGCGGCTCAACGGCATTAAAGACAACGCAGGCGCCAAGAAGGGCCGGGTCCGCATCGGCCGCGGCATCGGCTCCGGATTGGGCAAGATGGGCGGTCGCGGCGGCAAGGGCCAGACCGCGCGTTCGGGCGTCGCCATCGGCGGCTTCGAGGGTGGCCAGATGCCGCTGCATCGCCGCCTGCCGAAGCGCGGCTTCAACAAGTGGCGTCCTGCGAATTACAACGAGATCAACGTCGGCGCTCTGCAGAAGGCGATCGACGAGAAGCGCCTCGACGGCGCGAAGGCGATCGACGTCGCGGCCCTCGTTCAGGCGGGCGTTCTTCGCCGCGCCAAGGACGGCCTGCGCCTCCTCGGCGACGGCGAGATCAAGGCCAAAATCAAGATCACCGTCAATCACGCCTCCGCGAAGGCGAAGGAAGCCGTCGAGAAGGCGGGCGGCGCCGTCTCGGTGATCGCCGTCAAGGTGCTGGAGGCGGACGAAAAGAAGCGCGCCAAGTCGGCCGCGAAAAAGGCGGCGGCTGGCAAGAAGCCCGCTCAGGCCAAGACGGAAGACTAAGCAGGTAAGGGGCGAGCCCTGCGGTTCCGCCCTTCTTTCTCAAGTCAGACGGCGCGACGCCGGATGACAGTCGCGCAGCAGGCCTGACCGCCGATCGAGCGCGACGCCAAGGAGAGACGAGAATGGTTTCCGCTGCAGAGCAGCTCGCTTCGAACCTGAATCTCAGCGCCTTCGCCAAGGCCGAGGATCTCAAGAAGCGCCTGTGGTTCACGCTCGGCGCGCTGGTCATCTATCGCCTCGGCACGTACATCCCGCTGCCCGGCATCAACCCGGCCGCGTTCGCCGAAACGTTCAAGACGCAGGCCTCCGGCATCCTCGGCATGTTCAACATGTTCTCGGGCGGCGCGCTCGAGCGCATGGCGATATTCGCCTTGAACATCATGCCCTACATCTCGGCCTCGATCATCATGCAGCTGATGGGGTCGATGAACGCCAAGCTCGAAGCGCTCAAGAAAGAGGGCGAGGCGGGCCGCAAGCAGATCAACCAGTACACGCGCTATCTGACGGTTGTCCTCGCGGCGTTGCAGGCCTACGGCATCGCCGTCGGCCTTGAAGGCACCCGCAACGCGGCCGGCTCGGTGGTCATCGATCCGGGCGCGTTCTTCCGCGCGACGACGGTCATCACGCTCGTCGGCGGCACCATGTTCCTGATGTGGCTCGGCGAGCAGATCACGCAACGCGGCGTCGGCAACGGCACGTCGCTCATCATTTTCGCCGGCATCGTCGCCGGACTGCCGGGCGCGCTGGTGCAGCTGTTCGAACTGTCGCGTACGGGGTCGATCTCGCCCGCCATCCTCATTTTCTTCCTGGCGCTCGCGCTGGCCGTCATCGCCGCGATCGTGTTCTTCGAACGCGCGCAACGGCGCCTGCTGGTGCAATATCCGAAGCGCCAGGTCGGCAACAAGATGTTCCAGGGCGACGCGTCGCATCTGCCTCTGAAGCTCAACTCGTCCGGCGTCATCCCGCCGATCTTCGCCTCGTCGCTGCTGCTGCTGCCGATCACGGTGGCGCAATTCTCGGCGGGTCAAGGCCCCGATTGGCTGAACTCGGCGGTCGCCGCGCTCGGCACCGGCCAGCCGCTGCACATGCTCGTCTACGCGCTGCTCATTCTGTTCTTCGCCTTCTTCTATACAGCCGTCGTCATCAACCCGAAGGACACGGCCGACAACCTGAAGAAGTTCGGCGGCTTCCTGCCCGGCATCCGTCCCGGCGAAAAGACGGCCGAGTACATCGACTACGTCTTGACCCGCATCACCGTGGTCGGCGCGCTCTATCTTGCCGCCGTCTGCGTTCTGCCCGAGTTCCTGACGGCCTACGCCGGCATCCCGCTCTACTTCGGCGGCACGTCGCTGCTGATCGCCGTCAGCGTCACGATGGACACCGTCGCCCAGGTGCAAAGCCACCTGATCGCGCAGCAGTATGAAGGCCTCATCAAGAAGGCGAAGCTGCGCGGGGCGAAGCGATGAACCTGATTCTGCTCGGGCCGCCGGGGGCGGGCAAGGGCACCCAGTCGCAACTGATTTCCGAGAAGGCCGGCATCCCGCAGCTCTCGACCGGCGATATGCTGCGCGCCGCTGTTGCGGCCGGCAGCGCCGTCGGCCTCAAGGCCAAGCAGATCATGGCCGACGGCGGCCTCGTTCCCGACGACGTCGTGGTCGGCATCATCGCCGATCGCATCTCCCAGCCCGACTGCGCGCGCGGTTTCATCCTCGACGGCTTTCCGCGCACATTGCCGCAGGCCTCCGCGCTCGACGCGCTGCTGACCGCCAAGGGCCTGAAACTCGACCACGTGATCGAACTCAAGGTCGACGACGCGATCCTCGCTGACCGCATCGAAACCCGTGCCCGGGAAACGCTGGCGGCGGGCGGCAAGGTGCGCGCCGACGACAACGCGGAAGCGCTGAAAACGCGGCTCATGGCCTACTACCGGGAGACGGCGCCGCTGATCGGATACTATTACGCCCACAGGTTGCTGAGGTCGGTGGACGGCATGGCGGCGATTGGCGACGTGACCCGCCAGATCGACGACATTTTGGCCGCGGAGGCGGTCAGTTAATGCCGGCCGGCCGAACATTGACGGAGGGGAGCGCCCGCGCTACAACACCGCACTTTTTCTAGCAATGACGCGGCTTGACCCGGACCGGGGCGGAAGCACTGGGCTCGGGGTCGTCGCGTCGTTCTGGCGTTCGGAATGCTTCAATAGCGCCGGCGCCGACATGGTGAATTCGCAAATTCGATCGAGACGATCCCAACACTTCTAGACCGGCAGGAGACGACACGTGGCCCGCATCGCAGGCGTCAACATTCCAACAGGCAAGCGCGTCGTCATCGCGCTTCAATACATCCACGGCATCGGCCCGAAGTTCGCGCAGGAAATCTGCAAGAAAGTGTCGATACCGGCAGAGCGCCGCGTGAACCAACTGACAGACGCTGAAGTGCTTCAGATCCGAGAAGCCATCGACCGCGACTACACGGTCGAAGGCGATCTGCGCCGCGAGGTTCAGACGAACATCAAGCGGCTGATGGACCTCGGTTGCTATCGCGGTCTGCGCCATCGCAAGGGTCTGCCCGTCCGCGGCCAGCGCACCCACACCACCGCCCGCACCCGGAAGGGACCGCGCAAGGGCGTGATGATCAAGAAGAAGCCGACGGCGGCTCCGGCCGGCCGGAAGCCAGCGGGAGCCTAGCGTATGGCAGAGCCACAGCCGGCCAAGGCCACGGGACGCAAGAAGGGCGGCAAGCGGCGCGAGCGGCGGGAGGTCCGCACGGGGGTCGCCCACGTGCAGGCCACGTTCAACAACACGATCG
>JBQTKA010000026.1:0-40358 GCA_052386495.1 Hyphomicrobium sp. | reverse complement strand
GGGGGGGGGGGGGCGGGTGTGCGGGGCCGGGGGGTGTGCCCCCCCCCCCCGGGGGCGCGGGTGCGCGCCTCGGGGGTGTGGGTTTGGGGGGGGGCCCGCGGCTTGCGCCGTGGTGGCCGCTGCCCCTCACCCCAGCCCTCTCCCCCTGCACGTGCATGGGGAGAGGGGGAAGTGCGCGCCGAGTTCTTTGCCTTGTTCAGGGCCCCTTGCTAGAACGCGCAACTGATTTGCCCGAACAACGAAAGACCTTCGATGTCGAAAGACAAAAGCGCGTCTCCGGCGCCCGCAGGCGGCGCGGCCGCCAAGGCCGAGGGACGTGACTGGAGCCAGACGCTGTTTCTCCCCGTAACGGAGTTTCCTATGCGCGCCGGGCTGCCCGAACTCGAGCCGAAGATGCTCAAGCGCTGGGACGAGATCGGGCTCTACGAAAAGCTGCGCAAGCAGGGCAGGGGCCGCACGAAGTTCGTGCTGCACGACGGCCCGCCGTACGCCAACGGCAACATCCACATCGGGCACGCGCTGAACAAGATCCTCAAGGACCTCGTCGTCAAATCGCAGACGATGCTCGGCCATGACAGCCCGTATGTGCCGGGCTGGGACTGCCACGGACTCCCCATCGAATGGAAGATCGAGGAAGCTTATCGCGCGAAGGGGAGAGAGAAGCCGAACTTCTCCGATCCGAAAGCGATCAACGCCTTTCGCGACGAATGTCGCAAGTTCGCGGGCGAATGGCTCGACGTGCAGCGCGAGGAGTTCAAGCGCCTCGGCGTCACGGGCGACTGGGACAATCCCTATTCGACGATGAGCTACAAGGCGGAAGCCGCGATCGCGCGCGAGCTGATGAAGTTCGCGATGAACGGCCTGCTCTATCGCGGCTCGAAGCCGGTGATGTGGAGCGTCGTCGAGAAGACGGCGCTGGCCGAAGCGGAGGTTGAGTACCAGGACTACCAGAGCGATATGGTGTGGGTGAAGTTTCCTGTCAAAGAAGCGCCGCGCGGAGCTTCTTCCGCGCCGGAACTTTTGAAGCAGAGGTCTAGATCGCGAAACACGCTGTTACTCCAGTCGAGCGTTGTCATCTGGACGACGACGCCCTGGACTATTCCCGGCAACCGCGCGATCAGTTATTCTTCGAAGATCGACTACGGGGTTTACGAAATCACGACTGCGCCTGATGGAAATTGGGCGAAAGTTGGCGATCTCTACATACTTGCCGATCGGCTTGCTCCCGATGTCATGAAGGCGGCGAAAATACCCGAGGTTGGCTTCGAAAAAGTCTTGTCGTTGAATCGAACTGATTTGGAGAAGATCGTTTGCCGTCATCCGCTAACGACTTTGGGTTATTCTTTTGATGTTCCACTCCTCAATGGCGATCACGTCACGGACGATACGGGTACGGGGTTCGTGCATACCGCGCCGGGGCACGGTGCCGACGACTACGTCATCTGGACGAAGAACAAATCAAAGCTCGATGCGCGCGACATCAACACGGACATCCCCTTCACCGTCGACGCCGACGGCGTGATGACCAGCGCCGCGCCGGGCTTCGAAGGCAAGCGCGTGCTCAAGGAAAACGGCGACAAGGGCGACGCCAACGAGGCGGTGATCGAAGCGCTGAAACAAGCGGGCAATATCATCGCGCGCGGACGGCTCAAACATCAGTATCCGCATTCGTGGCGGTCGAAGAAGCCGGTGATCTTCCGCAATACGCCGCAATGGTTCATTGCGATGGACAGCGCGCCGGGCGGCCGGCTCGCGGAACGCGAGTCGCCCGGCGCAAAGAAAAACGCGCCGACGCTGCGCCAGCTCTCGCTCGACGAGATCAAGCGCGTCGAGTGGGTGCCGAAGTCGGGGCAGAACCGCATCACGGGCATGATCGAAGCCAAGCCCGATTGGGTCGTCTCGCGCCAGCGCGCGTGGGGCGTGCCGATCACGGTGTTCCGCAACGTCGAGACGGACGAGATCATCCCGGGGCCGGCGTTCGCGAAGTCGGACGAACTGGCGCAACGCATCGAGGACGCCTTCGCCGAGAAGGGCGCCGACGTCTGGTTCGAGGCCGGCGCCAAAGATCACTTTCTCAAAGGGATTATTCCGAAAGGCGATCGGGCGAAGTGGGAGCAGGTCAAGGACGTGCTCGACGTGTGGTTCGATTCAGGCTCGACGCACGCCTTCACGCTCGAAGACCCGGAGTCATTCCCCGACTACAAGGGCCTCAAGCCGAAGAGCGAGGGCGGGCAGGACCGCGTCATGTATCTCGAAGGCTCCGACCAGCACCGCGGCTGGTTCCATTCGTCTCTCATCGAGAGCTGCGGCACGCGCGGGCGCGCGCCTTACGACGTCGTGCTGACGCACGGCTTCGTGCTCGACGAGAAGGGGCAGAAGATGTCGAAGTCGCTCGGCAACGTCGTTAGCCCCCAGGACGTGATGGCGAAGTCGGGCGCGGATATTTTGCGCCTCTGGGTCGCGGCGTCGGACTATTCCGACGATCTGAGGATCGGGCCTGAAATCCTCAAGACCTTTTCCGAAACCTATCGCAAACTGCGCAACACGCTACGATGGATGCTCGGCAACCTCCACAACCACAATACTCAACAGCGGATCAGTACGATTGACGAAATGCCGGAACTAGAGCGGTTGATGTTGTTTCGATTGGCGGAAGTCGGCCGCGAAGTGCAGTCCGCGTATCGAAAGTACGAATATCGGAGGGTGGTCGCTTCTCTGACGCAGTTCATGAACACCGACTTGTCCGCGTTCTACTTCGACATCCGCAAAGACGTGCTCTATTGCGAGGCGCCGTCATCAAATAAGCGGCTGGCTGCACTAACTGTCGTGGAGGATATTTTCCGAGCAACCACACTTTGGCTGGCTCCAATTCTTTCATTCACTTGTGAAGAGGCTTGGCTGCAGCGCTACGGCGAAGGTTCCAATTCCGTACATTTAGAAGCATTCCCTGCAATTCCCAAGGAATGGCGAAGCGAAGAACAAGCCAATCTCGCCGCCAAGTGGGACCGCGTGAAGGAAGTTCGCAGCGTCGTCACCGGCGCGATCGAGATCGAGCGCGCCAACAAGAAAATCGGCTCGTCGCTCGAAGCCGCGCCCGACGTCTATGTGACGGAGAAGGATCTGATGGACGGTCTCGTTGGCGTCGACATGGCGGAAGTCTGCATCACGTCGGACATTGCGATCCATGCGACGGCGGCGCCGGAGGGCGCGTTCACGCTGCCGAACGAAGCGGGCGTCGGCGTCGTCGTGAAGCGCGCCGACGGCAAGAAGTGCGCGCGCTCGTGGCGCATCACGAAGGATGTCGGCAGCGATGCGGCCTATCCCGAGCTTTCGGCGCGCGACGCCGCCGCGATGCGCGAGATCGACGGGCGGGCGACGAGTTGATGGCGACAAGAACAGTCATTGTCATCCCGGACGCGACGCCGTGCATCGCGATCCGGGGCCCAAGATCGACGCGGTCAAGTGAGCGGTCATCAGTTCTGGGTCCCGGCTCTCGGCGCGAAATGCGCCTTGGCCGGGATGACAAATGGAGTTTGGCGCGAATCCCTCACGCCGTTCGGCCGTGCACATCTCCCCTCCCCAGCGGGCAGCAGATGGGGGTGGGTGGGATACGCCGGTCGGGCGCTTGCATCATAGCTCGCGACGCTGCTGCAAATTCTGCGCGTCTTCTTCATCGACATGATCGCGTTGTCAGACCACCCCTGACCCCTCCCCTGAGGAGAGGAAACCACGCGTTCGGGGGTTCGAGATGAGCGTCGACGGCGAGCGCCCGAATTCTAACGGTTATCTCTGGGGGCGATGGTCGACGCTCGGCCTCGCGGTCGCGCTTGCGACGGCCGCGATCGATCAGGCGCACAAGTACTGGATGCTCAATATCTACGACATCCCGTCGAAGGGTCGCGTCGAGGTCACGCCGTTTCTCGACCTCGTGTTCGTGAAGAACGTCGGCATCAGCTACTCGATGTTCGCCTCAGACAGCTTCGAGGGGCAACTCGCGCTGGCCACGTTCGCCGCCGTCGCCAGCGCCGCCATGTGGGTCTGGCTGTCGCGCGCCTCGACCGGAAAGTTGATGACGTGGAGCCTTGCGCTGATCATCGGCGGCGCCATCGGCAACGCCATCGACCGCCTGACGCTCGGGGGCGTCGCCGACTTCTTCTCGCTGCACGCTTATGGTTTCTATTGGTACGTGTTTAACATCGCCGATGTCGCCATCGTTGCCGGGGTCGCCGGGCTCTTGTATGACTCCGTTAGGGGCGAGTCGTAATCCGGCCGCAAACCCGTCCTAATCGGGTTTCGTGGGGTAGCGCCAACAACGGCGCGGGGGACCACCTATGGCATTGAAATTGAATTGGAAAATTTCCCGGGCGTTCGCCGTTTCAGCGGCAGCGTTGTCGCTATCGGCGTGCGGCTATGACGGCGTCGAACTCAACGGCAAGATTTTCGACGTCGTCGGACTGAACACGGGGTCCGTCAAGAGCGCCGACCCGAAAATGAAGGACCGCGCGCCGCTTGTCGTGCCGCCGGGGCTCGAATCCCTGCCCGAGCCCGGCAGCGGTCAGGTCGCCGCCTCAGATTCGTTGCCCATCACGGACCATGACGCCGGAAAGGCGCTGACCAGGGCCGATCTCGAAAAGGCGCAGGCCGAGTATTGCGCGAAAAACTACGATCCGAACAAAGCCTTGTCCGACGACACCATCACCTTGGCGAAGGGCCCGCTCGGCGATTGCCGCCCCTCAATTTTGAGCGCGATCGGCAAGATGAACAAGCCGGATGACGGCGAAGAAGGCCAATAGCGGGCTTCGACGACGGAACATAAGCCACGCTAATCGCACGTGAAAGCTGCGATGATCCCCGCCGTTGAGATGAACGGCTTGTCATTTGACTTTGCCGGGTCCGCTCCCCCTTCATGGCTCGCCCTTCGTGAGACGCGCGGCGTGCGCCGAAGCGATGGCGATTTCGTCGTTTCCGGCGCGTTGCCGGACGTCCTTCCAAGCGGCCTCCTGCGCGCCGCGTGAACAAGGCTCGAACATGATCCTGACGCGCCGCGCCCCCGCGCTCCGCCGCGCCCTCACTACTCTGGCCTCAACCTTATTGGCGATGTCCATGCTCGCAGTGAACCCTCAAGCCTACGCCGCCGCGTCCGCGACGCGCGCTACCGAATTCAAGCTCGCCAACGGTCTGCAGGTCATCGTCATTCCCGACCGGCGGGCCCCCGTCATCACGCACATGATCTGGTATCGCGTCGGCGCGGCGGATGAGGAGCGCGGCACGTCCGGGATCGCGCATTTCCTCGAACACCTGATGTTCAAGTCGACGGAGAAGATTCCGGTCGGCGAATTCTCCAAGATCGTCGGCCGCCTCGGCGGCCAGGACAACGCCTTCACCGGCCACGATGCGACGGCGTACTTCCAGCGCGTCGCGAAGGATCGGTTGCCGAAAATGATGGAGATGGAGGCGGACCGGATGGTCAACCTCCGACTCGACGAAAAGGAAGTGCTGACCGAGCGGGACGTGATCCTGGAAGAGCGCCGCTCGCGCATCGAGAACAATCCGAGCGCGATCCTCGACGAGCAGATGAACGCCGCGCTCTATCTCAATCATCCCTACGGCGTTCCCGTGATCGGCTGGTATCACGAAATGGCGAAGCTTTCGCGCGACGACGCGTTCAAGTTCTATCACCGCTACTACGCGCCGAATAACGCGATCCTCGTCGTCTCGGGAGACGTAACGCCGGACGAGGTGAAGTCGCTCGCTGACGCGACGTATGGCAAGATCCCCGCAAATCCGGACGTGACGACAGTGCGCAACCGGCCGCAGGACCCGCCGCAACTCGTGCCGCGGCGGTTGGAATTGAAGGACCCGCGCGCCGGCAATTCTTCGTTCCACCGCTACTACGCGACGCCGAGCTACGTCACCGCCAAGCCCGGCGAGGCGGAAGCGCTCGATCTGCTGATGAAGATCGTCGGCACGGGCTCGACCAGCCGCCTCTACAAGAAGCTTGTCGTTGAAGGCGGATTGGCGTCCAGCGCCTCGGGCGACTTCTCCGGCAGCGGGCTGGATAGCGGCGCGATCTCCCTCTATGGGGTCGCCGCCGACGGCGTGACGCTCGAAAAGGTCGAGGCGGCCGCCGACGCGGTTCTGGCCGACGTCGCCAAGAACGGCGTGACTGAAGCCGAACTCAATCGCGCGAAAAGCGGCTACATCGCCGAGTACGTCTACCAGAGCGACAACCAGGCGACGCTCGCCCGACGCTACGGTTGGAATCTTTCCGTCGGTCAAACGGTCGCCGACATTGAAGGCTGGCCCGACGCGATTTCCAAGGTGACGCTGGCCGACGTCAAACGCGTCGCCGGCGAGTATCTCGACATCCGCCGCTCCGTTACCGGCTATCTGATGCCCGACAAGAGCGGCGTGGCGCAGCGCCCTGTCGAACCCGCCGCGCCCGGCGGCCCCGCTGGCAGCGTTCTGAGGTGAGGCGGCAAGCATGATCAGTACACACGGCTGCAAGGCCGCGCTCTTCCGCGCTGCCGTCCAACGCGGCGCGGCCGTCGGCCTCGCCGTCTTCGCGATGCTCGCAAGTTTCACCCTCAGCCATCCGGCCGCAGCCATGAACATTCAACAAATCAAGAGCCCGGGCGGCATCGAGGCGTGGCTGGTCGAAGAACGCGGCGTGCCGCTGATCGCGCTGCGGTTCCTGTTCGACGGCGGCAACAGCCAGGATCCGCCCGGCAAGGACGGCGTCGCCAACTTCATGACGGCGATGATGGACGAGGGCGCCGGCGACGTGAAAGCCGAAGCATTCCAGGAGCGCATGGAAGACATCGCCATGCGCATGAGCTACGACGACAGCAAGGACGCCTTTTACGGCTCGGTCGAAACGCTGACCGCCAACAAAGATAAAGCGTTCGAGCTGCTCAAGCTCGCGATCCAGAAGCCGAGATTTGACGCGAACGCCGTTGACCGCATCCGTCAGCAGTTGATCGCCAACATCATTTATTCCGACAAGGACCCCGATAAGGTCGCGATGAACGCATGGTACGCCCTTGCGTTTGACGGTCATCCTTACGCCCGCCGCGCGAACGGAACGGAAGCCTCGATTTCTGCGGTGACGCGCGACGATCTCGTCGCCTATCACAAGCGCACGTTCGCAAAAAACAATCTCAAGGTCGTCGCTGTCGGCGATATCTCGGCGGAGGAGCTTGGCAAGATTCTCGATGAAGTGTTCGGCGGTCTGCCTGCGACGGCGGACCTGCTGCCAGTTCCGAAGACCCAGCCGGTCAATACCGGCAAGCAGCAAGTCATCGAGATGAACGTGCCGCAATCGGTCGCCGTATTCGGTTTCGGCGCCATGGCGCGCAAGGATCCCGATTTCATGCCGGGGTTCGTCGTCAATCACATTCTGGGCGGCGGCGGGTTTTCGGCTAAGTTGATGGAAGAGGTGCGCGAGAAGCGCGGCCTCGCCTATTCGGTCTACACGTATCTCCAGCCCTATCAGCACGCCTCCATTCTGGCGGGCAGCGTGGCGACCAAGAACGAGGCGATGGGCGAGAGCCTGAAGATCATTCGCGCAGAATTGAAAAAAATGGCGGAGAACGGCCCGTCACAAGCCGATCTCGACGCCGCAAAGAGCTATCTGACCGGCTCATATGCGCTGCGCTTCGACACGAACTCGAAGATCGCGACGCAGTTGCTCGGCTTGATGCAGGAGGGCTTTGGCCCCGACTACATAGAGACGCGAAACACGCTCATCGAGGCCGTGTCGATGGATGACGTCAAGCGCGTCGCCAAGCGGATGCTGGATGCCGACGGCTTGATCGTCACCATCGTCGGCAAGCCAGCGGGGCTCGATGCGACCCCCGTTGCAGCGCCCGTCGCTGCGCCGAAGCGGGGTTGATCCGCGCCTGCGCCGACGCGGCGCCTTGGCGCGGCTGAAGCCAACCGGTAAGTCGAGCGCGGCGGCGGACTGGCGCGGTGGGGGATTTCATGGCGGACCGGGCGTACATCCAGAATACGGACGGCTGTTTTGACGGCGCGATCGGCGCTCACGGACTTTCGGCGGCGGACTTTGCGCCCTGGCTCGCCAAAACGGCGCCGCTGATCGAAGACCTCAAACGCGAACACGCCGACCGGTCGTTGGCGCTGTTGCGCATATGCGAAGACGAATCCGACATTACGGCTGCCGAGGCGGCGCTGCAGGCGCTGTCGGCCGGTGCGCACACGCTCATTTTCTTCGGCACCGGCGGATCGAGTCTTGGCGGACAAACGCTGGCGCAGCTGGCGGGTTGGAACATACCCGGCGGCGCAGACGCCAAGCAGCGCACCCGCCCGCGCACGCGCTTCTACGACAACCTAGACGGAGGCACGCTGAAGGCGGGGCTCGACGGACTCGATTTGAAGTCGACTCGCTTCATCGTGACGTCGAAGTCCGGCGGCACCGCCGAGACGTTGGCGCAGGCGATTGCGGCGCTCTCCGCCGTCAAGGCGGCCGGTCTCGAAGCCGAGATCCCAAGCATGTTTCTTGGAATTACGGAGCCGGAGAAGCCCGGCACGTCGAACGGACTTCGCGCTTTGTTGTCGCGTTTCGGCGTTCCGATGCTTGAGCATCACACCGGCATCGGCGGTCGCTTCTCGTGCCTGACCAACGTCGGACTGATGCCGGCGATCGCGCGCGGCCTTGATCCGCGCGCCATCCGGGCCGGCGCAGCAAGCGTGGTGCAAAGCCTGCTGGCCTCGAAGTCTCCGAGCGATTTTGCGCCCGCGGTCGGCGCCGCAACGGCGATCGCTTTGAACAAGGAAAAGGGAATTCGCACCCTCGTCATGATGCCCTACGCGGACCGCCTCGGACGCATGGCGGCGTGGTTCGTGCAGCTGTGGGCGGAAAGCCTCGGCAAGGGCGGGGAAGGCACGACGCCGCTAGCGGCGCTGGGACCGCTGGACCAGCACAGCCAACTGCAGCTCTACATGGATGGTCCGCGCGAGCATTTTCTGACCGTGCTGCGCGTCGCGAGCGCGGGCGTCGGGCCTAGGATCGACGCGGGCCTCGCAAAAATCGCCGGGTCCGACATGCTCGGCGGCTACACGGTTGGCGACGTGGTGGCGGCGCAGGCGCAGGCCGTGCCGGAAGCCTTGGCCCGTGCCGGGCGCCCGGTGCGCACCTTCGACATTGCAACCTTGAACGAATTTTCGCTCGGCGCGCTGCTGATGCACTTTATGATCGAGACGATTCTCGCCGGCCGGCTGCTGGGCCTCGATCCGTTCGATCAGCCTGCCGTCGAGCTTGCAAAAATCTTGACCAAAGAGCGCCTCGCCAAAGGCGCTTGAGCCGCCGAGGGCCGCAGCGTGGCGATCCGCCAACTCTCTACCGAGACTATCAACCGCATCGCGGCGGGCGAAGTCGTCGAGCGTCCGGCGAGCGTCGTCAAGGAACTCGTCGAGAACGCGCTCGACGCCGGCGCACAAAACATCGAAGTCGTCGTCGCGGGCGGCGGCCTGTCGGTGATCCGCGTCACCGACGACGGCGTCGGCATGACGCCGGACGATCTGGCTCTGTCGGTCGAGCGCCACGCGACGTCGAAACTCATTGAGGAGGACCTGTTCGACATCCGCAGCCTCGGATTTCGCGGTGAAGCGCTGCCGTCCATTGGCGCGATCGCACGACTCGAAATCAAAACACAGCAGCGGGGCGCGCCGCACGGCTCCAGCATCGTTGTGGAGCGCGGTGCGAAAGGTTCGGTTAAGCCCGCTGGGCTCAATCCCGGAACCGTCGTCGAGGTGCGCGACCTGTTCTCGGCGACGCCGGCGCGATTGAAGTTCATGAAATCGGCGCGCGCCGAAGCGATGGCCGTCGGCGAAACGGTGCGCCGCTTGGCGATGGCGCATCCGGCCGTGGGGTTCGTCCTCCAGACGGGCGAGAAGAGGCCGATCCATTTTCCGCGCGAGAGCGACGACGCACGGGGGCATCTGTCTCGCCTCGGCGCCATCATGGGCGCCGCGTTCTTTGCGGATGCGCTGGAAATTGCCGGCGGCGGCGACGGCGCATCGGGTCCGATGCGCGTCTTCGGATTTGCCGGTCTGCCGACGCTGCACCGCCCGGACGCGAGCCAGCAATATCTCTTCGTTAACGGCCGACCGGTGAAGGACAAGCTGCTCATCGGCGCGGTGCGGGCCGCCTATGGCGATCTGATCCCGCGCGGGCGTTCGCCGTTGCTGGCGCTATTTTTGGAGTGCCAGCCTGCCGATGTCGACGTCAATGTGCATCCTGCCAAAGCCGAAGTGCGGTTTCGCGATTCCAGTCGTGTGCGATCGCTTCTGATCGCCGCGTTAGGCGACGCATTGGCGAAGGCCGGGCATCGCGCCTCGGCGCAGGGCGGCGCGCTGACGGTCGAGGCGTTCGAGGCCAGCGTGCTGCCTTCGCACATAGCGGCGCGTTCGTCGTCGTTTCATTTGCCGAACGGCTTCGCCGAGGCGTTTCAGGCGCCGTTCACTGCGTTGGAGAGCGTCAGCGCGGACGCCCGCGCCGGTCTGGCGGCTGCGCCGGACGCGCTGGTGGAGCGGCCGCTCGGCGCTGTGCGTGCGCAGGTGCATGAGAACTACATCGTGACGCAGACGCGCGACGGCCTCGTCATCGTCGACCAACACGCAGCGCACGAGCGCCTTGTCTACGAGCGTTTGAAGGCAGGCCTCGCGGGCGGCGGCGTCGCCACGCAGGGCCTGCTGATCCCGGCGATCGTCAGCCTCGACGCCGACGACGCCGAACTCTTGACGTCGCGCGCCGCGGAGCTCTCTGAGCTTGGACTCGTGCTCGAAGGTTTTGGCGTGGGCGCGGTCGCGGTCCGCGAGACGCCGGCGCTTCTCGGCGCAGTCGACGTCGAAGGCTTGGTGACGGACCTTGCCGCCGAACTGCGCGCAGAGGGCGCGGCGCGGGCGCTTCGTGACCGTCTCGAAGCCGTGGCGTCGCGCATGGCGTGTCACGGCAGCGTGCGATCGGGCCGACGCCTGACGGCGGAGGAAATGAACGCGCTGCTGCGGGAGATGGAGGCAACGCCGTATTCGGGCCAATGCAACCACGGCCGACCGACCTACGTGTCACTGAAGCTCGCGGACATCGAGAGGTTGTTCGGGAGGCGATAGCGCGTCGGGCGCGACGTCTCCACCCGGCCGTTCGGCGATACTTTTTTGTGGCGGGGGTTGCGGCGTCCGATCTATTTTATCGCCGGGGTCGAATTTCCAGAGACGACGTTTCCAGACAGGCGATTTTGCAACGAGGCGCGTATGGCTGCGTATCGAATACTGAGCCTTGACGGCGGCGGCTCTTGGGCCCTGATCGAGGTGATGGCGCTGCAATCCATCTATGGCCCGCAGTGCCGGGGCCATGACGTTCTCAAACACTTCGATCTTGTCGCGGCAAATTCCGGCGGCAGCATTGTGCTTGGTGGGCTTCTAACCAACAAGACGTTGAGCGAAATCTTGGAGTTCTTCCTTCAGTTCGACGCGCGCCGGAAGGTTTTCGACCGCCTGCCGTTCGATTTTGATTCTGAGGGCAAACCGCTTCGCTCCGTCTGGAACCAGACGTTGAGTTTTATTTCTCCGGTCGGAGCGAAGTATCGAACGTCGTCGAAGTTTACCGGGCTCATGGGCCTTCTCGATCCGGCCGGCGACCGCAGCCTGCAGGACCATCACCAGAATTTCGTGATGCGCTACGGCAAGAGCGTGCATTTCCTGATTTGCGCCTTTGACTACGACAGGAAGCGGGCGAAATTCTTCCGTTCGAATGCGCACAGCATGGCCGGAAGCGCACCCGTCCAGCGGCCTTCATTTGTGCCGGTCGTGACGCCGCCGCCGGGCAAGGACTCGACCCTGGCGCAGGCCATCCATGCGTCGACCAATGCGCCCGTCAAATACTTCATCGAGCCGGCGGAGTTCGACGGTCAGCGCTATTGGGACGGCGCGATCGCGGGCTATAACAATCCGGTCCTTGCGAGCGTCGTCGAAACGCTGGCCAACCGGCGGCGGGGCGTTCCCGCGTTGAGCGATATTCAAGTTCTGAGCCTCGGAACGGGCACCGTCTCGTTGCCGCCGCATGACAGCGGCGACGCCGTGGACAGTCGACTGAAGCAAACAGGGCCGACCATTTCGACGCTGCTCGGCGACGTCGGCATGCTGGCGACCAGCATTCTCGACGATCCGCCCGATAGCGCCACGTTCACTGCGCACGTCATTCTCGGCCAGCCGTTGCCCGATCCGATCGGGCCGCCGAAAGTCTGGCCGCCGGTGTCAGGCAACGTCGTCCGCATGAGTCCGCTGTTGCGTCCGGTGCGCGCGACGCCGGGCGAGCCGTGGCGTCCGCCCGAAGGACTGTCGGTCGACACGTTCCTCAAAATTGCGGAGTTGGACCTGGATGTCGTGGACCAGGCCGATATTTCCGATCTTGTGATGCTGGGCGACCTTTGGATTTCCGGCAAAGTCAGAAACCAAGCCATTCGGGAGAACAAGAATTTCGATCTGCAGGTCGGGCATGGCACGTTCGCGGAGGCGTGCGACTCTTGGAAGAGAATATCGGGGCTTTAGGTTCTAGCTCTTGGATCGTCGGGCTCGACGAGGTCGAAATGCGTTTCAATCCCCCGCGGCGTCATGCGTTCGACGGGCACGAACACCTGATCGTCGCGGACGACGCCTAGATCTCTGTCTTCGTCGGGATAGACGAGCGTCGCGTGATCGCCGGTCCATACGATGACCATGCCGTTGCGTTTGACGGCGGTCAGCGACCACTGCTTCAGAACGCCATAGAACGGCGCGATGCGCCAAGCGTCCGGCCGCACCGGATCGACGTGGATTACGAGGCGCCCGGTATCTTCTTCGTAGTTGATGACGAGCTTGGACTTCGAAGGCTTCCAGCGTTCGTCGATGCCGGAGATGCGCCGGTATCCGCAATAGAAGGCGCCGCATTCGCCCGGACGATCCGCATAGATGCGGCAGCCGCGTTTTTGATTGCAGTGCGGGCACCACGCGGCGCGCGGCTTCTCTATGGACTCGACGGCCAGCAGCTTGCAGCACATCGTGCAGTCGTCGCAGGAGCGGCCAGGAACGAGTTCCGTCGACGCGAACTCGGCCGTCACGTTGTCAGTGATCCTTCGAATCGTCGGCGCTGTCCGACTGCAGCTGGCCGTAGTTCTCGACGCCGATGCGCTTTATCAAGTCGAGCTGCGTTTCCAGGAAGTCAATGTGGCCTTCTTCGTCCTTCAAAAGCTCTTCAAACAGCTGCATCGTGACGTAGTCGTTGTGCTCACGGCAAACGTCGCGTGATTTCGAGTAGCTCTCGCGGGCGATGTGCTCGCCCTTCAAATCGCATTCCAGCACTTCCTTGATGTTTTCGCCGATCATCAGCGGCGCCACGTGTTGCAGGTTTGGATGCCCATCAAGGAAAATGATGCGGTCGACGAGCTTGTCGGCGTGCTCCATTTCCTCGATCGACTCTTTGCGCTCTTTTTTGGCGAGCTTCGTGTATCCCCAGTTGGCGAGGAGGCGATAGTGCAGCCAATACTGGTTGATGGCGCCGAGTTCGAGTTTGAGGGCTTCGTTCAGACGTGCGATGACTTCTTTGTTGCCCTTCATGAAACGCTCCTCAAAATCCGCGGAACTGTTGTTTAGAACAGTTCTAACATGGCCCATTCGTCTTTGCCAAGGGGCGTCGCGTGCAATGAAAAGCCGCCCGAAGGCGGCTATGCGAACACAGAGCGCGATACCCGCCGTCTAGGCGACTCGCTGATGCCCTTGCGACAGCCATTCTGTGCGGAGCGTTTCGCGGCGCTGACGGCGCTCTTCTAGCCGGACCAGTTTCGCACGCGCCTCTGCGAGAATGAACGGGCAGACGCGCGTACCGGCGGCCAAGCGATCCATCGCTGCGTAGATTGTCGCAACCGCCACAGGCGCGCATTTGCAGCAGTTCATGCGCTTGCTCAGGTGACGAAAAACGACGCCCGGCGTCGGGATCGGCGCATTCGGCGCGCCCATGATGTCAATGACGGCGACGTCAATGTCGCGGTCGGAAATAACGTTGCAAGAGCAGACTATCACGAACGCAAGTCTCCAATCATTCGGGGTTCAAGGCCCCGTCGTCGGATGCCCCTCTATGTCCAAAGGGCAATCCGAAAATGCGCCCCGGGGGACCGCCCGTCAAGTGTGGTAGTTGACGCTTTCCGTCACCAATGACACACTTTTATTAGAGAGTTTCTAATTTCTGGGCGCTGTTGAGGTCTTGTGGCGGCGTGCGCCCGGCCGGAGAACCGCCTAGGTTCGCCCGCATGGCGAGGGAATGCGGGCCAGGTCCGAGATGACGGCAAAAAGCGGGGATTTCGGGCCGATCGTCATCATCGGCGGGCTGTTCTTCATCTTTGGCTTCGTTACCTGGCTCAACGGCCCGCTCATCACGTTCGCCAAGCTTGCGTTCGACCTCGATGACGTCGGCGCGTTCCTCGTCCCGATGGCTTTCTACCTGTCGTATTTTTTTCTCGCGTTGCCGTCGGCGGGAATCCTTCGGCGCACCGGCATGAAGCGCGGCATGGCGCTGGGACTGCTGGTCATGGGCGCCGGCGCCGTGTTGTTCGGCCACGCCACGACGGCGCGGGTCTATTCAGGCGCCTTGACGGGTCTATTCATTATCGGCGCGGGGCTCGCGCTGCTGCAGACGGCGGCCAATCCGTACGTCTCGATCGTCGGGCCGATCGAGAGCGCGGCTCGGCGCATCGCCGTGATGGGCATTTGCAACAAGTTCGCGGGCTTTCTTGCGCCCTTCGTGTTCGGCGCCATCGCCATGCGCGGGCTCGACGATTTCGATTCGCGCGTGAATGAGGCCGCGACGCCGGCTGCGCGGAGCGCGCTTCTCGATGAGTTCGCGGCGCAGGTGTATTGGCCGTACATGGCTATGGCCGCGCTGCTGGCCATCCTGGCCGTATGCATCGCGCGATCGAGTTTGCCCGACATGATGCCCGAGGCGGCCAACGCCCAACGAAGCAACGACGACGATGGCGCGGGCATTTTCAGCTTTCCGCACTTGTGGCTTGGCGTCGTTTGCCTGTTTCTGTACGTCGGAGTCGAGGTTATGGCGGGCGACGCCATCGGCGTCTACGGAGCCGGATTCGGATTGCCGCTAAACGATACGCGGTTTTTCACGTCCTATACGTTGTTCGCCATGCTGGTCGGCTATATCGCGGGTCTCGCGCTCATTCCGAAGGTCGCGTCGCAGGAGCGCTATCTCGCGTTGTCAGGCGCGTTGGGCGTAGTGCTGACTGTTCTGGCGACGATGACCAGCGGCTTCGCGTCGGTGGCGATGATCGCCAGCCTCGGCTTCGCCAACGCGATGATGTGGCCGGCGATCTTTCCCCTTGCGATCCGCGGGCTCGGACGGCGCACCGAGACGGGATCGGCGCTGCTCATCATGGCGATCGCCGGCGGCGCACTGATGCCCTACGCGTTTGCGGTGTTGAAGGAGAGCATCGATTTTCAACTGGCCTACGCCGCCATCGCGGCGCCGGCGTACGCCTTCATTTGCTGGTACGGCGTGCAGGGGTGGCGCGTCGGAACGCCCTCTGATCGGACATCAGCGGACGTCATTTAGGTTCGCAAGAACCGCGCCTCGGTTTCGCCCCAGGCGCGCCGATCGAATTCGACAAGAGATGGGGGCGGCGCGACGGCCTGACCTGCACGCTCTTCAAGAACGCAAATGGCGCCCGGCGCCAGCCAACCACCCGAACCAAGCGACGTCATCGCCTTTTCGCCAAGCCCTTTGCCGTACGGCGGGTCGAGAAACGCGAGGTTGAAAGGCGCCATCGTGCCGATCGAGCCGAGATCTGTCGCGTCGCGGCGGAAAATGCGCGTTTCGCCGGCAAGCCCGAAGGCCTCGACATTGGCGCGGATCAGCGCCCGCGCCTCAGGCGCCTCCTCGACGAACAGGCAGTACGCCGCGCCCCGCGACATCGCTTCGAGACCGAGCGCTCCGGTTCCGGCGAACAGGTCGATCACGCGCGCACTGCTTAGGTCGAAGTCGTCGACGCCGTGGGCGAGAATATTGAAAATGCTTTCGCGCACGCGGTCGGACGTGGGACGCACAGCCGTGTCGGCCGGCGTCGCAAGAGCGCGCCCGCGGAATTTTCCGGCGACGATTCTCATCCCCCGCCATCGCGCGCGCTGGACGCGGCTTTGCCGCGCGCGTGGCGCGCTTTGCGCTGTTCAAGGTTTTCCGTCATGCCGAATTGGTTGGCGACTTTCGGCCCCAGTTGCTCGGCGAGCGTGCGGCGCTTGACGGCTTCGACCGCGCCGGGCGCCAGATCGAGCAGTTGGAACGGACCAAACGACACGCGAATGAGCCGGTTCACCGTCACGCCGAGGTGATCGAGGATCTTGCGGACTTCGCGGTTCTTGCCTTCCCGAATGGCGATCGTCAGCCACATGTTCGCGCCCTGCACGCTGTCGATCGCCGCTTCGACGGGACCGTATCGGACGCCCTCCACGTCGACGCCGTCTTTCAGCTTGTCGAGGTCGGGTTGAGAGACGCGGCCCATCGCGCGGACGCGATAGCGTCGCGCCCAGCCTGTGGCGGGCAGCTCCATGTGGCGCGCAAGTTCGCCGTCGTTGGTCAGCAAGAGAAGTCCCTCGGTGTTGAAGTCGAGGCGGCCGATGGAGACGACGCGCGGCATTTCCGGCGGCAGCTTTTCAAAGACGGTTGGTCGGCCCTGCGGGTCGGCGTGCGTGGTGACGAGGCCGCGCGGCTTGTGATACCGCCACAGGCGCGGCGGCTCGGCTGCGGGCAGCGGCCGGCCGTCTACGATGATCTTGTCCTTGCCGCTGACTTCGATGGCCGGAGTTTTCAAGAGCTTGCCGTTGACGCTGACGCGGCCATCTGCGATCCAGCGCTCGGCTTCGCGGCGCGAGCAGAGCCCGGCCCGCGCCATCGCCTTGGCGATGCGCATCGCTTCGCCAGTGCTGGACGGCGCAGAAGCCGGCGGCTTTTCGGCGAGGGTCGGCTTGGCCATGAACGAGACGCATCCCAGTGACGTGCGAGGCGACCTTATGACATCGCGGCAGCCGATAAGCCATATGGCGCGGGCGCTGGATTTGGCGCGCGAGGCGGCGGCGGCGGGCGAAGTGCCGGTCGGCGCCGTGATTGTGGGCCCAGACGGCGCGGTGCTTGCGGAAGCGCGCAATCAGACGCGCGAAGGAAGCGATCCCACGGCCCACGCCGAGATCGTCGCGATCCGCCGCGCCTGCGCGCGTCTCGGACAAGAGCGCCTCGCGGGATGCGACCTCTACGTGACGCTGGAGCCCTGCCCGATGTGCGCCGGCGCCATCTCGTTTGCGCGCATCCGACGGCTTTATTTTGCGGCGAGCGATCCGAAGAGCGGCGGCGTCGAACACGGCGCACGTGTCTTCTGTCACGCGACGTGCCATCACGCGCCCGAGATTTACGGCGGTATCCAGGCGGCGGCGGCGGCGGCGCTGCTGACGACTTTTTTTGCGGAACGCCGCAACGACTAGCGGTCGCCGGATTTTCCGCCTTTCGGCTTGCGCGAGAGAAAGCCGCGCTTCTTTTTCGGCGCGGCGATCGGCGTTTCTTGATGCGCCTCCAACTGCGGTAGCGTCTCCACCGACAATACGCGCGCCAGCTGCGTCTTGAGCCGCTCTTTGGCGGGTTCTGCGGCTGCGAGGATTTCGTCGTACTTCAAAAACTCGAGCACAAGAAACTGGCTCGTGCCTGCGCTGATCAAAATATCAGGCCTGACCGATTTCAACTTTTCTCTCACGATCGATTTCTCGAACAGGAAGGCGCTGGCAAAGAGCGCTTCGAAGGCCGTCGGAGTCTGGCGTCGAGGGTCCGGCGTCGGCGCCCCGGAGACGTCGATGGCGACGACGACGTCGGCCTCGTCGATCAGAAGGTCGAAGGGCAGCGGGTTGGTCAACCCGCCGTCGATCACGGTGCGGCCGTCGCGCACGACGGGCTGGAAGATCACCGGCAGCGCCATGCTTGCCGCAACGGCCGTTCGAACCGCGCCCTGGGTGAAAACGACCTGCTCCTGTTCATAGAAAGCGGAGGCGACGATCTTCAACGGCGTCTCGAGCTCGGAAAAATCCGACTTCACCGCCTTGGGCAGAATCACGTCGACGACGGCCGCCGCGTCGAGAAATGCCGATCGCGCCGTGAGCGGATTGAAGAAGCGTTGAAAGGGCTGGGCGCGCGCGGCGAAAAGATCGCGAACGAGGCCAAAGCGCTGCGACAGGATTTCGCGGGTATGCGCGCGCAGTTCTTTGCCGGAGACGCCCGAGGCGTAGGCTGCCCCGTAGATCGCGCCGATCGACGTGCCCGCGATGACGGAGGGGCGCACGCCCAATTCATCGAAGGCTTCGAGCATGACGATGTGACCGAGCCCGCGCGCGCCGCCGCCGCCGAGCGCCAGGCCGATCTTTGGCGATGCGGTCGGCGTCGCCTGCCGTGCGACGTCGCGTCGAGACGCGGACGTTGGGACGGTCGGCTGATGGACGGCCGGGCGGCGAGGCGTCATGGCGCGCAACTCTTGCGGCGTTCGCGGCGGCGCGCAAGAGCCGCGCCGTCGCGGCCGCCGAGCTCACGACTTTTGTGACGCTCCGGCGTCGCGCATGACAGCGCGCCAGCCGATGTCGCTGCGGCAGAACCCGTCCGGCCAGTCGATCAAAGCGATTGCGGCATAGGCGTGGGCCTGGGCCTCAGCGACGGTCGCCCCGCGCGCCGTGACGTTCAGCACGCGGCCGCCGTCGGCGAGCAGGCGCACGCCATCACGGCGAGTCCCAGCATGAAAGATTTCGACGCCGCCAATCCGCTTCGTGCGTTCGAGGCCTTTGATCTCCGTCCCTGTCAAAGGCGGACCAGGGTAGCCGTTTGCGGCCATCACGACGGTCAAAGCGACGTCGCTGCTCCAACGCACGTCGAATGCGTCGAGCACGCCTTCCGCCGTGGCGATCAGTGCGGCCAAGAGGTCGGACTTGAGGCGCAACATCAGAACTTGCGTTTCAGGATCGCCGAACCGGACGTTGTACTCGATCAGCTTCGGACCGGACGACGTGATCATCAGTCCCGCAAAGAGCACGCCATTGAAGGGTGCGCCGCGCTGCGCCATGGCTGCGACGGTGGGGCGAATGATCTCCGCCATCGTCCGCTCGATCATTTCTGGCGTCATCACCGGCGCCGGCGAGTAGGCGCCCATGCCGCCCGTGTTCGGTCCGGTGTCGCCATCCCCGACGCGCTTATGGTCTTGCGCGGTGGCGAGCGCCAGCGCGTGTGTCCCGTCGCACAGCGCGAAGAAACTTGCCTCTTCGCCGTCGAGAAACTCCTCGATGACGATTTCGGCTCCGGCGCCCTGGAACGCGCCGGAAAAGCAGGCGTCGACGGCGTCGAACGCCTCTTTCGCCGTCATCGCGATGACGACGCCTTTTCCTGCGGCGAGGCCATCTGCCTTGACGACGACCGGCAAGCGGTGGCCGGCGATGTAGGATTTTGCCGCGTGCGCATCGCTGAAACGCCCATAGGCGGCGGTCGGAATATTGTGCGCTCGGCAAAGGTCTTTCGTGTAGCCCTTCGAGCCCTCGAGCTGAGACGCGGCTTTGGATGGTCCGAAGTGTTTGATTCGCGCGTCGCTCAACGCGTCGCCGAGACCCGCGACCAGCGGCGCTTCAGGGCCGATGATGACGAAGCCGATCTGATGTGTTTCGCAGAATGCGACGACGGCCGGATGATCGGCGGCGTCAAGCGCGACGCATTCCGCGACTTCCGCGATGCCGGCGTTTCCCGGCGCGCAATAGAGTTTGCTAAGCAGCGGAGAGGCGTTCAAGGCCCACGCTAACGCGTGTTCGCGGCCGCCGGAGCCGATCAATAAAACATTCATTATCGAACCTGTTGCAATTCGCGCACTGGTGTAGCATCGAACGCGAAACGCACAACCCAGGTTCGATGTGCCCCCTGCACCGTCATCCACAGATCGCGCCGGCGCCAATGCGCCGGAGTTCTCTGTGTCGGAACTTTCCGGCGCCATCAAGCGCGCGCTCGAAGACGGCTTTGGATACGTGCGATTGAAGGGGGAAGTGTCGGGCTATCGCGGGCCGCATGCCTCTGGACACTGTTATTTTTCGCTGAAAGACGAGAAAGCGAAGATCGAAGCCGTGATCTGGAAAGGGGTCTTCGGACGCCTTCGATTCAAGCCTGAAGAAGGCATGGAGGTCATTGCGCAGGGAAAGATTACGACGTTCCCTGGGTCCTCTAAATATCAGATCATGATCGAGGCGCTTGAGCCCGCGGGCGCCGGCGCGCTGATGGCGCTGCTCGAAGAGCGCAAACGCAAACTTGCCGCCGAAGGCCTGTTTGACGATGCTCGCAAGAAGCCGCGGCCCTTCTTGCCGAGAGTTGTGGGCGTCATAACCTCGCCAACCGGCGCCGTGATCCGCGATATGCTGCACGGTTTTGAGGAGCGTTTCCCGACCCGCGTCGTGATCTGGCCGGTGCGCGTGCAGGGAGAGGGTAGCGCTGCTGAGATTGCAGCCGCCATACGCGGCTTCAATGCCCTGCCGGTCGACGGCGGAATTCCGCGCCCCGATGTCCTGATCGTGGCGCGCGGCGGCGGCAGCCTCGAAGACCTGTTCGGGTTCAACGAGGAGATCGTCGTGCGTGCGGCCGCGGAGAGCGCCATCCCGCTTATCTCCGCCGTCGGACACGAAACCGACTGGACGTTGATTGACCTCGTCGCCGACGCGCGCGCGCCGACTCCGACGAAGGCGGCGGAATGGGCCGTACCAAAATACGCAGACCTAATCGAAGCGCTCGACAAGTTCGGTCTGCGCCATCGGATCGCGATGCGTCGCGCCATCGAGAACGCGCGGACCATATTAAGGGCCGCTGCGCGCGGACTGCCGAGGCGCGACGAGATCATCGCTCTGCCGCGCCAGCGTTTTGATGCGGCGGGGGCGCGGCTCGATCAAAGCCTGATGGGCGTTGTTCAACGGAAGACTGCGCGCTTCGCCCACGTCGCGGGGCGGTTGCCGTCGCCGGTCAGGCTGGTGCAGCTGCCGCGTCAGAGATACAACGCCGCCGAGCAGCGGCTCGGCCGGTCGCTGTTGGCGGCGACGCATCGCCACAGCGCGCGTCTCGTGCGTCTGTCGAGCCGCCTGACCCCGGCGCCGATCTCCCATCGGCTTGGGAGATCGCGCGATCGTCTTGCGGGTTTGGAAGGACGCGCGCGCCAAGCCTTGGCGAATCGCATCGTCGTGCTGCGCCGCGACTTGGAGGCGCGCGGCGCCGTGCTGACGACGCTTGGGTATCAGAGCGTCTTGGCGCGGGGATTTGCAATTGTCCGGGACGCTGAGGGGCGCATGGTGCGTCGCGCCGACGGCGTCAACGCGGGCTCTGATGTCTCGATCGAATTCCGCGATGGCCGGGTTGCGGCGCGTACGCTCAGCGCGGCGCCCGCGCCGAAGAGCGCTGCGACGGAGACCGGCAGTTCGCCGCAGCGGGGCGGCGGCGACCGCGGCGGCCAGGGCTCACTTTTTTAAGCGAAGTGCTATAAGACGGGTCGCATCGCGGCCCGGACAGATGGGAAAGTCCGGTCCCATCAGCTGGTCAGGACGCTTCGAGCATGAACCGGATCGAAAAGTTCTTCGGGCTGCGCAACGAGGCCAAAATCCGGTTTCTGGACGGGGAATTCGAAGTTCTGTCGCCGGGCGACTTCGTGCGCTGCGCCGTCACCGGACAGCAGATCGCCTTGGGCGATCTTCGCTATTGGAGCGTTGACGCGCAGGAGGCCTACGCTTCGGCCGAAGTATCCGTGAAACGATATCTCCAACTTCGCGATCAGGCCAGGACGTAGGCGCACTTACGACTTATCAAGAGCGAGGGTCAAAAGGCTTGCAAGCTTAGCCTTGTCGCCGCTCGCAAACGCCATCCTGATCCGCAGGACCTCGCAATGCGCCGCAAGGTCGGCCACGGCCCCGCTTCGCCCGACGAGGCGCGCGGCGTCCTTCTCGGTGGTGACGAGGACGGCCGACCGCTCCTGAGCTTGGGCAAGAAGTTCTTCCGCTTCGCGATCGGTGAACGGATGGTGGTCGCCGAAGCCGCGAAACGCGACGATTACGGCTCCGGCGCCTTCCAACAGTTTTGCAAACCGCGCCGGATTCGCGATACCGGCAAACGCAACGACGCGCCTGCCGCGCCATTCGCCCTCTACGCCTGCGACGACCGGCCAAGCGGAGATGGCGGGGCCGCCGACCTGTTCCGCCAGCGCCGCGACGTCGGCGCGCAGGGGCGATTCTGGCGACCCGTTGATGATCAATGCGTCGACCTGCGGCGCCTGGAATTCGAGCGGCGCCCGCAGCGGACCGGCCGGGATGACGCGGCCGTTGCCCAACCCGCGCCCGCGGTCGACGACGGCGAATGACAAATCCTTCCTGATCGCCGGGTTCTGCAGGCCGTCGTCCATCAGGATGACGGCTCTATCAGTCGCCGTTTCAGCGATGCGCGCGGCGCCGGCGCGCCGGTCACGGGCGACGACCGTCGGCATGGACCGGGCGAGCAGCAGCGGCTCGTCGCCAACGTCCGTGGCGGCGTGATCGCCAAGTGTGATGCGAACAGGACCGGCGAGGCTGCCGCCATAGCCGCGGGACAATGCCCAGGGCTCGAATCCAATCTCGCGTACGATCTCGGCTATTGCGATGGTGAGCGGCGTCTTTCCCGTTCCGCCGGCGGTGAAATTGCCGACGCATACGACGGGTCGCGCGGCGGGCGCGGGCGTCGCCAGACGGTAGCGCGCGACCGCGGCTGCGCCGTAGAGCCAGCCTGCCGGAGCGAGAAGTCGCGGCGTCAGGCCGGGCGGGTCCGCATACCACCAGTCGGGTTCGCCGCGCCGCATGGGCTAGTCCTTCAGAGCCGTCAAAAAAGGCTGGAGCGCCGCGAGCGTCGCGGCCCGCGCGCCGCTCAATTCGTCGAGGGCCTTGCTCGCCGCTGTCTGAACTTTCTCCATTTCCCGCGGTTCGGACAGCAGGCGCCGGACTTCGCGGGCAATGTCGTCGGCGTTGCCGACCGTGAATGCGCCGCCGCCAGCGATCAGCGCATCGTAAGCGTCGCGAAAATTATGGACGTGCGGTCCGCTCAAAACGACGGAGCCATGACGAACGGCCTCGATCGGATTCTGCCCGCCGTGCGGGATGAGCGATCCGCCGATGAACGCTACCGGGGCCACTGCGTAGAGCGTGCCGAGTTCGCCGATCGTGTCTGCGACGTAGACGCTTGTCGCAGGCGCGGGCAAGGCATTGGCGCTGCGCTGCGCGGTTGCGAAGCCGTACTCGCCAAAGAGCCTCACGACGTCGCCGCCGCGTTCCGGGTGGCGGGGCGCGACGATTGTGAGCAGGTTCGGAATGACCGGCAACAGCGACCGATGAGCGGCTGCGATGGCTTCATCCTCGCCGGGGTGCGTGCTCGACGCGAGAAAAACCGGACGGTCGGCGACGGCCGTTCGCAGAGCATCGTGGGCGTCGGCGTCGATCGGCGGCGGCGGCGCGTCGATCTTCAGATTTCCGGCAACGATGACGTTTGGCGATCCCAGGCGCTTCAACGTCTTGGCGATCGCGGAATTCTGCGCGAGCGCGACAGCGAAGCGCGAGAACAGGGGCCGGCCGATGTGCGCGCCTTTTCGCCAGCGGCGCTGGCTTCGCGGCGACATGCGCGCGTTGACGAGCGCAAGTGGAATGTTGCGCGCCGCCGTGGCGAGCACAAGGTTCGGCCAAATGTCCGATTCCGTGAACATCGCGAGGTTCGGCCGCCAATGGTCGAGGAAGCGCGCCGCATACTGCGGCACGTCGAGCGGAACATACTGGTGGACGGCGCGCGCAGGTAGGCGGCGTGCAGCAAGTTCGGCCGAAGTCGTGGTGCCGGTGGTCATTAACACGTGGGCGTGTGGAATCTCCTTCAGAATGTCCTCAATCAGCGGGAGCACGGCGATCGTCTCGCCGACGCTGGCGGCATGCGTCCATATCACCGCGCCTTCAGGACGGGGATGACCAGCGAAACCCAACCGCTCGCCGCGGCGCGACGGGTCTTCCTTGCCGCGCCGGCCCCTGAGATTGAGAATCAGAGGCGTCGTCGGGCGAAGCGCCGACATGCCCAGGCGGTACAATTTTAACAGCGCACCCGGCGGCGGCGGCGATTGGGCTGCCAGGTGATCGAGGGGGGTGGCGCGCGTCTGATCCGCGCCAGCGAGCGCGTAGGCCTTGGCCGTCGCTGCGTTGAGCGCCGTCTCAAGCTCCACGCGCTTCTGCTCCATGGTTTTCGCGTCGGCGTCGCGCGGCACGACGATCGGGTCGCCGCCGACAAATGCCAGTTTGGAGTACGGCAGATTGACCGTCATGCGGCTCCACGTGTCGAAGGACGCGAAGCGCTTCGTCGCGGCGGCAACCGGGACGATCGGCCGGCCCGACATGCGCGCGATCATGATGACGCCAAGCCCGGCTACGCGCGCCGGGCCTGGTGGAATATCCGCCGTCATCACCAGCGACGCACCGTCAACGAGCGACTTGACGGAGAGGCGCAAAGCCGCAGCGCCGCCCCGGTCGCGCTTGCGGTCGCCGGCGCCGGCGCCGCGAATGAGATGCGTGTTCAGCCGCTCCAGAGCCGCGCCGATCAGCTCGGCGTCGCCGTGGCGCGCCACCATGGCCTCGACGCGGATGTCGCCCGGATGAAGGCAGGCGAGCATCATGAACTGCCCATGCCAACCGGCGACGATGCAAGGGTGCGTGGCTCTGAGACGCGCTCGGAGATCGCGGGGTTCGTAAACGACGTCGGACGTTTTCTCGACGTACTTGATAAGCCCCGCGATGCCGCGACCGCCCAGCCGCAGCAGCGAGGTCTTCGTATCGGCCATACGTTCAAACTACCTCGGGCAAGAGCGGCGCCTCGGTAACGTAGCGCATCGGCATCGCTGGTGTCGCCCCTTGCCGCGAGGGTCCGGAGCGAATAGGTGTCGGTCGATCCGATCGACGTGACTGTCATAAAGGGATTCGGCGATTCGTCGCAGTTGTCACCTGCAATGCGGAGACGTCACGACGGCCGCAAGACTGGAGCCTGACGACGCCTTATGGCGAGTTTTCTGAAAGAGGCGAAGCGCGGCTTGCGGCGCAAGACGGGCGGCCTGATCAGTCGCGCCAGAAGGAGTCGCACGCCATGGATCCGCGATTCGGTCGCGCCGGCGCTCTGCTACATCGACATGCTCACGGCCGACTTCGGAATCGTTCGCGCGCTTTTCAACAATCGCCATCAGATTTCGCCAGATATTTGGAGATCGGCGCAACCGGCGCCGCGTCACATTGCCTTGCTGGCGCGTCGCGGCGTGAAGACGGTGATCAACCTGCGCGGCCGCGATCAATCTCCGGGCACGCAGTGGCTTGAGGAACGCGCCTGCGCTAGGAATGGCGTTCGACTCGTAAATCTGCGGCTGCGTTCGCGCGCGGCGCCGACGCGCGAAGAACTTCTCGAAATGCGCGATGCGCTCGTGCGCGTCGCCTATCCGATCGCCATCCACTGCAAGTCGGGCGCGGATCGCGCCGGACTGATGAGCGCCATCGCCCGACACGTCCACGACGGCGCGCCGATCGCCGAAGCGCGCGGACAGCTTGCGCTGCGATTTGGCCACATCAGGCAGGCCGAAACCGGCGTACTCGGCGCCGTATTCGACCAGTACTTAAAGGATAATGCGCGCCGGCCAATCGCGTTCTGGGATTGGGTAGAGCGCGACTACGATCCCGACGCAATTGCAGAACGTTTCCAGGCGAAGCGATGGGCGACGCGCTTGGTCAATAGCGTGCTCAGGCGTGAATAAATCGCCTGCAGTCGCGGCCCATCATCCCGCGCGCACGGACGCGCCCGGCTCGAGCAGTCGATGAAGGTGGACGACGAAGTAGCGCATCATCGCGTTATCGACGGTGCGCTGGGCTGCGCCCTTCCATGCAGCAAGCGCCGAGTCATAGTTGGGATAAATGCCGACCACGTCCACTTTGCTCAGGTCGCGAAATTCGTGGCTGTCGAGGGAGACGAGTTCGCCGCCAAAAACGAGATGAAGGAGCTGAGGGGCGTCGTTCTGGAGACTGCTGGGCTTCGTCATTGCTGCCGTAAGTTCCTTGATTGGGTTATGGGCGCCTCTGCGCCGCTCGGCTCGGATCGTTTCGTTTCGAGACGGTCAGCCAAA
The DNA here is from genome assembly GCA_052386495.1 of Hyphomicrobium sp. Lineage (GTDB taxonomy): Bacteria > Pseudomonadota > Alphaproteobacteria > Rhizobiales > Hyphomicrobiaceae > Hyphomicrobium_B. Next base: position 14,115 of record JBQTKA010000026.1, on the reverse strand, counting down.
AGGAATTTACGCTGCCTTTTAAGCCGATCGGAAGACAAATCTGTCAACCTCGGATTAAGGCTGGGCCAGCCAGCCGCTCGAAGAGTCACAGTGAGGCGCGACGGCGCGGCGGGGAGGGCGACCTCTCGGCCGCGTTTGTCTTTTTTGAGCGCCGGCGGCGCTACTGAGGCGAATTTCAAGCCAGGCCAGCCGACCACGAGAGCGCCATATCGGCGACGAGGCCCAGGAACACGGCGATCCCGACATCGCGATTGGATCGAAAGCGCCGCAAGCAATTGTCGGGGTCGCGCGTGTCGAGAGTCGACACCTGCCAGGACATTTGCAGGAAGACGAGCGTGACGGCGAGAAAGTACGTCAAGTGGGCGCCGGCCAGCGCGCCCGCGATCATCCAAGCGACGACCGCGAGGCCGTACAGCGCGCCGACGTAGGACGCCGTGTTCTCGCCGAATTGCAGCGCTGTAGAGCCGAGGCCGAGCAGCGCGTCGTCCTCCTTGTCCTGATGAGCGTAGATCGTGTCGTAACCGATCGTCCATAGCACGCACCCAACGTAGAGCGCGGCCGCGGGCCAGCCTAATGTTCCGTGGACGGCGGCCCACCCAACAAGCGCGCCCCAGTTGAAGGCGAGGCCGAGCACGAGCTGAGGGTAGGTCGTGAACCGCTTTGCGAATGGATAGGCGAGAACGATCAACAGCGAGGCGCTCGCCAAGCCGATTGTGAAGGCGTTGAAATTGACGAGAACGGCCAGCCCGATCAGTCCGCACATGACGACGAAGACAATCGCGGCGGCCGGCGAGATCTGGCCGGAAGCGACTGGCCGCGCCGACGTCCTTTGAACGCGGCGGTCGATATCGCGATCGACGACGTCATTGTAGGCGCAGCCCGCGGCGCGCATGACCAAGGCGCCGGCGGCGAACAGCGCGAGATGAAACATATTTGGAAATGGGTTGCCCGAGCCCAGTTCCGCCATCGTCTGTGACCACCAGCACGGGAAAAGCAGCAGCCAGACGCCGATCGGTCTGTCAAAGCGGCCCAATCGCAAATATGGGCGAAGCGCCGCCGGCGCCAGGCGATCCACCCAGTTTGATGCCGGCGCGTCCGGAATGCGGCCGTTCGCGTCCGGAACGGCGTCACTGGTCGACTGCGGCAAGCGCCCGGGCTCCCTTGTGATCTGTGTCGCAAGCTATCCGCCGGTCCGAAGGGGCGCAATCCCGCAGCCGACCTTTCGCGAGCGCAAGCCCTTGGCTATGAGGACGCATGGCAATTCACGATCTCGCTTCGCAAAGGCTGTTCATAGACGCCCCCCTGCGGTCCGGCGCGGTCATTACCGTCGGCGACAACCAGGCGCACTATCTGATCCATGTGTTGCGCCAAAAGCCGGGATCGACGCTGCTCGTGTTCAACGGCCGCGACGGCGAATGGGCCGCGACCATCGTCGCATCGACGAAGCGTTCCGCCGACGTGGCGGTCGATCGGCAGGTAAGACCGCAGGTCGATGGACCAGACATTCTCTACGCTTTCGCCCCGCTGAAACGCGCGCGCCTTGATTACATGGTGCAGAAGGCGACTGAGATGGGCGTGGCGAGGATTCAGCCTGTGCTGACGCAGAATACCGTGGCGGAGCGCGTCAACCTCGAGCGCATGCGCGCCAACGCTGTTGAAGCCGCCGAGCAATGCGGCGTTTTGCGCGTGCCGGACGTTGGCGCGCCGGCGAGGTTTGAAGCCTTCGTCGACGGCTGGGACTCGGCGCGGCCGTTGATCTTCTGCGATGAAGAAAATGACTGCGCCAATCCGATTGATGCTTTGACGCGCATTCCCCTTGGCCCCCTTGGCGTCTTGATTGGCCCGGAGGGCGGCTTCGCGCCGCGCGAACGCGACGCCTTGATTGCGAAACCCTTCGTGCGCCGGCTTTCACTGGGACCGCGCATCATGCGCGCGGATACGGCAGCCGTCGCGGCGCTTGCGCTCGTCAACGCTACGCTCGGCGATTGGCGCTGACGGCGGCGTTCGGCCATCCCACTTGCCGGAGCTGATGCGGACGGCCATAAGGCTGGTCGGCGTCGACCGTCGTCTAGAGAAGAGCCCACTTAAATCGATTGAGCCGATCGAAATGTCGACGAGAGAACAAGGCGCGCAAAGCTCACCCGTCGAAACGCGCGATGATCTCGTCGCCTGGATCGCCGCCGGCGAGAAGCCAAAGCCGGACTGGCGCATCGGGACGGAGCACGAAAAATTCGTTTTTCAGACCGGAACGCTAGCGCCGGCGCCTTATGACGGTCCGCGCGGCATTCGCGCGCTTATGGATGAATTGATCCGCCGCTATGGCTGGTTGCCGATTTCGGAGGGCGATAACGTCATCGCGCTCAAGCGCCCGCGGGGCGAAAAAGGCGGAACCATCAGCCTCGAGCCAGGCGGACAATTCGAGCTGTCCGGCGAGCCGCTCGAAACATTGCATGAAACGGCGGCCGAGACCGGGCAGCACTTGCGCGAAGTGCTCGACGTCGGGGAAGACCTGCAGATCGGATTTCTCGGCGTCGGCTTCTCGCCGAAGTGGCGGCTCGATGAAGTCCCTACCATGCCGAAGCAGCGTTATCAGGTGATGAGGCGCTATATGCCGCAAGTCGGCAGCCGAGGCCTCGACATGATGTATCGCACAGCGACGGTGCAGGTGAACCTCGACTTCGCCAGTGAAGCCGACATGGTGAAAAAACTGCGCATCTCCTTGGCGCTTCAGCCGATCGCAACGGCGCTGTTCGCATCGTCGCCCTTCACCGAAGGTCAGCCCAACGGTTTCCAGTCGATGCGCAGCGAGGTGTGGCGCGACACGGACAAGCGGCGAACGGGCATGTTGCCGTTCGTGTTCGAGGAGGGCATGGGATACGAGCGCTACGTCGACTACGCGCTCGATGTGCCGATGTACTTCGTTTATCGCGACGGTCGCTACATAGACGTCGCGGGCGCGTCGTTTCGAGATTTTCTAGCGGGTAAGCTCACGGGACTTGAAGGTCTGCGACCGACGGCCGACGACTGGTCGGATCATTTGACGACCCTTTTCCCCGAGGTTCGCATGAAGCGCTTTCTGGAAATGCGAGGCGCTGACGGCGGCCGGTGGCAGTCGATCACGGCCTTGTCCGCGTTCTGGACCGGTCTGCTGTACGACGATGCGGCCCTGGATCAAGCTTGGCAGCTGGTCAAGACGTGGACTTCAGAAGAGCGCGAGCGGCTGCGCGCGGAAGTTCCCCGGTCGGCGCTCAAAACCCCGTTTCGCGATACAACGGTCGGCGAACTCACGCGCCAGACGCTTCGCATCTCGCGGCTCGGCCTGAAGAACCGGCAGCGCATCAACGCCATGAACCAGGACGAAACCAAGTACTTGGCGCCGTTGGACGTTTTGGCGGGTCACGGCCGTACCGTCTCGGACGACCTCTTGGCCCGCTATGCCGGGCCGTGGCGCAACAACATCGACGACATCTTCGCGGAATTCGCCTTCTAAGCGGTGCGGAAGCGGGCGGTTCACCTTGCGTTCAGGCAGATTTGGATAAAAGGCTCCAAATTGGCGAAAGTCGGCGACGACTGAAGCGTGCTTGTGGATTCGAGGCGCACGACATGAAGGCTTCAGTCCTGATCTTGGCGGCGCTCTCTGCGGTCTTCCTGGCCGGGCCGGTCATCGGCAGCGCTGAAGCCAACCCATGCGTGCAGCAGTGCCGCGCAGCACACAACCAGTGCAGGATTTCGACCAAAGGGTCTCCGAGTTGCGATGGTCGGCTGCAGGCGTGCTTAGGAAGTTGCCGCCCCAGCCGCTGACCGGCGACGGGCGCGGCGTCACGTCCCGTGCACGGCCTTGCCGGCCGCCCGTTTGACGGGTTTGGGCTTGGCGTCGACGTTGCGCGAAGTCGCGACGTTCTTCTCGATCACAGCCGCAAAGTACTCGAGAAACGCGTTGACCTTGGCCGGCATGAACTCGCGGCAGGGGTACAGCGCATAGATCGCGTTTTTCGACGTGCCCGCGTAGGCCGGCAGCACAACGACCAGTTCACCGCGCGCCAACTCAGCTCCGACGTCCCATGTGGCGCGTAGGGCAAGCCCGAGCCCTTGCATCAATCCGAGGCGCACGAGTTCGGCCGAATTGGATTTCAGGTTGCCTCTGACGCGGACGTCGACGGGACCGTCGGGCCCATCAAGTCGCCACATGTCTTGCGCGCCGGCAAGCAGGCAGTTGTGGGTTTCTAGGTCGTTGAGGGATTTCGGCGTCCCTGCGCGAAGAAGATACTCAGGCGCGGCGCAGATGACGCGCTGCTCGTTGGCGAGTTTGCGCGCCACGAGAGAGGAATCCTCCAGCTCTCCAATCCTGATAGCCAGATCGAACCCGTCGCGAATGATGTCCGAAAAAGCATCGGTTGCGTGGACGTCAAGTTCGATATCCGGGTAGCGGGTCAGAAATTCCGGGAGGTGCGGCGCGATCTGCTTCTGCCCGAAGGATGTCGGCGCCGAGATCCGCAGGATGCCGCGCGGTTTCGTGTTGCGCCGACTGACATAGTCCTCCGCTTCCTCAACGAGACTGAGAATATCGACGACCCGGCGGAAATAGCCTTCGCCCGTTTCCGTCAAGGTCAATTGACGCGTGGTGCGCTGGAACAACCGCGCGCCGAGACGGTCCTCGAGGACGCTGATGCGCTTTGATACGACGGCGGGCGACAGCCCCATCTCGCGGCCGGCCATGGACATGTTGCCGGTCCTGGCCACGCGTGCGAAGATGTCGAGGTCGGAAATGGCGGTCAAGTTTGGATCTCGCGGCGGAGCCTGTCTGGGACTGGTCATCGAAGGCGTTCCCATTGGTTCTTCTTCTGCCAGAGGAAAATGCATCGCTGAATTGGCGCAGCAGGATGACTGTTTTTCTCCAGTGAGCGTAAACCCGCCCGAGAGCGGCGGCCAGGGTCGCGGCGGCGACTTGGGGGCAATTGCCGTTCGCGTCCGGCGCGCGCAGGGCGCGCACTGGGCAGGCGCGGGGCTACCGTGCTGTGGCCGCTTGACTGAACAATGATTAGTCGCTCGACATTTGGTTTAGTGTCGCGAAATGAAACGAGGCCGCCGACGCAGCCGCCGGTCATCGCCGCGAAGCACCCTGGAGACGCTCTGAATGTCGCTTGTACAGCTTCCCGAACCGGATGTCGGGGCCATCCGCCGGCGGGAGGCGATCGTCGAGGATCTTGCGCGCCTGATCGGCCGCGCAGCCGTCATATCCGACGACGACGGTCGACGCGCTTATGAAACGGACGCTTTGACCGCTTATCGCCGGATGCCCCTTCTCGTCGTGCTGCCCCGCAAGACGGAGGAGGTCGCAAAGGTTCTTCGTTATTGCCATGACGCCGGCATAAAGGTCATTCCGCGCGGCGCCGGCACGTCGCTGTGCGGCGGCGCGTTGCCGACGGAAGACGCCGTCGTGCTGTGCATCTCAAAGATGAACCGCGTGCTGGACGTCGACTACGCAAACCGTTGCGTGCGCGTTGAGACCGGCGTCACCAACCTCGCAATCTCACAGCGCGTCGCGGAAAAGGGGTTCTTCTACGCCCCCGATCCCTCGTCTCAGTTGGCCTGTACGCTTGCCGGCAATCTGGCGATGAACTCCGGCGGCGCGCACTGCCTGAAATACGGCGTGACCACGAACAACGTGCTCGGCCTCAAGATGGTTCTGATCGACGGCTCGATCATCGAGATTGGCGGGGCCCACCTCGAATCCCCTGGCTACGATTTTCTGAGCCTCGCAATCGGCTCGGAGGGCCAACTTGGCGTCATCACCGAGGCCACCGTGCGCATCCTGAAGGCCGCCGAAGGCGCTCGACCAATGATGCTGGGCTTTGCGACGCCGGAAGCCGCAGGCGCCTGCGTCTCGGCCATCATCGGGGCCGGCATTATTCCTGTCGCCATCGAATACATGGACAAACCGGCCATCGCCGTGTGCGAGGCTTTTGCCGGCGCCGGCTATCCTCTCGACGTCGAAGCGCTGCTGATCGTCGAGGTCGAGGGCTCCGACCCCGAAATCGACGCGCTGCTTGCTGCCATTGCGGCGATTGCCAAGACGTATGGCCCTAAGACCATGGAAATCAGCGCCGACGCCGATCAGAGCGCCCGCATCTGGGCCGGCCGCAAATCGGCGTTCGGCGCCATCGGCCGCATTTCCGACTACTACTGCATGGACGGCACGATCCCGCTTGGACAGTTGCCGCGCGTGCTGACTCGGATCAGTGAAATCTGCGCCCGCCACAACCTCAAAGTCGCCAACATTTTTCATGCCGGCGATGGCAATCTCCATCCGTTGATTCTCTACGACGCGAACAAGCCGGGCGACACCGCAAAGGCGGAGAAGGCCGGAGCGGAAATACTCACGCTCTGCGTCGAGGTCGGCGGCTGTCTGACCGGCGAGCACGGCGTCGGCATCGAAAAGCGCGATCTGATGCCGGTGCAATTCTCGCAAACCGATCTCGCGGTGCAAATGCGCTTGAAAAGCGTCTTCGACCCGGGCTGGCTGTTAAATCCCTCAAAAGTCTTTCCGCTCGAGGCCAGCGCAAATGTGCGCCTTGGATTGCGTGTCCGACCGTCAGAGGCCGCGTGACGCCGTGATCGCAGCCAACGACATCCTGCGTCCCGCCGCCGAGTGGGAGCTTCAGTCGATGATCGCCAAACTCGGCGATACGAGGCAGACGATCGAAATCGTCGGTCATGGCGCATTGCGCAACGCCGGTCGGCCGATCGAAGCCGACGCGGTGATCACCACGGCTTCGATGCGCGGCGTCACGCTTTACGAACCGAACGAGTTGGTGATGTCGGCGCGCGCCGGCACGCCGCTGATCGAGATCGAGGCTGAGCTGGCGTCGCGCGGGCAAATGCTGCCTTTCGAGCCTGTCGACATCGGCCCCGCCACCGGGGGGCGGGCCGACCACCTGTCAATCGGCGGGGTCTTCGCGACCAATCTTTCGGGCGCGCGGCGCGTCGCAACCGGCGGCGCCCGAGATCACCTGCTGGGCGTTCGCGCCGTCAACGGCCGCGGAGAAGTATTCAAGTCCGGTGGACGCGTCATGAAGAACGTCACCGGCCTCGACGTCGCCCGTGGACTGACGGGCAGCTGGGGCACGCTCGCCGTGATCACCGAAGCGACCTTCAAAGTCGTGCCGGCGCCGCAGACGACGATGACGCTCGTCTTTTCCGGACTGCCGGACGATCTCGCGATCGAGGCTTTGACGACCGCCATGGGCACGCCATTCGAGGCCAGCGGCGCCGCCCATCTGCCGAAGCGCGTCGCGGCGCGCTTGACGACTCCGGCGCTGTCGGGCGCAAACAACGCGCTGACGCTGCTGAGGCTCGAGCATTTTGCGGCCTCGATATCCTACCGTCGCGACAAACTGGCGGCCGCGCTGAAAATTTTCGGCGCGCCGATGACGCTGGCGTCGGTCGAGAGCGCGCAGCTTTGGCGGGAATTGCGCGCTTTGTCGATCATGCCCTATTCGGCGGATACGAACCTGTGGCGCATCTCGACGGCTCCGAGCAACGGTCCACAGATCGTGGCTGCGATTCAGAAGTTCATGCCCGCCGACGCATTTTACGACTGGTCTGGCGGGTTGGTCTGGCTGGAGACGCCGGCGGCGGCCGACGCAGGGGCGGCGGACGTGCGCCGGGCCGTTGCGGTTCGCGGCGGACACGCCACGTTGATCCGCGCGACGCCTCAAGTCCGCGGCGCCGTCGACGTGTTCGAGCCGATGAAGCCGGAAATCGAGCGCTTGACGCGCGGCGTCAAAGAGGCGTTCGATCCCGCCGGAATTCTGAACCGGGGCCGCATGTACGCAGCCATGTGATCCTGAGAGCGCCGATTCGATAATAACGCCGACCGCCAGTCCGAGGCTCTCCCCGATCCATGCAGACCAATTTCACGACCGAGCAGCTCCAGAGGTCGTCGACCCAAGAGGCCGACCGCATTCTGCGCAAGTGCGTGCATTGCGGGCTGTGTACGGCGACGTGCCCCACGTACGTCGTGCTCGGCGATGAGCGCGACAGCCCGCGCGGACGGATCTACGCCATCAAGGACATGCTTGAGACCGGGGCGGATTCTCGCGGCGAAGTCTCGACGCACATCGATCGGTGTCTTTCGTGCTTTTCGTGCATGACGACCTGCCCGTCCGGCGTTGACTACATGCACCTTGTTGAGATCGCGCGCACGCACATCGAGAAGACCGGCAAGCGCGCTCTGAAGGACCGGCTGCTGCGCAAATCGCTTGCGGCCCTCGTTCCCTATCCCAACCGGTTCCGCTGGGCGATGAAACTGGCGCCGCTCGGCAAAGCCTTGGCGCCGACATTAAAGCGCGTCGGACTGGGAGAGCTCGCGGCCATGACGGAGCTTGCGCCGTCCCGACGGTCGCGCCGAGCGCGATTCTCCGGGCCTGGAACAGCCGCGACGAAAGCGCAGAGAAACGGTCGCGTGATTTTGCTGGCCGGCTGCGCTCAGCAAGTGCTGCGTCCGGAAATCAACGATGCGACGATCCGGCTGCTCGCGCGCGGCGGAATTGAAGTGGTCGTCGCGTCCGGCGCCGGGTGCTGCGGCGCTCTGGCGCAACACATTGGCCAAGAGGATGCGGCCATCGAGGCTGCAAAGAAGAACATCGAAGCCTGGTCCAAGGAAATGGCCAAAGACGACGTTGACGCCATCATCATCAATGCGTCGGGATGCGGAACCACCGTCAAAGACTACGGACACCTCTTGGCGCACGATCTGACGTATGCGGTCGCCGCGCGACAAGTGGCCGTCAAGGCCAAAGACATCACTGAGTATCTAACGACTCAGGACATCGGCGCTCCAAAACGCTGGTCGAGCCTGAAGGTCGCGTACCATGCCGCCTGTTCGCTGCAGCACGGCCAGCGCGTGACGCACCAGCCTAAGACATTGCTCAAGCGTGCGGGATTCAGCGTCTCGGAAATTCCCGAGGGCCACCTTTGCTGCGGCTCGGCGGGCGTTTACAATATTCTGCAGCCCAAGATTGCCCGTGAACTTCGCGATCGAAAGGCGGGACACATCAAGGCGCTTAGGCCCGACGTCGTTGCAGCCGGCAATATCGGCTGCATCACGCAGTTGCAAAGCGCGCTCGATGCGCCCGTCGTCCACACGGTCGAATTGTTGGACTGGGCCTATGGCGGCCCGACGCCGGCGGCGCTGGACGGTTTGCAGTACTACTCAACGGACGTGCCGCAACCCGGCGAGCGCCGCAAGACCGAGGATTACATTGCGTCATGACGGCCGAACGCGACGCGACAGTCTGGCGAGAGGCGCTGCGCCAGCAGCTGCTGGCCCGAATTCGCGGCAAGGCGAAGCCGTTCGGGGCGCTCGGCCGCATCGAGACGCTCGCGCTGCAGATCGGCTTGGCGTCGGGCACGCTTGTGCCGGACCTCAAGGCGGCGAAAGTCGTCGTGTTCACCGGCGATCACGGTCTGACGGCTGAAGGCGTGACGGCGTATCCGTCATCGGTGACGCGCGATATCGCAAAACTAGTTCTCGCGGGCGGCGCCGGCATCAACATCTGCGCGCGGGCCGCGGGCGTCGACGTGATGCTCGTGGACTCAGGGCTGCTGAAGCCGCTGCCGCCGCATCCGATGCTGCTCGATCGCCGGATCGGGGCAGGGACCAAGAATTCCCGGCGCGAGCCCGCGATGACGCACGAACAATGTCGCGCGGCGCTGATCGAAGGCCGCGCCATCGATGCGAAACTCGGACACGACGGCGTCGGCGTCGTCGCCTTCGGCGAAATCGGCATCGGCAACTCGAGCGCCGCGGCGCTCGTTGCGCACACGTTGACCGGCATTGGCCTGGATGCGTTGGTCGGGCCCGGCGCCGGCGCGCCGCCCCTAGGGGTCGAACACAAGCGCCAGGTTCTCGCCGAGACGATCGCCTGCGCCCCGATCGATGAGCCCGATCTGCAAACGCGCGCGTTTGAGACGCTCAGGCAATTCGCTGGGTTTGAGATGGCAATGATGGCGGGCGCGATGACGGCGGCGGCGATGGCGGGTCGTCTCATCGTCGTCGACGGGTTCATCAGCACCGCCGTCGCGATCGCCGCCGCCGGGCTCCGGCCCGAAACGCTCGATCATTGCGTCTTCTCGCATTGCTCGTCGGAGCCGGGGCATCGCGGATTGCTTGATTATTTGCGCGTCGAACCGCTGCTCGATCTCGGGTTGCGGCTTGGAGAGGGCACCGGCGCTGCTCTCGCGCTGCCGCTCGTGCGGGCGGCGGAAATGCTGTTGCGCGACATGGCCGATCTTCCGGGCGAGCACCCTGCATGATCGCGCGCGAAGTGCGATTGTTTCTCGTCGCCGTGCAGTTTCTGACGCGGCTTCCCGTCAAACAATTGCAAGATTTCGACGCTCAGTGGCTGGACCGGGCCGCGAAGTATTTCCCGTTGGTCGGCGCTTTGATCGGCGCCTTGGCCGCGATGGTCCTGGTCGTATCTACCGCGATTTTTCCGCAGCCGATCCCAATTCTCCTGGCGCTGTTGGCGGGCGCAGCGGCGACGGGAGCGATGCACGAAGACGGGTTGGCGGACGCCGCTGACGGCCTTCTCGGCGGCGCGACGCGCGAGCGGCGGCTAGAGATCATGAAAGATAGTCGTCTCGGCGTCTTTGGCGCGTTGGCGTTGGGGTTTGTCATTGCGTTCAAGTTTTCTGCGATCGCCGCGCTCGGGCCCATCCTTGCGACCGCTGCGCTCGTTGCGGCCCACGCGGGCGGGCGCATGGCCGTCGTTTTGGCGCTGCGGGCGCTTCCTTACGCGGGCGACGTCGAGGCGGCCAAGGTCCGGCCGCTTGCCACGGCGGCCACCAACGGTGAACTCGCGCTCGCCATGCTATTCGGCGTTGCGCCGGGCTTGGCGCTGCTGCCTCTCGACGCGTGTTTGCTTGCCATGGCGGCCGGACTCATCGCGGCGGCGTGCCTGGGTTTCATGTCCTGGCGACGAATTCAGGGCTACACCGGAGACATTCTTGGCGCCGTCGAGCAAGTCTTTGAAGCAGTTTTTCTCGTGGTCGCCGCGGCGATCATCAGCGGTCCGGGTTAGCCGTTAACCTTTCGTGCCGGACCGATACGCTGCATTCTAGGGGCGCTCCAAGGCGCACGCGACCTTGACGGCGAGCCGGATGACGCGGGCTGACGATGTCCACGATTGACGATCGACCGATCTATGACGGGCGCGCGCCGGGCGACGCGCTGCGCGTCGGCTTTCGATCCGATTACATCGCAGAGAGCTTCGACGGCGCCGACGAGGCGCTCGCCGCGCTCGAAGCGGTGCAGGGCGATCTGACGACCACCGCTTTTCAAACGCTCGACTGGCTGATCGTGCTGTTTGAAGAACTCGCGCCGACAATGCGCGCGACGCCGCGAGTCGTCGTCGTCACCGACGGTCGGTCGGGAGAGACGGCGCTGGCGCTGCCGCTCGTCGTCAGCGGCAAGCGGCTGCGCGTCGCGCGTTTCGCCGATCTCGGCGTCGCAGGCTACGGCGGGCCCATACTGGGGCCGGCTGCTCCCGTTGACGCTCGCGCGTCGCGCAGCGTGCAGCGCGCCGTTCGCGCGGCGCTCCGCGACGTCGATTTGATCTCGCTTGAACGGATGCCCGTGCGCCTCGGCCAGCGCGATAATCCGCTGTTGCTTTGGCGCGGCGCGGCGCCGTCGCGGCGATCCTGCGCGTCGCTCACGATGGCCGACACGTTCGAGGCGTTTCTTTTTTCCCGCGGCGAGGCATTCTGCGCGGAAGTCGCGCGCGGCATGAGCGCGCTGCGAAAGTCCGGCGTCGCGAAGTTCTATCGCGCGACGTCGGAGAGCGACATCGCGCGGGCTTTTAGCGAGCTGGAGGATCAGGAAGCGGCGCAATCCGCGGTTGTGCGATCGACGGATGCGCGGCGCGATGCGGCGCTCCGGGCGTTTTACGAGCGCATCGTGATGGACGCGAGCGACACAGGTCTCAGCCACGTTTTCACGCTTGAAGTCGGCGGACGGATCGTCGCAACGCTGTTCGGCGTCGTCCACGACGGCGGCTTCACAATGCTGCGGATGACCGAGCGGGTCGGGACGCAGAACGAAGTCTCCGCGGGTCTTCTGATCATCGTCGAAGTGCTCCACCATCTCTCCGAGCGCGACATTCGGCGCTTCGAGTTCGGCGTTGGCTGCGACCGGTTTCGGTTCGAGTTCGGCGCCGACGCCATGGGGCTGACGGACGTCATCTCCGCCAGCAACCTCCTCGGCGCGCCGATGGCGATGGCCGAGCGCGCCAGAAATCGCATTGCGCGGACCTAGGATTGACGGGGCGCAGCAGCCTTCGCCACCCGTCGCAACGCCCGATTGGAAGCTTTCGTCTAACGAAACGATCCGCTATAAGCCGGGCTCTTTCGGAATCGAGCGCGCTCCGGCGTCTCTGCAACCTTCATAATCCCATGTCCAAGACCGACAAACCGGCGCGCCCCGAGGCGCGCATCGCGAAAGGTTTTCGCGACATCGAAGCGGCCGAGTTGAAGGGCCTCAATCAGATGCTCGCGACGATCCGCGAGGTCTATGAGCGCTATGGCTTCGAGGCGTTGGAGACGCCGGCGCTGGAATACACGGACGCGCTCGGCAAATTCTTGCCCGACCAGGATCGCCCCAACGCCGGCGTGTTCTCGTTCCAGGACGAGGACGAGCAGTGGATGAGCCTGCGCTACGATCTGACGGCGCCGCTGGCGCGCTACGTCGCGCAGAATTTTCAGGGGCTGCCGAAGCCGTTTCGCCGCTATGCGTTCGGGCCGGTGTATCGCAACGAAAAGCCGGGACCGGGACGCTTTCGGCAGTTCTTGCAGTTCGACGCCGATACAGTTGGCGCGGATTCGGTCGCGGCCGACGCCGAAATGTGCATGTTGGCGGCCGATACGCTCGAAGCGCTCGGCGTCAAGCGCGGCGACTATGTGATCAAGGTCAATAATCGCAAAATTCTCGACGGCGTGATGGACGCTGCCGGTCTAGGCGGCGACGCGAACGCTGCGAGCCGTTTGATCGTGCTGCGCGCCATCGACAAGCTCGACCGCCTCGGCCTCGACGGTGTGCGCCAGTTGCTGGGCCCGGGGCGCAAGGACGACAGCGGCGATTTCACGAGAGGTGCGGGGCTCGCAGGCATCCAAATCGATCACATTATCGAGTTCATTTCTGAGGCAAACGGCCCTCTCAGTGAAAGTAACTTCGAAGGGCCAGACTCTTTAGGGACCATTTTCGACGCAGCGGACGAGTTGAGAAAAATTGTCTTCCTTTGCCGAGCGGCCGGTTTCGATCAGGACCGGGTTCGCGTTGACGCGTCCTGTGTCCGCGGTCTCGAATACTACACCGGCCCCGTGTTCGAAGCCGAGCTGACGTTCCAAACCAACGATGAAAACGGAAATCCCGTGCGCTTCGGCTCGGTCGGCGGCGGCGGGCGCTATGACGATCTGGTCAGCCGCTTTACGGGCGAACGCGTTCCGGCGACAGGCTTCTCAATCGGCGTGTCGCGTCTTCAGGCGGCGCTGGCTCTCATCGGCGACAAGCCGAAGCCCGCGCTCGGCCCCGTCGTCGTGCTCGTGATGGATAAAGGCGAAATCGCAGCGTACCAGAAAATGACGCAGACGCTGCGCAACGCCGGCATCCGCGCCGAAATGTATCTTGGCTCGTCCGGCATGAAGGCGCAGATGAAATACGCCGACAAGCGCAACAGCCCGTGCGTCGTCATCCAAGGGTCCGACGAGCGCGCCAAAGGCGAAGTGACGCTCAAGGACTTGATCGAGGGCGCGAAGGCCGCCGCCGCGATCAAGGACAACAAAGAATGGAAGGAAGCCCGCCCGGCGCAGATGGCGGTGAAAGAATCCGACCTCGTCGACGAAGTCCGCAAGATCATCGCGCGTCATCAGACATAAGGGATAGATCTTTTCCCTCTCCCCGCGTGCGGGGAGAGGGTTAGGGTGAGGGGCAGCTGCCTGTTCAGTGCAAGCCGCCGCCCCACACCCCCAACCAAAACCCCACGCCAAGGGGCGGTGGGGGGTGGGGGCAGAATGTAATGCCCCCCCAAACCCCCCACAAATCGAAGAGCGGGTAGCCAC
>JBQTKA010000025.1:0-28538 GCA_052386495.1 Hyphomicrobium sp. | reverse complement strand
GCGGCCACCCCGGCGCAAGCCGCTGCCCCTCACCCTAACCCTCTCCCCGTTCGCGCGATCGCGCGCGACGGGGAGAGGGGATCACACCGCGCTTCGCCTCACTCGCTCCCCAGCGCCGCCTTCGCCTTTGCGACGTCCTCATGCATCTGCGCCACGAGGGCCTCCGCCGTGTCGAACTTGCGATCGGGGCGGATGAAGTCGACGAACTCGACCTCCAGATCGCGCCCATACAAATCGCCGTCGAAATCGAACAGGAACACTTCGAGCACGGGATGGCCGTCGTCGAACGTGGGTCGCGTGCCGAGATATGCCGCGGCGGCGTGCGCCTCGCCGCCGACGTGCGCGCGCACCGCGTAGATGCCGTGGCCGAGCGTCGTGCCCTTCGGCATCGGCACGTTGGCGGTGGGATAGCCGAGGCCAGCGCCGCGATGCGCGCCGCCCACCACTTTACCGGCGACGCGCCACGGCGCGCCGAGCATGTGCGTCGCGCCTTTCACGTCGCCCTGCGCCAGATGCAGGCGCACCTGTGAGGATGAAAAAACCTCGCCCGCTTCCGCAACCGGCGGCAGGATCGTGACGCCGAAACCGAGATCGGCGCCGCAAGACGCCATCATCTCCGGATTTCCGCCGCGCTTGTGGCCGAAATAGAAGTCATAGCCGATGACGACATGCGCGACGCCGAGGCCGGCGACCAACACGCGCTCGATGAATTCCTGCGCGGTGAGCTGCGCCATGTGCTGATCAAAATGCTGAACGAACGCGACCTTCAAGCCCAGAGCTTCGAAAATCGCGAGCTTCCGCGTCAGCGGCGTCAGCCGAAAGTGCTGTTCGTCCGGCTGGAAGAATTCCCGCGGGTGGGGCTCGAACACCATCGCGCCCGGCGCGCGTCCGAGCGTCTTGCCGACCCGCAACGCCTCCGCGATCAGCGCGCGATGGCCGCGATGCACGCCGTCGAAATTGCCGATGGCGACGACGGCCGCGCGCGCGGTGATCGGAACGTGGCTGTAGCCGTGAACGACTTGCATGGGCGGCGGGCGCTCTCGCGGCGTCGTGGTCGCTCGATACTAACTCGGCCGGCCCGGCACCATCAGCACCGCTTCGCCGGTCAGCACCGGCTTGCCGTTGACGGTGCAAAGGCACTCGAACTTGGCGCGCTTCTTTTCCGGCATGAGTTCGGTCAGGCGCACGATCGTCTCGACGCGATCGTCGATCTTCACCGGGCCTTTGAAGTTCAGCGACTGCGAGATGTAGATGGCGCCCGGGCCCGGCAACTTCATTCCGAACAGCGCCGAGATGTAACCGGCCGAGAGGATGCCGTGCGCGATGCGTTCCTTGAATATCGTCTTGGAAGCATAGTCCGGATCCAGGTGAACCGGGTTGTAGTCCCCCGAAAGCGCCGCGTAGGCGACGATGTCCGCCTCCGACACCACCCGCGACATGGATGCCTCCTGGCCCACCTGTAACTCCTCGAAATACTTGGTGCGACCGGCGGTTGCGAGCATTACGAATGGGTCCCTGCGCAAGATGGGCCCGGCGACCGTGGCGGCGGCGCGAGCGTTTTGCGACACTAACGCTCCGGCCATAGGCCTGCAACGGCGCCGCAACACGCCCGGCTGCGGCCTTGTTGCAGGCCGCTGACCTGCTTTTCCGGGTTGCTTATCAACGCCCGGCGAAGCTATACGGTTCGCTATTCCCAATTTTACTTAAGATCAGTCGCCGTTGCGCCTCCACGCAAAGGCGAAGACGAAGGACCGCGATGAGCGACCGTAGACCCCTGATGCCGAAGGCGACCGCCGTCTGGCTCGTCGAAAATACCGCGCTGTCTTTCGATCAGATCGCCGAATTCTGCGGCTTGCATCCCCTCGAAGTCAAAGGCATCGCCGACGGCGACGTCGCGCAGGGCATCAAGGGCATGGACCCGGTCAATAACGGCCAGTTGACGCGCGAAGAAATCGCGGTCGGCGAGAAAAACCATGGCCACAAGCTGCACCTCGCCGAAAGCAAGGTGGAGCTGCCGCCGCCGGCCGCGGCGCGAAAGGGGCCGCGCTATACGCCGGTCTCGCGCCGCCAGGAACGACCGAACGCCGTGCTCTGGCTGTTGCGCAATCACGCCGAACTGAAAGACAGCCAGATCATGCGGCTCGTCGGCACGACGAAGCCGACGATCGCGCAAATCCGCGACCGCACGCACGGACAATCCCAGACGCTCGTGCCGCAAGACCCGGTGACGCTGGGCCTGTGCTCGCAGATCGATCTCGACGCCGAGGTGAAAAAGGCGGCGCAGCGGCTTGACCGCGAGCGCAAGGAAGCAAACAAGGGCAAGGAGAAGGCAGGCACGCTCCTCCCCGCCGCCGAGACGATCGCCGCGTCGCCAAAGGGCGCGACGGCGGAGATTCTCGCGCCCAAGGCCGCCGAGGTCGCCGCCGAAGAAACCCCCGAACAGGAGCAGGCGCGCGTGCTCGCCAAGCTCAAGGGCATGTCTGGCGGCAAGGACGACGACGAAGTTCCGGGCGCCGAAGACTAGGATTTGGCGCAAAGCCCAAAACGTCCGGAAATTGTGGCGCAGGGGCCGTCAACTCTCCGGCTTATCGTCGTGCAGCACGGCGAGTTGAAACTTGAGCCACGCGCCGCACGCCGAACATCGAACTGGCAGCGTCTGCGGCACGCGCCAGTCCACGCCGAAGCCTTCGATCAGGCCGTCGATTTCGAATCGCGCGAATTCATTGCAGCCCGGCGTCGCGCAGGCGCCTTCCAGCACCATTCCGGACGCCTTGACGGCGCCGAGCGTCCAGTCAGTCAATTCGCCATCGTCCTCGCTCATCGCTGACCCCTGCCCCCTGACATTCCGCAGGCGAGTGCCGACGCCCGGCGAGTTGCATCGTACACCATATGTCCTGCTTGACCGATGGGGGCCAAATCAGATTGCTTGGCCCGCGCCGACAATAGCAGTCGTGCCGCGTCGTTATTGGTCCCGAATATACGGGAGACCTCTCCCCCGAGGTCAGCATCGGCGGTGGCAGAAGACAGCCGTCCCCAGAGAGCTTCTGTCAGAGCGATAAGCTCGAAAGAGAGCGGCCCAAAGCGCCGCTCTCTTTTCGTTTGCGCGCGGCTTGCCGGACGGCGACGCGCATCAACCCCGACGAAAGCGCCGTACGAAGCAGCAATTCGGCCGTTGCTGGCGGTGGGCGCATTGGGTAGCGTCCCAAGACGTTTCCCGTCCCAGTCAAGGCTGACCCGATGGCGTCGAACCCCTATGACCTTCACCTCGACAAGACCGCCGCCAACTACCAGCCGCTGACGCCACTTTCGTTCCTTGAACGCGCCGCCCTCGCTTTTCCGGACAAGACCGCGATCATCCACGGCGGCGCCCGGACGAGCTACGGCGATTTTTACGCACGCGCGCGGCGGCTCGGTTCTGCGCTCGCCATGCGCGACATAGGCCCCGGCGATACCGTGTCCGTGATGCTGTCGAACACCCCGGCGATGCTGGAAGCGCACTACGGCGTCGCGATGACGGGCGGTGTTCTACATACGATCAACACCCGGCTCGACGCAGCCATCATCGCCTTCCAACTCGATCACGCCGATACGAAGATCCTCATCACCGATCGCGAATTCTCGGCGACCGTGAAGGCGGCGCTGGCCGAGGCCAAAGTCAGACCGCTGATCGTCGATTACGATGACCCCGAATTCCCGCAGTCCGGCGCGCCGCTGTCCGATCTCGACTATGAAGCGTTTCTGGTCACGGGCGACTCTGAGTTCCATTGGCGGTGGCCAGCAGACGAGTGGGACGCGATCTCGCTCAACTACACGTCCGGCACGACGGGAAATCCCAAGGGTGTCGTCTACCACCACCGCGGCGCGGCGCTGATGTGCTACGCAAACACGATCGCGACGGGCATGACGCGCGACAGCGTCTATCTCTGGACGCTGCCGATGTTTCACTGCAACGGCTGGTGCTTCCCTTGGTCCGCATCTATGGTCGGCGCAACGCACGTCTGCCTCCGCTGGGTCCGCGCCAAGGCGATGTACGACGCCATCGTCGAGCACGGCGTCACCCACATTTCCGGTGCGCCTATCGTCATGGCGACGCTGCTCAACGCCGCGCCCGACGAGAAACGGCCGATCCCCCACGTCGTCGCATTCAACCACGCCGCCGCGCCGCCGCCCGCAGCCGTGCTGTCTGCAATGGCGGAGGCCGGATTCCGCCTCACCCACCTCTATGGCCTCACCGAAACCTACGGCCCCGCGACGATCAACGAATGGAACCCCGTCTGGAGCGACCTGCCGAAAGAGGATCAAAGCGCCAAGCGCATCCGCCAGGGCGTGCGCTACGTCGCGCTTGAGAATATGACCGTCATGGATCCCGAAACGATGGCGCGCGTGCCCGCCGACGGCGAGACGCTCGGCGAAGTCATGTTCCGCGGCAACATCGTGATGAAGGGCTATCTGAAAAATGCGCAAGCGACGGACGAGGCCTTTCGCGGCGGCTGGTTCCATTCCGGCGATCTCGGCGTTCTGCACCCGGACGGCTACATTCAACTGAAAGACCGCTCGAAGGACATCATCATCTCCGGCGGCGAGAACATTTCGTCGATCGAAGTCGAGGATGTTCTCTACAAGCACCCTTCCGTCGCCTTCTGCGCAGTCGTCGCCAAGCCGGATGAAAAGTGGGGCGAAACGCCCTGCGCCTTCATCGAACTGAAGCCCGGCGCCGCGGCGACATCGGACGAAATGCTCGACTGGTGCCGCGCCGGCCTCGCGCGATACAAGGTGCCGCGCCATATCGTCTTCGCGGAAGTGCCGAAGACATCGACGGGCAAGATCCAGAAATACAAGCTGCGGGAAATGGCCAAGGAGGCGTGAGGCGCACTCCGGCGAGTTATCGATCCGACGGGCGCGCGCGATAGGCGTAAAGTCCTGCGACGGCGAGCGCGCCGAGGCCGACAACCAGCAGCAAGGGATCTTCGAGCCGCACCCGATGCGACGCGGCGCGTCCGAAGACGTCGCTGTCGTCGATGCCGAACAGCGCCCGCAGCGACGGCGTCATCGCGGCGCCAAAGACAATTGCCCGGATGGCGAGACAGGCGGCCGCGACGCTCGCCCAACGCACGGCGCGGTCGCGATGCGCCTCCCGCGTCTCAATCGTCATTGGCGGCCTTGCTGAAACTTGCATCTGCGATTCTCGCGATTGTCTTCACCGGCGCAGCTTCCGCGAAGCAGCGATCCCAAAGCGCGGAGCGGCGCGTTGTTCAACGCGGCGACCCGCGATTAGTTGCTGACGTAGCGCCAATAGACGCCGTCAGCCGACTGGCGCGCGGCGAATACCGGGAAGCGAACGTCGGGCGGATGCACGCCGTCCTTCATCAGCAGTGCGATATCCTTCAAGACATGGGCCTTCTCAGCGAACTTGCGATGATTGGCGCCAAGGAAGACCCATGTTCCCATCGACGAGACGTCGATCGTCTCGGCGCCCGGCATGATGAACGGCTGGTCGCCGGTCAATTCGCCCACGCGCGGCTCACGGCCTGCTGCGCGCTTCGACAGTTTGAGGGCTTCATCGTCGTTGCTGGCGTAGAGAGTCAGGGTTCGCACCGACTGTTTCACCGCCGCCGCGCGCGACTTCAACACCGAGCCGTCAATGTCGGCGGCGGCGAGAATCACCTGATCGAGTTTTGGAACGGCCGCGATGCGCGACGGGCCAATCGGCGGGAAGAGCGTATCGACGACCAAGCGCGCGCCCATGCTATGCGCGATGACGTGAATTTTTTTGGCGTTGGTTTGCGCGGAAACCAGTTTCAGGAATTCCAGGAACTGGCTCTGGCTGCCGTCCACGCTGTCCTTGTCGTAGAGATAGCCGCTCGCTTCCCCGCGTGACGGCCAGGCATACGCGTACGCGGCGCCGTCGAAGCCCATGTCGTAGGCCAATTGCGCCGTCCGGAAGATGCTGTCCTCGAACGAGTTCCAGAACCCGTGCACATAAACGAAGGCATGACCCTTGTAGAGTTTTGCCGCGGCGCCGACAGCGTTCGCCTGACGGACAAAATCCTCCCGCGGCAACTCGCTCTGTCCGCCGATCGTGAAGTGTACGCGCGGGTCTTCGTCCGCCTTGTAGAGCGTGACGTCCAGCACCGTGTAGTCGGTCGGAAGCGGAATGGCGCCGACGACGCGATCCTTCTTCGGCACGGTGATCTTGCTCATGCCAGTCGTCAGACGGTTCGAGCGCTCGTGCGTGAAAACGGGAATGGGCGTCGGCCGCTCGCCGGCTGCGCCGCCGGGCGACGCCGTTTCGATCAGGCGTTTCCGGTTTGTGCCCCAAAGCACCGTGACGATGTCAAATTCCTGGCTCGACGGCTCTCGCTCATCGATCGACTGGAGCGCGGCCGTTTCCACCTTCCCGACAGCGCCTTTCGCTTGCGGCAGCGCGACCGGGGTACGCGATGGCCCGCTGCCGGCGGACGCGTGCACCAGCGAGCCGCCGCTCGGCAGAACATCCGAGGTCAGCGTCGAACACGCCGAAATGGCGAAACCAGAAACGACGCCAAAGATAATGCCGGCAATTGAGCGCCGTGGGCGCGCGAAAAAATTGATCATTGAAACGCCCCCTCAAGCGCGCCGACGCTAACGCGCCGGGGGTCGAACGCGCAATCGAGCCGCAAGCGCCTGTGGGCAACGCGCGCACAACATGCGGATTTGATTTGCTCTGTAGAAATGTCGAGATGTGACGGCGTCGATTCCGTTCGGACGGCGCCGTTCAGGTCCAACTCGATGGGGGTCGTGCGCCGATCGAACGCGTCGCACCCAATCTCCGCGATCTAACCTCGGGCGACGCGCGCCGCTCTGGCTGCGCAAATTGTCATTCCATTCACCATGTCGCGCGGTGCGCAACATCAGTGCCGTCCACGAACGCAAAAGCCCCGCCGGGCGGCTTTACGCGCCGCTTGGCAGGGCTCGATCCTGACTGACCTCGTCTCGGCTTAGTGCCGGGTCGCCTGTTTCAGGCGCTCAATCTCATCCTTCAGCTTCAGCTTCTCGCGTTTCATGCGGCTGATCTCAACATCGTCGCAGCCCGGGCTCGCTACTGCTTCGTCGATCCTCTCTTCAAGCGCCCGGTGTTTCTCCGCCAGTTCCGCAAGATGAGCTCCAATCGCCATCAGTACCTCCTGCAAAGATTTCCGACGACGCAATCGTGCCACAGGGGCGGCGGCTTGTCCAACGTCGACGGTGTGGATCGCAGCGCCAGATCGTCGACGCTGCGGCGCAATAATTTGATAAACCTTTGCAGAAATCAGTGCTTGCGGAGGCGCAGATCGCCCACGTTTGCCTGTTGCCTTCGTCGTTTCAATCGCCCAAATAGCGCAGAGTGAGCGGCCAGGAGTGGGCGGGCAGTTCCAATGGAGCGTCGCGACGAGCGCGAGTTGCGCGAAACGCTGATTCAATTGCGCGCCGAGCACCGCCAGCTCGACGGCGAAATCGTGGCCCTCGAGGCCAGCGCGACGGCTGATCAGCTGCTAGTCAAGCGTTTGAAAAAGAAGAAACTAATTCTCAAAGACCAGATCACGCAGATCGAGGATCGGCTGCTCCCCGACATCATCGCTTAGACCAAGCCGGGAGGGCGGCAGGACCGGGCCTGACCTCTTTACCCCACTGGCGCGTTAACTTCGTATGTCCGCCGCACAGCGAGTCGAAACTTGGCTCTACCCCACCGAGCGCGGCCTGTACTGCGCGCCGGGCGATTTTTACATTGACCCCCATCGGCCGGTCGATCGCGCGGTGATCACGCACGGCCACGGCGATCATGCCCGCCCGGGCCATGCCGCCGCGCTCGCGACCGCCGAAACCGTCGCCATCATGCGCGTTCGCTATGGCGAGAACTGCGCAGGCGCCTTTCAGTCAGTCGCCCTCGGCGCTGAAACGATCGTGAATGGCGTTGCGACCCGCCTCGTCCCGGCCGGCCACATTCTTGGCTCCGCGCAAGTCGTCGTCGACTGGCAGGGCGACCGCGCCGTCATATCTGGCGACTATAAGCGCGCGTCGGACCCCACCTGTCAGCCGTTTGAACTCGCGCCCTGCGATGTGTTTGTGACCGAAGCGACGTTTGCGCTTCCCGTGTTCCGCCACGAGCCCGCCCAGCGCGAAATCGGAAAGCTTCTGGCGTCGCTCGAAGCGGAATCGGACCGCACGCATCTCATCGGCGCTTACGGGCTCGGCAAATGCCAGCGCGTAATTCGCCTGCTGCGCGACGCCGGATACGACAAGCCAATATGGCTGCACGGCGCGATGGTCGCGCTCTGCGACCTCTATCAGCGGCTCGGCGTCAATCTTGGCGATCTGCGGCCCGCAGCCAATGTTGACGCAAAGGAAATGGCGGGGGGCGTGGTCATGTGCCCGCCGTCGGCCCTCGGAGATCGCTGGTCGCGGCGGTTCGGCGATCCGGTCGGCGCCTTCGCCAGCGGTTGGATGCGAATTCGCGGCCGCGCCCGCCAGCGCGGCGTGGAGCTGCCGCTGGTCATCTCCGACCACGTGGACTGGCCGGAACTCCTCCAGACGATCGACGAGGTGCACGCCGAGGAGATCTGGGTCACGCACGGCCGCGACGACGCGCTCGTCCATCATCTTGCAACCAGGGGGCAGAAAGCGCGTGCGCTGGCGCTCGTCGGACGCGACGAGGAGGAGGACTAGCGTGCGGCAGTTCGCGGCGCTGCTCGACGGCCTTGGCTACACGCAAAGTCGCAATCGCAAGATCGCGTTGCTGGGGCGTTATTTTCGCGCCGCGCCTGATCCCGACCGGGGGTGGGCGCTCGCCGCGCTGACCGACGGCGTTCCTCTGCGCCTGCCGCTGCGACGGATGCTTGCCGAACTGACCAGCCGCTTCATCGACCCGACGCTTTACAAGCTCTCGCGCGACTATGTCGGCGACACGGCGGAGACGGCAGCGTTGCTTTGGCCTGATCGTCGGTCAAACCAGCCGCCTCCGACCCTCGATGAGGTCGTCGCGGGAATGAAATCCGGCACGACGGCGGAACGCACAGAAGTTCTCGGTCGCTTCCTCGATGCGCTGGATCCTTCAGGACGGTGGGCGGCGCTGAAGCTGATCGGCGGCGCGCCCCGCGTCGGCGTCTCCGCGCGTCTCGCGCGCACCGCGCTTGCCGAGAGCTACGGCCGCGACGTCGGCGAGATCGAGGAAATCTGGCACGCGCTCGCGCCGCCCTATGGCGAGTTGTTCGCATGGCTCGACGGACAAGCGGAAAAGCCCGATCCCGGCGCCAAACCGACGTTCCGCCCAGTGATGCTGGCCCATCCCATCGAAGACGAAGACTGGCCGAAACTTTCGGCGGCTGATTTCGCCGCCGAGCGGAAGTGGGACGGCATCCGCGTGCAGATCGCCGCGGCTGGCGGCGAGGTCAAGATGTTCTCGCGCCAGGGCGACGACGTCTCGGCGGCGTTTCCCGAAATACGCTCGGCGTTCGCGCACGCACGCGTCGTCGTCGACGGCGAACTGCTGGTCATGCGCACCGGCGACATCGCCCCTTTCAACGACCTCCAGCAGCGCCTCAACCGCAAAACGGTCACCGCCAAGAGGCTGCGCGACTACCCTGCGCATGTGCGACTCTACGATCTGCTGTTCGAGGGCGACGACGATCTTCGCGGGCTTGCGTTCGTCGACCGACGCGCGCGTCTCGAAGCGTGGCACCGCCGCGAACCCCCGACCCTCTCCGACCTTTCCGGCCTCGTCGCGTTCAAAACCTTCGACGATCTGCAGATCCTCTGGTCGGCCGCGCGCGAGGACGGCGTTGAAGGTCTGATGCTGAAACGTCGAGACGGCGCCTACCAGGCCGGGCGCGTCAAAGGCCAGTGGTTCAAATGGAAACGCGCCGCGCTGACGCTCGACTGCGTGCTGATGTACGCCCAGCGCGGGTCCGGCAAGCGCTCCTCGTTCTATTCCGACTACACGTTCGGGGTCTGGCGGACCGGCGACGGCGGCGCGCGGGAACTCGTGCCCGTCGGCAAAGCCTATTCCGGTTTCACCGACGATGAGCTGCGCCAGCTCGACAAATGGATTCGCGCGAACACCATCGAGACGTTCGGCCCCGTCCGCGCCGTCAGCCCCGGGCT
Source organism: Hyphomicrobium sp. (assembly GCA_052386495.1). Taxonomy (GTDB): domain Bacteria; phylum Pseudomonadota; class Alphaproteobacteria; order Rhizobiales; family Hyphomicrobiaceae; genus Hyphomicrobium_B. The sequence continues at coordinate 18,422 of JBQTKA010000025.1, read as the reverse complement.
GGTCCTGGAAGTGGCCTTCGACTCGTTGCAGAAATCCTCGCGGCATAAGTCTGGCGTCGCCATGCGTTTTCCGCGAATCCATCGCATCCGATGGGACAAGCCGGCTGGCGACGCGGATACTCTTCAGGCCGCGAAAGCGCTGATCGACGGCGGCGGCGGCGCCCGTCGCTGAATTCGGCGCCGCAAACCGGTGTTGCAGCGCACAGCGATATTCAAGCTGATATGAACTTGCTACGCCTTGACAGAACTAGCGGTCAGGCGTCTCACTTATGTGTTACTGTCAATCAACCTTTTTTAACTGAGAGCATGATGCACGCCTAATACACTGACGTCCCAAACGAACCAAGCAGTCGATTGCGGCCAGTATTCAGGGGAATGCTCGATGGAAGGCAATCTCAACGCGCTCACCGTGATCTTCACCGAGTTCTATTACTGGGTGACGATCGTGTTCATGTTCCTGATCCATGTGGGCTTCTGCATGTATGAAACCGGCGTCAGCCGGCGACGCAGTCACATGCACACGCTGATGAAGAACACGATGGCCATTCCGCTGGTCACGGTGACGTTCTTCTTTTTCGGCTGGTACATCTACTTCGCTTTCACCAACGGCTTCGGCTTCTACAATTTCGTCGATGCGCCGCTGTCCTATGAGCCTGACAAGGTTGCGGCGCCGTGGAGCCCTTTGATGGGCACCCATCTTTCCGGCGTCAACGCCACCGATACCGCAGCAGGCATCACGGCCGACGGCGCGTCAGGCGCCGCGATCTGGCATCGCCTCAACGGCGTGTTCTGGGGCGCCTTCCTGCTGTTCTCCATCACCACGGCTTCGATCATCTCTGGCGCGATCATCGAGCGCGTGCGCTCGGGCGCCTTCTGGATCATCGCGGTGTTCATCGGTTCGGGCACATGGATCCTCGATGCCGCCTGGGGCTGGAGCGCGAGCGGGTGGATGGTCAAGCTGCTCGGCTATCATGACGCCTACGCGTCGGGCGTGGTGCACGCCATCGCCGGCGGCACGGCGCTCGCCGTGCTGATCGTGCTCGGACCGCGAATAGGAAAGTTCCGCGCCGACGGCACGCCGCGCGAAATCCCGCCGCACAGCCCCTGGCTCGTCACGATCGGTCTGTTCCTGATCTATACCGGCTTCTGGGGCTTCTACGCCGCGTGCAACATACCCGTCATCAGTCCGGCGGCGATCGCCGGCCAGATCACCGGCGAAACCTGGACGGCGACCAACATCTATCTGACGCCGACCACGCTCAGCGCCATCACCGTCAACTTTATGCTGTCGCTCGCCGGCGGCATGATGGGCGGATATTTTATCTCCAAGGGCGACGCCTTCTGGACCTACTCGTGTGGTCTCGCGGGCGTAATCTCGGCCTCTGCCGGCAACGACCTCTATCATCCTGTGCAAGCGATGTTCGTCGGCGCGCTGTTGCCGATGGTCGCCTACAAGCTGCACTACTTCGTCGAGCGCGTGTTCAAGATCGACGATGCGGTCGGCGCGGTCGCTGTCCATGGCTACTGCGGTTTCATGGGCGTCGTCGCAGCCGGGTTCCTGCTTTGGGGCGCGCCAAGCTCGCCGTACGAAGGCTACGCAACGATTTCGCCGATGGGCAACTTCATCGGCGCGGTGATCATGTTCTTCGGATTGGGCTTCTTCCCGGGGCTGATCCTCGCTGGATTCCTGAATATGCTGGGCCTCCTGCGCGTGCCGCCGGAAGTCGAACTCGCCGGACTGGATTTTGTCGGGCAGGACGCTTATGACGCCGCCGTTTCGGAAGTGCGCGCGGCCGAGCACGCCCTCCTCGCCCGCATGCCGGCGCGATAACGCGAAAGGAATAGACGATGGACTCGACGATTGGACTTTCGAGCTGGGCCGTCGATCTCAAGGACGTCGGCGCAATCTATCCGTTCCAGGGATATGAGTGGCCGATGGTCATTGCGGCGATTGCGTTCTGGGTTCTCTGGCACGTCTGGCAGATCGGCCACGAAAACGCGGAACTTCGTTCCAAGAGCGAGCGCGTCGACGCCGCCAAGTCGAAGGCCGCGATCGACCGGTATTGACGTCAAGGCGGCGGGCGTCAGCTGTACGCCCGCTCGCCCTGCTCGGAAATATCCAGACCCTTGTACTCATTCTCGAGCGGCGTTCGAAGACCGATAACCGTTTGCACGACGCCGAGCAGGAACGACGACCCGACGCCCGACCACAGCAGCGTCAGCCCAACAGCCTTCGCCTGCGCCTTGACCTGAGCGCCCATATCGTAGGCGGCGACAACGGCTGCTCCGGGCCAGGACGCGTACTCGAGCACGCCGGTCCCGCCGAGCGCGGGATCCGCAACAACGCCCGTCGCCAGCGAGCCGACGATGCCGGCGATGCAATGCACGCCAAAGACGTCGAGACTGTCGTCGTAGCTCAACGCATTTCTCACCGCCGTGCAAAAGAACAGGCAGAGGACGCCCGCCACTGCGCCAAGCGCGATGGCCCCCATCGGACCGGCGAACCCGGACGCCGGCGTCACCGCCACCAGTCCAGCGACGACGCCCGTCAGAATGCCCAGAATGGTCGGACGACCCCTGGCGATCCATTCGACGAACATCCAGGAAAGGCCTCCCGCCGCGGCGGCCCCGAACGTATTGATCATCGCCAGCGCCGCCGTGCCATTGGCCTCAAGATTCGATCCGCAGTTGAAGCCAAACCACCCGACCCACAACAGCGATGCGCCCACCATGCAGAGCGGAAATGAATGCGGCCGCATGGACTCACGGCCATATCCGTATCGCGGTCCAAGCGTCAGCGCCGTCACCAATCCCGCGATGCCGGCGTTCACGTGCACCACCGTGCCGCCTGCAAAGTCGATCGCGCCCCAACGAACGGCGATGCCGGCGTCGGCAAGCGTCGCATCGAGCGCCGCCTGCGCGGCGGCCTTGTCGATCTCGCCTGCGTCGCGCAGCGCCGCGGCCGCGGCCGCAATAGCGTCGGGTCCCGGCCAGTACCAGACCATGTGCGCGATGGGAATGTAGACGCACGTCACCCACAGCGCCATGAAGGCGAGCACCGCCGGAAATTTCATGCGCTCGGCGAACGCGCCGACGATCAACGCAGGCGTGACAGCGGCGAACGTCATCTGAAAGCAGATGTAGGCGTACTCCGGAACCGTTACGCCATTGGAAAACGTCGCGACCTCCGAGGATGTCTTCACTCCGGCGAGAAAGACCTTCGAGAAGCCGCCGATCCAGTCGTTACGTTCGCCGCCGTTGGTGAATGCGAAGCTGTAACCGTACGTCAGCCAAATCACGCACACGAGGCAAACGGTGGCGAAGACGTGCATCAGCATCGTCGTCGCATTCTTTCGGCGCACCATGCCGCTGTAGAACAGCGCCAACCCTGGAACCGTCATCAATAGCACGAGGACGGTGCAAACCATCAAGAACGCGGTGTTGCCGGCTTCTGTCGCAGCGGCTGCAGGCCATGATAGCGCGAACTGCGCGGCGCCGATAGTAAGAGTGACGACCGGCCAACGTGCTGCGCGCTGCGCCATGCATCACATCTCTTTCAATATCGCTTTCGAGAAAAAGATCTCGTCGCACGGATGCTTTGCTTGCGCGCAACCGCGTCTCGTCTTGGCTAGCGATTGGCCCGGTTCTGTGGCCGCGGCTTGCGACAAGTTCATGCGGCAAGTTTAGCGGCGCGCAGCACAACTCGCTTTCGCAGGCGCCGCCAGAGATTCAACTTGACTGCTTCGACGCGATGCGAGGCGTCGTCAAAAAATGGAGTGCGCCGCTCTGTTTAAATCTCGAGCGCGATAAGGCGCCGCGGACGCCGCGTTGCTTATCCCTTCGCGCCTTCCATGACCTTGATGTAGTCGTCGGCTTCGAGATTGCCGCCCGCCTTCGCTTTCCTCAGCAGATCGAGCGCCTGCGCGCGCTCTTCCGCCGTCGCCTTGTCGAGTCCTTTTCCGTATCCAGTGGCCAGCATGACGCCATAGGCGAACTGTCCGTCGGAATAGTTTTGCTCGGCCGACTTCTTCAACCACCCAGCCGCCGCCTTGATGTTGCGCTCGACCGTATGGCCTTTTTCATACGCGATGCCGATTTCGTATTGCGCGCGGGCGTCTCCAGCCGCCGCCGCCTGCATCACCAGGGCCGTCGCCTTCTTCTGATCTTCCGTGACGCCTTGTCCCTGCTGAAAGAGGTTGGCGAGATTGATCATCGCCGTCGTGTTGCCTTTCGCGGCGAGGCCTTCCCAGATTTCGCGCGCGGCGTCGTAGTGGCCCATTTTGTATTCGGCGTACGCTTCGAGGTTGGTCACCGCTTCACGCGCCATGTCGCGTTCTTCAGCAAGCGCCGTCTGTCCGACCGCAAATCCGACGGCCGAAAGGATGGCCCAGGCTGCCCAGCGCCGACCGAAGCGGGAGCGACGCGTGAACGGACGGACATCAGACATGGTAAGCCTCTTCCCGCTTGTGGAAATCGAACATGTCGACCATAGGCCCCGCACACGATGACGCCAAGCCGCCGCTGCCCATCGGCGAAGTTCCTGGTCCGTAGCTCGGCCAAACCCTTGCGCTCCCCCCGCGAACCCACTAAACCCGCCGCTTTCCTGGAGCGGAACGCGCACAGCATGGCCCCGGCCAAACCCGTCGTCGGCATTATCATGGGAAGCCAATCCGACTGGCCGACGATGAAGCACGCCGCTGACATCCTCGATGAACTCGGCGTTGTATACGAGACCAAGATCGTCTCGGCGCATCGAACGCCGGACCGGCTCTATGATTACGCCAAGGGCGCGCGCGTTGCCGGCCTCAAGGTCATCATCGCGGGCGCAGGGGGCGCGGCGCATCTTCCCGGCATGACGGCGTCGATGACGCCGCTGCCCGTGCTCGGCGTGCCGATCGAGAGCAAGGCGCTGAAGGGGCAGGATAGCCTGTTGTCCATCGTGCAGATGCCGGCCGGCGTTCCGGTCGGCACGCTGGCCATCGGCGACGCCGGCGCCAAGAACGCCGGGCTGCTGGCCGCGCAGATTCTGGCGCTGGCCGACGGCGCACTCGCGAAGCGCCTTGACGCCTGGCGGTTGAGCCACACCGCCGCCGTCGCCGACGCGCCGAAGGACCATTGAGCGCGCGATGACGAAGGGGCTGCCTCCGGGCTCGACGATCGGCATACTCGGCGGCGGCCAGCTCGGCCGGATGCTGGCGCTCTCCGCCGCGCAGCTCGGCTTCAAGACTCACATCTACGCGCCTGAAGCGGACAGCCCGGCGTTCGATGTATCCTCGGCCAACACCGTCGCCGCATACGACGACGAGGCGACATTGAACGCGTTCGCCAAGAGCGTTTCCGTCGCCACCTACGAGTTCGAGAACATTCCGGTTGCGACGGTGGCCTACCTGTCAAAGCTCATTCCCGTTCGCCCGGGCGCGAAAGCGCTGGCGTGCGCGCAGGATCGCATCAACGAAAAGACGCTCGCCCGCGAGCTCGGCGCGATGACGGCGCCATTCGCAGCCGTCGACTCGCTCGCCGATCTCCGCGCCGCGTTGGCGACGATAGGCGCGCCGGCGGTTCTGAAAACGCGGCGCTTCGGCTACGACGGCAAGGGTCAGGCGAAGATACTCACGCCAATCGACGCTGACGCCGCCTGGGCCGCGATGCGCGATCAGCCCTCGATCCTCGAAGGCTTCGTCAATTTCCAGTCCGAGGTGTCCGTCATCGCCGCACGCGGCCTTGACGGCGCCTTTCGCGCCTTCGACGTCACCGAGAACGAGCATCGACACCACATTCTGCATCGCTCGATCGCCCCGGCGCGCATCAGCGCAGCAGCGCGCGATGCCGCCATCGAGACAGCGCGCCGCATCGCCGCTGAACTCGACTATGTCGGCGTATTCGCCATCGAATTCTTTGCGCTCCGCTCGGCGGAAGACGAGATTCTCTTCGTCAATGAGATGGCGCCGCGCGTCCACAACTCCGGCCACTGGACGATGGACGGCGCGGTCGCCTCGCAGTTCGAGCAGCACATCCGCGCGGTCGCAGGCTGGCCGCTGGCGTCGACCGCCATGACCGCGCCCGGCGCCGAGATGATCAACCTGATCGGCGACGATATTCATGCATGGGACCAGATCGCCGCCGAACCCGGCACCGTCCTCCATCACTATGGCAAGAAAGACGCTCGGCCCGGTCGCAAGATGGGGCACGTCAACCGGCGGCTGGCGAAAGCCCCGTGATCCGGCCCTTGCAAGGCGTGATTGCCAAGTTTAACCGCGTTTGATATACCCCGCGCAAAGTCACACGCGGGCTCCGGCGGCGTAACGTCCCGGAACTCGTTTATTCGTGCTTCCTGATCAACAGATTCGTTAGAGGAAACAACTGCTTGCAGGTTCTCGTTCGCGACAACAACGTCGACCAGGCTCTCAAAGCGCTCAAGAAGAAACTCCAGCGCGAGGGCGTTTTCCGCGAGATGAAGCTTCGCGGCCATTTCGAGAAGCCCTCCGAAAAGAAAGCGCGCGAGAAAGCGGAAGCCATCCGCCGCGCCCGCAAGCTCGCCCGCAAGAAATTGCAGCGTGAAGGTCTTCTGCCCGGCAAGCCGGTCGTGGCTCGCGGCGGGCCCGGCGGCAAGGGCGGACCGGGCGGCGGACGTGGTCCTGGCGGCGGCGGATTTGGCGGCGGTCAGGGCGCGGGCGGCGGCGGTGGATTTGGCGGCGGCGGTTTCGGCAACCGCTGATCGCGCATTTCATCACCACTTTTGAATTTCCAACGGCCCGCGGTTCTCGTGGGCCGTTTTGTTTTCAGCGCACTTCGTTGGTCAGCGCACGGGGCGCGACATCAGCCGGTCGATCCAATCATTGATGCGTTCGTACGATCCGTGGAGATAGTGGTCTTCGTGGCCAGCGCCGGCGATCAGGGCCATTTCTTTCGGCGCGTTGGCGAGCGCGAACATCTGGTGGCCCATCGCGGCCGGCACGATGCGGTCCAATTCCCCGTGAACGATCAACAGCGGCGCGCGCACGTTCGAGATGTAGCGCCGGCTGTCGTAGCGGTCCTTTAGCAGCAGATTGACGGGCAGCCAGGGATAGAGCTGGCTGGCGCGCTCGGCGATCGACGTGAACGGGCTTTCAAGGATCAACCCCCGCGCAGGCTTCTCGGCCGCAAGCTGGACGGCGACGCCGGTGCCGAGCGACTCCCCATAAATAACGATCTTATCGGCCGTCACGCCCTCGGCGATCAGAGCGTCATACGCGCGTTTGGCGTCGGCTACGTTCGCCGTTTCGCTCGGCGCGCCCGTCGATCCGCTGTAGCCGCGATACGACATCATGAAGACGCCGCGCCCCAGCGCGAGATAGCGGCGGATGCGCACGTCGCGGATGGCGAGGGAGCCGCCGTTGCCGTGAAAATAGAGCAGCGTCGGCTGTCCCGGCTTCGCCTTTCCATACCACGCCACGACCTTTTCGCCGTCGGGCGCCGGGATCCAGATTTCCCTGACGGTCGCAAGCCCCGTCGCCTCGGGCGCGACGCGCTCGGCATCCGGGAAATACAGAAATGCGCGCTGCGCAAAATACATGATGGCGACCGCCGCGAGGTAAATCGCGGCCAGAGCGATGAGCGCCGTTTTCACGCGCCCGCGCCGCCTGCTTGCAACCGCGCCTGATCGCCCTGCGCCTCGGCGACGCGTTCGATCGCCGGCGTGCCGGCGCCGCGTCGCGGCCTCAGATAGCCGATGTAATTCTTTTGGCGGATGCGGATGCCTTCCAGCAGGTCGAGAATTTCCAGGCCGTGCAACGGCGCGCCGGTCTCGGCGATGCGCCGCCGCTCGTACTCCTGAAGCTCGTGATACAGCGGCTCAGCCGTTTTATGAAGCATCGCCACCGTCGCGATGGTGCGGCGGCGCATGTTGCTCGGCACGCGCGGCAGCACGGATGACAGAAATTGCTTCGCGCTTTTCGAGAAGCGGGACGAAAAGCGCCCGAAAAACGCGACCATGCGGACGAGCGCCGTTTCGTGAAAGCGGAGATCGTGCCTCTCCATCCAAGAAAACAGCTTGTCCATCGTGAAATCCTGCAGGCGAATGTTCGACGTTTCGCGATAATCCTGCCATTCGGCGACGAGATCGAAATCGGATTCGAGATCGATGTCGGCAGGCGCGAACGTCGACTCGCACTGGACGCCGATACGGCGCAGGAAGTCGTCGTTCTTCATGAAAATGCGCGTCTGATACTTGGGCAGTTTCAACTCGGAATTGCTGCCCTTCTCGTAGGCGAGGCGCACCAGCTTCGAGCAGAAGAGGTCGCGGCGCTCATCGAGTCGCATCGTGAAATCATAGGGAATGTGCTTGCCCGCAGGACTGAGCGATTGCGCCACATAGGCGTGGATCGCTTCCGCCGCCCGCGTCGCCAGCTTGTCGTTCTTGTGGCGGTAGAGCACGGCGCGCACCAGGCCGTGATCCAGCGCCGCGCCGAGAGGCGTGACAATCGCCCCGTCCTCAATCAGGCTTTCGACCATCCAGCCTTTCTTGTCGGCGTCGATGTACACGATGCCGATGTGGCTGAACTGGCTGTCGACGTCGCCGATGCGGGCGATGGCGGCGCTGTTGTGGGCGTGGCCGCGCACGAGAATGACGTCGCCGGAGCGCAGCGGCAGGTCGACGCCACGCTGATAGGCGTAGTTGACCAGCGTATTGCGGTCGCCGCCGGTGAACGCCCGGTGCGTCGGCTCGCCCGGCGCCAGGCGTTCGTGCCCGATCGCGATCTCGCCCAGCATGTCGGAGACGTAGCGCAGCACGCGAAAGACGTTGCGCAGCCCCTGCGCCACTTCCGGCGTCATGAAGCCCTTCTGTTCGAATTCGGCGATGCGCGAACGCAGCGTAATGCGCAGGTCGAACAGGCGGTACATCAGATCGGGCGCCGCCTTGGCGACCGCGGCGAGATCGTAATAGGCGAACTTGGCGTTGGCGGCGCGCCGGTAGATTTCGTCGAGGTTGCGCGCCAGATCGGCGGCGCGGCGTACGGGCGTCCACGCCAGCGCCTCTATGGTCGCCAAATCGTCGAGAAACTGCTGCGAGGGTAGCGGCGGCGGCACAACGGAAACTCCCAAACGCCAACGCACTTCTTATAGCAAAGCCCGTGGCCGAAAAACGAAGGGGGAAAATCGAGCGCGGGCAAAGTGTTGCGCGCGGGCCTCAATCGACCGCGCCGCGCCTCGTCGTTCCTGGCGCTCAGAGCGTCAGTGCGCCAGCGCCTTCGCGATTTCTTCCGTCATCTTCTTCGCATCGCCCAGCACCATCACGGTGTTGTCTCGGTAGAACACCGGGTTGTCGATGCCCGCATAGCCCGACGCCAAGCTGCGCTTGTTGAAGAACACCGTCGCCGATTTCCACACCTGCAGCACCGGCATCCCGTAGATCGGCGACGATTTATCGTCCTCGGCGGCCGGGTTAACCACGTCGTTGGCGCCGATGACGTAGACGGCGTCGGCCTGGCTGAACTCGCTGTTGATGTCTTCGAGTTCGAACACTTCGTCGTAGGGCACGTTGGCTTCGGCCAGCAGCACGTTCATGTGTCCGGGCATGCGGCCCGCGACGGGATGGATGGCGTACTTCACCTCGACGCCGGCCTTCTTCAAGCCGTCAGCCATTTCGCGCAGCGCGTGCTGCGCCTGCGCGACCGCCATGCCGTATCCCGGCACGATGATGACCTTGGAGGCGTTCTTCATCACGTAGGCCGCGTCGTCCGCCGAGCCGAGCTTGACGGGCTTCTGCTCGCCGCCTCCGGCGCCCGCCGCCGCCGTCTCGCCGCCGAACCCGCCCGCGATGACGGACAGGAACTGCCGGTTCATGCCTTTGCACATGATGTAAGACAGGATCGCGCCCGACGAGCCGACGAGCGCGCCGGTGATGATGAGAGCAATGTTGCTCAGCGTGAAGCCGATGCCGGCCGCGGCCCAGCCCGAGTACGAGTTGAGCATCGAGATGACGACCGGCATGTCGGCGCCGCCGATCGGAATGATGATCAGGACGCCGAACGCCAACGCGACCAGCGTAATCAACCAGAACAGCCACGCCGAGCCGCCTGACTGCACGAACGCGTAGATCAGGTAGACGAGAAAGAGCGCCAGCGCGCCGTTAATGACGTGCCGGGCAGGCAACAGGATCGGCTTGCCTGACATGCGACCCGACAATTTTGCGAACGCGATCACCGAGCCCGTAAATGTGATGGCGCCGATGGCCGTGCCGAGCGCCATCTCGACGAGGCTCGCGCCCTTGACGCCTAATTCCGGGTTGGCCGGATCGGCGAGAATTCCGAACGCCGCCGGCGCATAAAGCGCGCTCGCCGCCACGAATACGGCGGCGAGGCCGACGAGCGAATGAAACGCCGCAACGAGTTCGGGCATCATCGTCATCGGGATTTCGCGCGCCGTTTTCGCGCCGATGAAGCCGCCGACGCCGAGGCCGGCGAGGATCAGGATCCACGAGAACCAATCAGGCTGCGCGAGGCCGAGCGTCGTCAGAACGGCGATCGCCATGCCGATCATGCCGAAAAGGTTGCCCTGCCGCGAACTCGCCGGACTTGAAAGCCCGCGCAGCGCAAGAATGAACAGCACGCCTGCAGCGAGATAGAGAAAAGCGGCGACGTTGGCGGACATGGGCAGTTCCTCGGGCCTTGCGGTCAGTCAGCGGAGCGGGCGGAAAACCGTCGATGAATGTGGCGGGATCAGGATTTCGGCGGCGTCTCTTTTTTCTTGTACATGGCGAGCATCCGGTTGGTGACGAGGAACCCGCCGAAGATGTTGATCGAGGCCATGATGAGGGCCAGCAGGCCAAACAGCTTAGCGATCGAGCTGTCGCTCTCGGCCAGCGTAACGCCGACGGCGAGAAGGGCGCCGACGACGATCACCGACGAAATCGCGTTGGTGACGCTCATTAGCGGCGTGTGCAGAGCCGGCGTCACCGACCACACGACGTAGTAGCCGACGAAAATCGCAATCACGAACACCATGAACTCGTAGACGAACGGGCTCACCGCTTCGCCGCCTGCGGCGAAGGCGGCCGTCGGCGCCAGCGCGGCGACCGCCGCAAGAATTGCGCGAGAAAATCGCATGTGCTTCTTCCTTATCAAGTCTTGGCCGCGACCAAGTTCGGATGAACGATCGCGCCGTCCTTGGCGACCAGCGTGCCCTTGATCAGTTCGTCGTCCCAGTTCATCGCCAGCTTCTTCTCTTTCTTGTCGAACATGATGTCGAGGAAGGCCAAAAGGTTCTTGGCGTAGAGGCTCGAAGCGTTGACGGCTATCGTGCCGGCGAGATTGAGCGGCCCGAAAATCTTGACGCCGTTGACCGTTTCGATCGTTTTGCCGGGTTCCGTCAGTTCCGCGTTGCCGCCGCGCTCGGCCGCGAGATCGACGATGACGGAACCAGGCTTCATGCTCTCAATCATCGCCTTCGAAATGAGTCGCGGCGCCGGACGGCCCGGGATCAACGCCGTCGTCACGACGAGGTCCTGCGTCTTGATATGGTTCGCAACCAATTCCGCCTGCTTCGCCTGATACTCGGCGCTCATCGGCTTGGCGTAGCCCGCCGCCGTCTGCGCCTGCTTGAATTCATCGTCCTCGACCGCCACGAACTTGGCGCCAAGCGACTGAACCTGCTCTTTCGTCGCCGGGCGAACGTCCGTCGCCGTCACCTGCGCGCCCATGCGCCGCGCCGTCGCGATGGCCTGCAATCCCGCAACGCCGACGCCCATGATGAAGGCTTTGGCCGCTGGAACGGTGCCGGCGGGCGTCATCATCATCGGCAGCGCCTGGCCAAACATCGCCGCGCCGTCGACGACGGCCTTGTATCCGGCGAGGTTCGCCTGGCTGGAGAGCACGTCCATCGACTGCGCGCGCGTCGTGCGCGGCATCAGCTCCATCGCGAACAGCGAGGCGCCTGTCCCAGCCAACGCATCGAGACCGGCGCGATCGCCATAGGGATCGAGCATAGCGGCGACGATGGCGCCAGGCTTCAACGCGGCGACCTCGTCGGCCGCCGGACGTCGGACCTTGATCAGGATGTCCGCGCCCGCCAGCGCCGCGTCGGGCGGGACGATCTTGGCGCCGGCCGCGGCGTAGGCGTCATCCGAGAACCGCGACCGCAATCCCGCGCCCGATTCGACGCGCACCTCGGCGCCGAGCGCCATCAGCTTCTTGACGGTATCGGGAGAGACCGCGACGCGCGGCTCGTCCGATGCTTCACCGGTGACGGCTATCGTGACCATTGAGTCGTCCAATCGGATGGGAAATGTCGGCCAGCGCCGGACATGAAAAAGGCAGACCCATCGAAACGAGCCTGCCCTGGTTTGCGACGGCGCGTCCGGACGGGCGTCCGGCCAGCGCTCAAACCAAGAAGACTTTCATGCCGACGAGCAGCAGCACCAGCAGGACGATGCTGATCTTGGTGATGCGCAAAAAGCCGGCATAAGTTTTGTTGTGTTCGTTGTAGTCCATGGCCTGATGGCCGCCTTTGGTGTCGATGCCCACGAGAATCTCCCGGATCGTTGTCGCGAAACGCTGCATGTGTCGTATCGCAACTGCCCGCGCCCTTCAAGCCGGAGGGGGCCGGGCGCTGCGGCGCCTTGGAAGCATGACAAAACCGCGCACGCTGTCGGGGTTCCCTCGCCCGCCCGACGGGGCCAGAACCTCAATTAGACAGCCACCTGGGTGCCGACCTCGACCACGCGGTCCGTTGGTATCTGGAAATAGGTGGTGGCGTCCTCGGCCGAATTGGCGAGGGCAATGAACAAGCGCTCCTGCCAGCGCGGCATCTCCGATTTGCTCGTCACCCGAAGCGAGCGCCGCGACAGGAAGAACGAAGTCGCGCCGACGTCGATATTGCAGTCCTTGCGTCTCGCCACTTCGAGAATCTTCGGCACGCTCGGCGTTTCCATGAAGCCGTAGCGCGCGATAATGCGGATGAAGTGATCGGATACCCGCTCCACGGTCACGCGCTCATAGCGCGGCACGCGCGGCGTATCCTCGGTCTTGATCGAGAGCAGGATGTTGCGCTCGTGCATGACGCGATTGTGTTTCAAGTTGTGCATCATCGAGGTCGGCGCGGCGTAGGGGTCGCCCGTCAGGAAAACCGCGGTGCCCGGCACGCGATGCGGCGGCTTTGTCTCCAGCTTGCGCACCAGCCAATCGAGATCGGCTTCGTTGCGCCGGTTGAGCTTGGCGAGCAGCCGCGTGCCGCGCACCCAGGTGAACATGATCAGGCCCAGGCACATCGCGATGAGGATCGGCACCCAACCGCCTTCAAACAACTTAAGCGCGTTGGCCGAGAAGAACACCTGCTCGATCAGCAGGAACGGCAGCATCAAGGCGACCGCCTTCCACAGCGGCCAGTTCCAGCAACGCCAGACCACGAAGAACGCCATGAGGCTGTCGATCACCATCGCCGCCGTGACCGAGACGCCGTAGGCCGCGGCGAGGTTCGACGATGTCCGAAACATGACGACGGCGGTGACGACGGCCGCGAACAGGAACCAGTTGACGCGCGGCATGTAGATCTGCCCGGCCATGCTCTCGGACGTGTGGCGTATTTCAAAGCGCGGGATCAAGCCGAGCTGGATCGCCTGCCGCGTCAACGAGAAGGCGCCGGTAATGACCGCCTGACTGGCGATCACCGTCGCGATCGTCGACAGGATTAGCATCGGGATCAGCGCCCAATCGGGGTAGAGCTTGTAGAAAGGGCTATCGATCGCGGTCGGGTCAGCCAGAACGAGCGCGCCTTGGCCGAAGTAGTTGAGCAGCAGGGCCGGAAATACGAACGCGAACCATGCGGTCTGAATGGGCTGGCGGCCGAAATGGCCGAGGTCGGCATAGAGCGCCTCCGCCCCCGTGGCCGCCAGGAAGACGAGGCCCATGATCGTCAATCCGATTGCGCCGTGATGGATGACGAACATCACGCCATTTAAAGGGTTCAGCGCCTCCAGAACGTGCAGGTTGTCAAAGATGTGGATGGCGCCGCCAAGGGCAAGCACCATGAACCACACCGCCGTGATCGGACCGAAATAGCGCGCCACGCGATCTGTGCCACGCGACTGCATCCAGAACAGTCCGGCAAGAATGACGAGCGCGACGGGGATCACCGCTTTCTCGAGCTGCGGGGCGACGAGCTTCAAGCCTTCGACGGCGGAGAGCACCGAGATCGCCGGCGTGATCACCGCGTCGCCGTAGAAGAATGACGCGCCCGCGACGCCGAGCGCCAGCAAGAATGGCGCGCTGCGTTTCGCCACCGCCTGCCCCAGAGCCATCAGCGCGAACGTCCCGCCTTCGCCCTTGTTGTCGGCGCGCAGCAGGATCGTGACGTACTTGATCGAGACGATGAGGATCAGCACCCACAGGATCAACGACAGGATTCCAATGACGGATTCGCCCGTCGAAATTCCGCGGGTGTGCGCGGCGTGCATCGCTTCGCGAAACGCGTAGAGCGGGCTCGTGCCGATGTCGCCGAAGACGACGCCGATCGATCCGAGTGCAAGCGCCCAGAAACCGTTTGGATGTTGACCGTCAGCGGCGCCCTGATCGGCGCCCTGCGCTGAGGCTTTCGACTGCGCCATTCGGCTCCGCCGTGGGAAAAGCTGCGCTGCAGCAAAGTGGCGGGCTAATACTCCTGCTCGCTAAGGTTGGGAAGTTGCAAATTCGTCGACGCCCTGACGCGCGACGACTTGACATTGGTTGAGAACGCGCGAGTCGGCGAACGGTTCGTTCACCGTTACTTTGTTCGCTCGGGGCCGCAGCTCTCGAAGCGCACTTAGGTCGCTGGCCAGCTATCCCGGATCCAGCGGGTTAGCCCGTCCTCGTTGACGACGCCTGCCGCGAGATCTTGGATGATGATGTAGGACTGGGTCTTGTCCGGCCGAAATGCGACGCCGTTCAGTCGCAGAAAAGCGACGAGCGAAACGAAGGCCACGCGCTTGTTGCCGTCGACGAATGCGTGATTGCGCGCCAATCCAAACGCATACGCTGCTGCGCATGCCGCCAGATCAGCCTGTTCATATTGCCATTTGTTGATCGGGCGCCCGAGCGCCGACTCGAGCGCACCAGGATCACGAATCCCGGCTGGCCCGCCGAACCTCGCCAGTTGACGCTCGTGGGCGGCCACCACCTCAGCTAGCGTCAGCCACCGCGGTTCCGTCATTTGGCGAGTTTGGCGAGCGTATCTCGGTACTCGACCATGATGTCGTCGACGACGCTCATGGCCTCGTCGAAATCCGAGCTGTCGCGGGTGATCCTGAACCCGTCGGGGGCCTCGGTGACGACGACCTCGTCCCCCTGTTCCAACCCCAGCCGCGCCAAGAGCTCCTTCGGCAGGATCAGGCCCGTCGAATTGCCGATTTTCTTGATTTCGAGCTTCATAGCCTAAGCCTCCGTCGCGTTAGACAGAATGTATAACACAGTTATACAAAATGTACAACAGCACTACGCGCTCACCCGATCCATCGCCTCCAGCTCGTCGATCATGCTTTCGAGCACGCGCAGGCCCTTGTTCCAGAACTCCGGATCGCGGGCGTCGAGGCCGAAGGGCGCCAGCAGCTCGCTGTGGTGCTTGGAACCGCCGGCCTTCAGCAGATCGAAGTACTTGTCCACGAAACCCGGGTGCGCCTCCGCATAGAGACCGTAGAGTGAGTTCACCAGACAATCGCCGAAAGCGTAAGCGTAAACGTAGAACGGCGAATGGATGAAGTGCGGGATGTAGGCCCAATAGACCTCGTATCCCTCGCCGAGTTCGATCGCCGGCCCGAGGCTCTCGGCCTGGACTTCTTTCCAGATCGCGTTGAGCCGATCAGACGTCAGTTCGCCCGTGCGCCGCTCCTCATGCACCCGCCGCTCGAACGTATAGAACGCGATCTGGCGCACGACGGTGTTGATCATGTCCTCAACCTTGGACGCGATCATCGCCTTCTTCTCTTTGGCGTTCGTCGTCTGGGCCAGCAGCGCCTTGAAGGTCAGCATCTCGCCGAACACGCTCGCCGTCTCGGCCAGCGTCAGCGGCGTCGGGGCCAGCAGCGGCCCCTGATCGCGCGCCAGCATCTGATGCACGCCGTGCCCGAGTTCGTGCGCCAACGTCATCACGTCGCGCGGCTTGCCGAGATAATTCATCATCACATAGGGATGCACGGAGGGGACGGTCGAGGCCGAAAAGGCGCCAGGCGCCTTGCCGGGCTTTACGCCCGCGTCGATCCAATCGCGATCGAAAAACTGTTTCGCGATCGACGCCATGTCCGGCGCAAAAGCGCCGTAGGCGCCGAGCACGATCGCCTCGGCCTCGCCCCACGCAATGACGCGCTCGGGCTTGTCGGGCAGCGGCGCGTTGCGGTCCCAATAGGGCAGTCGCTCCTTGCCCATCCACTTGGCCTTCAGCGCGTAGTAGCGATGCGACAGGCGCGGATAGGCGGCGCGCACGCTCGTCACCAGCGCATCGACCACCGGCGCCTCGACGCGGTTGGCGAGATGCCGGCTGTCGGCGACGTCCTTGAACGCATGCCAGCGGTCCGAAATCTCCTTGTCTTTGGCCAGCGTGTTCGTGATCAGCGTGAACAACGGCAGGTTGGCGCGGAAGACTTTGCTCAATGCGTCGGCGGCGGCTTTGCGTTTCGCCGGGTCGGCGCCCGACAGGAGGTTCAGCGTCGGCTCGAGCGACAGCGGCTCGGCCTCGCCGGCGACGTCGAACCGCAACGCCGACATTGTCTCGTTGAAGAGGCGCGTCCACGCGCTGCGGCCCGTCTGCGATTTCTCCGAGAACAGCGTCTCGATTTTCTCGTCGAGCTGATGCGGCTTTTCCTTGCGCAGATCGTCGAACCACGGCTTGAAGCGCGCGAGTTCGGGATGCGCCAGCGCGCTCGCCAGCGTCGATTCGTCGATCTGGTTCAGTTCGAGCTCGAGAAAAATGAGATCAGTCCAAGTCTTGGTCAGCGCCTCCGACACGTCCCCGTAGAACTTGGCGCGCGCCGGATCGGACTGGTTCTGCGCGTAGTAAAGCCCAGCATAGGAGCCGAGCTTGCCGAGCAGATCGGCGAGTTTCTCGTAGTCGCGGATGACGACGGCGAGCTTCGCGCCGTCTTTCGCCAGCGCGCCGAGATTCCCTTGATACGCCGCCTTCATGCGCGCCGCTTCTTTGGCGCCGTCGGCCAGATCGCGCGCAACCTCCGGCGCCGACGGCGCTGCATAAAGGTCGGAAAGATTCCAATCGGGGAGTTTGCCAAGGTCGGGCGCGGCGTTCGTTGCCGAAGCAGGCAAAGCGTCGGTCGACATGCGAATTCACTCTCCGGATTTTCTGCGGCGCCGAGGGGTAGCACAATCGGCAAAGTTCACAAACATCAGCACGGCCCGGGTCGCCTATCGCGCCCAGCACGCTTCGCTCGGTGTCATATTTCAATTGCGGGCGGCGCAGTCGCAAGCGGTTGACAGCGCGTCGGTCGACGCGAGCAAGCCCGCCAACCTAGAACCACGGCGCCGGCGGCGACTTCAACGGCGAGTTCAGGATTTCGACGCCAGGCTGATCGAGCGCGCGACCGAGAATCTTTCCGGTCGTGGCGTCGTCACGGCGCGCGACGCGCGCTTTCGCCGCCTGCTGCGCGCGACTTCGCGCCGCTCTCAACGCGTCGTTCGACGGCGCGTCCCGCGCGACGATCGGCGCAGGGGGAGCGACCGGCCGGGCCGCTTCGATCGAAGGCGATGGCGCAACCTCGCCTTCACTCGCTGTAGCTCGGACGACCTCGGGCTCGACCGAAATCGCGGCGATGTTGGACTGCGGCGGCGCCGAACTGACGGGCGCCGACTGGGTGGCCTGGGTGATTGAACCTGTGACGCCCGGGTCCGACGGCGCTTCGACATTTGCGTCCGGCGGTTGAAGCGGCAGGTTGACGCCAAGCGCGAACAATCCCCCGGCATCTGGATAACCCGCATCTTCCGCCTCTATTACCGGAGGCCAGGCTACCGCAAGAAGAGTCGCAACGATCGCCATTCGAATGGTTGTCACCGCCGTCGCCCCCAGCGCGCCCATGTTCGGAGCCGCGATCACGCTCTGCGTCGGGTAAACAAATGGTTAACGCAGGGCGGCGACGACCTGGAACGCACACGGCCGTGTCTTCGCGGATTTCGTCGCAATTCGCTTCAGCGCTCAGCCGCGCCACCCCTCTACACCGCGATGGCCGCGCCAACGGCCATCCACGACGAGCGGCAAAGCGACCGTCAGACGGCGCCGTGAAATCTCCCCCGCTATATCCTTTCCCCGTCGCGCGGACTGCGGCGTTGAATCTTCCACTCCGCGTCGCGCGCGAACGGGGAGCGGGCAAGAGCCTGCGACGGCGAGGGCCGGGGGTGAGGGGCTGCGATATGTTCCGTGCGTACAGCCGCCCCTCACCCCAACCCTCTCCCCGCGTGCGGGGAGAGGGCGTTGTC
>JBQTKA010000024.1:0-56157 GCA_052386495.1 Hyphomicrobium sp. | reverse complement strand
CTTCGCCAAACCGGCATCCTCATCCTGAGGTGCGAGGCGATAGCCGAGCCTCGAAGGAGAGGATGCCGGTTGCTCAGGATGAGGAGCGAGCGGGAGGGGGGTCGTGCCACGCATTTCTGATTCCCGGTACTACAGGACCAACTTCTTCTCGGTGGGCTCGAGATTGTAGTAGTTCCACAACCGCTTGGCCGCGAGGATCTTTTTCTGGTTCGCGACGCCCTTCGGCGCCGTCATGTCGTACATCTTCAGCTTGCGTTCGAGCCACGCTACATCGAGATCGGTCATCTCGCCCTCGACGGCATCGACGCCCAGCCCGGCGATTTTGCCGCCGACATAGATCGTGCCGTCATACATGGAATCGCCCAAGTTCTTGCCGGCGTCGCCCAGGATCACCATGCGGCCGCGCTGCATCATGAAGCCGCAGAATGCGCCGGCCCGGCCGCCGATGATGATGGTGCCGCCCTTCTGGTCGATGCCGACGCGGGCACCCACGTCGCCCTTGCAGACGAGATCGCCGCCGCGGATGGCGGCACCGAAGGTGGAGCCGGCGTTCTTCTCGATGACGACGGTGCCGGCCAGCATGTTCTCGGCGCACGACCAGCCCACGCGGCCCTTGATGTGCACGTTGGGGCCGTCGATGAGGCCGCATCCGAAATAGCCAAGCGAGCCTTCAAAATACAGCTGCAATCGATTGAGAATGCCGACGCCGAGCGAATGCCTCGCGCCCGGATTGTGGACGACGATCGTGCCGTTGCCTTCACTCATCAGCTTCCTGATTTGCGCGTTGACGCCGTTCGTATCCATATTTTTGGCGTCGAACTCGGCGCGCTTGTTGAAGTCGACCTCGTAAGCCCAGGGATAGACGAAGCCTTCGCTGCCGGCGCCGACGTCGAAGAAGCGCTGCTGCGTTCGACCTAGAAGCTGCTCGCCGTGCATCCCCTCGGCCGCGATTTTCTTCAGTTCCGCCATACGCGCACCTCGCCTTCATAGGGATCGCACGTGTCGATCTCGTTGGGAAATATCGAGCGGATCGCGACTTCTTCGCTGGCGAGCGCAATGAAATCCTTGCCCTCGTAGAGAACCATGGGCTTCGCAGCCATTGTGTCCTTGGCCATGCCGAGGCTGTCGGCGGTGGCGACAAGGTAGGTGAACACGCCGTCCAATTCCTCAATCGAGCGGCGCATCGCATCTTCCAGCGTGTCGCCCGCATCCATCCGTTCCGCGAGATAGACGGCGATCAGTTCGCTGTCGCAATTCGACATGAAGCGGCGGCCGCGACGTTCCAGTTCGCGCCGGTTGTTCCAGTAGTTGGTGAGCTGGCCGTTGTGGACGACCGAGACGTCGCTGAAGGGATATGCCCAGTAGGGATGCGCAGAGCGGATGTCGACGTCCGATTCAGTCGCCATTCGCGTATGGCCGAGAGCGTGCGTGCCCTTGAATCCGTTGAGCTTGTATTGGTCGGAAACCGTGTTGGCGTCGCCCAGATCCTTGACGAGTTCGAGCCCCCGTCCGATCGAGAGCAGTTCGACGCCTTCAATGTCTTCGAGATAGTCGACAAGCTTTTTCAGGTCGCCCTTGTATTTGACGATGTACTTGTTGGCGTACCCCGTCGCGTCGGTCGCTTCGTCGATGTGGGCGTCGAGCTCCTTCAAGCGATGATCGACCTCCAAGCGCCGTTCCTTGACAAGCTCCCTGATCTTGAAGCCATGCCGCAGCTCTTCCTGCTCGGCCACTTTGAAGCGCAGGACATAGTGGTTCTTGCCGTTGCCGGTTCCATAGAGGGCGTACCCGGTCGAATCCGGCCCGCGATGCTTGAGCGACTGAAGCATCTTGGTCATCTCGCCGCCGATGTCGCTCGTGCGACCTCGATGGATCAGACCCGCAATCCCACACATGCCTTCGTCTCCCTAACTCATTCGCCGGCCAGACAGGCGTTTCACGCCATCACGGCAGACAGTCCAGATAGCGCTGCACGTCCCATTCGGTAACCTGGGCGTTGAACCTCGCCCATTCGTCGCCCTTGTAGTGCGTGAACACGCGGTACATCTCGTCGGGCATCGCCTTCTTGATCACCTCGTCGTCGTCCAGGCGTTCGAGCGCGTCGCCGAGCGTGAGCGGCAGCTTCTTGACGGCTTTGCCTTCCTTCATCGCCTGATAGATGTTGCGGCTCTCGGGTTCGCCGGGATCGAGCTTGCGCGTCAACCCGTCGTCGAACGCCATCAGCAGCGCCGAAGACAGCAGATAGGGGTTCACCATGCTGTCGACGGCGCGGTACTCAAACCGGCCAGGAGCCGATACGCGCAAACCGCACGTCCGGTTCTGATAGCCCCAGTCCGCGTAGACCGGCGCCCAGAAGCCCTGATCCCACAGACGGCGATACGAGTTGACGGTCGAACACCCGATCGCCGTCAGCGCCGGCAGGTGATCGATGACGCCGCCGATGCAGTTGAGGCCAACGGGGCCCGGCTTCTTCGGATGCATCGCGCTGTCCGGCATGAAATGGTTGGCGCCGCCCGTGCGATAGTTGAAGTTGTCGTCCATCCCGGCCAGTTCCGTCTGGCCGAGCCTATTGAGTTCATCGGCGCCGCCGCTCCACAGCGAGACGTTGGTGTGGCAACCGTTGGCCGAGACGCCCATGAACGGCTTGGTCATGAAGCAGGCGATGAGGCCGAACTCGCGCGCCACCTGAGAGCATATCTGGCGATACGTAGCGAGGCGATCGCACGTACGCAGCGAGTCGTCATAGGTGAAGTTCAACTCGAGTTGCCCAGGCGCGTCTTCATGGTCGCCCTGGATCATGTCGAGTCCCATGGCGTTGGCGTATTCGATCACCTTCATGAAAACGGGGCGCAGACTTTCGAACTGGTCGATATGATAGCAGTACGGCTTCGAGTAGCCGCCGTTGGGCTGACCCGCCTCGTCCTTCTTCAGCCACATCATTTCGGGTTCACAACCCATGCGCATGTGCATGCCATGCTTCTGCTGGAACGCGGCGTGGTGGATGCGCAGGTTGCCGCGGCAGTCGGACGTGAGATGGCCGCCGCCGTCGACGTCTTCCTCGCGATTGCGGAAGCAGGTGCAGAACACGCGCGCCACGCGCTTGTCCCACGGAAGCTGCACGAAGGTCTCGGGATCCGGAATGCCGATCAGTTCGGAGGCTTCCGGGCCGTAGCCGATGTATTGGCTGTGACGGTCCGTAAAGAGGTTGGCTGTCGAGCCGTAGACGAGCTGGAAGCCCTTCTCCGCCGTGCGCTCCCAATGATCGGCGGGAATGCCCTTGCCGACGATCCGGCCCGTGACCGAGATGAACTGATAGTAGATATAAGTGATGCCGAGAGCGTTGATCTTTTCGCGCACCTGGCGCACGAGATCGCCCCGGCCCGGCGCATTGACATGCTTTTCGAGATCGTTCGTCGGCTGCATGACACACTCTCAATCGCTGGAGGTTGGCCGTCTTTCGCAGTTCCAAGCGCAGGCGTTTTGTTCAGCTCCACGGATAGGGACTGTTTGAAACAGGATGCAGATCGCCGGACGCGTAGCGCGAATAACGGAACGGCTCGAGCAGCGCGGTCCCGGCGCCTGTCAGTTCCTTGGCGACGAGTTCGCCGACGCCGATCATCTTGTAGCCGTGGTTGCTGTCTGCAATGACGTACACATTCTCGCAGAACCGATCGAAGATCGGAAAATTGTCAGGCGTAAAGCAGCCGATGCCGCCTGACGGTTCTTTCTTGTATTTGCCGCTCTGGCCCTTGAATCGCGATTGGCAATGCGCCAACGCCGAGCACCACATATGTTCGAATGACGGACCGACGATGAAATCCGGGCTTTCGGGACCGTATGGATCGACCGCCACTTTATCAGGTTCGGTTGCAATCTTAAACGGCATGGCGCCGCCTTGAACGCCTCCGAAATGGAAGTCGGGCTTGTAGTAGATGCCCCACAGCTTGTCGGTGATCAGCGAACCGTCGATGTCGGAATAAAGCGGCGCGTCGGTGTCAACATGAATGACGGGCGGCGCCGCGCCGGCGTTCGTTTTCTGATAGTCGGGATCGACCCCGAGGGTGCCCTCCTGCAGCGACCAGAAGGTCCACATTTGGACGCCATCGTGCAATCGTCCATCGCGACCCCTGATCGCCACTGTCTCGGGCAAGGCCAGCATGTCCCAGATCTGCTTGACCCACGGACCGACGCCGACGATCACCTGCTCGCAGCGAACCTTGCCTTTGTCCGTGATCACGGCGCGCACCGCGCTCGACGCGCCGTTCGCGCGCTCGAAGCCGATCACCTTCACGCCGGCTTCAATCCGCACGCCCTCGGCGCGCGCCAGGGCGGCAAGGCCTTCCATGCTCCGCATGTTGTTTGCGTAGCCGCCCTTCTTTTCGTGCAGTACGGACGTAATGTTCTCCGCTGACCAGTCCGAGAACAGGTCCTTCATGTAGGCGTCGCAGTCCTTCGCCCCTTCGATGAACTCGGACGGATAGCCGATCTCCTTTTCCT
Source organism: Hyphomicrobium sp. (assembly GCA_052386495.1). Classification (GTDB taxonomy): domain Bacteria; phylum Pseudomonadota; class Alphaproteobacteria; order Rhizobiales; family Hyphomicrobiaceae; genus Hyphomicrobium_B. The sequence goes on along the minus strand of JBQTKA010000024.1, from coordinate 51,660 downwards.
GCTCGTAGATCGTGCCCACCTGTTCGCGCATCGATTCCGGGCTGATCTGCATGTAGCCGACGCCGTGATAGCTGAGCGTCTCGGCGTGGCGCTCCCACACGGAAACGCTATGCGCCATCAGTTTGCGCATCGCTGGCTGGTAGTAGTTGTTGCGTACGACGCCACAGGCGATGCCGGAGGCGCCGGCGCCGATCGCCTTCTTGTCGATCACAAGAATATCTTCGCCGCTTCCGCGCCCGGTCGCCTTCAACGCCTTGGCGAGGTGATAGGCCGTACTCAGCCCGTGCACGCCGGCCCCGATCACGAGATACGCGACGCCCTCCGGCAGGGACATCAATGCCTCCCTATACCAATTTAAACCAAGCGGTCCTTTGGAGCACGTCAAGATGCGCTTGCTTGACAATTACCCAACGTTAGCACAGCAAAATGCGTGTTCCAAATAGTTTATTGGTATATTATTGGTCCGAACACCGCCGAAAAGCGCATGCACGCGCAGCGCGGGCGGCGTCGGCTCGGAAAGCCGCACGCAGGCCCGGACATCGAAGGAAAACCGATGCCGTCGATGGCGCCATCCGACGCTCCGTTTCTCGACCTCGCCGATCCGAATTTTTCAATTCGGTCACAGGCGGTCCGCGACGCACGCGCCGCGAACTGGTACGCGCGAACGCCCTACGGACTCGCAGTTCTGCGCTACGCCGAGGTCGGCAGTCTATTGCGAGACGCGCGACTGCGTCAGGGCAGCTACAGATGGCCTGAGCACAATCGGGCCGGCGGACTATTCGCCGAATGGTGGCTGCGCATGCTGCTCAATCGCGTCGGTGAGGACCATGACCGCCTGCGCCGGCTGGTCAATCCGGCGTTCTCGCCGCGCCTCGTCACGCCGCTGTTGCCGCGGTTCGAAGCGATAGCCGACGAAATCATCGACGCGTTCGCCGCGCGCGGCCGGTGCGAATTCATGTCGGAGTTCGCCGAACCGTTCTCAACGCGCGTCATTTGCGAACTGCTTGGGATCGATCACGGCGAATGGCGGGCGCTTGCTGACGCCGCAGCCGATATGGGGCTCGCGATGGGCGTCACCTACGGCGCCAACGAGAGCAGGATCAACGCCGCGACGCAGCGTATGCTCGATTATGCGCGCCGTCTGGTCGACGAGCGTCGCGCGGTCCCGCGCGACGATTTCGTCAGCAATTTGATCAAGGCCAACGAAAACAAGGAAACCCTCGCCGACGACGAGCTTTACGACATGATCGTTCTCGCCATTTTTGGCGGCATCGACACGACGCGCAATCAGCTCGGCCTTGGCATGAGTGTCTTCATCGAGAACCCCGAGCAGTGGGCGCTGCTGTCGTCCAGGCCGGACCTCGCCCGCAACGCCGTCGAGGAGATCATGCGCGTGCGCCCGACCACCACGTGGGTCACCCGCGAAGTGCTCGAGGACATCGTCGTCAACGGACTGACGATCGCCCAGGGCACGACGCTGCACCTCTTCGCAGAGTCCGCAGGCACCGATCCAAGGGCATTCGACGCAGATATCGACATTTCGGTCGACCATAAGCGACACTACGGATTTGGCGCAGGCCCGCACTACTGTCTCGGCCAGACGATCGCCCGAGCCGACATGGCCGTGGCCTTTCGGCGCTTGGCTCATCGAATGACACAGCCAATCTACCACGGCGACGCGGTGTGGCTCCCCGACAGCGGCAACACGGGACCGGTAAAGCTGCCCATAATTTTCAACTCATGATGTCCCAAAGGCGATAGCGTCAGTTGGCGCGGGTTACGTCAGCCCAAGCCGGGCTTGCATCTTTGCGGTTACGCCGCGCAACAAGCGGTCGGCGACAATTCCAATAAACGCGATCGCGAAGCCGGCCGTGATGCCGCGGCCTGCGTCGGCCTTGGCGAGCGCGATGAAAACTTCTTGGCCAAGATCGCGCGTGCCGATCATGGCGCATATGATGATCATGCTGAGCGCGAGTAGAACGGTCTGATTGACGCCGAGCATGATCTCCGGCAGCGCCAGCGGCAGCTTCACGCGCCAGAACAATTGACGCGGCGTGCAGCCCGCCACCGTACCCGCTTCGATGAGAGTTTCCGGCACCTGGCGGATGCCGTGGTTGGTGTAGCGGATGGCGGGGACGATCGCGAATAGGACGGTCGCGATCAGTGCGGTCACGTCGCCGACGCGAAACAGCATGACCACGGGAATGATGAAGCAGAATGACGGCAGCGTCTGGAGCGTGTCGACCACCGGCGTAATGAACGCCGCGAAGCGGTCGCTGCGGGCGGCCCAGAGGCCGAGCGGAATGCCGAGCAGCGCCGCGATGACGACCGAGACGCCGCACAGGTAGACCGTGGCCATGGTCTTTTCCCAAAGCCCGGTCGCCGCGCAAAAGAACGTCAACGGCGCCACGAGCGCAGCGAGCCTCCATCCGCCGAGCTGAAAACCGGCAAGGCCAACGAGGAGCAAAGCGCCGAACCAGGGAAACCCTTCAAAAAACGCGCGCACAGGATTGAGGACATAGATGAGAAGCGCCGTGCGTCCAGCTTCAATGACGTCGAAATAGTTGACGGTGATCCAATCGACGCCGGCTTTCCACCACGGCCCCGTCGTGATTGTGATGGACTTCGGCACGGCTGCTAACGCCGGCCAAACAAGGCTCAATGCCGTGGTGACGACAAGCGCCGCGACCGCCGAGAGAACAATCGAATGGCGGCGCCAGACAGGGCCGTCGATCGCATCGCCGCCGGGCCGCAGGCGCGCAGCCGCCTGGCTCAGCCGATCGAGCAGGATGGCGAGCACGACGATGGCGAGGCCGGCCTCCATGCCCTGCCCGATCTTGAGGGCTCTCAGAGCAAGCAGCACGTCGTAGCCGAGGCCGCCTGCGCCGATCATCGAAGAAATAATCACCATGTTGAGCGCCAGCATGATGACTTGGTTCACGCCGATCATCAGCGTCGGGCGCGCCGACGGTAAAAGCACGCTCCATAGCTTCTGCCGCGGGCTGCATCCCACCATCTCTCCGAAGTCCTTGATTTCATGCGGCACGCGCTTCAGCGCGAGCACGGTCGCGCGCACCATCGGCGGCGTGGCGAAGATCGAGGTCGCGAGCATGGCCGACACAGGGCTGGAGCCGAACAGCAAGAGCATCGGGATGAGATAGGCGAACGTCGGCATCGTCTGCATCAGATCGAGCAAGGGATCGACGAACAGTCTTTCAAAGCGCGGATGGCGAAAGGCTAGGATGCCGAGGTAGAGGCCGCAGGCAATGCAGAGCGGCACGCTGATCGCGATGAGAGCCAGCGTCAGCATCGCCGAGTCCCATTGTCCGAACAGCGCGATGTAGAGCAGGCAGGCGGCGGCAAGAGCGGCGAGACGCGCGCCTCCCAGCACGTAGCCGAGCAGCGTAAACGCCGCGATGACGCCGACCCAGGACAGCCGCGGAAAAGTCCAGGCGTCGGCGCCGAAGCCGAATGTCCAACCCTTGGCCAAGACGTTGAAGGCCGTCGAAAGCGGGATATTGAAGAGATCCGTGAGGCCGCGCGTCAGCCACGTAAAGTTGGCCTTGAGCCAGCTCATCAACGCTGAAAGCCAGTCGGCCACAGGGATCAGCGCATCGGCCGGATAGCGCACCGCCCATGGCGCGAGATCGGGAAAAAGATAAAGCGCGCCGACGAAGAGAAGAGCGGCGGCCCAAACGAGCGACCACATTGGGAATGCTTCGGAACGGTCATGGACGTCTGCGGTCGCGATCGTCACATGCGCTCGCTCCGCGACAGGTCGCGCTCGGCGAGAAGATCGATCACAGCTTCCGGCGCAACCTCGCCCAGCTTGCGGCCTTCATCGTCGACGACGAGAAACGCCTTCCGCGCGCCGACGATGCGCGAGGCGAACGTCGCGACCTTGTCCCCCGCTTTGACCGAGCCGCCGTAATCGGCGGACGAGCCCAGCGGGCGCATCAGGCGGCCGGCCGACATCACCTTCGCCCTTTGGACGTCGCGCGTGAACTCGGCCACGTAGTCGGTCGCCGGATGAAGCACCAGGTCTTCCGGCGCGCCAATTTGAATGATCTCGCCGTCCTTCATGATCGCCATGCGATCGGCGAGCCGGATCGCCTCGTCGAAATCGTGCGTGACGAAGATGATGGTTTTCTTCAGGACGCTTTGCAGGCGGATGAGTTCGGACTGCATCTCGCGGCGAATGAGAGGATCGAGAGCCGAGAAGGGCTCATCGAGGAACCAAACTTCAGGTTTGACGGCGAGGCTTCTTGCTATGCCGACCCGCTGCTGCTGGCCGCCTGAAAGCTCGCGGGGATAGAAGCGCTCGCGACCCTTGAGGCCGACGAGATCGATCACTTCGCGCGCCCGCGCTTCACGAGGCTTGCGATCGATCCCCTGCACGAGAAGCGGAAACGCGACATTTTCAAGGACGGTCAGGTGCGGCAGCAGGGCGAAGTGCTGAAACACCATCCCCATTTTATGACGCCGGATTTCGATGAGTTCGGCCGGCGTCGCCTTGAGCAGGTCACGCCCGTCGAACTCGACCGCGCCCCACGTCGGCTCGATCAGGCGCGACAGGCATCTCAAAAGCGTCGATTTGCCGGAGCCCGAGAGCCCCATGACGACGAACGTCTCGCCTTCGCGAACGCTGATTGAAGCTTGCCGCACAGCGCCGACGACGTTGGCTTCGGCCAGCATCTCGGACGTTGCGGCACCGTTATTCTTTTCGAGGAGCGCTACGGCGCGCTCGCCGAAGAGCTTCCAGACGTTGCGGCATTCGAGCTTGACGGGCCGGCTGTCGGCGGCGGCAAGTCCATTGACCTGTTGGCGCACGGGCAAGTGAGGGTTCATCGGCGCTTGCACCTCACTGCCATCTCTCCAGCGGACGGAGCCGGCTCCCGACGGAGCGGGCTCTATCCGTTTTCAGAAGCACAGGCGGTGACCGGCGCGGCCGTTACTTCGCCCACGCCTGCCACTTCGCTTCGTTGGCCGCGATCCAAGCCGCCGCGACGTCGTCGATCGACTTCTCATTCAGATCGACTTCGCCCGACAATTTGTTCAACTCGCTGGCTTCGATAGTGTAGGCCTTGGCGACCTTGTAGGCGAGGGGCCACTTATCCTTGAACCCCTTCCAGGAGTACTTCCAGATTTCGCCAAATGGCTTGCCGCAATCGTACTTCTTGTCTGGATTTGACCCCCACTTAGGATCTTCGTAGCAGGCCTTCGTGAATTCGGGGAACTCGATCCATTCGCCTTCGTACTTTGCCGGCGCCCAATGCGGCGAGTAGATCCACATCAGGATAGGCGCCTTGCGCTGGTAGGCGGAATCAAGTTCGGCGAACATGGCGCCGTCGGTGCCGGCATGCACGACGACGAACGGCAGCCCGAGCGAATCGACGCGTTCGTCGTCAAAGCCTTCCCACGTCACCGGGCCGCCGAGATAACGGCCTTTCGGCGCGGTTTCGGCCGTTGAAAACGCCGCAGCGCACTTGGGGTCCTTGAGCGCTTCCCACTTTGGCAAGCCCGGGCATTTTTCCTTCATGTAGAGCGGATACCACCACTCTTCTTTTGCTTTGGGGCCGAGCGCGCCGAGGCGCTCGGTCTGTCCGGTCGCATCGGAGGCCTTCATGGCCTCGCCCGCAGTCGTGTCCCAGTATTCCATCGCCAGCGTCAGATCGCCGGTCGTGAGGCCCGTCGTGAGACTGGAGAGATATTCGCCGGTCGGATACTCGACGTTGTAGCCGAGCTTCTTGAGGATGCCGCCGAGGATTTTTGCGTTGAGGTTGACGCTCGTCCAATCGAAGAGCGCGATCTTGATCGGGTCAGGAGACTCCGCTTTGGCAGCGACTGTTGGAGACGCGCTGGCGGCAAAAAGCATTGCGACGCACGTTCCTGCGGCGAATTTCGACGACACAGACCTGTACATTTGACGTCCTCCGAATGGCTACTGCCGAACTTGCTGGCTTGCAGTGCATTGATCTTTGGCGCGGCGTACATTTCCTAGGTTACGGTGCTACGAGCGTTTTCGACTGCCTTTTCTTCGTGCGTTTCTTGTTCGATCGGGCTCGAAGATTGCGCTTTTTCGCTCTGAGGGTCCTTGCCCCATCGCCTGCCGGCGCTCCCGGTTTCGCGATGACCACTCGCGTGCCGGCCTCTTTGAGAAGCTTTGCGAAATGCGGGGGCGGAGCGTCGTCCGTCACCAGCAGGGCGACTTCATCGAACCGGCAAACCCTGACTGGCGCCTTCATCTTGTATTTGAAGGCGTCTGCAGCGACGATCACGCGATCGGCGCGCTCGATCATGGCTTGCGCGATGCGGGCTTCGTCGACGTCGAAATCCATGAAGTCGCCGGACCGGTCAATCGAGCCAATGGATAGGATCGCCAAGTCGGCGTGAAACTGCTCGATAAGCTGGCGCGCCTCGGGCCCGACCGCGGCGCCGATATCGGCACGCATCGCGCCGCCGGTGAGATAGACCGCGTGATTGCAGCGGCCGACCAGCGTTCGCGCGATGTCGAGCGAGTTGGTGACGACGACCAGATCGCGCTTTTGAAGCAGAGCGTGCGCGACGTAGGCCGTCGTCGAGCCGGAATCGATCAGCAGCGTCATGCCGTCAGATACCCGCTCGGCGACCGCCTGCGCGATCGCCCGCTTCGCGACCGTGCGCTCGCGCATACGGCGCGAGAACGGCGGCTCGGTCATAACGCCGGAGAGAATGACGGCGCCGTGGACGCGGTGCAGCGCGCCAGCATGCACGAGATCCTTCACGTGCCTCCGCACCGTCTCGCCGGAGACATTAAGGCGCTCGGCGAGACGCGCAATCGTGGCCTGTCCGTCCACCTTCAAGGTGTCCAGGATCGCACTCTGCCACCGCGTGGGATAGTCCATCGCAAGACCCTCACGTCTGGGCATTACTTCATCAAAAAGTTGACGATGACAACAAATTTGTGGATTTGCGTTGACTTCGTCCGCTCCAGCCGGAAACGTGCGGGCGCGTGAAATTCCCAACCATCGCTTGCGCATGGTGCGTTGATGAGCGAACTGCCGTCCTCCGCGAAAATCGTCATCGTCGGCGGCGGGATCATCGGCTGCTCCGTCGCCTACCACTTAGGCAAGATGGGGCTCACGGATGTCCTGCTGGTTGAGCAGGGCCGGCTCACCTCTGGCTCGACGTGGCACGCGGCGGGGCTGGTGGGACAACTCAGAACCAGCGCCAACATCACCCAGCTGCTTGGCTATTCGGTGGCTCTCTACGACAAGCTCGAACAAGACACCGGGCTCGCAACAGGCTGGAAGCGCAACGGCGGCTTGCGCCTCGCCTGCAATGCGGAACGCTGGACCGAGGTGAAACGTCAGGCGACCACCGCGACGTCTTTCGGTCTCGAAATGCATCTCCTGACGGCCAAGGAAGCAAAAGAGCTCTGGCCACTGATGCAGGTCGACGACGTCGTCGGCGCCGCGTACCTGCCGACCGACGGACAGGCGTCGCCGTCCGATATCGCCATGTCGCTCGCCAAGGGCGCCCGTAACGCCGGGGTCACCATCAAAGAGAGCGTGCGGGTAACAGCGATCGAGACGAACAACGGTCGCGTCAAGTGCGTCGTCACCAACAAGGGGCGCGTCGACTGTGACAAGCTCGTGATCTGCGCCGGTCAGTGGTCGCGCGAACTCGGCCGCATGGCCGGCGTCAACATTCCGCTCGTCTCGGTGCAACATCAATATCTGATCACGGAGAAAATCGACGGCATCGCCTCTAATCTGCCGACGCTGCGCGATCCCGACCGCCTCACCTATTGGAAGGAAGAGGTCGGCGGTCTGGTCATGGGCGGATACGAGCCCAATCCCAAACCCTGGGCGATCGAGGGATTGCCTGAGAATTTCGAGTTTCAACTGTTGGAGCACGACTTCGATCACTTCGAACCGCTGCTCGACTTGGCGGCGGGCCGCGTTCCGGCGATGCAAGCGGTCGGCATCAAGCAATTTCTGAACGGACCCGAGAGCTTCACGCCTGACGGCAATTTCATTCTCGGCGAGGCGCCGGAGACGCGCGGCGTTTTCGTCGGCGCAGGATTCAACGCGTTCGGCATTGCCTCGGGCGGCGGCGCCGGAATGGCGCTTGCAGAGTGGGTCGCGAACGGCGAGCCGCCCTACGACCTCTGGAGCGTCGACATCCGCCGCTTCGGACGCAATCATTTGGACACGATTTGGGTGCGCACGCGCACGCTCGAAGCCTACGCCAAGCACTACACAATGGCGTGGCCGTTCGAGGAATACCGCTCGGGCCGGCCGCTTCGCCGCTCGCCGCTCTACGACAAGCTCAAATCGCAAGGCGCATGCTTCGGCGATAAACTTGGCTGGGAGCGGCCGAATTGGTTCGCCGACGCGGCGAAGGGCGAGACGCCAACGGACGTTTACACCTATGGCCGGCAAAACTGGTTCGAAGCTGTCGGACGCGAGCACAAGGCGGCGCGCGAGCGCGTCGTCGTCTTCGACCAGACCTCGTTTGCGAAATTCCGGCTCAAGGGCCGCGATGCGGAAACGGCATTGTCGTGGATCGCGGCGAACGACGTCGCCAAGCCCGCCGGCCATCTCGTCTATACGCAGATGCTCAACGCCAGGGGCGGCATAGAATGCGACCTCACGGCGGCGCGGGTAGCGGACGACGAGTATTACATTGTCACCGGCACCGGCTTTGCGACTCACGATTTCGATTGGATCCATCGCTCGATACCGGATGGCTGCGAAGCCGAACTTACGGACGTGACATCAGCCTACGCCACGCTCGCCGTGATGGGTCCGCGGGCGCGCGACGTGCTGCAGGGACTGGCCAGCGCCGATCTCTCGCACGCGGCCTTCCCCTTTGGGCGCTGCCAGCGCGTTTCGATTTCGGGCGCCCCGGCGCTGGCGCTGCGCGTCACATACGTCGGCGAATTGGGCTGGGAACTGCACATCCCTGTTGAATTCGCGGCGACCATTTACGAGGCCTTGATGTCGACAGGCGCTGCGCACGGGATCGCCAACGCCGGATATCGCGCCATTGAGTCCCTTCGTCTGGAAAAGGGCTATCGGGCCTGGGGCGGCGAAATCGGCCCCGACCATTCACCGCTCGTCGCGGGGCTCGGCTGGGCGACTAAGTTAAAATCCAACCGGCCGTTTCAAGGCCGAGAGGCGCTTGAAGCGCAGACCGCAAAGCCGCTTCCACGCCTGCTTGCGGGCTTCACGACAGACGCACGGCATGTCCTCCTCGGCCGCGAAACCATCTATCGCAATGGCAAGCGCGTCGGTTGGCTCGCGAGCGGCGGGTATGGCTACACGGTCGGCCGCTCGATTGGCTACGGCTACGTGCGCGATGCCGAGAATGGCGTCGATCGCGAGACGGTATTGTCGGGCGACTACGAACTCGAAGTCGCCACGGAACGGATCCCCGCCCAAGCGTTCCTCGAACCGCTCTATGACCCGGCCAACAGCCGCATCAAGTGCTGACCGATGACAAAGACCCACGCGCGTATTGTCATCATCGGCGGCGGGGTGATCGGCGCGTCGATCGCCTATCAGCTGACCAAGGCCGGCGTGCGCGACGTGTTGATCCTGGAAAAGTCGCAACTCACCCACGGTTCGACCTGGCACGCAGCCGGTCTCGTGGGACAACTGCGATCGAAGAAGAACTTGACCAGGCTCATGCAGAACTCCGTCGCCGTCTTCGAGCGGCTTGAAGCGGAAACCGGACAAGTCATCGACTGGCGCAAATCGGGCTCGCTGCGGGTTGCGTCGAGCCCAGCGCGCATGACGGAAATTCGCCGCTCGCTGACGCAGGCCCAGGGCTTCGGCTTCGAAGCCCATGAGATCTCGCCGAAGGAAGCGCAGGATCGCTTTCCTTGGATGACCCTCGATGACGTCGTCGGCGCGGCTTGGATCCCTTCCGACGGATACGTCGATCCCTATGCGCTGACGATGGCGTTCGCGAAAGGCGCGCGGGAGGGCGGCGTCAGCATCCGGGAAGGCGTTCTCGTTTCCGGGTTCGAGATTGACAGGCGTCGCATCACGCGCGTGCTGACCGATGACGGACCGATCGGCTGCGAAATCGTCGTCAATGCCGCCGGCGTTTGGGCGAAGCGCGTCGGCGAGATGGCGGGCGTGGCGCTCGCATCCGGCGCCGTCGAACACCAGTATGTGGTGACCGAGAAAAAAGTCGACGTCACGCACGCGACGCCGACGTTTCGCGATCCCGACCGCATCTTCTATTTGAAGCCCGACGTGAAATCGTTCGCCATTGGCGGCTGGGAGAAAGGCGCGCCGGCCTGCTGGCCCGAGGGCGTTCCTTTCGAATGGGGCCGCCAGCTCTTTCCCGAAAATCTCGATCGCTTCGAGCCGATACTCGTCGGCGCGGCCGAGCGCCTTCCCATTCTAAATGAGATCGGCATTCAGACGTACATCAACGGCGCAATCCCCGTCTCCGCCGACGGAGAGCCGATCATGGGTTTGGCGCCGGAACTCGACAACTTCTATGTCGCGTGCGGGTTCACCGCCGGCATCGCCGCATCCGGCGGCGCCGGTCTCGCGATGGCGCGTTGGATCGTCGACGGCGATCCCGGGATGGACCTTTGGCCCTTCGACGTTCGCCGCTTCGCGCGCGAACAATCGGGCCGCAGCTATCTCGCCGCGCGAAGTTCGGAGGCTTATGGCGCCTACTATTCGATCCACTGGCCGAGCGAGGAGATGGCGAGCGCGCGAAATTTCCGCACGAGCCCGCTGTTCCACTCGCTTCGCGATCGCGGAGCGGATTTTGGGTCGAAGGCAGGATGGGAGCGGCCGCTGTGGTTCGACACCGGCGCGGTAGAGGCGCGCGACGCGCCGAGCTTCGAAGGCAAGCCCGGCTGGTTCGACGCCGTCGGCCTCGAACACAAGGCCGTGCGCGAACGCGTCGCGCTCATCGATCAAACGTCATTCTCGAAATTTGAAGTTGAGGGCCCGGGCGCGCTCGCGGCGCTCGACCGCATCGCTGCAAACCGCCTGGACCGCCCGCCAGGAAGCTGCATCTACACGCAGCTCTGCAACGAGAAGGGCGGAATCGAAGCCGACCTCACCATCATGCGGCTTGCATCCGACCGCTTTTATCTCGTGACGGGCAGCGCGTTCGGCGTGCGCGACGCCGGGTGGGTGCGGAAAAATCTTCCGCGCGACGGTTCGGTCGTCATGCGAGATGTGACGTCGGGGCTGGCCGTGATCAATCTCGTCGGGCCGAAGGCGCGCGACGTGCTCGAAGCAGTCACGCTCGATGACGTCTCCAACGACGCATTCCCTTATCTAAGCGTGCGCGACATCGAAATCGGACTGGCCCGCGTTCGGGCGGCGCGCGTCGGCTACGTCGGCGAGCTGGGTTGGGAGTTGCACGTCCCGTCGGATCAAGCGCTCCATGTTTATGAGACGCTTCGCGCCGCGGGCGAGACGCATGGCATCGCCGACGCAGGGTATCGCGCCATCGAGTCCCTTCGACTGGAAAAAGGCTACGTCTACTGGTCGTCCGACGTCACGCCCGATACCAACCCATTTGAAGCCGGTCTGGGCTTTGCGGTCGCGCTCGACAAGGGCGACTTCATCGGCCGCGACGCCCTGCTCGCCATCAAATCCCGCGACCCATCGCGCCGGCTGACGACGCTGACGGTCGACGGTTTCGCGCCGTTCATCGGCGGAGAGACGCTCGTCGCCGACGGCGCAGTCATAGGCACGCTGTCGAGCGCCGGCTTCGGTTACACAGCCGGAAGCACGATCGCATTCGGCTATGTCCCGAGTGACATCGCCAGTGATGCGAACTTCGAGATCGTGGCCTATGGCAAAACCTATCCCGCGACGCGAACAGGACGCAGCGTTTACGATCCACGGGGACTGCGACTCAAAGGGGAGTGTGCGCGATGACCGCTGAAGCCGACATCGCCGACGCGCGCCGCGCGCTCGCCAACGCGGGGAGCCTCGGCATACAGGCGGAGACGGCCCGCTTCGAGCGCCTCGGCGGTCTCACCAATCGCGTTTTCAAGGTCGAGACGCGCGCCGGCGTTTTCTGCCTTCGTCTGCCGGGCGCCGGCACCGAAGCCTACATCGATCGCGGCGTCGAGCGCGCCAATGCGCAAGCCGCCGCAGAGGCCGGGCTATCTCCGGAGATCCTGCACTTCGGCGTCGACGGCGTGATGGCGACCCGCTTCATAGAGGGCGCGCAAACCATGTCGGGCGATTTGTTCCGTTCAAGTCCCGGCGCCGTCGAACGCGCGGGAGTCGCCTTTCGGCGCCTGCACGACCGGACGAAGCCGTTCGCGTTCCGCTTCGAGTTGTTCGCCATGATCGACGACTACCTCAAGCATCTTGCGACGCTCGGGGCGGCCCTGCCCGACGGCTATCACAATATCGTCGCCGAAGCGGACGTCATCCGCCGCGCGCTTGCCGCGCACCCCGTGGCGCTGCGCTCGTGCCACTGCGATCCCCTGTGCGAGAACTTCCTCGACACGGGCGAACGGATGTGGATCGTCGATTGGGAATACTCGGGCAACAATGATCCGATGTGGGACCTTGGCGATCTTTCGGTGGAAGGCGGCTTCGACGACGACATGGACGATCGCCTGCTACGGTCCTATTTCGCCGGCGAGCCCAGCGACTTCGATCGCGGCCGCATGGTCATCTACAAGGCCATGTGCGATTTGTTGTGGACGCTCTGGGGACTCATCCAGCACGCCAACAAGAACCCCGTCGATGACTTCTGGGCCTACGCCATCAACCGCTTCGAGCGCTGCAAACGCCTGATGCGATCCGCCGAGTTCGCAACGCATCTGGCGGCGGTGGCGCGGGGGCCATGACGAAAGCGTTCGCCACAGCGCCTGCGGGGAGCAATGCCTCAGCCTGACATCACGTGCTTGCTCTTCGACAAGGACGGCACCATCCTCGACTTCTACAAGACGTGGACGCCAATCAACCGCGACATGGCCTCTGAAGCCGCAGGCGGCGACGCCGAACTGACGAGGCGACTGCTTCGCGACGGCGGCCACGATCCGGACACGGACGTGATAGCGCCCGGCTCTGAATTGGCCGGCGCCAGCATGGATGGGATCGTTGAATGCTTCGCCAGAAGTCTGGGCAAGCGCGCGCCGCCGAATCTCAAGAGCATTATCGAACGGAACTTCGCCGAAGGCGGCGCGAAGTACGCGAGCCTGATCAACGGCGCCGTCGAGAGCATTGAACGGCTCGGAAGACAGGGATTTCGGCTGGGTCTTGCGACCAACGACACATTGGAGGGGCTTCGCGGCTCCCTCGCCCGGTGCGGCGACATCCTGCCGCTTTTCGAATTTCACGCCGGCTGCGACAGCGGCTTTGGCGCCAAACCGGACCCCGGCATGGGCTTGGCCTTCGCGAAGGCGATGGCCGTGGACCCCGCCGCGTGCGCCATGATCGGAGACAATCTTCACGATCTGGAAATGGCGCAGCGCGCGGGCTTCGGACTGCGCATCGGGGTCCTAACGGGTCCATCCGCGCGGGGAGACTTGGAGCCCCACGCCGACATCGTGGTTGAAAGCATTTGCGACTTGCCGGAGCTCTTTATCCGAAGATCCAAGGACACCGCGGATTGATGGCCAGCACGTCAATCGGTCGACATGAGCTGCACGACCGCTATCGATCGGCGCCGGCAGCGGCGAACTATTCTTGGGCTTGATATGGCGCGCCGTGCAATGACCGTTTACGCGTGCGGAATCCCAGTTCGACACGGAAAACTGCTGCTGGGAAAACGCAGCGCGCATCGCAAGATCTATCCCAATTGCTGGGACGTGATTGGCGGGAAAGTTGAAGCGGGCGAGACTGTGGACGAGGCGCTCGCGCGCGAGCTTCGCGAAGAACTCGGCGTAACGCCGACGCGGCATACGCACCTTGGCGCTGCCTACGATGCTGCAGCATCGCCAGGACGTATGCTTACCTACGAATTGTTCGTGGTGCACAAATGGACTGGCGGCGAACCGTCAATTCGAGATCACGAGCACACCCGCCTCGGCTGGTTCGACCCTGAAGAGGCCTGCGCGCTCCCGGAGCTCGCTTGCGCCGCCTACAAGGATTTTTTTCGTCGTATCGGCGTCTTAATTCAATCGGAGTGCGAGCGTCCGCCATCGCCAACCAGGTAAGTGCGCGCGATGCCCAAGTGGCCCGAAAAGGTTGGCTGTGCTGGCAGTCTGGCGCGAACCGGTCTCAAGAACAGGGTATTTTTCGCGGCGGCGGGCTTGAAAACGGCCTAAGAATCCGCATTTCATTAGTTAAATCAGTTCGTTAAGGCGCTTAGCGGTCGCGAAAATAACAGGGTACTTTGCGGACAGATCAGCGAACTTGCCGACGGAAACAGGGTACCGATCGCGAGGAACAGGGAACCCCGCGGTCTGATTTCACATTTGAAGCCCGCGGGTCGCCACGGCGCGGCATGTCGTGATGCCAAATTCAGCCTCCCAAGCCGGCGCGGACGTCCTTCAGCAGGATGAAGAGGTGATAGGGATCGGTGGGTGAGGACGTGAAGTCGAAGCGTTCGTAGAAGGCACGCGCCTCGTCGTCCTTGGCATGCACGACGAATGCGCGGATGCCTGCGATATCGGCGGCCTGTAAAGAGCGCAAGAAGGCGTCTTTAAGGAGGCCCGCGCCAAGCCCTCTCCCCTGCTGGCCCATCGCGACGGCGAGGCGACCCAGCACCATGACGGGAACCGGATGGCGGGCGAGCCCCTTCTTCAAGCGGTCGGCGGCATGCTCATAGGCAACCTCGCCCACGACTAGCGTGTAGTAGCCAACAATACGCTCATTGGATACCGCGACATAGGTCTGCGAGGCGCCAGCTTTCTGGTTCTGCAGCGCGTAGCGGATCAAGAACCTATTGAGCGGCTCCTTGCCGCAATCGAATGCATCGACGTCATGATGCCGGTCAAGTTTCTCGAGCCGAAGGCCTTCATGCTCGCCGGTCACTTTTTCGGAGCCCGGTCAAACGGAGTCTTGCTGGCCAAGAGCTTCTTGAGGCGTGGTTTCTCCCTGGGCGGCGCGTCGAGTGCGTCCTGGAAGGCGGCCCAAGCGTTGGCCGACAACCCGAACCGTTGGCGGTCGGGAAGTGTCTCGGCGGCGCGTTGCAACGCGCTTTCCAGCACGAATTCCGATACCGAGCGTTGCGAGGCGGCGGCCGCTGACTGCAAGGCGCGCTTCGCTTCCGGCGTCAGCCGCAGGTCGAGTTTCTCGCTGCGAGTCGTGTTTTCGCTTCTTGACGAGGCCATGGGGGATCTCCTTCGAAGCAGACAATGGCACGGATGCCCGACATTGTCATGACGATTTTTGCCGCCGCCGCGTTGCGAGATGCGCACTCGCGGGCGGGAACGGCGGCCGCATAGAAGGCTACGCCTTGATCATGCTTTGGGTTGAGAGCGGCAGCGATGAGGACGAACTCGATCCCGTCGTCCGCGCAGTGCTTGAGGGACCGCACAATACGACCGGAGTCGCTGGCAAGAGAGCCGCGGCTAGGCGGCATCGAACAGCTTGGCTGCGGTGGCCATCGGCAAAAAAAGCCTGTCGGGTCGGTCGGCCAGGGTCATGAAATTGAAGTGCTTGTAAAAGCTAACGGCCTTTGCGTTGATCGCGTCAACAATGATGGCTGCCGATGCGATCTCGGTGGAGTGAGCAACCGCGCGGTGAATTGCGTCGAGCAGCAAGAATTCTCCGAGCCCCATGCCTTTGAGCGACTGGTCGCGCGCGAGGCGTCCGAGCAACGTTGCCGGAACGAGCGGATAGCGTGGAAGCTGCCGCGCAAGGTTGTCGGGGACATCTTTGAGTTCAACGTTGGTCGCCGAGAGGGTGTAGTAGCCGACGACAGTTTTTCGGTCGTCTTCGGTCACTGCGACAAACGGCGCCGCAACGCGGCGCTTGGCATCCTGTGAAGCCTGCTCCTTTAGATAGCGGGTCAGGCTTTCCTCTTCGCACAAGAAAACCGCCCGATCATGCTTGCCGAGCGGCTCAATTGGCCATGATGTATTCTGAAGCTTGGCCATAATTACCTGGCCATAGCCCTCTTGTAGCGCTGAGCCGCCTTGCGCAGGCGTGCTGACGGCTTAGATGCTCCAAGTATGGCGGCGACAAAGGCTCTACTGTCGCGTGCAGATAAGCTGACCATTTCATGGTCTCGAATGGTGCGCGTCGCAGCCTCCTGCGCACTGTTGATCACGAAGTCGGTCAACGAACGACCTGCGATCAACGCAGCACGTTCCAACAGATCCTTCTGATCATGCGAGATGCGCGCCTCAAGTCTCGCGGCTTTGGCTGATGCTGGGACTTTGGCAAATATGGGTCTGGTTGCGGTCATGGCTTTAACTCCTACCTATTAATAATGTACGGCATATTGCCGTACAAGTCAAGAGTCGGGTGGCCTGCAGAAAGGCTCCCACCTTGGACGGCTGCACGAGCTGGTTAGGAGCTGCGCGGGGACCGGCATGCAATTTTGACCCCCTGAGGGTTGGAATCGGCGTGCAAAATTGACCCTACCCTTATGAGTTTAAAGATGCCGTCCGGTGCGCGTCGCACGTGGAGGCTATCGGGGGATGGTGACAGTGGCGACGATCGGCAGGGTCCGGCACGCGTTTCTGGTCAAGGGCAAGAGCATCAAGCGGATTGCTCGTGAGTTGCGCTTAGCTCGGAACACGGTGCGGGGCATCGTCCGGGGCGAAGATACAGAGCGGCGGTACGTCCGAGGGGATCAGCCGTTGCCCCAGCTCGGCGGTTTTGCAGCGGCGCTCGACGAGATGCTGGCGGCGAACGCGGGCAAGGCGCGGCGGAACGGCTGACATTCCAGCGGATGTATGATGAGCTACGGCTGCAAGGCTATCGCGGCGGTTACGACGCCGTGCGCCGGTACGGACGGGCGTGGGAGAAGCGGCATGCGGCGCGAACGGCTGAGGCCTATCAGTTCGATTGGAGCCACGAATACGTCGTCATCGACGGCGTGACGACGACGGCGAAGGTGGCGCACATGCGGCTTTGCCATAGCCGGATGCCGTTTCTCAGAGCCTATCCCCGCGAAGCTCAGGAGATGGTGTTCGACGCTCATGAACGGGCGTTCAATCGCCGGTTCTTGCAGATGATGAGCCATCACGTCGTCGAGCCGCCCGTCGGCGCAGCCGACAAAGCTTCGGGGGCTGCACGCCGGCTGCCGGCTGGGAGAAGGGCCAGGTCGAGAACCAGGTCGGCAACTTCCGCGAGCGCTTCTTCACGCCGAGGCTCAAGTTCAAGACGTATGAAGACCTCAATGCTTGGCTGCTCGATCGCTGCTTGGCGTATGCCAAGGCTCAGGCGCATCCCGAACTCAAGGATAAATCGGTCTTCGAGGTGTTCGAGGCCGAGCGACCGGCGCTGGTTGCGTATCGTGGCCCATTCGATGGCTTCCATGCGACGACGGTCGCGGTCTCGAAGACCTGCCTCGTGCGCTTTGATTGCAACAAGTACTCTGTGATGGCCAAGGCCGTCGGCCGGCCGGTTGATGTTCATGCCTACGCTGATCGCATCGTCGTCACGCAGGATGGCGAGATTGTCGGCCAGCATCCGCGGCGGTTCGGCCGTGACCAGGTAATCTACGACCCTTGGCATTACGTGCCGGTTCTGGCGAAGAAGCCAGGTGCGCTTCGCAACGGTGCGCCGTTCAAGGACTGGCTGCTTCCCGGCGCCATCGAACGCGTGCGGCGCAAACTTAAGGGCAGTGACGATGGCGACCGGCAGATGGTCAAGGTTCTCGCGGCCGTTCTGACCGATGGATTGCAGGCCGTCGAGGCGGCGTGCGCAGAATCTCTCGAAGCCGGGGTTGCGAGCGCGGACGTGATTCTGAACGCGCTCGCGCGCCGATATAGGCCAGAACCGGCTCAGCCGATCCCGACGCCGGAACGGCTGACACTGAAGCTCATGCCGGTTGCCGACTGCGCCCGCTATGACAGTCTGCGTGGCGCTGGCGACACCGCTTCGCGGAGCCGGCCGCCAGCGCGATCGGAGGGCGCGTATGGAACGCCATGAGATCCTCGACCTGATTAGCCAGCTCCAGCTCACCGGCATGCGGGCTGCCTATGACGAGATCGTCACGACCGGCGTCAAGCGCAACTCGGGGCTGGAACGCGTTATCGCGGCTCTTCTCCAGGCCGAGATCGCCGCCAAGCAGGCGCGCGTCGCGTCGAAGACGCGCTTTGCGCTATGGCAACTATCAGATGACGCTCGCCAAGATGCCGCTCGTCAAGGAGATCGCCGATCTCGCCTTCGAGGGTTCTCCGGTGAACGGCGGCCTGATCGAACAGCTCAGCTCTGGCGACTTCCTCGACACGCAGCGCAACGTCGTGCTGGTCGGTGGAACGGGCACGGGAAAGAGCCATATCGCCATCGGCATCGCCCGCAGAATTATCCGGCGCGGGCGTAAGGCGCGCTTCTTCAATGTGGTTGACCTCGTCAACCGGCTCGAGGCCGAAGCGAAGACCGGCCGCCAGGGTCGCCTTGCCGATAGTCTGATCCGCACCGACCTCGTGATCATGGACGAACTCGGATATCTGCCATTTGTGCAATCGGGTGGCCAGCTTCTCTTCCGCCTCATCAGCCGGCTCTACGAACGCACTTCGATCATCGTCACGACCAATCTCGCCTTCGCCGAGTGGCCGACGGTGTTCGCCGACCCGAAGATGACAACCGCGCTGCTCGACCGCCTCACGCATCACTGCGACATCATCGAGACCGGCAATGACAGCTGGCGCTTCAAAAACCGATCCTGAGTAAGCGTAAGCTGAAGACTTCGGCCAAGAAGTTTGTAAGGCGTCCTCTGATCGGCGGCTCCGCTCTGGCTGCATGATGCGCGCGCAAGCGCTATTATAATGGTGCGCTTGGCTGTCGGCAGTCCATTTGACCGACACGCTTGCGTGCATCGTTGCGGAGGGGATGAGCAGGTGAACGCGCAGCTTCGTCTTTGGGACGACGATCCGGTGCTGCACAATGTGTTCTTCGGAACGAGACCGGTCGCGGCGGCGGCCGTTCCTATCTCGCGTGTCGGACAGGACCTCGTGAGAAGTCAGCGTCTGGTGGCGAAGCTTTTGCCGCCCGAGCGTCTCCATGTGTCGCTGTGCGCGGTCGGCGGCTTTTCTGGTGCGTGCCCACCTGCCGTCATCAATGCCGCGAAGGCCGTTGCGGACACTGTGTCGATGGATCCGTTCACAGTCTCGTTCGATCGCGTGGCGAGCTTTGCCGGCGGAAACGGCAGGCGGGCCCTCGTGCTCACCGGTGGCGAGGGTGTCGCTGGTCTTGTTCAGTTTCAGCAAACGCTGAGCCTGGCTCTGAAGAAGGCCGGGTTGGGGCTTCGCCAGAGGGACAGGTTCACGCCTCATGTCACGATGATGTACGCGGATCACATGTGCGATTTTCCAGTCGAACCGATCTCCTGGACCGTCGACGAATTTGTGCTCGTCGATAGTTTGTGGGGGCAGTCGAGACACGTGCAGTTGGGCCGGTGGCCTCTCTGAGGGGTAGGCCTGGAGCCGTCCGCTTCAGACAATTCGCAACACCGGACAAGACATCGCGGCCGCAGTTGTGAGAGGACGCCGACGATCCTGACGCCAACCGGCTCTGATCTCTCCGCTGTTCCGCTCCGCTCCACAGCTCCGCGATCAGAGCCGGACAGCGCGCGCATTATAGGGGTTAAGATTAGACGCCGATCCGGGGTCAATCTTCGGCGCCGATTGACAGACATAACTGATGACGAGTATTCGGATCATCAGCTCCGGATCAATCGAAGGACGCCCAATGTGGGAGTAGTGCGGAGCCAGCTCGGTGCGAACTCACGAGAGGTCGAGAACGGAGGCGATGCGCCGGACCTGATGATGATCGTCCGGAACTACGGCCTCAAGATCGAACGCATAGAAAAGCTGACCCTGCTCAGCCTTGCGCCGACCCATCATCGATGCACCCCGCCGATGTCCGCCTCACACCAACGGAATCACGCTTCGCCCGACGCCTCAAGCCAGTTCTGCAACAAAATCGGCCTAATCCGGAAGTCAGCGCGTCAAAGAGATCATACTCGCAAGGTGATGCATTTATTGGAGAGGGCGGCGGGATAAGATCGATATCCCGCCGGCCGGCGGTTCAAGAGCTGCCTAGGTTTTAGGTTTAGCAAGGATTCCAGCCAAGTGCTCAGATGCGAGTCCCAGAACGCCGCCGACGGCCATTGATAAGGCAACAGTGATGACGGGGTTGCTTAGGTCGGGTGTCGCTATCGCTCCCATAGCATTGGCAAGGAGCACCGCTGCGACGGTTGCAGCATAACCGTATACCGCTGCTGGGATTGAGGATAGTTCAGGAATTTTAGACCCTAAAATCATCAACCCGACGCCGATCGCGACGCAAATGCCTGCCCACAACGGCAAGCCCAAAGAATCTGCAAGACCGGTCCTGGAAATCGCAAGCAACGTAAGCGCTCCCCAAAGTACGCCCCAAAGGTTGGCGAGAAGGCTTGTTTTCAATCCGCTGACTTTGCCGCCACAATGGTAGAAGCTTCCCCATGCAATGAAGGCTGCCCAAATATACAAACCCAAGCCAACAGGCGAAAGGAATATAAAGGTCGCCAAGCCGCCGAGAACACCAATGCTAATCGCAAGAGCCGTAATGAGGTCCATGGAAGTCTCCCCTGGTTTTGGCCCGACCGCTTTTTTTGGGAATCAATGCCGAACCGTTGTTACAAGCTATACAAGTTGCATTCGGGTGGACCGACCGCGGCTGTGCGGTTGATTACTGACATGTCAGGGAATACCCCCGCACTCGGCTAGGGGTCTGCCGATGCTTTGCTCGCCGCCCGTGCGGATTGTGCCGAAAGTACTTCGAAACCGCTAAGCCGCGGCCAGCACGCACGAGACGACATGCGTCGAAGTCCTGCCGGCGCAATGCAAAGATTTCAAATTTTGCAGCGCAAGGCTGACGAACCGGCCAAAGCTGTCCCGCATCGAACTTGGTTACCGGGCTGGCATCAAATCGCCACGCCTCGATTGCCGACCTAAGTATCTACTGTATATGACTTTTTTTATTCCGCTCGCGATTTTCTAAACACGCTACCGAGATTTGTGCTCCGGATGCATGATGCGCACACGACAAAGTCGAACGCGGGTTGCTTTGTGGCCAACTCATCTCAATCGATATTGACGCCGCTTCGATGGCGTTTGAGGACGGCGACACAACCGGACCACGAACGGGTCGAGGCGCATTTTGGATTTCACGCGCGCACACCATGCAAAAATGAGTACCGGCATCTGCTTGAAAGTCTGTGGGGCTTCTATCGCCCCGTCGAACACGCACTGGCGCAGATCGACTGGCGCGATTGCGGAATCTGCGTTTCTGAGCGGTCGAAGGTGCGCTGGCTCGAAGACGATCTTTTGCACCTCGGATCGGCGCCAGACGCCTTCAGCAACATGCAGCAATGTGTTTTTGCGCCCAAGGCAAGGTCAATACCCGAAGGATTGGGCGTGCTCTATGTTCTTGAGGGCGCAACCCTCGGCGGCCAATTGATTATCCGGCAGCTCGGGCCTGGACTTGGAATTGGACCCAAACTGGGTGGCCGATTTTTTGCGAGCTACGGTCGCAATGTTGGTCAAATGTGGAGAAGCTACATTGAGGCGCTCGAACGCGCCGGTTGCGATGATGCGGATTGTGAGACAATCGAACGAACTGCCGTCGCTACGTTTCAAACGTTTCAAAGTTGGTTTGAGCTGAGATCCGCAGCAGCGCACTTTGCGAATCCAAAATCGAATGCTGCATTGAGGGCAAGATGACAAACGCTGGCCTTTTGAGCGCCTCAGCGTCTGAACCAACTCCGGCCTTTGGAACGGCGGACCTGACGAATTGCGACCGCGAACCAATACAGATACCGGGCTCCATCCAGCCTCATGGCGCCCTGCTCGCCGTTGAGCCGCAGAGCTTTCGCGTTATCCAGGCGGGGGGCAATACGCAGGGGCTTCTGGGCGTACCCGTTGCGGAACTGCTCGGCCGGCAGATCGACGAATTGTTGTCGGCGGAGCAAATTGCACGGCTTCGCGCATTGCTGGAGACCGCAGGGCCAATGACCAGGCCGCTTCACGCATTCAGCATTGCCATAAATAACGAAAGTAAAGTTGCGGACGTGACGGCCCACCGGAGTTCTGGACTGCTCGTACTTGAGCTGGAACTGCAGGAGGAGAGCAGCACGAGCGACTTCCTTACGCTCGTTCAGAATATGATTCGCAAAATTCAACCCACCAATGGCGTGCATGACTTTTGCCGAATTCTTGTCGATGAAGTCCGCGCGGTCTCGGGATTTGACAGAGTTATGGTCTATCGATTCCTTGCCGACGGCAGCGGAGTCGTCGATGCCGAGGCGCGTGATTCAAGTCTTGAATCATATCTTGGATTGCACTACCCGGCGTCAGATATCCCAAAGCAGGCTAGAGAACTGTATCTGCGCAACTGGATACGTCTCATTCCAGACGTTCGATATACGCCCGCGCTGCTCTCCTCATGGAGCGCGTCACCGCATATTGGCCCTATTGATCTCAGCCAAAGCATGCTGCGCAGCGTCTCGCCCATCCATCTTGAATATCTGGGCAATATGGGAGTCGCAGCTTCTATGTCGCTGTCGATCGTCATGGATAAACGACTGTGGGGATTGATCGCATGTCACCACAAGACGACGCGGCGCCTTCCTCATCGGCTCCGAGTGGCTTTCGAGCTGTTCAGCCAGATGGCTTCGTTCATGTTGGAAACAAAGTTAGCCGCGGAAGAGTTCGAGTTTCGGCTGCATAGAAAGGCGATACATGATGATCTGATCTCGCGCCTTGCAGCTCAGACGGATTTGACCGAAGGACTGACTCGTTCTCAACCGAGCCTTCTCGACTACATTCCCGCGGACGGTGTCGGCGTTTGGATTGACGACAACTTTACGGGGCTTGGCAAGACTCCGAGCGACGGTGAAGTCGCCAAACTCGTTGCATGGTTGAACGAAACGGCTAGCGATGGAGTATTTCATACAGATCGGCTGTCATCCCTGTTTGCGCCCGCCGAGGCCTACGCCCATGTCGCCAGCGGCCTTCTTGCGCTGTCCGTATCAAAGACGCCGCGTGACTATGTCTTGTGGTTCCGCTCCGAGTACATTCACAACGTGACCTGGGCGGGAAATCCCGACAAGCCTGCCGAATCGCAAGGCGACCGGCTCCGGCTTTCACCGCGCAAAAGCTTTGCTGCGTGGCAGTCGCAGGTGCGGCTGCAATCTCAGCCCTGGGGAAGTGTGGATGTTCAAACTGCTCAGGCGTTGAGAGTTTCACTGCTGGAGGTCGTTTTGCGACGCATCGATCAACTGGCGCGGGAGCGCGAAAAGGCGCGCATTCGCCAAGAAGAGCTCATGGCCGAGCTGGATCAGCGCATCAGCCAATGGGAGACAACCGCGCAGGAACTCAAACGCGAGGGCGATCGTCGCGCGGTCGTTGAGGCGGAATTGTCGATGGTCTTGCGACAGACGGTGGTTGAACAAGAGGCCGAGCGCCGGCGCATCGCGCGAGAGTTGCACGATAGTCTCGGTCAGTACCTCGCAATCATGCAACTCGATTTAGACAGCATCGGTCGCCACGCCGATGCAAGCTCGGAAATCCGGCAACGCGTCACGAAGCTGAAGGTTTTGACCGCCGACGTCGGCCAAGAAGTCAACCGACTCGCCTGGGAAATTCGCCCCACGGCTCTGGACGATCTCGGCTTGCAGACGGCCGTTCAGCAATTTTTGGAGGAATGGAGCGAAACTTCGCAGTTGAAGTATGACTTGCATTTGACGCTCAGTGACCGCCGGTTGCCGGCAGCGATTGAAACCGCGCTGTATCGAATACTGCAGGAAGCGCTCACGAATGTCGTCAAGCACGCAGACGCCACGACAGTGGGCATCATTCTTGAGGCGACAAATAAAGAAGTCCGATTGATCATCGAAGACGACGGCAAGGGCTTTCATTGGGAAAACGTCGAGAATCTGGAGTCGCCAACGGTTCGCCTCGGATTGCTGGGTATCCGCGAACGCCTCTCGCTTGTTGGCGGAGCGTTGGAGGTTGAAACGGCGCCGGGGCAAGGCGCAACGCTCATCATCCATGTTCCGCTCTGATGGGTGTTGAAATGGTTCGACACAAACTTCGGGTCATTCTGGCGGACGACCATCCCATCGTGTTGGCCGGCATTAAGGCTCTCGTGGTGGCAGACGCGAATTTGGAAGTTGTGGGTGAAGCCAGCGACGGGCGCGCGGCGTTAAAACTCGCAACAGAACTCAGTCCCGATATCGCGGTCATCGATATTTCAATGCCCGGCCTCAGCGGCGTCAAACTCTCGGAGCAATTGCGAGTAGCATGCCCGAACTGCCAAATCTTGGCTCTGACGGTCCACGAAGATCGCGGATATTTGCGGCAACTCCTCGAAGTTGGGGTTGTTGGCTATGTCATAAAACGTTCTGCAACGGACGAACTCATCAAGGCAATTCGAATTGTTGCGGCCGGTGGAATTTATCTCGATCCGGCAATTGCCGGCAAGGTATTAGGTCCGAGTCAAAAACGCACTTCGGATCGATCGATTTGTGACGCTGCCGATCTGAGTGATCGGGAGTTGGTTGTACTCAAGCTTACGGCGGCGGGGCACAGCAACAAGGCCGTTGCTGCTGAGTTAGTCATCGCCGTGAAAACTGTTGAAACCTACAAGGCTCGCGCAATGGAAAAGTTAGGGTTTCAGACCCGGGTTGAGCTTGTTCGCTACGCCTTGACCAAGGGCTGGCTCGGCGGCGGCTGATAGGGGCTTACCTGACAAGTAGGGGAATTCCCTTACGCTACCCGGCATTTTCTCCCACTTCCCGTTACTAGTCATCGAGAGCTTCGTGCTCCTGTCCGCCATTCGCAGCGGAGAGAGCAATGCGTCCGTTTGGGCACGAGAGATGACATACCTTGGTACGGGAGACTGACGTGAGACGTCTGTGAACTTCGGTCCAGCATTAAGTCCAGTTGTGTGTTGCTCCGGTCAGACCCGTCTTCACATTCAGTACTGAACGCCAATATTGGCAAGCGAATCACAATGCTTCAACTCAAGCGCTGTAATGCCGAAGTCCAGATCCTGTTCGTATCGGATGACGAAAGTGAGGTCCGGCAGCTAGCAAGTCAACTTGAGAAATCAGCTCATCGCATCGCCTTCAAGCGCCTTGCTTCTGAGCCGCGGAGTATATTTACAATTCTGAAAGCTATTTCATTGGAGCGGCCATTCCTGCCGACGGCAATCGTTATCGACTATTATTGCAATGGCGGACGATGCGGAGATATGATTCGCGACATCCGTAAGATCATTCAAGCCTCAGGTGTCGAAGTTATCGTTGCAAATGCGCCGGACGGGGAGCAAGTTCGCAATGAACTTATCTCATTAGGCGCCGATTGCGTCGTTGAGGGGAATGCTGGCAGACATCATCAGGATCGGCACGCGTCCGATTTTGCAACAGGACCTCAATGGTCGAATTAGCCGGCGCCAGTCTGGAAGCAGTACCGAATGCCTCCGCGAAGAGTGTCGTCGCCGCGCCTGCGGTGGTGTCCGTCGTCGAATGCTTTGAGACAGTTTGCGGCGTGAGAGACTGGAGGCTCCGGGTCAGATTGGGTTGAAGTTTAGGCTGCGGTTTTGAAGTGGGTCAATCGGCGTTGTTGGATTGTATCGCGTTTGATTTTCTCTCTCATTTTCAGGATTTTCGTCGCCCGCCCGAAGTAGACGTCGGCGGGTGTTAAATTACCCAGGCTCTCGTGGCAGCGGGCGTGATTGTAGTTCTCGACGAAGCGGTGCACTGAGCGCTCGAGATCGCCGGGCAGGTAGTAGTTCTCCAGTAACTGTCGCTCGCGATACTGTTCCTCACCGAGGACAGTGAGGTCGACCACGATCTCCCGAATTGCGCGCTCGATCGGGCCTTCCGGACCGTCTTCTGCCAGCACGCGACGAATCTTAGGCTGGTATCGATCATGGGCGTCGAGCAGGCCGAACCTGAGACGTCGCCTTTCCTTGGTGACTACGCCCTCAGTGCTGCGCTTCCCTCGAACTTGGATCGGCTCGAGAGCGAGTGCTATGGATCTGTGCCCTATCTGAGCGTGGATCTCATTCGCCTTGTCGCCCCCGACCGAGCCACCATACGGCATCGAACTCGACCCGTACTACTGCGATGTCATCCTTCGTCGTATGGCGGCTATCGCCAAGCTTGACGCCGTTCTCGTCGCGACGGGCCAGTCGTTTGCGGCCGTCGCCACCAAGCACGGCGACGCAGAGGAAGTCGACCATAGCGAGGCAAAGAACGCCCAAGCTACAGCAGCGGAGGCGGCCGAATGAGCAACGAAAAAGAGAGCATCGAGCCGATCGATGACGGTGCCGCGAAGGGCGTCGATGGTCGACGTGTGTCGAGGAAAAAGCCGAAGGCCAAAGCGGACTTCAAAATCGACCTTCGCGCGGCGTTTCAAGACCCTGTTCGCATCAAGCGCGATGGCGGCATCACATCCGTCGATCCGTATGAAGCGATGCTGCGCCAGAGCGTGCGCAAGTCGCTGGTCGAAAAATGCGTCACTTCGATGAAGCGCGTGCTCGGCGAAGCCGAGAAGCACAAGCTCATCAAGGAGCCGCCCAGAGCGGCGACGGGCGGCATCTTCATCGTACCGAAGGAGCTTCCCGAAGACATCCAGCGAAAGATATTCGATGACCCGGACTATGTACCAGACCAGCGCGACGTCGACTTTGCGAAGTCGCTGTTCGGTCTCGTACGCGATGTCGTCGGCATAGGGCGCGCTGACCACATCGGCGCCCGCCGACAAGAGTGCCGCCGCTACTTCTGCCAGACGGCTGCTTTTGACATCTGTTTGAGCGCGCTTATCCAGGTCAGCGGGAAATACGATCGCCACTCGGCGTGTCGCAATGGTCATCGCAATGCCCCCTCTTCAGGGCACGCCAGGGTCGCAGCCATGCGCTCGGATTCTGCCGATCGCTTGCGCCGACGATAGCGCGCCCGCACACGGAGCATGGGCCAAAGCCTGACGGGGCGTCCGCACAACCCCTGGTTTTTTTAGGCAACGCGGCAATGGTTGTCACCGTCGCAGCAGAAGCGAATGACACCTTGTCTCACGAGCTAATGGGCTAAAGGCAAGTCATATGTCTGCCCCGCTATCGAACCGGCACGCATCGTCATCTATTACTGGCTCAAACCGACACCCTGCTCGGCACCGGCCTCGCAACCGTCGCACTTGGCCTGCTCGCCTTCGAGTTGACCTAGCCGATGGCTCGAAGGGATCGGAGGGTTCTCTTGTTCATCGGTGCGAATAAGCTTGTGCTGCGGTAATCGCGGAAAATGTCAGATTATGACCTTTCGGGTCGGCGCGAGGACGAGCGGTTTCAGACTATTCGACCGACAACGGTGGTAAAGCCTCTTGGCTCGATACTAGCTATCGATGTGTCGTGTCCGCTTAGTGAGTTATTGGATTTACTACACGAAAGGGTGGGGAATCAGGGTCGCAAAGCATGCCGATGTCCGCTAACTCGGCAAACCTGCCGTGGCAGTGGATCTTTGTATTGGCCCCAATACTTTCCATTAACCGCAATATCGCAGTCACGTATTTGCAGCGAAAACAGGCCTCGACTTCGTGCCGGAAGCACGCATTGGTGTTGAGGCTGGCGCCGGTTTGCTGGTTGCCGATTTTCTAGTGGCTCACCTCGTGGAACGCGGGGCTTTGGGTGGTGGGGGCGCCGATTGGGCGCCCCGCAACTCACGGAGCCCACCCATGACATCAATTGAAGCCCGTTACACAACCCCGGCCAAACGAGCCAATTCCGCAATGTCGGGCAAGCCTGACAAGCTGAACGCAACCGGCAAGAAAACACTCGCGCGACCAGCTGCGAAAAAAGCTGAGCCAAGCGACGAGCGGCATTTGGAGCGAGTCACGAAACGTGATCGCATCCTGGAACTACTTAGCCGACGCGACGGCGCGACGATCACCGAGATAATGGAGATCTGCGACTGGCAGCAGCATAGCGTACGCGGTTTTCTCGCGGGAACGGTGAAAAAGAAGCTCGGTCTTACGTTGACGTCATCCAAACCCGATGGCGAAACCCGCCGATATCGGATCGCGGTGCCGCGTCGAGGTCGCTGACGTGGCAAAGCCAGTTGCCAATATTGCTGCGGAGATCGCGCGGCTTGAGCACTTAACGATCGACACTCTGCGCGAAGAATGGCGGCGTCATCACCAGATGCCGCCACCCAAACGACTGAGCCGAGATATTCTCCTGCGTGGGATCGCGTACAGGCTGCAGGAAAACGCATTTGGCGGCTTGTCCAAGTCCCTACTTGGCAAGCTGCAAGGCTCAGGCAGTGAAAACGACAATCCGTCCTCGGTGAAGCGCCGACCGCGGACGTCGTTCAAGCCCGGAACGCGCCTCGTGCGCGAATGGCATGCGGTCACGCACACGGTCGTCATCTTGGCCGACGGCGTCGAATGGCGTGGGCAGAAGTATCGATCGTTGTCTGTCGTCGCGCGCAAGATCACTGGCGCACATTGGTCTGGCCCGCGATTCTTCGGCCTCACGGCAAGATCATCAGATGACTAAGGTGTTCTCAGTCGATAATTCTCAAAAGGCCTTTGCCGATCTCACGGCCACACTCGAACACTTGGCGGTTCTCGCCGCTGACGGCCAGTCTGCGCCGGATAGCGCTGCGGCCCGCCAGTTGATTGGCCAGCTCATCCGTCGCCTCAAATCATGCCAGCGGAATGCGCAAGTTCTGCGGAGGCGGCTGGGATGACGCGCATCGCCTGTGCCATCTACACGCGCAAATCGTCCGATGAGGGCCTAGAGAAAGAGTTCAATTCGCTCGACGCGCAAAGGGAGGCCTCCGAAGCTTACGTTCTCAGCCAAAAGCACGCTGGGTGGGTCGCTCTGCGCGATCTGTATGACGACGGTGGCCTCTCTGGCGGTACGATGGAGCGGCCTGCGCTTCAGCGCTTGCTCGCCGATATCAAGGGCGGGAAAGTTCAGATCGTCGTCGTGTACAAGGTCGACCGACTGACGCGCTCACTCGCTGATTTCGCCAAGATTGTCGATGTGTTCGACGCCCATGGCGCCTCGTTCGTCTCCGTGACGCAGCAGTTCAATACGACGACCTCGATGGGTCGCCTCACGCTCAACATGCTGCTGTCATTCGCACAGTTCGAGCGCGAGATCGCGGGCGAGCGGATTCGCGATAAGATCGCGGCATCCAAGGCCAAGGGCATGTGGATGGGCGGTAGCATTCCGCTCGGCTATGATCTCAAAGACCGAAAGCTCATCATCAATGAGACCGAGGCCGCAACTGTTCGACTGATCTTTGAGCGTTACGCCGCTCTGGAGTCTGTCACGCTCTTGAGGACAGAACTTAATAGTCGCGGCGTAACGACTAAGATTCGCGTTCCGACGAATGGCCATGGCACGGGAGGAAAGACCTTTCAGCGCGGCGCGCTTTACCAGATGCTGCAAAACAGGCTGTATCGAGGCGAGGTTGCACATCGCGGCCATGTTTACGCGGGGCAACATCAGGGCATCATTGATGATGCGCTCTGGCAAACGGTGCAAACTCGACTGGCCAACAATAGACACGAAAGAAGAGTCGGAGCCCATTCTGAAAACCCTAGCCTACTCGCTGGTCTGATCTTTGATCGCACTGGCCGACCGCTCACACCGACCCATGCGAACAAGATCGGCAAGCGCTATCGATATTACGTCTCCTCTGCTCTCCTGAAGGGTGATGAGATTGATGGCGGCAGCTCATTCCGCTTACCCGCGGGCGAAGTGGAAACTCTAGTCCTGGATCGATTGAGATCGTTCTTCAAATCTCGCGCTGAGTTGCTGGCGGCGCTGGAAACTCATGCCTTCTCGGCGCGTGATCTCGACGCCGCCTTCAAGCGATCCGCCGATCGAGCGTCGCAATGGTCCAGCATAAGCCCGCGAGACAAGGCGGAACTTGTGCGTGCAATCGTTTTAAGGATTACAATCGAAGCCAGCCAAATCAGCCTATCAATTTGCCCTATCCGGCTCGTCGAAACACTGGGGCTTCCAGCTTCGAATGCATCAAGTCCAGACCCGATCGTTCTGAATATCGCAGCTGAGCTAAAACGGTGCGGTAAGGGCAAGCGCATCGTGATCCACAACGGCGTCCGCGACGAAATCAATCCAGTTCTGATCAAGATACTCAATGACGCTTTCGCGGCACGCCAGATGCTACTCGCGGACAACGACGAAAGCCTGAACGCGATCGAGGCGCGGCTGCACACGAGCAAGGGGCGCATGACGTCGCTGATGCGGTTGTCCTATCTCTCGCCCGAAATCATTCGGGACACCTTCGCCGGTCGCCAACCCTTGAGCCTCGGTGCGAAACGGCTGATCGGTCTCTCTAAGGACTTGCCCTATGACTGGCTGGCCCAGCGAGCGTACCTAGGTTTCGATCGTGGCTGAGACGCCGGAACGAAGCGCGACCGCCCACCCGAAAAATCGCCAGTAGAGATAAACCGGCCTCGGCAGCCACAAACGGTCCTACGTTTCGCCTCTGAGAAGGCGGGTCAGAAATTCGACGCGCGAAAGCGCCCGAAACGCGGGGTATATTGGCGCTGCTGGCACCAGGGTGCCCCGCCCGTCGATATTCATAAAAAAATTGGCTGGGATGGGAGGGTTCGAACCTCCGCATGGCGGAATCAAAATCCGCTGCCTTACCACTTGGCTACATCCCAACACGCAACGCGACGACCGGAGAGTTGCTGCGCGGTCAGCGCGAGGGCGCCTGGAGGGCGGCGCTGCGACCCACGCGGGCGGCACCTTAGTCAGTCGTTTGCGCCGCCGCAATGGTCGCTCGATGCGCGCGGCAAAGCGCCCGTTCGATCGGCGCATTGCGCTATCAGACCCGCGGCGCGGACGACGATCGGCGCCAGCAAACGTGTGAATTTCCGCGGCGCGGACGGGAGCTGATCCGACGCTTGCGGCCCGTCGCCAGCCTCGCTATAAGGCGCAACTCCCCGTCGCCTTACGTTCCCGCGCGACAGGGCGGAAAAGCCTCAACTCAGGCTGTTTGGTCGGGCGGAGCGTAGCGCAGCCTGGTAGCGCACTTGCTTCGGGAGCAAGGGGTCGGAGGTTCGAATCCTCTCGCTCCGACCATTTTCATCATTATCCGCTCCAGGGCGCAGCCTGCAGAATGAGGACCGCGAGGCTTGGACTCGCTCAATTTCAAGACGTCGATGGCGTTTGACTATGGCGCGCCCTCGCCGATGGGTCCCGGCGTCATGCGCCTCGTCGCGCGCAATCCCGGCCCCTTCACCTACAAGGGCACCAACACCTACCTCATCGGCTCGACGGAACTCGCCGTCATCGACCCGGGCCCAGAAGACGCCGAGCATCGCGCAGCAATTCTCAAGGCGGCCGCCGGTCGCCCGATCAGCCATATCCTCGTCACCCATGCGCACCGCGACCACGTCGACGGCGTCGCCGCGCTGAAGGCGGCGACCGGCGCCGAGGTCTGCGCCTTCCCGCGCGACGTCGCCGCCTCGCGCCTCGCCGCCGAACAGAGCCCGCAGGGCGGCGCCTTCGTCGACTATGACTTTGCGCCGGACCGGGCGGTGCGCGGCGGCGACGTGGTGCAGGGCGCCGACTTCGCGCTGACCGCCATCCACACGCCCGGCCATGCGCCCGATCATCTGTGCTTCGCGCTCAAGGGCCGGCCGGTCTTGTTTTCCGGCGATCACGTGATGGCGTGGAACACGTCGGTCGTCGCGCCTCCCGAGGGCCGCATGGCCGATTTCATCGCCTCGCTCGAAATCCTCCTCGATCGCGATGACGACGTTTTCCTACCCGGCCACGGCGGGCGCCTCGAAAACCCGCAACGCACCGTCAAGGCCTATCTGTTGCACCGGCGCTGGCGCGAACAGGCCGTATTCGATGCGCTCGCCGGCGGGGGCGAGACCATCCGCTCGATCGTGCCGCGCGTGTATCAGGGCCTCGCCGCAGCGCTCATTCCTGCGGCGACGCTTTCCGTTGCTGCGCACGTCGAGCATCTGATTGAGAAGGGTCAGGTCGCCTGCGATCCGCCGCTGACGCCGGATCGCGTGCTTTCTGCCGTTTGACCGGCTTCTTTTTGTCGAGACGGGCCGCCGGCTTTTTCGCCGCATCCGGCCGCGTGATCGTCGCCTCTAGGCGCGCGACGATTTCCTTGAGGATGAGGCGGACGCGCTCGGCGTTGCGGCCGAAGTCGTTGCGGCCATACCGCGATGCCGATCTGAGATCTATCGAGGAGCCCGCCTCGTCCTCCATTACGCGGATGACCACGTCGTCGACGAAACCGAGCATCAGCGTCGTGTCGTACGTCTCGATCAGGCCCGGCGCGCCTTCCTCGATCGAAGGGGGCGTCGCGCCGGTGACTTCATAGCGGAGCTTCGTCAGCGCCTGTTGCACGACGTCGAACGTCTCGTCCGGCGTGCGCGGTACGATGAGCGATTTCACGTCTGGATAGAACTTGGCCTGAAGTTCGGCGAATCGTTCGCTGGGATACGTCAAGGGGTTGGCGCCCACCGAACGGCTCTTGGCGGCGGCGACGAAAGGCGGCGGATCCGAGACGTCCGTCGTCACGTCATTGATCTCAGGCCATTGCCGCGCCTGCGACCAGATCGCCGCCGGGATTGCGAGCAGCCCCAGAGCAACGGACACGCCGAAAATGATGCGGGCGGCGCCCTGTCGCCCGGTGATCCACACGTCGAGCCCGGCGATCAGTCCCATTACGAGCGCCAGCGCCGCGCCCGCAAAGCACGCTGCGGCGATGTTGAGCGCGATCGGCGTCGGCAGCGCGAACAGCCGGTGCAGCACGACCGTCACGACCAACAGGACTCCGGCGAAGAGCGCAAGCCGGCTGGTCCAACCGGCCATGAACGACGGCGGCTGGTTGGCCGCATAGATCGTTTTCGCCATTGTCTGTTCGATCCCGCGGCCCGTCGCCGCCCATTTGGTCTGCGCGCGCCTAAGAGGCGCTGTGGGCGCGGAGCATAGTCAGGATTCCGCCGAAAACGAGAGCCTTGGCGCCTTGAATTCGTCGTGCGACGGCGTTGCAGCGGTCACGGATAAAGTCGCTGGCGCATCCAGGCCTCGTTCGGCGCGCTGCGGCGAAACTGGATGCAGTCGTGGAGCCGAAACGGCCGGCTGGCCCAGAACTCCATTTCCTGGGGCACGAGGCGAAATCCCGACCAGTAGGGCGGGCGCGGAATGTCGCCGTCCGCGTACTTCGCCGTGTATTTGGCGACGGCGGCTTCCAGCGCGAAGCGACCTTCGAGCGGGCGCGACTGCTGCGAGGCCCACGCACCGATCCGCGACAGGCGCGGACGCGAGGCATAATAGGCGTCGGCTTCGGCGTCGGAAACGACGGCGACCGGGCCACGCACGCGCACCTGGCGCTCTACGCTCTTCCAGTGGAACGCCAGCGCCGCTTTCGGATGCGCGATCAGTTCGCGGCCTTTGACGCCCTCGAAGTTCGTGTAGAACACAAATCCGCGCAACTGAGCCGCACATTCCGCGCCGTCGACGCCTTTGAGCAGCACCATGCGCACGTTCGGCAGGCCGTCTGCATCGACGGTGGCGAGCGCCATGGCGTTCGGGTCGCTCGGCTCCGATTGGCTTGCCTCGTCGAACCAGTCCGCGAACAGGATGAAAGGATCGCCTTCGCCAGCGATGTCATCGAGCCCAACTGCGCCCCCCGGGGGCATGTCTTTCGCCGTCATGATCCGCCATCGCCTTCAGAAGGTGGATTGAAATCCGGCGAGCGCCCGGCGTTCCCTACACGCGCGTTAAAGAACGGGTAACCCTGTTCCGCCATGCTCGATCCCGACCGACCGCCCCATGCGGCGTCGCAGTACCTGTGTATGCCTTCGAGTTGAGTCCGCGTCATGTCCGAAGATGTCTCTTATTTTCCGCTCGCCGCGTTTGGGTTGACGGCTTTCACCCTCGTTGCGGCTCTGTTTATTTCGGCTGACTTCGCTCGCGCCGCCGACGTGACCTCCCCGGAGCCAGGTTGCAGCTGCCCGGAAAGCAGCGCCAAAAAGCCTCTCAAGCCGAAATTGGCCGGTTATCCCGAACCCCTGGATGAAAGCGACGAAATCGCCGCGCTCGAAAGCCTGCACTTCGCGCTGACCGAGGTTGGCGACGGCGCGACGTACGTGTGGAAGCGCAGTCATGGCCGGCTCTCCGGACTTGTCAAGCCGACGCGCTCGTACAAGAACGCCGACGGCGCCGTGTGCCGTACCGCCGTGATGATGCTGAATGGCCTCGACGGCGCCAAGACCACGGAACTGTCGGCCTGCCGACTGGCCAATGGGACTTGGCAGATTCTCTGACGGCGTTCGCCGCAGCCCGCGCCGCGCCATCATGCGGCTTGATTTCCGAGCCGCCTTGCTGTCATTCCCAGCCCGAGCGGTTTTACGGAAGTCGCAGAAATGAAGTTGTCAGAGGCGCGCTTCGTCTCGATCGTCGGCACAGAGGTTCTGGCGACGCCGACGTCGGCAGGCGACGCGAAACTCGCCCTCAAAGAGCTGCGCCAGAAAAAGAAAGAGTTCGGGTTGCGCCGCCGCGCTCTTCTCGCGCAACACAAGACCGCGAAAGCGGCGGCAGAACGGGCCGAAGGCGGGTCGGCGCGCCAGAAACAATCCGGTCTTGTCGCCGCGCTTGGCCGGCTTGTTGGCCGCGCCCGAGCCGCGAAGCCGAAACGCGACGCCGCTGAAATCGAGGCGGACATTGCGGAGGTCGACGAAATCCTTTTCAACATCGATTCCTGCGCCGTGCAGATCGAGGGCAAACTTTTGAATATGGGCTAGGCTCGCGGGACCGCCCTTCTGCCGAATTCGTGGTATCCTGACACGACATCAGGACCCAGAGGCGCCATGCAATTTGCGGTCGGACTGAAGCTCGAAAGCGCGGCGCGCCACGTCATTGTCGACGCGGAAGACGCCCTTATCGCCGCCCTGAAGGTCAAGGCCGCACACCCAGAAGCGCTGATCACCTACGTCCGCCGCCAGAACAAGCGCGGCGACGCCCGTCACCCGCCGGCCACGCCGCGTGGTTAACGGTCGCAGCCGAGCACAATCCATCCGAAAGTCGCCATGATCGTCTGGCCCCTACGCGGCGGGGAACACTCACGGGAGAGACTTTGTATGCGTCCCATCATCGCCACGATGCTTGTCGTCGCCTGCCCGCTTTCGATTGCGCACGCCGCGGCGCTGGACAAAGCGCTGCTGAAACTCGATCCCGAAGAGCGCGCCCGCCAGGCCTGCATCATCCGCGGCATCGACCAGATCCGCGCTGACAAAGCCCTACCCCGCGCCGACCGCATCCAGCCTGGCCCCCACAAGCCCGCAGAGTTTGACGGCGCCGTGGTGCTTGCAACCGACGGCGCGGTGCGCGCCAAGGATCAGTGGTATGCGCTTAAATTCACCTGCGCCGTGACCGATGACCAGATGAAGGCGAAGTCGTTCAGCTATCAGATCGGCGGTCCAATCCCCGAAGACCAATGGGAAGATCGGGGTCTTTTCAAATAGCCGTCAACCGAGCTCCCTCCGCCCAAAGAACGCGCGCGCCGGCCGCATCGCCCACCCGCGACAGGCGCCGCCGCATGGGCTATAGCGGTCGTCCGGATTGAAGTTTCTCCCCGCCGATAGTGCCCCCATAAGGACCGCGACGCCGTGACCGACTACTTGATGCAGCTTGCGGCCGACCCAACCGCCTGGGTCGCCTTGTTGACATTGATCACCATGGAAGTGGTGCTCGGCATCGACAATCTGATCTTCATCTCTATTCTCACAAACAAGCTGCCCGAGCATCAACGCGAACGCGCGCGTAAAATCGGCATCGGAGCGGCGATGGTGCTGCGCCTCGCGCTGCTGGCCACGGTGTCGTACATCGTCAAGATGACCGAGCCGGCCTTCAGCGTACTCGGCAAAGGCTTTTCCTGGCGCGATCTGATCCTGATTGGCGGTGGACTTTTCTTGGTGTGGAAAGCAACGAAGGAAATTCATCACAAGGTTGATCCCGACCCCGGCCCAGACATGTTCGACAACCAGAAGACAGGCCTCGGTTTCGCGTCCGTCATTGCTCAGATCTTGCTTCTTGATCTGGTCTTTTCGGTGGACAGCATCATCACCGCCGTCGGCATGACCGAACACATCCCGATCATGTTCATCGCGGTGATCGTCACGGTTCTTGTCATGCTGCTAGCGGCGAATCCGCTCGCCAATTTCATCAACGCCAATCCGACGATCGTGATGCTCGCGCTTGGCTTCCTGTTGATGATCGGCGCGGTGCTCATCGCTGAAGGATTCGGAGCGCACGTGCCGAAGGGATACATCTATGCCGCCATGGCGTTCTCGGCGCTGGTGGAGGGTCTGAATATGCTGGCGCGACGCAGAAAATCCGGTCCGCAAAACTGAGCCGAGCCAGAAGGCCGGGCGCCGATGCCTCGGGGCCCGCCTCCTTCAGATTCAGAACTGCCGATGATGGCGTGTGTCGCCGTTTACTTGGGGCAGGCTTCGTCTAACTTGGTCAGCGCTTGACTGAGCACCTCAATGTCGGGCGAATTCTCCGGCAATTCGTCGCCGGCCGCAAAGGCTTCTTCAAACTCGGCGCCTAGCTTGTCGTAAAAACCATTCATCTCGTCAGCGGCGGCCTCGGCCTTTTTCTCGTCATCGCCGATCTCGCCCATTCTTTTCGACATGGCGCAATAGGCAGCCAGTTTATCGGGCGTCGCCGCGATCTGCTCGAACGTCTTGACCGCCGCCTCGACCTTCGGATCGGCGGCCAACGCGCCGCCGGCCGCAACAAGACTTAGCGCCGCCGCGCTTGCCAAAACCCTACGCATGACTTTCCTCCCGTTGTTAGCCGCCGTGCCCGCCGGCGCCCCGTCTCTTGGCCTCAGATTACGTCGATAGCATGAGGGAAGGCAACGACGGCGTCGCGCCTCCCCTCCGCCTTACGCCTTATGAAGGGCGTTATCGCAACACGCAGACGCGCTTGCCGATGCGGATGAAGCAATGGCGGCGCTTATGCCAGCGGTTCTTGTGCCAGCGGTTCTTATGCCAGCGGCGGTTGTGCGTATGCTTGTAGGGGCGGTAGTGAACCTGCTGCAGTTCAGAGCCCGAGGCGGCGCTCACGCCGTTCAAGTGGCCGACGGCCGGTGCGGCGCTAGAAGTCCCTGCCGTCGACAGCGACAAGCCTGCCAGCGCTGCCGCAAGGATCAAACCTTTCTTCATTGTCTTCCTCCATTTGCAATTCGACGCTTGCGTCGCGTCTGCAAATGAGAACGCGCGAGGCCGTCAATTCCGACGACGTTCGATCAGATATTTTTAGATTGTGCGCGAATGTCGCGGAGCAGGAATGAATCGCTATTCGAATTCGTTCATTCGACATTCATAAGTGCGGCGTTTCTGCGCGCCGCCGCAATCTAGACTTCGAGAACTGCGGCGACGCCGGACATCGCCATCAACGCGCCCGCCTCGCGCGGCGCAACGTCAAATTTTCCTGGCACGACGAATTCCAGTTCCCGGCCGCAGTCGGACAAGGGCACGACGAGCCGAATTTCAGCGCCGCGACTCGATGGGCGCAATGCGGAGCGCACGCGATTGAGAGTCGATTCGGTTGAAGAGATCGCGCCGACGTCGAGCACGACCTTGAACGTACGCGGCAATTTAGCGGCCGCCTTATCTAGCGCCTCGATGCCTTGCGCGCGCAACTTCAGCGTCTCTCCGTCGCGCTCCGCCTCGACCGACACAATCACGGGCGTGCCCGGCTCTAACAGATCGCGGCTTGCGGCAAGCGTGTCTGAGAAAATGACGGCCTCGAACTGCCCCGTCGTGTCGGAGAACATCGCAAACGCGAATTTGTTCCCTTTCTGCGAGCGCCTTTCGCGCGCCGAAATCACGATTCCGCCGAGCCGACCCGCTGTGACCCCGCGTTGCGTCAACGCCTCGAACTCGACGAAACTCTTCACGCCGAGCTTGGCCAGCGCAGTTTCGTACTGATCAAGCGGATGGCCGGAGAGATAGAAACCGACCGCCTCGAACTCGGCGGCGAGCCGCTCCATCGGCGACCACGCGGGCGTTGAGCGCAACTTCAGCCGATCATCGGGTTCCCGCAATGCACCGGCTCCAAACATGCCTTCGAGCAAACTTGGCTGCTTTTCGCTGACGCCGCGTTCGCGAAGTTGCGCTTCGCCCAGTATGATATCTGCGTTCGCTGCCAAAAGAGCGCGACTCGTTTCGAGTTTGTCGAATGCGCCGCCCTTGGCCAGCGTTTCGAGGCCGCGCTTGTTCAGGGCCTTTGGGTCGAGCCGGTTCGCGAAGTCGGCCAGCGAGGCAAACGGCCCGCGGGCTGCGCGCTCGGCCGCGATCGTCTCGACGGCGCCGGCGCCGATGTTCTTCAACGCGGCAAGCGAATAGCGGATGGCGCCGGCCTTCGCACCCTCCCTTGGCGCTTCCGCGCCGAAGTCGACGCCGGACTCGTTGACCGACGGCGGCAGAATTTCGATGCCGGATTTGCGCGCTTCGCCGGCGAACATCGCGAGCTTGTCGGTATTCCCCATATCGAGAGTCATCGAGGCCGCGAGGAACTCCTCGCAGTAGTTCGCCTTCATGTATGCCGTATGGTAGCTAACCATCGCATAAGCGGCTGCGTGCGACTTGTTGAAGCCGTAGCCTGCGAACTTGTCGACAAGTTGGAAGATGTCGACGGCCTGATCGCGCGTGACGCCATTTTTCAATGCGCCCTCGACGAAGCGGGCCTGCTGCGCCGCCATTTCGATCTTGTCTTTCTTCCCCATGGCGCGGCGCAGAAGGTCGGCTTGTCCCAGCGTATAGCCGCCCATCACCTGGGCGATCTGAATGACCTGCTCCTGATAGATGATGACGCCGTAGGTTTCCTTCAGGATGCCCTCGAGCATCGGATGCAGACAATCGACCGGCTCTTCGCCGTGTTTGCGATTGATGTAGGTCGGGATGTTGTCCATTGGGCCGGGGCGGTAGAGCGCCACCATGGCGATGATGTCTTCGAAGCGGTCGGGCCTCAGCCGCTTCAAGCTCTCCCGCATGCCGGTGCTTTCGAGCTGAAACACGCCGGCGCTGTCGGCGCGCGCCAGAAGCGCGTAGGTTCTGGGGTCATTGAGCCCGAGGCCTGGCAGATCGACCGCGACCCCGCGCGTGCGCTTGACGAGATCGACGGCCTTCTCCAGCACGGTCAGCGTTTTCAAGCCGAGGAAGTCGAACTTTACGAGACCCGCCGCCTCGACCATCTTCCAGTTGAACTGCGTGATCGGGAAATTCGACTTCGGATCGCGATAGAGCGGCACGAGCTCTTCAAGCGGGCGATCGCCGATGACCATGCCCGCCGCATGCGTCGACGCATGGCGATAGAGCCCTTCAAGCTTTTCGGAGATTTCCAGAAGCTTTGCGACGATCGGCTCCGAATCCCGCGCCTCCTGCAGTTTCGGTTCGCCCTCGATCGCCTGCGCCAGCGTCACTGGATTTGCCGGATTGTTCGGCACCAATTTGCATAACCGATCGACCTGACCGTAAGGAATTTGCAGCACCCGGCCGACGTCGCGCAGCACGGCCCGCGCCTGGAGCTTGCCGTGCGTAATGATCTGGGCAACGCGATCGGCTCCGTACTTCTGTTGTACGTACTGGATGACGCGATCGCGCTTCTCCTGGCAGAAGTCGATGTCGAAATCGGGCATTGAGACGCGCTCGGGATTGAGGAAGCGCTCGAACAGCAGCCCGAACCGTAGCGGATCGAGATCGGTGATGGTGAGCGCGTAAGCGACGAGCGAGCCGGCGCCCGAGCCGCGCCCCGGCCCGACCGCCACGCTGTGCGACTTTGACCACTTGATGAAATCGGCGACGATCAGGAAGTAGCCTGGAAATTGCATCTGCGTGATGACGTCGATCTCGTAGGCGAGACGCTTCTCATAATCCTCAATCGTGAACCCGGCGGCAGGCCCGGTTGCGGCGAGGCGCTCACGCAGGCCTGCTTTCGCCTGACGGCGCAATTCCGCAGCTTCCAGCCGGAAGTTCTCAAGCTCGCTTAGGCTGTCGTCGCTGGCGACGAAGCGCGGCAGAATGGGCTTGCGGCCGAGCGGGCGGTAGCTGCAGCGCTGTGCGATCTCGACGGTATTGGCGACGGCTTCCGGCAGATCGGCGAACAGCGCCGCCATCTCGTCCGCGCTCTTGAGGTAGTGCTCAGGGCTCGCACGACGCCGATCGTCTTCGACAACGTAGCGGCCCTCGGCGATGCAAAGGAGCGCGTCGTGGGCTTCGTAGTCCGAGCGCGTCGCGAAATAGCATTCGTTCGTCGCCACGATCGGCAGTCGGCGCGCATAGGCAAGCTGGATGATTTGCGGCTCAACTTGCGCTTCGCTTGCCAACCCATGGCGCTGAAGCTCGACGTACAGCCGATCGCCGAAGATCTTTTCGAGCGACGTCAACCGCCCCCGCGCCAGATCCTCCTGCCCGTCCTTCAACGCGCGATCCACAGGTCCGTCCGGACCTCCGCTCAATGCAATGACGCCTTCGGAGCAGTCTTCGAGGTGCGCAAGTTTCACATGCGCAGGCTCGTCAGCCGCAGCCTCGAAATAGAGTGACTTCGAAAGCCGCATCAGATTGGCGTAGCCCGCAGCGTTCATGGCCATCAGCGCGATGCGCCCGGCCGACTGCGCGCGCGGCTCGTTAGAACCCGCGCGCAGCATCGGGCTCGCCGGCTCTCGCTTGTCGCCGAAATCAACGTCGATGCTGCAGCCGATAATCGGCTGCACGCCCTCGGCCCAAAGCTTGTCGGAGAACTCGAGCGCACCGAACAGGTTATTGGTGTCGGTCAGCGCGATTGCCGGAAATTGATAGCCGGCGGCGAGCTTCGCAAGCTTGGCGATGGGCAGCGCGCCTTCGAGAAGCGAATAGGCGGAGTGCACCTTCAGGTGGACGAAGGTCGCGGAGGTCGGGCGAATCGCGGCTGTCATGGAATGAGCATTGCGCAGCGCGCGCCATCAAGCCAGCGCGCTCGGCGTCGTTTCCACCAACTGCCCGTCCTGCATGCGAAAAATCCGGTCCATGCGGCGCGCAAGATCGATGTTGTGAGTCGCGATCAGCGCCGCTACGCCCTGCTGGCGAATGAGCGCGATCAGCTCCTGAAAGACATATTCCGACGTTTCCGGATCGAGATTTCCGGTCGGCTCGTCCGCCAGCAAAAGGCGCGGCGCATTGGCGAGGCCCCGACAGATCGCGGTGCGCTGCTGCTCGCCCCCCGAAAGTTCGGCCGGACGGTGATCGACGCGATCGCCAAGGCCTAGACCGGTCAACAGCTGGCGCGCCCGATGGGCGGCGTCGCGCCGGCGCCGGCCAAGGATCATCTGCGGGATAATGACGTTCTCCAGCGCGGAGAATTCTGGAAGCAATTGGTGGAACTGATAGATGAAGCCGATTTCGCGGCGACGCAGCCGCGTGCGATCGGCTTCGGAAAGGCCGGCGCAATCGCGGCCGCCGATCACGACGGCGCCGCTCGTCGGCGCCTCCAGCAGTCCGGCGATATGCAGCAGCGTCGACTTGCCGGCTCCGGACGGACCGACGAGTGCGACCGACTGTCCAGGCCACAGATCGGCGTAGACGCCCTTCAGCACTTGAATTTCGCGCGCGCCCTGACGGAACGCGCGGCGCACGTCGATCAATTGCAGCACGGGTCCGGCGCCGGGATTCAACATCGTGCGGTCGCCTCCGTTACTCGTATCTCAGCGCTTCGACCGGATCCATGCGCGACGCTTTCCACGACGGATAGATCGTCGCGAGCACGGACAGGATCAACGCCATGGCCACAATCCCGGCGGTCTCGCGCACGTCAATTTCGGCCGGAAGCTTGGTCAGGTAGTAGATGCTCGGATCGAAAACCGTAGAACCTGTGATCCACGACACGAAGTTCTTGATGCTCTCGATGTTCCAGCAGAAGATCACGCCGAGGATCAGCCCTGCGATGGTGCCGACGACGCCGATCGACGCGCCCGTAATGAGAAAGACGCGCATCACCGCGCCTTTCGAGGCGCCCATCGTGCGCAGAATCGCGATGTCGCGACCCTTATCTTTCACCAGCATCATCAGCCCGGAGATGATGTTCAACGCGGCTACGAGCACGATGAGCGACAGGATTATGAACATGACGTTGCGCTCGACGGCGAGCACGTTGAAGAACGTCTCGTTGCGCTGGCGCCAGTCCGAGACGTTGATCGTCGGCCCGCCCGCTTGCTTGATCAGCGCGTTGTAGTGATCGACGTTCTCCGGGTTGTCGACGACGACTTCGAGGACGTCGACCTCTGCGCCCTTGGCGAAATACTTCTGCGCTTCCGCCAATGGCATGAAGATCATCATGCGGTCGTATTCGGACATTCCGAGTTCGAACAGCGCGCTAATCTGATAAGGCTTGGAGCGCGGCGCATTGCCGAACGGCGTCGCAGCGCCGCGCGGCGAGACCAGCGTGACGGTGTCGCCGAGACCGACGCGCAGCTGGTTGGCGAGGCGCGATCCCATTGCGATGCCAGTCTGACCGTCGAAACCGTCAATCGTGCCGGCCTGGACGTTCTTTGAGACGAGATGCAGGGATTTGAGCCCCGCTTCGTCGATGCCCCGAACAAGACCGCCCAACGCCTGCACGTTGGACGACACCATCACTTGCCCTTCGATCAACGGCAGCGCCGTCTTGACGCCAGGAACGGCGGCGACGCGTTTGGCGACATCGGCATAATCCTCGAACGGTTCGCCGATCTTGCTGACGATGACGTGGCCGTTGAGCCCCATGATCTTCTCGAAGAGGTCGTGGCGAAAGCCGTTCATCACCGCCATGACGATGATGAGCGTCGCGACGCCGAGCATGATGCCGAGGAACGAGAACCCGGCGATGACGGAGATGAAGCCTTCCTTGCGGCGCGCGCGCAGATAGCGGCCGGCCAGCATCCACTCGAACGGCGAGAACGGCTTCGTGTCGGGAACCGCCGTGGTCATTCGCTGTGCTCCCTACGCGGTCTGTCGGTCTTGCGCAACGCGTCCTATCCCAGCTCCGCGTGGCGCGGCTGAAACCGCGGCCGCCGCTCATCAAACCCTAATATGCGCGCGCGATCAGCACGTATTCTTTTGCCGCCCGACCGGTGAAAATGCACTTGCCCTGCGCCGCGCCTTGCGCCAGCGGAGCGTTGCGGATCGTGAGTTTCAGCGCCTTCAAGCGATCGGCAATGGCCTCCAATTCGGCGCCCTCTGGCCGCGACCAGGGCGCTTCAACCCAGCCCTTGAACGTCCCGGCCTCGTCCTCCGCTTCGGCGGCGCCAAAATACTGCTCCAAGCCATCGAATGCCGCGATGCCCTTGACGACGTTGCCGTCGAGCCGCGCGCGGGCTTCCGCGTAGAGCCCGGCTTGAATCTCGGCGAGGAGCGCTTGGGCCTTGGCGACAAACTCCGAGCGGGGACTCGTGATCGAGATGACTTTGTCGCCGTCGCGCAGCTTGTCGCGGCGCATGTACGTGACGCTGTCGGCGCCGGCGTCGCGGCCGCCGATCTCGACGATGATGGGCGCGCCGCGGCGCACCCAGTTCCAGCGTTTCTCGGCGGACTTGATCGGCTTCAGATCGACGAGCGTGCGGACGCCCGACGCCTTCAGCTCCTTTTCAAGCGACGCGCAATAGTCGATGAGCGCCGCATCCTCCGGCTTGTCGCGCAGCATCGGCACGATCACGATCTGCCGCGGCGCAATTTTTGGCGGCAGGCGTAGGCCGTCGTCGTCGCCGTGGGTCATGATCACGCCGCCGATGAGCCGCGTCGAGACCCCCCAGCTCGTGGTGTGGCAGTGCGTCAGCTGCCCCTCCCGGTTCTGGAACTGGATGTTCT
Source organism: Hyphomicrobium sp. (assembly GCA_052386495.1). GTDB lineage: Bacteria > Pseudomonadota > Alphaproteobacteria > Rhizobiales > Hyphomicrobiaceae > Hyphomicrobium_B. The sequence goes on along the minus strand of JBQTKA010000024.1, from coordinate 7,667 downwards.
GCGCTTCAGCAAAGTGCGTGCCGAGATAATGCGACGTTCCGGTCTGCAGCGCCTTGCCGTCCTGCATCATCGCTTCGATCGAGTAGGTATTGTCGGCGCCGGGGAAGCGCTCGTTGGCGGGCTTCTCGCCGGCGATCACCGGCATCGCCAGCACGTTCTGCGCAAACTCGCGATAGACCTCGAGCATTTTGAGCGTCTCAGCCATGGCGTCGTCGCGGTCGGCGTGGGCCGTGTGCCCTTCCTGCCAAAGAAACTCGGCGGTGCGCAGGAATAGCCGCGTGCGCATTTCCCAGCGCACGACGTTGGCCCACTGGTTCACGAGCAACGGCAGGTCGCGGTAACTCTTGATCCAACGCTGGAAAGCGTCGCCGATGATCGTCTCGGACGTCGGGCGGACGATCAGCGGCTCTTCGAGTTTGGCTTCGGGATCGACGACCAGCTTGCCGTCCTGATTTTTCAGGCGATGGTGGGTGACGACCGCCATCTCCTTGGCGAAGCCTTCGACGTGCTCTGCTTCTTTCGCGATGAAGTTCAACGGAATGAACAGAGGGAAATAGCAATTGTCGTGGCCCGTCTCCTTGATGCGGGCGTCGAGTTCCGCCTGTACGAGTTCCCAAACGCCCCAACCCCAGGGCTTGATGATCATGCAGCCGCGTACTGGGCTCGTCTCGGCCATGTCGGCGTCGCGCACGACGGCCTGGTACCATTCGGGAAAATTCTGCTCGCGAGTGACGCTGAGCGCACGCTTGCTCATCTGACGATCCTCGCCGAATTCGGCGCATCGCGGGGACTGTTCTCAATGAAGCGGCTGAGGCGCATCTGCGAATGTCTCGGAAACGGCGAAAACGCGCAGCCCGGCGGCGGCGCGGCCCCACGCGTGGAGCAGAGGCGGCATAGCCCGGACGCGTCGGGGTTGCAATGGCGCGGACAAGGTGAAAAGCCGTCGAAAAGTGGACGGATGCAGCGCATTCGCCAAACGGCGCATTGGCCGCGGCGGCGGCCTTTCAAAGGCTGGCGATCAACGCGTAGACGCCGGCGAACGCCAGGGTCGCCACGAGCGTGTTGACCAAAAACGCCTTCTTCAAATCGAATTTGGACGGCGCGCTTTCCGGCGTACCCGGCACCACGTCGCCCGCCTCGTCTTGCGTCTTGGCGAAGAAGGGCAACACGACGAACAGCGTGATAAACCACATACAAAAAAAGGTGGCGACGGCGACGGACGTGCGCATGGCGTTTGGCCTGTGTTGGCGGCGTCGCTCAGACTTGCTCGAGCTCGACCAGCGTACCGCAGAAGTCCTTCGGATGCAGGAACAGAACCGGCTTGCCGTGCGCGCCGATCTTGGGCTCGCCCGAACCCAGCACGCGCGCGCCCTGCGCCTTGAGCTGATCGCGGGCGGCCAGAATGTCGTCGACCTCGTAGCACACGTGATGAATGCCGCCGTCCGGGGCCTTTTCGAGAAACTTGGCGATCGGAGAGCCTTCGCCCAACGGCTCCAGAAGCTCGATCTTGGTGTTCGGCAACTCGATGAAGACGACCTTGACGCCGTGCTCCGGCTGATCAAAAGGCGCGCCGACGTTGGCGCCGAGCGCATTGCGGTAAACCGCTGACGCTGCGGCGATGTCTTTCACCGCGATGGCCACATGGTTCAGGCGTCCGATCATGCGTCTCAACTCCCGACTATGCGGTTCCGCCTGCGCAAGCGCAGAGAGAACGCTCATTTCTCAAGCGCGCGTATCGACCACGGTCAAAAGCACTTTGACAATGGGCTTCTTGCCCCAGGCCTCGTTGATGGCGCCGCGGACGCCCCGATGCACGGCGTCGCGAACCATGTCGAGGTCGCCGCGCCGCTTCTGCGGTATCGAGCGCAGCGTCCCATCGATGGCGTCGAGCACGATTTCGGTCATGTCTTCGCCGTCCGCATCGACAGCGGGGATGCCGTCCAGCGCAACCTGCGGTTCGGCCAGAACGTCGCCGCGCCGCGACACCGACATGGCGACGACCGCGATGCCAGCGAACGACAGCTTGCGTCGCGCCTTCACAGGACCGTCGGCGTCCGGCACGACGAGGTTGCCGTCGCGATAGAGGCGCCCGACCGGCGCCTCATCGATGACGCCCAGCGGTTCGGGCCAAAGCTTCACGAGTTCCCCGTCGGCCAGCACAAACGTCTGGCCAGCGCCGCACGCGCCGGCGAGTTTGGCGTGCTCCTGTAAATGCCGCGCCTCGCCGTGCATCGGTATGGCGATCTTCGGCTTGATCCAGGAATACATTTCGCGGAGTTCGTCGCGCCGCGGATGACCGGTGACGTGCACCAATGCTTCCGCGTCGGTGATGATGTCAACGCCGCGGCGCGCCAGGCCATTGTGCACCTTGCAGACGGACTTCTCATTGCCCGGAATGGCGCGCGAAGAAAAGATCGCGATGTCGCCCTTGTCGAGCGTGATGTCAGGGTGCTCGTCCTCGGCGATGCGCGCGATGGCGGCGCGCGGCTCGCCCTGGCTGCCGGTGCACAGCACGACGGCCTTGTCGGCGGGCAGATCCTGAAACCGCTGCTGATCGAGATAGTGAAAATTCTCGGGCAGATAGCCGGTGTCGATCGCGACTTGAATGACGCGATGCAGCGCGCGGCCCGCAACGACGAGGGTGCGCCCACACGCGCGCGCGGCGTCGGCGACAGCCTTCACGCGCGCGACGTTGGACGCAAACGTCGTCACGGCGACGCGGCGCGGCGCGGCGGCGATGATCTTGGCCAGAGACTTCGCAACGTCGGTTTCCGAAGGCGAGCGGCCTTCGCGCATGGCGTTGGTCGAGTCGCAGATCATCGCGAGCACGCCTTCGTCGCCAAGCGCTTTGAGCTTGGTTTCGTCTGGCGGATCGCCGACGAGCGGCGCGTTGTCGAGCTTCCAGTCGCCGGTGTGGAAGAGCAGCCCCGCCGGCGTGCGGATTGCGAGCCCGCTCGGCTCCGGAATCGAATGCGCCAGCGTGACGAACTCCACGTCGAAGGGTCCGACCTGGATGCGGCCGCCGAGCGGAACCTCTGTGATCGGCATGCGGATGTTCTTGCCGTATTCGGCAAACTTGGACTTCAACATGCCTGCGGTGAACGGCGTCGCGTAGATCGGACACCCGAGCGACGGCCACATGTCGACGACGGCGCCAATGTGATCCTCGTGCGCGTGCGTCAAGACAAGACCGGCCAGCGCCTTGCGTTCGGCGATGATGAAGCGCAAATCGGGCAGCACCACATCGGCGCCGGGTTCGGCTTCGCCGGGAAAGGTGATGCCAAGGTCGACCATCATCCATTGCCGCGCGCCCTCCGGCCCGAAGCCGTAGAGGTAGACGTTCATGCCGATCTCGCCGAGCCCGCCGAGCGCCATGAACACCAGTTCGTCGCCGCCGCCTTTGCCCCCGCGCCTCGCCTTCCTGGCCGTGTCCGTCATTGCGCTCCGCTTTCCCCCGCGGCGCTCTGCAAGGCCACGTCTCCGTGCGTGACGGTGTGGCGTGTCCCGTCGTCCGCGTCCAGCACCAAATATCCGCGGTCGTCGATGCCGCGCGAGCGGCCCGTCAGCCGACCCGACGCCGCGTTGACGCCAATCTGAGCGCCGACGTGCGCGTCGAGTATTCGCCATGCAGGCGCGATGGCGGACGCGAAGGCGCGCCCCTCGTCCCACGCGGCGAGACGACGGTCGAAGGCGTCAGCGAGCGCTTCGAGCATGGCGTCGGCTGAAACGCAGGCCCCATGCGCCGCCAGCGATGTCGCCGCGCCGACAAGCTCAGCCGGGTAGGATACGACGTTCAGGCCAAATCCGATGACCGCAACGAAGCCCGGCGCGCCGCGAGCGGTGGTGCTTTCGACCAGAATACCGCCGGCCTTGGCGCCGTCGATCAGCACGTCGTTCGGCCATTTGAGGCGTGCCCGGATGGACGGCGCCACGGATCGGATTGCGTCGATCATGGCCACGCCGGCGACCAGTGCCAATTCACCCGCCCGGGCCAAGGGCGCTTGACAGGCGATCGCGATGGTCGCTTGGAGATTGCCGGGCGCCGACGTCCACGACCGCCCGGAGCGTCCCCGGCCCGCCGTCTGACGTTCCGCGGCGATCCATAGAGGCAGAGCTTCGCCGGCGAGCGCGAGGCGCAGAGCATCCTGGTTGGTTGAGGGCGATTCAGCGAGGCGGATGATGCGGTGCGCCAGGACTGGCCTCGTAGGTTCAGGCGCCGCCGGGCGGCTTCAGGGCGGCGGCGGCGGCGGTTGCGGCGTCGACAAGCGACCCGCCGATGAAGGGCAGCACGAAAGCGACGACGAACGCCGCCGACAGCGCCATCACGGTCAGCGCCTTGCCTTCAACCGGCTCGAACCGCGCGACGGCCTCGTCGAAGAACATGATTCTGACGATGCGCAAATAATAGAATGCGCCGATCACGCTGGCCACAACGCCGATGACGGCGAGCGGGTAAAGTCCGGCCTTGATCGCGGGCAGGAAGGCGTACCATTTGGCCCAGAAACCGGCGAGCGGCGGGATGCCGGCGAGCGAGAACATCAGCAGCGCGAGAATGCTTGCCAGCCTGAGATCGGTCTTGGCGAGGCCGGCGAGCTGACTGATCTCCTCGACGTTCTTTTCCCCGCGCCTCATGGAGAGCACGCAGGCAAAGGCGCCAAGCGTCATCGCGACGTAGATGGCGAGATAAATCAAGACGCCGGCCGTGCCTTCGGCGTTGTTCGCCGCCAATCCCACGAGCGCGAAACCAACGTGGCCGATCGACGAGTAGGCGAGCAGCCGCTTGATGTTGGACTGGCCAATCGCCGCGAACGCGCCGAAAACCATCGATGCGATGGCGAGAAAAATCACGATCTGCTGCCATTGCGCCGTAACCGCCGGAAGCGCGCCCTGCGTGAAGCGCAGCAGCAGCGCCATCGCGGCGACCTTCGGCGCGCCGGCGAAGAACGCCGTCACCGGCGTCGGAGCGCCTTCATAGACGTCCGGGGTCCACATGTGAAATGGCACCGCGGAAATCTTGAAAGCCAGGCCGACCATCACGAACACGAGGCCGACGATAAGCCCGAGGTTCCCCGACATGCCGTCAGAGCGAACGGCGCTGGCGATCGCCTCATATCCCGTCGAGCCGGTGACTCCATAGAGCAGCGAAGCGCCGTACAACAACATCCCGGATGACAGCGCGCCGAGTACGAAGTACTTCAGCCCCGCCTCGCTGGACTTCACGTCGTCGCGCTTGAAGGCCGCGATGACGTAGAGCGCAAGGCTTTGCAATTCGAGGCCGAGATAGAGCGCGATGAGGTCATTGGCCGACACCATCATCAGCATGCCGAGGGTGGCCAGCAGCACCAGCACCGGATATTCGAACAACAGGATCTTGGCTCGGCCGAAATCGTCGAACGTCATCAGCAGCGTCAGCGCCGCCGCAAACAGGATCAGAATCTTCAAGAAGCGCGTCATGCCGTCGTTCAGGAACGCGCCGTCAAACGCGAGGGACGCTCCGGCGTCCGTTCCGACCGAGGCCACCGCCAGAGCCGCCAGCGCCAGCACGCCGATCGCCAGCCATGACGTGATGCGCCCTGCGCTCTCGCCGTCGCGCGAAAACGCGCCCAGCATCAACAGCACAAGTGCGCCGATCGCAAGGATCAGTTCGGGCAGGACGGGCAGATAAAGAGCGGCGTCCATCGTCGGTTCCTTTCTGTCCCCCTCTCACCGTCCGTCCCGTGGACGGAACGGGGAGAGGGTTGGGGTGAGGGGCAGCCTCAATGAGCGAGCTGCTGCCCCACAACCGAGCCCACACCCCATCGAAGGCGATGGGGAGAGGGGATTCATTCGGTCAGCGCAGCGGCCGCCGGCTTGATCGCGGCCTCGTAGTTCTGCACTAGGTTTTTCACCGACGCTGCGGTCACGTCCAGCACCGGCGCCGGATAGACGCCGTAGAAAATCGTCAGAAGCACCAGCGGCGCCAAAATCGCGACTTCGCGCGGCGAAAGATCGAGAAGATTGCGCAGGCTCGGTTTCTCCAGCGCGCCGAAAATCACCCTGCGATAGAGATAAAGCGCATACGCCGCCGACAGCACGACGCCGGTCGTCGCGAGGATCGCGACCCACGTGTTTGCCTTGAACGCCGCCATCAACGTCAGAAATTCGCCGACGAAGCCGCTGGTGCCCGGCAGCCCGACATTGGCCATCGTGAACACCATGAACGCCAATGCGTATTTTGGCATGCGTTCGACCAGCCCGCCATAGGCCGCGATCTCACGCGTGTGCATCCGGTCATAAACGACGCCGACGCACAGGAACAACGCCGCTGACACGATTCCGTGCGAGAGCATCTGAAAGATCGCGCCATCGACGCCCTGCTGCGAGGCCGTGAAAATGCCCATCGTCACGAAACCCATATGCGCGACGGACGAATAGGCGATCAGCTTCTTGATGTCCTCTTGCACCAACGCGACCAGCGACGTGTAAATGATCGCAACGATCGACAGCGTGAACACCAGCGGCGCCAGCTGCTCGCTGGCGATGGGGAACATCGGCAGGGAAAAGCGCAGGAACCCGTAGCCGCCCATCTTCAGCAGGATTGCCGCAAGGATGACAGAGCCGCCCGTCGGCGCCTCGACATGAGCGTCCGGCAACCACGTATGTACCGGCCACATCGGCATCTTGACCGCGAACGAGGCGAAGAACGCCAGCCACAACCACCACTGCATGTCGGGCGGGAATTTCGTCTGCAACAGCGTCGGGATGTCGGTTGTGCCCGCGTGCCAGTACATCGCCATCATGGCGAGCAGCATCAGCACCGAGCCGAGCAACGTATAGAGGAAGAATTTGAAGCTCGCGTAGACGCGCCGCTTGCCGCCCCAAACCCCGATGATGAGGAACATAGGGATCAAGCCACCCTCGAAGAACAGGTAGAACAGCGCCATGTCGAGCGCGCAGAACACGCCGAGCATCAGCGTTTCCAGCACGAGAAACGCGATCATGTATTCCTTGACGCGCTCTTGAATGCTCTCCCAGCTTGCGAGGATGCACAGCGGCATCAGGAATGTCGTCAGGATGACGAACAGCATCGAGATGCCGTCGACGCCCATCTGATAGGAGGCGAGACCGCCTAGCCACTCGTGGCGCTCGACGAACTGGAAGCCGGAGTCGGCGGAATCGAAATAGGCCCAGATCAGGAGCGACAGGAGGAAGGTGGCGAGCGTCGTCCACAGCGCCGCCCAGCGGATGTTGCGCAGCGCCACTTGATCGTGGCCGCGCACGGCGAGGATGAAGGCGACACCGGCCAGCGGCAGGAAGGTCGTGACCGACAGGATGGGCCAGGACTGCATCACAAGGCCCCTCCGAACATGAACCAGGATATCAGGGCGGCGAGCCCGATCATCATGGCGAAGGCATAGTGATAGACGTATCCGGTCTGCAGGCGGACCACCCGGCCGGTGACGTCGATGACCCGCGCCGAGACCCCGTCGGGGCCGAAGCCGTCGATCACGTAGCCGTCGCCCTTCAGCCAGAAGAAGCGGCCGAGCCACATGGCGGGCCGGGTAAGGCCGTGCCAGTAGAGTTCGTCGAAATACCACTTGTTGAGCAGGAATTGGTAGACGGGCCAGTGCTGCCTGGCGAGCTTCTCGGGCAACGAGGTATCGCGAATGTAGAACAGGAAGGCCAGC
>JBQTKA010000023.1:0-83510 GCA_052386495.1 Hyphomicrobium sp. | reverse complement strand
TAGTGTCGGGATCGACGTACCAGTGGCCCTGCGCCGGGCCGGCGAGGCCGTAGGCCCAGTGCAGGCCGGTGTTGAACCACTGCGGCGAGTTGGGCGCCGCCATCTGCATGGCGAGCATGTAGCGCATCTCATCGAAGAAGGCCTGCGCGTCGGCTTCCGTCGTGAAGTAGCCGCCCTTCCAGCCCCAGTATGTCCACGTTCCTGCGAGGCGGTCGAACACTTGGCGCGCGTCGGCTTCGCCGCCGAGGCGATCTTTTTCCGGAAGCAATTGAAGCGCTGCGGCGTCGGGGACCGAGCGCCACAGCCACGAGGGGACCTGCGTCTCTTCGAATTTTTTCAGGCGGCGCGCGACGCCCGCCTTGCGGAAATACTTCTGCGCGAGGATGTCGGCGGCGACTTGGCTGAAATGTTCGGGGACGTCGAAGCCGTCTAGTCTGAAAACGATGGAGCCGTCGGGATTCTTGATCTCTGAGGTCGCGCGACGGAAGGCGATCGTCGCGTAGGGTGATTGGCCGGCCGTGGTGAAGCGCCGCGTGATCTTCATAGGTATCGTGCCCCCGAGATGAAATGCTTGCCTGGCGCAGCGCCCAAAGTTCGAGGCCGCGCCGTCGTGAGTGGTGGATCGAGTCTGCAGAGCTCCGGTCCGAACCGGAGCGCCGCCGCATCGCATGACGCACGACCACTGAAACGCGGGACGCCGAATCCCCCTGCGCCTGCTCATCGCAAACGCTTCGACGCCAAACTCGACAGACTTGGCTTGAACTAGACGGGCACTGCCCGCTTCACTGACAAACGCGCCACAGCTTGGCTGCGGCGACCGTCCTCGAAGCGTCTTGAGAGCCGCTTCGGCCGGTGCGTCGCGGGGCGGGCATCGAAGATCGTCACAGATCCGTCGCGTGGCCGCCTCGGCCGCGACAAAAAGGTAGGACGATTCGAGGGGACCGTCATCGCCGAATTGGCATATATTGTAGTGGCAGCAACAACCGACACAATATGTAGTGGTGTTGGCAACTTGTGGGTGGAGGACGCCTCGAGGCCCGATTTCCGGCCAAAATCACGGAATGGCTTTGATGCGAGGGCTGTGCGTAAGCCGCGCGGATCCTTCAAACCAACGCGTGCAGGGTCAGACTATCGCGATTCCGCACCAGGTGTGTTGCGCAATTGTCCCTTCGCGGCCGCACTGGACAGTAATGCGCGCAGAGCGCTAATGCGGTCACCTTGGTTGTCTCATTTGAGCGACGGCCGGACGGGGCGCGCATGAGCCTTTTGAGCGAGATTTTCAGCTGGTGGGGCGGCAACACGTGGGGCACCCGGCTTTTCACGTGGCGCAAGGGAAAGCTTGTCGGCACGGATGATTTCGGCAACCGCTACTACCTGCAAAAATCCGGCGTCGGGCCGCTCGGCGTGCCGGCGCGCTGGGTGATCTACCGCGATCTTTCGGAGGCGAGCCAGGTGCCGCCCGAATGGCACGGCTGGCTGCATCACACGGTCGATGCGCCGCCGACCGACGAGACCTATCGCGCACATCCGTGGGAGAAGCCCCACCAAGCCAACCTCACCGGCACGCCGCGCGCCTATCGGCCGAAAGGCTCGATCCTGTCGAGCGGCGCTCGCCAACCGTCATCCGGCGATTATAAGCCGTGGAAACCCAACTGAGCCGCACGCTGCGGCCATGATCGTGACACCATTGGCCGGACAGTCACGCGCGGCGGCCGATCGAGGACATACGACGTGGGCAATTCGGACCCGATCGCATCGAGCGACGTGATCTGGCTTTGGGCGGCGGGCGCCGCCGCTGCGGCGTTCGTCAATTTCGCGATCGCCGGTCCGGCGCGCGCCGAGCGGATTGAAAATGGCGTCGCCGTCTTCTCCGGTCTCGACAAGGTGACGGCGCGCATTTCGAAGTTTGAAGTTGAACTCGGGAAATCCGCTGCCTTCGGCGCACTCAAAGTGACCCCGCGCGCCTGCTATTCGCGACCCTCGACCGAACAGCCCAAGACGACGACGTTCGTCGAAGTCGACGAAGTGCAGCTCGACGGCGCGGAGAAGCGCATCTTCACCGGCTGGATGTTCGCCGAAAGCCCGGGGCTTTATGGCGTCGAGCATCCAACCGTCGACGTCTGGTTGACGGAATGCAAGTCGCCGACGAAAACTGCGGCGCAGCGCCCCGTTCAGCCCCCGCGTCAGGGCGGCGTCGCGGCCCCGGCGGACGCCGCCGACGACGGCGCCGCGATCGAGACGCCCGCAGAGGCTGAGGCCCCGCTCGAGCCGCGCCGTCGCGTCAGGCGATAAGCCCTTTCGCGCACACGCGGCGCATGCTGCCATAGGTGAAACGAGAGGCAGGTTGGCGCCGTACTGAGACCGACGGTTCATCCATCGAGGGAAAGCATACATGACATCAATTGGCGTTCGCGTCGCGCTTGCGGCGATGATGGTGGCGGCAGGCGGTTCGGCGGGCGCCGACGATGTTTCCGGCGAACAGCTCGTCGACGCGCTGAACGGCGTCTTCGGCAATCACGCCCACACGCGCGGCAGCCACGCCAAAGGCCAATGCGTGAAGGGAGCCTTCACGCCGACGCCAGAAGCGGCGGGGCTTTCGAAAGCGCCGATGTTCGCCGCGACCGTTCCGATCCTCGGGCGCTTCTCTTTCGGCGGCGGCAATCCGAAAGCCGGCGAAAAGGCGAAGTCGCCGCGCGGCCTCGCGATGCGCTTCGATCCCGATGGCAAATCGCCGATGGATTTCGTCCAGCTCTCCGCGCCGATCTTCTTTGCGTCGACGCCTGAACAGGCGCTGGCGTTTCTTCTGGTCCGCGCCCCGGGGCCGGACGGCAAGCCGGACGCAGACAAAGTCAAGGCGTTCACAGAGGCGAATCCCAACACGGGGAAGCAGGGCGCCTACGTCGCCTCGAAGCCGATCCCGGCGAGCTACGCAGGCCTGAACTACTGGGGCATCCACGCCTTCATCGCCGAGAACGCCAAGGGTGAAAAGTCGACGATCAAGTTCAAATCCATTCCGCTCGCGGGCGAACTCGGCTTGAGCGAAGACGAGGCCAAAGCGAAGGCCGACGATTTCTTCACCGCTGATCTCGCCGAACGCGTTGGCAAGGGGCCGGTCGGCTTCGACCTCATGGCGATCGTCGGCGAGAAGGGCGATCCGACCAACGATCCGTCCGTTGAATGGCCCGAAGCCGAGCGCAAGCAGATCAAGCTCGGCAAAATCGAGATTACGGCGCTGGAAGACAACGCCACGTGCGACGCGACGACGTTCGATCCGAACAATCTCGCCGCGGGTCTATCCGGCGCGCCCGACGACAAGGTGCTGCCCGCGCGGGCGACGTCGTACGCCGTCTCGCTCTCGCGCCGTGCGGCGCCCTAGGGTTTGCGAAGGAGTTTTGCGGCCCGCGGCGCGAAGTAAGTGAGCACCGCGCTCGCGCCCGCGCGCTTGAAGGCGAGCAGGCTTTCGATCATGGCCTTGTCGCCGTCGAGCGAGCCCGCCTCGGCCGCCGCCGTGATCATCGCGTATTCGCCGGATACCTGGTAGGCCAGCGTCGGGACCTTGAACGTCTCGGAAACGCGCCGCACGATGTCGAGATACGGCATGCCGGGCTTGACCATCACCATGTCGGCGCCTTCGGCGATGTCGAGCGCGACTTCGCGCAGCGCTTCATCCGTATTCGCCGGGTCCATCTGGTAGGTGCGCTTGTCGCCCTTGAGGAACCCGGCCGAGCCGACGGCGTCGCGGAACGGGCCGTAGAACGCGCTCGCATACTTCGCCGCATACGAACAGAGCTGCACGTTGGAATGGCCGGCGGCTTCGAGCGCGGCGCGGATGGCGCCGATGCGCCCGTCCATCATGTCGGAGGGCGCGAGAATGTCGGCGCCGGCTTCAGCCTGGATGAGCGATTGCTTGATGAGCGCGGCGATCGTTTCGTCGTTCGCGATCTCGTCGCCGATCAAGAGTCCGTCGTGGCCGTGGCTCGTGTAGGGATCGAGCGCGACGTCGAGGATGACGCCGAGATTGAGTCCCGCCTTCTTGATCGCGCGGGTCGCGCGGCAGACGAGGTTGTTCGGATTGAAGGCTTCGCGGGCGTCGTTCGTTCTGAGTTTCGATTCGGTGAAGGGAAACAGCGCGACGGCGGGAATGCCGAGGTCAGCCGCCTCGCGCGCCGCCTCCACAATCAGATCGACCGAGAGGCGTTCGACGCCCGGCATCGAGGCAACGGCCGAGCGCTTGGCCTTACCCTCGATGACGAACATCGGCCAGATGAGATCGTTCGCCGACAGCGCGTGTTCGCTGACGAGACGCCGCGACCAGTCCGCCTTGCGGTTGCGGCGCATGCGGATCGCGGGGTAGGCGTCCGCAGTCAAGCGATGCGCCAAAGGCGGCGCGGAGGTCTTGGATTTACGCGGCGCCATCGCTCAAGTTCGCTTCATTCTCGGGATTTGAGGCGCGACAATCGCCGAGGCGCGTACGCCTTTGCAAGGGCGAGACGCGAACGTGGTTGCCGGATTGGTTAATCGCAGATCTTCGTGCTCGCCGATTTGCGCTGGGCCATGTCGACATGGAAGTGGTTGCGGTGCGCGTTGTTGGCTTCGGGGCCGAGCGTCGTTCCGAAGATGCGGCAGGCGCCGGCGTGGACGCGATGCAGGAACTCGCCCTTGATCGTCGGCGGCGGCGGTTTGCTCGGCAGACCGATCGTGATGTTCACGATGGGGATTGCTTTTGCTGCGGGCTTCGCGGGATCGGCTTTGACAGCCCCCGATTTCACCTCGCCTTTCACCGCGTCCTTCTTGGCGTTCGGCCCGCCCAGGTGATTTGGCTCGGCAACCGACAGTGACGGCGCCTCGCCGGCTTTCGGCTTTGCGCCCGGAACCGTGACCGCCAGCTTCGGGACGCCGTCAACAATGGCGCCGCGCGCTATGCCGCCTGCTGGCGCGCCGGCCGTTTGTGCGCCGCCCGCGGGCGGCGGCTGAGCGGGGCCGCCCTTCGTCGTTTTGAGATTTTCCTGCGCGGCCTTCTCGGCGGCCAGACGTTCCGCTTCCGCCTTCTCAGCGGCGGCCTTGGCCGCCGCAATCCGCTCGTTGATCTCGCGCTGGGTGACGCCCCAGTCTTCGAGGACGTAGGCGGTTTTGGCCGCCGCCGTCACAAAGCCGCGAATATCGAGCGCGTTGGCGAGCCCATGTTCGCTCAACTTTCCTCCCGCGCGCCCGTAGGCGTTGCGGCAGGAATAGTCGCTCATGTTCTCGATCTTGATGACTTCGGCGCCGAGGTGTTTTTTCGCGAGCGGTTGGATATCGTTTTTGATCCACGTATCCAGCGCTTCGGCGAGTTCGCACGTCATCGTCGCGGGCGGCGAGATCGAAACCTCCGGCGATTTGCCGATGCTGACGAGCTGGATCGGCGCCGGCGCGCCGCAGGCGCCTTCTCGGAGCGGTGGTTGCGCGATCGCGACCGCTGTGATGCGTTTGAGGATCACGTCGCAGCGCGCCTTTGCGGCGGCGATTTCTTCGGGCGTCCAGGCTGGCGGCGGTTTCTTCGCGGCTTCCGCCTCGGCCTTGGCGCCGTCAAGCGTCTTTGGGAAGGAGGGCGACGTGCCGGGCTTCGCCGCTGCGGGGTCCTCTACGGCTTTCCCTGCCGAGGGCATGCCGCCGCCGGCCTTTTCGGTCGTCGCCTTGGACGCGGAGGGCGGTTTGGCGGCGTCGCTCGCGGCCGCCGCTGGTGGTTTCACATCCGGTTTCGGCTCGGCGGCCGTCTGCGCCGCGTCGCCGCCGGACTTGACCGACTTCGTCGATTTTTTGCGGGGCTTGGACGCCTCGACGGTCGATGGCTTCAAATCGTCGATGACGTCGTTGGCGGCCTTGGCGACGGCCTTGCCCGGCTTGACGATGATGTCGTTGACGACCTTGTTGACGGAGGTTTCTGCAGGGCCTGCCGACGCCGCGACGACCGCCGTCACAAGACCTGCCGCGAGCGCCATGAGGAATGTCGACGCAAAACACGGACAGCGCCCCACAGATGGTCTCCTCGCTTTTGATGTGATTGCGACTGCAGCGCTGGCGAACAGCCTGCGCGAATCGATTCCCGAGCTTTCGTCGGCAAAGTCGCGGCTGTATAGGCGTAAATTGTGGCGACAGGGCCCAAATCAGGCCCTAGGACAGGGCGACTTGTGGAACGCGCCCACACCTGATTAGAGCAATCAAGAGCAACCGAGCCGATCTGTGACAGAATTGAAACACGCGACGCTGACCGCCGATCCCCCTGTCGAGGCGCCGAAAATAAAAACAGTTCGCCGCGGCGCCGTCGTCGCATTCGTGCTCAATCGGCCGAAAGCGCTGAACGCATTCGACGACGACATGCGCGCGGTCATCGCCGATGAAATCCCGCGCATTGCGCGCAACGCCGACGTTTATATCGCGGCGTTCTTGTCGGAGAGCCCCAAGGCGTTCTGCGCAGGCGGCGACGTGCGAAAGCTGGTCAGCGAGGCCCGGACCGATCTGGAAAAGGTCAAAGGCTACTTCCGCGCCGAATACGCGATGAATTGGCTGCTCGAATGTTTTTCAAAGCCGACAATCTCGCTGATCGACGGCATTTGCATGGGATCGGGCGCCGGACTGACGTGTTACAACACGCATCGCGTCGCCGGCCAAAACTACAGATGGGCGATGCCGGAAACAGCGATTGGCCTTTTTCCCGACGTCGGAGTCGCGCATGTGCTGGCGCGAATGCCGTGGCCGATCGGTCTTTATCTGGGCCTCACGGGGGAAAGCGTCGGCCGCGCCGACGCGCATTGGCTGAAACTGGCGACGCACTGCATTTCCGGAAATCGATTTCCGCATATTGTGGAGCGACTGGCGGACTCCGATCCCGTAGATCCGCTTCTCGACGATTTGCATGAGCCGCAACCCGCCGGACCGATCCAGGCCCTGGCGCCGATGATCGAAGATTTGTTTTCCGGCGATACGCTGAGCGCGATCCTGGCGCGGCTCGCCGCCGCGACGGGCTCCAGTCGCGACTTTGCCGAGAAAACCCTGGCCAACCTGAAAACCCGCTCTCCCACGTCGTTGGCGATCGCCGACCGCCATATCCGTTCGGCGCGAACGCTCGATCTGCGCCAGACTCTCATTCAAGACTACCGCCTGGGCGTGCGGTGCCTAGAAGGGCAGGATTTCCACGAGGGCGTTCGCGCCGCGTTGATCGACAAGGATGGCCGTCCGCGCTGGTCGCCGGCATCGCTTGGCGACGTGCCTGACGCGCTCGTCGACGCCTATTTCGCGCCGCTTGGGCCGGACGACTTGGCGCTGCCGTCCCGCGCCGAAATGCAGGCCGCCCGCGTCTAGCGGCGAGGCGTCCGTTTAGTTTCAATTGTCGCGAATTCTTGCGCTCGATATTCACCAAGCGCCGAGTTAGACCGGAAACAGAGATAACAAAGTCTTTCAATTCCAGGGCGGAACTATTCTTTTACTATATCTATTCAGTCGGCATTTAGTCATCTCTGTTACTGATTTCCTCAACCCGGAATAATCGGGACGCGTCAAAATGCTTATGAGGCAGGGTTATGAGTGTGGCTTTGGACGTAGCGCGACATCGCGCTCCGGCGCAGGACGAAACGTTCCGCGCTGAATATCTGCAGGCGCTGCGTCTGATTGAAAGACTGCACCGACTGTTGCTCGACGTCATCAAGGACGAATTCGACCGTCAGGGCGGCGCCGAGCTCAATAGCGTGCAGGCGCTGTTGCTTTACAATATCGGCGACAACGAGTTGACGGCGGGCGAACTGAAGACGCGCGGCTATTACCTTGGTTCGAACGTCTCCTACAACCTGAAGAAACTCGTCGATATGGGCTACATTCACTATAAGCGATCCGACAGCGATCGCCGTTCGGTGCGCGTCAGCCTGACCGGCAAGGGCCAGGACGCCTGCGACATCGTCCAGAAACTCTACCACCGCCAGCTCGGCTCCGTGCAGGCGGTCGGCGAGATTTCGAGCGACGACGTCAAGGGCCTCAACAAGGCGCTGATGCGGCTTGAGCGATTCTGGTCCGACCAGATTCGCTATCGCCTCTGAGTCGCCTAAGAGATCACGCTCGTTAACAAAGGCCGCCGCGCTCGACTCGCGGCGGCTTTTTTTGTCGCCAGATCCGCAGAACAGGCGGCCGGCAGGCGCCGCTGTGGCCGCCGCGCCGCGCTGACCCGTGTTTCGGGTGGATGCGCCGCGATCCGTCTCGCATTCGCCGCGCCATCGCCGTAATTCTCATGCGCAGCTTTAGATGCGTCGTCCGCGCGCGGCAGTCATGCGCGCGGATCGTTCCAGTTCGTCAGGGCTCCAATCGGCCTTTCGGCAATCGCGTCGGACGGCGCCGCTCTTCGGCACACGGGACACGGAATGTACCGCTGCACTCGGATCGCAACCGTCCTCTCGGCCGCCGCCGCGGCTTTCGCCTGCGCGTTGTCGCCCGGCGCCCACGCGCAATGGGACGACATGGCGACGATCCAATTCGGCATTACGGGTCCGGGCGCAGGCAACACGCGCGAGAGTTATGATCGCGAATTCATCCGCGAGTGGGAGTCGAATCCGCCCAAAGGCTTCGCGACGCTCTCCAAATCAAACATCGAGCCGACCAAAGCCGCGATCAAGCGCTACGAAGAAATCATCGCGCAGGGCGGCTGGGCGCCGATTCCGATTCCGGAAGGCAAGGCGAGCGAGATCACATTGATGCAAGCCGGCGTCACCGATCCCGATGTGCGTCTTCTTCGTTTGCGACTTGCCGCTTCCGGCGATTTGAAGGACGACGATTTATCCTCCGAGTCGTTCGACTTGACGCTTGAGAAAGCGCTGATGCGCTTTCAGGCGTCGAACGGACTGACGCCCACCGGAATCGCCGACAAGCGCACGCTTGCGGCATTGAACGTCCCAGCGGCCGCACGGCTGAAGCAGCTCAAGGCGAACCTGCCCCGGCTGCAATCGCTGTCGTCGTCCGTCGGCAAGCGCTATGTCGTCGTCAACATTCCCGCGCAACAGATCGAGGCCATCGAAAACGGTCAGATCGTCGCCCGCTATGCCGGCGTGGTCGGCAAGCCCGACCGCCCGACGCCGCTGCTCACGTCGTCGATCACGGACTTGAATTTCAACCCGGTGTGGCGCCTGCCGCCGACGGTCGTCTCCGAGGATCTCATTCCCCGCGGTCGCGAAATGCAGGCCAAGGGCAAAAACGTGCTCGAGAAGTTCGGCATCGACGCTTACGACGGGGCCGGCAAGAAAGTGAATATCGAGAAGATCGACTGGGGCAAGGTTTCGCCGGGCACGTACTCCTATAGCCAGCAGCCGGGACCGGAGAATCCGCTTGGTTTCCTGAAGATCAACTTCGGCAACGCCCACTCGGTTTACATGCACGACACGCCGTCGGAGCGCATCTTCGGCCGCAATTTTCGATCGGCGAGTTCGGGGTGCATCCGCGTGCACAACATCGACCACCTGGCCGCGTGGCTGCTGACTGGCCAGCCGGGCTGGAATCCGCACCGCATCGCGCGGATGCGCGAGACGGGCGAAAGACTCGATGTGCGGCTCAAGAAGCCCGTCGCGCTTCACTTCGTGTATCTGTCGGCATGGGCGACCGACGATGGCGTGGTGCAGTTCCGGCGCGATATTTACCAGCGCGACGGCGTCGGCGACGTTGCGGCGGCCTATTGATACGTTGGCGAAAACATAACCGAAACAGTGTGGTTCAAAGCCCGATTGGGCGGTTTTGTCGCCGCGGCCGCTGGCCTCGCTACGGCGTGAATTTGATGCGCTAGGCGCGCCCATGTGCTCTAAAAGCTTGATCGGGCGCGGGCTTCCGTTTTCAATTCCCGCGCCGGAGTCGCCGTTCCACGCCGATGGAGATAAAGCGCGTGCCCAAGACGACCGAAGTCGCTGCAGACGAGAAAGACTTCGACGTCTTGAGGCTCGATAGTCAATTGTGCTTCGCCCTCTACGCCGCCACGCGCGCCATCGCGAAGACCTACCGTCAAAAACTCGAACCCATCGGGCTCACGTATCCCCAGTATCTGGTGCTTTTGGTGCTGTGGGAGCAGGACGGACTGACGGTGACGGAAATTGGCAAAAAGCTGCGGCTCGACTCCGGAACCTTGACGCCGCTTCTGCAGCGGCTTGAGGCAATGGAGCTGTTGAAGCGCCGCCGCAACGCCGAGGATGAGCGCGTCGTGCAGACGTTCCTCACCGCCAAAGGCGAGGCCTTGAAGACCGGCGCGCTGGACGCGCGCCGTTACGTCGCCTGCCAGCTCGGAATGACCGAATCCCAGATTCTGGCTTTGCGATCTGACCTCATGGCGCTGGTGGCGCAACTCGACGAAGGCGTCGCCTGCGAAGCGGCCGAGTAGCTCGCACAGAAAATTTCGAACGAACTTGCGTTTCGCCGCCGCGGCTTGGCCGCCGCCGGCCATGTCATTGCCGCAGCGCAAGAACGAATCTTCTGGATGCGCGAAGCGTCGCGCCGTAAACAATTGTGCGCAACTAAATAGCGCAAAGTGCAATAGAAAAGTCAACAAATGAGGGCGTCGGCGCGCGAGGCGGCTGGGTTGCGAGTTCCGAGGCGACCTTGGAGTTCGGCCCATCGCAGCGTTGCGGTCGCCAGTCAGCAAACTGGAGGATACGATCATGCGTGCAAACTTCGGCGGTTGGCGCATTGGGACGGCGGCGGCAGCGTTCGCGGTGAGTTCCGCGTTTGCAGGGATAGCGGCTGCGGCCGAGGAGAAGCCTCTCTATGAGCGCATCGGCGGCTACAAGGCCGTCGCAGCAGCTGTCGATCACCTGGTCGACAACATCTATGTCAACAAGACGCTGAACATGAATCCGGCTCTCAAGGCCGTGCATGATCTCGACGAGCGCGCCGCCTTTAAGCTCATTCTCGCAACATGGGTGATCGAAAATACCGGCGGTCCGAAGGTTTATATTGGGCGCCCGATGGATCAGGCGCACTCACATCTCAGCATCACCAACCGCGAGTTCAACGTCATCCTGCACGAGTGCAAGGAGACGTTTTATCAGCTCGGCGTGCCCGAGAAGGAAATGGGTGAACTGATGGCCGGTCTCGAAGCGCAACGCGAGAAGGTCGTGACGGCCGAAGCGCCCAAGAAATAAACTTCGGCGCGCGTCCGATCTCTGTGGTTCTTGCAGCCCAAATCGGCGTCGCCGCCTGGTGAAACTCGCGATCCAGGCGGCGGCGGTTAGAACCAGCCGTCGATGTTGCGCTGCGGCAGGCTGGCCGCGGCTCGAAGCGTCGGAGGGCAAGGCGAACGTCTCGAAATTGCCCCCTTACGCTGGCAATCACGGCTCTTGGCGAGGTGCTTAAGATTGAGAAATGCGCGACGAAACGGCACGAGGCGCAAGGCTTGCGCGCCACGGTATAAGTCTCGGAAATGAGCGCCGGAAGAGCGCCCTGGAGTGAAAATCTCTTGATGACGTATGAGCAAAAGCTGGCCGCCGCCGTCGACGCGGTGAAGCGCGAAGGCCGCTACCGGGTGTTCGCCGATCTGAAGCGTCGTCGCGGCGCTTTCCCCAAGGCCGATGTCTTTCGCGACGCCGAACCGCGGGCGATCACGGTCTGGTGTTCCAACGACTATCTGGGCATGGGTCAGCACCCGAGCGTCGTCGCCGCGATGCACGACGCCGTTGATCGCGTCGGTGCCGGATCGGGCGGCACGCGCAACATTTCCGGCACCACGCACTTCCACGTCGAACTCGAAGCCGAACTCGCCGATCTGCATGGCAAGGAATCGGCGCTGTTGTTCACGTCCGCCTACGTCGCCAACGAAGCGGCGCTCTCCACGCTGGTGCAGCTGCTGCCCGGTTGCGTCGTCCTCTCGGACGAAAAGAATCACGCGTCGATGATCGCCGGCATCCGCAACGGCCGTGGCCCCAAGCACATTTTCCTGCACAACGATCTCGGCGATCTCGAAGCCAAGTTGAAGGCGTTGCCGTTAGCGACGCCGAAGATCAGCGCGTTCGAGAGCGTCTATTCGATGGACGGTCACGTCGCGCCGATCGCCGCGATCTGCGACCTTGCCAAGAAATACAACGCGCTGACCTACCTCGACGAGGTGCACGCTGTCGGCCTCTACGGCCCGCGCGGCGGCGGCATCGCGGAGCGCGACGGCGTGATGGATCGCGTCGACGTCGTCAACGGCACGCTCGCCAAGGGTTATGGCGTCATGGGCGGCTACATCGCCGCGTCGAAGACGCTGTGCGACGCCGTGCGCTCTTACGCGCCAGGGTTCATCTTTACGACGTCGCTCGCGCCTGTCATCGCGGCCGGCGCGCTCGCGTCAATCCGGCATCTGAAATCGAGTTCGGTCGAACGCGAGCGCCACCAGGAGCGGGCGCGGACCTTGAAGCGCCGTCTCGCCGCCGCCGACTTGCCGGTGATCTCGGGCCCGAGCCACATCGTGCCGGTCCTCGTCTCCGATCCCGTCCGCTGCAAGGCGCTGACGGATGTGCTGCTCGACCGCTTTGGAATTTACGTGCAGCCCATCAATTATCCGACCGTGCCCCGCGGCACGGAGCGGCTGCGATTGACGCCGTCGCCGCAGCACACCGACGCCGACATGGATCATCTGGTCGGCGCGCTGACGGAATTGTGGTTGCAGTGCCCCTTGGCGCTGATGGAAAGTCTGCGACAAGCCGCCGAGTGATCGGCCGCCGCGGCGCCGGCGTAGCACCCCCCTGAGTAGGCATTCCGCGCCGATTTCACGCGGGTTTGGCTACCCTATTGGGTGTTGAGCGGCAGGGCTCGCGCTTCTACTATGCTCGCAGTTTCGCGCCGCCTGCGCTTCCCTGTCGGCCGCTGCGCTTTGACCATAAAATCCAACGAAACCAGAGGAAACGACCGCATGTCGACCGCACCGGCCGCCAACACGCAGACTTCCCGCTTTTTCAAGTCGCACCTCTCGGAAACCGATCCGGAGCTGTTCAGCGCCATCCAGAAGGAGTTCGGCCGCCAGCAGCACGAGATCGAGCTGATCGCATCCGAGAACATCGTGTCGCAGGCGGTGCTCGACGCCGCCGGCTCGGTGCTCACCAACAAGTACGCCGAAGGCTATCCGGGAAAGCGCTACTACGGCGGCTGCCAATTCGTCGACATCGCCGAAGACCTCGCCATCGACCGCGCCAAGAAGCTGTTCAGCTGCGGTTTCGCGAACGTGCAGCCGAACTCCGGCTCGCAGGCCAACCAGGGCGTGTTCAACGCCCTGGCGCAGCCGGGCGACACGATCCTCGGTCTCTCGCTCGCCGCCGGCGGACATTTGACGCACGGCGCGCCCGTCAACCAGTCGGGCAAGTGGTTCAAGGCCGTGCATTACATGGTCAAGCCCGATACGCATCTGATCGACATCGACGAGGTGCGCAAACTTGCGCACGAGCACAAGCCGCGCATCATCATCGCCGGCGGCTCGGCCTATCCGCGCACCATCGATTTCGCCGCTTTCCGCAAGATCGCCGATGAAGTCGGCGCGCACTTCCTTGTCGACATGGCGCATTTTGCCGGCCTCGTCGCAGCCGGCCTGTACCCGAGCCCGTTCCCGCACGCCCATGTCGTCACAACGACGACGCACAAGACGCTGCGCGGCCCGCGCGGCGGCATGATCCTGACGAACGAGGAAGACCTCGCCAAGAAGTTCAACTCGGCGATCTTCCCCGGTATTCAGGGCGGCCCGCTGATGCACGTGATCGCCGGCAAGGCCGTCGCCTTCGGCGAAGCGCTGCGCCCCGACTTCAAGCTCTACATCCAGAGCGTGATCGCGAACGCGAAGGCGATGGGCGAGACGCTCGTGCAGAACGGCTTCGCGCTCGTCTCTGGCGGCACCGACACGCACTTGATCCTGGTCGATCTCCGTCCGAAGAACCTGACGGGCAACATCGCCGAGAAATCGCTCGGTCGCGCCCACATCACCTGCAACAAAAACGGCATCCCGTTCGACCCGGCGAAGCCGATGGTGACTTCGGGCATTCGGCTCGGCTCGCCTGCGGGCACGACGCGCGGCTTCGGCGTCGCCGAATTCCAGGAAGTCGGCCGACTTATCACCGAAGTGCTCGACGGCCTCGCCAAGAATGGCGAAACCGGCAACGGCGCCGTCGAAGCCGCCGTCAAGGCCAAGGCGACGGCGCTCTGCGACCGGTTCCCGATCTATTCGTAAACGTCATCCTCGCGTGAGCGCGGTTAAGCCGCGGCGAAGCGCGGGGATCCAGCAGAAGGCTCTAATTGCAATATTGAGCCTTCGGCGGTTTTGCGCTGGATTCCCGACCTCCTACGGCGCTATGCGCCTCGTCGATCGAGAATGACGGATGTATGTTGCACACGCCGGGGCGATTCCCGGCGTCTTTTCTTTTGAGGAGCGCCGCGCCGATGCGCTGTCCGTTCTGCGGAAGCGAAAACAGCCAGGTGAAGGACAGTCGGCCCTCGGATGAGGCGTCCGCCATCCGGCGCCGGCGCGTGTGCTCCGACTGCGGCGGCCGCTTTACGACGTTCGAGCGCGTGCAGCTGCGTGAGCTGACGGTCGTGAAGAAATCAGGCCGCAAGGTTCCGTTCGATCGCGAGAAGCTGCAGCGCTCGATCTCGGTCGCGTTGCGCAAGCGGCCAATCGAACCGGAGCGCATCGATCGGCTCGTCACCGGCCTTGTCCGCCAGCTCGAAAGCTCAGGCGAAAGCGAGATCACGTCGGCGGAGATCGGCGAACTCGTCATCGCGGCGCTGCGCGAACTGGACGCGATCGCCTTCGTGCGGTTCGCATCCGTTTACCGTGATTTCCGCGACGCGGGCGATTTCAAGGCGGTTCTGCGCGAGTTGGAGCGCGATGCGCCCGAGCGGCGGCTGGGCGAAGCCAGCGCCGACGACGTCGAAGCCGCGGCGAGCGCGAAGAAGCATTAAACTCGCCTCACTGCGCCTCGACTATTAGTTTGCAGCAGTCAATCTGACTGGTCGATTTAGGGGCGGCTGCAAAAATGCCCTGCATAAAATAGTAGATGCTTGCCGCTCCGAGCGCCATTGCGCCGATCCGAACTATTCGAGCAACATCCCTCTCGTCTGGCCATTCAGCAAACAGTATTTGCGTCACGTATGCCGCGCATGCGGTGGCGACAGCCAAGGCCGTTCCTTTGCCAAAATGCAGTAAAGATGGGTAGAGACACGCCCAGGGCACCTTCGACTCTCCGATGTAGGCCAGGAGCGCAACGGCAGCGCCGCCGTTAAGCAGAAGAAGCGACTGGATGCAGCGGTCAGCGAACGTATTGCGGGCTTCGATCTCTGGACGCAGACGTTCGACTTCGAGCCGATCCCGTTCGAGCGCCAATCGAGAATCTTCAGGATTGCCGTTACCCATGATCTGAAAATCCAAAATCAAATTCTGACGAATTCAGCCGTCACTCGGTAAAATCTTTGGCTATTGAAAATCAGAATCAAATAGGTCAAGGCGGCGATATTTCGCAGACTAGCCCGATCACAGGTAAGTGTCACGCGGTCGATGAAAGTGTCCGTGAGCGATAGCTTCGACCTCCACATGATGGCGATCGCGCTGCGCATGGCGCGGCGGGGGCTTGGGCTGACGCGGCCCAATCCGTCTGTCGGCGCGGCCATCGCGGATGAGGCGACCGGCGAGGTGATTGCGCGCGCGACGACGGCCGACGGCGGGCGTCCGCATGCCGAAACGCAGGCGCTCGCCGCGGCAGGGTCGCGCGCCCGCGGCGCGACGATGTACGTCACGCTCGAGCCGTGTTCGCATGTCGGCCAGACAGGCCCCTGCGCCGATGCGATCATCGCCGCCGGCGTGACGCGCGTGGTGTGCGCCATCGAAGACCCCGACCCGCGCGTCGCCGGGCGCGGCTTGGACCGATTGCGCGCCGCGGGCGTCGCAGTGACGCGCGGTGTCGGCGCCGCCGAGGCGCGCTGGGTGACGCGCGGACACATCGTGCGCGTCACGGAGCGTCGCCCGTTTGTCACGCTGAAACTTGCGTTGGGTCAGGGCGGCGTCGCCCCGCAAGGCCAGGGCGGCGCGCCGTCATGGGCGACCGGCCCGGAAGCCCGCGCGCACGGCCATGTTCTTCGCGCGCAGTCCGACGCCATCCTCGTCGGCGCCGGGACGGTTCGCGACGACGATCCGGAACTAACCTGCCGATTGCCGGGACTTGAAGGTCGATCGCCGATCCGCGTTGTGCTTTCGCGACAGCTCGACCTTGCGCCGTCGTCCAAACTCGCAGCGACGGCGCGCCGCGTTCCCGTGTGGGCGTTCGGCGCGGCCCCGGCCAATCCGGCGCGCCGCGATGCGCTCGAGGCGGCGGGCGTCGACGTCATCGAGGCCGCCGAGGTCGGCGGCGCGCTGTGGCTGCCGGCCGTGATGGAGGCGCTCGTCGCGCGCGGCCTCACGCGGCTTCTCGTCGAAGGCGGCCCAAGCGTCTGGCGGGCGTTCTCGGACGCCGGCTTGGTCGATGAGGTCGCCCTCTATATGGGCGGCGGCGCGGCCGCCGTGACGGAGGCCGATGCGCGGCGCGGGCTCGCCGCCTACGTCGGCGCAACGCCGCTGATTGAAACGGAGCGGCGCGCGCTCGGACCTGATACGCTCCGGCGGCTTCGCCGAGCGCACGCAAAGGAAGGAAGCTAGGCGATGTTTACGGGACTGATCACGGATATCGGCGAGGTGACGGCGCTGAGCGGCGGCGCGATCACGATCGCGACGCGCTACAACCTGACCGAAGCCGACGTCGGCGCTTCAATCAGCTGCGACGGCGTGTGCCTGACGGCGCGGGCGATCAAGCCGTCGTCCGTGGGCGCCGCCTTTACGGTTGACGCGTCGAACGAGACGCTCGCCAAATCGACGCTCGGCGCGTGGTCTGTTGGGCGCCGGATCAACCTTGAGCGATCGCTACGCGCGTCCGACGAACTCGGCGGTCACATCGTGTCCGGTCACGTCGACGGCGTCGCCGCGATTGTCTCGGTCACGCCGGACGGCGACAGCCGGCGCATGCTCCTCGATGCGCCCGAGCACCTCGCCCGCTACATCGCGCCGAAGGGCTCGGTGGCGCTGGACGGAACGTCGCTTACTGTCAATGAGGTTTCTGCAACGCGGTTCGGCGTCAATCTCATCCCCCACAGCTTGACGGCAACAACCTGGGGGCTCAAAACCGCGGGCCAGACCGTCAATCTGGAAGTCGACGTTTTCGCCCGCTATGTCGCGCGGCTGATGGAGTTCCGCCCTTGAACACGGGCACCCCGAAATTGCAGGCCGTCAAGAGCAGCACTGTTCTGTCTCCGATCGAAGCGATCGTCGAGGACATGCAGAACGGGCGCATGGTCGTACTCGTGGATGCGGAAGATCGCGAGAACGAAGGCGATCTGGTGATCCCGGCGCAGATGGCGACGCCCGACGCCGTCAATTTCATGGCCAAGCACGGCCGCGGACTGATCTGCCTCTCGCTCACGCAATCGCGCGCCGAAGAGTTGCGCTTGGAATTCATGGTCCGCGCCAACGGGTCGCGCAACCGCACGGCGTTCACGCAGTCGATCGAAGCGCGCGAGGGCATTTCGACCGGCATCTCCGCCTATGATCGCGCGCGCACGATCGCGACCGCGATCGATCCGACGAAAGGCTCGTCCGACATCGTCTCGCCGGGCCACGTTTTCCCTCTGATCGCGCGCGAGGGCGGCGTACTCGTGCGCGCTGGACATACCGAAGCTGGCGTCGATCTCGCGCGCCTTGCAGGACTCTATCCCGCCGCCGTCATCTGCGAGATCATGAACGACGACGGCACGATGGCGCGGATGCCCGATCTGGTGCGCTTTGCGGACGCGCACGGATTGAAGATCGGCGCCATCGAAGACCTCATCGCGTATCGGCTGAAGAATGACCGCATCGTGCGCCCTACGGCCCGCATGCGCGTCGACACGTCGCTCGCTGGCTCATTTGACCTGCATGTCTATGAGACGACGGTCGAGCACGCGGAACATTTGGCGCTCGTCAAAGGCAACATCCATTCGGGCGAACCCGTTCTGGTGCGCGTTCACGCCGTCAATGCGCTCGCCGATCTTGTCGGCGTCGCCGACGGCGGCGGCGGGGGCGGACACATCGGACAGGCGATGCGCGCCATCGAACAGGAGGGCCGCGGCGTCCTCGTCCTCATCCGCGATCTTCGCGCAAAATCCGTCTCCGAATGGGTGCAGCGCCATTCCGAAACCGCAGGATCAACGACCAGAGCCCGCGACCGCCGTCAGGTCGAAATCGGCGTCGGCGCGCAAATCCTGGCCGATCTCGGCGTACGCGACATGATTTTGCTGACGACGGCGCCGGCGCAAGTGTACGTCGGCCTCGAGGCGTTCGGTCTGCGCGTGATCGACACGCGCAGGATCGAGTAGCGCGTCATGGCGTCAAGAAGCTCAACTGAGGCGGCAGGCGAGGCCCGGTCGGGTCCGACCCGCGCGCATGTTCTCATCATCGAAGCGCGATTTTACGAGGCGATCTCCGACATGCTCGCCGAAGGCGCAATCGCCGAATTGACCGCGCGGGGCGCGACGTTCTCGCGAATCGCCGTTCCGGGCGCATTGGAAATTCCGCAGGCCTTGTCCTTGGCGGCGGCGGCGCGGGCGGCGGACCGCTTGGCGTTCGACGGCGCGATCGCGCTTGGCTGCGTCATCCGCGGCGAGACTGCGCATTACGATATCGTCTGCAACAACGCCAACCACTGGCTCATGGAGGCGGCCGCGCGCCAGAACATCGCCGTCGGCAACGGCATCCTGACCGTCGATACCGAGGCGCAGGCGATAGAGCGCGCGCAAGGCGGCCGCGCGGGAAAAGGCGGGGATGCGGCGCACGCCTGCCTGCGCCTGATCGAACTGAAGCGGACGTTCTGGGGGCCGACGGCATGACCGCGAAGAACAAGCCAGCGTCGGACAAACCCAATCCCATCTCTGCCCGGACCGCGGCCAGGGTCGCCGCCGTGCAAGCGCTGTATCAGATGGAGTTGTCGGAAGCCGATCTCAACGACGTCATCGCGGAGTTTCTGCGTGATCGGTTCGAGGACGCGCAGCCCGAAGAAACCATCGAAGGCGCGGACCGCATCTTTTTCGCTGACGTGCTGCGCGCCGTGCTACGCCGCCAGCGTGAGATTGATCCTCTCGTCGACGAGCAACTGGCCGAAGGCTGGAGTCTTGTGCGCGTCGACGCCATTCTGCGCGCCGTGCTGCGCGGCGGCGTCGCCGAGCTGCTGGATCGCGGCGACGTGCCGGCGCGCGTCGTCATCAACGAATACGTCAACGTGGCGCGCTTTTTCTTTTCCGAGGACGAGCCGCGCGTCGTCAACGGCGTGCTTGACAAGATCGCGCGCAAGGTGCGCTCGGCAGAGTTCGTCAACAAACGCGCGGGCGGTTGAGCCGCCGGCGCTCTCCAGCAGCGGAACTCGCCGTGACCGATCGGATCGCCAACGAAACCGAGTTGATCCAAACGTTTCTCGCGCCATTGGCCGCGGGCGCGCCGGGCGCCTTTGGACTCGGCGATGACGCCGCCGTTCTCTCTGTCGCGCCGGATCAAGACCTCGTCGTCACCACCGACCCCGTGATCGCGGGCGTGCATTTTTTCGCCGACGATCGCGCGGAGGACATTGCGTGGAAGGCTCTGGCCGTCAACGTGTCCGACCTCGCGGCGAAAGGCGCCGATCCCGTGGCGTACACGCTGGCGCTTGCTTTTCCCGAGGCGCCGGAGCGGGCCTGGATGAGCCGGTTTGCGCAGGGATTGCATGAGGCGCAGACGGTCTTCGGCTGCCATCTCGTCGGCGGCGACACCGACAGGACTCCAGGGCCGTTGTCGGTTGGCGTGACAGCTTTTGGCGCGGCGCCCAAGGGCCGCGTGATCCGGCGCAGCGGCGCGAGAGACGGCGACCGCGTGTTCGTTACCGGGACGCTTGGAGACGCCGCGCTTGGCCTTCGCGTGCGCCGCGAGCGCGCGCGTTTCGAAGGCGCGTTGAGCGCAGCCGACGAGGCGCTTCTTGTGGATCGCCATTTGCGGCCGAGGCCGCGCACCGCGCTCGTCGGCGCGCTTCGCAGCTACGCGCGTGCGGCGCTCGATGTTTCGGATGGGTTCGCGAAGGATCTGGCGCGTCTGGCTGGCCCGCATGGCGCAAAGGTTTTCTTCGCCGCCTTGCCGCTCTCGCCGCCCGCGAGCAAAGCCCTGAGGGCCGACGCGCAGGTCGCTCAGACGATCGTCAGCGGCGGCGACGATTTCGAAATCCTCATCGCCGTCGCGCCCGAGTCGGCCGCCGACTTCGCCGCCATGGCGACGACGCTCGGCGTCCGCGTCTCCGAGGTCGGCGCGATTGGCGGGGCGGCGGGGGTGACGATCATCGACGCCGACGGCCGGGCCATGGCGCTCGCAAATGCCGGTTACGACCACTTTTCGGCGCGCGAGTAGCGTTTTCGGCGCGGCGCTTCCGCAAAGCAGATGTGCGTTTATCGC
This sequence comes from Hyphomicrobium sp., assembly GCA_052386495.1. Taxonomy (GTDB): domain Bacteria; phylum Pseudomonadota; class Alphaproteobacteria; order Rhizobiales; family Hyphomicrobiaceae; genus Hyphomicrobium_B. Next base: position 63,025 of record JBQTKA010000023.1, on the reverse strand, counting down.
GATAGCGACGATGCGCCCCGGCTGCTAAATCGCCACCGTTTGGCCATATGCGTGATGACTGCTAAGTCACGGCTCTTTCGGGGGGATTCCCAAGGCCGGCAGCGCACAAAAATGCGGCATAAGGGCTGCGTTTCGGCGGGCGAAAACGGGGCGGCTGGACAGTTGGAATGAGACACGAAACTTCGCGCGCATTCGCCGCTGTGCATACCTTTCTGGCTATCATTTTAGGCGGCGCGATTCTGTTGGCCGGGTCGAGTGCGCCAGCGCGCGCCCAGGACAACTGGTGGGACGGCGTTCAGGGCGGAGGGCCGTTCGGCGGCCGGGACAACGACCGGACGACGACGGATCGGCCCGTGCGGCAACAGGAGCCGCTGGACGATCTGCGCACCGACTCGACGCCCTGGCGCAGCGACGTGATGCTCGACGCCACCGGCGCGGCGATCGAACGGCAAGAAAAGATCGTCGCGAGCGGCGGATGGCCGATCGTGCCGCCCGGGCGCATGATGCGCGTCAACGACGACGATCCGCGCGTGCCCATTTTGCGCAAGCGGCTGCGCATCAGCGGCGATATGCCGGCCAAGGGTCAGTACTACGATAGCGAGACGTTCGACTCCGACCTGGAAGCCGGCGTGAAGCGCTTCCAACTGCGCCACGGCATCCGGCCCTCCGGCCGCATCGAGCAGTCGGTCTACGCGGTGCTGAACGTCACGGCGGACGAACGCCTGGCCCAACTCAATTTGAATTACGATCGCATCAAAGCGCTGATGACAGGCATTGAAGATCGCTACGTGCTGGTCAATGTGCCCGCGTTCCAGCTTGAGGCCGTCGAAAAGCACGAGGTGCAGCTGCGCCACCGCGTCATTGTCGGGCGGCCCGGGCGCGACACCCCCGACGTTCGCGCCGTCGTGAAGGCGCTGAACTTCTTCCCGTATTGGCGCGTGCCGGACAGCGTCGCCATGCTCGATCTTGTGCCCCGCCTGCAGAAGGAACCGGAGTATCTCGAAAACGAGGGCATCCGCGTTTTTGACGGATTCAACGGTCCGGAGCTTGACCGCCGCTCGATCGACTGGTTCGGACCCAAGGTGGTCAACTACAAATTCAAGCAGGATCCGGGCGAGAAAAACGCGCTCGGCCTCGTCCGTCTCGACATGCAGAACGAGCACGGCGTCTACATGCACGACACGCCCATGAAGAAGCTATTCGATCAGCGAAGCCGCCCGTTCAGCGCCGGCTGCGTGCGCGTGCAGGAGGTGTTTCAGCTGGCCGACTGGCTGGCGCGCTATGAGGTCGGCTGGGAGCAGCCCGGTCAGGCGCAGCGCATCGCCGAGGGAGGGCAGGCGCTCGATCTTACGCTGACGCGTCCTGTGCCGGTCCACTTCGCCTACGTCACGGCCTGGGCCGAGCCGGCGACCGGCAAGGTGCAATTCCGGCCCGACATCTACGGCCGCGACGGCCCGATGTTGCGCGGCGGCGCAATCGCGGAAGGCGAAGACGCTCCACCGCCGCTCGCGACGCAGGCACTTGCGCCCTAAGGCGCGTGGTCCGTTAACCTATTACTAACCATCCTCCGATAGCGCTTTCGGAGACGCGCCTCCGTCGGTCGGCGCAACTCTCCAGCCGCGCTTTCCGAGGTCGGTCCGCATGCTGAGATTATCCTCCGCGACCCGAATGATTGCGGCTGTCGTCCTTGTCGTCGCGACGCCGATGGCGGCGCCCGTCGCCGACGCCGCGCAGGATGCCGACGCCGTCCCCCAGATCGTCAGTGAGGACGCGCGGCAGGACGGCGTGGCGCTGTCCGTGCGCATTCAAGGGCGACTAACAGAAGCTGATTTGAAGCGCGTAGCAGACACACTTCGGCTGCGGCGTGCGGCTGGTAAGCCGCCAATCGAGTCGCTCGCGTTCTATTTGCCGGGCATGGACATAGCCGGTCAGCCGTGGGCCGATGCGACGTTCGCGCCTGATCCGCGTGTCGTCGTGAAGGGCCTTCGCCGCGAAGAGCAAGACGCTTACCGCGCAGAGGCCTCGGCGGACGCCCGCGACGTCGTCGGCGTCTGGCTGACGTCGTCGCCCGCGCCGCTGGGATTGTTGACGATCTATCGAGAGCCGGGACGCAAGCTTTTCGCCGAATGGCGACTTCGCAACGGCCACAAATCGGTCGACGAAATCTACGAATCCGTCGGCAATCGCGGACGGCGCTACGACATCGCCGGCTCCGATGGCGGATACTATCTGGCGCTCTGGAGCGGAGCGCTGCAGCTTGGCGATCGCAGCAGCGTCATCGCCGTGGCCGAACGGCTGACGTTCGAGAAGAAGGCGCTCGAGGTGATCGCCGCGCCGCCGTCGGTTGGCGCCGGCGGCAAAGGGGCGGCCGGGTCTGCGCTGCCGCCCGCTGCCGGCGTGACAACCGAAGCCGCTGTGATGTCGGTTTCAAAATCGGCGACGGCTAGGCGCGAAGCCGCAAAGGGCGCCAAGAAGTGGAGCAGCGATCCCACCCTCAGCGATGCGCTCGCAACCGCCCTTCGCGGATCCTAGACGCAACCCTTATCCGATCAGGCACGAGGCCGGCAGCGGCCTGTTCGCCACCTCGCGCAATGCGAAACTCGATCGCATGCGCGCAACGCCCGGCAAGCGCGAGATTTGCTCTTTGTGGATGCGCTCGAAGTCGGCGAGGTCGCGGGCGAGCACGATGAGCACGTAATCGTCCTCGCCTGACATCAGGTAGCAGGCGATCACAGCGGGCGCCGCGTTGGCGGCTTTCTCGAATGCCGTCAGCAACTCCTCGTTCTGACTTTTCAGGCTGATCTGCACGATCGCCGTCATCGCGAGACCGAGCGCATGGCGATTGACCCGCGCCTGATAGCCCTCGATGACGCCAGCGACTTCGAGCGCTTTGATACGCCGCGCAACGGCTGTTGCGGAAAGCGGCACGCGCTCGGCCAGTTCGACTTGGCTCAAGCGGCCATTGTCGACCAGTTCAGCCAGGATGGCCTTATCCAATGCATCGAGCTTCATTTTCACAATTTATCTGCATATTTTGAGTTCTTACGCAGATAATCTACGCATTTTCCGGATTTTTCAAGTATCTTCGCCAGGAAACCACCGCGAATCTCCTTATTCTACACCGTAGAGAATGCATGGCCTGACAGGAGACCATCATGCGCATCGGCGTTCCGACAGAGATCAAGAGCAACGAGTACCGCGTTGGCCTGACGCCGGGCTCGGTTCGCGAGCTGACGGCGCGCGGGCACGAGGTCATCGTGGAAGCGGGCGCGGGCACGGGCATCTTCGCGGATGACGCCGCTTACAAGAAAGCCGGCGCCGTTATCGCCCCGACAGCCGACGCGGTGTTCGGCGAGGCCGAAATGATCGTGAAGGTGAAGGAGCCGCAGCCGATCGAGTGGAAGCGGCTGAAGGCGGATCAGATCCTCTTCACGTACCTGCATCTCGCGCCCGACGCGGCGCAGGCGATCGGCCTCATGGAATCCGGCTGCGCCGCGATCGCGTACGAAACCGTCACTGACGCCAACGGCGGCTTGCCGCTGCTCGCGCCGATGAGCGAAGTCGCGGGCCGCCTCTCGATCGAAGCTGCGGCCATGGCGCTGCGACGACCCGCAGGCGGCCGCGGCGTGCTGATGGGCGGCGTGCCGGGCGTCAAGCCTGCGAAAGTCGTCGTGCTCGGCGGCGGCGTCGTTGGCGCGCACGCGGCGCGCATGGCCGCCGGCCTCGGCGCCGACGTGTCGATCATCGACAAATCGCTGCCGCGCCTCCGTCAGCTCGATGAACTGTTCGAAGGCCGCGTCCGGACGTTGGCGTCGACGATGGAGACGATCGAGACGGAAGTTCTCGCCGCCGACGTCGTCATCGGCGCTGTGCTCGTCGCCGGCGCCAGCGCGCCGAAACTCGTCACGCGCGACATGCTGAAAGACATGAAAAGGGGGGCCGTGCTCGTCGACGTATCGATTGACCAGGGCGGCTGCTTCGAAACGTCGAAGCCGACGACGCACGCAGCGCCGACGTTCGACGTCGACGGCGTCATCCACTACTGCGTCGCCAATATGCCGGGCGCCGTTCCGACGACCTCGGCGCAGGCGCTGAACAACGCGACGCTGCCGTTCGTGCTGAAGCTCGCCGAGAAGGGGCTTGCCGCCTTCGATCGCGATCCGCATCTCGCTGCGGGCCTAAACGTCAAGGACGGCCGCATCATGCATAGCGCCGTCGCGCTGTCGCTCGGCTTCGACAGCCTTTCGGCCGCCCGCTCCTTTCAGGCAGCGGCCTAGTCAGGCGTAAATTCCTCCCGCCGGCTACCCTCGCCGGCGGATTGACGCCGCGTTTCCCCCGGCGCGGCCCAGCCGGTCGCCTCTCCCCCGGAGCGACCGGCTTTTTACTTTGCGCCAGCGACTCCGCTCCGCGGAGCCGGCCGCCGGCGCGGATCGCCGGCGCTCGCGGCTCGCGGTATCAAAGTGCTGCCGGGAGCAGTGGCGGAGCGCGTGGCCTTGATGATGTTGTCGAGAAAGAGTTCGGCGGCGTTGCGCCAGCTGAATGTCAAGGCGTGGGCCCGCGCCGCCTCGCGATCAATTTTCAGCGCTGCCACCGCCGCCCGAGCCAAGTCGTCGTCAAGCACGCCCGTAACGCCGTCCTTGACGACATCGAGCGGGCCGGTGACGGGGAACGCCGCGACCGGCAAACCGGACGCCATCGCTTCGAGCAACACGAGCCCGAACGTATCGGTGCGGCTGGGAAAGACGAAAGCGTCGGCGGAAGCGTAGGCTTGCGCGAGCGCCTCGCCGGAGAGCGATCCCGTGAAGATGACGCTTGGAAACGCGGATTTGAGTGCGTCGCGCAGCGGGCCGTCGCCGACGACGGCCTTGCGGCCCGGAAGCTCGGCTTCGAGAAACGCCGCGATATTTTTCTCGCGCGAGACGCGGCCGACGTAGAGGAACACGGGCGCCTCGGCGCCGAAGATGCGGTTCGCGCGCGGACGAAACATCGCCGTGTCGACGCCGCGCGTCCACGGCAAGAGGCGCTTGAAGCCGCGCCGTCTCAAGGTCGCCGCCAGTGACGGCGTCGCCGCCATCGTGCCCGCGGCTGCAGAATGAAAATAACGGACGAAGCGATAGACCAGGTCCGGCGACAGGCCGATCAGCGCCGACGCGTACTCGGGAAACTTGGTGTGATAACTCGTCGTGAACGGCCGGGCGGACTTCAGGCAGACGCTGCGAGCCATCCAGCCCACCGGTCCTTCGGTCGCAATGTGGATCATATCGGGCTTGAGGCGGTCGATCCGCCGTCGCGCGCCGTCGAAATCTGGCAAAGCGAGTCGGATTTCGGCATAGCCGGGGCAGCGGACCGAACGAAAATCGTTGGGATCGAGAAACACCGCCTCGACGCCCTGAGCCGCGAGTTCGCGCGCGAGACGCTCATAGGTCCGTACGACGCCGTTGACCTGCGGCGCCGCTGCGTCCGTCGCGATCAGAATGCGCATGATGCGCCTCGCCGTCCGTCCAATCTCGGAGGGACCGGACCGGACTCGCGTTTCAGCCTTGTGACAGTGGGCGGCGGACCTGCGAATATCGTTACCGAGAGCCCGTCGAGCCGCGGTTCCCGGCGCTTGCATTGGCGGCGCCGGCGGCTAGTGTGCGGCGAATTTCGCGGCTTTTGACCGCGCAGACCCGTGAGGCATTGGAATTGGCGAACTCCGAGACGTTGATGCACGTCGCCGTGCCCGCCGAATGGGCGCCGCAGAGAGCGATCTGGACGGCATGGCCGGCCGATCCGGATGAATGGAACGGAGACCTCGACGCCCCGCGCCGGGACGTCGCGGCGCTCGTGCGCACATTGAGCGAGGCGACGCCGGTGCGCGTCCTAGTGAATGGCGCAGAGGCCGAGGCGTCGGCGCGAGCCGCGATCGGCGACGTCGCTGACCTCGTGCCGGCGCGCTACGGCGACATCTGGCTGCGCGACACGGGGCCGATTTTTGCGACGGCTGGCGCTGGCAAAGTCGCGCTGCGCTTCAAGACCAACAGCTGGGGCGGAAAGTACGATCTGCCGGACGATGCGACCGTCGGCGACGAGATCGCGCGGTTGGCGCGGACGCCGGCGCGCGCCTTCGATTTCGTGCTCGAAGGCGGCGCCGTCGACCAGGACGGCGAAGGCACGATCCTGACGACGCGTCAAACGCTGCTCAATCCCAATCGAAACGGCTGGACGAAAGCGCAGGCGGAGGCGGCGTTGCGCGAGGCGTTCGGCGTCGCCAAGGCGATCTGGATCGACGAAGGATTGAAGAACGATCACACCGACGGCCACATCGACAACATCGCGCGGTTCGTCGCGCCGGGCGAAGTCGTCTGTCAGGCGCCGGCAGGCGCCGATGATCCGAACGCGGCGACCTTGGAAGCGATCGCCGCGACGCTCGCCGCCGCAACGGACGCCAAGGGCCGCAAACTCAAGGTGCATCGAATCCCCGGAGTCGGGCTTTATCGCAATGCCCTTGGCGAGGTTTCGCCGGCGTCGCATATGAACTTCATTATCTCGAATGGCGTCGTCGTCGTTCCCGTCTACAACACGCCGACGCAAGATGCGGCGCTAAGGGCGCTGCAGGCCGCGTTTCCGAAGCACACTGTCGTCGGCGTTCCGTCGACGGGGCTCATCGGCTGTGGCGAGGCCGGCGGCGGGTCGTTCCATTGCATCACGCAGCAGGAGCCGGCCTGATGCCGAAACGCACCATGACCGTCGCGGCGCTGCAAACGTCTTACGGGCGCGATCTTAAGTCCAACATCGCGAAGACGGAAAAGCTCGTCCGCGAGGCCGCGAAGCGCGGCGCCGACGTCATCCTGCCATCGGAGCTGTTTCAAGGAATCTACTTCTGCACGAAGCAGGATCCGAAATGGTTCGACACGGCGCACGCGGCGCGCGAGCATCCGTGCGTGATCGCGCTCGCAAAACTCGCAAAGTCGCTGAAGGTCGTCATTCCGATCTCGTTCTTCGAGAAGGATGGGCCGCGCTACTACAACTCCGTCGCCATCGCAGACGCCGACGGCGAAATTCTCGGCGTCTATCGCAAGAGCCATATTCCTGATGGGCCGGGTTATCAGGAGAAATACTACTTCCGCCCCGGCGACACCGGTTTCAAGACCTGGAAAACGAAACGCGGCGTGATCGGCGTCGGCATCTGCTGGGACCAGTGGTATCCCGAGTGCGCGCGCGCCATGGCGCTGCAGGGCGCCGACGTGCTGTTCTATCCGACCGCGATCGGCTCGGAGCCCTACGACAAATCGCTCGACACGCACTTGCAGTGGCAGCGCGCCATGCAGGGCCATGCGGTGTCGAACGCGATACCCGTGGTCGCCGCGAACCGCATCGGGCTCGAAGACAACGACGGCGTGAAGCAGAGGTTTTACGGCCACTCTTTCATCAGCGATCACGCCGGAAATCTGGTCGCGATCTTCGGCGCAAAGGACGAGGGCGTTCTCGTCCAAACGTTCGATCTGGACGAGATCGACAGCTACCGCGCGGATTGGGGCTTCTTCCGCGACCGCCGTACGGACCTCTACGAGAAGAGCATCATCTAGCTTCGTTTTGTTGGCGGTTGGCCTACACGCCCGTCATCCTCGGCCGAGCGCTGCGAAGCCGCGTCTAGGGCCGGGGATCCAGCATAGCAAGCGCCGCAGGCCCCATATTGCGTCTGCGACGAGTCTTGCGCTGGACCCCCGCGCTCTCTCGCTTCGCTCAATCGCGCGAGGATGACGAAGTATCATGCCGTCGAAGTTAGCCGCGCGTTCTCGGCTTCGAGTTCGGCGACGCGCATCTCCAGCCCGCGGATCGCCGCCGCGACGTCGTCGATATGCAGCAGGCGCGGGATGTGCTGCGGGCAGTTCTTGTCCCAGGCCTTCACGCTAAAAAGAACGGCCCGCTCCGGAGCAGCGCGATACGCCGGGTCCATGACCTTCGATAGCAACGCGTCATCATCTTCGACAATCCGCGCCTCGCCCCAGATCTTGATGCGCCGCTGGCGCGCGTAGTCCATGAGGAACAGAAACGCGCGCGGGTTTTCCGAGAGGTTGCCCGTCGTGATGTACTGCCTGTTGCCGCGATAGTCGGCGAAGGCGATCGTCGTCTCGTCGATCGCTTTGAGGAATCCCGGCGGACCGCCGCGATGCTGGATGTAGGGCTGGCCGTCGGCGCTTGCCGTGCCGAGGTAGCAAGACGGCGTCTCGGCGAGCGCCGCGGCCAGATCGGGCGTGATCGTCGTGGGCCATCCGACCTGCTCGTACTGACCGCGCGAGCCATGCCGCTTCTGCTCGGCCTGGACGGCCTCGGTGAAGGCCACCTCGGACGGCGAAACGCGCATCACGGCATCCTCAAAGCGCCGGCATCGTGATGAAGCCCGGCAGCTGCTTCATGCGCGCGATCCAAGCCGCCACGTTCGGATATTTCTCCAGCGTCACGCCGCCTTCGTGACCGATGCCGATGTAGGGCATGCAGGCGATATCGGCGATCGTCGGACGGCCGAGGGCGAGCCACGCGTTCTTGGCCAGATGCGCGTCCATGACGCCGAGCAGACGCGCGGCCTTCTCGCGGGCGAGGTTGGCGTCGAGCTTGTAGCCGAATTTGTCGGCGAGGCGGGCGTCATTCGGACCGCGGGCGACTTCGTTCGAGGCGACGCTGAGCCACTGCGCGACTTGCGCCATTGAGGCGGCGTCGGTCGGCAGCCACGCTTCGCCGCCCCACTTCCGCGCCAAGTAGACGAGAATCGCCTGGCTGTCGCGCAGCACGAGGTCGCCGTCGACGAAGATCGGCACCTCGCCGAAGGGATTGAGGTCCGTCAACGGCGGCTTCTTGTGCGCGCCGGCCATGAAGTCAACCGGGCGCAGCTCAAGAGGAACGCCGAGCAGGGCGGCGAGCAGGCGGACTTTGTAGCAGTTGCCGGAGACTTCGAGGTCGTAGAGGACGGGCATCGGATAAGCGCTCCCTATTGGCCGCAAGAATTTCGTCGCTCCGGTCTTGCCGCCATCGCCGGTTCAAGGGAAGATGGTAAAATCAGGAAGTGGTCTTCCGGAAAATGGGAGAAACCTTTGGATCGCCTGCGCGCCATGAACGTGTTCATCGCTGCGGCGGGCGCCGGCACCCTCTCGGCGGCGGCGCGCCAGCTCGGCCAGCCGTTGACGACGGTCAGCCGCCAGCTCGCCGACTTGGAGGCCCATGTCGGCGCTGTGCTCATCGCGCGCACGACGCGGACCATGTCGCTGACCGACGCGGGCCGCGCCTATCTCGAAACCTGCCGCCGCGTGCTCGACGACCTCGACGCGGCTGAGCGTCAGATCGCAGGCGACTCCGGCGGCCTCGCTGGCGAAGTTGCGCTCACCGCGCCGGTGTTGTTCGGACGTCTCCATGTGCTCCCGATCGTCGCCGAATTCATGCAGCGGCATCCGGGCGTCTCGTTCCGTTTTTCGCTCGTCGATCGCGTCGTCGATCTCGCCGAGGAAGGTCTTGACGCAGCGGTGCGGATCGGCGCGCTGCCGGATTCTTCGCTCATCGCCACGAAAGTCGGCCTGATGCGCTACGTCACGTGCGCGTCGCCGGCCTACATCCGAAAGCACGGCGCGCCCGAGACGCCGAAGGCGCTGACCACCCATGCGTGCGTGGCGTTCTCATCCCTGCCGAGCGGCGCGCGCTGGGTTTTCAAGAGCGTCGCGCACGGCCGCATCGCGGTTCGAATCGCGCCGCGGCTCGCGGTGAACACGGTCGAGGCGGCGATTGACGCGGCGTCGGCAGGGGCAGGCGTGACGCGGCTGCTCTCCTATCAGGCCGAAGCGGCTCTGGCGCGCAAACGTCTTACGCCCGTTCTCGCCGAGTACGACGACGCGGACGTGCCCATTCATCTCGTGCAGCGCTCGCTGCGGCTCGCCAAGCCGTACGTGCGCGCTTTTGCAACGTTTGCGGCGGAGGCTCTGCGCAATCGCCTTGAAGCGTGAGCGCCTTGGCGTCCGAGGGCGGCGCGCGAATCGAGATTCGACTTGCCAAACGCAGACTTCAGCGAAAATGATGCTTCTTCGATAGGGACCGGGACTCGCGCCATGAAAGCGAAGTTTTTAGCCGTGCTGGCCGTGGTCGGCGCCGTGCTGAGTTTTCTCGCGGTCGAACTGGCGCAGCACTTCGGCTTCATCGCCGGGGAGCAGCTTTACAAAGGTTGGCGCAACGCGGAGATCGAGCAGCGCTACCGGGAAGTCGCAGCGGACCTCAACCAGAAGGTTCCGATCCAGGCCGACGAGATCACGCGGCTGGATTCAGTCCAGGCTGCCGACATGACGGTGACCTACAATTATACGCTGCTGCAGGTTCCCCCTGTGTCCGAGATCGAGACGCTGGGCGCGAACATGACGCAAAAAGCCAAGGACAACTACTGCGGGCCAACCGTGAAATTCCGCAACGACGGCGTCGCAGTCGCCATGAACTATGTCGATACGAACGGAAATTCCGTGTTTGCGTTGCGGATCGCGCCGGAGGATTGCTGACGCGGTCGAGGCGCTGCGCAGGGGTCGGCCGCCTTTACTTCAAACTCGGGAAGTTGAACTCCGCGCCCTTGCGGATGCCGGTCGGCCAGCGCGCCGTGACCGTCTTGATGCGCGTGTAGAAGCGAACGCCTTCAGGCCCGTAGATCGCGTGATCGCCGAACAGCGAGCGCTTCCAGCCGCCGAACGAGTGATAGGCGACGGGAACCGGCAGCGGCACATTGATGCCGACCATGCCGACTTCGATTTTGTCGGCGAAAGCGCGGGCGGCATCGCCGTCGCGCGTGAAAATCGCCGTGCCGTTGCCGTATTCGTGCGTATTGATGAGGTCGGCGGCTTCATCATAGCTCTCGGCGCGCACGACCGAGAGCACGGGTCCGAAGATCTCCTGCTTGTAGATCGCCATGTCGCGCGTGACCCGGTCGAACAGCGAGCCGCCAAGGAAGTAGCCGTTCTCGTAGCCTTGCAGAGTCAGGCCGCGGCCGTCGACGACGAGATCGGCGCCGTCTTTGACGCCGAGATCGATGAGGCCTGAGATGCGCCGCTTGGCGTCCGCCGTGATGACGGGACCCATTTCGGAGTCGGGATCCGTCGCCGGACCGACTTTGAGCGCGCGTACTTTCGGCGCCAGCGCTTCGACGAGCGTATCGGCCGTTTTCTTGCCGACGGGCACCGCGACGGAGATCGCCATGCAGCGCTCGCCCGCCGAGCCGTAGCCGGCGCCCATCAGCGCATCGACCGCTTGGTCCATGTCGGCGTCCGGCATGACGATCATGTGGTTCTTGGCGCCGCCGAGCGCCTGCACGCGCTTTCCGGCCGCCGTCCCGCGCGCGTATATGTATTCGGCGATCGGCGTCGAGCCGACGAACGAGACTGCGGCGATATCGGGACTATCGAGGATGGCGTCGACGGCCGTCTTGTCGCCGTGGACAACGTTGAACACGCCGGGCGGCAGGCCCGCTTCCTGGAAGAGTTCCCAGATCAGCATCGGCGTCGAAGGATCGCGCTCGGAGGGCTTCAGCACGAAGGCGTTCCCGCACGCGATGGCGACGGGGAACATCCACATCGGCACCATCGCTGGAAAGTTGAACGGCGTGATGCCGGCGACGACGCCGAGCGGCTGGCGGTCCGACCAGCTATCGATGTCGGGGCCGACGTTGCGCGAGAATTCGCCCTTCAGCAGATGCGGAATGCCGCACGCGAAATCGACGACGTCGATGCCGCGCTGGAGTTCGCCGAGGGCGTCGGCGTGCGTCTTGCCGTGTTCGGCCGAGATCGCGCGCGCGATTTTGTCGGCGTTGGCTTCGAGTAGTTCCTTGAACTTGAACATCGGCTTGATGCGCTTCAACGGCGGTGTCGCGCCCCAACTCGCGCTCGCCGCCTTGGCGGCCGCAATCGCCGCGTTGACGTCATCGACGGTCGAAAGCGGCAGCGTCGCCGTCTGCTCGCCCGTCGCCGGGTTGAATACGGCGCTCGATCGTTTGGACGATGAGGCGATTTTCGAGCCATTGATGGCGTTGTGGATGGTGAGCATTTCAAGCGCCTCTCATTACGAACGTCATCCTCGCGCGACCGAGCGAAGCAAGGGAGTGCGGGGATCCAGCGTGAAATGCGCCGAAGGCCCGAGATTGCGTCTGCGACGAGTTTTGCGCTGGATCCCCGGCCTTCGGCGCGGCTGCGCCGCGCTCGGCCGAGGATGACGTCGGCGGGTCAACTCGTCGTCGATTTCAGAACGTCGGCGAATGTGTCGATCAAATGATCGATCTCGTCCTTCGAGATGATCAGCGGCGGCGACAACGCAATGATGTCGCCCGTCGCGCGCACGAGGATGTTTTTGTCGAACGCTTTGACGAAGCGATCGTAGGCGCGTTTCGTCGGCTGCGCCGGATCGGGCGCGAACTCGATTGCGGCGATGAGGCCGATGGTGCGAATGTCGATCACGTGCGGCAGGCCCTTCAATCCGTGAACGCGTTCTTCCCAGTAGGGCGCAAGCTCGCTGGCGCGCGTGAGCAGCCCTTCCTCTTCGTAGGTGTCGAGCGTGCCGATCGAGGCGGCGCAGGCCATTGGGTGGCCCGAGTACGTGTAGCCGTGGAAGAAGTCGATCATCCAGTCGGGGCCATTCATGAACGCGTCGTGGATGTGGCGCTTGACGAACACCGCTCCAAACGGGATTGCGCCGTTCGTCACGCCCTTCGCCGTCGTGATGATGTCGGGCGAGACGCCGAAATAATCCGAGCCGAACGCCGTGCCGAGCCGGCCGAATGCGGTGATGACTTCATCCGCGATGAGCAGGATGTCGTGCTTGCGGCAGATCGCTTCGAGGCGCTTCAGGTAGCCCTTGGGCGGGATCAGCACGCCCGTCGAGCAGGCGACGGGCTCGACGATGACGGCGGCGATGGTGGACGCGTCGTGCAACGCGACGAGACGTTCGAGATCGTCGGCGAGTTCGGCGCCATGCTCCGGTTCGCCGCGCGAGAAGGCGTTGCGCGGGAGATCGTGCGTATGGCGCAGGTGATCGACGCCGGTGACGAGCGCGCCGAACATCTTGCGGTTGTTGGCGATGCCGCCGACGGCCGTGCCGCCGAAATTGACGCCGTGATAGCCGCGCTCGCGGCCGATCAGGCGGACCTTCGTCGCGTTGCCTTTGGCGCGATGATATGCGAGCGCCATTTTGAGCGCGGTTTCGACGGACTCAGAGCCTGAGTTCGTGAAGAACACATGCTCGAAGCCCTCGGGCGCAATGTTGATGAGGCGGTTGGCGCACTCGAACGCCTTCGTGTGCCCCATCTGAAACGTGCCGGCGAAGTCGAGCGTCGCGGCCTGATCCTGGATCGCCTTGACGATCTTCGGCCGGCAATGACCGGCGTTGACGCACCAGAGCCCCGAGGTGCCGTCGAGGACGCGGCGGCCGTCATGCGTGATGTAGTGCATGCGCTCGGCGCCGACGAAAAGCCGCGGCGCCGCCTTGAACTGCTTGTTCGCCGAGAACGGCATCCAGAACGCGGCGAGATCGTTCGGCTTGGTCTGAATGTTCATGGCGATGGTTCCAATTTTCTCTGCAACCCCCTCTCCCCATTCAAGTGCAGTGAATGGGGAGAGGGAAATTGTTTGTCACGCCGCGCGGGCGACGGCGTCGGTCAAGCTCGCGTCGAAAATGTCCATGCCCTCGCGTACGATGGCGTCGCTGGCGGTCAGCGGCGCGAGGAAGCGGATGACGTTCGAATACGTGCCGCACGATAGCAGAATGAGTCCGCGCGCGCTGGCTTCCTTGAGCAGCGCCGCCGTCAGCTCCGGCGCCGGCTCGCCGCTCGATTTGTTTTTGACGAGTTCGACGGCGCACATGGCGCCGAGGCCGCGCACGTCGCCGATGCAGTTCAAATTGGAGCGCGCCTGCATCTCGCGGCAGCGATCCATGATGATCGCGCCGATGGCATTGGCGCGGTCGCAAAGCTTCTCATCGTCGATGACGTCGAGAACCGCGTGCGCCGCGGAGCAGGCGACGGGATTGCCCGCATAGGTGCCGCCGAGGCCGCCGGGATTGGAGGCGTCCATGACATCGGCGCGGCCAACGATCGCGGAGAGCGGCAGGCCGCCGGCGAGCCCTTTGGCGAGCGTCACCACGTCAGCCTTGATCCCGTAGTGCTCCATTGCAAACATCTTGCCTGTGCGCGCGAAGCCCGTCTGGATCTCATCGGCGATGAGCAGGATGCCGCTGTCGTCGCAGAGTTCGCGCAACGCTTGCATGAAGTCGTTGGGAACGATGTTGAAGCCGCCTTCGCCTTGCACGGGCTCGATGATGATCGCGGCGATGCTCGACGGATCGGCCGTGTGCTTGAACAGCGACTTCAACGCCGCAAGGCTGTCGGCCGTCGAAACGCCGTGCAGGTCGTTCGGGAACGCGACGTTATAGACGTCGGACGGGAACGGTCCGAAGCCCTTCTTGTAGGGCGCGACCTTGCCCGTCAGCGCCATGCCCATGTGGGTGCGGCCGTGAAAGCCGCCGGTGAATGAAATGATCCCCGGCCGGCCGGTGAAAACGCGCGCAACTTTGACCGCGTTCTCGACGGCTTCGGCGCCCGTCGAGGCGAGCATCGTCTTCGCCGGACCAGGCACAGGCGCTATGGCGTTCAGGCGCTCGGCGAGGCGCACGTAGGTCTCGTACGGCGTCACCTGAAAGCAGACGTGGCTGAAAGAGTCGAGTTGCGCCTTGATCGCGGCGACGAGCTTCGGGTGCTGATGACCCGTGTTGACGACGGCGATGCCGGCGCCGAAATCGATGTAGCGTTTGCCGTCCTCGCTCCAAATCTCCGAATTTAGCGCGCGCTTGGCGAAGATCTGCGTGACGTTGCCGACGCCGCGCGGGACGGCGGCGACGCGGCGGGCCTGGAGGTCGGCGGAGGTCGTCATGGCAAGTCCTTTCTGGCGCCCGGCGACTGCGACTTCGCGCAGCCGGCCGCCGGGCGCAAACCGTGACCGCTTCTACCACTGATCAATACTTTAAACAACATGCTCAAAATACTCGCCTCCGTGTCATCCTCGTCGCGCGACGGCGCAGCCGGAGCAAGACGGGGATCCAGCGCAAGACTTTTCGACGACACGACATTGAGCCTTCGGCCCATTTTGAGCTGGATCCCCGCGCTTTGGCACGGCCTCCGGCCGTGCTCGCGCGAGGATGACGTCAGGGTTGCCAAATCACGCGCCTTTTTTTCGTGTCATCCCGGCCGCGATGTCGTACATCGCGAGCCGAGACCCAGAGCGGCAGGCCCGATCTCACTGTTTGCGCCCTGGCTCCCGGGTCTCGCCGCAAGGCGGCTCGCCCGGGATGACAATTTGAGTTCAGCGGGCCCTAAACGACGCCTCGTTCGCGAAGACGTGCGACTTCGGCGCGCGATAGCGCCAATCGGGACATCAGAACGTCGTCAGTGTCGGCGCCAAGCTCCGGCGGCGCGATCGACGATGATGCGCGCGCGCCCGACACGCAGAACGGCGCGGCGACGGTCGGTACGGTCCCGGCAGTCGCATGCGGCAGGTGCTGCAGCAGGCCGCGCGCCTGCACTTGAGGGTCGGCGAATGTCTGGTCGAGCGTGTTGATCGGTCCGGCAGGCACATTCGATTTTGAAAGCGTGTCGAGCCAATCCTTCGTCGTGCGCGCGCGCAGCGCGTCAGAAATGAGCGGGATCAGGACAGCGCGGTTTTCGACGCGCGCAGGGTTCGTGGCAAAACGCGCATCGCGCGGCCAGTCGAGCCGATTGGCGACGGCGCAGAATGCCGTGAACTGCGCATCATTGCCGACGGCGAGAATGATGTGGCCATCCGCCGTCGCGAAGGCTTCGTACGGCACGATGTTCGGATGCGCGTTGCCGCGTCGCATCGGCGCTTCGCCGGTCGTCAGATAGTTCATCGCCTGGTTGGCGAGCATGGCGATCTGACAATCGAGCAGCGAGATATCGATCGTTTCGCCGGCGCCAGTTTCATGGCGGCGATGGAGTGCGGCGAGTATGGCGACCGCCGCGTACATGCCGCTGAACAAATCGGCGATGGCGACGCCTGTCTTCATGGGCGCGCCGCCGGCTTCGCCCGTCACGCTCATCAATCCGCCCATGCCCTGGATGAGAAAATCGTAGCCGGGCAGGTCGCGATAGGGCCCGGTCTGGCCGAAGCCGGTGATCGAGCAATAGATGAGGCGCGGGTTCAGCCCTCTCAGCGTCGCGGCGTCGAGGCCGTATTTGGCGAGTTGCCCGACTTTGAAATTTTCGATGACGACGTCGGATTGCTCGGCGAGGCCGGCGACGAGACGCTGCCCGTCCAAGGACGCGATATCGATGGCGACGGATTTTTTTCCGCGGTTCGTCGCGAGAAAATAGGCGCTCTCGGTCGTTTCGCGTCCGTGCGCGTCGGGTGCGTAGGGCGGTCCCCAGGCGCGCGTGTCGTCGCCGGCGCCGGGGCGCTCAATCTTGACGACGTCCGCGCCGAGGTCCGCGAGCGTCTGGCTCGCCCACGGTCCGGCGAGCACGCGCGAGAGATCGAGCACGCGCACGCCTGAGAGGGGCGCGGTCATGGCGATGCTCGATTGTCGTCATCCTCGCGCGAGTACGGCCGCAAGCCGCGTTGGAGCGCGGGGATCCAGCTTAAAGCTGGCGAAGCTGCAGGATTGCGCGTCCTTCGGACGAGCCTTGCGCTGGATCCCCGGCCTTCGACGCGCGTACCGCGCGCTCGGCCGAGGATGACGGGAAAGTGGCGGGCCGTCATGGCGCCCCCCACTTGAACACCTGCAGGCCGCGTCGGTGCGCGGGGATCCAGCGTAAAGCTGGCGAAGCTGCAGGATTGCGCGTTCTTCGGACGAGCCTTGCGCTGGATCCCCGGCCTTCGACGCGCGTACCGCGCGCTCGGCCGAGGATGACGGCAAGGCGGCGGGCCGTCATGGCGCCCCTCACTTGAACGCCTGCAGGCCGGTTTGCGCGCGGCCGAGGATCAGCGCGTGGATATCGTGCGTGCCTTCGTAGGTGTTGACGGCTTCGAGGTTCAACATGTGCCGCATGACGTTGTATTCATCAGAAATGCCGTTGCCGCCGTGGATATCGCGCGCCGTTCGCGCAATGTCGAGCGCCTTGCCGCAGTTGTTGCGCTTGATAAGCGAGACGGCCTCGCTTGCAAGGCGGCCTTCATCTTTCGCGCGCCCGGCGTGGAGCGCGGCCGATGCCATCAGCGCGATCTCGGTCTGCATGTCGGCGAGCTTTTTCTGAATGAGTTGCGTCGCGGCCAGCGGCTGGCCGAACTGCGTGCGGTCGAGCGCGTAATCGCGCGCGGCATGCCAGCACGCTTCCGCCGCGCCGATGACGCCCCAGGCGATGCCGAAGCGCGCATTGGTGAGGCATCCGAATGGTCCCTTGAGCCCGGAGACGTTGGGCAGGCGATTGGCGTCTGGGACGAGCACGTCGTCCATGACGATCTCGCCCGTCGATGACGCGCGCAGCGCGCACTTGCCTTCGATCTTGGGCGCCGACAGCCCGGCCATGCCGCGCTCCAAGATGAAGCCGTTGATGACCCCGTCATCGGTCTTGGCCCAGACGACGAACACGTCGGCGATCGGGGCGTTCGTGATCCAGGTTTTACCGCCTGAAAGCCGATAGCCGCCCGTCGCGCTGCGCGCCCGCGTCGTCATGCCCGCCGGATCGGAGCCGTGGTCGGGCTCGGTGAGGCCGAAGCATCCGACGAGGTCGCCGCTGGCGAGGCCGGGCAGATATTTTTTGCGCTGCGCCTCATCGCCATAGGCGTGGATCGGATGCATGACGAGGCTCGACTGCACGCTCATCGCCGAGCGGTAGCCGGAATCGACGCGCTCGATCTCGCGCGCGATCAAGCCGTAACTCACCGCATTGACGCCGGCGCCGCCGTACGCTTCGGGGATCGTCGCGCCGAGAAATCCCATCGCGCCCATGTCGCGCAAGATCGAACGATCGAAGGTTTCGTTGCGGTGATCGGCGGTGACGCGCGAGGCGAGGTGGGCGGCGGCGAACTTGCGTGCGCTCTCGCGGATCATGCGCTCGTCGTCGGAAAACAGCGTCTCCAGGCCGAGTGGATCGAGCCAATCGAATGCGGCGCGCGGCTGCGCCGGCTCCACGCGAGGATCGCCGTCGTTCGCTGGCTTTGAAGCGGCGCTTTGCGACATGACGTCGGAACTCCACGCTTGCGGCTACGCTAGCACTGATCAATACTTTAAGCAATCTGCTCAACATTCTTGACGAAGCGTGCTATGCGGTTCAGGCATCGCGCGTGAAAAAGCGGAGCCCGCCCTTGGTCGCCCTGAAAAAACGTCCTTCCGTCGCGTCGCACGAGCCGCGGCCGCGCGAAGCCGTCGACGTCGGCGCACGGCTGAAGGCGGCGCGCACCGAGCGCGACATGAGCCAGCGCGATCTCGCGGCGAAGGCCGGCGTCACCAACGGCATGATTTCCATGATCGAGCAGAACAAGCACTCGCCATCGGTCGCGACGCTCAATCGCCTGACGGATGCACTCGGGCTCTCGTTCGCCGAATTCTTCTCGCTCGAATTGCCGGCCGCGCCGCAGGTGTTTTACGGCAAGGGCGAACTCGCGCCGTTGACCGAGGGCCGCGTGACATTCCGCGTCGTGGCGGCCGAACGGCGCGACAAGGCCGTGCAGATTTTGCACGAGGTCTATGAGCCCGGCGGCGACACGGGCGGCGAAATGCTGACGCACAAAGGCGAGGAGGGCGGCATCGTCCTTGAAGGCCGCATTGAATTGACGGTTGGCGCCGACAAGCGCGTGCTCGGTCCGGGCGATGCTTACTATTTCGAGAGCGCGATCCCGCACCGATTCCGCAACGTCGGAAAAACGCGCGCCGTCATCATCAGCGCTTGCACGCCGCCTTTCCTCTAGGCGCGCGGCGACTCTCCTTCGTCGCGCCTGCCGCCGGGCGCGGAGCAGTTTCACTTGCGCCTTCCGACTCCGCTCCGCGGAGCCGGCCGGAAGGCGCGGAGTGGTTTTGTATTGCGCATGGCGACTCGCGTTCCGCGAGCTTGCCGGAAGGCGCATAAGCAAAAGTTGTCATCCCGGCCGGACCCCGGCCTTGAGCCGGGGGAAGAGCCGGGACCCATCTTTGTTTGCGCGCGGCGACTCTCCTTCGTCGAGCCGGCCGCCATACGCGGAGCGCCGGTGTGTGTGGTGTCCCCCTCTCCCCATGCTCTGCGCTTGCATGGGGAGAGGGCTGGGGTGAGGGGCAGCGGCCCCAGCGGAGCCTTGGCTGCCCCTCACCCTGACCCTCTCCCCGCTGGCGGGGAGAGAGGACCTTAAATTCCGCCGAGACAGATGAACTTCGTCTCAAGGTATTCGTCCAAGCCTTCGGCGGCGCCTTCGCGGCCGAGGCCTGATTGTTTGACGCCGCCGAACGGCACGACCTCGTTCGAGAACACGCCCTCGTTGATGCCGATCATGCCGGCTTCGAGCGCTTCGGCGACGCGCCAGGCGCGACCGAGGTTCTGGCTGAACAAATACGCCGCGAGACCGAACGGCGTGTCATTCGCGATGCGGATGGCGTCGGCTTCCGTCTCGAATTTGATGAGCGAAGCGACGGGCCCGAAGATTTCTTCCTTCGTGATCGCCATGTCGGCTGTGACGCCGGTGACGACGGTCGGCTGGAAAAACAGCGCGCCTTCTGCGGCGCGCTTGCCGCCGAGCGTCACCTTCGCGCCTTTCGCAACTGCCTCGCCGAGCAGCGTTTCGACCTTCTTCACGGCGTCGGCGTTGATGAGCGGTCCGATCGTCGACTTCGGATCGCGGCCCGGCGCGACATGCAACTTTTTCGCGGCTTCGACGAGCGCGGCGGCGAAGCGATCGTAGATGCCCGCCTGCACGAGGATGCGGTTGGCGCAGACGCATGTCTGCCCGGCGTTGCGGTACTTGGACGCCATCGCCCCCGCGACGGCCTGATCCAGGTCGGCGTCGTCGAAGACGACAAGCGGTGCGTTGCCGCCAAGTTCGAGCGTGAGTTTCTTGATCGTTTCGGCCGACTGGCGATAGAGGATGCGGCCAACTTCCGTCGAACCCGTGAACGTGAGCTTGCGGACGCGCGCGTCATCGCAAAGAACTTTGCCAATCGCCGCCGAGTCCGTCGACGTGATGACGTTGAGCACGCCCTTCGGCACGCCCGCGTCCTCGGCGAGCTTGGCGACGGCGAGCGCGCACAGCGGCGTGTCTTCCGACGGCTTGACGACGATGGTGCAGCCGGCCGCGAGCGCGCACGCGACCTTGCGCGTGATCATCGCGATCGGGAAATTCCACGGGGTGATCGCTGCGCAAACCCCGATCGGCTGCTTGATCGTGACATAGCGGCGCGACGGCGCCGTCGTCGGGATCGTCCGGCCGTAGGCGCGCTTACCTTCTTCGGCGAACCACTCGACGAACGATGCGCCATAAGCGATTTCGCCGCGCGCTTCGGTGAGCGGCTTGCCCTGTTCCGCCGTCATCAACTGCGCCAGCGCTTCCGTTTCGGCGGTGATGAGATCGAACCAGCGCCGTAGGATTTGCGCGCGCTCTTTGGCGGTTTTGGCCGCCCACGCGGGAAAAGCCGAATGAGCAGCGTCGATCGCGCGGCGCGCGTCGTCGGCGCCGAGATCGGATACGCGCGCGATTTCGTCGCCCGTCGCGGGATCGATGACGGCGAACGTCTTTTTCGACGTCGTCCATTCCCCGCCAATAAGCGCGGCGGTCGGGAACTTGGCGGTGATGGCGTTCATAGCGGCGCTCCTTGACGACGCGCCGCCGCCCGTTCTCCCGTCATCCTCGGCCGAGCGCCGCGTAGCGGCGTCGAAGGCCGGGGATCCAGCGCAAGGCGCGGCGCAGCCGCAATGCTGGGTCCTTCGGACGAGCTTTGCGCTGGATCCCCGATCGTCGCGCGCTTGATGCGCGCTCGATGGAGCATGACGAGATGGGAGGCGAACGTCGGCGTGTCTCCGGTTAGAGAGTAATCGAAATCGCTTTCAGATCGGCGTACTTGTGCAGCGCGTGCAGCGAGCGGTCGCGGCCGAAGCCCGATTGCTTGAAGCCGCCGAACGGCATCGTGATGTCGCAGCTGTCCCAGCCGTTGATCCACACGAGCCCGGCCTTGATTTCGCGAGCCGTGCGGTGCGCCAAGGTGATGTCGCGCGTCCACAAACCTGCCGCGAGCCCGAATGTCGTGTCGTTGGCGATGCGGATCGCGTCTTCTGGCGTCTTGAAACGCAGCACGGCGAGCACGGGGCCGAAGATTTCCTCGCGCGCGATCGTCTGCTCCGGCGCGACGGAATCGAACACCGTCGGCTCGACATAGAAGCCGCCGCTTTCGATACGCGCCTGATGGCCCCCGAGCGCGAGCGCCGCGCCTTCGCGCTTCGCCGTGTCGATATATTTGAGCGCCGTCTTCATCTGCGACGCGCTGACCATCGAGCCGCAATTGGTTTTCGGCTCCAGCGGATCGGCGGCGTGGATTTTCTTCGCAATCCCGAGGAGTTCATCGACGAACTGGTCAGCGACGCGTTCCTGCACCAGAAGCCGCGAGCCGGCCGTGCAGACCTGGCCTGAATTGTAGAAAATGCCCCACGCCGCTTCGGTCGCCGCGCGCTTCAAATCGGGGCAGTCGTCGAACACGATGTGCGGAGACTTGCCGCCGAGTTCGAGGCTGACGCGCTTCAGATTGCTCTGCCCGGAATACTGCATCAAAAGTTTGCCGACCGGACCGGAACCCGTGAACGCCAGCATGTCGACGTCCATGTGCAGTCCAAGCGCCTTGCCGGCGCCCGTTCCGAAGCCGGGCACGATATTGAGAACGCCCGCAGGCAAGCCCGCTTCCAGCGCCAGTTCGCCGAGCTTCAGCGCCGTCAGCGGCGATTGCTCGGCCGGCTTCAAGACGACGGAATTTCCCATCGCCAGCGCCGGCGCGATCTTCCACATCGCCATCAGCAGCGGAAAATTCCAAGGTACGATCGCGCCGATGACGCCGAGCGGTTCGTGCACCGCGATCGACAAGCGATCTTCGGTTTCAGGACCGACCTCGCCGTAGACCTTGTCGAGCGCCTCGGCGTAGTAGCGCAGGCACTTGGACGATTGCGGAACGTCGCCCCGCAGCGCGTTGGTGATCGGCTTGCCGACATCGAGGCTTTCGAGCAGCGCGAGCTGCTCGACGTCGCGCTCCATCAATTCGGCGAGTTTGAAGAGAACCGCCTTCTTGGCGCGGTAGTGCATCTTGCGCCAGCGGCCGTCCTGGAAAGCGCGCCGGGCCGCATTCACCGCGAGGTCGACGTCGGCGTCCTCGCATTCGGCGACGGCAATCAACACGCGGCCATTGCGCGGCGTGACGTTGTCGAAGGTCTTGCCCGACAGGCTCGGCCGCAGTTTGCCGTCGATCACCGCAAGGCCGGGAAGCTTCATCGCGCCGGCAAGCTGCTCGAAATGCGCGAGAGACGTCATGGCACAACTCCTTCGGGAGATTGCTCTCAAGCGACCTGAGCGTACCACAGATGATCGAGCGACGTGACGATGCGCTCGAAGTTGATCCGTTCGGTCTGCTTCAGCTTCACGTAAACGTCCTGAAACGCCGGACCAAAAGCCTTGGAAACCACCGGCGACGTCTCGAACTTGTCGAGGGCGTTGACCCACGCCGTCGGCAATACCGGCGCGTCGCAATTCTCGGCGAGCCCCTCGGCCATCGGACCGGGGTCGATGCCGTGGTCGATGCCGTGGCGGATGCCCGCGAGAATTCCGGCCAGAACGAGATAGGGGTTGGCGTCGGCGCCCGCGACGCGATGTTCGACGCGCGTGCCGGCGCCGTTCGAGCGCGGGATGCGCAGGGCGACATTTCGATTGTTGAAGCCCCAGTGCGCCGTCATCGCCACGTAGGATTTCGGCACGTAGCGGCGATAGGCGTTGGCGGACTGCGCCCACACCGCCATGAAATCGCACATCGTCGCTTGCAGACCGCCGATGGCCTGTTGAAACAGCGCCTTTCCTGCGTCGCCCGCAAAAAGGTTGGCGCCTGCTTCGTCGATGAGGCTGACGTGAATGTGCATGCCCGATCCGCACCAGTCGTGATGCGGTTTGGCCATGAAAGTCGCGTCGAGGCCGTGGGCCTTCGCGGCGGCCTTGACCGCGCGCTTCAAGAGCAGTCCGTCGAGCGCGGCGGCGACGGGATCGTCGCGGTGCTTCAGGTTGATCTCGAATTGGCCGGGGCCGGATTCCTGCATCACCGCGTCAATCGGCAAACCAAGACCGTTGGCGACTTTGTAGATGTCGTCGATGAACGGGGCGAGGACGTCCATCTCTTCGAAGCCGAACGTCTTGGGGAAATCGGGGTCGTCGGTCAGGCCGTCGGGCGTCTTCAACGTAAAGGCGCCGTTGGCAGCCGGCTTGGTGACGTAGAATTCGAGCTCTACGGCGACGACGGGCGTTTTGCCCACCGCTTTCAGCGCGTCGACCTGCCCGCGAAGAACGCCGCGAGGATCGAGGTCGTCGCGCTCGGCGCAGACGATGACGGCCTGAGCGCGGGTCTGATCGCCGAGCGGCATGGCGCGCAGCGAACCTGCAAGAATGCGGAACAGGATGTCCGGGTCGCCCGTCTCCCAGAGCCGGTTCGTCTCTTCGATCGAATTGCCGCGCGGATCGAGAATGAAAACGGAGGCGGGCATCATCACGCCGGACTTGGCCACGCCGCGCAAGTCGTCGCGGCGAAAGCGCTTGCCGCGCGGGATGCCGTTCATGTCGAACAGGATCAGGTCGATCCAAGCGACGTCCGGATGCGCTGAGAGGAACTGATCGGCGTCGTCGACGGTCAGAAAGTCTTCTTTCATTGCCTATGCTCCGGGCGATTGGCCTGCGGCTGCCGCGCCGAAGCGGCGGAACAGAGAAACGGAAACGGGGTTTGCGGCGGCGCGCCATTCGGGATGCCACTGCACGCCGAGCGTGAACGGATGGCCCTGCGTGGCGCGCACCGCCTCGACGAGTCCGTCTTCGGCGAAGGCCTCGGCGATGAGCGGCGGCGCGAGTTTGGCGATGCCCTGTCCATGCAGCGAGTTGACCAGGATTTCATCTTTGCCGACCCAGTCGCGGAGTTGACCCTTCAGTTTGATCGGGTGCGCGATGCCGAATTTTTCATCCATGTTCTCGGATTTCGGTTCGCGGTGGTCTTTCAGGCCGGACACCGAATGAACCGCCTGATGCAGCGAACCCCCGAGCGCGACGTTCAACTCCTGAAAACCGCGGCAGATGGCGAACAGCGGCTTCTTTTTTTCGATCGCGGCGCGGATCAGCGGCAAGGTCAGCGCGTCGCGCTCGCGATCCACCGTCGCCGGATCGAGCGGGTCTTCGTCCGAATAGTGCCGCGGCTCGACGTTCGAAAGGCTGCCCGAGAGCAGGATGGCGTCGGCGATGTCGAGCACCGCCGCGATGTCGGCCATCGATTGGCCGAGCGGGGCCAGAAGCGGCTGGCATTCCGCCACTTCGGCGACCGCGGCCGAATATTTGCGGCCCACAGCGTCGAACTGCAGGCCGCCGATGATTTTGGTGCACGAGGGAATGACGACGATCGGCCGGCTCATGCCGCGAGTTCTCCGCGCACGTCGTTAAGGGTGGAATCCAGCGCCTTGCCGATCACGCGCTCGGCTTCTGCGAATTCCGCGTCGGTCCAGATCAGCGGCGGCGCGCACACCATCGTGTCGAACACGGCGCGCATGATGAAGCCTTCGCGGAAGAAATGATCGCGGCAAACGAGGCCGACGCGTCCGGGATCGGCGAAGCGGGCGCGCGTTCGCTTGTTCGCGACGAGTTCGATCGCGCCCAGCATGCCGACCGAGCGCACTTCCCCGACGAGCGGATGGTCCTTGAACTTGGCGAGCATTCTCGCCAGCGCCGGCCCCGTGTCGGTCTTGACGCGGCCGACGAGGTTTTCGCGCTCCATGATCGCGATGTTCGCCGATGCGACCGCGCAGGCGACCGGATGGCCGGAGAAGGTGTAGCCGTGGTTGAAATCATCGTTGTGCGCCATCAGCGCATCGCAGATCATATCGTCGATGATCAAGCCTGAGAGCGGAATGTAGCCCGATGTCGCCGCCTTCGCGAAGGTGATGAGGTTCGGCTTGACGCCATAGTGTTGCGATCCGAACCACGTGCCGAGGCGGCCAAATCCGGTGATGACTTCGTCGGCGAGAAACAGGATGCCGTACTTGTCGATGATCTTTTGTACGGCCGGCCAGTAACTCGCCGGCGCGATCTTGACGCCGCCGGCGCCTTGCACCGGCTCGCCCGCGAACGCCGCGACGTTTTCAGGTCCGACGCGCAGGATTTCGTCTTCGACCGCCTTGGCGGCGCGCAGGCCCAACGCTTCCGGCGTCTCGCCTTCGAAGGCTTCGCCGTACCAGTAAGGGTCCATCACATGACGGAAGCCCTCGTAGACGGGATAGGTGTGGGCGTGGACGTGGCTCATGCCGCCCATGGATCCGGCGGCAATCGTCGAGCCGTGATAGGCCATCTTGCGGCTGATGATGATCCGCCGCTTCGGCTGGCCTTTGAGAACCCAGTAATGCCGAATGAGACGGATCGCCGTGTCGTTCGATTCCGAACCCGACGAGCCGTAGAAAATCTGATTCAAGCCGGCAGGCGCGATCTCCGCGATCTTTCGCGACAGTTCGATGACGGGCGGATGCGTGGTCTTGAAGAACGTATTGTAGAACGGCAGTTCCATGATCTGCTTTGCGGCCGCGTCGGCGAGTTCCTTGCGCCCGTAGCCGACGCTCGTGGTCCATAAACCGGCCATGCCGTCGAGGATGCGCTTGCCCTCGCTGTCCCACAGATAGGGGCCCTCGCCCTTGACGATGACGCGCGCCCCGACTGCGCGCAGCGACTGATGGTTGCTGAACGGATGAAGGTGGTGGCGGGCGTCGAGTTCACGAAGTTGTGTTTGCGAGATGGCGCTGTTCACGGGCAGTCCTCCGATTTCCGATATAGCACGCGCAAAGGCGCGCCGGTTGGGGGCGGGGAGGACGTCAATGCGGGGTATAGCCGACGCGGGCGCACAGCCTTAGCAATTGATATTTTCGACTCAATATCGGCCAAATAAGTCGGTTTGCCATCGCGGCGCCAGCCGGTTTCCGGGTCTCGTAACCGCCTGGAATATGGTCAAGCGCACAAAAAAACTGGCACATCCGGTCTCCCATGCCGCTGGAGGTTATGAAACGCGCGGTTGATACAATTATACGATTGCATAAATGGCCGTCCGCGAACAAGGTTTCCGGCCAGACGGATTTCTATTGCGGACAATACTCTACGCTGTAGAATTGTCAAGGAGGCGGCATTGAAGGCGAAGGCCAAAACGCGCGGCGCAATCAGCAAATCCGACATTCTCGAAGCTGCATTCGCACTGTTCGAAGCCGAAGGCGATGAAGGTTTTTCCGTTCGAAAGGTCGCCGCACAAGTGGGCGTTGATCCGATGACCGTGCTTCACCATTTCGGGTCCAAGCGGGAGCTGCTGCGCGCGATTGCGGATCGGGCCGTACACACGGTCGTCATCCCGCCCGCAACCGACGATTGGCGTCACGATCTGCGATCCATGGGTAATGCCTACCGCGAATTGGCGCTCAGAAATCCCCGCGTCTTCAGGCTGCATTTCCTGTTTCACGCAACGGGCCCTGCAGACCATCGAGCCGGCGAGATCGTCTATCGCGCCCTGCTTCGCGCAGGCCGCACCGACCAGGAAGCCGCCGGGCTCGGACTTGCGTTTTACGCATTCGTGCTGGGCTTTGCATTGGCCGAAGCAGAGGGACTGCTGCATCCCATCGATGACGCCGACGAGAAGGAGCTTTTGGGCCTGTGCCCGGAGGCGTTTCCGGCGAGCCGCGCCTTGGTGCCGTGTTTCAAGACGCTCAATCCGAATGATACATTCGATTCCGCGCTTGAGATTTGCCTCGATGGATTGGCCACGTCGCCTCGCCGAGACGGCGCCGGCCGAACGCGCACCGCGGCGTCGCTCGCGACAGAGGCGGGCCTTTCGGCCAGCCGCAAACCTCTGAACTGATCCCGGCTTGCATCGCGCGCACTGCGGCGCATTAATGCATCCGACGACGCGCTTTCGTGCCGCGGCGTCGGAGCGCGCGGCGCGCTGCGCGTCGCGCTCGTTCGGGAGCGATGGCGATGTTTCGAATTCAAGCCGGCGGCGCTGCGTATCAGTTTGATGATTTGAAGACGTTGCTGGCAAAGGCATCCCCGGCGCGGTCGGGCGACGTGCTGGCCGGCGTCGCGGCGACGTCGTCAGCGGAACGCGCGGCGGCGAAACTGGCGCTCGCCGACGTGCCGCTGAAGCGGTTCCTCTCCGACGCGGTGATCCCCTATGAGATCGATGACGTCACGCGGCTGATCGTCGACACGCACGATGCGCCGGCGTTCAAAGCCGTGTCGCACATGACGGTCGGACAGTTCCGCGATTGGCTGTTGTCGGACCAGGCGACAACCGCGGCCTTGACGGCGCTGGCGCCGGGGCTGACGCCAGAAATGGCGGCCGCCGTCTCGAAGATCATGCGCAATCAGGATTTGGTGCTGGCCGCGCGGAAGATCTCCGTCGTCACCAAGTTTCGCGACACCATCGGACTTCCGGGCCACATGGCGGTGCGCCTTCAGCCCAACCATCCGACGGACGACAAGAAGGGCATAGCCGCGTCCATGGTCGACGGCTTGATGTATGGCTGCGGCGACGCCGTGATCGGGATCAATCCGGCGAGCGACAACGTCGGGGCGATCACAGACCTCCTCAACATGACGGATGAAGTGATCCAACGCTTCGAAATCCCGACGCAAAGCTGCGTGCTGACGCACGTCACGACGTCGATCGAAGCCATCCGTCGCGGCGCGCCCGTCGATCTCGTGTTCCAGTCGATCGGCGGCACGGAAGCGCTGAACGCGTCCTTCGGCGTGACCCTCGAGGTTCTGAAGGAGGGGCGCGAGGCGGCGCTCTCGTTGAAACGCGGCACGGTGGGCGACAACTGCATGTATTTCGAAACCGGGCAGGGCTCCGCGCTTTCGGCCGATGCGCACCACGGCGTCGACCAGCAAACGCTCGAAGCGCGCGCCTACGCTGTAGCGCGACAGTTCAAGCCGCTGCTCGTCAACACCGTCGTCGGCTTCATCGGGCCCGAGTATCTCTACGACGGCAAGGAGATCATTCGCGCCGGATTGGAGGATCACTTCTGCGGCAAGCTGCTTGGCCTGCCGATGGGGTGCGACGTCTGCTACACCAACCACGCCGAAGCCGATCAGGACGACATGGACACGCTGTTGATGATGCTCGGCGCCGCGGGCGTCACGTTCATCATGGGCATTCCAGGCGCCGACGACATCATGCTCAACTATCAGTCGACGTCGTTCCACGACGCGCTTTACGTGCGTGAGGCGCTGGGCTTGAAGCGCGCGCCCGAATTCGAGGCCTGGCTGCAGAAAATCGGCGTTACGGAACCGAGCGGGCGGCTGGCCAAGCACAAGCCTGAAAATCTGCTGATCGCGCATGCACGAGGGCTTGCGGCATGAGCGCGATCGAGACGACCGAAACCGACGTCGGCCAAGACCCGTGGTCGAATCTGCGCCGTTTCACGGATGCGCGCATCGGGCTTGGCCGATCGGGCGCCGCGATGCCGACGCGGGAAGTGCTGGCTTTTTCGCTTGCGCACGCCGAAGCGCGCGACGCCGTGCTGACCCCGATTGATTGGTCGCCGATCGAATCGGAACTGGCGGCGCTGGGCCTCGCGGCGGCGCGCGTCGCAAGCGCCGCGCACGACCGACCCGAGTACTTGCGCCGTCCCGATCTCGGACGGCGCTTGTCGGAGGATTCGCGCCGGCAGTTGACGGCGGTCGGTTCTGGCCCGGCGCCCGACGTGCTCATCGTCGCCGGCGACGGCCTGTCGTCGCGCGCCGTGGCGGCAAATCTTGCAGCTTACCTTGCCGCCCTGCTGCCGCACCTTCGCAAGGATGGCTTGAAGCTCGGCCCCATCGTCCTTGCCAATGAAGCCCGCGTCGCGCTCGGCGATGAAATCGGCGAGGCGTTCGGCGCCAAGGCCGTGTTGATGCTCATTGGCGAACGACCCGGCCTGTCGTCGCCGGACAGCCTCGGCGCCTATCTCACGTGGCGCCCCCGCGTCGGTCTCAAGGACGCCGATCGCAACTGCATTTCCAACATTCGCGTCCGCGGTCTGAGTTACGAGGAAGCGGCGTTCAAGACGGCGTGGTTGTTGCGCGAAGCGTTCCGGCGCGGCGTGACCGGCGTTTCGCTGAAAGATGATTCGAATTTCATGATCGAGGGTTCGCCGGCGCCTGCCGCGATCGGTTAACCGGTGAACGTCTGCTTCGCCTAATCCCGCGAATTGCCTCAAAAAGTTGCGGGTTGTTTGGCCGGCGCCCGCTTTCGTCTCAAACGAGACGAATGACGTGTCGTCCGAATAGGTCTACATTGCAGACATGCAGCAAGCCTGTCGGGTCGCCGGCAGGGCGTGTGCTTGCAACTGGGGATGGGGGTCGACGCAAATAGATCCTGGCGCGCGAGTCGGCGGTGACCGGACGACGGGGCTGGCCCCGACCTCCTGCGTTCCCGTCGCATTCCACACCGGATCGGCTTGCGCCTGCCCCCTCTGAAAAAGGGGACACGGCAATGGCGGAATCGGTATCGGGCGTCACCTACGAAAAGGTGGACGACGCCTACTTCAAAGCGCGCGGGCTCAAGCGGTACGCGGGCGTCTGGATGCTTTGGGCTCTGGGCGTCGGAGCGGTCATCTCAGGACATTTCTCGGGCTGGAACCTCGGGCTAGGCGCCGGTGGCTGGGGCGGAATGTTTGTCGCGACCATCCTCATCGCGATCATGTATCTTGGTCTTACCTTCTCGCTTGCAGAAATGAGTCCGGCGATGCCGCATACCGGCGGCGCTTACTCCTTCGCACGAACGGCGTTCGGACCGTGGGGCGGGTTCATCACGGGACTGGCCGAGAACGTCGAATATGTGATGACGGCGGCCGTCATCGTGTTCTTCATCGGCAGTTACGTGGCGGCGATCGTCGGCGCGCCAACGGAAATGCAACCGCTGTTCTGGATCGCTGGGTACGTGCTGTTCGTGGGCCTGAACATTCTCGGCGTCGAGCAGTCATTCAAGTTCTCGATGTTCGTGACGCTCGCGGCGCTGGCGTGTCTCGTCGTTTTCTATGCCAGCGCAGTGATGTACGGAAACCTGGACTTCAATCGCTGGGCGCTGAACATCGCGCCCGACGGCAGTGAACTACCCGAAGGCAACGGTCCGCTGTTCCCGTTCGGCAACTACGGCATTCTCGCCGCCTTGCCGTTCGCGGTGTGGCTGTTCCTCGCCATCGAGCAGTTGCCGCTTGCGGCGGAAGAGTCGGTTGATCCCAAGCGCGACATGCCGAAGGGCATCATGCTCGGCATGTTCACGCTGATCGCGTCGGCCTTCGCCGTGCTCTATCTCAATCCTTCGGTGGCGGGTGTAGGCTCCAAAACACTCGGCGCTTCGGGCGAACCGCTTCTCGACGGCTTCCGCGCGATCTACGGCACGGAACTCGCCAATATCCTGGCGGCCGTCGCCGTCATCGGTCTGGTCGCGAGCTTTCACGCGATCATCTTCGCCTTCGGCCGGCAGATTTACTCGGTGAGCCGCGCCGGCTACTTCCCGAGCGGCCTGTCGATCACGCACGGTACGCGCAAGACGCCGCACATCGCGATGATCGTCGGGTCGATCCTCGGATTGGCGGTGATGCTGGCGGTCTGGTACGGGCAGGGCGCGGAACAGGGGGCGAAGGTCATCGGCGGCACGCTACTCAACATGGCGGTGTTCGGCGCCATGTTCTCATACGTGATGCAGGGCCTGTCCTACATCCAGCTGAAGAACAAGTTCCCCAACATCGACCGGCCTTACAAGAGCCCGCTCGGTTCGTTCGGCGCGATGCTGACCGTCATCATTGCGCTCGTCACGATCTACATGCAGCTGCAGGACCCCGTTTATCTCGACGGCGTGCTGTGGGTGGCGGCTTGGTTCGCGGTCGGCCTGCTCTACTTCGCGCTGATCGGACGTCACAAGCTGATCCTGTCGCCCGAAGAAGAGTTCGCGATGTCGAAGGGCCAAGCGGCTTACAAAAGCATCTGAGCCGCAAGACGAGCGGAGCAAGATTAAAGAAAGCGCCGGGCGACCGGCGCTTTTTTCGTAAGGCGCCTGGCTCCGCGGGTAGGATTCGAACCTACGACCATCCGATTAACAGTCGGACGCTCTACCACTGAGCTACCGCGGAATACCCTGGTCTTCGCCGGGAAGCGCCCCGCATAGCAGAACGTTTCGCGCGTGGCGAGTGGCAATGGGCGGCGCGCGAATTTCGTCTCGCGCGCCGGGGATGCGTCAAAAGCGCTTGGCGGCCGCCGCCGTCGTTGTGCCCCTGACTTTCATCCGGGGGCGACTTGGCACGGAGCAGATTGATCGACGCCAGCGCGCGGGTCGCGGGAAACCACCTCCCAGACAATGCATTGAATTGTCTTGGCGACGCCGTCGCCGATTTCGATCGGATAACGCAGACCGACAGGAGTCTGTTTGTACAACGTGGCGAAATGCGTGAGCGCCGCGACGTAAATCCCGAGAAGCGACATGTGAATGTCGTCATGCGGCTTGGAGGGATCGCGCAGTCTTAGGTCGGCGCGGATCGCGGCGAGGTCGGCCGCAGAACATGACCGGCTGATGGGCCATTCCTTCGGCCAGTTCACGTAGGGATTGGCGTACAAATCGCCGAGCGTCAGGTCTTTTCCGCTCGGCAGCTTGAAAATGTCCGTTACGTGCGGCGCCGCCAGACGCTTCGCGATCCCCACGAAGACGTCGCCGACAGGCGCCACCATGATCGGGTCGTTGACGGCGCACCCCGCATCGTCCGTCGACACCCACCCGATACGATCGAGAATAGTCGGCCGTCTGACGGCAGGTTGAGACGCTTCGTCGGCGAGTTTCTCCCAAACATGGCGTTGCTTCGCCATTTCGGCCAGCCAATCAAAACGTTCGGTCGGGGGATAGCCGGCGCCGGGGTCGCCTGCCTGTAAATTGATCCAGGTCTGGTAGAGGTAGACCTTCGCCGCCGGATTTGCCTTTTTGATCGCGCAGTAAAATTGGCGCGCGTAGTAAGCGCTGTACTCATTGCGCAGCGCTTTCTCGACGGGCAGTACTTCGGTCAAAACCAAAGTGTCGAAGCGCTGTGCATCGCGCTCGAAGTTTTCCCGTTGCGCCGCCATGGCCGTCGCGTCGCGGTCGTAGCTGTGCGGCCGTCCGCGCCATAGCGCCGCGATCGACGAGCCCCAAAGAGCGTGCAGTTGCGACTGGTAGGGCAAGCCGCGGTCTTGCGCCAGAAGACCCACGAACGACGGCAAGTCGATTTCACCCCACTCTGACGCAACCTTCTGTTCAACGAGGCTGTGACCGACCCAGAAGACCGATCGCGTCGCGATCGGCGTGGTGGTCGGCGCGCCGACTCGCGAAGCGCCGCCGACAGGCGTTTTGTTGTACGGCTGGCCATGAGCTGCGGTGGGCGCTGTCAGCCAACGGCCAATCGCGCCTGGAATTGACAGTGCTCGGATAATGTCGCGACGTCTCAGGAACCGGATTTTCACGGTCGCCTCAAGATGCGTGGCGCAATTTTCGGTCTGGCTGCGAAACGCGCCGGCCCACTATACGACGGCAAAATCCAGCGAGCGCGCCGCAGGCGGCGTTTTTTTTTGGCATGGCGCTGACTACCAACTGATCTGTTTGCGTTCTTGCAACGAGAACGCTGGAGGCCACGCCCGGAATTGAACCGGGGTACGCGGATTTGCAGTCCGCTGCGTCACCACTCCGCCACGTGGCCTCGACGCGTTGTCGATCGTCGCGGCGCCGATCGAGCGCCGCACGCAGGAACGGGCGGCGCTCCGACGATCGGGCCGTCTACCATGGGCGGCGATGGCGTTACAAGCCATTCACGGGCAGTGCGCCGCCGCCGCATTGATCGATTGCGACGGCAATCCTATCGCACGGTCGCGCCGGTTCGCGTATAGGCAAAGGCCGTCGATGCAACGAGCATCAGCGGGATCGACGGCAACGGAGACGCGGCGATGGCCGACACGGCGCTACAGCGCAAGAACATGGTCGAAAGTCAGGTGCGCCCGAGCGACGTCACCGACCGGCGGATCACCAGCGCCATGATGTCGTTGCCGCGCGAGGCGTTTCTGCCCGAGCGGCTTGCAGCCCTCGCCTACTCCGACGCCGCGCTGCCGCTGGACGGCGAACGCAGCCTCATGGCGCCGCGAGATTTCGCCCGTCTGATCCAGCTCGCCGGCGTTGAAGGCGACGAGCGGGTGCTGGTCGTCGGCTCCGGGGTCGGATACTCGGCCGCCGTGCTCTCCCGGATGGCCCGTGACATTGTTGCGCTGGATAGCGACGCATACTTTACGTCGGCCGCAATCAAGGCGCTGGGGGCCGTCGGGGCCGCCAATGTGTCCGCGGTGACCGGGGAACTGGCGGCAGGCTGGCCGGAACGTGCGCCCTATGACGTCATCATCCTCGAAGGCTGCGTCGAGGCCGTCCCGGAAGGCTTGAAAGGGCAATTGGCGCCGGGCGGCCGCTTGATCGCCGTGCTTGTCGGCGAGGGCAGCGTGGGCCGCGCCGCCCTGTTTGGGACGGAGGATAGCGCGCCCCTCGTCGCCTTCGAGGCCGCCGCGCCTCGGCTTCCTGGATTTGGCTCCGCGCTGCGGGGCTTCGAGTTCTAGCCCCCGAGG
The DNA here is from genome assembly GCA_052386495.1 of Hyphomicrobium sp. Classification (GTDB taxonomy): domain Bacteria; phylum Pseudomonadota; class Alphaproteobacteria; order Rhizobiales; family Hyphomicrobiaceae; genus Hyphomicrobium_B. The sequence goes on along the minus strand of JBQTKA010000023.1, from coordinate 29,213 downwards.
CCGAGCAACCCGGTCGTGAAGGCGCTCGATCGAAATTCGTCCGTTGGCTGAACAGCTTGCAGGGATCGTCGCAGGGGTCGAATCGGGAACAGCGGCCAGGGAAAGGTCTCAGACTGCAATTCCCAACCCTGAACTGCGTCAGTCAACCCCCTGCCCACATGTTACTTTCTCGACGGTGACATAAGCGGAAAAAATGGCCCAAACGCCTGAGTTTGTGTGGGATTTGAGCAACGCGGGGGCGCGAAATACCGTTCAGATGGGATTGGAATGCGCACCGCCGACGGAATCTCGACTATCAATCCTGAGTCGAGGACAGGCGCCGGTGGGGATATTGAGTCCGGCGCCTCTTCGCCGTGCGGGGATACTTGATAGTTGCAGTGCGTGCTGACGAACTCGTTTGGATGTTCACGTATGCTGCTGACGCGAAAGCGCCGTATCATCTTTCGACTGACGGGGGGTCGCTCGACGCGCGTGGCGCTGGCGGCCACGGCGGCGTTCGTCACTGCTGTTGCTGGCGCCAACTTCGCGATTGCGCAGTCGCTTCCAGAGACGTTGGTGAACACCTACGCCTACAATCCGCAGCTTGACGCCGAGCGCGCGCGCCTTCGCGCGACCGATGAAGACGTGGCGCGCGCGAATGCTGGATATCGTCCCGACATTTCGGCCTCGGCCGACATCACCTACGACAAGAGCTTCTCCGATCCGTCGGTTGGCGGGCTGAATGGCGGCAACACGGCGAAGGGGTACTCCATCACCGGCGTTCAGCCGATCTTTCGCGGCTTCCAGGTTGTCAACGCCGTCAACGCGGCGGAAGCGTCGGTGCGCGCTGGCCGCGAGACGTTGCGACTGGTTGAGCAGGACGTGCTGCTTCAAGCCGTGACGGCCTACGGCAACGTCGTGCGCGATCTGGCGATCCTTCGCCTCCGCGAAAACAACGTGCAGTTCCTCTCACAGGAATTGAAAGCCACTCAAGATCGTTTTGCCGTCGGCGAGGTGACGCGGACCGATGTGGCGCAGTCGCAGGCCCGGCGCGCACAAGGCGTGTCCGATCTCGATCTCGCCAAGGCGAACCTGAAGACCAGTCGTGGCATTTACGAGCAGGTCGTCGGCAGTCCGGCGCGCAATCTGTCCGAACCCAATCCCAACAGCCCTTTGGTTCCTCGATCCCTGGAAGAAGCAGTCGCAATCGGCAATCAGGAGAACCCGCAGGTTGTCGGAGCTTTGTACAACGAGCAGGCCGGCCGCTATTTGGTCGACCAAATCCGGGGCGAACTGTTGCCTCAGGCGCAAGTTGAAGCGACGTACAGCGAGCGGTTCGATCCCAGCATTGGCACCGACAGGACGGAATCGACGTCTGTCGTCGGCCGGTTGAACGTTCCCATCTATCAGGCGGGCGGCGAAACGTTTGCGCGCGTTCGGCAAGCCAAGCACACGCACGTGTCCCTTATCCAGCAGATCGAACAGGCGCGGTCGCTGGTTCAGTCGCAAGTGGTGCAGGCGTGGTCGGAGCTTCAGGCGTTCAGAGCGCAAAGCGCGTCTGACCGTGCTCAGATCGAGGCAAACCGGACGGCGCTCAATGGCGTCCGCGAGGAAGAAAAAGTTGGACAGCGGACCCTGCTCGACGTCCTCGACGCACAGCAGGAACTTCTGAATTCTCAGGTTCTGCTGGAAACGACGAAGCGCAATATTCTGGTCGGGACATACGCGCTCATCGCAGCCATCGGTCGCCTCAACGTGGCTGAATTGGGCGTCGCCAGCGTCGCTTACGAGCCCGAAACACACTACGACGAAGTGCGGCGCAAGCCATGGGGCGTGGACATCACGCACGATGATGGACGCGTGGAACGGCTCGATCCTTCGTGGAATGCGCGCGTCGAACACGAGCCGGTCAAATAATAGACGGCCCACGCTCGAACGGCCCCCGCCCTCCGCCGGATTTTGATCCAATTTGAAACGGTTCGGGCGTCTGCGGCGTTTTTTTGACCGCATCGACGCCGGCAGCGCCTTGAGAGCGCCGCGCTTCGGGGATAAGTCTAATCCTCGTTGTTGCTCCGCGGCATACAACCTGTCACGATTATTGGGTATTGCGGCGGACAAGCGGCGCGTTCGGTTGGGCTTATGGCGAGACCGCCCGGCGATTTCGGTGCGTGACCATCGCGCCACGGGATCGGCGGCTTTGCGAATCAGGCCAAACTGAAACAGCGCGCTGATCGCAACGTCGCGGAGCGGGCACTTCGTAGGCTCGAGAAGGTGCGGTATGACTCGACTTGACGCCAACGGCGAACCGAGCATGGAGGAAATTCTCGCCTCCATCCGCAGGATCATCGCCGAAGAACCGCCAGGTTCGCGGGCCGTCGCAGCGCCGGCGCGCCCCAGTCTTCAAACACCTTCGGATGCCGCCGCCACGGACCGCTCGCCGTTCGCGCGCGATGGCTCCACGATGGCCTCGGTGAGGTCGGATTTCTCGTCGCGTCTCGACGCGCGGCCCGGCGCGGACCTGGGCGGCGGTCGCGGCGATGCGCCGAAGGCGTCGACGCCGGCAACTGGCGGTTCAGCGCTGGCGTCGTCGTATGGCGATACGGCCGAGCGTCTGGACGCGCGTGGCCGCGACGGCGCCTCCAACCGGCCGGCCGAGAGCGTGCAAGCGCAGCTTTCGGATCTGCTCGATGGCGGCGACGATCCCGAGGCGGACGACGCCCGTGAAACGGCGCCGCCGGCGGCCGCCTCCCGGCCGCAGTCGATCCGGCTTCAAGAATTCGCGCCAGCGGAGACGCGCAGCGAGGCGCGTCGCGAATCATCCGCCCGCTTCACCGTTTCGCGCGACGGCTATGTCGCGCCTGAGAGTGATACGGCCGACGCCGATCCGTTCGATTTCGATCTTGGGCCGTCGCCGTTTTCGAAACGCGCGACGAATGCAGGGGCCAAATTCGACGCGCCCAGCGAGGATGATTTCGACGAGGCGCTCGGCGGCCCCGCGCATCAAGCCCAGGACACGTCCCACATCGAATTGCCGCAGGAGCGGAATCAGGAGGCGTCCCGCGTTGAGCCGAGATTCGGCGCCGAGTTCGCGTCGTCCAAGCGGCGGGAAATTCCGCGACAGACAAATCCGGAGCCTTCGTTGCGGCCGGAGCCGTCGCGTCACGAAGCGCCGAGCGAGCCGCTGCGCCGCGCGCCGATCGAGGAGCCGAGCGGGCAACGGCCTGCGGCGAGCGCCGCGCCGCAAGCGTCCACTTCGAACATCGACCAAAGGACGGTCGCCCCCTTGGCCGCGCCCAGCATCGCTGCGACGTTGCCGCCCGAACGCCCTTCGATGCGCATGGACTCGGCGTCGTCGTTCGCCCGCTCGGTCGACATGATGTCCAGCCGGTCAGGTCGGGACTCGATGCAGGATGTCGTGACGGAAGCCGTCAACGCGGCGATGAGCCGGCCACCGCGCTATTCGGCGGTGGAGATGGGCGACAAGCCCGTGCCGGTCGAGGTCGACGATGCGCTGTCGCCCAGCCAGCAGGTCGCCGTTCGCGATGCAGGCGCCGCCGGCGGCGGATTGCCGGCGGTTCGCCACGGCGAAACCGGAATCCGCTCGATGGAGGACACCGTCGCCGATCTCCTGCGTCCGATGTTGAAAGTCTGGCTCGCCGAGAACATGCCGAAGATCATCGAGCGGGCGCTTCGCCGCGAGATTTCAGAGATGAGCCTGCCCCCGCAACAGCATAAGACGGCTGCGGAATAGCCCTCCCGCCGCGCGTCGTCAGTCCCGTCGCAAAGCGGAGCCCTGAGGCTCCGCTTTTTTGTTTCGATATGCTCATTTGGGCTCGCGCTGAAAATTTTTTCGGTTAAGTTTGCCTTAAGTCCGCCGTGGTGCGGTCGTATTGCAACACCACGTGCGAAAGGAGATTTCCGCATCGGGAGAGGCGGGAAGGAACGCGCCGTCAAGGAGGGAATTGCGCGGCGAAGTCAGAAGGCGACGCAGGCATTTTTCTCAAGAGACGAACCGAACGGGGCAGGTAACGGGGCGCCAGCGCGGTTCTGCGGTTAGGGTTGGTACGCAGAAGAGGTAGCGTCATGACATCGTATAACGGGGCGAATACGCATAACGTTGAATCCATTTTGGCTTCGATCCGGTCGACGATCGGCGACGAGCATGAGACGCGATCATCCTCGCGCTCTCCCAATCGAGCCGCGGCGAACGCGCCGCAACCGCAACGCGACGCGCCCATGGCCGACGAAGCGTCGGAATTCGAACTTCCCGCGATCTTCAAGCCGGGCCATCCTTCATCTTCGCTCGGCGACGCGCGTCCCAACCTCTTCGGCCGTTTGAGCGACGCCTTGAAGCCGACGGCGCCGCCGGAGCCCGATCGCTCGCGCACCGTCATTCGCTTTGAGCCTGCCGCTGCCGGACGCATGATCGATCCGCCGGCGCCCATCATGGCGGCGCCGAGGCCCGAACCGGCGCCCGCCTACAATCCGGCGCCGAGCATGCCGGAAAGTGGCCCGGCCGCGCCGCGCGTCATGGCGACATTCTTCGACACGCGCATGAGCCGCATGTCGTCGGCGCCTGCGCCCGAGCCGAGGCACGAACCGAGGTATGAGCCGGCGCCGTCTGTCGCGTCGCTGCCGCCGATCTACGCCGCGCCGCCGCAACTGCCGCAGTTGTCGCAGCTGCCGCCCGCTCTGCCGGATCGCGCTGATGCGCAGGCCCTGGGATTTGGCATGGAGGACGCGGCCGCGCAGATGATGCGGCCCATCCTGCGTCAGTGGCTGACGGAGAACATGCCGAAGATCGTCGAGAAGGCTTTGCGCAGCGAAGCCGACGGCGGCGACCATCAGCCGCCGCCGCGCAAGACCTTGCGCTAGGCGCCGTACGGTTGACAGCGTGGGAAGGGGAGCCTTACCACCGGGGCTTCCCCAGCTTCCGTTAATCGGCGACGCCCCCACCCATGCTCGAAAAGACCTTCCAGCCGGCCGAGATCGAGCCGCGCATCGACGCCCAATGGAAGAAGGCTGAAGCGTTCAAGGCGGGCCGCGCGTCGAGCGGCGGCAAGAACGCGCCGTATTCGATCGTCATCCCGCCGCCGAACGTCACCGGCTCGCTCCACATGGGGCATGCGCTCAACAACACGCTGCAGGACGTGCTCGTGCGCTTCGAGCGCATGCGCGGCCGCGACGTGCTCTGGCAGCCGGGCACAGATCACGCCGGCATCGCGACGCAGATGGTCGTCGAGCGGCAGCTTGCTGCGGACAAGCAGCCGTCGCGGCGCGAGCTTGGCCGCGAGGAGTTTTTGAAGCGCGTGTGGGCGTGGAAGGAGGAAAGCGGCGGCACGATCGTCACGCAGCTCAAGCGTCTCGGCGCGTCGTGCGATTGGAGCCGCGAGCGCTTCACGATGGACGAGGGGCTGTCGAAGGCTGTCGTGAAGGTGTTCGTGCAGCTCTATAACGAAGGGCTGATCTACAAGGATAAGCGGCTCGTCAACTGGGACCCGAAGTTCCAGACGGCGATTTCCGATCTCGAAGTGGTGCAGATCGAGAAGCGCGGCACGTTTGCGTGGGAGTTGGCGAGCGGCGAACCGTTCGACGCCGAGGCGCTGGGCAAGGTTCTCGCGAAGGACCCGAGCGGGCACATGTATTATTTCCGCTATCCGTTGGCGAAGCGCGTGGCGGGATACGACAAGGAGTGGATCGTCGTCGCGACGACGCGGCCCGAGACGATGCTCGGCGATACCGGCGTCGCGGTGCATCCGGATGATGCGCGGTATGCGGCGCTGGTGAAATCGAAAGCGCAAGTGAAGCTGCCGCTCGTCGGCCGCGAGATTCCGATCGTCGCCGACGAGTATTCAGACCCGACGAAGGGCACCGGCGCCGTCAAGATCACGCCGGCGCATGACTTCAACGACTTTGAGGTGGGTAAGCGGCAAGGGCTTGCGCAGATCAACGTGCTTGATGCGTTCGGCAAGTTGAATGACTCGGCGCCGGACGCCTATCGCGGCCTCGATCGCTTCGAAGCGCGCAAGCGCGTCGTCGCCGACATTCATGCGCTTGGGCTGCTAGAAAAGGTCGAGCCGACGTCGCATACGGTGCCGCACGGCGACCGCTCGGGCGCCGTCGTCGAGCCGTGGCTCACTGATCAGTGGTACGTCAACGCGGAGGAGCTTGCGAAGAAGGCGATTGTTGCCGTCGAGAACGGCGACACAACCTTTGTGCCAAAGAACTGGGAGAAGACCTACTTCGAGTGGATTCGAAATATCCAGCCGTGGTGCATCTCACGGCAGTTGTGGTGGGGCCATCAGATTCCGGCGTGGTACGGTCCGGACGGACATGTATTCGTCGCGACGGATGAGTCGCAAGCGCAGGCTTTAGCCGCCGAGCACTATGCTAAGTCCCCCTCTCACCGCGCGCGGGGAGAGGGTAGGGGTGAGGGGCAGCAGAAAAATTCAGCACCCTCCGCTGCCCCTCACCCGAGCCCTCTCCCCGTTCGCGCCACGGGCGCGACTGGGAGAGGGAATTCTGCCATCGCGCTTATTCGCGACGAAGACGTCCTCGACACCTGGTTCTCTTCTGCGCTGTGGCCGTTTTCGACGCTCGGCTGGCCCGACGACACGCCGGAGCTGAAAACCTACTATCCGACATCCGTCCTCGTCACCGGCTTCGACATCATCTTCTTCTGGGTCGCCCGCATGATGATGATGGGCCTCCACCTCACCGGCAAAGCGCCCTTCAAAGACGTCTACATCCACGCCCTCGTCCGCGACGAGAAGGGGCAGAAGATGTCGAAGTCGAAGGGCAACGTGATGGACCCGCTCGTCCTCATCGACGAGTTCGGCGCGGATGCGCTGCGCTTCACGCTCGCGGCGATGGCGGCGCAGGGCCGCGACATCAAACTCGCGAGATCGCGCGTCGAAGGCTACCGCAATTTCGCGACCAAGCTCTGGAACGCGGCGCGCTTCGCGGAAATGAACGAGTGTGTGCGCGTTCACGGTTTCGATCCCAAATCGGCGAAACTAACGCTCAGCAAATGGATCATCGGCGAAACCGAACTCACCGCCAAAACGGTGACGGCCGCGCTCGAAGCCTACAAGTTCAACGAGGCCGCCAACGCCGCCTACGAGTTCGTCTGGGGCCAGTTCTGCGACTGGTATCTCGAACTCATCAAGCCCGAACTGATGGGCGACGACGAGACCGCCAAGGAAGAAACGCGCAACGTGTCAGCGTGGACGCTGGATCAGATTTTGAAACTGCTGCACCCGTTCATGCCGTTCATCACGGAAGAGCTGTGGACGCACATGGTCGCCTACGGCGTCAAGCGCGATGATCTCCTCTGCCTCAGCCAGTGGCCGTCGCTCGACGGGCTGGTCGATGCGACGGCGTCGGAAGAAATCAACTGGGTCATCGACGTGGTTTCGGAAATCCGCTCCGTGCGCACCGAAATGAGCGTGCCGGCCGGCGCCAAAATTCCGCTGGTCGTCGTCGGCGCGACGGCTGACATCAAGGCGCGGGCGCTCCGCAATCAAGAGACGATCTCACGCCTCGCGCGGCTTGAATCGATCGACTTCGCCGCTGCGGCGCCAAAGGGCGCGGCGCTGATCGTCGCCGGGGCCACGACGGCGGCGCTGCCGCTCGCCGGCGTCATCGACATGGGCGCCGAAAAGGCGCGGCTCGCCAAAGAGATCGGCAAGGCCGAGGGCGACCTCGCCAAGATGGACGCCAAGCTGACGAACCCGCAGTTCATGGAGCGCGCGAAGGAAGAAGCGATCGAAGAAGCCAAGGAGCGCAAGGCGGAACTCGAAGCCGAGATCAAACGCTTTTCCGCGGCGCTTAGGCGAATTGAGGATGCGGCGTGAGCGCCGTTCGACGTTCAAAACAACTTGTCATCCCGGTCGAGCCGCCGTGCGGCGAGAGCCGGGACCCATTTTTTGTTTGCGCCCGGCGCTCTCCTTCGTCGAGCCTGCCGCTGGGCGCTGTTCTGGGTCGCGGATCGCGATGCACGCCATCGCGTCCAGGATGACAATTTGCGGGACAGCGCGCATGATGCATCCGTCATCCTCGGCAGAGCGCGGCGTCAGCCGCGTGCATGCCGGGGATCTAGCTTCAGGCTCACTATCGCATTATCGAGCCTGCGGCGCTTTTTTCCGCTGGATTCCCGACGCGCTCGCCCGTGCCGGTCTCGAGCGTCGAGAATGACGTGAAGGTGGCTACCCGTTCACCGGTCGCCGCGCTCGCTCGCGCGCAGCTTGTCCCATACGCTTGTGGATGCCGCGAAGTTGGCGAACTTCGCGACCTGTGCGTCGGCGGCCGTCAGCGTCCTGACGCGCAGCTCTTTCAAAATCCACCCGAAGCCGCTGATCTCGAACTTCGCGAGATAAAGACGCGTCTCGTCGAGCCGATCCGTCGTATCGACTTCAAACGTCGTGGCGCTTGTGAACTCAGCGCGCTTGACGCGGGCCCAGGCGCGCTTGATGCGCTCGAAAACCGGCATCGTCGACTCATCGGGCTGTCCCGAAACGTAATCGCGGTACGCCTTGCGCATCTTATAGAGCTGCGTGAAGCCTTCCGGCGTCACGTAGCTGTCGATCGCCGTGTTGATCGCGCCGCCGCCGAAGTAGGCCTTCACGCGCTGCCAAACCGAGAGGTTTTCCGTCGCCTGCGCCTCCGCGGCGCCTGGCGGCAGATCCAGCGCCAGCTGCTGGATGCTGGGCGCCAGCGTCACGCGGATGCTTGGCCAGTCGACGGCGCGTTCGAGATAGGCGCTGTCGCCGTTGCGCACCGCCTCGCGGATTGACCAGGCGGTGACGAACGGCGCGCCGATATAGGCGGCGGCGAGCAGGATCAGCAGGCCGGCTTTGGCGAGAAGTCGGGACATGGGCGGGCTCCCGGTCACGAGGGCAGCGGCGTCGCGCCGCGAGGGATGTGCGCTCTGCAGCGCTGATGTTCAAGCCAAATTGAGCATAAAACGTGTCGAAGTTCTGACCGAAAGCGCCATTCTGGCAATTGCGCCGGAAAACAACTTCTCGGGTGGGCCCGAAATCAGAGGTCGCGCGGCTCGTCCTGGGCCTCCTGTTTATCGGTCGGCGTGTCCGTGGTTCGGCAGATCGACTTCAGTTCCTGCCAGGATCGCGCATCGAGCGCCGGAGTCGACGGATAAGCCGGCTGGCGGCGCACGAGGGCGGCGCGCTCTTCCGTCGGCGGGTGGGTGCGTAAGATGTCGATCTTTTTGAGCGTGCGCGAGAAGTCGCCGTCGCTTTCCGTTTCCTGAACGCGTTTGAAGAAGTCGCCAAGACCGCTCGGCGAAATGCCGGCTTCCTTCAACAACCGCAGTCCCTGCAGATCGGCCTCGCGTTCGGCGACGCGCGTGTAGCCGATCTGGGCCAGCGCCAGGCCGATGTTGGCCAGCGCGCCGCTCGACCCGCCCATCATCAACTCGACCGCCGCGGCGAGCCCGATGGCGCGGATGATGCCCGTCTCGGGATGCAGCTCGATGCCGTGGCCCATCTCGTGCGCCAGCACGCCGGCGACTTCATCCGCGCTCTGCGCTTTTTCGATCAGCCCCAGCGTCAGCACGATCTGATCGCCGGGCACGGCGAACGCATTCATCAGCGGCCAGTCGTAGACGACGACGTCGAACGCTTGGTCGGCGCCGGACGACGTCGTCAAGCGGCCGGTCAAGGCCTTCAGCGCCGCCAAGCCATCGCGATCGACGCATTTCTTGTGGCCTTCCGTCATCGATTGAATCGCTTCTTGACCGAGTCGGTCGCGCCAGGACTCAGGGAGCAGGGAGGCGATCGTTCGGATCGGCGTCCATCCAGCGGCGTAGATGAGCGCGATGAGGCCGACGAGCGCCGCCGCGGCGACGAGCCAGGGCCGCGTGTGACGCCAGCGCTCGGCGCGCACGGTCAGATGCGGCGCGTGCGTCGCCAAGGCCGCCGCAAAATCCGGATTGGGTATGAACGCGGTGGCTCCCGGCGCGGCCGTCGACGAGAGAAGCACGTCAACGGCGGAGCCGCGCAGCGGTTCGCCGGCGCTGAGGCTGGCATAAGGCCACAGAAGTCGCTGATACGGGTTTTGCAGCGTGATCTCGACGCCGCTCAGCGCCAATGCCGCCTCGCCGTCGCGCGCGCCGGCCGAACGACCGTCGCTGAAGCGAACGTAGGTGCGCTTGTTTGCGGCAGCCGAAGTCGGATCAGAAGGCATCGAGATCAAACACCTGGGCGAGGCCTTCTCCGCGCGCGGGGCCCGCATCGGCGCTCTGCGCGATCGCGTCGAGATCGATAGTCCCGTCGAGCTTCAATCGCGCCATAAAGTACCGCGCCGACCGGAATTGGGCAAACGTCGTCGCCGCCGTCGAGACGACGACGAGCGGCGCAAGTCCGAGCGCGATCGCCAGCATTGAAATCTCGGCGCGTTCAGCCGCCAAGTCTGCGACCGGCGGCGCCGCGCCGAAGGCGGCGATCAAACCGACGCCGGCTGCCAGGCCAACGGCAAGGCCGAGTGCGGCAATCGCCCAGTTGCTGACGACGAGCCACGCGAGACCCGCGCCGCTGACGTCTGACCGAAATCGCGCCTGTCCTAGGGCTGTGTGGCGCGCAAAGTGCTGAAACTGCGCGGCGCGATACGACGCCGTGATCACGGCGATCAGCGCGATGACGGCGAGCCAAATTCCGATCAGCCGCAAGATGGCCGATAGCGGCGGCGGTTCGCCAAGCTCGCGCCAAGCCTCGATCGCCTCCGCGCTGAGGCCGAGGCCAACGGTCGCCCAGACGCCCGCCAAGAGGGCCAGCGCACTGCCGAACCAAGCATAGAGATAGCGCTTGTAGAGCGGCCCCGCGCCGCCGTCGTAGGTGAGCGGCGCATCGCCGAAGCGCGTCTCGCGCGTCATGCGCCGCTGCAGCGCGTTGGCCCGCCAGGGCAACACCCACATCGCCGCAATGAACCCGACGAGCACGAAAGCGCCGCCGACCGCAGGGCCTGTGATCCACGACGCCGCGAACGCAAATGCGGCGATGGCGACGAGCGGCGCGGCGAGCGTCCAGAAGTACATCCAGCCATAAGCGCCGGGACTGCCGACGAGCGCGCCGCGAATGCCGCGCCATCGCGTGCGGCTCAAGCGATAGCGCCGCGCCCGGTACATGGCGTTGCCGATGAGCAGAAAGAAGCCGAGATAGATCAGCGTCTGATAGGCCGCCAGGGCTGAGCGATCGCCGCCGAACGCGATCGCGACGGCGACGCCGGCAAGCAGGACCGGCAAGGCGACGACGCCAAACATGATCATGAACCCGAGGCAGAGTTCCTTGCCCGTGCCCGTGTATTCGAGCGGCTCGCCGTTGGCGCGCGTGAACGACCAGAGCTTCCGCCGAACCTCGGTCTTGCCCCAGAAGCTATAGAGCCCAAGCGTGACGACGCGGAGCAGTCCGTTCACGAAGCCGAGGCCGATCAGCCTGTCGCCGCGGTTATCGAACGTCAGGTCGATGGCGCTTGCGGCGCTGGGCGCGCGCGGAACGATCGGAACGGCGGACGGCGCCGGTTGGTCCATGGGGCCGTTCTCCGCGTGGAAAGTTCGCCGGTTCACGCTCGTGCGCGAGCAGCGTCTCGCGTCCTATTTCGGGCCGCGGTAATGCCTTACTCGAGCCCCGGTCGGGCCCTTCTGATGCCGATTTCTCAAGTGATTGTCGAGCCTAGCGCGATTGGCGATCGCGGACGTCGGCAGTTTGAAAAATGTCGACTGCGAACAGCAACCGCCACCGCGTTGACTATGTTGCTGAACGGCCACGCTCAGCGGTCGTGACGCCACTTTCGAGCCACAAATTCCGAGCACCTCAACGCGCATGAGATCCTGCTTTCGTCTGCCCGGCGCCATGCTCCGCCAAGAGCCGGCGGCGACGCCAATCGTCAGCATCCTTGCTGGCCGACGCAATTTGTCTGAAGACGATTGCTGACCGCTGGTTCCAAGGATCTGAAGAGGAAAAAATGGACGCGAAGACGTTCGACAAATCGAAGTTGCCAAGCCGCCACGTGACGGAGGGTCCGTCGCGCGCGCCGCATCGCTCCTACTATTACGCGATGGGGCTGACGGAAGAAGAAATCCACCGGCCGTTCGTCGGCGTCGCGTCGTGCTGGAACGAAGCCGCGCCCTGCAACATCGCGCTGATGCGTCAGGCGCAGTCGGCGAAGGCCGGGGTCAAGCTCGCGGGCGGCACGCCGCGCGAATTCTGCACCATCACCGTCACCGACGGCATCGCCATGGGGCACCAAGGCATGAAGTCGTCGCTCGTCTCGCGCGAGGTGATCGCCGATTCGATCGAGCTGACGATGCGGGGCCATTGCTATGACGCGCTCGTCGGCGTCGCGGGCTGCGACAAGAGCCTGCCCGGCATGATGATGGCGATGCTGCGCCTCAACGTGCCGAGCGTGTTTCTCTACGGCGGTTCGATTCTGCCGGGCCGCTACAAAGGCCGCGACGTCACCGTGCAGGATATGTTCGAAGGCGTCGGCATGCACTCGGCCGGCAAGATGACAGACGAAGAGCTGCATGAGCTCGAATGCGTCGCATGCCCGTCGGCGGGATCGTGCGGCGGCCAATTTACAGCGAACACGATGGCCTGCGTCTCCGAGGCGATCGGCCTCGCTCTGCCGGGTTCCGCCGGCGCGCCCGCGCCCTACGAAAGTCGCGACGAATACGCGAAAGCCAGCGGTGAAGCCGTGATGAAGCTCCTCGCGCACGGCATCCGGCCGCGCGACATCTGCACGCGCGAAGCCTTCGAGAACGCGGCGATCATCGTCGCCGCGACGGGCGGCTCGACCAACGGCGCGCTTCATCTGCCCGCCATGGCTCACGAGTGCGGCATCGAATTCGATCTGTTCGACGTCGCCGAGATCTTTAAGAAGACGCCCTACATCGCGGACCTGAAACCCGGCGGCAAATACATCGCGAAAGACGTCTTCGACATCGGCGGCGTGCCGCAAATCCTGAAGGCGCTGCTTGAAGGCGGTGTTCTCCACGGCGACTGCATCACGGTCACCGGCAAGACGATGGCGGAGAATCTGGCGTCGGTGACATTCAATACCGAGCAGCAGGTGATCTACCCCGTTTCGAACCCGATTACGCCGACGGGCGGCGTCGTCGGCCTCAAAGGCTCGCTCGCGCCCGACGGCGCGATCGTCAAAGTCGCCGGTATGAAGAATCTGCAGTTCCGCGGTCCGGCGCGCTGTTTCGATTGCGAGGAGGATGCGTTCCGCGCCGTTGACTCGCGCCAGTACAAGGATGGCGAAGTGCTCGTCATCCGCTACGAGGGTCCGAAAGGCGGCCCCGGCATGCGCGAAATGCTGTCGACGACGGCGGCGCTCTACGGCCAGGGCGCGGGCGACAAGGTGGCGCTCATCACGGATGGACGCTTCTCGGGTGCGACGCGGGGCTTCTGCGTCGGCCACGTCGGACCCGAGGCGGCGGTCGGCGGACCCATCGGCTTGATCAACGACGGCGACATCATCGCGCTCGACGCCGACAAAGGCACGATCGAACTCGAAGTCGACGCGGCCGAACTCGAACGCCGCAGGAAGACATGGAAGGCGCCTCCGAACCCGTACCAGTCGGGCGCGCTTCGGAAATTCGCGGATCAGGTCGGCCCGGCGCGTTACGGCGCCGTCACCCACGCTGGCGGAAAGGCGGAAATTGACTGCTATGCGGACATCTAGGATCGCGCTTGCATCAGGTTTGGCGCTCGTGGCGGCCGCGTCATCGGCCGTCGCCGGCGGCGTCACGTTCCGATCGCCAGACGATGCGCTGAAACAGGGCATTTCCGCATTCAACGGCGGCTATTACGAACTCGCGCTTCCAGCGCTCGAAGCCGCGAACGGCGCCAACGCGGCGCTCGGCAAGTTCTATCTGGCGCGCATCTACGCCGACAACGACGGCGCCTACACCAACCACGCGAAGGCGTACGAGCTGTTCAAGCAGCTGGCCGACCAGTTGCGCGACGTCGATCCCGACGATTCAGAGATGGCGCCGATCGCGGCGATGTCGCTGACGGCGGTGTCAAGTTACGTCCGCCGCGGTCTGCCGGAAGCAAAGGTGAAACCGGACGTCGAAGCCGCCGACAGCGAATTGCAGCGCGCGGCGCTGTTCTTCAACAATGAGGACGCGCAGTTCGAGATGGCGAAGGTGTTCCTGCGCGGCGAAGGTCCCGACATCAAACTCGGCGTCGAGGCCGATCCGTCGAGCAAGGTGGTGGCGGGTCGTCACTGGCTGTCGAAATTGTCGCGCAAGGGGCATCCAGGCGCGCAAGCGTTCCTCGCCGATCTTCTATGGCGCGGCAAGTTCGTGGACAAGGATCCGGCGACGGCGCTGAATTTGATCGACGTTGCGGTGGCTAACGCGCCGGCGCATGAGCGCGTGTGGATCGAAGACATCTATCAGAACATTTACTGTAATGCCGGCGAAGGCGTTCGCGAACAGGCGACGGGCCGCGTCGCCGAGTGGCGCGACAACTACGGTCGCGATCAGGAAGCGCCAGCGTCGAAGGATGGCCTCGAGGAACTGGCGGCGGCGCCGGAACGCACGTGCGCGAACGGCGAACCCGTCAAGCCCATGGGCGCAACCGGAGCGCCGGCCGCGCCGAGCGCGCCCCGCGACGCGAACGCGTCCACGCCTCCGGCCGCCGCGCATGGCGTCGACGCCGGTTTTGCTCCGCGCCAGTGATCGCCGCATGTCGATTAGCTGAGTTCGGCCCAGACCGGCACGTGGTCGGAGGGCTTTTCCTGCGCGCGGACGTCACGATCGACGCCGGACGAGACGAGCCGGTCGGTGGCCTGTGGCGAGAGCAGGATGTGGTCGATGCGGATGCCGTCGTCCTTTTGGAACGCGCCCGCCTGATAGTCCCAGAAGGTGTAAACGCCGGGGCCGGGATGGCAGCTGCGCACCGCGTCGGTGAAGCCGAGGTTCGATAGCGCGCGATAGGCGCCGCGGCTTTCGGGCTGGAACAGCGCGTCGTTGACCCACTGCGCGGGACGCTTGGCGTCGACCGGATCGGGGATCACGTTGAAATCGCCGGCGAGCACGAGCGGCGTCTCGTCCTCAAGACGCGCGCGGGCGTGCGCTTCGAGGCGGCGCATCCAGGCGAGCTTGTAGGAAAACTTTTCCGTGCCGATCGGGTTGCCGTTGGGCAGGTAGATCGACGCGACGCGGATCATGCCGCCGTCAAAGGGAACAAGCGCCTCGATCCAGCGCGATTGCAGATCGGAATCATCGCCGGGCAACCCGCGCGTGACGTCTTCTAGGCCGACCTTCGAAAGCAGCGCGACGCCGTTGAAGCCCTTTTGGCCGTGCGTCGCGATCGTGTAGCCGAGGTCTTCGAATTCGCCGCGCGGAAACCCTTCGTCGACGGATTTTATTTCCTGCAGGCAGATGACGTCCGGCTGCGCCTCGCGCAGATACGCCAGGGCCGAGTCTATGCGCGCCTTGACGCCGTTGATGTTCCAGGTGGTGACGATCATGGATGCAAGGTGTGCCATCGGGCGTTCGCGAAATCAAATGGCGCCATCGTCATCCTCGGCCGCGTGAGCGCAGCGAAGAAGGCCGGGGATTCAGCGTATAATTGGCCGACGGCTCAAGAGTACGTCGATTGAGTGCTTTGCGCTGGATCCCCGACTTCGACGTGCGTTCCGCGCGCTCAGTCGAGGATGACGGGCCGGGGCTAAACCGAAAAGCTCGTGCCGCAGCCGCACGACGACGAGGCGACCGGGTTCTTGATCTTGAACGCCGCGCCGATCAGGTCATCGACGAAATCGATCTCGGCGCCTTCCATGTACTGCAGCGACATCGGATCGATCAGCACTGTCGCGCCGTTCTTTTCGAGCACCAGATCGTCGGGCGCCGGCGCCGCGACGAGGTCGAACTTGTATTGAAAGCCCGAACACCCGCCCCCTTCGACGGAGACGCGCAACAGCGGCGCCGTGGGGTCGCCGGCGGCGATCTCGGCGATGCGGCGCGCGGCGCTTTCGGTGACGGAGACGATCTGGGACATCAAGCTCTCGAAGTTCATGCGGTCTGGCTGGAGACGCTTTTACCAGATAGGAACAAAGGCGGCGAAATCAATTGCAAGTCTCAAGGGGCTTCGGGCTCGAATGGCGTTAATTCAACGCGCGAAATCGGCGAACGCCGGCTATGGCGAGGGGCTCGCCCCCGGCGAGCGCGCGCCCGCGGCCTACGCGGCCGGTGCGCAGCCGTCGCGCGGGCGGCGCTTCGCCGAGGCCGATTGCGCGACGCGCAGCCCATTCCAACGCGATCGCGACCGCATCCTGCACGCGACCGCGTTCCGGCGTTTGACCTACAAGACGCAGGTGTTCCTGTTCCACGAGGGCGATCATTTTCGCAGTCGCCTGACGCATTCGCTCGAAGTGGCGCAGATCGCGCGCACGATCGCCCGCCAATTGCGGCTGGACGAGGATCTCGCGGAGGCGCTGGCGCTGGCGCATGATCTCGGCCACTCGCCATTCGGCCACGCAGGCGAACGCGCGCTGGACGAAGCGACGCGCGCATACGGCGGCTTTGACCACAACGCACAGTCGGTGCGCGTCGTCACGAAACTCGAGCGCAAGTATCTCGATTTCGACGGTCTGAACCTGACGTGGGAGACGCTCGAAGGGCTCGTCAAGCACAATGGCCCGGTGTTAGACGCCGCCGCGCCCGTGGCCAAGGTCGTGCGCGATGTCGAACGCTGGCGGCCGCTTGATCTTGCGTCGTGGGCGTCGGGCGAGGCGCAGGCGGCAAGCCTCGCGGACGACATCGCCTATCTCTCGCACGACGTCGACGACGGCCTGCGCGCCGGGCTGCTCACGCTTCAAATGCTGGCCGACGCGCCGATGGCCGGCGCGATCGCGGCAGCGGTGCGTTTGCGCGCCCGCGACGCCACGGATGCGCGCGCGATCTATGAGGTGACGCGACGCATGATTACCGGGATGATCGCGGACGCCGTGCATGAATCGCGTCGGCGGCTGTCGGCGCTGGCCCCCGAGAACGCGGACGATATTCGGCAAGCCGGCGCGGCGACAGTGGCGTTCGCGCCGTCGATGGCCCGCGACCTCGCCGCCTTGAAGGCGTTCCTTTTCGCGCGCGTCTATCATCATCCGCGCGTCATGGCGGTGATGGCCAACGCCGAGACGATCGTGCGCGACCTGTTCGCGCGCTACAACGATCCCGCCAAGGCGGATGCGCTTCCCAACGCGTGGTCGGCGATCGCGTCAGATCTCGACGCCCGCGGCCGGGCGCGCCTCGCCGCCGACTATCTCGCCGGCCAGACCGATCGCTACGCCATTGCCGAACATCGGCGGCTGTTTGCGGCGACGCCGGAATTGCGGTAAGCGCGGCTCTCTTCTGGCGTCGGGCGACTCCCCTCCGGGGAGCCGGCCGCCCGACGCGGATTTTCGTAGGACCGCATGAACATCTTCTCCGACATCGAGATGCGCGTCGCCGTTGCGCTGGGCGCCATGAAGCGCGACGGCGTGCTGCCGCCTGATCTCGACATTCCGCATGTCGACGCCGAAGCGCCGCGCGACGCGAGCCACGGCGACGTCGCCGTCAACGCCGCGCTCGTGCTCGCAAAGGCCGCGAAGATGAAGCCGCGCGACATCGCGGACGCGCTGAAGGCGCGGCTCGAAGGCGCGGACGATATTGCGCGCGTCGATGTCGCGGGGCCGGGCTTTTTGAACATCACGCTGAAGCCCGGCGTCTGGCAGAAACTCGTCGGCGCGATACTCGAGGAAGGCGCCCGATACGGCGCCGGTTCGGCGACGACGCGCGAGAAGCTCAACGTCGAATACGTTTCCGCCAACCCGACCGGGCCGATGCACGTCGGCCATTGCCGGGGCGCGGTGTTCGGCGACGCGCTGGCCAACCTGCTCGCCTTCGCCGGCTACGACGTCACGCGCGAATACTACATCAACGACGCGGGCGGGCAGGTGAACGTGCTCGCGCGCTCGGCGCACCTGCGCTACCGCGAGGCGCTGGGCGACGACATCGGCGCCATCCCCGAAGGGCTCTATCCTGGCGACTACCTGAAGCCGGTCGGCGCGGCGTTGGCCAAAGAGCATGGCCGCGCGCTTCTCAACATGCCGGAAGAGCGGTGGCTTCCGATCGTGCGGTCGTTCGCCATCGACAAAATGATGGACATGATCCGCGACGACCTCGCGGCGCTCAACATCCGACACGACGTGTTTTTCTCGGAAGCGTCATTGACGAGCGGCGGCCGCGATCAGGTGAAGGCTGCGATCGAGGCGCTTCGCGCTCGCGGCCTCATTTTCGAAGGCAAACTCGAAAAGCCCAAAGGCCACGACGACGGCGATTGGGAAGATCGCACGCAAACGCTGTTCCGCTCGACGCAATTCGGCGACGACGAGGATCGCGCGCTGCAGAAATCCGATGGCGGCTACACGTACTTCGCCGGCGACGTCGCCTACCACTTCGACAAGCTGCAGCGCGGCTTCAAACATCTGATCAACGTCTTTGGCGCCGATCACATCGGCTACATCTCGCGCGTCAAGGCGGCGGTGGCGGCGCTGTCCGACAATCAGGCCGACCTCGACGTGAAGGTCGTTCAACTCGTCCGCCTGTTCAAAGCCGGCGAGCCGTTCAAGATGTCGAA
The DNA here is from genome assembly GCA_052386495.1 of Hyphomicrobium sp. Classification (GTDB taxonomy): domain Bacteria; phylum Pseudomonadota; class Alphaproteobacteria; order Rhizobiales; family Hyphomicrobiaceae; genus Hyphomicrobium_B. The sequence goes on along the minus strand of JBQTKA010000023.1, from coordinate 10,590 downwards.
GCGGGCCGGAACGTTCGTGACGCTGCGCGACGTTGTCGACGAGGTCGGGCGCGATCCCGTGCGCTTCATGATGCTCTACCGCAAGAACCAGGAGACGCTGGACTTCGACTTCGCGAAGGTGACGGAGCAGTCCAAGGACAATCCCGTATTCTATGTGCAGTACGCGCACGCGCGCGCGGCGAGCGTGCTGCGCAACGCCGCGGAGCAGATGCCGGGGTTGGACACTTCGCCCGCGGCGCTCGCCACAGGCGATCGGTCAGCCTTGACGGACGCGGGCGAGATCGACCTCATCAAAAAACTCGCGGCCTTTCCGAGACTTGTGGAGGGCGCCGCGCGAGCCCACGAGCCGCACCGCCTGGCCTTCTATCTTTACGATGTCGCAAGCGCGCTCCATGCCCAGTGGACCCGGGGCAACGATTCGCCACATTTGCGATTTATCCAACCAAATGACGGGGTTGCCACGCGAGCGCGTTTATCCATGATCGCCGCGACAAAGACGGTGATAAACTCTGGGTTGAGCGTCCTTGGCGTCGATGCCCCAGAAGCCATGCGATAAACTCGCGAATCGAGATTAAGGTAGGCGCTGCACGAGCGCCGATGGCAAGGGGTGCATCGCAATGTCTGCGCCGAATGGTTTCCCGGGTCAGCAGGGCTGGCCGCCCAGGCCTAACGGCGCGGCGCCAGCCGATGCTTACGATCCCCGACAGCCCGCCCGCCAAGCCCCGGCTTGGCCGCAGCAGACCGCCGCGCCTGCCCAACCGACCTATCCGCCGCAAGCGCAGAGCGCGCAGGGGTATTCGACTCAAGGCCGTCCCGCCCAGCCGGGCGCCAGTCAGGGCCAGTGGAGCCCGCCGGGCAACGGCGCCTACGCTCAGGCGCCCACCTACGCACAATCAGCGGCGCAATCGCTGGCCGAGGCCATCAGCCAGGGTCGCGGCGCCGCGCAGCCGAGTTACGCGCCGCCCGCCTATCAATCTGCGCCTGCCTATGGCGCGCCGGCCGCCGATCCGTATGCGCCGCAATTCGAACCCTACGCCCAGGCTGCGGCGCAACCGCAACGCGCCTTTGCCGCCGCCGGCCAGCCCGCCGCCGCGCCCTATGCCGCTGCGCGGCCCGCCGCCGCCTACCCCGCATACGCCGCGCCGCCCGCCGGATATGGCGCCGGATTGAGCAACGCCCCTTATGCGTCGCCGCAGGCAGCGCAGCCGTCTGCCTACGAGGCCGATCGGACCGCCGCAGCGTCGAGCGGTTACGGCGATGACGCCTATCGCCAGCAGACCGTCGACGATCTCGGGTTCTCGCAGGCCGCGGGCGGCGAATTGGATCCCAACTACGGCGAGGAAGACCAGGAGTACGACTACGAGGAAACGCCGCGCCGACGCCGACCGATGATGGTCATGGCGGCGCTGTGCGGGGCCGTCGTCGTCGGAGGCGGGCTCGCCTACGGCTACAAGACGATCATCGGCGATGGACCCGGCGGCCAGCCTCAAGTCATCAAGAGCGCCGCAGAGCCTTCGAAATTCAAACCCGCCGACGCTGGTGGCAAACAGTTCGCAAACGCTGACAGCAAGCTGATGGGCCGCCTTGGCGGCGGTTCGTCGGGCGCCGCTTCGGCGTCGACGGCTGCGAGCGCGGGCGACGACTCAGACGCCTCCGGCGCGCGTAAGGTCGCGACGCTCGTCGTCGGTCGCGACGGCTCGATCCAGGCGCCGCCGGTGTCGCCCGTCGCCGAACCTTCAACCGACGTCGGCGTTCCCGGCGTCGCGCTTGTCGACTCGTTCGGTCCGCAGTCGGCGCGTCCGGCGCCGACCCCCGCGGCTGCGCCGCAGCCGGACGTCGTGAACGCCGCGCCGCCGACGCCGCAGAAGGTCGTCGTCGCGCCGCCACCCGCCAAACAACCGCCGCCGCAGGCGACCGGCAGCGTCGGCGACGCCGCCGCCGCTGAAGCAGCAACGCCCGCGCCGACGCCTCCGCCGGCCGCGAAGCCGAAGAAAGTTGCCGCTGTTGCGCCGCCAGCCGCCGCTACCGCGAGCGACGCCGCGCCGGCGCCAGCCGTCACCGCTCCGCCCGTCACCGGCGGCGCCAATGGCTATGTCGCGGTTCTGGCATCCGTGCCGACGTCGTCGACGAGCCGCATGGACGCCTTGAAGCGCTACGCGGACATGCAGCAAAAGTACGGCGCGGCGCTGGCCGGCAAGACGCCCGACGTCGCCGAGGCCAATCTCGGCGCCAAAGGCAACTACCATCGCCTCGTCGTCGGCCCGCCCGCCTCGCGCGAGCAGGCGAACGCGCTGTGCGCTCAGTTGAAGTCGCAGGGCTACAACGACTGCTGGATCACCTCCTACTGATGCGACGCGTCGCCGTTCCGACGGCTGCGTCGAAACTCCGATGACTTCAGCGTTGATCGTCGGCGTGTCCGGCGACCGTCTCGCCGCGGACGAGCGCGCTTTTTTCGCCGAAGTCCAGCCGGCCGGCGTCATCCTTTTTGCGCGCAACGTCGCCGATCCCGCGGCGATCCGCGCGCTGGTCGACAGCATCCGAACCGCCATCGCACGCGATGATTTACTGATCCTGATCGACCAGGAAGGCGGACGCGTCCAGCGCATCAAAGCGCCGGGCGCGCGCGATCTGCCGCCGGCCGCCGCCTTCGCCAAACTGTACGGCAGCGATCCCGAAGCCGCGCTGCGGGCCGCGTTCTCGGTGGCGCGCCTCGCCGCGGAAGAACTGCGGGCCTACGGCGTCACGATGAACTGCGCGCCGGTGCTCGACGTGCCCGTCGAAGGCGCGCACGACATCATCGGCGACCGCGCCTATGGCCGCGCGCCTGAGCAGATCATCGCGCTGGCGCGGCAGGTCGCCGACGGGCTGCTGGCGGGCGGCGTCGCGCCGGTCATCAAGCACATTCCCGGCCACGGCCGCGCAACGGCCGACAGCCATCTCGATCTGCCGATCGTGACGACGCCGCGCGCCGAACTCTCCGTTTCGGATTTCGCGCCGTTCAAGGCGCTCGCCGATCTCCCGGCCGCGATGACGGCGCACGTCGTGTTCTCGGACATCGACGCCGATGGTCCGGCCAGCACTTCGGAGACGGTGACGCGTGAGGTCATCCGCGGCGAGATCGGCTTCGACGGCCTCCTGATGAGCGACGATCTGAGCATGAAGGCGCTGACGGGCGACATGCGGTCGCGCGCCGAGGCCGTGATCCGCGCCGGATCGGATGTCGCGCTCCATTGCAACGGCGACCTCGGCGAGATGCGCGCGGCGGCGGCGGGCGTTCCGCGATTGGAGGCGCGCGCGGCGGAGCGATTCGCCCGCATAGTCGCGCTGACGTCGCGCCGCGACCCTTTCGACATGGCCGAGGCAGGGGCGACGCTCGACGCGCTGATGCGCTCCCCGGCGCGAATTGCCTAGCGACACGCGCGCTCTGAATCAGTGTAGTCTGCCGCAAAAGCGACACGGAGACGCTCGCCGACGCGAGCAAAAGCGCAACCCTATGGCGATCGACACAAATCCATCCGACGACGCCGGCGCATCCGGCTGGGACGCGCCCGATCCCGCCGACGCGCCGGCGCGCGCCGATGCGTTCGTCGTCGGCATCGACGGTTTCGAAGGTCCGCTGGACCTGCTTCTGGCGTTGGCGCGGACGCAGAAGGTCGACCTCGCGAAAATTGCGATTCTCGATCTCGTTGAGCAGTATCTGACATTCATCCACAAAGCGCAGACGCTCAAACTCGAAGTCGCCGCCGACTATCTCGTCATGGCGGCGTGGCTCGCATACTTGAAATCGCGGCTGCTGCTGCCGCGCGACAGGGAGGAGGCCGACACGGCCTCGGCGGAAGACCTGGCGCAGCGCCTGGCGTTCCGCCTGATGCGTCTCGACGCGATGCGCAATGCCGCCGCGCAATTGATGACGCGCCATCGCCTGGGGCGCGACGTCTTCGCCCGCGGCATGCCGGAGGCGACGAAGACGACGCGCGACACCACCTACACTGCCGAGGTCTTCGATCTGCTCAAGGCCTATGGCGAACTGCGCCGCCGAACCATCAAGATCGTCCACGTCGTCAAGGCGCGGCGCGTCTGGTCGATCCAGGAAGCGCGCAAGCGGCTCGAAAAGCTCGTCGGCGCTTCGGCGGGCGAGTGGTCGCAGCTCGATCTTTTCCTCGAGCAATATCTGCCGAAGGGCGAAGAAGAGCGCACCGCGCTCGCAAGCTCGTTCGGCGCGACGCTTGAAATGGCGCGCGAGGGACTCGTCGAATTGCGCCAGGACGAACCGTTCGCGCCGATCTACATGCGCAAGAAGGAAGCCGGCGCCACGTGGGAGCGCGTCGGATGATGCGCCCGTTTCACGCCAAAAAAGGGGGCTAGGTTCCGCCAATGGTTCCGCCGAGACTGACGCTGGTGTCTGACAACACGCGCGATCGAGACGCCGCCGAGGCGAATGGGACGGAAGCGGATTTTCGCGCCGCCGCCGATGCTGCGCCCGCGCCGTCGTATGGCGATCCGGAATCGCCAGCCGCGCCGATCGACGACCGGGCGCGTCGCGTGAAGCTGCGCCGCCTCGAAGCGCTGCTCTTTGCGGTCAACGCGCCGCTCGACGCTGCCGCGTTGGCGCGCCACGTGGAGCCCGGCGACAATATCGACGCGCTGCTGGCCGATCTGCAGGCCGAATACGCCGACCGCGGCGTGGCGCTGACGAAGGTTGCGGGCAAATGGCTGTTCCGCACCGCCGACGATCTCTCGTTCCTGCTGGAGCGCCAGCAGAAGGAGGAGCGCAAGCTCTCCAAGGCGGCGCTCGAGACGCTGGCCATCATCGCCTATCACCAGCCGGTGACGCGCGCCGAGATCGAAGACATCCGCGGCGTGCAGACGTCGCCTGGCACGCTCGACGTGCTGATGGAGACGGGCTGGATCCGCCCGCGCGGGCGCCGCCGCGCGCCTGGCCGTCCGTTGACCTACGGCACGACGGAACAGTTTCTGACCCATTTCGGGCTGGACGCCATTCGCGACCTTCCGGGCCTCGCCGATCTGAAGGCCGCCGGCCTGCTCGACAGCAACCTGCCGCCGGGATTCACCATGCCGGAGCCGACGGACGTCGCGGCCTTGATGCCGGACGAACTGCCGCTGACGGATGAAGGCGACGAAGACGACGGCGGCAACCAGCAGGACAGCCTTCCCTTGCAGGACGAGGATGAGGCCGCTAATCCGGACCAAGAGCCGGGCGCGGAGCGCTGATCCAACATCACGTCATCCTCGGCCGAGCACGCCACAGGCGTGTCGAAGGCCGGGGAGCCCGCGCAAGACTCGTCGAAGACGCACTTGGGAGCCTTCGGCGCTTTCTGCGCTGGATCTCCGAACGGTCTCCCCGGACAGGTCCGGGCTCGTCCGTTCGAGGATGACGGTTTGTTGTTTCTGCAGGTCGCCATGAGTTCTGTCGAAAAGGCCGACCCAAGGCTCGCATCCGCGCCGCGCGGACGCGCGGCGGCGGCGTTCGCGGCCAGCGTCGCCATCGAGAATGTGTCGCGCGCATACGGCGACGCGGACGCGCTCGACGGCGTCAACCTCAAGATCGCGCCGGGCGAGATCGTCGGGCTGCTCGGGCCGTCGGGCTGCGGAAAGACGACGCTGCTGCGCATCATCTCGGGCATCGAGCGGCCGAACTCAGGGCGCGTGCTCATCAACGATTTCGAGGTGGCCGGGCCGCAGCGATTCACGCCGCCGGAGCAGCGCAGCGTCGGTCTGATGTTTCAGGACTTCGCGCTCTTTCCGCATCTCTCGGTGCTGGATAATGTCGCGTTCGGGCTGCGCGGGCTTGCGCCGGATGAGCGCCGACGCGCCGCCCTCGCCATCCTCGATCGCGTCGGGCTGACGGCGTTCGCGGGCGCCTATCCCTCGACGCTCTCGGGCGGCCAACAGCAGCGCACCGCGCTGGCGCGCGCCATTGCTCCCAGGCCGGCCGTGATGCTGATGGACGAGCCTTTCTCCGGCCTCGACGTGCAGCTGCGCGACCAGATGCAGGAAGAAACCCTCTCCCTGCTCAGGGAGACTCGCGCCACATCGCTGATCGTCACGCATCATCCCGAGGAGGCGATGCGCCTCAGCGATCGCATCGCGGTGATGCGCGCCGGGCGCATCGTGCAGGTCGGCGCCTCCGAAACGCTCTATCAGGCGCCGGCGTCGCTGTTCGTGGCGCGGCTTTTTTCCGAGATCAACGAAATCCCGGCGCGCGTCTCCGGCGGGCGCATCGAGACGGCGGCGGGCGCGTTTCCCGCCAACGGCCTCTCTGACGGCGCAGAAGCGGTGTTGTGCATCCGCGAGCGCGCGATCCGCTTGAGGACGCCGATCGCGGGCGAGAGCCGCGCCGGAGACGGCGCATTGCCCGGCCGCGTGCGCGACATCAAGTTCCTCGGCGACGTGATGCGCCTTGACGTCGCGCTTGAAGGGTTCGATCAGCCGCTCAAGGCGCGGATGGCGGGGCCGGCGACGTTTCAGCGCGGCAGCGAGGTGAGCGTGCATATCGATCCCGGCGGCGTGCTGGCGTTTCCGGCCGAGCCGAACGGCGCGCGTTAAAGCCTCATGCCGCCGCCGAGGCGCTGACGTCGCGCTTAACGCTGCAACACATTCACGCGGCTTGACAATCGCTACGCCACTGGCGCTTCGGCGTCGCTTCGCCTAAATAGCTCTTAAGAGCGGTTCGCCGCGCAGCGAGGAAGCTATGGGTCTCAGCGCACAACACATTCTGCTCCTGTTGATCGTCGCCTTGCTGCTCTTCGGGCGCGGCAAGATCTCCGAGCTGATGGGCGACGTGGCCAAGGGCATCAAGAGCTTCAAGAAGGGCATGGCGGACGACGAGTCGGACGTCGCCAAGTCCGTGCCGCCGCCGACGATCGACAACGACGCGGCGAAGACCGACCGGTCCAAGACCGGCTGATGCGATGAGGCGCGGCCGGCTCGCCTGAAACCCGGCGACGCGAGGCATGCTCTTCGATGTTTGAAATCAGCTGGAGCGAATTGCTGATCCTCGGGATCGTGACGCTGATCTTCGTCGGCCCGAAGGAGCTGCCGGTTTTCCTCAGAACGCTCGGCCGCTACGCCGGCGCGCTGAAGCGCCACGCCAGCGATTTCCGCGCCCAGTTCGACGCCGCGATGCGCGAAGCCGAACTCGAGACGATGCAGAAAGAGGTCGAGTCGATGCAGGCCTCCGTCAACGCCGAGGTGATGCGCGCCAAGACGTCGTTCGCGGATGCGGCCGCGCCGCCGACGGATGCGGCCGCGCCGCCGCCCAAGTCCGCGCCGCCTGAGGCTGCGGTCAGAGATTACGAATTGCCGATGCCGCCGATGCCGGCCGTCCCGCGCAGGGAGCCGTGACGCGATGCAGGAGCGGCTGACGGACGCCAATCGCGAGGGTCAAGACGAGATCGACGCCAGCAAGGCGCCGCTGCTCGATCACCTGATTGAACTGCGAACGCGGCTGATGTGGGCGCTCGGCGCCTTCCTGCTGACGTTCCTGCTGTGTTTCACGGTCGCGCGCCACATCTACAATGTGCTGGTGTGGCCGTACATGTGGGCCTCTGGCAGCGACCATGTGCGCTTGATCGCGACGCACTTTCTCGAACAGATCATGACGCACGTGAAGCTGGCGATGTTCGGCGCTGCGTTCTTTTCGTTTCCGGTGGTGGCGACGCAACTCTACAAGTTCGTTGCGCCGGGGCTTTACAAGAACGAGCGGCGCGCGTTCCTGCCCTATCTGATCGCGACGCCGATTTTATTCTTTGTCGGCGCCTGCGTCGTCTATTTCATCGCCATGCCGGTGCTGATCAAGTTCTCGATCGGGCTGACGCAGACGACGGGCGAAGGCGTGCCGACGATCGAGCTTATGCCGAAGGTGTCGGAGTATCTCTCGCTCATCATGACGCTGATCTTCGGCTTCGGCATCGTGTTCCAGCTGCCCGTGATTTTGACGCTGCTGGCGCGGACGGGCTTCATCACGGCCGCCGATCTCGTCGCGGGTCGGCGCTACGCCATTGTCGGAATTTTTGCGGCGGCCGCGGTGCTGACGCCGCCCGACGCGCTGAGCATGGTCATCATGGCGCTGCCGACGGTGCTGCTCTACGAGGCGTCGATCTACGCCGTGCGGTATGTGGAGAAGCGGCAGGGCGGCGCAGAATTGAACGCGTAGTTGCAACGCGATCGCCACGCAACACGGTCATCCTCGGACTTGTCCCGAGGACCCATGCCGCAGCGGGCATTGGAATTTGTGGAGCGTTGGATCCTCGGTATGAAGCCGAGGATGACATTTCCCTTGGGGTTGCCGGCCATGGATGGCCGCCGTCGCGGCCATGACGGTATTGGGCGGCATTTCACGCGCCAAAAGACTTCGAGCGCCGCATGATTCAAAGTTTGCAAAAAAATTCTGCAACTGTCTCAACTCCAGACTGAAGCGATTTGCCCCCGCATCGTCATGGCCGCGAAGGCGGCTATCCACGAAATTGCGCGGCGAAGCAATAATCCCCGCTGTTCGCGCGCCGCGATTCCCCGCTCGTTAAGGTCGATTGCGCTGGAGCGTGACTCTGATCTGTGCTATTCTAGCTAAGATGCCGAAAGGCTCTTGAAAACGCCGACGCGATCCTTGCGTCGGCGTTTTTTGTTTCCGGTCCGGCCGCCATGCAGTGCGCATCGTCCGCGCACATGCGCTGTCGCGATCCGTTACAGCGCGCACGCAGTTTTGGGCAAAATAAACAGCGTAACGGCGCAGCGGTTCGCCTCGTCTCTCCTGCCATGAACGCGCTGCTCGTCCCCCGCAGCGGGCTCATGAATCAAACGCAACCCAACGCAGGAGTTTCCTCCATGACCACGTTCCTCAAGTCGCTCGTCGTCGCCGCTGCTCTGGCAGCGAGCGCAGGCTCGATCACGTCGGCATCAGCCAACGCCGTGCAGATGGCCTGCCAGTCCGGCCAGATCACCGTGCATGGCGTCTGGGACTGCCGCTAACGTCTGCCGGTTCGGCGCGGGCCTGCGAGGGCTCGCGCTGGACCGCGGCAATCGCATCGGTTAGGACGGCCTTTCCAGCTTGAGACTTGGCGAGGCCGCCCGTGCATGACATCAAATGGATTCACGAGAATGCCAGCGCGTTCGACGCCGCGTTGCAGCGGCGCGGCTTGAGCGAACCGACGGCGGCGGGCCTCGTCGCGCTCGACGACAAGCGCCGCGCGATCCTGACCGGCTTGCAGGATGCGCAAGCGCGCCGCAATTCTGCTTCGAAGGACATCGGCAAGGCAAAGGGCGCGAAGGACGAAGCGCTCGCGGTGAAGCTGATGGCGGAAGTCGCGGCGCTGAAGGATGCGATCGCCGAGGGCGAGGCCGGCGAGCGCGCGATCGACGCAGAGATCAGAGCGGCGCTCGAAGTGATCCCGAATTTGCCGCGCGTGGACGTGCCGGACGGAGCCGACGAGACGGGCAACGTCGAGGTTCGCAAGGTCGGCGCGCCGGGGACGTTCGACTTCGCGCCGAAGCAGCACTTCGAGATCGGCGAAGCGCTCGGCCTCATGGACTTCGAGGCGGCGCAGAAGATTTCGGGCGCGCGGTTTGTCGTATTGAAGGGCGCGCTGGCGCGGCTGGAGCGGGCGATCGCGAGCTTCATGCTCGATCTGCATACGGCGCCGGCGACGAACGGGCTCGGCGGCTATACGGAGTGCAATCCGCCCCTGCTGGTGAAGGATCACAGCGCGTATGGCACGGGGAACCTGCCCAAGTTCGAAGAAGATCTATTTCAGACCGCAAGGCAGTCAACGTTTGACGAACTAACCGACAATTTTTTGGAATTGCACAGATCGTACATTTTCCCAATTTTTGAAGAGATGCGGCAGCTGACGCTCCAAGGCCTTTCAACCGAGCAAATCAATGAACTGGCCTCACCGAAAGATTTCCAATCGCAGTTGGATAGGATGGGAAGGCAGGCAAACGAAGCGCATTCAACGCAGCGTTTTTGGCTCATCCCCACCGCCGAAGTATCGCTGACGAACCTCGTGCGCGAGGCGATCGTCGACGAAGCGCAACTGCCGATGCGGCTGACCGCCTGGACGCCCTGCTTCCGTTCGGAAGCCGGCGCGGCGGGCAAGGACACGCGCGGCATGATCCGCCAACATCAGTTCTCGAAGGTCGAACTCGTCTCGATCACGACTCCTGAAGCGTCGATCGACGAGCACGAGCGCATGACGGGGTGCGCGGAAGAAGTGCTGAAGCGTCTCGGCCTGCCGTTTCGCACGATGCTGCTGTGCACGGGCGACATGGGGTTCGCATCGCAGAAAACTTACGACATCGAAGTCTGGCTGCCGGGGCAGAACAGCTATCGTGAAATCTCCAGTTGTTCGGTGTGCGGCGATTTCCAGGCGCGGCGCATGGAGGCGCGCTATCGGCCGAAAGATGGCGGCAAGCCCGTTTACGTGCACACGCTGAACGGCTCGGGCCTGGCGGTCGGGCGCACGCTGATTGCGGTGCTCGAAAATTATCAGAACGCCGACGGCAGCGTGACGGTGCCCGACGCGCTCGTTCCGTACATGGGCGGGGTGTTGAGAATTGCGAAGGGTTGATTCC
>JBQTKA010000022.1:0-13557 GCA_052386495.1 Hyphomicrobium sp. | reverse complement strand
GTTCATATGCGTTTCACGGGCCTGGTTGTTGCGCCCCGCCTATCGTGCTGTCTCCGCCGTCGTCCGCCCCACCGCCGCCTCGTAGGTCCCCACCAGCTTTTTCACCGACTGCGCCGTCACGTCGAGGACCGGCGCGGGATAGAAGCCGAACAGGATCGTCAGAATGACGAGGGGCGCGAGGACCGCGATCTCTCGGGGCGAGAGATCGGGCAGCGCCATGAGCCCGCGTTTTTCGAGCTTGCCGAAGATCATGCGCCGGTAGAGCCAGAGCGCGTAGGCCGCCGAGAGGATAATGCCCGTCGTGGCGAGAACGGCGACCCACGTATTCGCCTTGAACGCGGCCAGGAGTGTGAGGAATTCGCCGACGAAACCGCTCGTGCCGGGCAGTCCCACGTTCGCCAGCGTGAACACCATGAACGCCGCCGCGTAAAGCGGCATCCGCTCGACAAGGCCGCCGTAGGCCGCGATCTCGCGCGTGTGCGCGCGGTCGTAGACGACCCCGACGCAGAGGAAGAGCGCGGCGGAGACGAGGCCGTGGGAGAGCATCTGGAAGATCGCGCCATCGATGCCCTGGGCCGAGAAGGTGAAGATGCCCATGGTCACGAAACCCATGTGCGCGACCGACGAATAGGCGATCAGTTTCTTCACGTCCTCCTGGGCGAGCGCGACGAGCGACGTGTAGATGATCGCGACGATGGAGAGGCCGAAGATGATCGGGGCCAGTTCCTGGCTTGCCAGCGGGAACATCGGCACCGAGAACCGCAAAAAGCCGTATCCGCCCATCTTGAGGAGGATGCCGGCGAGAATGACCGACCCCGCCGTCGGCGCTTCGACATGAGCATCCGGCAACCACGTGTGCGCGGGCCACATCGGGAGCTTCACGGCGAACGAGGCGAGGAAGGCCAGGAACAGCCAGAACTGCATGTCGCGCGGGAAATTCGTCGTGAGCAGTTGCTCGATATCGGTCGTGCCCGCGTGCCACCACATGGCCATGACCGCGAGCAGCATCAGCACCGAGCCGAGGAGCGTGTAGAGGAAGAATTTGTAGCTCGCGTAGACCCGCCGCGCCCCACCCCAAACACCGATGATGAGGAACATCGGGATAAGGCCACCCTCGAAGAACAGATAGAACAGCACGAGATCGAGCGCGCAGAAGACGCCGATCATCAACGTCTCGAGCACGAGGAAGGCGACCATGTATTCCTTGACGCGCTCGGTGATCGACAGCCACGAGGCAAGAATCGCGAGCGGCATGAGGAACGCGGTCAGCACGACGAACAGCATCGAGATGCCGTCGACGCCCATCTTGTATTTGAGCGGCCCGAGCCAGGCGTATTCTTCTACAAATTGAAAGCCCGCCGTCGTCTTGTCGAAATGGACCCAGATCAGCAATGAGAGGGCGAACGTGATCGCCGTCGTCCAGAGCGCGATCCAGCGCGCGTTGCGGTCAGCCTCGGCATTCAAGAGCGCGATCAGAAGTGCGCCGGCCAGCGGCAAGAACGTGACGACGGAGAGAATATTGCTCATGGCCCGATCCTCGCGCTGATGAGCCCGTTCCACGTAAGCCACGTCAGTAGCGCCGCGACGCCGATCAGCATCGCGAAGGCGTAGTGGTAGACGTATCCGGTCTGCAGCCTGACGACGCGCCCCGTCACGCGGCCGACGCCGGCCGCCGTGCCGTCGATGGCGCCGTCGATGACCGCGCCGTCGCCGCCCTTCCAGAAGAAGCGACCGATGGCGAACGCGGGTCTGACGAAGATCAGGTCATAGAGTTCGTCGAAGTACCACTTGTTCAAGAGGAACAGATACAGCGGCCGGAACGCGCGCGCCGTTGCGGCGGGCAGCCACGGCGCGCCGATGTAGTAGACCCAGGCGATGGCGAACCCCGAAAGCATCGCAATCAGCGGCGCGAAACCGACCCACGCCGGGATCTGATGCATGTCGTGGAGAATGTGATTGCCTTCGCCGCGGAAGATCGAAGCGCCCCAGAACGCCGCCTCCTCGTGTCCGATGAAGAACTCCTTGAACGCGAAACCCGCAAAAATGGAGCCAACCGAGAGCACGGCGAGCGGCGCCAGCATCGTCGGCGGACTTTCGTGGGCGTGCTCATAGGTTTCGTGGTCGGCGCGCGTCTCGCCGTAGAACGTCATGAAGATCAGCCGCCAGGAATAGAACGACGTCATCAGCGCCGCGACGACCAGAAGCCAGAAAGCGTAGTTGTGCGGTGTGTGCGCCGCGAACGCTCCTTCGATGATTGCGTCTTTCGAGTGGAAGCCGGCGAAGCCGGCGAGATGCGGAATGCCGACGCCCGTCAAGGCCAGCGTGCCGACAAGCATCATCGCGAATGTCCACGGAATCTTGCCGCGCAGTCCGCCCATCTTGCGCATGTCCTGCTCGTGATGCATCGCGTGAATCACCGAGCCAGCGCCGAGGAAGAGCAGCGCCTTGAAGAAGGCATGCGTGAAGAGGTGAAAGATCGCAACGCCGTAGGCGCCGATGCCGCAAGCGACGAACATGTAGCCGAGCTGCGAGCACGTCGAATAGGCAATGACGCGCTTGATGTCGTTCTGCACGAGACCGACGGTCGCGGCGAAAAACGCGGTAATCGCGCCGATGAACGTGACTATGACAAGGGCTTGCGGCGCGTATTCGAAGATCGGCGACAGCCGCGCGACCATGAACACGCCGGCCGTCACCATCGTGGCGGCGTGGATCAGCGCCGAGACGGGCGTCGGGCCTTCCATGGCGTCCGGAAGCCAGGTGTGCAGCAGGAACTGCGCGCTCTTTCCGCAAGCGCCCATGAACAGCAGCAGCGCGATCGTTGTTAGAATATCGACGTCGTATCCGGCAAACGTGAACGTCTTGCCGACCGCCGTCGGCGCCGCTGCGAATATCGCGTCGAGGCTGACCGACTTGAACACGAAAAACAGCGCGAAGATGCCGAGCGCGAAACCGAAATCGCCGACGCGGTTGACCACGAACGCCTTGATCGCTGCGGCATTGGCTTCAGGCTTCTTGTACCAGAAGCCGATGAGCAGGTAGCTCGCAAGCCCGACGCCCTCCCAGCCGAAGAACATCTGCAGCAGGTTGTCGCTCGTCACGAGCATCAGCATGGCGAACGTGAACAGCGACAGAAAAGAGAAGAAGCGGGCGCGCGAGTCGTCCTCGTGCATGTAGCCGATCGAATAGAGGTGCACGAGGCTGGACACCGTCGTGACGACGACGAGCATCACGCCGGTCAGCGCATCGATGCGCAGCGACCACGACGTATCGAGTTCGCCGGACGTGATCCAGCGCATCAGCTGCACTTTGTGAGTCTGGTGCTCGAACCCCGTCTGCACGAACGCGACCCACGACAGCCCGGCCGCTACGAACAACAACCCCGTCGTGATGACCTCGCTCGGACGCGCGCCGATGGCGCGGCCGAAAAGCCCCGCAATCAACGCGCCGAGCAGCGGGAGAAAGACGATGGCCGAATAGATCATGCGGCGAGAGATCCTACCAAGACGAGCAGGCCAACGGCGAGAAACGCCGTGATCGCGCCGCCGATCACGGCCAGCCACCACAACGGGTTGATGACGCGCTGGAAGACGGAGCTGAGCAGTATGTCGATCATGCGCTCACCCCTTCATCATGTTGATGTCTTCAACTGCGATGGACCCGCGGTTGCGATAGTAGGCGACGAGGATCGCGAGGCCGATCGACACTTCCGCGGCGGCAACGGTCAGAATGAACAGCGAGAACACTTGTCCGACGAGGTCTCCGTTGAAATGCGCAAACGCGACGAGGTTGATATTGACCGCGAGCAGCATCAGTTCGACCGACATCAGGATGATGATGACGTTCTTGCGGTTGAGGAAGATGCCGAAGATGCCGAGCGTGAACAGGCACGCGGCGACGGTCAGATAGTGGCCGAGCCCGATCGTCACTCCGCCGCCTCCTTCGTCTTCGCGGGCGGAACGACGCTCCCGCCGCTCGGCACCTTGACAACGTCTAGCGCCGTGGTGGGGCCGCGCGCGACCTGCGCCGAAATGGATTGCCGCTTCACGCCCTCGCGATGGCGCAGCGTCAGGACAATGGCGCCGATCATGGCGACGAGAAGGATGAGCCCCGCGGCCTGAAAGAAATAGACGTACTTCGTGTAGATCAGCAGGCCGAGCGCCTCGGTATTCGTCACGTCACTCGGGATCGCCGCCGCCGCGACTTTGCCCGGCGCGATCTGCAGGCCCTGAAACGCGAACAGCGCGATCAGCTCGGCCAACACCACGCCGCCGACCAGCGCGCCGACCGGCGCATTCTCAATGAACCCAGCTTTCAACTCGGCGAAATCCACGTCAAGCATCATCACGACGAACAGGAACAGCACCGCCACCGCGCCGACATAGACGACGATGAGCAGCATCGCGAGAAATTCGGCGCCAAGCAGCACGAAAAGCCCCGCCGCGTTGAAAAACGTCAGGATCAGAAAAAGCACGGCGTGCACGGGATTGCGCGCGAGGATCACCATGGCCGCCGAGGCGATGGCGAGCGTGCTGAACAGATAGAAGAAGCCGGCTGTCATTCGTCGGCCCCATGCAAACTTGTCATACCGGCCGACGCGCAGTGGATCGCCGGGACCCAAGGTCGTTCGCGCCGCGCCTCGCCTCTACTCCCGTCATGGCCACGAAGGCGGCCAACTACGACAACTTTCAACTGGGACGGCGTCGAAGGAGCCGTCACATTCACTTGCGCGGATTGATCACGAGCACACCCTCGCGTGGATGGTCGCCTTCGCGGCCATGACGGCAATGTGCGAACTGCGACCGGCATTTTCGACATTGTCACAGCCATCACCGATACTTCGCGTCCAGTTCCATGTTCTTCGCGATCTCGCGCTCCCAGCGGTCGCCGTTCGCGAGCAATCGATCCTTGTCGTAGAACAGCTCTTCGCGCGTCTCCGTCGCGAACTCGAAGTTCGGTCCCTCGACGATGGCGTCGACGGGGCACGCCTCCTGGCATAACCCACAATAGATGCATTTGGTCATGTCGATGTCGTAACGTGTGGTGCGCCGCGTGCCGTCGTTGCGGCGCGGCCCGGCCTCGATCGTGATCGCCTGCGCCGGGCAGATAGCCTCGCACAGCTTACAGGCGATGCAGCGCTCTTCGCCGTTGGGATAGCGGCGCAGCGCGTGTTCGCCGCGGAAACGCGGGCTCAGCGGCCCCTTCTCGTAAGGGTAGTTCAGCGTCTTCTTCGGCGCAAAAAAGTAGCGCATCGTCAGGAAGAACGCCCCGACGAATTCGGCAAGAAACAGCGATTTGAACCCGCGCGCCGCGTTCATGCCGCCGCTCCTCCACCTGCGCCGCCAAACGCAATCTCGCCGATGACGTAGCCGATCGCCGGCAAAAGAACGATCTCAATGGCGCCGACGATGCGCAACAGCCTCTTCGTTTCGTCCTTGTCGACGCGCGCGCTGAGAATATGCATCGCCCGCCAGCCTGCGACGCCGAAGAAGAGCCCGATCAACGCTCCGATTCCGCCGGCGCTCATGGCACAAGTCCTCCAAAGTTCAGCGCGCCCGCCGTCAGCACCACCATCGCCAGCGAGAGCGGCAGAAACACCTTCCATCCGAGCCGCATGAGCTGGTCATAGCGGTAGCGCGGCACGAAAGCCTTCACCATCGCGAACATGAAGAAGACGAAAACCACCTTCAGCAGGAACCAGAAAAGACCCGGAACCGCATTCAGCGGCCAAACGTCGGCCGGCGGCAGCCAGCCGCCAAGGAACAGGATCGTCGTCAGCGCGCACATCGTGGTGATCGCGACATACTCGCCGAGCATATAGAGCAGATAGGGCGTGGACGCGTATTCCACCATATACCCGGCGACGAGTTCCGATTCCGCTTCCGGCAGATCGAACGGCGGACGATTGGTCTCGGCCAGGGCCGAGATGAAGAACACGACGAACATCGGAAACAGCGCCAGCCAATGCCAATCCAGCAGCGACGAGCCGAGGCCCGCGCTCGTTCCCAGTCCGGTTTTCTGCGCATTGACGATGTCGGTCATGTTCAACGAGCCGACGAGCAGCAGCACGCAGATGATAATCAGGCCGATGGAGACTTCGTAGCTCACCATTTGCGCAGCGGAGCGGAGCGCGCCCATGAACGGATACTTCGAGTTCGACGCCCAGCCGCCCATGATGACGCCGTAGACGCCGAGCGAGGAGATCGCGAGGATATAGAGAATGCCGACGTTCAGGTCGGAGATCACCCACTTGCCCAGGCCGTTTTCGTTGATCGGTATCACCGCCCAGGCCGCCAGCGCACACGTCGCCGTCGCAAGCGGCGCCAGCAGGAACACGGCTTTGTCGGCGCCGGCCGGGATCAGCGGCTCTTTGAAGACGAACTTCAGAAGGTCGGCGAAAGACTGCAACAATCCGAATGGACCGACGACGTTGGGGCCGCGCCGCATCTGCACCGCCGCCCATACCTTGCGGTCCATCAGCAGCAGATAGGCGATGATCAAAAGGAGCCCGAGCAGCATCGCCAACGACGCCGCAACGAGCGTCAGTATCGTCCAGCCGTAGTCGGCCATGAATTGCAAGACGGAGTCGATCATCGGATCGGCGCACCCTGTTTTGATCGCGACTCGCGCCCCGCAGCGTCATGGCCGCGAAGGCGGCCATCCACGACATGGCGCATTCGATGTTCGCGGATCGACGAAGGAGATCGACTTAGGCCGCTCAACGTAAGTGGCCGCCTTCGCGGCCATGACGAAATGTTGCGCCATGGCTTTTGCCATTGCCAACAAGCGCTCGTTGATATGGCCATCACGTTCTGCATCATCATCACTCCGCCGCCGCGAGTTTGCGATCGCGCGCTGCCCGGAGCGCGCTCATTCCGGCCATTACGGCGGACGCGCGCGCGACGGCGTTGGTTTGGTAGAAATCAGCGACGGCCGCGCCAAACGGGTCGCCCGATGGCGCGCCGGTCAATTTCGCCAGCGTGCCAAGGCCGCTCATCGCACGGGCCTCAATGGCGTCGAGGGCCGCCAGCTGCGGCGCCGACCTATACATCGCCGCGCGCAGCTCGTTCAAAGAATCATATGGCAACGTCGCGCCGGCGCGTTGCGACAGCGCCCGCACGATCCGCCAGTCCTCTTTCGCGTCGCCCGGCGGGAATGCGGCTTTCAACGTATGCTGAGCGCGCCCCTCGGCGTTGACGTACGTCGCGGATTTCTCGGTATAGGCCGCCCCGGGCAGGATCACATCGGCGCGGTGCGCGCCGGCGTCGCCATGACTGCCCTGATAGACGACGAACGCCGCGCCGAGCTTCGAAAGATCGCACTCGTCGGCGCCGAGGAGATAAACGACTTCCATGTCGCCGCCGAGGATCCCGGCGAGGTCCTTGCCGCCCTTTCCGGGCACAAATCCAAGGTCGAGGGCGGCGACCCGCGACGCGGCCGTGTGCAGCACATTGAAGCCGTTCCACGCGGCGTCCTTGCCGTCGCAGGCGGCGACCGCGATGCGGGCGGCCAGCGACAACACGACCAACCCGTCGGCGCGCGCAAACGCCGCCTGTCCGACGATGACCATTGGCCGCTTCGCCGCCTTCAGCGCTTTGGCAAAGTCGTGACGGCCGTCGGCGAGCGCCGTCAAGGTTTCCGGACCGGCGCCGAGATAGTCGGCGGGATACGTCAGATCGGCCTTTCGACCGACGAGTCCAACCGTCAAACCGCCCGCGCGCCAGCGCTTGCGGATGCGAGAATTGAGAACGGGCGCTTCAAGCCGCGGGTTCGAGCCGACGATCAGAATGACGTCGGCTTGCTCGATGCCCTCGATCGACGAGTTGAACAGGTAGCTCGCGCGGCCGAGCTTCGGATCGAACGCATCGCCCGCCTGCCGGCAATCGATCGACGCCACGCCGAAGCGCGTCATCAAATCCTTGAGCGCGAACATCTCTTCGGCGCCGCAGAGATCGCCGGCAATCGCGCCGATTTTGTCGGGTTTCGCGGACTTCAGTTTTTCGGCGACGGCATCGAGCGCCTCGGCCCACGTCGCCGGTTCGAGCGCGCCGTTGCGGCGGACATAGGGCTGATCGAGCCGTTGCGTCTTCAATCCGTCGGCAACATGGCGCGTCTTGTCGGAAATCCATTCTTCGTTCACGGCGTCGTTGTTGCGCGGCAAAATCCGCATTACTGCGCCGCCCCGCGTATCGACCTGGATTGCGGAGCCGACGGCGTCCATGACGTCGATCGTCTCCGTCGTCGTCATCTCCCAGGGACGCGCGTTGAACGCCCACGGCCGGTGCGTCAGCGCGCCGACGGGACACAGATCCACGGCGTTTGCGCTCATTTCCGAGAGAATGCCGTTTTCGAGGTAGGTCGTGATCTCGGCGTCCTCGCCGCGCGAGATCAGGCCCAATTCCTCGACGCCCGCCACTTCCGTCATGTAGCGGACGCAGCGCGTGCAGTGAATGCAGCGCGTCATCATCGTCTTGATCAGCGGGCCGATGTGCTTTTCTTCAACCGCGCGCTTGTTCTCGTGATAGCGCGACCCGCCCATGCCGAACGCCATCGCCTGATCTTGCAGATCGCACTCGCCGGCCTGGTCACAGATCGGGCAATCGAGCGGGTGGTTGATCAGCAGAAATTCCATCACGCCTTCACGGGCTTTCTTGACCAGCGGCGTATTCGTCGAAACGACCTTGGGACTGCCGTCCTTGTTCGGCGGCAGATCGTTGACGATCATCGCGCAGCTCGCGATCGGCTTCGGCGAGCCCTGAACCTCGACGAGGCACATGCGGCAGTTGCCGGCGATCGACAGGCGCTCGTGATAGCAGAAACGCGGGATCTCGCTGCCCACCGCCTCGCAGGCGTGCATCAACGTGGTGCCATCCTCCACCTCGATCGCGTGGCCATCGATGATGAGTTGCTTGGGCATGCGTTACTCCGCTGCCTCGCGCGAATGCTTCGCCTGATACTTGTCGATCCGCGCCTCGATGACAGGCCGGAAATTCTTGATCAAGCCCTGCACCGGCCACGCCGCGGCGTCGCCCAGCGCGCATATCGTGTGACCTTCCACTTGCTTCGTCACTTCGAACAGTAGATCAATCTCGCGCTTCTCGGCTTCGCCGCGCTCCATGCGTTCAAGCACGCGCCACATCCAGCCTGTGCCTTCGCGGCACGGCGTGCATTGCCCGCAGCTTTCATGCTTATAGAAATAGGCGATGCGCCGGATCGCGGCGATGATGTCGGTCGACTTATCCATGACGATGACAGCCGCCGTGCCGAGGCCAGAACCGAGCTTGCCCAGCGCATCGAAATCCATCGTCACGTCCGTCGCCTGTTCGGCGGTGATGCAGCGCACCGACGACCCGCCAGGGATCACGGCCAGCAGATTGTCCCAGCCGCCGCGCACGCCGCCGCAGTGCTTGTCGATGAGCTCCCGCATCGGAATGCCCATCTCCTCCTCAACGCAGCATGGCAGCTCGACGTGACCTGAAATCTGAAACAGCTTCGTGCCCGTGTTGTTGGGCAAGCCGAGATCGGCAAACCACGTCGCGCCGCGCCGCAGGATGTCGGGCACGACGGCGATACTCTCGACGTTGTTGATCGTCGTCGGCGCGCCGTAAAGTCCGACGTTCGCCGGAAACGGCGGCTTCAGGCGGGGCTGACCCTTCTTGCCTTCGAGGCTCTCGAGCATCGCGGTTTCTTCACCGCAAATATAGGCGCCGGCGCCGTGATGTACGAAGAGATCGAAATCCCAGCCGTGTACGTTGCTCTTGCCGATCAGCTTGGCGTCGTAGGCTTCCGAGATCGC
Organism: Hyphomicrobium sp.; assembly: GCA_052386495.1. Lineage (GTDB taxonomy): Bacteria > Pseudomonadota > Alphaproteobacteria > Rhizobiales > Hyphomicrobiaceae > Hyphomicrobium_B. The sequence continues at coordinate 3,761 of JBQTKA010000022.1, read as the reverse complement.
GCGCTCCAGCGCCTCGCGCTCGCGCATGTATTCGCCGCGCACGTAAATGTAACTCACGTGGGCTCGCATCGCGAACGAGGCGAGCAGTGCGCCTTCGATCAACAGATGCGCATCGTGGCGCAAAATCTCGCGGTCCTTGCACGAGCCTGGCTCCGACTCGTCGGCGTTGATGACGAGATAACTCGGTCTCGAATCGGCTTTTGGCATGAACGACCACTTGAGGCCCGTCGGAAACCCGGCGCCGCCGCGTCCGCGCAGGCCCGATTTCTTCACCTCGTCGATGATCCAGTCGTGACCCTTGTCGATGAAGATCTTCGTGCCGTCCCACGCGCCGCGCTTGACGGCGCCTTTGAGTGAGACGTCGTGGAAACCATAAAGGTTGCGGAAGATGCGGTCTCGATCGTGGAGCATTACGCCTCAATCCTTCGGCCGTTCGCCGACGCCGCTCTCAGGGCGCCAGCCCGCGGCGAGCTTCTGGCACTGCTCGATCCACTTGTCGCGCGTCACCCGCCCCTTGAAGCCGTCCATCGCGTCTTCGAACCACGCGACGTTCGCCGGCGTCCAGTTGGCGATCTGCTCGAAATGCCAGACGCCCATGGCGTTAAGGCGCTTCGCAAGCACGTCGCCGACGCCCCAGATCAGCCCCAGGTCGTCGGGCGCGCCGCGCGGCGCAGCCAGCAATTCGGGGCGCGACGCCTGCGTCACAAACCGCCCGGTTTCCAATTTCAGCTTATCCAGTTCGCCGAACGATAGCGGCTTGCCGCCGCCGCGGGCCTCGAAGTCCTTGACGAGCCCGGCGTTGGCGATGGCCGCAAGCGCTGCCGGATGCGGCTGAGACGGCGCGGACGACGTAGCCGGCGTCTGAGCGGCGGGGGACGTTGATTGGGCGGAACCCGTCTCCTCGAACCGCTTTCTCCACGCGCCGATCGTCGAGCCGTCATAGAGCGATGGGTCGCGCAGGGTCGTCGGACCGTCCGCAGGACAGGATGCAGTGCGCCCGATTTGCGAACCGGCCTTTGGCGGCTTGCCGAGAACAAACCCGTCAATCACGGCTTCGAGCAGCGACGGCGTCAGATCCTCGAAGGTGTCCCTCCCGACCTGAACCACCGGCGCGTTGGCGCAATTGCCGAGACACTCGACCTCTTCCCATGACAACAAACCGTCGAAGCTCAGTTCATGCGGATGCTCGGCGATGCGCCGCTTGCAGACGTCGACGAGCGCGCGGGCGCCGTTCAACATGCACGGCGTCGTGCCGCACACCTGCACGTGCGCCTTCGAGCCCACGGGGGCCAACTGGAACATCGTGTAGAAGGTCGCGATCTCAAGGCCGCGGATGTACGCCATGCCGAGGCGGTCGCACACGGCGCGGATCGCCGGCTCGCTCAGCCATCCGCTGTTCTGCTCCTGAGCCCGCCACAGCAGCGGGATGATCGCAGACGCTTGCTTGCCGGGCGGATAATTGGCGATCGTCCGCTCGGCCCATGCCTGGTTTTCGGCCGAGAATGCGAACGTCGCGGGCTGCTCGGGATGAAGTCGGCGAACGGCCATCGACGGCTCCTGATGGCGCGGCGACGATGCGCTGCCGGCTTAAGCCGGCGTCGCGTCACCTCCGCGCGGCGCGCGGTCGGCGCGCCGATTCCACTTGAACAATACGCGAGATTAACCCTGCGACGACTGCCCGGTCCAGTACGAGCATCGGCGCATCAACGCAAGACGCCGGCGCTTCGCCAACAAGTCCGACGGCTTTGCGGTTATGTGGCGAGGGTGCGACGATCTGCACGTCGTCGCCGGTGATTCGCGGCGACGACGCCCACCCTACGGCTGCGGAGTCGTTGCCCGGCCGGGCACGGTAATGTCGATGTCGGCCGGTCCGCTGATGACGCCTCGTCGCTGCAAAGTCTCGGCTGGGCTTTCCGTCGCCCATTTCCGCTCCGCATAGCCGAGCGGCGCCGCCAGCCACCCGAGAAGCAGCAGGAACGTTGCGGCCGGCGCCAAGAACAGCGAGATCTGCGAGCCCACGCGCAGGAACCCCGTCCAAAGCACAGCCAGCAGAAAACCCACCGCGATGATGGCCCAGCCGCCGTCATCAGCGCCCCGCGCCGTGGCGAACGCCAACCCGGCGAGAAGTCCGAGCAGACCAAGGAGCATGGGGATAACCGGCAAATCCGCCTGAAGCGCCCCCATGGGCCAGCCATTCGAACGGGCGAACAGCCGGTACGTCGCCAGGCTCAGGCCAAAACCGAAGGCCGCGACCGAAAGCAGGAAAAGATTGTCCCAAACCATCCGACGCGCCTTTCCTCGCTAGACGGACATTTCCAAGCGACAGTTGTGCCAGCGGTTCGCAGAGCACGCCAGCCAATTCCCGCCTAACTATGAAAGTCGAGGATATCTCGCTAACCATGTCGCGAGCGCCGCGCAGGCGAACCCGCAGACGACGTGGAACGCCACCGGTTCGGGTCGGCCGCTCGACGCCGCCGCGATCCCCGCGTCCGCAAAGCAAACAATCGCGCCGAAGCCGAACCACAGCGCCAGCGCGCGCCACTCCTTCAGCGCGGCGAACGCCATCGCCAACGCGCCGAGCCAGAGATCGCGCAGGCCGATCACCTGATGAAGTTCGAAACCGGCGATGTCTTTCGCCAGCCCGAAGGTATGCGCGGCGCGGTCCGGCGCGATCAAGAACCGTATGCCGATCGCGGCAAGCAACAGGCCGGCCAGAAACGCAATCGCTCGGATCCAGCGTAACGTCACGGCGACTGAGAGCTCTGCCGCAAGGTTGCCCTACCGATCAATCTCGCCGAATACGATATCGATCGAGCCGAGGATCGCGGAGACGTCGGCCAGCATGTGCCCCTTGTTCAGAAAGTCCATTGCGGCCAGGTGCGGAAAGCCCGGCGCGCGGATTTTGCAGCGGTAGGGCTTGTTCGATCCGTCCGCCACGAGATAGACGCCGAATTCGCCCTTCGGCGCTTCGACGCAGGCGTACACCTCGCCGGCCGGCACGTGGAAGCCCTCGGTGTAGAGCTTGAAGTGATGTATCAGCGCCTCCATCGAGCGCTTCATCTCGCCCCGCGTCGGCGGCACGACCTTTTTGGCGTCGGCGACGTGCGGACCGTGCCCCGCCGCTGATTTCAGCTTTTCGCAGCAGGCGCGCATGATCTTCGCGCTCTCGCGCATTTCCTGCATACGGATCAGATAGCGGTCGTAGCAATCGCCGTTCTTGCCGGTCGGAATGTCGAAATCGAACTCGCTGTAACATTCGTAAGGCTGAGCCTTGCGCAAATCCCACGCCGCGCCCGAGCCGCGCACCATCACGCCCGAGAAACCCCACGCGAACGCGTCGTCCAAGGAGACGACGCCAATATCGACGTTGCGCTGCTTGAAGATGCGGTTCTCGGTCAGCAGTTGGTCGATGTCATCGACGACTTTGAGAAACGGATCGATCCACGCGTGAATGTCGTCGACGAGCTTCTCCGGCAAATCCTGATGAACGCCGCCGATGCGGAAATACTTGGCGTGCATCCGCGAGCCGGACGCGCGCTCATAAAACACCATGAGCTTTTCGCGCTCTTCGAAGCCCCACAACACCGGCGTCAACGCGCCCACGTCCAGCGCCTGCGTTGTTGTGTTCAAAAGATGGTTCATGATCCGGGTGAGCTCCGAATACAGAACCCGGATATACTGCGCCCGCGGCGGCACAGTGATGCCGAGCAATTTCTCCACCGCCAGCGCATAGGCATGCTCCTGGTTCATCGGCGCGGCAT
>JBQTKA010000021.1:0-48892 GCA_052386495.1 Hyphomicrobium sp. | reverse complement strand
TCCTGCTCCCGCAATATCGCGATGATCTGTTCGTCCGAAAACCGGCGCTTACGCATGACGTCCGTCTCCTCGTAGGGTTTGACGGACTCTACTTCAAATCGGGTACCCGCTAGGGGTGAGGGTCACTGCTCACGCAATATCGCGATAATTTGCTCGTCCGAAAATCGGCTCTTACGCATGACGTCCGTCTCCTCTCGGGAAGATCGGACTCTACCTCAAATCGGGTACCCGCTGAGGGGGAGGGTCAAGATCAATGCGGAAGTTTGCGCTGAAGCTTAGAAAGCGAAACAACGCCGCTGATGAGCTGCTTGCTGATCTACGGAATGCGGCAGAAAAACTTAGCGCCAAATCAATCACGGTGGCGGCTTACAATGAAGTTGGGCAGTATAGTTCGACTACCATGCTTCGTCGATTTGGCACTTGGAACAAGGCGCTGGCCGCGGCTGGGCTGAAAATTAATAACAGACTCAATATTCCCGACGAAGAATTATTTGAAAACCTAGCAACGGTTTGGACGGCTCTCGGCCGACAACCGGTAGGGAGCGACATCGGAAAATCTGCGGGTCTGTCTCAGTTTTCGCTGGGAACTTATGAAAAAAGGTTTGGCACTTGGAACAATTCGCTGACCGAATTTATACGGTACATCGAACAGCCCGACAACTCTTCCCAACAAATGCAGAGTTTTGCAAGTACGAAGACCGGCACGTCACGTCGAACACTCAGAAAGATTAATTGGAGGCTGCGGGCTATCGTTCTGATCCGCGACAATTGCATCTGCGGAATGTGTGGAGCAAGTCCGGCGAAAAACTCTGACGTCACTCTGCACGTTGATCACATACTCGCGTGGAGCAGGGGCGGTGAAACCGAGATTACCAACCTTCGCACACTCTGTTCTATCTGCAATGTAGGCAAAAGCGACTTATAGAATTTTTTGCGCTCTGATACCCCACCCGCATTCCCGGGCGTAGCGATCGGCGCAGCGCTCAATCGTTGAGACCCGGGAACTGACCCGGTCCTATATGACGTTGTTGGGTTGTCTCCGGCGGCTTCCAGATCGTCATCCTCGCGCGAGCGCGGCGGTGCCGCGTCGCAGCGCGGGGATCCAGCGCAAAAACTGCCGGATGCGCCATAACGCGATAGTAGCCTTGCGCTGGATCCCCGGCGTTCGCATTCGCTCCGCCGAGGATGACGAATGTATTGGCGAGTGTCGCTTCACCGAAAACACCGTGGATGGCCGCCTTCGCGGCCATGACGATTGTGGTAGGGTGTTTTGCAAGATCATTTCATAGCGCGAATGCTGCGAAGCAGTCGGTCACTAGGGAGGTGCACCATCGTTCCGCCTTCGACGTGGCGACTGGATATGGTAGAAATCTAGGCGGCCATCTTCTCCCATCCCGTCATGGCCGCGAAGGCGGCCATCCACGTTGCAAGCCGCACGCCCTATGCCTCCTAAGCGCAGAGCAATTCGACGATGCGCGGCTTCCATCCCAAGCAACCGTGCGTCTATCTGCTCGCGAGCGCGCCGAACGGCGTCCTCTACGCGGGCGTAACAAGCAACGTGGCGCAGCGCGCGAGCCTGCACGAACAGAAACTCGTCGACGGCTTCACCAAGCGCTACGGCGTCACGCGGCTCGTCTATTACGAAATGCACGCGACGATGGACGACGCGATCCGCCGCGAGAGTCAGATCAAGAAATGGAAGCGGGCGTGGAAGGTGCGACTCATCCTGCAAACAAATCCAGAGTGGGCCGATCTGTTCGATCAAGCGACGGGCGAAGTGTTCCCGCTTCCCGCCGATGTCGAGCGTGAACGGGGTTAGCGCTCAACTCGTTCACGTCCGGCGCGGCGATCAACGTGGATGGCCGCCGTCGCGGTCATGACGTACTGGAGGTGAGCCGGTGGCGATCTGCGTGACCCCACCCAGCCTCCTTATCTCTCCTCCGAACTTAACCCGGCCGCACGCGCGCCACATCCGCGCGCATAGTCTGCAGCCGGGGAGCACGGAAGAGGGGCATCACAATGCCGGTTGCAGCACCGTTCGCGTCGACCGCCGCGCGCCTTGCGCGCGGGTTGCTCACACTCGCGCTTCCCAGTCTGCTCATCCTGCAGCTCTTCGCCGCCGCGCCGCCCGCGCACGCCGGCCGCTACGAATTCGACCAGCGCAAGACCGAGGTCAACTTCGTCTTCACGATGGCGTACTCGAAGCAGCGCGGCCGCTTCACCAAGGTCAGCGGCACGCTCGACTACGACGAGGCCAAGCCCGAGAGAGCCAAGATCAGCGCCTCGATCGCCGCGGCGAGCCTGACGACCGGCCAGCCGCTCGTCGACGACGAATTGAAGGGCAAGGCCTTCTTCAACGTCGCCGCCTCGCCGACGATCGCCTTCAAGAGCCTCGCCGTGAAACCGCGCTCGGCGACGCAAGCCGACGTCGCCGGCGAGATCACCGTCAACGGCATCACCAAACCGGTGACGCTCAAAGTCACGCTCGAACCGCACGACGATCCGGCGCTCAAGTATGACGTTGGCGTCCGTCAGTTCGTCGCCAAGACGCGCATCCTGCGCAGCGCCTTCAACATGACGGACTACCAGTCGATGGTCGACGACGAGATCGACATCGAGATCGCCGCGATCGTCCGGCCGAAATAGACCCGCGAGACGTGGATGGCCGCCCTTTATTCGCGATCGAGATACGCATCAAAAATCTGCAGCACGCACGCGTAGCCGACGCTCGAATCGTTGATGTTCTCGAGAACCTCTTGTGGCGCCTCGGCGTGCGGCAGCAGACGGCGGCAGGCCTCGCTGCGCAGTTCGAACGCGCGGTGCGTTTCGCCGGTCGCCTCGAACGCCGCGTGAAACAGCGCGCCGCTCGCGCAAAAGATGACAGCCTCGAGATCAGCCGGATCGACGGCCCGGCCGTCGCGCGTCAGCGCCGGAAAATGCCGCGCTCAATCCGCTTCGTCGTCGATCAACTGACGGGCGCGGGCGATGACGGAATTCAACAGTGTGTCGGTCATGGAAGTGACGAGTCCAACTCTTCGGCTAGCCTGCTACCGAGATGCGATGGCGAAAGCATGACGGCCGTCACGTCTCTCCGCGCCGTCGCGGCAGCATCCGGATCAGCACGTCGTCGCGGAGCAGGACATGATGGCGAAGCGCCGCGCCGATGTGCCCCGCCAGCAGCGCCAAGAGGATCCATCCGGCAATCTCGTGCACAATCTTCAAGGCGTCCTCGGCGGCGCGCTTGTCCGCCAGGTCGGGCAGCACCGGCAAGTGTGGAAACGGCACGACGCCATAGAGCACCGTCGGAATTCTCAAGGGCGAAGCCGACACCATCGCCCATCCCGTGAGCGGCAGCGCGATGAGCAAGGCGTATAGTGTCGCGTGGCTCGCCGTCGCCAGTCGCTTTTCCCAGGCCGGCATGGCGGCGGGGAGGGGAGGCGGCCTGTGCAGCAGGCGCCAGATCAGGCGAAAGACGCTGAGGACCAGGATCGTGACGCCGATCGACTTGTGCCACTGGTAGAGCGCGAAATGGAACGACGAGCCGGGCCGCATCGAGGTCATTTTCCAGGCCAGGCCGATTTGAACGGCGATGGCCAGCGCCGTCAGCCAATGGATCGCGATCGCCGCCCCGCTGTATCGCTTCGTCATCGGCATTGTGCGGTTGCATCCCCGTGCGTCATCGAACAGTCTCATTGGCTGGTCAGCCTGACCCTCGGGGCGCCGCACTTGAGCGCCGCCAGTAAGGGCGTACAGAGGAGAGGGGAAGTCAATGTCGACGATCTTCGCCGCGCGGCGCGCGCGTCCAGCAGGTCCAGCCGTCCGCGCCTTGATCGGCGCCGCCGCCATCTGCCTCTTTGCTCCATCGGCGTCGGCGCAAAACTCAAGCCTCGATGTTCTGGCCGGCACGTGGAATGGCGGCGGCACGCTCTCCTTCGAGGACGGGACGGACGAAAAGATCTCCTGCATCGGATACTACAAAGGCGGCCAGATCAGCGTCGTCATCCGCTGCAAAGGCGAATCCTCCAACTTCGAATTCCGCAGCAAGCTGACGGCGTCGGAAGGCGACAAGGTTTCCGGCACGTGGGAGGAGCGCACCTACAACGTCACCGGCGAAGCGTCGGGAACGGCGTCTCCCGGCAAACTCTCCGCGCAGTTCAGCGGCAGCATCGAAGGCCGCCTCGACATGACGTTCACGGCGACGAGCCAGACGGTGGCGGTGACGGTGTCGACGAAAGGCACCGGCATCAAGGGCGTGCGCGGCAGCTTCAAGCGCAGCCAATGACGTTCGCGCCGCGGTTGCGCTCGTGAGTTTCGCAGCCGCGCGCTACGCCGCCGACACGTAGAAGATCGCCATGATCACGCAGATCAGCGCGAACTGGGCGACGACGCGGAAACGCATGAAGCTTTGGCTTCCATCCTCGCTGCGCCCGGAAATCATGTTCCAAAGCCCGAGCAGCAAGCCGCCGCCGATGGCGCCGGCGAGCGCGATAGAAGCATAGGGCGCGAAGTTCCTCAAAACCTCGGATGGATTTTGTGCGAGCGCGGCCGAGACGTTCGCCTGCAAGCGGTCGAAACCGAAATATATTGCGAGCGCGGCGAATGCGGCGATGACGCCGGTCAGCCCCAAGCCGAGCACATAGCGAACGTTATGTCCGGTGGCGCCGCCGCGGGCGTCTTCATCCGAGATGACGATGCGATGCGCTTCATCGTAGTGCGTGGCCATGACATGGGTTCCTTCTCAAAGGCCCACTGATCAGGCGCGGATCGGTCTCGCATGACGTCCGAGCCGATCCGCTCGAGTCAGAGACTTACAGTCCGACAAGTTTAACACTTCGCGGGGCGGCGCGGATGGCGCTTCGCTTCACACTTTCGCGATGGCGCAAAGCAAAACGCCGGCGCGAATGAACGAGCCAGCGTCTTATGCCGCCTTTCGGCAGCTTATGAAGATTAGCACAAAAGAGCGTCACGCTCCAAGACATTCGACGTTAACAGCGCAGAATCTTATCCCCGCCGTTCATCATGCGCGGCGCCGCCAACCACCCTAGGTCAATGCCGCGGCGCGCCGGCCTTGCCGAATGTGTACTCAAGTTCGTCGTCGATCTTTTGCGCCGCTTCGCGCCAGTCGCCGCCGCCGCGCGGCGGCGGAGCGTCGAGCGCCACGCGCGGAACCGACGTCGCCGGCTGATCGATCATCGTCATGCGCGCTCGCGCCGGCACCGCGCACAGCCGCGCCGCCAGATTCTGCATCTCGCCGAAAATTTCCTCGCGGCGGATTTCGTGCTGCAGGGTCAGATTGCGCACGTCGCGCAGCATCTGCTCGTCGGCGCGCCGGATGGCTTCCGCAAGCGTGCGCATGTGATTGAGTTCGACGCGCGAGTTCTCGGCCAGCCGCGCCAGGATCGCGTCGACGTCGTCGGGCAGGTCTTTCATGGAGTCCCTCAAGTCTTTGTCCCCGCGCCCAACCTTGCGATTCCAATGGCGAAAAAAAGATCGGCGCGGCGTGCGCGTAGTGCTCATCTCTCGAAAAAGGCCGCGGCGCGCTTGACCTATTTTTTCTCCGCCGGCGCCGCCTCGCCGTCCTCGTAGCGCGCTTTCAACGCCTCGGTGCGCGCCTTCGTCATCTCGGTCTCGCAGCCAATGATGTCGGCGGTCGCGCCCGTGCCGCCCGTCCAGAACATCGCGACGTGCCCCTGGCACTCGGCGTCGCGAAACGCGACCCACGCGCGCTGGCTGGCGCGCAACGCCGCCTCCCAGCTCTTGGCGTCATAGGGCGGATCGCTCGCCATCGATGGGATCGCCGCCAGCGCCTTCTTGTAGGCTTCGTTCATCGCCGCGTCGGCCGTCTCGAATTCGCGACCGGCGCAGGCGTTCAGATCGTGCGTCGACATCGCGTTCTCGCAATCAAGCTTCGTGTCGTCTCCGGCGACGACGGGCGACGTCAGCGCGAAAACCAGCGCGACGCCTGCAGTGTAGGGTTTCATGGGGGAATATTTCCTGGCCGCGGCCGAATCGGCCTCTGGTTTCATTTGTAAACTGTAGCCATCTGAACAAGGAGGCATCGACCGCAATTCCGGAGCGCCCATCGTTCGTGTACGAAATCTGTGCAAAGTCCGGCGACGCCATCGCGTCACGTGTTTCGCCCGGGTCCGGAAATTCGTCGCCGTTCGGCCGCGCGCGACGATCGCGTCAACGATAATTATGGTCGCTGGCGTCGGGTGGGGCCGTAGCGCGACGTCCGGTATCGGTTAATGCGGTCCATGCGAACGTTAACACGGCGCCGATCGGCAAATCCAAAATGCACTGGCAGAAACGCCCTTCGTCATGTAATTTCATCTCTGTAGAGATGATTACAGATAACTGCTGCGCACTTATTGCGCGGTCCGACATGCGGGACATGGCCTGGTAAGCGACGGTCGCAAGAACTCATTCTGAGTTGCGAGCCGAACGTGCTGGAGCTGCAAGCATGGTGCTCATTGGCGAATCGCCGCGGCGCGGCCCGTTGCTTCTCATGCTCACGTTGTTCGCGGGCGCGCTTTTCGTTCGCCTCGTCGGCGTCGATTGGCAGGGGCGCCACCCCGACGAAGACGTCAGCGGGCCGGCGAAGATACTATCCGGCGAACTCACGCCGACGCAGCACTACTATCCGCCGTTGTTGACGTATCTGGTCGCGGTCGCGTTTGTCGCTCTCTACGCGATGGGCCGGGTCGCGGGATGGTGGGCGTCTCTTGGCGATTTTCGCGCCTCGTATTTTATCGACAAGACCCCGTTCTTGGTGTCAGCGCGCTTTGTGGTCGCCATGATTTCGGCGACCGCGGCGCCTTTAACCTACGTCCTTGCGAGGCAGCTCAAGCTCAGCGAGGCGTGGGCGTTTGCTTGCGGGGCGCTCATTGCGCTGGCCCCCGGCGCGATCTTCTGGGCTCACATCGCCAAGTCCGACAGCGGGCTTGCGCCGGCCTACCTTCTCACGATTGTCACGGCGCTTTACTTTCTCGACGACCCGCAGCGCATGCTTCGTCAGATTGCGCTCGCATTCGCCATCGCGCTGACGGTGAGCTTCAAGCATTCGGGCGTTTTCTTCCTTCTTCCTTTGGCTGCGCTTGTCGCCGCCCGACTGTTGTTGAACGCGCCGCGCCCGCTGGCCGTGAAGGCCTTGGCGCAGACCGCGGCCTTGTCGTTCGCTTTCTGGATTCCAATGAACTTCGGCGTTCTCCTCGATCTGCGCGGTTTTTGGGACGCACAGATTGTGCAAGCGCAGATGTCGCTGAGGTCCGGCGGCTTCGCTTCGACTGCGCACGCCTGGCTGACGGCGATGACTTCGCTCGATGCCGGGATTCCCGCGGCGGTCCTGGCGCTCGGACTTGCCATTTTCCCGGCCTGCATGTGGATCGAAGACCGCGATGTGCGCTGGTCCCTGCTCGCGATTGGGTTGAGCGTCATCGCGGTGATCCTGCTCGTCGTGCCTGCGACCGGCGAGCGGCAACCCACGCAGCTTTGGCTGCCCTACGGCATGCTCGTCACGGCGGCCGTGCTCCTGACTGCGGCGCATTTCGCGCAATCGCAATATGACGATCGTTTCCGCGTGGGCGGACTCGCCGTCTTCTGCCTCGTCGGCGCGCTGCTGATCGCGCGATCCGGGACGATTGTCGCCCAAGCCCTCGAGCCGCCGATGGCGCCCGCCGTCGCCGACGCCGTTCGCCGGGCTGCGCCGAGCGGGTCGCGTCTGCTGACCAACATGGAAATGGCGCCCTGGCTGCAGGTCTCATCGAAGGGCGCCGCCGAATGGCGCGAGCGACACGAGCGGCTGGCGAAAAAATACAACGTTACTCTTCCGCCTGTCGCCCAAGAGAGTCTGACCGTCTCGGAGGACGGCTACACCGTGTTCGCCTATCCCTTCGCCATTGGCGGCATGGAAGTCGTCGACGCTGAAGCGCCAAAGGCCGTCATTGCGTTCGCCTGGCCGATACAGGTTGAAGAGTGGACGCTGCCCTATTGGCGAGAGCGGGGCTATTCTCTGTTCGTGGTGCAAGGCCCGTTCCACGAACATTCGGTAGCGGTCTACGCCAATTTTTTTCGCGAGATCATGCAGACCTGCTCACGCGTCGCGACGGTCCCGACGACGCGGCCGCTGTTTTTCGAGGCGGAAACGAATCTTTATGACTGCCGCAAGTCCACGACAGCGGAAGGATAGGCGAGTCTGAGATGTCGACCGCGTCGCGCAGCGGGCCGACGAAAGTTTTTGATTGGAGTCGCAGTAGTGAGCGTTGTCGCCCTCAAGATGGCGCGAGTTGGAGACCCGCTGGACGGTGCGCCGCTGTGCGTGGCGCTCGAAGGCGCGCTTGTGCGCGGCAACCTCGAGCACGAAGCGCTGATGGCCGCAATCAAGTCGCGGCCTTCGGCGCTCCTTGAGGCGGCGTTGCGGCGCATGGGCGGACGCGCCGCTTACCTTTCCTGGTTGATCCGCGCGGCCCCGATCAATCCCGCAGCGCTCGCATATAACGACGACCTCGTCGCGTTTGTGCGCGCTCAACGCGCTGCGGGCCGCCGGACGCATTTGGCGACGTCGCTGCCGCGCGCCTGGGCCGACAGCATCGCCGCGCATCTCGCGGCGTTCGACGAGATCAGCGTCGTCGATCAGAGCGGCCGCGGCGACTCAGCAACCACGCTCGTCGAGCGCTATGGATCGCGAGGCTACGATTATGTCGGTTCCGGCGTCGCGGATCGCGCGGTCGCCGATCATGCGCGCGTCGTCCACCTGGTCGGCGCTCGTGGGGCTCCAACGCTGTCGCTCGCCAATGCCGACAAGACATTTGAAAGCGGCGTTGAAGTCGCGTCGGGCCTCGCCAGAGCGATGCGGCCCTATCAGTGGTCGAAAAATCTTCTGGTCTTTGCGCCCTTGGCCGCCAGCCACGGCCTGTCGGACTGGAGCCTCCTGGCCGCGGCCATCGCGGCCTTCGCATGTTTCTCGCTCGCCGCGTCGAGCGCCTATATCTTCAACGATCTCCTCGATCTGGCCGCTGATCGCGCCCACCCGCGCAAGCGAAACCGGCCGTTCGCCTCCGGGGCCGTCAGTCTGGCCCAGGGCGCGGCGCTTGGCGTCGCTCTCATGGCCGCGTCGCTGGCGATTGCTGCGCAATTGTCGATGACGTTTACGGCCGTCATCGTCGTCTACTTCGCGCTGACGACTGCGTACTCCCTGTCCTTGAAGCGCGTGGCGCTCGTCGACGTCTATATTCTGGCCACGCTGTATTCGCTTCGTCTGGTGGGAGGGGCGGTTGCGACCGGCGTCGTCCCCTCGGTCTGGCTGCTCGCGTTCGCAATGTTCCTGTTTCTGGCGCTGGCTCTGATCAAACGCAGCGCCGAGCTTGCCAATACGGCGCTGGACGACCAGTCTCAGATCAGGGGGCGCGGCTATCGGCGGGACGATCGCCACGTGATCAACGCGCTCAGTGCTGCAAGTGGATTCGGCGCCGTTATCGTGCTCGCGATCTACAGCACGCAGCCGCAGGTCGTGGAACTGTACCGCAGTCCAGAACTGTTGTTCCTCATCTGCCCGTTGCTGCTATATTGGCTGAGCAGAATGACGCTGAAGGCCGACCGCGGTCGGATGCACGACGATCCAATCCTCTACACTGTGAGGGATCGGATCAGCCTTACGGTAGTCGCCCTGTGCGTCGCTATCGCAGTCCTCGCCGCCCAGAGTAGCTTTGGCGATATGTTGAGGCTCCAGATCTGAAGGCTTGGGACGATTGAGGGATCTGGCTTCAGTCCATCTTGTTCAACGCTCTTCCTATCGCGACGACCCGAACGTGCCGACGTTCGACGATCGTGCGCCGCTCGTCATCTTCGACGGGCGCTGCGTGTTGTGCTCGACGGGCGTTGCGTGGATGCTCGCGCGCGATCCGGCCGGTTCGACGAAGTTCGCCGTCATCCAAGACCCGATCCCGCAGGCGCTTTATCGCCACTACAACCTGGACGCTGACGCCTTCGACACCTTTATGGTGCTCGCCGACGGCGTTCCGCATCTCAAATGGTCGGGCGTCATCGCCGCCGCGCGCACGCTGCCGGCGCCGTGGCGCTGGCTCGGCGCGATCGGCCGGCTCGTTCCCGATCTCATCGGCGACAAGATTTACGACTGGGTGCAGCGCCATCGCATCGGGTGGTTCGGCGCGCGCTCCGCGTGCTTCGCGCCGACGCCGCAGGAGCGTGCGAGATTTCTGATCGCCGAGACGAGCGCCGCGGCTACTTGAGCCGCGACCAGGTGTCGTTACTGCAGATGATGCCGCCGAGCACGCATCCCGATAGCGTCAGGCTGCCGCCGCTCAACGCCACGTAGCCCGAATACTTTTGCCCGTCGTCGAGATTGAGCAGGGTGCCGTTCCATTTGTTGTCGCCGGATTTCTTGGCGCCGCACATGATCGTCTTGCCGACTTTGGCGGCTTCCGGCGATTTGACGACCTTCAGCCCAAGGCCGCCGCCGCAGTCGAACGCCAGGATGTGCGCGCCATTGCCGCGCAGCCAAGTTCCGTTAGGCGACTCAGCGCGTGCGGGCGCGGCGAGCGACAGGACTGTTACCGCAAGCGCGCCGATCAGCGCGACGCGTTCGGAAGTGATCATGACGAGTCTCCCAGCGTTTAAGTGCGATCGGTGATGGTCCCCCCGCGAAGATGGTATCAGCGCCCGCCTCGCACTCAACACGAAACGCGCCCCGCGCAGGCGCAAAGCGAGCGCCGCGACGTGTTGCGCTGCATCGAACATGCTCGCCGCGTCGCGCAAAAAAATGAGGGCCGGCCGATGGCCAACCCTCATCGCACGCGTTGCGCGTCATCGCCGGATCAGTAGCCGCGGCGCTTCCACGGACGACGGCAAGAAATCCGCTGGCCCCAACGATTGTGACGATGGTAGCCGCGCGGACCCCAGGCGCAGTATCGATGAAAGCCGTGCGTCTTCTGAACGAGCTGCGCTTCGGCGGCGATTGCGCCCTTCAATCCGCCTGGGGCAGGGGCAGCCTGAGCGGTCCCTGCAAGTGTCAGCATCGCCAATCCGGCTGCGGCCGCGATTATCGACTTCATACGGTTGATCTCCCTTTGAGACTAAGCGGACCGCTTATGGTCCAGACCCGTCAACGCGCAACCCCCGGCGATCCGTTGCGCCCCGTCCAGAATTTTTTTCGTGACGAACGGCGTCGGGGTCAGCCCCGTCCGCGATAGGGCGCGACGCCCTGATCGGGCAGCCAGACGCCGCTCGGCAGCGCGCCTGTTTGCCAGAAGACGTCGATCGGCATGCCGCCGCGCGGATACCAATAACCGCCGATGCGCAGGTATTGCGGTTGCAGCAGGTCGGCGACGCGCTTGCCGATGGCGATCGTGCAATCCTCGTGGAACGCCCCGTGATTGCGGAACGACGCCAGATAAAGTTTCAGCGACTTGCTCTCGACGATCCAGACGTTCGGCACATAGTCGATGACCAGATGCGCAAAGTCCGGCTGACCCGTCACGGGGCAGAGCGACGTGAATTCCGGCTGCGTGAATCGCGCGACGTAATGCGTATCGGCGTGCGGATTGGCGACGCGTTCGAGCACGGCCGCTTCGGGCGTCGCAGGAAGCGGCGTTTGCTTTCCGAGTTGGCTGACGTTTGGCACTTTGCGCGTCATGCTCGCCTGCTATTCCGCCGCCAGTCGCGGCGCGTTGCGCGGACCAGAATACACGCAGCCTTCATGGCAGCTGTCGCGTGACACGTGAATCTCAGCGAGTCCCGGCACGCGGTTTTCGAGCCGGTTCCAGATCCACATCGCGATGCGTTCGAGCGTCGGCGCAGAGAGGCCGTCGACCTCATTCAACAGGCGATGGTCGAGCGCGTCGCGCGTCTCGGCGATCGCCGCCGAAAGTTCGTCGAAATGGAACACGTAGCCCGTCGCCGGGTCCGGCTCGCCGTCGATCGTGACGCGCGCGCGAAACGAATGCCCGTGGATGCGGGCGTTCGGCGTGCCGGCCTCGGCGGTCGGCAGGAAGTGCGCCGCCTCGAACAGAAAGTCTTTGTAGATGCGCATGGCCAGGGAATAGGGGCGGCGGCGCCCGGACGCAAGCGGCGCAGGCAAATACGGTTGCGCCGATCGCCGCAGCATTCTCTTTTCCATCCGCGCCCTAGTGCGCAAATGGGAGGACGAGATGATTGGCAGCCGTGGGTGCGTTGACCCACCCATCCCATCATGGCCGCCTGCGCGGCCATGATGTTGGGGTTGCGTCCGCGCGGGGGCGCTCACCTGATCCCCAGCGCCTTGTGCGTCTGAACGGAAAGCCGCCAGGGCGGGTTCGCCATGCAGTAGCGGATCGCCGCGTCCGTGTTTTCGCGGACGTCCGGCCCGTCCATCGGCTGCAGGAAGCGATGCTCGAAATCGAGATCGACCAGCGCGCCGGGATCGAGCCCTGTCTGGGGGAAGACGAGCTTCAACTCGTCGCCGTGCGTCTGCACCAGTTCAGCGCCCGCTTTCGGACTGACGCATACCCAGTCGATCGCCGGATGCACGGGCAGCGTGCCGTTCGTCTCGATGGCGATATTGAACCCGCGCGCATGCAACGCGCGGACAAGCGCGTCGTCCACTTGAAGCATCGGCTCTCCGCCGGTCAGCACGATGAAGCGCGGACCGGCCGGCGCCGTGCAGGCCTCGCGGCAGGCGCGCGCGAGATCGTCGGCGGTCGAAAACTTGCCGCCGCCCTCGCCGTCGACGCCGACGAAGTCCGTATCGCAGAACGAACATTGCGCGGCGGCGCGATCCTCCTCGCGGCCGCTCCACAGATTGCAGCCCGCGAAGCGGCAGAACACCGCCGGCGTTCCGGCGTTCGCGCCCTCGCCCTGCAGCGTGTAGAAGATTTCCTTGACGTGATACATGGCGGATGAGTGCGAAGCCGGAGCCGGGCTGTCAAGACTCGCATATTAACTTCGCATACGTTGTCATCCCGGCGAGACCGGCTCGTCGCTATGCTCTCGCCGGGATGACAAGCACGACATGCATCAGCGCGCCGCACGGCCTGCGACACATGGGAACAGAGGCGTGACGCGAGACATTCGCACCTACCGCTACCTCGACGTCGTCACGGTGGCGTTCGTCGTGGTGCTCGTCTGCTCAAACCTAATCGGTCCCGCCAAGGCCGCGACGCTCGATCTGCCGCTGATCGGCGCCTTGACGTTCGGCGCCGGCGTGCTGTTCTTTCCGATCTCCTACATCTTCGGCGACATCCTGACCGAAGTTTACGGCTACGCCCGCGCCCGCCGCGTCATCTGGACGGGTTTCGCCGCGCTGCTCTTTGCAAGCGCGATGGCCGCCGTCATCGTCGCGTTGCCGCCCGCGCCGGACTGGCCCAATCAGCAGGTCTACGAGATCGCCTTCGGCAACGCCTGGCGGGTCGCGGGCGCCTCGATGATCGCCTACTTCTGCGGCGAGTTCGTCAACTCGTTCGTGCTGGCGAAGATGAAGGTCGCAAGCGAAGGGCGAAACATGGGCGCGCGCTTCGTCGCGTCCACGGTCGCGGGCGAGGCGGTCGACAGCGCGATCTTCTACCCGCTCGCATTCTGGAATTCCGGCATCATGCCGAACGAACTCGTGATGACGCTCGTCGTCTCGCAGTTCGTGACGAAGACGGCGGTGGAAATCGCCTTCCTGCCGCTGACGACGCGCATCGTGCGCGCCTTGAAACGCGCCGAGAACGAAGACCACTTCGACCGCAGCACCGATTTCAATCCGTTCAAGGTCGGCGCGTAACGGAAAGTTTCAGGCGTCAGAGCTGGACGATGACTTCGCGCGCGTCGGAGTCGCCGACGTCGCCGAAGCGCAGCGTCGCCTCTCCCCCGCGAGTAACCGGCGACGCCGCGAGAACCCGCGCCACGCTCTCGAACAGCGTCTGCGCATCGGGACCGTACATGTAGAGATAGCCGTCGCTGCCGTCGACGGCGATCTCGTCGCCGTCGAACATGCCGGCCCCGGTGGCTTCGAGCGTCTCCTCAAGCTGTCCTTCGAGGTCGTAGAGCGCGGTCAGCTCGCCGCCCTCGGCGGCGAAGAACCTCTGTCCATAGTCGACGAAGCGGACGATCACGGCATGTTCTGACACGGGATGGCCTCCGGTTTGGAATGGCCGGCAGCCTAAACGTTAAATCTTTCTGAACGGCTAAGCTCAGGCGACGAACGCCAGGGTTGCGCTGCGAAGCTCGGTCTTCTTGGCGATAAGTTCGATGGCCGTGCGCACGCCGGCCGGCTTGCCGTGGAAGACGCCGCCGATCGGGAACAGCATGACCAGCAGCGCGAGGCCGACGGCGAAATTGGCCGTTTGCAGCATCCGGGCGTTGAGGTTGCGGGTCATGGCGGCGGCTCGGCTTTGAATGTTGGTCGCGGTCTTCGGCGGATCCGGTTCAATCGGCGGCGCCGCTGAGGCGAGGGTTTGATAGCTCCGCCTGCCGCTCCACGATGTCTCGTTGGTCACACCGCAGGACATCCCGCACCGCAGCGCGCCCTACGACCGAAAGCTCAGCGCAAACAGTGTTTTGAGGAATTTGTTAAGCAGACAGCCCTATCGTTTCGGGCTGGAAAATGAGCGCGCGGCGATAGGGCGGCGGGTTATGAGATCCATCACAGCAGCGCTGATCGTCGTGTTCGCATTGGCTGCCACAGCGGATTCGGCGTCGGCGCGTAAGAGATTTCGGCTCTTTTCCGGCTCCGGCAGCTCGTCGTCGCACTCGGCCGACGCTTCGTCGAAGCGATTGAAGGTGCCGATCGTCGTTCCCATTCCGGGCGGCTCTTCGGGCAACGTCGTCAAGGTTCTCGATCTGCCCGATACGCCGATGTTCCGCCGTCCCGACGGCCGCTACGTCGATCTCGGATGGAGGTTCACAGCGGGCGACTCCGGCGAATGGGTCGGCTACGTCGGCTCCAGCTCGCAATTTCTGCGCCTCAGCCAGGAAGCACTGTCCGGCATGATGCTCGTCGCCGGGCGGAAGGAACTGCCGCCGCCGCCGAAGCGGTCGTCGTCGGGCGGCATGCTGGCGTTGCTCCTCATCGCTGGCGTCATCGGCGCAGGTCTACTCAAGAAGTTCGTCTTCGGCGCCGGACGCGCCGCGGCGAAAGCCGCCGGCGATCTTTCGGCGGCCGGCGGTTCTCAAGCTCCCGATTGGGTCGCGCGCGCTGAGCAGCGGGTAGGCTCAGGCGCGCCGACGGCAATGGCGTCGGCGTCGACGCGGCGGACGCCGCCAAGATTGCCGTCGGTCCAGACCGTCACGGCGCCGGGCGCGCCGCGTCCGGCGTTCGGCCGGCGCGCTTAGCCGCAAATAGCCGCGCATCGCCCGCCTATGTCGATCGCCAAATCCTGAAACCGTTGGCGCGCAGTTCACATGCCGGACAGGCGCCGCACCCATATCCCCAGTCGTGCCGTTTCGTGCGGTCGCCGAGATAGCAGGTGTGCGTCTCGTCAATAATCAAATCGATGAGAAGGCGTCCCCCGATTTCGTCGGCCATCGCCCATGTTCCCGCTTTATCGACATACATCAGCGGCGTTTCGATTTTGATCGGCGCGTCAAGTCCGAGAGCGAGCGCATCAGCGAGCGCGGCGATCGTCGCGTGACGGCAATCGGGATAGCCGGAAAAATCCGTCTCGCACATGCCGCCGACGAGCGTTGAAATTCCGCGGCGGTAGGCGAGGGCGGCCGCGTAGGCCAAGAACAGCAGATTTCGTCCGGGCACAAACGTCGTCGGCAGTCCCGTAGCCGCGAAGGCGATTTCCGTATCGCGCGTCAGCGCAGTGTCGCTGATCTCCGCCAGAGCCGGCAGCGCGAGCACGGTATCGTCGCCGAGCCGCGCGCCGAAATCCGCGAACTGCGCAAGTCTCTGCAACACGATCCCGCGCTGGGCGAGTTCGACGCGGTGGCGCTGACCGTAATCGAAGCCGATCGTCTCGACGCGATCGTAGCGCTGCAACGCCCAAGCGAGGCACACGGTCGAATCCTGACCGCCGGAAAAGAGCACCAGGGCCGCATCGTTTTTCACAGGAGGAACTCCGAACGCGGACTCATGCCACTACCGCCGTCATGGCCGCCTTCGCGGCCCTGACGTAGATACTGACTTGGATGTCGCTGAAACCGTCAAAATTTGCGGCCGTCGACTTGCTTAGGCGTGATGGCGGCCAGATCGACGCCATCGAGGCAGCGCACATTGACGGCGACCATCTGGCGGCCATCAGGCGCCGTACCGCGGCCGAAGGCGCGAACGCCGCAGACGCCGCAAAAGAGATGATGGATGACCTTCTTGTTGAATTGATAGTCGACCAGATCGTCAGCGCCTGACGTCAGCGTGAAATTTTGTTCGGGGACGAAGGTCAGAATCATCCCGGTCTTCTCGCAGATCGAGCAATTGCACGTTATCGTCGCGCTAAGATCGGCCTGGACGTCGAAGCGGACTTTGCCGCAGTGACACCCGCCCTGATACGCCGTCGCGATCGCCATGTCCGTTTCCTCGTTCAGCCATCGACCCGTCTGATCGGGTAGGAAGTCCCCGCCCGCCGGGACTTTGCTCTGCCGACAATCAGGTCTACAACGCCGCCTGCTCGGAGGCGAGCCTGCGCCGCCTTGTCATAACAACCCCGCTAGGACGTTCCATGACCGCCATCGTCGACATCATCGGCCGCGAAATTCTCGATTCCCGCGGCAACCCGACTGTGGAAGTCGATGTCGTGCTCGACGACGGCTCGGAGGGTCGCGCCGCCGTGCCGTCCGGCGCGTCGACGGGCGCGCATGAGGCGATCGAACTCCGCGACGGCGACAAGGCGCGCTATCTCGGCAAGGGCGTCCTCAAAGCTGTCGACGCCGTCAACACGGAGATCTTCGACGCGCTCTCCGGCATGGACGCTGAAGACCAGCGCGGCGTCGACGCGGCTTTGATCCAGCTCGACGGCACGAAGAACAAGAGCCGCCTCGGCGCCAATGCGATCCTCGGCGTCTCGATGGCGGTCGCCAAGGCCGCGGCGAACGCCAGCGGCCTGCCGCTCTATCGCTACATCGGCGGCGCCGACGCGCACATCCTGCCCGTGCCGATGATGAACATCATCAACGGCGGCGCGCACGCCGACAACCCGATCGACATCCAGGAATTCATGATCATGCCTGTCGCGGCGGAAACCTGCGCCGACGCGATCCGCATCGGCGCGGAAGTATTCCACACGCTGAAGAAAAACCTGAAGGACGCCGGCCAC
The DNA here is from genome assembly GCA_052386495.1 of Hyphomicrobium sp. Lineage (GTDB taxonomy): Bacteria > Pseudomonadota > Alphaproteobacteria > Rhizobiales > Hyphomicrobiaceae > Hyphomicrobium_B. The sequence continues at coordinate 31,664 of JBQTKA010000021.1, read as the reverse complement.
AATACCGCCGTCGGCGATGAGGGCGGCTTCGCGCCGAATTTGAAAAGCGCGGATGAAGCGCTGACCTTCATCATGCGCGCGATCGAGAAGGCCGGCTACAAGCCGGGCCATGACGTGATGCTCGCGCTCGATTGCGCCTCGACCGAATACCACAAGGGCGGAAAGTACGAACTCGCAGGCGAGGGCAAATCGTTCGACAGCGCCGCCAACGCCAAATATCTCGAAGATCTCGTCAACCGCTTCCCGATCGTGTCGATCGAGGACGGCATGGCGGAAGACGACTGGGCCGGCTGGAAAATGCTGACCAACCTCATCGGCGCGCGCTGCCAGCTGGTCGGCGACGATCTTTTCGTCACCAACACCGAACGACTCGCGCAAGGCATCGCGACGGCGACGGCCAACTCTATTCTCGTCAAGGTCAATCAGATCGGCTCGTTGACCGAAACGCTCGACGCGGTCGCCATGGCCCAGCGCGCCGGCTACACCGCCGTCATGTCGCATCGCTCGGGCGAGACGGAAGATTCAACGATCGCCGATCTCGCCGTCGCGACGAACTGCGGACAGATCAAGACCGGATCGCTGTCGCGTTCCGATCGTCTCGCCAAATACAACCAGCTGATCCGCATCGAAGGCGAACTCGGCGACGTCGCGCGCTACGCGGGCTCTTCGGCGCTCAAGTCGCGCCTGGCGTAGACCCCTGTCGGCGCCGGCGCCGCTTCGGATACATGCAGTCTTCGATCATTTGGATCAGCTGTTCGATGACCAGCATCATGTCGGCCTCCTATCGGCCTGCGATTGATCTGGCGCTGACGATGGCGCGCTCAGCGACGCAACGCAAACCGCATTGCTTTACACGCGGCGCCAGGTTTCGTTATGTGCGCCATGGCGCGGCGGCTCCCATCCTTGAACGCAATGCGGGCCTTCGAGGCGTCGGCGCGGCACGTGAGTTTGACGCTTGCCGCGACCGAGCTGAACGTCTCGCACGCGGCCATCAGTCGCCACATCCGCGAACTCGAAGCCTGGCTCGGCGCTAAGTTATTTCACCGCACCGGTCGCGGCGTCGAGCTCACCGACGACGGCGCGACTCTGGCGCAGGATTTGACGCCGGCGTTCGATCTGCTCGCCGCCGCGACCGAGCGCTTTGCGTCGCCGCGCGGACGCGACGCGCTCGTCATAAGCTCGGAAGTTCCGTTCGCGGCGCTGTGGCTCGCCCCGCGCATCGGCCGTTTCACGGCCAAGCATCCCGACATCGATCTGGTGCTCGATCCGACGAACCGCCTCGTAGATTTTGCAAAGAACGAAGCCGATCTCGGCATTCGCTATGGCGCGGGCCGCTGGCGCGACGTGCACGCGATAAAACTCCTGGACTCGCATCTGACGCCGGTGTGCAGTCCGGCGCTGCTCAAGCGCGCGCCGATTTCCGATCCGCGCGAACTTTCCGGCGCGGCGCTCATTCAAGACGACACGCGCGAAATCTGGGGAAATTGGCTTGTCGCCGCCGGCGTCGGCGACGCCATTCGACCTTCGGGGCCGACTTTGAAGGGGCATCTGGCGATATCGGCGGCGGAATCGGGCCAGGGTTTTGCGCTCGCCGACGACATCCAGGCGGGCGATGCGTTGGCGGCGAAGCGGCTCGTCGCGCCGTTCGCCGATACGATCCGGCATCAAGCGTATTACCTCGTCCGCGGCGCGGACGCAAAGGAGAGCAAAGCTGCCGCCGCATTTCGCGTTTGGCTGACAGCCGAGCTACAACGCTTCACGGCTGACCTCGAAACGATAAAGCGAAAGTTAAGACCCGGGGCGGCGCGACAGCGCCAAATCGAACGCCGCTTTACCCGGCCTTAAGCCGACCGCACTAGAACACGAGTGCGGTCGTCGGTAACCGCAGCGTTGCGTCTGTAGGAGACGTTAACTTCCGTGCTGCGTTCCTTCTGGCATGACCGGCGAAATAGACTGAGTTCGCGCGTTCGGCAGTCCCTGGTGTTGCTCGGCTGCGTAGCTGCGACGGTCTATTTCGCCCATCATGCGCGCTACGGCCGTCATGGCTATGCTGCGCGCGAAGAGCTGCAGGCGCGCGCACAGCTACTGGACTTCGAAATTCGCAGCCTCGAGAGCGTCCGCGCCAAACTCGTCCGCGATGTGGCGCTGCTCAGCCCCGAACTGCCGAACGCCGACATCGTTGAAGAGGCCGCGCGCGACGTGCTCGGCTATGTGATGCCAAACGAACGCATTTATCCCGCGCTCTGAGCCCTCTGCCGCGCGCGCCGCCGCTCTTGACGAACGCCGCTGCTTTCCCACATGCAACCCGCAGCCGCGGCGTAGAACGCCTGAGGCGGGTCTTGAAGGGCGACGCCCATGCGCGACGACGATACGATTGATGAGGCGCCGAAGCGGGCGCACCTTGAACTGGACGCGCCGGAAGGCATTGCCGACGCCGACGCCGCCGTCGAAATCCTGCGCGCGTGGATCGGCGACGGCGCGCTGCTCGTCTCCCTCAATCCGGATCCCTTTTCAGACCGCATCAGCGACTGGGGCAGGGTGCTCGGTCAACTCGCCCATCACGTCGCCCGGTCCGCCGCGCTGGCGGGCCATGCAACCCAGTCCGAGGCGCTGCAGGCGATCCGCGCGGGCTTCGAGGCGACGCTGCCTCAGAACCAGCCGGCCATGACGGGCGCGGTGCGCGGCCGGACGAGCCACTGACAGTTAAAAATCGCCGGCGGTCGCAATCAGGCCGCAATAGTGGTATTTCTACCACATCGTCGTGATGTCCACACTTTCCCGAATCGGCTTGGCCGTTGACCGTGGATGACGTGCGTGCGCCACTTGCCGCGTCTGCCGCTCCGTCGATAAGCCAATTGTGATCCGTGCGTGTGCGTCTGACCAATATTTCGGCAAAAACGACCTCGGGGGACGACCCAATGACAGCGTACACACCTACGAGAATGCTCGCGCTTGCCGCTCTTTCGGTGGCGATCTCTGGATGCTCGAATTCGAGCACGCCGCTGGCGACCGCGTCCGTTGCGCCGGAAAAACAGGTCACCGCCGCGCCGCGCGTCGACCCGGCTTGCGTCGCACTGGCGTCGCAAATCGATAATTTGCGCTCGGAAGGCACCGTCGATCGGCTCGAAAAGGCCGCAGCCGGCAAGTCGGCGAGCGTTCAAGTCAAGAGAGCGTCGCTCGCCAAACAGGCCGAGTTGAACAAGGCCAACGCCGACTATCAGGCGAAGTGCGGACCGCCGATGGCGCGACCGCAAACGGCGACTCTCGCGCCGACAGCGCCTCCGCAGGCGACGCCGGCAACGACCCCCGCGGCTGTCGCGACGCCGCCTAAAGTCAATTCGGCGGCGGCAGGCAACTAACTCCAGATCTTTTGCGTTCTTGTGCGGCGACGGCCTTGGCGCTGCGCGCTGCGCCATGTGCTGCACGTATGATTCGCGGAACGATCGCGCGCGTCCCGGTTGATCTGCGGCGACGGCGCCACACTCGCGCCATCGGGGGTTGCGAAGCACGCGAGGCTATGGTCTGAGACGAAGCTGCCGATATTCGCGAGGCCGCGAGCGGCAGCAATCCGAAGTTCGAGGACAGAAAACAACGCATGCGCAGGTTTGATGGCATCTTTCTCGTGGCGCTGGCGGCGGCGGCGCTTCAGGGTTGTGCTTCCGCGTCGGGCGATCCAGGCGCCAAGCCTTTGCCGCTTGGACAATCGTGCCAGTCGATCCGCGGCGAGCTGAACAAGCTGGATTCGCGCGGCGTTCCCGCTCAGGTCGAGCGCGCCAGCAGCGGCAAGAAGCTGACGCCGGCGCAAAAAGTCGACGTCGACAATTACAATCAGCTGCTCAACCAGTATCTCGGATCGCGCTGCCACGTGTGACGTCGATGGCGGCTTCGGCGCATCTGACGAAACCGGAGACAATCATGGACGACAAGACAAAGGCGTTGCTGGTCTTCGCCGTTATCGGCATCGTCGCAGGCTTCTTTGCATCATTCATCGTCGGCGGCGGCGGCCTGATCCAGTATCTCCTGTCGGGCGTGATCGGCGCGTTCGTCGGCGGCTGGTTGTTGGGTGCGCTTGGCGTTAACCTCGGCATCAAGAATCCGCTTGGGGCGCAGATCGTCACCGCGACGATCGGAGCCATCGTCGTCGTGCTGCTCGCGCAGCTGATCGCCTGACGCGTTTGCTCCGGGACTCGACGTTTTGAACGAGCTATGTTCGCACCGCATCGTTGAGCGAGGATAGCGATCGTGGAACAACTCCAGCCCTATTGGCCTTTCATCATCATGGCGGTGAACGGCCTCATCGCCGGATGGCTCGCCGGACTTCTCCTCGGCGGCGGCGGCCTCATCCGTAACCTGTTCGTCGGCATCATCGGCGCCTTCGTCGGCGGGTTCCTCGTCAACTCCGGCCTGCTGCCAATGCCCTACTCGACAGGCTCGGCGTTCGGCGATCAGATCGTCGTCTCGACCATCGGCGCCATTCTCGTGGTGCTGATCGCGCGACTCGTGGCGCGCTAGATCGCGACGCGGGCTTACGGCCATGCCGACCTTCTCGACCCAGCGCCGCGTGCCGTTCTCCGCCGCCCAGATGTACGCGCTCGTGGCGGACGTCGAGCGCTATCCGCAGTTCTTGCCGCTCTGCACCGGCCTCGTCGTGACGTCGCGCGCGCCAACGAGCGAGGGGGAGAAACTGACGGCGCGCATGAGCGTCGGCTACAAGACGATCGCGGAAAGTTTCACGACAGAAGTGAACTTGAAGCCCGCCGAGAGCCGCATCGACGTCAGCTATCTCGATGGCCCCTTCCGCCATCTCGACAATCGCTGGCGCTTCATCGACGACGCCAACGCCGCGGGCGGCGGATCGATCGTCGATTTCTTCATCACCTACGAGTTTCGCTCGCCGATGCTTGGCATTCTCGTCGGCGCGATGTTCGACCAGGCGTTCCGCAAGTTCGCCGAGGCGTTCGAGACGCGCGCCCGCGAGGTTTACGGCGCGCCGACGGCGGCGGTCTGACGACGCTTGCCCGCTATCGCAGGATGCGCTGGGCGTTACGCGCCTTGGATAGGCCCGTCATCGCGTCGAGCCCCTTGGCGCCCGTCACGATGGCGCTGGCGAAATCCGCCCCCGTGACGTCGGCGCCGGTCAAGTCGGCTCCGGACAGATCGGCGCCCGTCAAATCGGCGTCTTTCAGCGTCGCCCCGCGCAGATTGGCGTTGGACAGGTTGGCGTAGCTGAGCAAGGCGTGCGTGAAGTTGGCGTTCTCAAGCGACGCCCCGGAAAAATTGGCGGCCGAGAATTCGCTGCGCCAAATCTCTTCGATGAACCCGGTCTTGCCGAACGGCGCGCACGTGGCGCTGTTGAGGTCGGCGCCGGAAAAATCCGATCCGGTGAAGCGACCGAACATCTTGACGCCGCGCAGACGCGCCTGCTTGAAGCTCGGGGCCTCGTCGGCGTTCGGCGACAGCGTCGTGAAGGCTGAGGGTCTGAGAAGGCTCGCTCCGTCCAGCGTCGCCCGATCGAAGCGCGCGGCCGTCAGCGTGACGCGATCGAGCTGCGCGCCGCTGAGATCCACGCCCGTGAGATCGGCGCCCGAGAGGTCAGCGCCGAAAAGATTGCTGCCGGCGAGCCCAGCGCTTTTGAAATCGAGATCCGAGAGGTCGAGGCGCGCAAGATCGCGCCGGTTGAGATCGGGTCGGACCCCGGCGGCAGCCCCGTGCAACGCCCCGGTGACGTCGCGCGCCGACATGTCGGCGGCGCCGGCGTCGGTCGCGAGGGTCAGCATGGCCGCCACGATCGCCGCCAGCGCGCGAGAGGTCCGGTTGCGTACTGAGATCATGCGGCCTTCGTTGGTGTCGATCATCATCTAGTACGCGACCACGGCGTCCTGCGCGAGTCGCAAGGCCTCGCGCACCGCCGCAAGCCGGATGGCGCTGCGGCCGATGTCGCCGAAGGAGAACCGCTGCGCCTCGGGCGCGCCGCCGCGGCGGCCGACGGCGATGTAGACCAGTCCCACCGGCTTTTGCGGCGAGCCGCCGCCCGGCCCCGCGATCCCGGTAACCGCGACGGCAATGTCGGCGTGGGAGCGGGCCAGAGCGCCCTCCGCCATGGCCACCGCGACGACGGCGCTGACGGCGCCATGGCGGTCGATCAACGCTTGAGCGACGGCGAGCGTCTCGATCTTGGCGGCGTTCGAATACGTGACGAAACCGCGATCGAGCACGTCGGACGCGCCCGCGATTTCCGTCAACAGCGTCGTGATCATGCCGCCTGTGCAGCTCTCGGCAGCGACGAGCGTCAGGCCTTTGCGGCGTAAATCGCCGACGAGGCCGCTGGCCGCTCCAAGTTCGTCTGCGGAAAACATGAGCCCGCTCCACACGCCAAAAATTTCGGGGAGCGCTTTGGGCGAAGCGCTCCCCGGCAAGGCTATCTAGAGTGAGAAACGGATGCAAACCGCGGCGCTGATTAAGCCGCGGCCAGCCCTTCGGCCTGGGAGAGTAGGCCGTCGAGCACGCTGCGACTGTCGGAGCCCATCGCCCCGACGGTCCTTTTCTGCGCATCCTGCCAGATGGGATAGGCGTCCTTCAGAACGATCTGGCCCTTGGGCGTCAGGTGCAGCCCGCGGCCGCGACGGCCGGCTGGCGGATCCATGACGATGTGGCCGAGCGCCAAAAGACGCTTCAGGTTGCGCGACAACGTCGACTTCTCGATGTCGAGATCATGCCCGATCTCGACGGCCGTAATTCCGTCCCGCGACGCGAGTTGAGCCAGAAGGGTGTACTGGCTCGCGGTGATGCCAAGTGGGCGCAAGGCATCGTCGTAGACGCGCGTCACGATACGCGACAACTGACGGACACGGGTTGCGAGACACGTCTCGGACGTCGCCTCAGCGATGGCGCTGATGGCGGCATCGTTGGATCTGTTGCGGTCGAGATTGTGGGGCATGATGTTCATGTCGGCTCCCGCATAGGCTGTGGCAATACAACCACTTGGGTTATTGATGCCGCGATTCTGGCACGGGGGTCAACGCGAACCGCGTGGCAAACGGGCACCGTTTCGCGCGTTTCGCATCAGCAACTTGACCGCGACTCAGGGAGGTGCGTCCCGGTGTTCGGCGCGAGCCGCCTCGAACACTTCGCGCGCCGCGTCGACATTCATCGCGGCTATGGCGAGGCCGACGATCAAATCCGGCCATGGCGAAAGCGTCGCCGCCGTCGCGAGCCCGGCGCCGATGATGCCGACGTTGGCCAGCACGTCGTTGCGCGCGGAGAGGAACGCGGCGCGCGTCAGGCTGCCGCCGGCGTGGCGATGCTGGGCGAGCAGCGCGGCGCACGCGAAGTTGACGGCCAGCGCGCCGGCCCCGGTCAATGTCAGCGCGATGGGTTCGGGCGCGACGCTCGCCGAATAGTTCTGCCACGCGGTCCAAAGGGTCGCGACGGCCGGGATCAGGATGATCGCTGAGAGCGCCATGCCGAGGCGGGCGCGTTTTGCGAGCGGCCATCCGAGCCCGACGAGGATCAGAAGGTTGACCGCGGCATCCTCGAGAAAGTCGACGCTGTCGGCGAACAGCGCCACGGAGCCGATGGCGATCGCCACCGCGAACTCGACGCCGAAGTAGCCGAGATTGAGCGCCGCGACGGTTCGCACGGTCGCGCGGAGCGCGGTGTTCGTCTCTGATGCGGCGCTCATCAGGCGCTGGGCTCGTGCGCTTCGCTCGGCAGCATCACCGTCGCCGTCGCCATCGCGGCGATGCCTTCGCGCCGACCCGTGAAGCCCAGGCCTTCCGTCGTCGTCGCCTTGACGCCGACGCGATCGGCCGAAAGGCCCAGCGCCGCGCCGATCGCCGCCTGCATCGCTGCTCGGTGCGGTCCGATCTTCGGCGCTTCGGCGAGGATCGTCACATCGACATTGATGATGCGACCCTCCCGTTCGCGCACGCGGCGCGCGGCGTCTTTCAGGAACAGAATGGACGCCGCGCCTTTCCACTGCGGATCGCTTGGCGGGAAATGCTGGCCGATGTCGCCGTCGCCGATGGCGCCGAGCAGCGCGTCGGTCAGCGCATGCAGTACGACGTCGGCGTCGGAATGGCCGTCGAGCCGATGGGTGTGAGAGATTTTTACGCCGCCAAGCCAGACATGATTGCCGTCGGCGAAGCGATGGACGTCGAAGCCGCTCGCGGAGCGCGTTTCCAGCGCCGCGGCCCTCGACGCCACTCTCTGCTCGGCCATTGCGAGGTCCTCCGCCGTAGTGATTTTCGTGTTCTGCTCCGAGCCCTCGACGAGGGCGACGGTCAGGCCCGCCCATTCGGCGACAGCTGCATCGTCGGTGAAGTCCGCGAGGCCGGCGGCGGCTGAGTCGCGATGCGCTTTGAGGATTGCGGCGAAATGAAATCCTTGCGGCGTCTGGGCCCGCCACAGCGCGTCGCGCGCGATCGTTCGCGCGATGGCGCGCCCGCCGTCCGCCTGTTTCAACGTGTCGGAGACAGGCAGAGCGGCGATTGCGCCGGGGCTCCCGCGCAACGCCGCGACGACTCTCTCGATCGTCTCCTGGTCGACGAACGGCCGCGCCGCATCATGGATCAGCACGGCGTCGGGTTGTCGGGAGGCCAATGCCTCAAGCCCGAGGCGAACGGACTCTTGCCGCGTCGCTCCGCCGATGGCCGGCGCCAACAGCCGCGGTTCACCGCCCGGCGCGCTGGCGCGGTAATGACCGGCGTCATCAGCGTGAATGACGACCTGAATGTCCGTGATCGACGGGGCGTCCGCGAAGGCCTGGATCGTCCGCGACAACACCTGTACCCCGCCAAGCCACGCGTATTGCTTTGGCGCCGCCTCGCCTGGGCGCGCCGCGCGCGAGCCCCGTCCAGCCGCCACGATCAGGGCCGCGATGCGCAATCCAGGCTCCTCTGCCGATTTTCCGCCATGTCCGCCAACCGTTAGGGCGGGCGCGGCAAAACGGCAATGCAGCGACCGGAATTTCTACTTGCGGACCAACGCATAGCGACCTAGTTTGCTCAAACCGCGTGCAGATGCGCCGGAAGATTAAAATATAGGCATTCTGAAGGGGCGGGCTGTTGCCTGATAGACGCGCAGAGCAGGCCGACACCGCAGCGCCGCCCGTTGCGCTGGCGCCGATGTCAGGCGTGACGGACCTGCCATTTCGCCAGATAGCCCGCCGTCTCGGCGCTCCGATCGTCGTCTCCGAGATGATCGCCAGCGAGGAACTGGCCAAGAACCGGGCCGACGTCTTGCGCCGCGCCGAGGGCCGGGACTTGAAGCCGTTCGTCATCCAACTTGCCGGGCGCGAAGCCAAGTGGATGGCCGAAGGCGCGCGGATCGCCGCCGAAAAAGGCGCCGACGTCATCGACATCAACATGGGCTGCCCGGCGCGGGAAGTGACAGGCAAGCTCTCGGGCTCGGCGCTGATGCGCGATCTCGATCATGCGCAGTCGCTGATCGCCGCCGTCGTCGGCGCCGTCGCGCGGCCCGTCACTCTGAAAATGCGTCTCGGATGGGACCACGGCTCGTTGAACGCCCCCGATCTCGCGCGGCGCGCGGAGGCCGAGGGCGTCAAGATGATCACCGTGCACGGCCGCACGCGCTGCCAATTCTTTGCCGGAAAAGCCGATTGGGCAGCCGTTCGCCCCGTGGTCGAGGCGACATCGCTGCCCGTTCTTGTCAACGGCGACATCCTTTCGCCCGCCGACGCCGAAGAAGCGATCGCGCAATCGGGCGCCGCCGGCGTGATGGTCGGCCGCGGCGCCTACGGCGCGCCCTGGATGCCGGCGCGCATCGCCGCGTTTCTTGCGACCAAGGGCGACCCCGGCAATCCGGACCGTAACGCCCAACGCGCCATCGCGCTCGAACACATCGCCGCGATGTTTGCGCACTACGGCCGCGCGCTCGGCGTCAAGAACGCGCGCAAGCATATCGGCTGGTATCTCGAATCGAGCGGCTGCGCGCCGGCCGAGATTAAGACCTGGCGTAAACGCCTGTGCACTGAAGACGATCCTGACGCCGTCCTCGACGGCCTTGACGGCTACTACCGCAACGCGGAGCCCATCGCCGCATGACGTCGAAGAGTTCAGCAAAACAGACAGGCCAAACGCCGGCGGCTTTGGCGGTCAGCCTGGCGTCGCGAGGGATCGATTGCGAAGCGCTGCTGAGCGCGCTTCCCCATCCGATCCTGGTCGTCGCGCACGATCGCCGCATCCTGTTCGCCAACGCCGCGGCGGAAGCGTTTTTCTCGATGAGCGACGCGATGCTCAAGCGCAGCGCCATCGGCGATATTTTCGCTTTCGGCTGCCCGCTGCTGCAACTCGTAGAACAGGTTCAGTCGACGAGCGCGACGGTGAGCGAATACGGCATCGAGATTTCGACGCCGCGATTTTCGGGATCGAAGCTTGTCGACGTCTACGGCGGCCCAATGCCGGACGAGCCGCGCACGATCTTCGTCATGCTGCAGCAGCGCTCGATGGCGCAAATGATCGAGCGGCAATTGACGCACCGCTCGGCGGCGCGCTCGGTTTCGGGCATGGCGGGCGTTCTCGCGCATGAAATCAAGAATCCGCTTTCGGGCATTCGCGGCGCGGCGCAACTTCTGGAGCCCAATCTTTCCGACGACGACCGCGCGCTCGCGCAGCTGATCTGCTCGGAGACGGACCGTATCCGCGACCTCGTCGATCGGATGGAAGTGTTCGGAGACGAGCGGCCGATCGCGAAGGACGCCGTCAATATCCACGATGTGCTCAACCACGTCCGCCGCATCGCCGAAAACGGCTTCGGACGGGGCCTGCGCTACGTTGAGGACTATGATCCCTCGCTGCCGCCGGTGCTGGGCAACCGCGACAAGCTCGTGCAGGCGTTTTTGAACCTCATCAAGAACGCGGCCGAGGCGATCGGCGACAAGCGGGAGGTTGGGCGCATCACCCTGCAGACGGCGTTCCGTCCCGGCGTGCGGCTGCTGGTGCCGGGCTCGGAAATGCGCGTCAGCCTGCCGTTGATGATCTCGATCGAGGACAACGGCGGCGGCATCGCCGAGCACTTGAAGCCGCATTTGTTCGATCCGTTCGTCACCACCAAACCGTCCGGAGCGGGTCTCGGCCTCGCGCTTGTCGCCAAGATCATCGCCGATCATGGCGGGGTGATCGAATGCGAGAGCGAGCCCAAACGCACGGCATTCCGCGTCCTGCTGCCCATGCAGCAACGAGCGCGCGCGTCCGCGCCAGACCGAGGCTAGAGGAAACATGATGGCACGCGGCACCGTTCTCATCGCCGACGACGACACCGCCATCCGCACGGTGTTGAACCAGGCGCTGGCTCGCGCCGGCTATGCGCCGCGCGCGACCGGAAACGCGGCGACGCTGTGGCGCTGGGTAAGCCAGGGGGAAGGCGACGTCGTGATCACCGACGTGGTGATGCCGGATGAAAACGCTTTCGATCTGATCCCGCGCATGAAGAAGCTGCGGCCGGATCTGCCGATCATCGTTATGAGCGCGCAGAACACGCTGATGACGGCGCTGACGGCGGCGGAGAAGGGCGCGTTCGAATATCTGCCGAAGCCCTTCGATCTCAATGAAGTCGTCGCCGTTGTCGGCCGCGCGCTGTCCGAGCCGGGCCGCAAGCGTCAGCCGTTGCCGAGCGACCGCGACAGCGAAGAATTGCCGCTGATCGGCCGCTCGCCGCCGATGCAGGAAATCTACCGCGTCCTCGCGCGCCTGACGCAGACCGACCTCACCGTGATGATCAACGGCGAGAGCGGGACGGGCAAGGAACTCGTCGCGCGCGTGCTGCACGACTACGGCAAGCGGCGCCAAGGGCCATTCGTCCCGATCAACATGGCTGCGATCCCGCGCGAGCTGATCGAAAGCGAGTTGTTCGGACATGAAAAGGGCGCCTTCACCGGCGCGCAGACGCGCACGCCGGGCCGATTTGAACAGGCCGAAGGCGGCACGCTGTTTCTCGACGAGATCGGCGACATGCCGCTCGAAGCGCAGACGCGGCTGCTGCGCGTGCTGCAGCAGGGCGAGTACACGACCGTCGGCGGGCGCACCCCGATCAAGACCAACGTGCGCATCATCGCCGCGACGCATCGCGATCTCAAGACGCAGATCCAGCAGGGCCTGTTCCGCGAGGACCTGTTCTATCGACTGAATGTCGTGCCGTTGCGCCTGCCGCCGCTGCGCGAACGCATCGAGGACGTCGGCGATCTCGTGCGCCACTTCCTGCGACAGGCAGGGCGTGAAGGCCTTGGACAGAAATCCATCGAAACCGCCGCAATCGATCGACTGAAATCGCATCCGTGGCCGGGCAACGTGCGCGAACTCGAAAACGTCGTACGCCGGCTGGTCGCGCTCTATCCGCAGGACACGCTTTCAGGCCAGATCGTCGAGCAGGAGCTGGCGGGGTCCGCGCCGCCTCCGGGCAACGGCGCGACGGGGGATTCCGGCGATCTCGGCGAAGCCATCGAGCGCTACCTGACGCGGTATTTCTCGTCCTTCGGCGCCGACTTGCCGCCGCCAGGGCTCTATGATCGCGTCATCCGCGAAGTGGAGAAGCCGTTGCTCAGCGCCGCGCTGGCGGCGACGCGCGGCAACCAGATCCGCGCCGCCGAACTTCTCGGCCTCAACCGCAATACGCTGCGCGCGCGCATTCGCGACCTCAACATTCGCGTGCTGCGCACCGTCGAAGGTTAGGCGCCGAGCGGGCCGCGACGCTTTCGCCGGCGGTCGGTCAACGGCGATTCACCGCGCTATCCCCATATTTTTTCGTGATATTCCCGGTGCTAGTCACACCGACGCGAAAATGTCACAGTTGGCATGTTGGGTGCGCGCCAGTGTGGCGAAGTTGCAAACGCGATGCCGGACAGCAACTTCCCGGCGTTATTGCCGCCGGCGGCGCGCGCCGCCAAACGCTGACGGATCAGCGACTTGCGCAAAGGCCTTTGGGTGATGAACGACGGCAACACCGAGCCTTCAACGTCGGCCACGCCGGAAGCGGCGCAGGGCGACGCGGCTGCCGCCGGCGCCATGGCATCGCACGACGCCTTGGCGCCGACCGCGCCGGTCGTCATGGAAGAAGCTGAGAGCCCGCTCAACCCTTCCGACCGCGCGTTCTGGTTCGGCTTCGCCGTCGTCGCCTTGTCCGTCGTCTCAGCGCTGGCGAGCTACCTCATTCTGACGGGTCTGACGGGCATTGTCCCGCGCAACGAAGTCGTGTGGACGGCGCTCGCCGTCAACGTGGCGCTGATCTTGGCGATGCTCGGCGTCATCGTCTGGCAGGCGGCGGGACTGGTGCGCGCCTGGAAAGATCGAGCGCCGGGCGCGCGTTTGCATACGCGGATCGTCGTGCTGTTCTCGATTATTGCGGCGCTTCCCGCCATCCTGCTCGCTGTCGCCGCCACGACCACGTTCTCCCGCTCGCTCGACGGCTGGTTTTCGGCGCGCACGCGCGCGATCGTCGACAACTCGTACGATGTCGCCAAGGCATACGTAGAAGAGCACGGCCAGGTGATCCGCACCGACATCGTCAACATGGTGCGCGACATCAACGGCTCGGCCGACGTGTTGAAGGACGATCCCGAAGCATTTCAGAACTTCCTGATCGGGCAGGCGGGCCTGCGGGATCTCACTGCCGTCTACATCATCGACGCCGATGGCGTGCCGAGCGCAATGGCGCTCGACGATCCAAAAATGCCCTACAACGTGCCGCCCGTCGCCGTGATCAAGGAGGCGGAAGCAGGGCAAGTGCCGCTGATCATGCCCCAGGACAGCTACCGCGTGTCCGCGATCGCCAAGCTCGAGAAAATTCCGGGACGCTATCTGTATGTTGCGCGGGGCGTGAGCCCCAAAGTCATAGGCCACCTGCAAAACACCGAGCAGAACGTCGATGAATACAAGCGACTGCGCGCCTCGAAGAGCGGATTGAAGATCGCGCATGGGCTCATCTATTTCATGATCTCCATGACGGCGCTTTTGGCCGCGATCTGGACGGGCATGTGGTTCGCCGGCCGCTTCGTCGCGCCGATCCGCCGCCTGATCGCCGGTGCGCAGGAGGTTTCCAAAGGCAATCTCGCGGTCGCGCTGCCCGAGAAGCGCGGCGAAGGCGATCTGCGGCGCCTGTCGGAAACCTTCAATCTGATGACGCGCGAGTTGAAGGGTCAGCAGGACGCGCTCGTTTCAGCGAATGCGCAATTGACCGATCGCAGCAATTTCATCGAGGCGGTGCTCTCGGGCGTCTCGGCCGGAGTCGTCGGCCTCGATAGCGCCGATCGCATCACGCTGCTCAGCCGATCGGCGGAAGGTTTGCTCGGCGTGTCCAGCAAGACCGCCATCGGCAGGAAACTCACCGAAGTCGCGCCGGAGTTCGAACCGGTTTTCGCGGCGCGCGACGATGGCGGCCTCAAGAGCCGAGGGCAATACGAAATCAAGAAGCAGGCGGGCGACGAAGAGCGCACATTCGCCGTGCGCATCACGCGGGAGCGCGGGGCGGAGGGCGACGAGGGCTCCGTCGTGACGTTCGATGACGTATCCGACCTCGTGCAGGCGCAGCGCACGAGCGCCTGGGCCGACGTGGCGCGACGCATCGCCCATGAGATCAAGAATCCGCTGACGCCGATACAACTTTCCGCCGAACGCCTGCGCAACAAGTTCGGCAAGCAGCTGACCGAAAACCGCGAGCTGTTCGACACGCTGACGCAGACGATCGAGCGCCAGACCGGGCAGATCAAGAGCATGGTCGACGAGTTCGCATCCTTTGCGCGGATGCCGCAGCCGGTGATGGTCGAGCAGGATCTTCGCCTGGCGGTGCAGGAGCCGGCCGTGCTGTTCCGGGAATCCAATCGCGATTCAGACATTCGCCTTGTCATTCCGAGCGCGCCGGTGCGCGCCAAGTTCGATGTTCGACTTGTGTCGCAGGCCGTGACCAACCTCATCAAGAATGCGACCGAAGCGATCGAAGGTTATGGCGAGGCGCAGGGTCGGCCGGCCGGCTATCGCGGCGAGATCGAGGTGCGCATGATCGCCGCCGCCGATCGCGTCGCGATCGAAGTCATCGACAACGGCGTCGGGCTTCCGAAGCAGAACCGCGCCAAGCTGCTTGAGCCTTACGTCACGACGCGCGCGAAGGGCACCGGCCTCGGCCTCGCCATCGTGCAGAAAGTCGTCGAGCAGCACGGCGGTACGCTCGAGCTGGAAGATGCGCCGTCGACCGAGACGCGCACGCGCGGCGCACTCGTGCGCATGACGCTGCCGATCCGAACCGCCGCCGCAGAACGATCCGACGCGCCGGCCGAGCCTTTGGTTCGCGCCGCGCAGAACGCCTGACCACGAACGCATTGCAGTTGAGGGAGCCGCACAATGGCAGCTGATATTCTGATCGTTGACGACGAGGCCGACATTCGCGACCTCATCGGCGGCATTCTTGAAGACGAGGGCCACAAGACCCGCGTCGCGCGCGACAGCGACGAAGCCTTGAAGGCGATCGAGGACCGCCGGCCGCACCTGGTCATTCTCGACATCTGGCTGCAGGGAAGCCGCCTCGACGGGCTAGAAGTTCTCTCCGTGATGAAGCGGACGCATCCCGATCTCCCGGTCGTCATCATCTCTGGCCACGGCAACATCGAAACGGCCGTCACCGCCATCAAGCGCGGCGCCTACGACTACATCGAAAAGCCGTTCAAATCGGACCGCCTCAATCTCGTGGTGCTCCGCGCGCTCGAAGCGTCGCAATTGAAACGCGAAGTCCGCGAACTGAAAGAACGCACGGTCGTCTCTGCCGACATGATCGGCAAGTCGGCCGCCATCAATCAGTTGAAGAGCAACGTCGACAAGGCCGGGCCGACCAACAGTCGCATCATGATCCGCGGCGCATCCGGCGCCGGAAAGGAGCTGGCGGCGCGCGTGCTGCATCAAAAATCCGGTCGCGCCGAAGGGCCGTTCGTGGTGCTCAACGCCGCGGCGATGGTGCCGGATCGGGTCGAAGAAGAGCTGTTCGGAACCGAGGATCGCACCGGCGGGCCGCGCAAGGTCGGCGCGCTGGAAGAGGCGCATACCGGCACGCTCTATATCGACGAAGTCGCCGACATGCCGATGGAGACGCAGGGCAAGGTGCTGCGCGTGCTCGTTGAACAGAAATTCCTGCGCATCGGCGGCGCGCAGAAGGTGTCGGTCGACGTGCGCATCATTTCCTCCACCAGCCGCGACCTGGAGCAGGACATCCGCGAGGGCCGCTTCCGCGAAGATCTCTATCACCGCTTGAACGTCGTAACGCTGCGCGTGCCGAGCTTGGCTGAGCGGCGCGAGGATATTCCCGAGCTGATCCAGTATTTCATCGGTCAGGTGGCTCAGGCCTCCGGCCTCGCGCCGCGGCGCATCGGCGAGGACGCCATCGCCGTGCTGCAGGCGCACGACTGGCCGGGCAACGTGCGCGAGCTGCGCAACAACGTCGAGCGGCTTCTGATCCTGGCCGGCGGCGATCCCAACACCGTCATCACCGCCGATATGCTGCCCGACGAGATCGGCTCCAACGTGCCGCTGCCCGTTAACGGCGGCGCGGAGCATCTGATGTCGCTGCCCTTGCGCGAAGCGCGCGAAATCTTCGAGCGCGAATATCTGCTGGCGCAGATCAACCGCTTCGGCGGCAACATTTCGCGCACGGCCGAGTTTGTCGGCATGGAGCGCTCGGCGCTGCACAGGAAGCTGCGGGCTCTTGGCGTGTCGTCGGATCAGCGCGGGGCGGCGTGAGCCGCGTCATCTACGTCAACGGCCGCTACCGCCCGGCCGCCGAAGCGTCGGTGCACGCCGAGGATCGCGGCTTTCAGTTCGCCGATTCCGTCTATGAGGTGATCGAAGTGCTCGACCGCCGCCTCGTCGATGCATCCCGCCACTTTAACAGACTGGATCGATCTCTCCGCGAACTCGGAATGGCGCCGCCGATGACGCGAGCGGCTCTGAACTGCGTGATCGGCGAAATCGTCCGGCGCAATCGCGTGCGCGACGGCGTCGTCTATCTGCAGGTGACGCGCGGCGCGGGGCCCCGCGACTTCGCGTTTCCAGGTCCGGAGGCGGCCCCGACGCTCGTTGTGCTGGCGCGATCGCAAAGTCGGGAAAAATTCTCAGCCGCCGCCGAGGCTGGCATCGCCGTCAAGAGCATGCCCGAGATCCGCTGGGGCCGGTCCGACATCAAGACGGTCATGTTGCTGCCGGCTTGTCTCGCCAAGGACGCCGCCAGGCGCGAGGGCGCGCGCGAGGCCTGGTTCGTCGATGCTGACGGATTCGTCACGGAGGGCGCATCGAGCAACGCCTGGATCGTCAGCGCTGAACGAACGCTCGTCACACGCCATCTCGACGCCCGCATCCTGGGCGGGGTCACCCGCGCCACCGCCATCGACGCAGCCCGCGCACTGGGGCTCAACTTCGAAGAGCGCGCCTTTTCCCTGAACGACGCCTATGCGGCGCGGGAAGCCTTCATAACCTCGGCGACGAACACCGTCATGCCCGTGGTGATGATCGACGGACGGCCGATCGGCGACGGTAAGCCAGGGCCGCTCGCCCAGCGACTGAGATCGCATTTTCATCAGAACGCTGAAATTTCATCGCCGATATGATCAATTCGCAGTCATTCATGGCGCCCCGAGGGCTTTAGTTTCGGGCTGGAACGCGTATGCTGCCGCGCGTCGGCGGCGCATCTGTCCGCCACGCATTTCGGCCTCGCGCGGCGCACCGCGACAGGCCCCACAACAAGAATAAACGGACAAAAACAATGGCGGCAGAAAAAACGCAGAATCTCCAAGACACGTTTCTCAATCATGTCCGCAAGAACAAGACGCCATTGACGATCTTTCTGATCAACGGCGTGAAGCTGCAGGGCATCGTCAGCTGGTTCGATAACTTTTGCGTGCTGCTGCGCCGCGACGGCCATTCGCAGCTCGTTTACAAGCACGCCATATCGACAATCATGCCGGGCGGCCCCGTCAACCTGAATGAAGCGGAAGAAGGCGGCGGCGGTTGATCGCCCGCCTGCCGTCGAACGACGACACGGGCGCGCCGGACGACGCGGACAAGTCTGCGCGGCGCAAGCGCCGCCGCGAAAGCGAAGAAACTCGCGCGCCGCCGTCGCGCGTTCTCGTGCTTGTTCCAGTCTGGAAACGGCAGGTGAAGGTCGGCGAGAAGGCTGCGCCGTTCCAGCAGATCCACACGCCGGAAAACCGGCTTGCCGAGGCCATAGGCCTCGCCAACGCCATCGATCTCGAAATCGTGGACGCGATCATCGTGCCGCTGTCGGCGCCGCGTCCGGCGACGCTGCTCGGCTCGGGCAAGGTCGAAGAACTGAAATCCGTCGTCGCGGACAAGGAGATCGGCCTCGTCGTCGTCGATCACATCGTGACGCCTGTGCAGCAGCGCAATCTGGAGAAGGCGTGGGGCTGCAAGGTCATCGACCGCACCGGCCTCATCCTCGAGATTTTCGGCGCGCGCGCCAGGACGCGCGAAGGCGTGCTGCAAGTGGAGCTTGCGCATCTGACCTATCAGAAGGGCCGGCTCGTGCGCGCCTGGACGCACTTGGAGCGCCAGCGCGGCGGCGGCGGGTTTCTCGGCGGCCCCGGCGAAGCGCAGATCGAACTTGACCGGCGCATGCTGCAAGACCGCATCGACGCGATAAAGAGCGAACTGAAAGACGTCGTCAAGACGCGCGAGCTGCATCGCAAGGGCCGGCGCAAGGTTCCCTATCCGATCGTCGCGATCGTCGGCTACACGAACGCGGGCAAGTCGACGCTCTTCAACCGGGTCACAGGCGCCGGCGTGCTGGCGATGGATCAGGTGTTCGCGACGCTCGATCCGACGATGCGCGAAGTGAAGCTGCCGAGCGCGCGGCGCATCATCCTGTCAGACACCGTCGGCTTCATTTCCGATCTGCCGACGATGCTGGTCGCGGCGTTCCGCGCCACGCTCGAAGAGGTCATCGAAGCCGATCTGATCCTGCACGTTCGCGACATCGCGCACGACGAGACGGAGGCGCAGGCGGCTGACGTCGAAAAGGTGCTGCACGATCTCGGCATAGACGCGCTGCCGGCCGACACGCACATTCTCGAAGTCTGGAACAAGGTCGATCTGCTGTCGCCGGAGCGTCTTGCGCAGCTGCAACTTGACGCGACGCGCGACGAACGCAGCCCCGCTCTCGTCTCGGCGGCGACCGGGCAGGGGAGCGATGCGCTATTCGACGCGATCGACGCGCGCCTCGGCCGCGCCGATGAGACGCTCGATCTGGTGATCGGGGGCGAGCATGGCGCGCTGATCAGCTGGCTTTACGAACAGACGGACGTTCTCGAGCGCGCGCCGACGGAAAGCGGCGCGGTCGCGCTGCGCATCCGCGTCGCCAGCGAGAAGAAGGCGCGCGTCATCGGACAGCTTCGCAAGGCGGGCGTTCGGGTCTAGTCTCAGCGCGCCATATCGCGAGATGTTCATGGATCGCAACGTGCAATGCGCGATTGCCGGCGGCGGCCCGGCCGGATTGATGCTCGGCGTGCTGCTCGCGCGCGCCGGCGTCAATGTCGTCGTCCTCGAAAAGCACGCTGACTTCCTGCGCGATTTCCGGGGCGACACGATCCATCCCTCGACGATGGAGGTGCTGCACGAACTCGGTTGGCTCGATGATTTCCTCAAGCTGCCGCACGAGCCCGTGCGCCAGATGCGCGCTCGCTTCGGCGATCAGACGATACAGCTTGCGGATTTGTCGCGACTTCCCGTCGCCGCCCCGTTCATCGCGATGATCCCGCAGTGGGATTTTCTCAACTTTCTTGCCGAGAAGGGCCGGTTCTACAGCGGCTTCGATCTGAGGATGCGCGCCGAAGCGCGCGAGTTGATCGTCGAGAACGGTCGCGTCGCCGGGCTGATCGCCAAGACGCCCGACGGCGACCTCAAGGTGCGCGCCGATCTCGTCGTCGCAGCCGACGGACGAACGTCGACGCTTCGCGGCGCTTCAGGCTTGGAAAGCGAAACCTTCGGCGCGCCGATGGATGCGCTCTGGTTCCGCCTGCCGCGCCATGCGACCGACACAGCGCAGACGCAGGCGCGCTTCGACGCTGGACGCATCTTCGTCATGCTCAATCGCGGCGACTACTGGCAATGCGCGTTCGTCATTCCGAAGGGCGCGAACGAGCGCGTGCGCGCCGACGGCTTGGCGGCGTTTCAGGAAAAGGTCGGCGCGCTCGTGCCGTTTGAGCCCGATCGCGCGAAGTCGATCGAGAGCCTCGACGACGTGAAACTGCTCGTCGTGCAGGTCGACAGATTGAAGGACTGGTCGAAGCCGGGACTGCTGTGCATCGGCGACGCGGCGCATGCGATGAGCCCCGTCGGCGGCGTCGGCATCAATCTCGCGATCCAGGACGCCGTGGCGACCGCCAATCTTCTCGCGGAGCCGCTGCGCGAAGGCCGTCTGACGGACGACGACGTCGCCGGAGTTCAGGCGCGCCGCGAATGGCCGACGAAGGCGACCCAGCGCCTGCAGCTGATGATGCAAAACACGATCATCGCGCCGGCTTTGTCCAGCGAGGGGCCCGTCAGTCCGCCGCTGGCGTTGCGACTCTTGACGAGTTTCCCGGTGCTGTCCGGCATTCCAGCGCGGCTGCTCGGCATGGGCTTCAGACCCGAGCACGTGGCGGATTTCATTCGTGAGAAAAAAGGCGCCGTGGCTTAAGCATCGCGCTCTCGCGCTTTGGCTTCATCCCATAGCGCATCCATTTCTTCGAGTGTGGATTGCGCCGGAGCGCGGCCTCGCTCGGCCAGGCGCGCCTCGATGTGCGCAAAGCGGTGCGTGAATTTGTGGTTGGCGCCGCGGAGCGCGTTTTCGGGATCGATCTTCAGATGGCGCGCGATGTTGGCCATCACGAACAGGACATCGCCAAACTCTTCTTTGATTGCCGCAGCCGGCGCGGCGTCATCTGCGCGTTCCGGCGAGTTTTTGCTTGCCGCGTCCGACTCTCCTCCGTCGAGCCGGCCGGACGCGGCCCCGCGCGGATCGTGTGGCCACGCCACGGCCTCGAACTCGGCGAGTTCCTCTTTGAGCTTTTCGAAGACGGGCCCGAGATTCGGCCAGTCGAACCCTACCTTAGCGGCTTTGTCCTGCAACTTGACGGCGCGCGTGAGCGCGGGGAGCGCGAGGGGGACGTCGGCGAGGAGGGAAGCTATTCCCTCTCCCCGCACGTTTGCGGGGAGAGGGCTAGGGTGAGGGGCAGCCGCTTGCGCATGAGGCTGCCCCTCTCCCCAACCCTCGCCCCTTGTGGAATGGGGAGAGGGGGAGTGCGCGACGCGATCCTGAGATTTCTTGGCGCGTTCCTCGGCCTTGATGCGCGCCCACAATCCGTTGACGGCGTCGGCGTCGCGCGCAGCTTCATCGCCGAAGACGTGCGGGTGGCGCCGGATCATCTTGCGCGTTACGCCTTCGACGACGTCGCCAAATTCGAACGCGCCGGCTTCTTCCGCCATGCGCGCGTGATAGACCACCTGCAACAACAGATCGCCGAGTTCATCCTTGAGATCGGTCAAATCGCGGCGCGCGATCGCATCGGCGACCTCGTAGGCTTCTTCGAGCGTGTAAGGCGCGATCGTCTCAAACGTCTGTTCAAGGTCCCAGGGGCAGCCCGAGCCCGGCGTCCTGAGCCGCGCCATGATCTCGATCAGGCGCGCAATGTCGCGCGATGGCTCCAGCGTCTTCGTCATCAGCGCCCTGCTCCTCGAAAAGCGGGCGGATGCTAGACGATGCCGGAGGCCGGGGCGAGGGGGCCAAGGCGCGGCGAAGCCGATCCCGCGCGCGACGCCAAGAGTTCGCTGAGCGATTGGCGGTAGAACATCACAAGCGCGAGCGGGATGATCCAGCCGAGCCACGCCGCGGCGGCGTAGACCGGTTCGAACGGCGCCTTCAGCAGGATCGCCGCTCCAATCATCACGCGGAACCACACCGCGCCCGTCGTCACCGCGACCATGGCAAGCATCAGCGTGCGATGGCGCGCGACGTGACCGCCGCGGATGGCCGCCACGCCCATCACCAGCAGCGTCATCCATACCACGCCCTGCGTGAAAAAGCCGACGCGCGCCACGGCGCCTGAATGACTGAATAAGGCGACAGGAAGCGCGGTCAGCCCTCCGAACACCACGAAAGCGCCCAAGACCCGGCCCAGCATACGATGCGTCTGTGGATGATGGCGGAAGCCGATCACGACAGGCGCGAGCAACAGCGCGACGGCCGACGTCGCCATGTGGGCGCGAAAAATGACCGGCATCCGCTCAGCCAGCATATGCATTTCGAAGGGCAGGGCGATGACGCCGAACGCCGAGCCCAGCGCGACGATGCCCACCGGCGCAACGAGGACGATGAGAATGACTGCGTATGTGACACGCCATACGACCGGCGCCTTCAGCGGCCGCGGCCGCCGACCAGGACTTGCGATGCTCACCTGCGTCGTGCTCGTCATAGGCTTCAGCATTGCGTCTGGTCATGGCGCAATCGCGGCGGAGGGGCCGCCGTCATCTGCTGACGCGACGGCCGTCGAGCCGGCGCCAATAATCCTTGCCGGACGGTGGACCGGTCCGCAACACGGGTTCGGCGCCCGGGCGGCGCGCAGCGACTGCGGCTCGGGCTTATGCAACCTGATCTTCGACATCGTCGCCTGCGGACCAGATTGGTGCGGCATCGCCGTCGGCAAGAACGAGACGTGCGGCGCGGTCGCAATGAAGCTCCAGCCGAACACGGCGCCCGATCGTGTCAACGCATTCGGCGGCAAACTCGAACTGGCGAAGGGCTCCGATCCCTACGTCATCGAGGCGTGGTACAGCGGGCCGGGCGAGCGCGCCGGCGAAGGGGAAGATCAGCCGCACTTGAGCATGGTCGGCGACACGGGGCCGGAGCTGATGATGTTCCGCCGCTCGTTTCCGTTCTCGGCCGAACTCGCGCGCACGGGCGAAGCCAAGTGCACGCTCGAGAAAGCGACTTCGTGATCTGGACCATCCGCACGGAGGCGGAACACGACGAAGCCGCCATCGCCGAGACGATTGACCTGGCCTTCCGCGGTCACCCGCACAGCATTGGAACGGAGGCGGCGATCGTGCGCGAATTGCGCAAGGCTGGCGCGTTGACGGGTTCGCACGTCGCTGTCGTTGACGGCGCCATCGCCGGATACGCAGCGACGTCGCCGGTCACGATCACGCCGGAGCAAGGCGCGTGGCTCGGCCTCGGCCCTGTCGCGGTGGCGCCTGCCTATCAGCGGCAGGGCGTTGGCGCTGCGTTGATCGAAACCGCGCTCGAGCGATTGCGATCCGCCGGGGCTCGAGGATGCGTCGTGGTCGGCAACCCACACACCTATCGCCGGTTTGGCTTCGAGCCGAGCGAATCCTTGACGCTCCACGGCGTTTCGCCAGAGTATTTCCTGGCCAAGAGTTTCGGCGCGCCTCCGTCGCCCGGCACGGTTTGCTATCACGCGGCATTCGCGATCAAACCCTGATCTGTCGCGGAGCGCCGCATCGGCCGATGCTGAGGAGTGCGCGGTTCGATGCGGATCATACTCAACGCGTTCGTCATGCTGGCCGAGCTGGCTGCGATTGCCGCCGTCGCGTGGCTCGGACTGACGAGCCCGCTCGCCTTCGCCGCCCTTACAACTCTGATCGCGCTGGGCCTCGGCGTTTCGCTTGAGATCGCGCGGCTGAAAAATGAGATGCCGTTCTACTTCGACCGCGAGCCGAACCGCCTGGCGCTGTTCGCTGGCTCCGTCGGCAGCGTCGAAGCGCTCGTCAAAGCGGCGCTCGCGGGCGCGGCGGGCCTGCTGACGTTCCTCGGAACCGATCAGGACCGCTTGACGACGGTCGCGATCGTGTTTGCGGTGTGCTTGTTCATCGGATGCCAGATCGTCAACTGGCTGACGCACCGCTTCAAGGCGCGTCCGTTGCGCTGGGGCTATTTTAGGCTCGCCGCGCCTCTCGGCCTCATGTTCTCGATCGGGCTCTCGTTCTTGCCCGCACCGGGACTGACGGAACTTGCCAAACGCGCGACGTTCGACCTCCCCGCGCGCCCGACGATGGAGCAGGCGAGCGAGTTCCTGTTTCTCTTGAAGCAGAGCTTCGATGAGATGGTCGCCAAAATGTTCGGGCTGGTAGTCGAGCCGAGCTGGGCGCAGACGCTGTCGGCGTTCGTCTCGGTCAACATGTTGACGGGGTTCGTGCTCGCGCTTTACGCGGTGCTGATTGCGGAGGCGGGGAGGCGGGTGGAGGCATCGAGCTGAAGGTTCCCGATCAGCGGCGTCCGACCATCAATCAGGGATTTTTTCCAGCATGGCGCGGAACTGGTCCGCCTTCTCCTTCGGCATGCGGGCGAGGAGGGGCCGCATGGATTCGTTGCCGACGATCTTGCCGTGCCGCGTGAACATCCAGTCGGAGATCATGTCCACTGAGAACGTGACCATGTCGCCGGACTGATACTGAGGCAGAAATTTCGGCTTGTTATCGAGGCGGGCGCTATACGTTCCGTCCGCAGATCGGCGTACGTCCTTGACCCAGATGTGTTCGCCGCTGTCGCCGTGGCCTTTGACCGGGAAACGGACCTTGAGCACGAAATTCTTCTCGCCTGGCTGCTGGTCGTCGAGGGCGGTCCAGAAATGCCCAATCGTGCTTCGCGCTTTGCCATGCGCCGCGTTCATCTCGGCGTCGTCGCTCTTGACCATCGCCACCGGCGGCTCGCCTTTGACGCCAATGACGGCGTTGGAGGTTTTGCCAAAGCCAAACCCCGCACTCAACTATTCGCATAATATATATTATGGAAAATGACCTTGAAGTCCGTATCTGTATCAATGTGATACAATTCCAAAGAATTGCGTAATATCTGAGCTTTGGGTCACGATTTCTCGTAATGGTCGGCGACGAACCGATCGAGCAAGCGCACGCCCCAGCCTGATCCCCAACTGGCGTTGATGTCGGTCCTGGCGCCGTCCATCGCGGTTCCTGCGAGATCGATGTGGCACCACGGCGTGTCCTTCTGGATGAAGCGCTGCAGGAACGCCGCCGCCGTCGCAGCCCCGCCCCAGCGCCCGCCCGCGTTCTTCATGTCGGCGTTCTTGGAATCCATCGCCTTGTCGAACGCCTTGTCGAGCGGCATCCGCCAGATTTTCTCGCCCGTCGCGCGCGACGCGGCGATGAGTTCGTCCGCGAGTTTGTCGTCGTTGACGAAGGCGCCCGCGTACTCCTTGCCGAGCGCGATCATGATGGCGCCGGTCAGCGTCGCGAGATCGATGATGAGCCGCGGCTTGTACTTCTCCTGCGCGTACCAGAGCACGTCGGCGAGAACCAAGCGGCCTTCCGCATCGGTGTTGATGATCTCGATCGTCTGTCCTGACATGCTGGTGACGATGTCGCCCGGGCGCACGGCCGAGCCCGAAGGCATGTTCTCGACGCAGCCGATGAGGCCGACGGCGTTGATGTTGGCCTTGCGCTCGGCGAGCGCGTGCATGACGCCAATGACGGCCGCGGCGCCGCCCATGTCGCCCTTCATGTCCTCCATGCCGGCGGCGCCTTTGATCGAGATTCCGCCGGTGTCGAACACGACGCCCTTGCCGACGAAGCACACGGGCTTGGACGCCTTCTTGCCCTTGGCGCCGTTCCACACCATCACGGCGACGCGCGAGGGCCGCTCGCTGCCCTGTCCGACGCACAGAAGGGAGCCCATTTTCAGCTTTTTCAGCTCGGAAACGTCGAGAATTTCAACGTCGACGCCAAGCTTTTCGAGCGCTTTCGATTTGTCGGCCAGCTCGACCGGTCCGAGAATGTTCGCCGGCTCGTTGACGAGATCGCGCGCGAGGTTCACGCCGTTGACGACGGCCTTCAGCGGCTGAAAAGCGGCCTTCGCCTTGTCGGCGTGCGCCACGTGGACGATGAGCTTCTTCAACGACGCTTTGTCCTCGCCGCCGTCTTCGCCGTTTTTCTTGGTCAGGTATTTCTTGAAGTTGTAGTGGCGCAGCATCGCGCCTTGCGCAATCAGCGCCGCGAGCCGCTCGGCCGGCAGTTCGCTGCTGACGTCCACATCCACGATGATGCTCGCGGCTGTGCCCTTGCGCGCCAGGATCTGGCCGGCGATCGAGCCGCCGAGTTCGACGACCTGCAGTTCGTTCAGGCTCTCCGTCTTGCCGAGACCGGCGACGATCAGCCGATCGACGCCGAGTTTCGCCGGCGCAAGAATTTCAATGGCGGCCTTGAGCTTGCCCTTGTAGTCGGCGGCGGCCGCGGCCTTCGACACGGCTCCGGCGCTCTTGGCGTCGAGATCGCGGCCCTTCGCGCCAAGCTCGAAACCATCGCCGGCGAGCACAACGACTGCGGCCTCGAGTTCAGCGGCAAGCGGCGCGAACGAAATTTCAAGACGGTCGGACATGGATGGCGTGGCTCCTGAGGCGGGCGGCCGTCAACGGCCGTGTACCGATTGAAAATTTGGGACGGGCGCGCGGCGGTCGTCGCGCGCCAACCGGACCGATAGGACGGCGCTGGCGACCCCGTATCCGTCCGATTCTGATGGCGGCGCGCCACCTTAGTCGTTCGCGATTTCGAGGCAAGTCACGCCTTTTCACGCTTGGCGCGAGCGCTCCGACGCGCCGGCCCGCCGGTCCAGGCATATGGTCCGTCCGTCGGGGTGCGCAATTCGGGGGAGTTTGACTGCTTAAGGCTTTCAGGCGCGACGAAATTCCGCCACCGTACCGTGCGACCCGATTGGCGGGGTTTCGCGAGTTTTCAAAGGGTCGTTGCGGCCGCCATCGCGGCGGCGCGCCAGGGGTACGACGCAGGGCATGCGCATAGTCTCGAACTACGTGTTCCGGCAGGCCGCGGGCGCCTTCGCGCTCATCTTGCTGTCGCTGTCGGGAATCGTATGGATCGCGCTCGCGCTTCGGCAGCTCAACGTCGTCACCAGCCAGGGCCAGGACGCCCTGATGCTGATCCGCATGACGACGCTGGCGCTGCCCAACCTGATGGCGATCATCGCGCCGTTCTCGCTGTTGATCGCGATGCTCCACACGCTCAACCGACTCAACTCCGACAGCGAGTTGATCGTGCTGACGGCTTCGGGCGCGAAGGTTTGGACGGTGGCGCGGCCGCTGTTGGCGCTCGCGGCGATCGTCAGCCTTGGCCTCGCCTTCGTTAGCCACCTCGCCCAGCCCTGGAGCATGCGGCTGCTCAAGGAGTACGTCGTCCAGGTCCGCACCGATCTACTGACCCAGGTCATGCAGCCGGGCCGTTTCACCAGCCCGGAAACGGGGCTGATGTTCCACATTCGCGAGCGCACGCTCAACGGCGAACTTATCGGCCTCGTAATGCATGACACGCGCGACAAGGCCGAGGCGCAGAGCTACCTCGCCGAGCGCGGCGCGATCGTCAAACAGGAGCCCAGCGCCTTTCTGGTGATGACCAACGGCCACATCCTGCGCCGCGCCGACGCGACAGAGCCGCCGCAGATCATCGCCTTCGACAAGTACGCCGTCGATCTCGACCGCTTTGAAGCCGAGGAAGGCGGCACGGGCGAATTGAAACCGCGCGAGCGCTATCTCAGCGAACTGCTCGATCCGGGACCCGACAGCAAATCGTACAAGTCGCATCCCGGCCAGTTTCGCTCGGAATTGCATGAACGTTTCGCGTCCCCGCTCTATCCCGTTGCCTTCGCCTTTCTGGTGATTGCGTTCGTCGGCCAGGCGCGCTCCACGCGGACCAGCCGCATGGAGAGCCTGGTCATCGCCTTCGTGCTTGCGGCCGGATGTCGGCTCGTTGGACTTGCGATGACCAACATGGCGACGCGCAACGCCGCGGTCGTGCCGGTGTTGTATCTCCTGCCGCTCGGCGCGATCGTCCTGTCCCTCATCGTCATCGGCGGGGCCGACCGCCAACGGTCGGGACTCGGCGCTGTTGACAAGGCTGTGGAGGCGCTGGGCCCGATTGCGGCGCGCATCGGGCGCAGCATGACGCCCCGCAACATGAGAGGCGCTCAGAGATGATCCGCGCCTTGACGTTGACGCGCTACATCGCTGGCCGCTTCCTGCTCGGCATCCTCCTGACGCTCGCCATCTGTTCGATGCTGATCTTCATGATCGACGTCGTTGAGCTGCTGCGTCTGTCGGGCAAGTATGGCGCCGTGTCGGCTTGGACGCTGGTGAAGATCGCGCTGTTGCGTCTCGGCGCCTACGTAGAGTTCCTGTTCGGGTTTTCGGTGCTCGTCGGCAGCGTCGGCGCGCTGCTGATGCTGAACCGCAAGAGCGAACTCGCGGTGATGCGCGCCGGCGGCGTGTCGGTGTGGCAGTTCCTCTGGCCGGGCATGCTCGTAGGATTGACGTTCGGTCTTCTGGGCGTGCTGGTTTTCAATCCGCTCGCCGCCAACGGCCGCGATCGCGCCGAAAAACATTTCGCGAAGGCCTTCGGTAGCGAGGGCAATCTGCTCAAGGCGCAAGGCGGCGGCACGTGGATCCGTCAAGCCGGCGCCGATGGGGAATCGATCATCGGGGCGGCGGCCGCCGCCAATCGCGGCTTGAAACTGACCGGCGTTCTCGTTCTGGCCTATGACCACCAGGGCGCCTTTACCGAGCGCATCGACGCGGCCAGCGCCGAGTTGAAGGAAGGCTACTGGCAGTTGCAGAACGCATGGGTGACGCGCCTCGGCGAGCAGCCCGAAAAGTTCGAATCGTACCAGCTGTCGACCTACCTGACGCCCGATCGCGTCCAGGACGCTCTCGGGACCGTTTTCTCCGTCTCGTTCTGGGATTTGCCGGGACTGATCGAAGTCACTGAAAAAGCTAAATTATCGACCGAAAAACTGCGCGTCCAATACGAAACGCTCTGGGCCCGGCCGTTGCTGTGTCTGGCGATGGTCCTTTTGGCCGCAACTGTGTCATTGCGGTCATTCCGATCAGGTCGCATCCAGACTATGGTCGCAGCAGGGATGATTGGGGGATTTGGATTCTTCTTGCTCTCTGAAATTTCACGGCAAATCGGGATCGCCGGTTTGGCGCCAGCTTGGGCTTCCGTATGGCTCCCGGTGGCGTTGGCGCTGGTGGTTTCGACGACGGTGCTCCTGCACCAGGAGGACGGCTGAGTGATGCGTAAAGCGCGGACACGGCAAGAGGGTTGCCGAATGTCACGCGAACCGGCTGGGCGCCCATCGGCGCCCTGGCTCGTGTTCGCGCGCGCGTGCGTAGTATTAATATCCCTCGCCGTCGGCGCCCCGCTCGCGCTCGCTCAGGACCCGAGCGTCGCTGCGACGGGCAGCAAAACGGGTTCCGGCCTGCCGAGTTCGTTCCCGGCGACGCCCGGCGGCGTGTTCGGCAACGTCAACACCAAACTCGACAACACGCAGCCAATGAAGCTGCAGGGCGATCAGCTCGTTTACGATACGGCTGGAAATCGCGTCATCGCGCGCGGCAACGTCGAGATTTTCTACAACGACTACATCCTCACCGCCGACGAAGTGATCTACGACCAGTCGGCGGGCACGCTGACGGCGGCAGGCAACGTCACGCTCAAGGAGCCTCAGGGCAACATCATCCGCGCTGACCGCTACACGCTGACCGACGATTTCCGCGACGGGTTCGTGCAGTCGCTTTCGGTGGTGACGAAGGACGAGTCGCGCATCTCAGCCGATCGCGCCACGCGCCGCGACGGCAACGTCACCGAATTCCAGAACGGCCGCTTCACGCCGTGCAAAAGCGTCGGCGACACGCCGCCGCTCTGGTGCATCAGCGCCGCGCGGATCATCCACGACAAGGATGCGGCGCTGATCAGCTACCAGGACGCCTATTTCGAGATTTATGGTCAGCCGGTTCTGTACCTGCCCTACTTCCAGCATCCCGATCCCTCCGTGAAGCGCAAGTCGGGCTTCCTTGCGCCGGACTATGGCCAGTCGTCGAACCTCGGTTTCATCACCGGCCTCCCCTATTACTTCGCCCTGGCCCCGAACTACGACTTCACGTTCAATCCGAACTATCTGAGCAAACAGGGCGTGCTGTGGCAGGGCGAATGGCGTCACCGTCTCGCCAACGGCCAGTACACGATCAAAGCGGCCGGCATCGATCAGGACGTCGACGATCTTCCGAATGCGGGCGGCTTCTCCGCCGACGATCGCGACAAGTTCGACGGCTGGCGCGGCACCGTCGAGACGCGCGGACAGTTCGCGCTGTCGAGCTGGTGGCGCGCGGGTTGGGACATCACGCTTGAAAGCGACGACGACTTCCGCCGCTTCTACAAGCTCGACAACATCCTGCTGACCGATCGCGTCAATCAGGTCTATCTGACGGGCCAGTCGGACAGGAACTACTTCAGCGCCAAGCTGTATCACTTCGGCGGGCTGTCTCTCGACGACACGGCGCAGTCAGAAAGCTACACGCATCCGATCATCGACTACAACTACGTGTTCGCCGATCCGATCCTCGGCGGCGAGTTGAAGCTCGACACGAACGTGCTGAGCTTCACGCGCGAGGACGGCGCCGCCGACGCCCGCGAGACTCAGAGCGTCAACCGCGTCATCACCGAACTCAAATGGCGCCGCCGACTGACCGACCAGGTCGGCATCACGTACACGCCGTTCGCAAACCTGCGCGGCGACATCTACCAGTTCGACAATTTCACGGATCCGGAAAGCGTTACGCTGTTAGCAGACGGCACCGTCGACCCGACCACATCGGTTCTCGTTGACAACGACACCACGATCCGCGGCTTCGCCACCGCCGGCGCGACGGTCGCCTATCCCTGGGTCGCCAATACGCGAACCGCGAGCCACATCATTGAGCCGATCGGCCAGATCGTGGCGCGTCAGAACAGCGTCACCCAGCGCGAGTTGCCGGACGAAGACGCGCGGTCGATCGTGTTCGACGACACCAACCTTTTCGAGGTCTCGAAGTTCTCCGGCTACGACCGCACCGAAACCGGCACGCGCGTCAATTCCGGACTGCAGTATACCTTCCAGGCCTACAATGGCGGCTATGCGCGGCTGCTTGCCGGCCAGAGCTATCATCTCTCCGGCGACAACGTGTACGCCGATCCGGGCCGCGCCGACGACGGCCGCTTCCTTTACGATCCCGACAACGGCCTCGACACGAGCCGCTCGGATTACGTGCTCGGCGCTTACGTCGCGCCGACTGCAAACTTCCGCGTCATCTCTCAGAGCCGCTTCGACCAGGACGACTTTGAGCTGCGTCGCGAAGATCTCGCCTTCCAGCTGAACTATGGGCCGGTGCTCGCCCAGGCCGCTTACGCCTACTCGGCGGCGAACCCGGAGTTCGCGGACATCGGCAGCCAGCAGGACGTGTTCGGGTATCTGCAGCTCAAGCTGACGGACCAGTGGAGCGTGGCCGCCTCCGCCCGCTACGACATCGACCTCAGCCAGTCGCTCAGCAACTCCTTGCAGGTGCGCTACGCCGACGACTGCTTCGCGTTAACAGCGACCTACTCGGAACTCTACTACGAGAGCGAGACGCTGGATGACGATCGCACGTTGATGTTCCGCTTCGAGTTCAAGCACCTTGGCGAAGTGCAGTATAAGACCGACACGCTCGACTTCGCATTCGGCGGCGAACAGCGCACCAACTAGTCTTCTGAGCCCCCAGCACATCGGGTCGGAATTTGGACAAGGATTCAGAGGATAACGCCCCATGGTCGTCGGCGCCTTACGTAGCC
>JBQTKA010000020.1:0-191271 GCA_052386495.1 Hyphomicrobium sp. | reverse complement strand
TTGTTGGGGGGGGCGTCGGGGCGGCCCCCCCCCCACCCCCGCGCCGGTTCGTGGGGGGCGTGGGGGTTGTGGTGGGGGTTGGGGGGCGGCGGCCCCAATCGAGCAAGCGGCTGCCCCTCACCCTTGCCCTCTCCCCATTGAAGGAATGGGGAGAGGGGATAATATCCCGCCATGTTCGCGACCTTCTTCCAAGAGCTGCGCAGCGCCAAGCTGCCCGTCACGCTCAAGGAGTACCTGACGCTGCTCGACGCCGTGCGCGCCGGCGTCGCCCAAGGCAGCGTCGAGAATTTCTACTACCTCGCCCGCGCCAGCCTCGTGAAAGACGAGCGCAACCTCGATCGCTTCGATCAGGCGTTCGGTCATGTCTTCAAGGGGCTCGAAGCGCTCTCGGACGCCGGCGAAGCCGAGATTCCCGAAGAATGGCTGCGCAAGATCTCCGAACTCAATTTGAGCGAGGAAGACAAGGCCGCGATCGAAGCGCTCAGCGGCTGGGACAAGATCATGGAGGAATTGCGCAAGCGCCTCGAAGATCAGAAGGAGCGCCACCAGGGCGGCGCCAAATGGATTGGCACCGGCGGCACATCGCCCTACGGCGCCTATGGCTACAATCCTGCCGGCATTCGTATCGGCCAGAAGGAGAGTCGGCATCGCCGCGCCATCAAGGTCTGGGACAAGCGCGAATTCAAGGATCTCGCCGGCGCGAGCGAAATCGGCACGCGCACGATCAAGGTCGCCTTGCGCCGTCTCCGCCAGTTCGCGCGCACGGGCGCGGCGGAAGAACTCGATCTCGCCGGCACCATCCGCGGCACGGCGGAGCGCGGCTATCTTGATCTGAAGCTCAGGCCCGAGCGGCGCAACGCCGTCAAGCTGCTCATGTTCTTCGACATCGGCGGCTCGATGGACGATCACGTCAAAGAGATGGAAGAGCTGTTCTCGGCGGCCCGCGCCGAATTCAAGCATCTCGAATACTACTACTTCCACAACTGCCTCTATGAAGGCGTGTGGAAGGACAACGCGCGCCGCTACTCCGACAAGACCGACACCTGGCAGGTGCTGCACACCTACCCCGCCGATTACAAGGTCGTGTTCGTCGGCGACGCGTCGATGAGTCCGTATGAGATCACGATCCCAGGCGGCTCGGTCGAGCACATGAACCCCGAAGCCGGCGCGCTGTGGCTGCAGCGCGTGACCGACATCTACAAGCACGCCGTCTGGCTCAACCCCGTGCCGGAAAGGCATTGGGACTGGACGCCGTCGATCGGCCTCATCCGCAAGCTGATGGCCGGGCGCATGTATCCCCTCACCCTCGACGGCCTCGACGCCGCGACGCGCGAGTTGATGCGGTAAGGCGGGCGAAACGGCGGGGCGATCCATTAACCAACACGCCGTGCTTATGCTCAGGGCCAAGCAACCCAAGTCCTTCTCCTTTATGGCGAAAATGACGACTTGGTTGGCCGCTGTTGCGAGGCGGCTACAGACTCTTCCGTCGGCGGATCGATATGAATAGGACGAGTTGGTTTTTACGCCGCGTTCCCTGTTGGGTTGGCTTTCTATGCGTATCCCCTGGACCCGTACGGCGATCGTCCGATCGCTTGCAGCCGCCATTCTGTCCGGTCTGTTTGCGGCGAGCGCCTCTGCGCAGGAGGTCTGCGTACCCAGCGACTCTCCGCAACAAACTCCGCGGATCTGCGTCGGCCAAGGCGATGATGGCGGGCTGATCGACCTCAGCCAACTCGACGACGTCTCATCGCCGGGCGCGGCGACGCTAAATGCTTTGATCGCGGCCGTCGGCGAGGATCGCGAACTTTCCGCGCTCGCCGACGCCATTGGCAAACTGACGAACGACGAGGATTTGGCGCGCGCGGCCAAGCAACTGGCGCCGGAGACCAACTTCGCCGTTCAGCAGGCCGCCCTCTCGCTCAACAGCATCGTCGGACAACTCATCGGCGCGCAGCTCGACGTCGTCAACGCGTTTACGTCTGCGCCGGACTTTGAGGCTCCGTCCGGACTCGGCATGAAGCAGAAAATGCCGAACCGCTATAACCTCGGCGCCGGCGTGACATCCCGCGACTCCATCGCCCCAGGCCGCGAGGCCATGTGGGCGCAGGCGTTCGGCGCCATTCTCGATCAGGACCGGCGCGATCACGTCGACGGCTACGACGCCGATCTCTATGGCGGGCTGGTCGGGTACGACAACCTGCTTTCGCCCACGGCGCGCATCGGCGTCGCCATCGGCTATGGCAACGCGTCGATCGACGGCAGCGGCGACACCAGCCGCAACGCGACCGACATCGACAGCTATCTCGTCGAGCTGTACGGCGCGGTAAAGGGCGAAGGCTGGTACGTGAGCGGGCGAACAGGCTACGCATGGCACAGCTACGATACGTTGCGCGTCGTCGATGTGCCTATCTCAGATCGCGCCGTCGGCGATTACGATGGCCAACAGTTCAACGCGGCCATCGAACTCGGCGCGCCAAACCGGGTTAACGGCTTCATCGTGACGCCAGTCGCTTCGCTGACCTACTCGTATCTCGAACAAGACGCCTATACGGAGACGAGCGGCCTCGGCATCGCGCTCGCCATCTCCGAACAGCGCACGCACTCCCTCGTTTCGGGATTGGGCGTGAAGGCCCTCGCGCCGTTGTCTCCGAACGCCGCGCTCGAAGCGCGCGCCATTTGGCTGCACGAGTTCGCCGACGACTCACAATCGGTCACGGCGGCGTTCGCGGCGGGCGGCGGATCGTTTACGGCGTCCGGGCCGGCCGTTGGTCGCGACACCGCCGATCTCGGCATTCGGCTGATCGGCCAGATCAACCCGGGCGCGACGTTCGAAATCAACTATGACGCCAACATCCGCCCAGACTACGTCGCGCATGTCGGCTCGACACGCCTCGTCTTCGGCTTCTAGACGCGCGCCGCGATTCCGTTCGCAATCCTGTGGGGAGGCGGCGCCGGAGAAGGTAGACGGTTCAACTGACTGTTCGCACGCTCGCTTTTGTCGAGCGCGCGACAAACGCTCTCACACTCCGGCCAATTTTCGCGCCTATTCACCACGATGTCGGCGGGGACAGCCGTCGCGAGCCAATTGACCGACGCCGCTGGCTGCGTCACATCTTGGCGACGATTCAACCGGACGACGACCGCCATGACTGCGCGCGTGCCCCTCATCGCCCTGACCGCCGTCTGCCTTGCCGGCTGCGGCGCGAGCCTGCCGACCTTCTCGACAGGATCGTTGTTCGGCGGCGCCGCCGCGACGTCCGCGCCGCCGCCGCCTCAAAACGACCCGACGGCCCGCGCGCTGCAGGTCGGCACGACAGCCGCGCGCGCGCAAAAATGCGGCTTCAATTTCGACCCTGTGAAGCTGCGCACGCAATTCCTCGCCGCCGAAGGGGGCGCCAGTCCCGCCGACGCTGAGAAGCTCGGTCGGATTTACGACACGGCCTATCGCGGCGTCGGCAAGGCCGTCGTCGACCAAGGCGAGGCCTACTGTTCGTCCCAGCAGACCACGAAGATCAAAATCGCGCTCAATCGCCACCTCGCGGGCGACTATACGCCTTCGCCCCCCGAACCCGTTGAGGAAGAGCCAAGCCTGTTCGGCGGGTCGCCGAGTTCGGCGGGGCCGCCGTCCGCCGCTCCGGGATATGACTGACCCTTTCTGGGACCTCCCCAACGGGCGTCCATCGCCGGCGGCTTTGCCTCGCCCCGTTTACGCTTGGGGCGCCGGACGCCGTGGCTCGCTTTGGGGCGCACATTAAGCGCCCAGTCACACTCGTAACCATGGCACATCGCTTGCTCGATCAGGGTGAACGCGGGGGCTAAGCCCCATTCTGACGCGTCGCGCCAACCCTGGAGACCGCCATGCTGGACCAAACCTGCGACCTGGATGAGCGTCCGCTCTCCGTCGCCGACGCTCCGCAGAACGCGCGTTCGGCCGCGACGCAATTTGAAATGATCACATCGCGGGAAGCTTTTGATGCGCTCGAAGACGAATGGAACGCGCTTTTCGAACGCGCGGGCCGCGATATCCACGTCTTCCAGACGTTCAACTGGAATTGGCACTGGGCCAATCATTTCCTGAGAACGGACGGCGCAACGGCGCCTGGGTATCGCCTCGCGATCGTCGCCGGCCGGCAGAACGGACGCCTGGTCGCCGTCTGGCCGCTGGTCCAAGCGCGCGCGCACGGCGTCACGCACATCACGTGGATGGGCGATCCCATTGGCCAATACGGCGACGTCTTGATCGACGCCCTGCCCAACGCCGACGCCATTCTTCGCGAAGGTTGGGCCTTCTTGAGCGCCAACGTCTCGGCGGATGTGATGTATCTGCGCCGTGTCCGCGCCGATGCTTCAATTGCTCCCCTGTTGGACGCGATCGGCGCGATAGCCACGGACCGTCAGGTTGCGCCGTTTCTCGATCTCACAACCGCATCGACCTACGAGCGTTACGAAGAACGCTATACGGCGCGGAGCAAACGCAATCGCCGCCGCCTTGCCCGTCGCATCGCCGACGACAAGGCAATGACGTTCGAGCGCCATGACAGCCGGGCCGACGCCCGCAAACTTGCGCTATCGGCAATTGATTTCAAATCGCAATGGCTGAAGGATCGCGGCCTCATCTCGGGCGGGCTATCCGATCCTAGAACGGCGTGTTTCTTCGCTGACGTTGCGGAGGCGCGCGAGCGGCCGGTCGGCTGCATCTTGGGAGCGCTGAACCTGGACGGCGTCCCCGCCGCAATTGACGTCTCGATACGCTGGAAGGGCCGTGTGGTCGCCCACGTCATGGCCTACGACCTGAAACACGAAAAATCCGGCGTCGGCGCATTAAGGCTCGAACAAAGCCTGCGCGACAGCTATGCGCACGGCGTCGAAGTTTTTGACCTGATGGCCCCAGGCGACAGTTACAAGCGCGAATGGGCCGACGGCGCCGTCGATGTCGTCGATTGGGCTGTGCCGCTGACGCTCAAATGGCGCGCATACGCTCATGCGTATCTCAAGTTTGCGCGTCCGCATTTGAAGGCGGCGCTCAAGTCTGCGGCGCCGCTCGTCGGCCGCGCGCTGACGATGGCGCGCGCCGCGAAGCTGTCGGCGCTCGGCGCTACTTGACGCCGAGCTTCTTCTGCAGGCTCGACGACGACGTCGTGTACTGGAACAGCAGTTTTTTGTCGGGATACACGATTTTGTGGGCCGCTTGCGCCATGAGCGCGGCCTCGTGAAAGCCCGAAAGGATCAGTTTCAGCTTGCCCGGATACGTGTTGATGTCGCCGACGGCGAAAATCCCCGGCTCGCTCGATTCGAAGCGCTCCGTATCGACCGGAATGAGGTTTTCGTGAAGATTGAGGCCCCAGTTCGCAACGGGGCCCAGCTTCATCGTCAGTCCAAAGAACGGCAACAGCGCCGTGCACGGAAGCCGTTCCTCGCCCTCTGCGGTCTTGACCGTCACGTTGGAAAGCGCCCCATCGGCCCCCTCAAGCTTCGTAACCTGACCGATGCGAAGACGCACCTTTCCATCGACCACAAGCGCACGCATTTTTTCGACCGAGTGCGGCGCGGCGCGGAATTCATCGCGCCGGTGCACGAGCGTCACGCTCTTTGCGACCGGTTGAAGGTTTAGCGTCCAATCGAGCGCGCTATCGCCTCCGCCGACGATGACGAGGTCATGCCCCCGCATCTGCTCCATTTTCTTGACGGAGTAGAACACGGATCTGCCTTCGTAGTCGGCGATTCCGTCCAACGGCGGACGCTTCGGCGTGAAAGAACCGCCGCCTGCGGCGACGACGACGACCTTGCAAAGAAAAACCGCGCCGCCATCGCTGACGAGGCGAAAGCGGCCGTCGGGCTCGCGGCTCAGCGCATCGACGCGTTCGTTGAAATGGAACTCGGCCCCGAATGGCTTGATCTGGTCCATCAGGCGATCGGTCAGTTCTTGCCCGGTGACGATCGGCAAGGCCGGCACGTCATAGATCGGCTTTTCAGGATAGAGTTCGGCGCACTGTCCGCCCGGCCGGTCGAGAATGTCGACCACATGCGCCTTGATGTCGAGCAGGCCGAGTTCAAAGACGGCGAACAGCCCGCACGGGCCGGCGCCGATGATGACCACGTCGGTTTCGAATAGGTCGGCGGCGGCGCTGGTCATCGCGGCCACTAGAATTGCTTGGCGGGAACGCGAACGATGAGACCGTCCAACGCCGCCGTCACCTTGATCTGGCAGCACAGTCGGCTGCCCTCGCGCACGTCGAACGCGAAATCGAGCATGTCCTCTTCCATCTCGGCCGGCTTGCCGGTCGCGGCGCGCCAGGCTTCTTCGACATAGACATGGCATGTGGCGCACGCGCACGCGCCGCCGCACTCAGCCTCGATGCCCGCAATGTCGTTCATCTTGGCGGCTTCCATCACCGTCAGGCCGACGTCAGCCGTCACCGTCTGGCTCTCGCCTTCGGGTTGAATGAAAGTAATCTTCGGCATGGTTCAGAAGCACCCCAAGCATTCGGCACGACAGTCCCATTGACCGTCGGCGTCGAGGCTGCGGCGGTTTGCGGGCGAATA
Organism: Hyphomicrobium sp.; assembly: GCA_052386495.1. Taxonomy (GTDB): domain Bacteria; phylum Pseudomonadota; class Alphaproteobacteria; order Rhizobiales; family Hyphomicrobiaceae; genus Hyphomicrobium_B. The sequence goes on along the minus strand of JBQTKA010000020.1, from coordinate 184,728 downwards.
GCGCGCACACTTAGTCGGATGACGCCGGCATTTCAAGCGCGCCAATGGCCTAAGGCTCTGAATTGCGACGCGGCGTAAGGCCGTTATGCCGGCTGAGCGGCGCCGGCGATGAACTGGCGCACCTCGGCGACGACCTGCTCGATCCGATCGATGTGTTCGCCGCAACGCGCCGCATCCGAGACGCCGGGCAAACATTCCGCCTGTTCGGCGAGGCGCGCCAGCGACCAAGCGCCTACCGCGCGGCCCGATCCCTTGAGCGAGTGCGCCGCGATTTTCCAGTCGCGGTCGGTGCCGGCCTGGCGAAGGGCGGCAATTGTCGCCGGAAGCTGCGCCAGGAACAGCTCGAGCACTTCCTGCTCAAGCTTCGCATCGCCAAGCGTGAACCGGCGGAGGTGCGCGAAATCGACCGGGATATCGTCGCCCGTCGACCGCGTCGCCGAAGTTGAAAACTGTCTGCCGCTGTCCATGCCATGTCTCGGTACAGGGCGTCGACCATGCAACGGCCGGTCGCCCCGACGAACTATCGCAGCCACGAAATAAACGCGCGTAAAGGCGACTTCACCAGTTTGCCCCCGAATCTCAATTCCTTGGTAACGCTGGTCACGCTGGGGCCGTCCTTTCGCCTCAGTGTCGCCCTATTCGGCGATCTCCACCTGAACATACTGAAGTTGCACACACTTCTAGCGGTGTATGATGTGGATTTCGAGTTTGAGGCTGTGGCGAAATCGCATAGAGTCAAATGCGTGTGTGGGCCAAATTGGCCTTACTCGATAACCATTTTGCGCGTTTCGGGTAAGCGGGGACGGACCCACGTCGGGGACACGAACGATGTCGCATGACCATATTGCGAAGCTTACGGCTGCTGCCGGCAAGGCTGACGAGGCGGCGACGTCGGACGCTGACGACGGCGACGCATCAACGCTGCCGTTGATCGCCAAGGTCAGTATGTCTGACCGCTCGACAGGGGCCGCGTCACAGAACTCGATATCGTCAACGCCCGAAGCGGCGCCTCGTCGCGTGGCGCGCCGCCGTCCGGCCGGACCCGTTCGCGGCAAGATCGCCGCCAACGACGACGTGCCGAGCATCGGCGGTCTCATCTACGCGCTGGAACAGAAACCGTCCACGAAGGTCTTCCGCATCGCGGCGGCGGCAAGCGTTCTCTGGGCCGTGGCCGGCATCGCCTTCGGCGTGTTGACGATCGCGCCCGACGTGACCGAGCAGACCAGCATCGGCTCGCTATTGATCCATCCCGTCACGTTCATGACGGCCGCTGCGGTGTTCGTGCCAATCGCGATCTTCTGGCTGCTTGCGGTGCTCAACTGGCACATCGCTTCGCTCGCCCTGAAGTCGTCGACGATGACGGAGGTCGCGATCCGTCTCGCGGAGCCTGATCGAGCGGCGGAGCAATCGATCGCCAGCCTCGGGCAGGCCGTGCGCCGGCAAGTGTCCTTCATGAACGACGCCGTTTCCCGCGCGCTCGGTCGCGCCGGCGAACTTGAGGCCCTCGTCCACAATCAGGTCGCCGACCTCGAACGTTCGTACGAGCAAAACGAGCGGCGCATTCGCGATCTGATCCAGGAACTTTCGGGCGAGCGCCACGCGCTGCTCAACACGTCGACGAGCGTGACCGACACGCTCAAGTCGCTCGGCACGGAAATTCCGATGCTGATCGAGAAGCTGTCGACGCAGCAGGTGACGCTGGCCGGCATCATCAAGGGCGCGGGTGAAAATCTCGCGAGCCTCGAAGGCTCGCTCGCAACGTCGACCGGACGGTTCGAGAACGTCCTCGGCGAGCGCACGCACCATCTCCAGGCCGTGCTGGAGGACTACACTTCGGCGTTCTCAACCGCCCTTGGGAACCGCACCGAGCAGATGCGGTTGGCCTTTGACGGCTACATGCAGACGCTCGACGAGGCGCTCGGCAATCGCACCGAGAACCTCCAGACCGTGTTCGAGGAATACGCGCGCGCCCTCGATACGACGCTCGCTAACCGAGCCCAGGCGCTTGACATGCAGCTGATCGAGCGCACCCGCGGCCTTGATGACGCCTTCCAGCGCCGCCTCGAACTCTTCGACGACCAGATCATGCGATCGACGTCGGCGATCGACAGCGCCGTCACCGAGAAGGCGCAGCTGCTGACCAGCGCGCTCGAAGTTCACGCCAGCGCGTTCCGCGACACCATTTCGCGTCAGGCGGTCGATCTGGACGAATCCGTGATGAACGGCATCAACGCCGTTCGGCGGACCAGCGAAAACATCACCCGCCAGACCATGAAGGCGATCGAAGGCCTCACCAGCCAATCCAGCCTTCTGCAGAACGTCTCGGAGAACCTGTTCACCCAGATCCACGGCGTCGCCAATCGCTTCGAAAGCCAGGGCGAGCAGATCCTGCGCGCGGCGAGCGTGCTCGACGACGCGAACGTCCGGATCGACTCGACCCTCCAGACCCGTCATGCCGATCTCAGCCGCACCCTCGAACGCCTTTCCGGCAAGGCCGACGAGTTCGGCCGCACGATGGCCGGCTACTCGTCAAACCTCGAAGGATCGTTATCGAACATCGAAGTAAGAGCGCGGGCGCTGACGGATGAATTGCGCCATGGCGCAGAGGTCCGCTCCCGCGCGTTGCTCGCCGAGCTCGAGCGCGTCAAGACGCAGACCGAAGCGGATAGCGAGCGGACGCTGACCGACTTGCGCAACCGCTTCCATAGCGTGTCCGGCGAACTTTCGCGCGAGTTCGAGTCGCTTTCGAGCCGGCTGGCCAACGCCTCAGACGAGACGCGCGCGCGCGCCGCTCAGGCGGCCGACCTGCTCGCCCTCGAACAGGCGCGCATCAGGGAAGAGGCGGCTCACTTGCCCGCCACCACGCGCGACACGGCGGAGATCATGCGGCGCGCGCTTCAAGATCAGCTGCGCGCGCTTGAGCATTTGACGCAAATCGCCTCGCGCGCGGCGCTGGAGCACGACATCGTCCATCCCGAGTCGGCGCAGACGGCCCGTCTGGCGCCGCCCGTGCGCGGCGATCACGGCGCGCCGACGCCCAAGTCTCGCGCGGGGGAAGCGCGGGATGGTTGGTCGCTCGGCGATCTCCTGGCGCGAGCCTCCCATGATGAAGAAGCGCTCGCGGAAGCGCGCGCCAATGCCGATGCGGCGCGCCAGCCCTTCCGGCTCGACGTCGGCATGATCGCGCGCGCCGTCGACCCCGCGACCGCATCGACCGTGTGGAACCGCATCCGCGCCGGTCAACGCAACGTCATGGTGCGCAGCATTTATGCTCCGGATGTCCGCACTGTGTTCGATCAGATTACGACCCGCGTGAAGTCCGACCCTGACCTCGCCAGCACGGTCACGCGCTACCTCACGGATTTCGAGCGCATCATCAAGGAATCCGACGGACGCGATCCGAGCGGGCGGCTGACGCACACGCACCTTGTCTCGGACACCGGCCGCGTCTACCTCTTCCTCGCCCACGCGGTCGGCCGGCTCAGCTGATCGGCGCCCGTTGAGCGTCCGACCCGCCGCCGCCGGCTTTGAACCGACATGTCCACGTCGCCCCTCTCGATAACGGCCCACTGCGAGACGTGGCCGCTGCGCGACGCCTTCACGATTTCGCGCGGCGCCAAGACCGAAGCGCGCGTCGTCGTCGCAACGCTCAGCGATGGACGCATGACAGGCCGCGGCGAAGCCGTGCCCTACGCGCGCTTCGGCGAGACGATCGAGGACGCGCTTGGGTGCATCGCCGCGCTCGATCCGCAGGCCCTGACGCGCGAACGCCTCGCGCTGGCCATGAAGCCCGGAGCGGCGCGCAACGCCGTCGATTGCGCGCTCTGGGACCTCGAAGCGAAGCGACAAGGCGCGTCGGCGGCGACGCTCGCCGGATTGCCGACGCCCCTTCGCCCGGTGCTGACCGCCTACACGATCAGCCTTGACCATCCCGACGCCATGGCGGCGAAGGCCGAGGAGGTCGCCAACCTTCCGTTGCTGAAATTGAAACTCGGCGGCGCCGGCGACGCCGATCGCATGCGCGCGGTTCGCGCGGCGCGTCCGGACGCGCGCTTGATCGTCGACGCCAACGAAGCCTGGACCGGCGATATACTCGAAGCCCTTGTCGCCGTCGCCGCCGACCTCGGCGTCGAGACGATCGAACAGCCCCTGCCCGAACGCGACGACGAACAGCTGCGCGGCCTCCGGCGCGCCGTGCCGATCTGCGCCGACGAAAGCGTGCGCACGCTGGCCGACCTGCCACGCCTGATCGGCCTCTACGACGCCGTCAACATCAAGCTCGACAAAGCGGGCGGTCTGACGGCGGGGCTCGCGCTGCACGGCGCCGCGCGCGCCAGTGGCCTCAAAATCATGGTCGGATCCATGGTCGCGACGTCGCTCGCCGTCGCGCCCGCCATGCTGCTCGCGCAGGACGCGGAGTGGACGGACCTTGATGGTCCGCTGCTGCTGGCCAAGGATCGCGACCCGCCGATCGCGATCCGCAATGGCGTGATGTCACCCGCCGATACGCGGCTCTGGGGCTAGAATTTCCGGCGTCGCGTCGAGCGATCCCCCTTCATCTTCCGGCAACAGCGAGCCGCCGGTCCACGTCCGGCGCAACGCCAACGCGCCCGCCAGCGAGACGCCGGCGACGCCGACCATCGCCAGATACGCAGCCGCGCCTCCGGGCTTGTAAAGCCATCCTGCAATGAGCGTTGCGGCGCCCATGGCGAGACCCGCCGCGACCGTCGCGTAGAGCGCCTGACCGGTGCCGGCGGCATGCCGCGGCGCCGCGGTGTGAACGAAATGAATGGCGGCGATGTGCGACGCGCCGTAGGTGACGCCGTGCAACGCCTGCAAGGCGATGAGCCAAATCAATCCGGGCTCGAAGGCCATGGCGGTCCAGCGCGCGATTGACGCCAGCGCCGCAGCGACCAGAAGCTGGCCGACGCCGAAGCGGCGGATCAGCCATCCCGACACCGAGAAGACGGCGACTTCGACGAACACGCCGATGGCCCAGAGCGCGCCGATCCATTCGCCGCTGACGCCCTGCGTTTGCCAGATCAGCGTACCGAAACCGAGAAACGTCGCGTGCGCCGCCTGGGCGGCGCCGGCCGCGACCAAAAATGCCCGAAAGGCCGGCTGCCGCATCAGAGCGGCCGGCTCGGGCGCGCGCCACAGCGGAACGGCGCTTTTCGGCCGACGCGTCTCATCTGCCGGCGGCGGCAAAGCGTGCGCCGCGAGAACCGTCAAAACGCAACCGAGAACGACGAGCCAGACGCCGGCCCCTCCCCCAAAGCGCGCGATCGCTAGACCGCCGATGAAACTCGCGGCGACGAACGTCAACGACCCCCAGAGCCGCATGCGGCCGTAATCAAGCCCCGCGCTGCGCACGCCCGCGACCGCGATCGTCTCGATCAGCGGCATGATGGTCGAGTTGCAGATCACGAGAAGCGCGACCAGCGCCAGGATCGGCCAGAACGTCGAAACCTGCGTCAAGGCGAGGCAAAGTCCGAGGCTCAGCCACGCAAACAGGATCAGCAGCGAACGGTGCGCCCTGCTCCGGTCGGCGGCCATCGCAACGACGGGCGTAATGAACACGCGCAGAAACAGCGGGGCGGCAAGGATAACGCTGATTTCGCCTGCGCTCAGGCCCCGCCAATCGAGCCACACGGGCAGGTAGGGCACGTACATGCCGTAGACGACGAACAGCGCGCCATAGAAGACGGCGATGCGAACGCCGAATGCGCGCGGCGACCCTGCTTGCTCAAGCATCGATACCAGGACTTTCTCTGAACTTTGGTCAGCGATGCGCCGCGCCGGCGCCCGCGTGTTGTAGCCAAGCCGCGCCGATTCGCCTTGCCGCTTTGCACAAGCTTTCCTGACCAGGCCGGCTGCCGCCATCAGCGTCGAATCGCGTATTCCTAGCCGATCCTGGGGCTTACTTTGGACGCCAATGCCCGTCGCTCAACCCTCTGCGCCTGAAGAAAGCGAAGGCGAATATCGCGCCATCGAGGCGGCGTTGCTGGAGACCGCGCGCGGCCGGTGGTTTCTCGCCGAGCATGGCCGCCGCGCCCGGCGGCTCGATAGCGCGCTCCTCGAAGACGCCATCGGCCGATTGCAGACGTCGCTGCGCGAGCCCCCGGCCCTTCTCGGCCAACTTGAGGCCGAAATCGGCGCGCTGCGCGCCTATGTCGACGAGACGCGCGCCAATCTTCTCGCGCGCCCCGCAGCCGGACCTGACGCGCCTGACTTCGATCCTGTTCAGCCGCAGGCGATCCTCAAGGCCGCCGAGGACGTCCACGACTTGTCCTGGTCGCTGCAGACGAACCCCTATGATCCGAAGAGCTGCGAAGCCATCGCGCGCAACGCCGTCCGCCTCTATGTGATGAGCCAGTCGCAGGCGATCGAATCGCATCGCGCGCTCGGCGTCGCCTCCGCGCTCGATGAGGCGACGCGCAAGCTCGACGCGATGCTGGAGACCGTGCTGCACGAGCAGCACATCGATCTAGGCAGGCCCGATCAACCCCTGGCCTAGCCGGCAGTTCAGTACGATCCGCTGAACAGCCAATCGAGCTTCGAGCGCACGCCTACCGATAGAATGTCAGCGCTGCTTTCGACGTCGCCGACGAGTCGTGCGCCGGTCGGCGCCACTTGGATGGTTTCGGCGTCGTCTACGAAGACGTGGGCGTAGGCCAAATCGATCGTTGTCCATTCGCTGTATTTGTAGGACGCGCCCGCCGATAGCCAGACGCGGTCTGCGTCGGGCACGCGGATCGTTCGGCCTTCGGCGGACTGGATCGGCGATTTCTCCCAGGCCGCGCCGCCGCGTAGGGTCAGAACGGGGCTGTATTCATGCTCAATGCCGGCGGAGAAGAACCAGCCATCCTCCCAGTCCAACGGCAAGACGGCCAGCGTTGGCCCGCCGCAGGCCGGTAGACCTAGAGCGTCGCAGTTCACGCGCAACTCGGGCAACCGACTCCAGTTCGTCCACTCGACGGTGCCCAGCAGGGTCCACGTCGGCGCAACCGCTTGGCGCAATGAAAGTGTGACGATCTCTGGCAGTTCGATATCGGCGCTAATCTGGTTTTGGGCCGGATCGCCGGCAACGTGGAATGTGCCTTCCAGATCATGCTCGATCTTTGATCTGAAGCCCAATCCGATCGTGGTTCCGGCCGCGGGCTCGACGATGACGCCTGCCGTGAAGCCGTAGCCGACGTCGTCGCCTTTGATCGCCGACGTCGGACCATTCGGCGCGCCAAAAGCCTGCCTCAGCTGAGCGTCGATGTACTCGATCTGGATACCGGCGCCGACGATGACGCCGGGAGTCACTCGGTACGCGACAGTCGGCGTAAAGTTGTAAGTCGTAATCTTCGATTCGCGGGCGAACACTGACCCCGCCCAGGAGAAGTTGCCGTCGGTTGTAAGCCCGAACGGCGCATTCACGCCCAGTCCAAGCACAAGCTGTTCGCTAAGTTGATAGCTGAAATAGCTCGCAGGCAGCACGGCTGTGTCGCCAATATCCCCGCTCGAGGCGCCCGCTGTGAGCAATCCCGCGCTGGTGTTGCCCGGTCCGCCGATCGCCGTGATTTCGGTGTCCGGCAAGATCAACGAATACGCCGACTCGCTGTTCACGCCATTGAACTGACCCAGCGCCGCAGGATTCCAGAACATGGAGCCAAGGCTGCCGCCGGCAGCCGATCCGGCGAATGCGGAGCCGAGAAATACGGCCGACTGTTCTTTCGGCGCGAACCCGCCCGCAGCCGCCATGGAGGACATCGCGATCAGTGCAGTCACGCTTGCTGCGCTGCGCATCCCTATGCGGCGACAAACATCGCTACTCAGCATCACAACCCCCAACACAACCTGCAACCGAACGCCGTCTGCGCATCCCGCTGGATGTGCACTTCCCGCGCAACTATTTCCGAGATTAACGGCCCGCACAAATGACAGTTTGCCTATACGTCAGGCAAGGGCGCGCATTTGTCGGCAGCTGTGCCCGACTCGCCACGAATTTTGTGCAAAGCACGCGTCACAACGGTAAAAAAACCGCACAAAAAAACCGGCCCGCCGAAGCGGACCGGTTTCTCCAGGCTCGGTTTCAAGTTCGGCGAAACGAGCCCTGCTCTCCCCCCGGAGATCCATTGCGGTCAATTGAACCGCGTTGATCCTGACCGTGCCAAACGACGCCGCGGCAAGCAAGCGCGGAACACGCGCACTCCACCCCTCTTTCGCCGCACGATGCGCGATCGCCACATGTGGCTCTGCAGACCTTGACGCTCCGCATACTCAGTTTTTGGGGCCGTCGGCGCGCAAAGCGAAATGATGGTCAACAGGGCCGCACCCGCGGCCGACGACGCGATCGGCACCGGACGCCAACGCACGCCATACGAAGGCGTTGGCGCGGCTGACGGCGTCGGTCAGCGCGCGGCCCTCGGCGAGCCCCGCGGCGATCGCGGCTGAGAGCGTGCAGCCGGTGCCGTGGGTGTTTTTCGTCGCGAGGCGCGGATTGGCGAAGCGCACCACCTCCGCAGAGGTGACGAGCAGGTCGACGGCCTCCGCTCCGCCCCCGTGTCCGCCCTTGATCAATGCGGCTTTGGCGCCGAGCGCAACGAGCGCGCGACCCTGCGCAACGGCTTCGTCCTCGTTGGCGGCCATTGCGGCTCCGAGAAGTTTCGCCGCTTCCGGCAGGTTGGGAGTCAGCACTGTCGCCAAAGGCAGCAGCGCGTCGCGCACAACCGCGACGGCGTCAGCGGCCAGAAGCGCGTCGCCGCTCGTCGCCACCATGACCGGATCAACGATGGCAGGAACATGGGACGCGCGATTGAGACATGCGGCGACGGTCCGCACCGTCGCGGCGTCGCCCAGCATGCCCGTCTTAAGCGCACCAACATTGAGATCGGCAATGACGGCGTCGAACTGAGCGCGAATGAAGTCTTGCGGAACGCCATGCACGCCGAACACGCCGGTCGTGTTCTGCGCGGTCAGCGCCGTAATCACGCTCGCGCCGTAGACGCCGAGCGCGGCGAAGGTTTTGAAATCGGCTTGGATGCCTGCGCCGCCCGATGGATCGGAGCCGGCGATGGTGAGCGCGATCGGCGGGCGAACTGTCATGCGCAAGCGTAACCCGGCGACGCGGCGAGAGCTACGGCGCGCCCGTCTTCAAGATGTCGGCGCCGAGGTTTTCGGGCGTCACCAGCGCCTCGATGCGCGCCAGAACAGGAAAATTCTCGAGCATCCACTGCCCCAGCATGTTCTGCGCGCCAAACAGGAACAGCAATCCGGTGACGACCAGCAGCGCGCCCATCGCCTTTTCGAGCGTTTCAAAGTGCGCCTTGAAGCGCTTCATAAAGCGGAGAAACGGCCGGATGGCGACGGCGGCGAGCACGAAGGGTATTCCGAGTCCAAGCGCGTAGACCGCAAGCAGGCTGACGCCCGCCGGCAAACTCCCCTCGTTCGCCGCGACCGCCAGCACGGTGGCGAGCACAGGACCGATGCACGGCGTCCAGCCGAATGCGAACGCCAGGCCCATGACGTAAGCGCCGGCCAGGCTTGCGCCGCCGCCCCCTTCGAAGCGGGCCTCCCGGTAGAGCAACGGAATGCGCAGCACGCCGAGAAAGTGCAGACCGAAGAGGATGATCAGCACGCCGGCCGCCGCGCCGAGCGGGCCGCGATACGCGAGCAGGAACTGACCGATCGCGCTGGCGCCGGCGCCCAGCGCCACGAACACGGTCGTAAACCCGAGCACGAAGACGATCGACGCGATGACGACGCGGCGCCAAACGGCTTGATCGATTCTGTCTTCGCCGGTCAACTGATCGAGCGTCGTCCCGCCGATATAGCCGAGGTAGGGCGGCACGAGCGGCAGCACGCAGGGCGAGAGGAAACTCGCCAGACCCGCGAGCGCCACACCGAAATAGACATGCGCTTCAGCAAACATTTGGACGACCGGGCCTTGACCTGCTTCCGTCATGGCCGCGAAGGCGGCCCTCCACGGCAAAGTGCAGCGAGTCATACGTTGCGAGGCGCTGCTGGCGTTTCATCTTATGATCCAACCGCTTCCAGATTGTCACGATGCCGGATGTCGTGGATGGCCGACTTTGCGGCCATGACGCAAATTCGTCGATCCCCAGCAGATCATCGCGCCAGCGCGGCGACGCCCGGCAGTTCTTTGCCTTCGAGCCATTCGAGGAACGCCCCGCCTGCCGTCGAAACATAGGTGAAGTCGCCCGTCACGCCGGCTGCGTTCAAGGCCGCCACCGTATCGCCGCCGCCCGCGACGGACACCAATCTGCCCGCCCGTGTCATTTCGGCCGCCTGACGCGCCAGCGCAAACGTGCCCTCGCCGAACGGCGCGATCTCGAAAGCGCCCATCGGCCCGTTCCAAAGCAGCGTTTTGCAGGCGGCGAGGTGTTTGGCGACGAGCGCCACGCTCGCCGGCCCGACGTCGAGGATCATCGCGTCGGACGGAGTCTTGTCGATCGCGACCGTCTCGTTCGCCGCGCCGGCCTTGAATTCGCGCGCCGCTACTGCGTCGGTCGGCAGTACGATTTCGCAGCCCTTGGCCTTGGCTTCGGCCAGAATGTCGCGCGCGGTCTGATGGAAGTCCGGCTCGGCCAGCGACTTGCCGACATCTATGCCCTGCGCCTGCAAGAACGTATTCGCCATGCCGCCGCCGATGATCAGCTTGTCGACCTTGGCGACAAGGTTTGTCAGCACCGGAATTTTTGTCGAAACCTTCGCGCCGCCGACGACCGCGGCTGTCGGCCGTTGCGGCTTTTCCAAAGCCTTACGCAGGGCGTTGATTTCTTCCAGCAGCAGCGGACCGGCGTAGGACGGCAAAAGGCGCGTCACGCCCTCGGTCGACGCGTGCGCCCGATGCGCACACGAGAACGCGTCGCCGACGAAGATATCGGCGAGCTTGGCGAGCTCGGCGGCGAAGGCCGGGTCGTTCTTTTCTTCGCCTTTGTGGAAGCGCAGATTCTCAAGCACGGCGATGTCGCCCTCGCAGAGCGCGCCGACGGCGTTCGCCGCGTCCGGACCGACGCAATCGGGCGCAAACGCGATTGTTTGTCCGACCAGACTTCCCAGCGCCGCCGCGATCGGCCTCAAAGAGAATTCCGCATCCGGCCCGCCTTTTGGCCGCCCGAAGTGCGAGATGACGATGACTTTCGCGCCGCGCGCCGAGAGGTCCTTCAAGCCTGGAACGATCCGTTGCAGACGCGTCGCGTCCGTCACGGCGCCGTCTTTCACCGGCACATTCAAGTCGGCGCGAACGAGCACCCGCCGGCCTTTGACGTCGACGTCAGAGGTCGCTTTCAATCGATCGAGGTTCATGGGCTTCCATACGCAAGAGGTGTGTCAATCAGCCCGCCTCAAGACTTCGCGAACGTGATGGCTTCGCGCGCCGCGGCGGCGACCGCAGATGGGGTCAGGCCAAAATGTTCGTAGACCTTCGCGCCGGGCGCCGAGGCCCCGAAGTCGGACAGGCCGACGAAGCGGTCCTTCTTGCGCAGCCATTCGCGCCAGCACTGCGCGACGCCGGCTTCGATCGCGACGCGCGGCGCCTCGCCAAGCACGTCCATCTGATAGGCCTCGCCCTGCGCGCGAAACGCCTCGAACGACGGCATCGAGACGACTGCGGCGTTGATCCCGTCCTTAACCAGCGCATCCGCGGCGTCGACGGCAAGGCCCACCTCGGACCCCGTCGCAATCAAGGTGACGTCGCGCGATTTGCCGGCCTCGCGCAGCACGTAGCCGCCCTTGGCCGCCCGGTTTTCGGCGCCGGCAACGCGCAAGTTCGGCACGGCCTGACGCGACAATGCGAGGATCGACGGTGTGTCCGCGTCTGCGATCGCGAGCGCCCAGCACTCGGCCGTCTCGATGCCGTCCGCGGGGCGGAACACATTCACGTTCGGGATGGCGCGCAGCGCAGCCAGATGCTCGATCGGCTGATGCGTCGGACCGTCTTCGCCGACGCCGATCGAATCGTGCGTCATCACGTAAATGACGCGCTGGCGCATCAGCGCCGACAACCGGATCGAAGGGCGGCAATAGTCGGTGAAGACCAGGAACGTCGCGCCGTACGGAATGAACGACCCCGACAGCGCGATGCCGTTCATGGCCGCGGCCATCGCGTGCTCGCGCACGCCGTAATGCAGATAATTCGCCGCGAAGTTTCCGGGCGCGATCGCCGTGTGATGTTTCGTGCGCGTTCCGTTCGATGGCGTGAGATCCGCCGAACCGCCAAGCAGTTCGGGCAGCGCCGCAACCAGACGCTCCAGCGTCATCTGCGACCAGACGCGGGTCGCGCGCTTGGTCGCGTCCGCGGCGAAGGCGTCCTTGGCTTCCGCGACGATCTTGGCGGCGATCTTGCCGGCGTCGCGGCCGACAATGAGCGCCTTTGCGTCTGCGTCCGCCTTCGTCAAGGCGGCTTTCCACGCGGCGTTCGCTTTCGCGCCGCGCGCGCCGATGGCCCGCCAGGCGGCCAAAACGTCCGAGGGAACCTCGAACGGCGGATAGGGCCAGCCGAGCGTTTCGCGCGCGCCCTTGATCTCATCCAGACCGAGCGGTTCGCCATGCGCGGAGGACTTTCCGGCCTTTGTCGGCGCGCCGTACGCGATGACCGTTTTGCATGCGATCAGCCAAGGCTTCGAGCTGTCGGCGCGCGCGGTCTTGATCGCCGCTGAAATCGCCGCGGCGTCATGCCCGTCCACGCGGATCGTATTCCACCCCGACGCGGCGAAGCGGGCGACGTTGTCATCGGATACGGCGAGGCTCGTCGCGCCGTCGATCGAGATCGAATTGTCGTCCCAGAACACGATCAGCTTGCCGAGCTGCAAATGCCCCGCGAGCGAGATCGCCTCCTGGCTGATCCCCTCCATCAGGCAGCCGTCGCCGGCGATGACATACGTATGATAGTTGATCAGGTCGTCGCCGACGCGCGCCGCGAGCAGGCGTTCCGACAGCGCCATGCCGACGGCGTTCGCCAAACCCTGACCGAGCGGACCCGTCGTGGTCTCGATGCCGGGCGCGTGGCCGTATTCGGGATGTCCGGCGGTCTTGGAGCCGAGCCGCCGGAAGTTCTTGATCTCGTCGATCGTCATTTCCGGATAGCCGGTCAGATGCAGCAGCGAGTAGAGCAGCATCGAACCGTGACCGGCGGACAGCACGAAGCGATCGCGGTTGGGCCACGCCGGATCGGCGGCGTCGAATTTCAGCGCTTCGCTGAACAGTACGGTCGCAACGTCCGCCATGCCGAGCGGCATGCCGGGATGTCCGGAGTTCGCCGCCTGCACCGCGTCCATCGACAGCGCGCGGATGGCGTTGGCCATCGTCCTCTTATCAACGCCGGTCGCGGCCGCGGCGGATGCGTCCGCCGCCTTCATCTGCGCTTTGCTCATCGATTTTGTTGGTCCGGTTCGCGGGCGCGCGCGCCCTCGGCTTCGAAGTCGCCGGACATTTAGCGGTCAGGCGCGGCCCCGTCTACCGCCGCAGGGTCGCGATGCACGGCGAATCGCGGCCCAGGCGCCCGAGACGCCTTTAAGGCCTCGCAAACGTTGGCCAATCGCGGCGCTAGACCCGCGCCGCGGCGTCGCGCGTCTTGCCGTCGACGGCCAGAGCCTTGGCCTCCTCTTCGGCGTCTTCGCGGAACAGCTTTTCGAGCGTGACGGTGTCGCTCCGCGCGCGCGCCTGCAGCCGCTCAATATCCGAGGCGTGCTTGTAATCCTCGATCAGTCGGCGCTCGTCGTGGGCGCGGAACGTCGCGATGGTTCGCGCGGCGATGCGATCGGAGTACCCAAGCCCGGTCAGAAGCTGCCGCGTCAGATCGAGCGCTGAGAGGAACGTTTCGCGCTGAATGATCGTGACGCCGAGATCGAGCAGCCGGTGGGCGTGATTGCGATTTCGGGCGCGCGCGTAGATCGGCACAAGCGGATAGCGCGTCTTGACATGCTCAGCCGTGCGCATCGAGGCCTCGATGTCGTCGATCGCCAGCACGAATGCGCGCGCCTTGTCGAGTTGCGCCGCTTCCAGAATCTCCGGCCGACTGGCGTCGCCAAAAAACGCCTTGCTGCCGAACTGGCGCACGAACTCGATCTGCTCGGCGCTGATGTCGAGCGCGGTGAACGGCACGCCCTTGGCGCGCAACACGCGCGCCGCGATCTGTCCAAATCGGCCGAACCCGGCGATGACGACGTGACCGTCGTTTTCGGGCAGCGCGTCGAACGCGGGTTGGGGCGCGACCGCCTTCGGCATCAAGGCGCGTTCGAGCATCAAGAGGAACGGCGTCAGCGCCATCGAAACGGTGACGACGACGGCGAGAATTTCCGCGGGGCCCTTGCCGAGCACGCCGGCCGCTTCGCCGACCGACAACAGGACGAACGCAAATTCGCCGCCCTGCGCCAGCGCGAGGCCCAGACGGCGCGCCGGGCCGCTCTCAAGCCCCTCCCAACGGCCGAGGATGTAGAGAATGACGGCCTTCAACAGCATCAGCGCCAGGGCGAGCCCGAAAATCAGGCCCGGCTGCGACAACAGCAGTTTCAAGTTCAGCGACATGCCGATGGCCGTGAAGAACATCCCGAGCAACAGGCCCTCGAACGGAGCGATATCCGCTTCAAGCTGGTGGCGATAGCTGCTCTCGGCGAGCAGCGCGCCGGCGATGAAGGCGCCGAGCGACGCCGACAATCCGACCTGCTGCATGACGAGCGCGATGCCGACGACGGTCAACAAAGCGGCGGCCGTCATCGCTTCCTTCACCCGCGACATCGCCACGAGCTTCAAAAGGAAATCCAACGCATAGCGGCCGACAACGACGACGGCCGCGATCGTGCCGAGCGCTTTGGCGAACGCGACGAGGTCGATCGTTTCGGCGGCGTTGACCGCGGCCACGGCGAAGAACGGCGCGAGCGCGATCAACGGAATGGCGGCGAGGTCCTGAAACAGCAGCACTGCGAAGCCGAGACGTCCGTGGCGCGTCGCAAGTTCGCCGCTCTCCTCCAGCACTTGCAGCGCGAAAGCCGTCGACGACAGCGCCAGCGCCGCGCCGGCGAACAACGCCGGCTGCCAACGAAATCCAAGGGCGACGCCGACGGCCGCAAGCGCCGCCGCCGTAATCGCAACCTGCGCCGCGCCGATGCCGAAGATGGCCTGCCGCATCGCGAACAAGCGCTTGGGGCGCAGCTCCAGCCCGATCAGAAACAGCAGAAGCACGACGCCGAATTCGGCCACGTGCAGGATCTCTTTGGCGTCGTGCGCCGTGAAGATCACGCCGAGGCCAAACGGCCCGAGCAGCATCCCGGCCATGAGGTATCCGAGCACCGCTGCGATGCCCAGCCAGCGGGCGAGCGGCGCGGCCAGCGCCAGAGCCGCCAACAGCACGGCCACGACGTGAAGCGTCACGTTATCCCCCGTCCAACAGTTCGCGCGGCCCGGTCTGGGCGCGCCGCAAGCGATCCATGTCGCTGGATTCGCCGTTAACGTGACAGGTCCATCGAGGTTCGGCTATGATTCCCCATCTCGCTACCGCCCGGCCACGAGGTCGCGGAACGAACGCTGCTGGTCCCTTATCGATGGCCGAGTTTCTCCAACGGATCGCAGAACGCGAGGATGTCGAGGCTTTCCGTAAGCTTTTTCAGGCCTACGCCCCCCGCGTGAAGGCGTACATGATGCGCCAGGGCGCCGATCCCAATACCGCCGAGGAACTCGCCCAGGAAACCCTCCTCACCGTCTGGCGCAAGGCCGGCCTGTATTCGGGCGAGAAAGGCAGCGCCACGACGTGGATTTTCACGATCGCCCGCAATCTGAGAATCGACAGGCTGCGTAGGGAGTTGTCGTGGGTTGAATTGCCCGACGGTCACGATGAGGAGCCTTCCCCGGACGCCCTTCCGGACGAAATTCTCTCCGAGCAGGAGCGCAAGGTGCGCGTGCAACGCGCGCTTTCGACGCTGCCGCCGGACCAATACGAAGTCGTGGCCCTATCGTACATTGAGGGTCTGTCGCACAGCGAAATCGCCGAGCGCCTGGGATTACCGCTCGGCACCGTCAAATCGCGAATGCGGCTCGCCTACGGCAAGGTGCGCGAGTCAGTCGAGGACTTGAAGTAGATGAAGATCACCCACTGCCCAGATCACGCCAGCTTGATGAGCTGCTCAGCGGGAAGCATGCCCGAGGCGTTCGCCGCAGTCATGGCCAGCCATATTTCCGTTTGTCCGCGCTGCCGCAAAGAGCTGGCGACGATGGAATGCATCGGCACGACGCTCTTTGATCAGTTGCAGCCGGCATCAGTTTCGCGACCGGCGCCTCTGATGGCTCTGCGGGCCGCAGAGGCCGGCGACGATGATGCTCCCGAGCCTGCGGCTGCACGCGGCGACGTACCGGCGCCGCTGGTCGCGGCGATCGGCCCGCACCTTGATTCCGTTCCGTGGAAGCGGCTCGCGCCGGGCGTGTGGCATCATCAGATCGAGCTGTCGCAGCCGTCGCGCGGTGAACTGCGCCTCATTAAAGTTGCGCCCGGAATGGCGCTGCCCGAGCACGGTCATCGCGGCAACGAACTGACGCTCGTGCTGCGCGGCGCCTATTCGGACGCATCAGGCCTGTATCGCGCCGGCGACGTCGCCGACCTCGACGAAGAAGTCGAGCATCAGCCGATTGCCGACCCGGTTGAGGGTTGCATCTGCCTGATCGCCGTCGAAGGCAAGCTCAAGTTCAAGAGCCGCCTCGCTCAAATGGTGCAACCGCTCGTCGGCCTTTAGAGTTGCCGCTCCGCGCCGCCACGGCGCCTCCGAGGAGCGACGATAGATGACGACAGGCCCTTCGCCCAATTCCGCCACGCCGTGGCGGGTCGTCTGGATCACCGGCGCCAGCACCGGGATCGGCCGGGACCTTGCGCTGCGCATGGCGCGTGACGGCGCCATGGTCGCGGCGTCGGCGCGGTCCGCCGAAAAGCTGGCCCAACTCGTCGCATCGTCGCCCAACATCCGCGCCTTTCCCGTCGATGTCACCGACGTCTCAGCCGTCGCCGCGACGGTCACGCGGATCGAGGCGGACCTCGGCGCGATCGACCTCGCCGTGCTGAACGCCGGCGTCTGGCATCCGATGACCGTCACCGACTACGATCTCGAAAAGGCGACGGAGTCGATGTCCGTCAACTATGTCGGCGTGATCAACGCCGTTGCGCCGCTGATGCAGGCAATGTGCGCGCGCGGCGCCGGCCACATCGCGCTCGTCGCGTCCGTGGCGGGCTACCGCGGCTTGCCGAAGGGGTCGGCTTACGGGCCGACGAAGTCGGCGCTGATCAATTTTGCCGAAAGCGTCTACCCCTCACTCAAGGCGAAAGGCGTCAAAATGCAGATCGTCAATCCTGGCTTTGTCGAAACGCCGATGACGGCCGTCAATGACTTCCCGATGCCGTTCATCGTCACGTCGGACGAGGCCGCGCGGCGCATCCACGAAGGCCTGGTCCGCGACAAATTCGAAATCGTGTTCCCGCGGCGCATGGCGCTCCTGATGAAGCTGCTGCGGATGATCCGATATCGCCAGTACTTCCGCATCACGGGGCGCATGTAGCTTCCACGGCGCTCATCCCGCCGCTCGCGTCATCCTGTAGACGCCGACGTCCACGTCGCCGCTTTCAAAGCCGACTTCGCAGTACGTCAAATAGTACTCCCACATGCGCCGGAAGCGCTCGTCGAAACCCTGTTTCTCGATCTCCGGCCACGCCGCGCGGAACGCGCTGCGCCACTCACGCAGCGTTCTTGCGTAACTCTGGCCAAAGCGTTCGACGATCTCGAACGACAACCCCGCCGACTGCGCCTCGTCGCGCATGCGCGTGATCGTCGGCAACATGCCGCCCGGAAAAATATAGCGCTGGATGAAGTCGGCCTGCTTGCGATAGCTCTCGAAATAGCGCTCGTCGATGGTGATCGCCTGGATCGCAGCGACGCCGCCCGGCTTCAATCGCTCATGCAGCGTCTTGAAGTAGTGCGGCCAGTGCGCTTCGCCGACGGCTTCGATCATTTCAACGGAAGCGATCGCGTCAAACGCGCCGTCCGTGGCGCGATAATCTTGCAGTCTAAGATCGGCGCGCGCCGAAACGCCCGCCCGCTTCAGTCGATCACGGGCATAGGCCAATTGCTCCGTCGACAGCGTGAGGCCGACGATCGAGTCGGCGCCGCGTTGGATGGCGCGTTCCGCCAGCCCGCCCCAGCCGCAGCCGATTTCGAGCAACGACTTCGACTTGAGTTCGCCAAGCGCATCGAGCACGACGTTGTATTTCTCGTCTTGCGCCGCTTCGAGCGCTGTTGCGGCGTCACGATACACGGCGCTGGAATAGGTCATGCCGGGATCGAGCCAGAGCCGATAGAACGCATTGCCGAGATCGTAATGCGCGGCGATGTTGCGGCGGCTGCCCTTCAGCGTGTTCTCGCGGCGGCGGTGCCAGAGGATGTCGGGAAGCCGCGGCTTGAACGTGAACGCCCCGCTGCCGGCGCCCTCCAACAGCGCATAGTTGGCGATGAAAAACCGCAGAACCGCGCCAAGATCCGGCGTGTCGATTTCGCCGCGCAGATAGCTTTCCGCCGGTCCGAGACTGCCGCGCGTCGCGAGGCGCCACAGCACCGCATACGAGTGCAGCACCAGCCGCGCGGGCGCCTCGTTCCCCGAACCGAGCATGACCCGATGCGCCGATGGCAGCACGACTTCGAGACGGCCCCGCGTCTGCGGCCCAAACGCTTTCTGCAGCGTCCTCGCAATCGCGCCGTCGCGCCACGACGAGATCGGCGGCGTCATCTCCGGCGGCGCTTCGACGATGGCGTGCGGCGGCTGCATGAACACTTACCCTTGCTTGTGATGGACGAGCGATGGAGCGGAGGCGAGCGGCGTTGTTGAGTAGCGCGGGGATGCATGCCGCGTGGCTAGAGGTACGCCCTTGAGCCAAAGCTTCATCGCTTCGTAGTGGATGGCGGCGATGACCTTCAGCGTCAGCAGCGGGTAGCGCGCGACATGGCGTAGCAATTGGCGATCGCTCAGGTCTTCGCGGGCGGCGCGGAAATGGGTCTTGATCAAGGCGCCGTCCGCATCGCTCAACAGCACGGCGACCAATGCGCGTTCAGCGGGATCGATGACCCGGAAGCCGTAGGCGCCTCTGCCGCTGGCGAACGGCGAGACGAACATTTCCTTGGCGCAAGCCTGCGCGAACACGCCGCCGTCGCGCACATCGCCTGCGGCCAGCACGTAGCTTTTGCGCTCGCCGAAGGTGTTGGACACCTCATAGACAAGGCTTTCAAGCGCGCCGTCCGGCGCCGAGACGAAATACACGCTCAGCGGATTGAACACGTAGCCGAGGATGCGCGGATACGTGAGAAGACGGATGCGGCGTCCGTGATGTGGGCGCCCGGCGCTCTGCAAGCTGCGCCGCGCGACCTCGCCCGCCGTCGCGCCGTCGCCCGCGCCGTGGTCGCGATCGTAGAAGCTGACGAGATTGAAACGATTGCGCGAGAAAAGTCGGCAGCGCCTTGCGGCTTCATCGATCTGGTCGACGTCGAGCAGCAGCGCAAAGACGCCGTAGTCGAGCGCGTGCTGTTTCGGCCGCAGCCTCTTGTGGACCACGCGGCCCGCGTAAATCGCAGCGTCGGATCCCATCACGCGTCCACTCGAACCCCCGAGGACGGCGCCCGAGCCCCTACAGCAATGCGGCCGGCGCCATGATCCCACGGCCACGGCCGCACAACCCTGCCGCCTTCTCCGCCCAGGCGCAAGCTCATGTCCTCCGCGGCGGCGAGGCCCGCCTGCAGACCGTCTTCGTGAAATCCATAGGCCAGATAGCTCCCCGCGAACCACAGCGAGTTACGGCCCTGGAGGGGCCAGAGTTTCAGCTGGGCCGACATCGCAGCGGCGTCGAACATGGGATGGCGGTAATTGACGCGCGCGACCGTCGTGCCGGACGCGATCGCGCGCTCCGGGTTGAGGGTGACGAAATAGTCGGTCTTCGTCGACAAGGGCTGCAGCCGGTTCATCCAGTAACTGACCGACAACCGCCGGTCGCCCCCCGCCGCATCGGGCGACGATGCGCTGATGTAATTCCAGCTCGACCAGAGATTCCGCCGTTTCGGCATCAGATGCGCGTCGCTGTGGAGCGCCGCAACGTTGTCGGCGTATCGAAACGCGCGAAGGAGATCGGCGACGGCGCCATCCGGCGAAGCAACGATATTCAACGCGTCGTCGGCATGGCACGCCAAAAGAACGCCGTCGAATGTTTCGGATCGGCCGCTTGCGGTCTGCACCCTCGCGCCGTCGTCGAGCGACTGCACGGCGACGACGGGATCGCCGGAGAGAACCGGACCGCGAAGCTCAGAGCGCACGCGCTCAACGTAGGCGCGGCTGCCGCCGACGACGGTGCGCCACGCCGGGCGGTTGAAGGCCTGGAGCAGACCGTGATTCTCGAAAAACCGCGCGAACGACGCGAATGGAAACGCGAGCACGTCCTGGCTGGGCGTCGACCAGATCGCGGCGGCCATCGGCACAATATGGGCATTGACGAAACGCTCCGAATAGCCGCGCGCGGCAAGCCAATCCTTGAGCGATACGTCGAGGTCGAGGGATTTTGCTTTGACCGCGGAGGCTTCGCGGAAGAAGCGGAAGATCTCGGCCACCATGCGCCAGTGCGCCGGGCTGGCGAAGTTGGACGCCTGCCCGAAAAGCCCGCTGAGGCCCGATCCGGAATATTCATAACCGCCGTCGCCGAGCGAAACGGCGAAGCTCATGCTTGTCTCCGCCGTCGGCACGTCGAGCCGCTCGAAAAGGGCGATGAGATTCGGATAGCTCGCCGTGTTGTAGACGATGAACCCGGTGTCGATCGCGCAGGGCCCGTCCGGCGCCTCGACCGTGAGCGTGTTGGCGTGACCGCCGAGGCGCGCCTCGGCTTCAAACAGCGTCACGTCATGCTTCTGTTTGAGCAGCCAAGCGGCGCCCAGACCGGCGATCCCGGCCCCGATGACTGCGAACTTCACGTCTCGACGCCCCCGTAACACTCGATTTCAACGCCATCTCCAGTCCGACGGATCAATGTCCCCGAAGGCGCCCCCTTTGCCGCCCGCGCGTCGCGGAGAAAAATTCGTTCACCCTCCGGTAACCTTAACGTCTCCTTAACTGAGGTTGCCATACCCTCAATTTGTCGATCGAGACGCAGCCTCTCCCCCGCTTTGAGATCGATGACTGCAAGTGACGTGTCGTCATCCGTTGTTTCGCATCCTGTGAGGTTGACCGATGTCCTACGACATTTTCTCGCGCGCCGTCGCCTACCTGTCCTGCCTGTCAGCCGTGTGCCTCTTTGCAACGTCGATGGCGATCGCCGCCATCAATGTCGGCGCAACGCTGATGGATTCCGCCTCCGCCGAGGCGGCTGCAATCCACATGCACACCGCAAGTCTCTGACTGCCGATACCCGGCCCGACGACGCTCGCATCCATCGCCCCCGGAGCATGGACGCGAGCTGACCGGACCGGCCAGACTGCGCTCACTGCCGATTGAACTGCCGGAATGCCAATGGGTTGGAATGCAAGGAGCGCGGGATAGAGCTCAGCCCGCGCTCACTTGCCTTTTGACGACCCTATCGACCGCCTGAAGCTCCGCCACGAGCGCCGCGAAATCCTTGATCGCCACCATGTTGGGTCCGTCCGACGGCGCCCGGTCGGGATCCTGATGCGTCTCAATAAATACCCCGGCGACGCCGACCGCGACGGCCGCCCGCGCCAGCGGCGCAACGAACCGCCGATCGCCTCCTGACGAGGTTCCCTGCCCGCCCGGCTGCTGCACGGCGTGGGTTGCATCGAAAATCACCGGCGCGCCCGTTTCCGCCATCTGCGGCAGCGCGCGCATGTCGACGACCAGCGTATTGTAGCCGAAGCTCGAACCGCGCTCCGTGACGAGCACCTGCGCGTTGCCGCTGCCCGTCACCTTCGCGACGACGTTCTTCATGTCCCAGGGCGCGAGGAACTGGCCCTTCTTGATCTTTACGACGCGCCCGGTCTTGGCGGCAGCGACGAGGAGATCGGTCTGGCGACAGAGAAACGCGGGGATTTGCAGCACATCGACGACCTCCGCCGCCGCCGCGCACTGATCGACGTCATGCACGTCGGTGACGACCGGCAGTCCAAGCGTCTCGCGGATTTCGGCGAACACAGGAAGCGCCGCTTGAAGTCCGATGCCCCGCCGCCCGGTCAGCGACGTCCGGTTCGCCTTGTCGAACGACGATTTGTAGACAAGACCGACGCCGAGTTGGACCGCGATCTCTTTCAGCGCGGACGCCATCTCCAGCGCGTGCGCCCGGCTTTCCATCTGGCAGGGGCCGGCGAGCAGCGCGATCGGCGCGTCATTGGCGAACGTCACGCCGCCGACCGTCACGCGCGCCAACGGCTTCAGAGATTCGTGCTGTGTCATGGGCGCGTTATAGCCGTCAGCGGGCCGCGCTGCGACTCTCAGAGCACCGCGTGGAAAGCAAAAACGGCGGCCCGAGGGCCGCCGTTTCAAGAACCATTCGGTTCGAAATCGTTAGATCAGGTCGATTTCGGCCGGGAGGTAGCTGGTGACTTCAAGACCAACTTCCTGTTCGCGAACGGCCGGCTTTGTCCAGACTTTCATGTGATGTCCTCCGTAGATGTTCTGACAGGCATTTCCTGTTGACCGAGTACTTAGTTGCGCACGACGCAAAACGCCAATCTCAATTTGCTCGCGGCGTCCAAACTTTTCGTGATCACGGGTTTGTGATTTGTTATATCATTTCATATTAGTTTTCGGAACATTCTGACGGTTGCGCTTGCGGCGGGCCCATTTTGCCACGCTGACGATGGATAGCGCGCCCGCGGCCGCCCGCCCCGCGCAGCTTCGATGGGAACATGCTAGGACACGGCCGGGCGCGCCCGCTCGGGGCCGTCGACAAAAAACAAGCACGCAGGGGACTTTTCGTATGGATGCTATTCCTGGCTGGGTTGAACCCGTCCTGATCGCCGCCGCGGTCGTTTTCTTCCTCGACCTTATCGGCAACTTCATCTCCTTCTCAAACCGCTTCCTCAACGCGCTGACGACGGCGCTGGTGTTCGCCGTTCTGTTCGGCACGCTGATCCACTTGGGCCTCGTCAACCTGAGCGTCACGACGATGCCGGCCGGAGCCGCGATCGAAGCGCCGGCCGCGCCAGCTCCAGCCGCCGAAGCTCCGGCGCCTGCGCCTGAAGCGGCCCCGGCCGCCGAACCGGCCGCTGCTCCGGCGGAAGCGCCTGCGCCCGCCACGCCGTAATCGCGGCTTGGGTCACTGAGATCGCTGGCGGCGGCGCGGCCCGGCTGCGCCGCCGCTCTTTGACTCGGCGCTTGCGACTCCGCGCCCGGCGGCCGGCTCGCCGGAGGCGAGTCGCCGACGCCAACAAAGTAAGGTTCCGTAGCTCAACTGGATAGAGCATCTGCCTTCGAAGCAGAGGGTTGGGGGTTCGAGTCCCTCCGGGACCGCCAATTATTTGCGCCTTCCGACTCCGCTCCGCGGAGCCTGCCGGAAGGCGCAGGGTTCTTTTTTTCGCGCCCGGCAGCTCGCTTCCCGCGAACGGAACGGCGCGGCCCGGCCACGTTCTCTAAACACCGTACTTTGCGGGCGCCGATGACTTGGACTAACACTTCTCGCAACCGCCCGGGGCACATCGCCGCGCGAAGCTCACCCAACCGAAAGTCGATCCTACTCGTGGGTTACGTCTGCGCATTCCGAGGGCGGCGCGATGACTATCAAGTGCCTGCGGCTCTGGCCGAAGTCGGCGCGCTCGACGCCTTCATTACCGATCATTTCGTCGGCGACGCCGATAGGCTGTTGTCCAGGTTTCTGCCGCCGGCGGCAGCCGCCAAGTTGCTGGCCCGCCATTCGGCGTTGATTCCCGATAGCTCGGTCGTGCGCTTGCGAAGTCTCTCATTGATCGAGGCGCTGGCGCTTTCCGCGCGCGTCAACCCGTCCCGGGCGTACCCCTTCTTCAATTCGCGCTACGGCGACGTCGCCGCCCGCGCGGCGCGACGCCATGGCAGCGATCTCTTCATGTACTCGCCGCATGCCTGGGAGCCGTTCACGGCGCGCTACCGGCGAGAGCCGCGAAAGATCCTGTTCCAGTATCATCCGCACGGTCGCCTTCAAGCGCAGATTCTCGAGCGGGACCGCATCGCATCCGCCCGACATGGCGTCGATTTCGCCCCTGACGAAGGCGCGCAGGCCGCGCAGCGGGGGGCCGATCAATCTCGGGAAGATCGCGCATGGACGCTGGCCGACAGCATTGTCTGCGCAAGCGCGTTCTCGAAGGATAGCCTCATTGCGGAAGGGGCCGACGCCGCGCGCATCATCCTTGCGCCTTATGGCATTGCGATCCCGCCCATGCCGCCGCCATCCGAGGAAAAAATCGCCAGCCGCTTCGAGGCGCTCTACGTCGGCTCGGGCGTACAGCGCAAGGGATTGCACCATCTGTTGCGCGCCTGGAAGGCGGCGCGCCTGCCCAGGGACGCGCGCCTGACGGTGGTGGCGCGCGCGATCGATCCGGCGCTTCGCCCCATGCTAGAAGCGACGCCTGAAATCCGCTGCCTTCCCGGCGTTTCGCCGCAGCAGCTCAACGCGCTGTATGCGACCTCGACGCTGTTCGTGCTGCCGTCGCTCGTCGAAGGTTTCGGCCAAGTTTATCTGGAAGCGCTGTCGCACGGGCTCCCCGTTCTCGGCACGCGGAATTCGGCGTGCCCCGACCTTGGCGGCGAACGCGATGGCGTGTTCATCGCCGAGCCAGGCGACGCGGATGACCTCTGCGCCGCGCTCGAACGGTTGAGTTCTGCGCTTCCGGGAGACGGGCGCATTCGACAGGCCGCGCGCGACTGTGCGCAGACGTTCACATGGTCGAATTTCCGGAAACGGATACAGTCCGTCGCGCTGGCGGGGTCGTAGCGACGTCGTCGGCGCGATCCGGCCCGATGCTCCAGCGCCAGCGCCAGCGCGGCGAGCCGGCGTCGCGAAGCGGAGTCGGATAGCGCCGAGAAAGATGCGCAAACACGTCGCGCAATTTCGGTTTACCCTCGCCGCGCCTTCTCGATCGCCGCGACGTCGATCTTGTGCATCGTCAACATCGCGTCGAATGCGCGCTTGGCTTCGGCGCCGCCCGCCGCCATCGCCTCGGACAAGACGCGCGGCGTGATCTGCCAGTTGACGCCCCACTTGTCCTTGCACCACCCGCACGCGCTCTCACGCCCGCCGTTGCCGACGATCGCGTTCCAGTAGCGGTCCGTCTCGGCCTGATCGTCGGTCGCGATCTGGAACGAGAACGCTTCGGTCTGCTTGAACGCCGGACCGCCGTTGAGCCCGAGGCACGGCACGCCCGCGACGGTGAAATCGACGGTGATGACGTCGCCCGCCTTGCCGGACGGATAATCGCTCGGCGCGCGGTGGACGGCGGTGACGGCGCTATCGGGAAAGGTTGCGGCATAGAAGCGGGCCGCGGCTTCGGCGTCCTTGTCGTACCAAACGCAAATCGTGTTCTTGCTCGCAGGCATCGCGCGATCCTTTTTGTGTGGCGATCGGGCCGGCTTATCCTTCGGCGAAAAGCGCGAAATGTGGCCGAAGGTTCCGGCCCGATGCGCATCGTCCCGATCGTGTGCGTCTCAAGGACGTGTGAGAGGGCGGGGCGCCGACATGGTGGCGAAAATTCACTTCGCACAATTGTCATCCCGGCCAAGGCGCGCTTCAGCGCCGAGAGCCGGGACCCATTTTCGTTTGCGTCCGGCGACTCTCCTTCGTCGAGCCGGCCGCCGGTCGCTGTTCTGGATCCCGGATCGCGATGCACGGCATCGCGTCCGGGATGACAATTCCAAGATTAAACCAACCTACTCTGCTCCACCGCCGCCCCGATAAAACTCGCAAAGAGGGGATGCGGCTCAAACGGCCGCGATTTCAACTCCGGATGATACTGCACGCCGATGAACCACGGATGGTCGGGATATTCGATCGTCTCGGGCAGCAGGCCGTCGGGCGATAATCCTGAAATCCGCAGGCCCGTTTTCTCCAGCGCCTCGCGATAGCGCATGTTGACTTCGTAGCGGTGGCGATGGCGCTCGCTGATCTCGCTCGCGGCGTAGATGCGCGCGATGTGCGTATCCTCGCCCAGCGCCGCGCGGAAGGCGCCGAGCCGCATCGTGCCGCAGAGATCGCCGCCGGCGCGCCGCTCCTCCAATTCGTTGCCGCGCATCCATTCCGTCATCATGCCGACGACGGGATCGCCCGTCTCGCCGAACTCCGTCGACGTCGCGCTGGCGATGCCCGCGAGCGAGCGCGCCGCCTCGATGCACGCCATCTGCATGCCGAAGCAGATGCCGAAATAGGGAACCCGCCGCTCGCGCGCGAATTTGGCTGCGAGGATCTTGCCCTCCGAGCCGCGCTCGCCGAAGCCGCCCGGCACGAGAATGCCGTGCACGCCTTCGAGATACGGCGCCGCGTCCTCGCGCTCGAAGATTTCGCTCTCGATCCAGTCGAGGTTCACCTTCACGCGGTTGGCGATGCCGCCGTGCACCAGCGCTTCGATCAGCGACTTGTAGGCGTCCTTGAGGCCCGTGTACTTGCCGACGATCGCGATCGTCACTTCGCCCTCGGGCTGCGCGATGTTGCGCGAGATCGTCTCCCAGCGCGTCAGATCGGGCTTCGGCGCGCCGGTGACGCCGAACGCGGCGAGCACTTCGCGGTCGAGCCCCTCGCGGTGATAGGCCAGCGGCACGTCATAGATGGACGCGACGTCGAGCGCCTGGATGACGGCCTCGGGGCGCACGTTGCAGAACAGCGCGATTTTCTTGCGCTCGCCAACGGGAATGTCGCGATCCGAACGGCACAGCAGGATGTCGGGCTGGATGCCGATCGAGCGCAGTTCTTTGACCGAATGCTGCGTCGGTTTGGTCTTGAGTTCGCCGGCCGACGGAATGTACGGCATCAGCGTCAAATGCACGTAGATCGCCGATCCGCGCGGAAGATCGTTTCCTAATTGGCGGATGGCCTCGAAGAACGGCAGGCCCTCGATGTCGCCGACGGTGCCGCCGATCTCGACGAGCACGAAATCGACGTCCTCATTCCCGCTCGTGACGAACGCCTTGATCGCGTCGGTGACGTGCGGGATCACCTGCACCGTGCCGCCGAGATAATCGCCGCGCCGCTCCTTGGCGAGGATCTCCTGATAGATGCGCCCCGTCGTGATGTTGTCCGATTTCTTCGCCGGCACGCCGGTGAAGCGCTCGTAGTGGCCGAGATCGAGATCGGTCTCGGCGCCGTCGTCGGTGACGAACACCTCGCCGTGCTGATACGGGCTCATCGTGCCCGGATCGACGTTGAGATAGGGATCGAGTTTTTTGAGGCGGACGGAATAGCCGCGCGCCTGAAGCAGCGCGCCAAGGGCCGCCGAGGCGAGGCCCTTTCCAAGCGAGGAGACCACGCCGCCGGTGATGAAGATGTACCGTCGCATGGGATTTTGGTCTCGCACGCCGCCGCGCGAGTCTCCAAGCGGCAAAATCGCCACATCCACAGAGCGTTAGTTATAAAAAGTTGAGGCGAGCGCGCGCCGCGCCGCTCAAAAGCCGCACTGTGCGCCGACGGCGGCCTTGATCTCCGCTTGGGCCTCCGGCGCCGGCTGCTCCGCCGCGATTTCGGCTTTCAAGATTTCAGCCGTCTCCTTCGTCGCGCGATACGTCGGATCGGCGGCGTCCTTGGCGTAGCTCACGTCAACCTGGACGACAGCATAGCCGCGCGCAGGCAGATTCACGGTCTGTCCGCGTTCGGATGTCTGCTTCTTGCCGCATAGGATCGAATGTCGGGGCGCATCCGTCTTGAAGAACTTGTGGCCCGACTCGACGCCGTACTCGGCGGCGCGGGCCAGCGCGATTTTCTCAACGCGCGCTTTCGGCGTCGTCGAGCTTCCGGTGGCCGTGATGCGAAAGCGGCCGTCGCCGTAAGCGGCGACCGAATGCCCCGTCGGCGAGATGACATTGGAGGCCTCGTAGCCGGTGATCGGCGCGCCCGTCAGATTGCCGGCCAAGTCCGCCCCGCACGCGGCGAGAGCTGCGCAGACAAGGGGCAACCACATACAAAATTCAGAACGGCGCATCATGGCCAGAACAAACCCCGCGCCGGCAAAGCGGACCGGATGGCGCAAGCTTGGCGCGGATCGCCGTCACTTTGCAAGCGCCACGGTCAACGCCTCGGCGCGGCCTGCCCTCAGCGACTGAGCGGCACGTCGGCCGGCGCCTGACCCGGCGGCTGAAGTTTGTCGAGGATGCCGCCGCGCGCGCCTTCAGCGGGCTTGGCGCCGTCCGCCGGAACGCCCGGCGCGGGCGCGGGCGTCGAATTCGCCGGCGCCGTATCGAACGCGGAACCCGCCGGCGCATTGTTATTGGCGAGGATTGTCAGTGAAATGCTGGTCGCGAAAAACGCCGCGGCAAGGGCCGCCGTGGCGCGCGTCAAAAGATTCGCCGTGCCGCGGCCCGTCAGGAACCCGCCGCTGCCGCCGCCGCCCATGCCGAGCGCGCCGCCTTCCGACTTCTGCAGCAGCACGACCCCGACAAGGGCGGCCGCGACCATGAGGTGGATGACGAGAAGGACCGTGGCGAACATAGGCGTTTCCAGTCAGAGGTTTGGCCAGAGTGCAATGCGAAGCGGCTTGTTTATACGACCGCTCCGGCGACCGCCAGCCCCAAACGGACCGATGGCGTCGGCTATGGCGCAACGGGCGGGTTTTGGCTGTCCGGGGTCGGCGCGACGGGCGCCGCCGCGTCTTTCGGCTTTCTGCGCTTCGGCTTTTGACCCTCGGCCGCCTTCGGCGTTTTCGCCGCAGGCGCTGCCGCCGCCGGATCGGCTGCGGGCGCAATCGGGATTTCGAGTTCGATCGCCGCCTGCCCGGCGCGCGCCGCATCGGGCGAAATCTTGGCGTCGCGGCAGCCGAACATCAGCTGCTCGTCGAGCATGATGAAGAGTTCGATCTCGCGCAGCTTCTCCGGCGACAAGTTGGTTTTCGCCCACTCCGGCCCGCGCGCAATATCCGCGAGGATGCCCGTCTCGATGAATTTCACTTTCTCGAGGCGCATCTCTTGGCATGTCGCGTCGTCAAGGCGCGGCGGCGTGGCGCCGGCCGTACACGCCAACGCCGCGGCGGCGGCGGCGAGGGTTGCATGACGAAGGCGATTGCGCATGGGGCGACGGCCTCTCTCAGACGCGATAGGCTTGAAGGATCGCCAGGAAATCCGACGCTTTTAGGCTCGCGCCGCCGACGAGCGCGCCGTTGACGTCCGCGACCGACAGAAGCCCCGCGGCGTTATCGGGCTTCACCGATCCGCCGTAGAGAATGCGCATCCCCGCGCCCTCGGTTCCGAAGCGCTGGACGAGATCGCCGCGGATCGCGGCATGAACTTCGGCGACGTCGGCTAGCGTCGGGACCAGGCCCGTGCCGATCGCCCAGACCGGCTCATAAGCGACGATAAGATTCTGAGCGACGCAGGCGTCGGGCAGTGACCCGGCAAGCTGGCGGCGCACGACGGCCAACGTCAGATCGGCGGCGCGTTCGCCGGCGGTCTCGCCCACGCACACGATCGCAGCTAGTCCGCAGCGATGCGCCGCCGCCGACTTGGCGCGGACGATGGCGCTCGTCTCGCCGTGATCGGCGCGCCGCTCCGAATGGCCGACGATGACTGCGGAAGCGCCGGCGTCGGCGAGCATTTCGGCGGAGACGTCGCCGGTGTGGGCCCCACTCGGCTTGGCGTGGCAATCCTGGCCGGCGAACGTCAGCGACCCGCCGCCGCATTGGTCCGCCATTGCCGCCAGCAGCGAGGCGGGCGGCGCGATCATGGCGTCGGCGGCGAGGTTGGCCAATGGCCCGCTGAGCGCGTCCCGAATTGCGCGGGCTTCGGCGAGCCCGGCTTTCAGTCCGTTCATTTTCCAGTTGCCGGCGACCAAGGGCCGAATTTTCTTAACTGCGTCCGCCATACAGCCTTAATGCCCCGCCAAACCTCAAACTTCCCGGCGCCCGCGCCTCTCGGGCGACGCCCGCCCAGCGCTTGCAATCCTGAGCGCGCTAGGCTTCATATCACGCCCAATCGAACCGTCACGACGGGCCTCTAGCACATCGGCGCCGACGCGTCGCGCGGCTGCCGGCGCAGCCCGAAAACTACAGGACACCTGCTCCCTATGCTTGAGAGTATGAGACGCGGCGCCCAGACCCTGGTCGCCAAGGCGCTATTTGGACTGCTGGTCTTCAGCTTCGCGATCTGGGGCGTCGCCGACGTTTTTACCGGCTGGGGCCGCGGCGCCATCGCCAAGATCGGCGACGCCAGCATCACAGTGGAAGAGTTCCAGCGCTCCTTCCAGACCGAACTCGATCGCTTTTCGCGCGAGGCCAAGCAGCGCATCACGCCCGAGCAGGGCCGCGCACTCGGCCTCGACCGCCGGGTGTTGCAGCAGATCCTCGGCGGCGCGGCAATCGAGACGCACGCGCAAAACCTGGGCCTTGCCTTGTCCGACGACACGCTGGTCAAAGGCGTGCAGACCGATCCGAACTTCGCCGACGCAGACGGAAAATTCTCGCGTGGCGGCTTCGAGGCGCTGTTGCGCCAGATGAACGTGTCCGAGCAGGGCTTCCTGAAACTTCGCCGCAAGGACGAGCTGCGGACACAGCTGATCGGCGCGTTCGTCAAGGGCCAGACTGTTCCCAAACCGCTGATCGACCTGATGCACGCCTACAACCAGGAAAAGCGCAAAATCGAATTCGTCGCCATCGATTCCGAAAAGGCGGTCGCGGTTCCGGCCATCGACGACGCGAAGCTGAAGGAGATCTACGAGAAGGACAAGGCGCGATTCATGACGCCGGAGTACCGCAAGTACGAGGTGCTCACGCTGAGCGCCGACGATCTCAAGGCGCAGGTCGCCGTCACGGACGAAGAGATCAAATCGGCCTACGAGACGACGAAAGACTCCTTCGACATCCCTGAGCAGCGCCGAGTCCAACAGATCGCCTTCAAGGACAAGGCTGCGGCGGAAGCGGCCGCGAAAGCCCTCGCCGACGGATCAAAGACATTCGGCGACGTCGCCAAGGAGGCAGGCGCCAAGGACACCGACGTCGACCTCGGCCTCGTGACGAGAAAACAGCTGATCGATCCGAAGATCGCCGACGCCGCGTTCGCGCTCGAAAAGGACAAGTTCTCGGCCGCGGTCGAGGGCACGTTCGCCACCGCGGTGCTGCGCGTGACGCAGATCGAGCCGGCGCAACTCAAGACCTTCGACGACGTCAAAAATGACGTACGCGACAAGCTGGCCTCCGACAAAGCGCGCGTCGAACTGCCGGCGAAATTCGACGAGGTCGAAGACAACCGACTGGCCGGCAAGACTTTGAAAGACATCGCGGCGGCGATGAAGTTGAAGCTCGACGAGATCGCCGCTTCGGACCGCAAGGGCTTGAAGCCCGACGGCCAGCCCGCCCTCGCCTCGCCCGATCTCGCCAAGATCGCCGCCCGCGCCTTCACGCCGGAGGACGGCGGCGAAGCCGACATCGTCGAACTGACCGGCGGCGGCCACGCCTGGGTCAACGTGCTCTCGACGGACGCGCCGAAACAAAAGGCGTATGACGAGGTCAAAGAGGAGGTCAAAGGCCAGTACGAAGCGACCGAACGCGAACGCCTCGTCTCCGAACTCGCCGCCAAACTCGTCGAACGGCTGAACGCGGGCGAAGCCATCAGCGCGATCGAAGGCGCCGCCGGCGGCAAGGCCGAGACGACCGATCCGGTGACGCGCACGACGATCCCGCAGGGCCTCACCGAAGCCGCCGTCGCGCAGGCGTTCACGCTGCCGCTCAACCGCGCGGGCAGCGCACTGACGTCCGACAAATTTTCGCAGACCGTGTTCCGCGTGAAGGAGATTGCGCCCGCTCCCGCGGCGACGCCCGCTGAAACCGCTGTTCTCAGCGAGCGCTTGGCTGACGAGTTGGCCAATCAATCGCTCACCGAATACACGGAAGCGTTGAAATCGCAGCTCAAGGCCTCGGTCAACGAAGACGAGTTGAAGCGCGCGCTCGGCGTCAGCGACCCGTAGGCCAGCGCGGCGATGAGCGCCAGTTTCGTTCCAGACATCGCGTCGTTCACGACCCGCTATCGCGCCGGAGCGGCGCAGGTGGCGTGGACGCGCCTCGTCGGCGATCTCGAAACGCCGGTGTCGGCCTATCTGAAACTCTGCGATCGCCGGCCGATGAGCTTCCTTCTGGAGTCCGTCGAGGGCGGATCGAAGCGGGGCCGCTACTCCGTCATCGGCCTTGCGCCCGATCTCATCTGGCGGGCGTCGGGCGATCGCGCCGAAATCAATCGCGCGCCCGATCGCGACGCCGAAGCCTTCCACGTCGATGAGCGCCCGACGCTGCAATCTTTGCGCGCGCTGCTGGCCGACAGCGCGATTCAATTGCCTGAGGATTTGCCGCCGATGGCCGCCGGCATTTTCGGTTACATGGGCTACGACACCGTGCGTTTGATCGAGGCGCTGCCCGAGATGACGCCCGATCCTCTTGGCGCGCCCGACGCCGTGCTGATCCGCCCGACGCTCATCGTCATTTTCGACAACGTCAAGGACGAGATTACGATTGTCACGCCGGTCCGTCCCGAGCCCGGCGTCAGCGCCGACGACGCTTATTCGGCAGCGCGCGCCCGCTTGAGCGCCGCCGTCGCCGCCCTCGACGCGCCGCTTGCGCATGGGACAGCCGGCGCAGCCGCGCATCCCGAACTTCCCGAACCGACGTCGAACACGTCGCCGGCCGACTACCTCGCGATGGTCGCCAAGGCGAAGGCGTACATCAGGGCGGGCGACATTTTTCAGGTGGTGCTCTCACAACGGTTCTCGACGCCGTTCACGCTGCCGTCATTCGCGCTCTACCGCGCGCTCAGGCGTCTCAATCCGTCGCCGTTCCTGTTCCACCTCGATTTCGGCGGCTTTTCGCTCGTCGGCTCGTCGCCCGAAATCCTGGTGCGCGTGCGCGACGGCGAGATCACCATCCGGCCGATCGCCGGCACGACGCGACGCGGCGCGAGCGAAAGCGAGGATCAAGCGCTCGGCGCGGCGCTGCTCGCCGATCCCAAGGAACGCAGCGAGCACCTGATGCTGCTCGACCTCGGCCGCAACGACGTCGGCCGCGTCGCCGCGACCGGCACTGTTCAGGTCACCGACCAGTTCGTGATCGAGCGCTACAGCCACGTCATGCACATCGTCTCGAACGTCATCGGGCGCCTCGACGACGCCAGGCACGACGCGATCGATGCGCTGATGGCGGGATTTCCGGCCGGCACCGTCTCGGGCGCGCCGAAAGTTCGCGCCATGGAGATCATCGCCGAATTGGAAAAGTCCAAGCGCGGTCCCTACGCGGGGTGCGTCGGCTATTTCTCGGCGGGCGGCGAGATGGACACCTGCATCGTGCTGCGCACGGCGATCGTCAAGGACGGCATGCTGCACGTTCAAGCCGGCGCCGGCGTCGTCCACGACAGCATCCCCGAGAACGAGCAGCAGGAGTGCATCAACAAGGCCAAAGCCATCGTGCGCGCGGCCGAAGAGGCGGTGACGTTTGCGGCGCGCGGGCAGCGCGGCGGCGGATCATCCGGCGCCGGCGGCGCGTTCGGCTAACCGCGTTTTGCGGCGACGGCGGCCTTCGGTTTTTGCGACGGCGCCGGCCTCCACCGTTTCGCCCAAGCGCGTTCCCAAGGCGTCCATCGCGGTCGCCAGATCAGCCCGACGATCGCGTGCCAGATTGTATAGATCACGAACCACGCAACGACGCGAAACGGCAGCACGCTGGACGCGATGAGCCCGCGACTGAGCTTGTCCCACACGCCGCCGCCGAGTCGCAGCGACTGCCGCTTCAGCCAGCCGCGCACGATCTCCGGGCCGAGCGCCGCCTCCGCCGCGCGAAACGCGATGTAGGCGACGATGACCAGCGGCAGCACGAGCCAGAGAACGATCCAAAGCAGCTGCCACGCGATCCACGCCAGAATCGAGAACAGCGTCTGCAGCAGCCACAAGACCGGACTGAGGATCGTCAGAATAAGATCCATATGACACTCCAAGCGCCGGGCGTCGCCGCACGAGGGCTTCGACGCCGACTATATAGGATCGCTTCCGCCGCGGCGCATCGCCGGTTGTCACGGCGCCCCGCAATCGTGAAAATGAGGCCCATGCTGACTCTCGCTCTCTTCCGCCACGCCAAATCGAGTTGGGACGATCCGGCGCTCGACGATTTCGACCGGCCGCTCAACGCGCGCGGTCAGGCGGCGGCGCCGCGTATGGGCCAGGCGATGGCGGAACTCGGAGTCCGCCCGTCGCTGATCTTATGCTCGCCGGCGGCGCGAACGCGCGAAACGCTGGAGCGCGCCGCCATCCCGTTCGACGCAAAGCGCACGCGCGTCGTGTTCGACGAGCGGCTGTACCTCGCCAGCGCCTTCGAATTGCTGCGCATTGTGCGCGAGGCGCCGCCCAGCGTGACTTCGGCGCTGGTGATCGGCCACAATCCGGGCCTGCAGACGTTCGCGTTGAATCTTACAGGTCAGGGCGGCGGCGCCGGGATCGGACGCATGACCGACAAGTTTCCGACCGCGGCGCTGGCGCTCCTTGCGTTCGACGTCGGAACCTGGCCGGAAATCCGGCCCGGCGAAGGCCGGCTTGAGGCCTTCATCACGCCGAAGGAGCGCGCTTGACGCTCACCTCCAGGCGCGGCACACCGGCGACGACATTGCCTTGCTGCAGAGGCTCTCTGCGAGGACCACGCCCATGCTGCTCCTGATCGATAACTACGACAGCTTCACCTACAATCTCGTCCACTATCTGGGCGAACTCGGCGCCGAGAGCGTCGTCATCCGCAACGACAAGGCGACCGTCGCCGAGATCATGGCCATGAGGCCGAAGGCGATCGTGCTCTCGCCGGGCCCCTGCACGCCGAACGAAGCCGGCGTCTGTCTCGATTTGATCAAGGCCGCGGGGCCGACGATCCCCCTGCTCGGCGTCTGCCTCGGCCATCAATCAATTGGTCAATCGTACGGCGGCAAGGTGATCCGCGCGCCGGAGCCGATGCACGGCAAGCTCTCGACCATCACGCATACCGGCAAGGGCGTGTTCAAGGGACTGCCGCCGCAGTTCGAGATCACGCGCTATCATTCGCTCATCGTCGAGCGCGCGACGCTCCCCGACTGTCTCGAGATCACGGCCGAAACCAGCGACAAGATCATCATGGGCCTGCAGCACAAGACGCATCCCGTGCACGGCGTGCAGTTCCATCCCGAGAGCATCGCGTCGGAGCAAGGCCACGCGCTGCTTGCGAATTTCCTGGCGCTGGCGGGGTTCAAGGTGAAGGCGCGGAAGGCGGCGTGAGCGTCACCGACATTCGCGAACTCAACGCGGTCGTGGATCGCGAGCGCGCGAAGATCGGCGTTTATATCTCGCTTGAGCCGCCCACCGGCCCGATGGTGAAGGAGGCAGCGGGCGCGGGCCTTTACGATGGCCCGACCGGCAAGGCGCCGAAAATCCAGCTCCTGACAATCGAGGACCTGTTCGCGGGCAAGGAGCCGCGTGTCCCGCTCATGGAGCGCAGCTTCAAAGCCGCCGCGCGCGAGGAGCGCGACGATCAATCAGACCTCGACATCTGACGCCTGCGGCAGCAAAACGGGTTGCCGTTTCTCCGTCCTCGCCGGAAATTCCGGTTCGTCGCGTGGTTCGTCCGCTTCCCTCGCTCCCCCAAACTCCGCTAGAAGCTCAGGTTGAAAAAGCTACGAGCGGCCAACACGCATGACCACCGCCAATCCCGCCCGCGACCTCAAGGCGCTGATGACGCGCGCCGCCGACGGCGCGACGTTCTCGAGCGCCGAGACGGAAGCCGCGCTCGATCTCCTCATGTCCGGCATTGCGACGCCGGTCGCGATGGGCGCGTTCCTGATGGCCTTGCGCGTGCGCGGAGAGACGATCGACGAGATCACGGGCGCCGCGAAATTCCTGCGCGGCCGCATGACCACGGTCGACGCGCCTCGCGAAGCCGTGGACATCGTCGGCACCGGCGGCGACAGCCACGGGACCTATAACGTCTCCACCGCTGCGACGTTCGTCGCGGCCGGCGCGGGCGCGATCGTCGCCAAGCACGGCAATCGCGCCGTCACCTCGCTCTCCGGCGCCTCCGACGTGCTCGCCGCGCTCGGCGTCAAACTCGACGTCGAGCCCGTCGCGGTGACGCGCGCCATCAACGATTCCGGCGTCGGCTTTCTCTGGGCGCCGCTTTATCATCCGGCGATGCGGACGTGGGCGCCGATCCGCGCCGATCTCGGCCTGCGCACGATCTTCAATCTGCTTGGCCCGCTGTGCAATCCGGCCGAGGTCACGCGCCAGGTGCTCGGCGTCTATGACCGAAAACTCGTCGAGCCGATCGCGCAGGTCTTGAAGAACCTCGGCTCCACGCACGCCTGGATCGTTCACGGCGCCGACGGCATGGACGAGTTGACGACGACGGGCGTCACCACCGTCGCCGAATTGCACAACGGCGACATCACGGTGTTCGACGTGACGCCCGAAAACGCCGGGCTGCCGCGCGCCGACATGGCCGCGCTCAAAGGCGGCGACGCCGCACACAATGCGGCGGCGCTGCGCGCGCTGCTGCAAGGCGAGGAAGGCCCCTATCGCGACATCGTGCTGCTCAATGCGGCGGCGGCGCTGATCGTCGCGGGCAAGGCGGCGAGCCTCGAAGACGGCGTCGCGCGCGCCGCGGATTCGATCGACAGCGGCCGCGCCGCCCGCGCCCTCGACCGGCTCGTCGCGGTGACAAATGAGGCTTAACGAAGCGTTGGACGATATTTTCCATCAACGTCGCATTTACGCGCGGCGCGCGCGCGTGATAGTCATTTATTAGGAGATTTGCATGGCCACGCTGGAAAAGCGCGTCGAAGACATCGAATACATCATCGCGCATCTGCCGGATGACCTGAACGCGCGCTTCGCCGGCGTCGACGTCAAGCTCGCGGTGATCCGCGAGGCGCAAACTTTGCATACGACGCGCTTCACGACGCTCGAAGCTAAAATTGGCGTCATCGATGGCAAGGTCGATGGCCTTGAGCGCAAGGTCGACACTCTTGGAGCGCAATTGGCTGAAGTCCTGACACGACTCCCAAAGACTTAAGCGCCGTCACATTCGCGGCGCGCCGCTGGTTTGCCCATGTCCGACATCCTCGAAAAAATCACCGCCTACAAACGCGAAGAAGTGGCGCGCGCCAAGCACGTCAAACCGCTGCGCGTCATCGCCGAATATGCGCGCTCGGCGCCGAAGGTGCGCCCCTTCGCAGCGGCCATCGAAGCCAAGCTCGCGAAGAAAAAACCTGCGCTGATCGCCGAGATCAAGAAGGCGTCGCCCTCCAAAGGTCTGATCCGCGCCGACTTCGACCCGCCCGCGCTGGCGAAGGCCTACGAAAAGGGCGGCGCGGCGTGCCTCTCGATCCTGACGGATGCGCCGTCATTCCAGGGCGCGCCCGATTTCCTCGTTGCGGCCCGCGCGGCGACGAAGCTTCCGGTGCTTCGCAAGGACTTTATGATCGACACATACCAAGTGGCCGAAGCGCGCGCCTGGGGCGCCGACTGCATCCTCATCATCCTCGCCGAAGTCGACGACGCGCTGGCGCACGAGCTTGCCGAAGCCGCGAAAGACTGGGGCATGGACGCCATCGCCGAAGTCCATGACGCCGCCGAACTCGATCGCGCCTTGAAACTTGATTGCCGGATGATCGGCATCAACAACCGCAATTTGAAAACCTTCGACGTGACGCTGGCGACGACGGAAGCGCTGGCGCCCAAGGCGCCGGAAGACCGCATCGTCGTCGGCGAGAGCGGCATCTTCACGCCGGCGGACATCGCGCGGCTCTCGAAGGTCGGCGTCGGAACGTTCCTCGTCGGCGAGAGCCTGATGCGCAAGGACGATGTGGCGAAGGCGACGAAGGCGCTGTTGAAGCCCAGCGCCAAGGGGTAACGCCGCGCATCGCGCCTTTGAAATTGGGACGCGCCCTAGGCGCGAACGCCGTCGCGCCACTGCGCCGCGAATTCCGTTTGCGTCGCCCAGTTCAGCATCGCCAGAAGCAACGCGCCGGTCAGCATGAGAAGCAGCTTGCGGTTCAAGACGCGCGCGGGCAGCAGCGCCAGCGCGAGCACGGGCGCGGTGATCCACAGCGCGAGCGAGACCATCATCGGGACGCTGGCGGCAAGAAGAGGGGCGTCGCGCTCCGAAGAACCGGCGGTCCACGCTCCCATGTCGAGTTCAACGAAGGGTAGGACCACGATCGACTGGAACATGGACGCGTAAAGCACGGCAAACAGCGCCACTGAGAGCTTGTGGCGGCTGGCGAGCACAGCGGGAAACGCGGCGCCAGCCACCATCGCGACCGCCATCAGAATTTCGCCCCCTGGACTGAAATTCGGACCGATGTAGGCTGCCAACGCGCCCGAACCGAAGAGCGCCGCCGCGAAGCTGGCGATCGACGCGGCCGCCAGCCAAGCTACGAAAAACGGCCGCGCCGACGACAATGACGCCTCGTTTTCAGCGGCGCCGAATGTCTGTCCTGCGGCGCGCCTCTCCGCGAAGTACGTCCCAGCGATCATCGACGTGAGGAATACGGCGAAGCTCGCAACCGGCGCCCACGCCTCCGGGAAGTCAATTCCGAGCCAGCCGAACAGCCAGCGCCAGATGGCGTGGGACCATGCCTTCCAGGCATCGGCCAGCGCCTTCATCCAGTCGACAAGGTCGATCACCGCGCTCAGATTCGTAAACAACGTGATCGCGCCGCCGACGATGCCGAACCACGTCAGCAGCGCGTAGCGGACGTTCCCCGTCGGCGGAAAATATCGGCTGAACGTTTCGGACATCCCGCGCCCCAGTTGCGAACCGCGCGGAGCGTATCACTGCGCATCGCCGTTCCGCCAGACGGGCGCCGTTCGCTCCCGGGCTTTCGCAACCAACGCCGCCGATCGCCCTCGCGAACGCCGCCCCCGACGTGCTACGACCGACCGCATGACAAAACTCTCGCACATCGACGAATCCGGCGCGGCGCGCATGGTCGACGTATCCGACAAAGCCGCGACCGCACGCACCGCGATCGCCGAAGGCTTCATCGCGATGAAGCCCGAAACGCTGGCGCTGATCGAGTCGGGCGCAGCTGCCAAGGGCGACGTGCTGGCCGCCGCGCGCATCGCCGGCGTCATGGCCGCGAAGAAAGCGTCGGAGCTGATCCCGCTTTGCCATCCCCTCGGCCTCACGAAAGCGGCGGTCGATTTCGAACTCTCGCGCGATCCTGCGGGCGTTCGCGTCACGGCCGAGGTGCGCGTCTCCGGCCAAACCGGCGTGGAGATGGAGGCCTTAACCGCTGTTTCGATCGCCTGCCTCACGCTCTACGACATGTTGAAGGCCGCCGATAAGGCCATGGTCATCGGACCCATCCGGCTCATCGAAAAGACCGGCGGCCGATCGGGCGCGTTCAAGGCCGCGGGCGGCGCCAAGGATCGATAGTACAATGGCGATGACATCCGTCGAAGACGCGCTCTCGTCGGTTCTCGCAGGCGTCATGCCGCTCGGCCGCGAAGAAGTGGGATTGCGCTTCGCAGCGGGCCGCACGCTCGCGCGCCGCGTCGTAGCGGGCCGCACGCACCCGCCGTTCGACGGCTCTGCGATGGACGGATACGCCGTCATGGCCGCCGATTGCGCGCAAGTTCCCGCGCGTCTGGCGGTCATCGGCCCGTCAGCGGCGGGGCGCCCATTCGCAGGAAAGGTCGCACGCGGCCAGGCCGTGCGCATTTTCACCGGCGCGGCAATGCCCGAAGGCGCCGACGCCGTCGTCATCCAGGAAGATACGCAAACGGACGGCGCGACCGTCACCGTGCGCAGCGCGCCGACGCTCGGACAAAACATCCGCCCCAAGGGCCAGGACTTCCTCGAACACGACGTCCTCATCGAAGCCGGCCGCCGTCTGACCCCGCGCGACATCCTGCTCGCCGCAACGGGCGGATGGGCGTCCCTCACCGTCTATAAGCGCCCAACCGTCGCCATCCTCGCGACGGGCGACGAACTCGTCGAACCGGGCGGCGACGCGCGCCCGGCGCAGATCTACAATTCGAACGGCTACGCGCTCGCCGCGCTCGTCGAGTCGGTCGGCGCAACCGCGAAACTGCTCGGCATCGCCAGCGACACGCGCGAGAGCCTCGCGTCCGCGCTGCGCGACGGCGAGAGCGCCGACATCCTCGTCACCATCGGCGGCGCGTCCGTCGGCGACCACGATCTCGTGCGCCCCGCTCTCGAAGCGACGGGCGCGCGGCTTGATTTCCACAAAATCGCCATGCGGCCCGGAAAACCGATGTTCTCCGGATCGCGCCCCGTCGCCGGCAAGACTCAGCGCATCCTCGGGCTGCCCGGCAATCCGGTTTCGGCGATGGTGACGGCGCGCGTGTTCCTCGTGCCGCTGATCGCCCGCCTGCTCGATCGCGACGCGGCGTTCCACAGCGTCCGCGCGGCGCTCGCCGAACCGCTCCCCGCCAACGGTCCGCGCACGCACTACATGCGCGCCGTGCTCGACGAGACCGCGTCGCAGCCGCGCGTTTCAGTCTTGCCGAGCCAGGACAGTTCGCTCACCCGCGCGCTCGCCACAGCCAACGCGCTGATCGTCATGCCGCCCGACGCGCCCGCGATGGGGGCCGGCGCGACCGTCGACGTCCTGAAGCTCGACTTCTAACCGCCCCGCAACACGTCCGCCATTTTCGAGATCGTGCGCTGATAGACCTCGGCGCGGTTCCAATCCTTGATGACGCCGTAGTTGGCGCTGCCGGGATGCCAGTCGCCGCCCTTCTGCCAGCCATGCGCTTTGAGAAAATTCGCCGTCGAGGCGAGCACGTCGGGCACGGAGTGGATGAGATCGCGTCGCCCATCGCCGTTGAAGTCGACGGCGTGCTTGACATACGGCGTCGGCAGAAACTGCGTCTGGCCGATCTCGCCCGCCCAGCCGCCGCGCAACTCGGCGACGCTCATGTCGCCGCGGTCGATGATGCGCAGCGCGTCCATCAACTGCCCGGTGAAGAACGGCGAGCGCCGGCAGTCGTACGCAAGCGTCGCGAGCGAGCGCACAATCGACTTCTTGCCGCCGCCGTCGGCGCCGTAGTTCGTCTCAAGCCCCCAGATCGCGATGACGATCTCGCGCGGCACGCCGAAGCGATCCTCGACGCGATCGAGCGTCGCGCGATGCGTCGCCATCAGGCGGCGGCCCTTGGCGAGCAGCGCCGGCCCGACGCGGCGCGCGTAGAACGCTTCGAAACTGAGCTTGAACGATTTCTGATTGCGGTCGAGGCGGATGACGTTGGCGTCGTACGTCACGCCCGCGAGGCCCGAACCGATCGCGCGCTGCGAAATCCCCTGCGCCGCGGCCTTGTCCGCGAAGCGGTCGAGCCACGCGCCGAACCCGCCCGCGCCGTCGCCGCAATCGGCGCCAAATGCGGGCGACGCGACGGCCAAAACGCCAAGCGTCAACGCGGCACGTTTGAGGGGCGCCATTCAAACCTCTCAGCGGAAGCAAGAGCTTGGCGGAGCGCGCCCCAGCGCGCCCGCGCCAGGCGATTGGTGAGCCCGGTTGGGATCGAACCAACGACCCTCAGATTAAAAGTCCGATGCTCTACCGCTGAGCTACGGGCCCACAAGCGGCTCCGGTTACAGGGCTTTTCGCGCCGGCGCAAGCCGCGCGGACA
This sequence comes from Hyphomicrobium sp., assembly GCA_052386495.1. Classification (GTDB taxonomy): domain Bacteria; phylum Pseudomonadota; class Alphaproteobacteria; order Rhizobiales; family Hyphomicrobiaceae; genus Hyphomicrobium_B. Next base: position 142,961 of record JBQTKA010000020.1, on the reverse strand, counting down.
CGGGCGGCGGCACGCAAAAGGCCGCGGCGCGCTTTCGCCCGAAGATTGAGGCGCTTAACGCGCTTTTTCGCGCGGGCGGCGACCGATTTCATCAAGCGGGCGTCGTGGACGTCCATGCGCCAGCGACATGGCCGCGCGTCGCCTGACGCAGACACTCTGGCGCCGACGCGCGCGCGAACTCATGTATGAGAAGCGCAATCCCAAACCGCCCACGCACGACCCCCCGACGATGCTCCAGGTCACGATGTCCGACATTCGAGGCGTTCGCGCCGCCGCCTTCGCATTGCCCGATCGCGTCAAGGCGATCGCGCTGATGTGCGCGGCGGTGACGCTGTTTTCGTGTCTCGACGCGAGCGCAAAATACCTCATCGCGCACTCGAACCTGCCGACCGCTGAAGTGGTCTGGATGCGCTTCGTCGGCCAGGTGCTGCTGATGGCGGCGATCCTCGGACCCTGGACGATCCCCTCGCTGCTCAAAACGCAACGGCTGGGTCTGCAGGCGTTGCGGTCGCTGCTGATGGTGGCGACGACCGCGTGCAATTTCGTCGCCGTGCAATATTTGCGTCTCGACCAGACCGTGTCGATCGCGTTTCTGGCGCCCCTCGTCGTCGCGGCGCTGGCGGGACCGATCCTCGGCGAATATGTCGGCTGGCGGCGCGCGCTCGCCATCGCTGTCGGCTTTCTCGGCATCCTTGTCGTCGTCCGCCCCGGCGTCGCCGACGTGCATTGGGCGTTCGCCGTGTCGTTCGCCGGGATGCTCGCCTACGCGGCGTTCATGATCGTGACGCGCCTGCTCTCCGACTACGACACGCCGCTCGTGACGCTGTTCTATGCGCTGATCGCCGGCGCCGTCGGCGGCGCGTTCGTCGCGATCCCAGAGTGGGTCTGGCCGTCGGACGCCTGGCAGTGGCTGGCGCTGTTGAGTCTTGGCGCCTTCGGCGGCTTCGGACACTACCTGCTGATCCTGGCGTACCGACTGGCGCCCGCGTCCGCGGTCTCGCCATTCCTCTATTTCCAGATCCTCAGCATGGTCGGCCTCGGCTATCTGCTGTTCGGCGATACGCCCGACCTCTGGTCGCTCGTCGGCTCGGCGATCATCGTCGCGTCCGGCGTCTACCTCGTGCACCGGGAGCGCAAGGCCGGCGTCACGCCGCCGACGCCGGCGGAATGATCCGCGCCTTCGTCTCCGCCGCCCAATCCTCGAAGCGACCCTGCTCGATCGCGCCGCGCATCGCCGCCATCAGATCCTGGTAAAAAACCGTGTTGACCCACGACAGGATCATCGCGCCCAGATACTCGCCCGACTTGATCAGGTGATGCACGTAGGCGCGGGAATAGTCGCGCGCGGCGGGGCACGAGCTATCGGGATCGAGGGGAGAGGCGTCCTCCGCATGCCGCGCGTTGCGCATGTTGAGCGGTCCGCCCCACGTGAAGGCATAACCGTGGCGGCCGTTTCGCGTCGGCATCACGCAGTCGAACATGTCGACCCCGGCGCGGACGCTTTCGATCAGGTCGAGCGGCGTGCCGACGCCCATCAGGTAGCGCGGCTTCGCCTCGGGCAGATGCGGCAGCGTTGCGGCGAGCGTCGCGATCATTGCGTCGTGCCCTTCCCCGACCGCGAGCCCGCCGACCGCGTAGCCGGGGAACTCCATGGCGACGAGCGCCTCGGCGGAGCGACGCCTTAATTCAAGATCGACGCCGCCCTGGACGATCGCGAACAGCGCCTGTCCATCGGTCGCGCCGCCGCTGGCGCGCTGCGCGTCGAATGCGCGCTTCGAGCGCTCCGCCCAGCGCAGCGACAGCTCCATCGCGCGCTCGACCTCGCCGCGTTCGGCGGGAAGCTCGATGCACTCGTCGAACTGCATCTGAATATCGGCGCCGAGCAGGCACTGGATTTCGATCGAGCGCTCGGGCGTCAGCAGATGGCGCGAGCCGTCGATGTGCGACTGGAACGCCGCGCCCTCCTCGGTAATCTTGCGAATCTGCCCGAGGCTCATCACCTGAAAGCCGCCGCTATCGGTCAGGATCGGCCCGTCCCAGCGCATGAACCTATGCAGCCCGCCGAGATTGGCGACGCGCTCTGCGCCGGGGCGCAGCATCAGATGATACGTGTTGCCGAGCAGGATGTCGGCGCCCGCGTCGCGCACCTGCTCGGGATAGAGCGCCTTCACCGTGCCGACGGTGCCGACCGGCATGAACGCCGGCGTGCGGATCAGCCCTCGCGGCGTCGCGATCTCGCCGCGACGAGTCTGTCCGTCGCGCGCGGTCAGCTTGAATGTGAATGGTGCGCCCATGCCGCGCCGAATAGCGCCCTCAGCCCGCGCTTGCAACGGCGCTGACGCGCCGCAGCCAGGCCCCATTTGTGAATTCCCTCTATCGCGCCGTCGAACGCGAGAACGGAGAACGCATCAATGCTCGAAGGTTCCTGCCATTGCGGCGCGGTCACATGGCGTTTCGACGGCGCGCCGGAGTCCGCGACGGCCTGCAACTGCACGATCTGCCGGCGCTACGGCGCGCTCTGGATCTATGGTCACGAAGGCGCGGACGTGAGCATCTCTGGAGACGCCGCCGCGTATCAGCGGGGCCGCATGCTCACCTATCATTTCTGTCCCAAGTGCGGCTGCATTGCAGCGTGGCGCGGGCTCCAGCCCGAGGCGGATGGACGGCGCAGGATGGCCGTCAACGTCCGCCTCGCCGACCCGGCGAAAGTCGCGGCGCTGCTCATCGACCACTTCGACGGGCTCGATACGTTCGACGATCTCCCGCGCGATGGCCGCACCGTCGCCGACTATTGGTTTTGACTCGAACTCCCTCTCCCCATCGCCTTCGATGGGGAGAGGGTTGGGGTGAGGGGCAGCGGCCCCGACATCGCGAAGGCGTTACGCGGGAAACAACAGGCTCGCGTCGCCGTAGGAGTAGAAGCGATAGCCCGAGCGGATCGCGTGGCCGTAGGCGGCGCGCATGGTCTCGAGGCCCGAAAACGCGCTGACCAGCATGAACAACGTCGAACGCGGCAGGTGAAAATTGGTCATCAGCAGATCGACGGCCTTGAAGCGGTAGCCCGGCGTGATGAAAATCGCCGTCTCGCCTGTCCAGGATTGAATCTGGCCGTCCTCGCGCGCCGCGCTTTCGAGCAATCGGAGCGACGTCGTGCCGACGGCGACGATGCGCCCGCTCTGCGCGCGCACATCATTCAGCGCCGCCGCCGTCTCCGCTGAAACCGAGCCCCACTCGGCGTGCATCGTGTGGTCCGCCGTATCGTCAGCTTTCACCGGCAGGAACGTGCCGGCGCCGACATGCAGCGTCACGAAATGCTTGGAGACGCCGCGTGCTTCGAGCGCCGCAAACAGCTCGGGCGTGAAATGCAGCCCCGCCGTCGGCGCGGCGACGGCACCGTCGTGCGCGGCGTAGATCGTCTGATAAGCTTCCGAGTCGGCGCTCTCGGCCGGGCGCTTCAGCGCGATATAGGGCGGCAGCGGCATCGCGCCGACGGCGGCGATTGCGGCGTCGAGCGCCGCATCCGACACGTCAAACGCCAGTTCGACCTCGCCCATCTCGCCCTTTGCCGAGACGGTCGCATCGAGCGCGCCCATCAGGCAGCTCGTGTTGGCGTGACCGAAGCGCACGCGGTCGCCGACCTCCAGCCGCTTCGCCGGCCGCGCAAACGCCCGCCATCGCGCGCCGTCGACGCGCTTGATCAAATTGAAATCGACGTGCGCCGTCGCCTCGCCGCGCGTGCGCACGCCCGAGAGCGCGGCCGGGATCACGCGCGTGTCGTTGAACACCAGCGCGTCGCCGGGTTGCAGCAGCGACGGCAAATCTCGAACGATACGATCTTCAATCCCCTCTCCCCATGCCCCTGCGCTTGGCATGGGGAGAGGGCTAGGGTGAGGGGCGGCTGCTGGCGCCGTCGCGTCTGGCTGCCCCTCACCCCAACCCTCTCCCCGCGCGCGCGGAGAGGGAGGTCTAACGACCAGCAGCCGCGCCGCATCGCGCGGGCTCGCGGGATGGAGCGCGATGGCGCTCTCCGGCAAATCGAAATCGAAGAGGTCGGTGCGCATGACGTCAAACTTCCGCGCGCCGCGTCACCGCGATCGAAGCGCCGCCGCCAGCGCAACGATCGCGAGCGCGATCCAGCTGGCGATCAACGCGCTGCCGCCGATCGGCGCTGCATACGGAAAGAGATGAAATCCGGCGAGCGCGTTGGCCGCGATGTCGCCGCTGAAAAGCGCGACGCTCGCCAGCATCAGCGCCGCCGCAGCCGTCCAGAACCCTGACGCCTCCTGACGCGACGCGTGCGCCAGGATGGCGACGACGGCGGCCGCGTGAATCATCAGCATCGTCGCCGCGACACTGAGGGCGGGGTTTGCTACGCGGTGCGCGGCGACGGCCGCCAGCGACACGCCTGCGGCTCCGGCGACGCCGGCGAGAGCCAGGAGCAGGATGGCGCGCGTCGTCATGCGACGTCGGCCGCGACGCGCACCGAGATCATCTTGTCGGGCGCGCGCGGCGGCTCGCCCTTGGCGAGCTTGTCGACGTTCTCCATGCCGTCGATGACCTTGCCCCACGCCGTATACTGGCGATCGAGGAAGGTCGCGTCGTCGAAGCAGATGAAGAACTGGCTGTTCGCGGAATCGGGATTCGACGAGCGCGCCATCGAGCACACGCCGCGTACATGGCTTTCGCCGTTGAACTCGGCCTTGAGGTTCGGATGCTTCGAGCCGCCGGTGCCGCGTCCTTGCGGGCATCCCGTCTGCGCCATGAAGCCGGGAATCACGCGATGGAATGCGATGCCGTCGTAGAAATTTTCGCGCGCCAGCGTCTTGATGCGCTCGACGTGCTTCGGCGCGAGATCGGGCCGCAACGCGATGACGACCGTGCCCTGGCTCGTCTCGATGATCAGCGTGTTTTCCGGGTCTTTGTAGGCGGCCATCTGCGGCTCCAATCAAAAAAGCATTCGTACGATCTACCCCCTCTCCCCGTTAGCCGACCTTATCGCGAACCGGGAGAGGGCTGGGGTGAGGGGCAGCCTCGCGATCGGAGCAAGCCGCGGCCCCTCACCCTAGCCCTCTCCCCATCGAAGGCGATGGGGAGAGGGGAATTCATTGCACCGTGACCTTGACCATCACGTCGGGATTGTCGACGACGCCGGAGCCCGGCGCGCCGCGCTTGATGCGGTCGACCAACTCCATGCCTTCGACCACATCGCCGAAGATGGTGTACTGGCCGCGCAGTCCGCCGCAACCGATGCTGTTGAAGCAGATGAAGAACTGGCTGTTGGCGGTGTTGGGATCGTTGGTCCGCGCCGCGCCGACCGTGCCGCGCTTGAACGGTTCTTTTGAAAATTCAGCGGTGAGGTCGGGCAGTTCCGATCCGCCGGAGCCGGTGCCGGTCGGATCGCCGGTCTGGGCCATGAAGTCCTCGATGACGCGGTGCCATTTGACGCCGTCGTAGAACCCCTTGGCCGCCAGCGTCGTGACGCGCTCGACGTGCTTCGGCGCGAGATCGGGGCGCAACTGCACGACGACCTTGCCGGTCTTGAGTTCGATGACGAGCTTGTCGCCAGCGGCGGAAGCGGGAAGCGCGAACGCGATCAGCGCCGCGACGAAAGCAATCAGACGGACCATGGAGTTTCCTCGAATTTTGGGGCAGGAGACGAGCGGGCCTGCCAGATGATGGCGGGCCGAAGCCCGAACGCGCGGCAGCATGGCCGCCCTTATGGCGATTTGACGGCTCATGGGCAAGAGTTGTGGGGCAAGCGTTGTGGGGCAAGAGTTATGGGGCAAGCGCGTTCGCGCGCACAACGCCGCTAACGGCCGCCGGGACGATCTTTCATGCCGCGCGAACGGCTTGCGGGGGCTGCGGAGGCCGCCGCAGCCGGTCCGTCCGGCGCCAGGCCCGCTTCGCGATGCTTAGCGCCGGACGCCATGTCGGCGAGCGCGGCGGCGGCGATGCGCACGCGCGCCATGTCCTGCACGATGCCGGCCGGCGACACGGCGACGCCCTCGCGCACCAGCTCGGCGAAGTGCGCGTCACGATGCGGACCGCGGCCGATGGCGCCGCCCTTGGCGACGACGCGCCGCCAGGGCGCCATGTCGCGCTCGTCGTCCGTCAGATTCGACAAGAGCGTCATCAGCAGCGGTTGAGGGATCTTCAAGTGCGCGGCAAGATCGTCGTGCGTGGCGACGCGCCCCTGCGGGATCGCGCGCGCCAGCGCGATGAGGTCGCGCTTGAGCTTCGCATGCGCGACAGCTTCCGCCATCGCGTCACGCCTTGCGCGCAGTTTTGGCCTTCAGCCGGGCGAGCACATCCTTAGACACGAACGGCGACGGGTCGCCGCCCATGTTCGCAACTGCGCGCACGAGGTTCGCCGCGATGTGGCGGACCGCCGGCGAGGCCGACACGTACACGGTCTGTATGTCCGGCGCCATTTCGCCGTTCATGCCGGCCATCTGCATTTCGTAGTCGAAGTCCGTGCCGTCGCGCAGTCCGCGCACGATGACGCCGGCCTTGTGCGCGCGCGCCGCATCGACGGCGAGGCCAGAGAACGTCACGACGGAAATCTTGCAGCCTGTCGCCTTGCCGATCGGCGCGACTTCCGCCTGCAGCATGGCGAGGCGCTCCTCGGCGGCGAACATCGCCGCCTTGCCCGGATTGACGCCGATGCCGATGACGAGCTGATCGACGATCGCCGCCGCCCGCCGGATGACGTCGGTGTGGCCGAGGGTCACGGGGTCGAACGAGCCGGAATAGAAGCCGATGCGGATCATGCTCGGAACCTATCTGCGCCGGCGCCGTTCGGGCAACGCCAATCCGCCGCAAAGCTAAAGATGCCGCCCTCTATACGGGCATGGCGCGTTGCGCGTCGGCCCATCGGCCGAGCAGCGGAACGCCCGACAGCATGGCCAGCGCCTTCCGGCCGTCCTCGGCGCCCCGCCACGTCGGCAGCGGCGCTTCAGCGTCGGTCTTCGTGAAATACCGGTTCGCCAGGATGAACCCCGCGGCCGCCAGCGACACGCCGACGATGACGTCGATGACGTAGTGGCTGCCGATCGGCACGCACGAAATCAGCATCAATACGTTGAGCGCAACGAACGGCCAGCCGACGATGGGCACGGCGCGCCAACCGTAGGCGAACAGGATCGCCGTCGCGGCATGGAAACTCGGGAACGTCACGAGGCCTTCAAAGCTCGTCTGGTTGGCGCCGTTGCGCAAGCCTTCGGTGATGGCCGGCGCGACCCATGCGCCCGGCGCCAGCACGGATGGAAATGCGTCCGGCCCGAACTTGTAGTGCTCATAGGGCCCGAGCGCCGGAAAGAACATGTAGCCGAGCAGCGTAACCACCAGCGCCATGGCGGACGCGCTGAGCATCCGCCGCAGCCGCTCGGGATCGCAGTAGGCGAGGGCTGCGAGCAGGAACGGCGGCTGCCATGCGATGCTGACGTAGATGTGGCTCAACGCCCGCGTAAAGGCCGCCTGATCGCGAAACCAGTAGCCGACGTCCAGCCACTCGATGCCCATCTGCTTGTCGATCCAGAGCAGCGTCGCGTCCTGATAGGGGAACGCGGCCGACGCCATGATGGAGCCGAGAGGCGGCATCACGAGAACCGTTGCGATCGACAGCGCCAAAGCTTCGAGACACAGCGCGGTGCGCGGCCAGCGCTTCCATGCAAAGTGCATGGACATCGCGATCATCGCGGCGACAAGCGCAACGCGCTGCACGACGATCGGCCACGGCGCGTAGTCGAACGGCGTCACGACGCAGAGAAGGCACAGGATCGGCGTCGCGGATGCGACGATGATCCAGGCCGGCCGAATGGCGCGGCTCCAGAAGACGGCGGCCGCTTCACGGAGAACCGCGATCCGCTGTGGACCAAACGGAAGCCAGGAAGTTTCGTTCGACAGCTCGCGCATCACGCCGCCCCCAAGGGTTTGTGGGCAGGTGTATCGCGCCGCGCCTTAAGGGTCGGTTACGCCAGGGCCGGAACCGAGAGCCGTGGGGGCCCCAGGGCGGGAAAGGCCCTGGACGGGCGCGACGGCGCAATAAAGGTTTGTTAAGCCGGCGCTTCCCCGTCCTCGTCGCCGTCGTCGGTGATGCGCTCGACCGAGACGACCTTTTCTTCGCCGTCGGTCTTGAAGACGCGCACGCCCTGGGTGTTGCGTCCGGCGATGCGGATATCGTGCACCGGGCAGCGGATGAGCTGGCCGCCGTCCGTCACCAGCATGATCTGGTCGCTCTCCTCGACGGGGAACGACGCGTTCAAGCGGCCGTTGCGATCGTTGACGACCATCGCGACAATGCCTTTGCCGCCGCGACCCGAGGTCCGGTATTCGTACGACGATGACCGTTTGCCGAAACCTTTGGTCGATACGGTCAGCACGAACTGCTCCGCCGCCTGGAGTTCGGCGAAGCGCTCGGGCGTCAGCGTCGCGTCGCCGCTCGCCTCCTCGTCGCCGTCGCCCCCCGCCTCTTCGGCGTCGTCGGCGCCCTCGGCGCGCCGCAACGCCGACGCCTGCTTCATGTAGGCCGCGCGCTCGTCCGCCGTGACCTCGACGTGATTGAGGATCGCCATCGAGATGACGTCGTCGCCGCCGTCGAGCTTGATGCCGCGCACGCCGGTCGAGTCGCGGCCCTTGAACAAGCGCACCTCGTCCGAGATCAGAAAGCGGATGCACTGGCCTTCCGCCGTCGTCAGCAAAACGTCTTGATCGGGGCGCGCGATGGCGACCGAGACAATGCGATCGCCCTCGTCCAGCTTCATCGCGATCTTGCCGTTGCGATTGATGTTCTCGAAATCGCCGAGCGCGTTGCGGCGCACGCCGCCTGAGTGCGTCGCGAAAATGAGTTCGAGATCGGCCCATGTCGCCTGATCCTCGGGGAGCGGCAGGATCGAGGTGATGACCTCGCCCTCCTCCAGCGGCAGCAGATTGACCAGCGCCTTGCCCGGAGATTGCGGCGTCGCGGCCGGAAGCCTCCACACCTTCATGCGGTAGCACATGCCGCGCGACGAGAAGAACAGCACCGGCGTGTGCGTGCTCGTGACGAACAGCTGCGTGACGAAATCTTCGTCCCGCGTCGACATGCCGGCGCGGCCCTTGCCGCCGCGCCTCTGCGCGCGATAGGCGGCGAGCGGCACGCGCTTGATGTAGCCCTTGTGCGAGACGGTGACGACGCAGTCCTCGCGCTGGATCAGATCCTCGTCCTCGACTTCGCCTTCGAGTTCGATGATCTCGGTCTTGCGCGGCGTCGCGAATTCGCCCTTGATGTCCGAGAGTTCCTTCTTGACGATCTCGACGACGCGGGCGCGCGACGCGAGGATCGCCAGGTATTCCTTGATCTCGACGGCGATCTTGTTGAGTTCGTCCGCGATCTCGTCGCGGCCGAGGGCCGTCAGGCGCGCGAGGCGCAACTCAAGAATGGCCTTGGCCTGTTCTTCCGACAGCTTGTAGGCGCCGCCGGCCGACAGCTTATGACGCGGGTCGGCGATCAGCTCGATCAGCGGCGCCATGTCCTTCGCCGGCCAGTCGCGCGCCATCAGCTGCTCTTTGGCTTCCGCGGGCGACGCTGAGAAGCGAATGAGCTTGATGACCTCGTCGATGTTGGCCACCGCAATCGCAAGACCGACGAGAACGTGGGCGCGATCGCGCGATTTCGACAAGAGGTGCTTGACGCGCCGCGTCACGACCTCCTGGCGGAAGCTCGTGAACGCCGAAATCATGTCCTTGAGATTGAGGCTCTCGGGCCGCCCGCCGTTGATCGCCAGCATATTGGCGCCGAATGTCGTCTGCAGGTCGGAGAACTTGTAGAGGTTGTTCAGCACCACGTCGGCGACGGCGTCGCGCTTGAGTTCGATGACGACGCGGATGCCCTCGCGGTTCGATTCATCCCACAGATCGGAGATGCCTTCGATCCTCTTGTCGCGCACGAGGTCGGCGATCTTTTCGATCAGCGTGCGCTTGTTCACCTGATAGGGAATTTCGGTGACGATCAGCGCTTCGCGGTCCTTGCGGATGTTCTCGGTCCTGACGCGCGCGCGCATGATGATCGAGCCGCGCGACTTGTGAAAGGCGGAGAGAATTCCGCCGCGGCCGAGGATGATGCCCCCCGTCGGAAAATCCGGCCCCTGGACGATGCCGCAAAGCTCGTCGATCGTGATTTCGGGGTTGTCGAGTTCGGCGAGGCAGGCGTCGATGACCTCGCCCAGATTGTGCGGCGGGATGTTCGTCGCCATGCCGACGGCGATGCCGCCGGCGCCGTTGACGAGCAGGTTCGGGAATTTCGCCGGCAGCACCGACGGCTCTTGCAGCTGGCCGTCGTAGTTGTCTTTGAATTCAACCGTTTCGTTATCGAGATCGTCGAGCAGGAACGACGCGATCTTGGCGAGGCGCGATTCCGTGTAGCGTTCGGCCGCCGGCGGATCGCCGTCGATCGAGCCGAAGTTGCCCTGGCCGTCGACAAGCGGCACGCGGAGCGAAAATTCCTGCGCCATGCGCACCAGCGCGTCGTAGATCGCGAGGTTGCCGTGCGGGTGATACTTGCCCATCACCTCGCCGACGATGCGCGCGCTCTTGACGTATTTCTTGTTCCAGTCGAGCCCGAGTTCGTTCATCGCGTAGAGGATGCGCCGATGCACGGGCTTCAGGCCGTCGCGCACATCGGGCAGCGCGCGCGAAATGATCACGCTCATCGCGTAGTCGAGATACGAGCGCCGCATCTCTTCTGAAATCGCAATCGGGCGGATGTCGCTCGGTTCCTTGCCCGCAGGCGTATCGTCGTCGGTGGCGTCGACCAAAGGAGCGCTCTTTCACGTTGGAGGGTATGCGGCGGCGCGCTGGAACAGGCGCGACCAAGCCTCAAATCAGATGCTTGAAAGTATATCCGAAAACGGCCGCACAAGCAACGCTGCGGCGCTCCGCCACGGCCGTTTTACGGACCGTTTTTATGATTGTTTATCAGCTTGTTATACGTGGCGCGTGCGCGACTTGCTCCCGACACGAAGCGGCGCCTAGATACGCCTGCGGCGGAGACGGATTTATCCCCGCCGCTAACCTCGTTTCTGGCGCGCCGCGAGGCGGCCGCAACCACCTTCTAGGGGACGCTGCCATGACCACACGCATGCTCACGCGCGCCGCTGCGACGCTCTTCGCCGTGCTCGCCGGCGCATTCGCGCCAGCCGTTGCGGACGACGTTTTCATCGCCGAACAGACGCCGACGCAGTATCTCGCCAAGGATCGACTGATCGGCGCGAAAGTTCACGATGCGAACAATGTGATCATCGCCGACATCGAGGATCTCATTGTCGACACCGACGATCGCGTCGTCGGCGCGATCATGGGCGTCGGCGGCTTTTTGAGCCTCGGCGAAAAGAAGGTCGCGGTGCGACTTTCCGCCCTCAAGCTGGAAGCGACGGACGGCAAGCTGCACGTCGTGATGCCGTCGGCGACGAAGGAAACGCTCACCGCCGCGCCGGCCTTCAAGCGCGTCGCGCCGAAAAAGGGCTTGCTCGAACGGGCCATCGAGAAAGGCGCCGAGATGCGCGACAAGTCGGGCGTGACGGCGACGGACGCTTACAAAGCTGCGAAAGAGAAAGCCGGCCCGGCGCTGGAGAAGGCTCAGGAGGCCGCGCGCGACGTGATCGAGAAGGCCAAAGAAGCCGCGAAGCCGGCGCAGCCCGCGCCGTAACCCGCGGCGGCGCCCAGGCGCGATCGAACATGAGCCCGGCGTTTTTCAGCGCCGGGCTTTTTATTGATTTGACAGTGGGTTGCGTCGGCGCAGCGCGCCAAAGCTTGGCCGCGCAGGAACTTCTCCCGGCCTCAGCCGTTGTGCGTCCAATCCACGATGTGCGCCAGTGTGTGCGCCAGTGGCGGAGGACGAAGTGGCGGAGGACGACATGACCAGAAATCCCTTTCTGACCGCGGCGATGCTGATGTCCGCAATGTTTCTCGGCGCGACGATCGCGCTGTCGCAGGACAATGCCGCATCGCGCGGCGACGGTCAGGCGTCGTTCAACAACGCCTGTCGCACGTGTCACTCCGTCAAAGCCGGCGACAATCGCCTGGGGCCGAGCCTCGCGGGCATCGTCGGGCAGAAGTCGGGATCGCAGGCGGGCTTCAATTATTCGTCGGCGTTGAAGGACGGTTCGATCACGTGGGACGAAAAGACGCTCGACGGCTTCATCGCCAATCCCGACGCCGTCGCGCCCGGCAACAGCATGAAGCCCTATACCGGCATGACCGACGCCGCGGAGCGCGCGAAGATCGTAGCGTTCCTGAAAAGCGGCGGCGGCGTCACGCCGGATTGATTCCCTTTCGCCACGCCCATCGCCAGACGTCTCGCCGGATCGCTGAGCGCGATCCGGCATTTTTGTGTTTGCATGGCGAGGCTTGAACGCGGCGCTTTGCGACGGGCCAAGCGGGCGGTATGCTCGACCGCGCACAGAATTTCGAGTGGAGGCGCGGGCCATGCAGACAGCCATTTTCATCAGCTATCGGCGTCTCGACGGGCCTGGCATGGCGGGCTGGATTCGCGACGATCTCCAGAAGAGGCTGCCCAACGCCGCGTTCTTTCTCGACGTCGGCGAGATCAAACCTGGGCGCGACTTCCGTCAGGTCTTGCGCGAGAACGTCGCCAAGGCCGACGCGGTCATCGCCTTGATCGGTCCGAACTGGCTGGCGCGCGAGGCCGACGGATCGCGGCGCATCGACGATGTGGGCGACCTTGTCCGGTTGGAGATCGCCAAGGCGCTCGAACTCAAAATTCCGATCGTGCCCGTGCTGCTCGACGGCACCCAAATGCCGGCGGCGCGCGAACTCCCCGACGACATCAGGCCGCTGGCGGCGATCCAGGCGCATCACTTCCGGCAGTCGCGGTTCAGCGCCGATGCGCAGGACTTGGCGCACATTCTCGAAGAGCTGACGCCGCATGCGGCGTGGAAGAACGCGAAGCCCGCCGCCGCAGCTTCAAAAACGATCGGAGCGATGATCGCGGCGGGCGCGGCAGCGGCGGCCGTCTGGTTTATCGCGTCACGCGAGCCGCCGACAATCGCCGACGCCCCTTATGTGCCCATCAAGGGCATCGTCACCCCGAAGCAACTCGACGAGCTGAGACAGCGCAGCGAGACGTACGCCGTCGGGCCCATCCCGAACACTGCGCCCGCTAACGCGATAGAATCAGAAACTGGGCCGCCCGCCGCGGCGGCTGCGGATATGGGCGAAAGTCGCGGCCCCGCCATGGACGTCCCTCCGCCCTCCGGCGGACCAACGAACTGAAAAGCCGCGACGCGGCGCCTCAGAACGGAATTTCGTCGTCGAGGGCCTTGTCGAACGCCGGCTTGGAATTGCCGCCGCCGCCCGTCTTGATGACGCCGCCGCGCTTCGGGGCCGGGCTGTCAAATCCGCCGCCCGAACCAAAGCCGCCTGAATCGTAATCTCCGCCCACATCCTGCATGCCGGCGCCTGCGCCCGAGCGCGCGCCGTCGAGCATCGTCAATGAGCCGTTGAAGCCCTGAATGACGACTTCGGTCGAATACTTCTCGGCGCCGCTGTTGTCCGTCCACTTGCGCGTCTGCAGCGCGCCCTCGACGTAAAGCTTCGAGCCCTTCTTGACGTACTGCTCGACGACCTTGCACAGCGGCTCGCTGAAAATCACGACGCGATGCCACTCGGTCTTTTCCTTGCGCTCGCCCGTCGTCTTGTCGCGCCAGCTCTCGCTCGTCGCCAGGCTCAGGTTGGCGATCGGCCGGCCGTCCTGCGTGCGGCGGATTTCGGGATCCTTGCCGACGTTGCCGACCAGGATCACTTTGTTCACGGAACCGGCCATCACTCAGTCTCCTTCGAATCTGGACTTCAAATCGATCATTGAAACGCCGCTGGCGCCTTTCGGTCAGGGCGCGGGGGCGACGTGTTGCATATCGTTCACGAGGCGCGACTCGTTTCTGCCGCTCTGCGCCGAACCCAATCACACTCTGCGGCGCCGGCGCGGCGCAGCGCAGCTCTTGTCCACGGTTTTCGGTTTCCGTCAGAATCTTTTGTTCATGTATTGTTCTATATGTACGCAGGGGACGGCGACAATGCAAGAGGCGATTTTGGCCGCCGATTTTGTTTTCCCTCTCGCAGGCGTGTTTGGCGCGCCGGCCCCCATCGTCGCGGCCTCCTGGGCCGCCGCTTGACTGGCCGCCCTCATCCTCTATTGCCAACGCGGCGGCCTCGCGCGCGTGCTTCGCCGCGCCGCCAAGCCACCCCAACGTTTGCAGTCGAGGCGACGTCGTCGGCATGGCCCATTACAATTGCCTGAACTGTCCAGGCTACTGCTGTTCCTACCCCGTCATCGCCCTCAACACGCGCGACGTCGAGCGCCTCGCGAAATACTTCAAGGTGTCCGTCGCGACCGCCAAGAAGCGCTACACGCGCTCGGGCCACGGCCACAAGTTTCTCATGCGCCGCAAAGGCGACACGCATTTTGGCCGCGTCTGCCGGTTCTTCGATACCAAGGAGCGCCGCTGCACGATCTATCACGCGCGCCCGTCCGCCTGCCGCAGCTATCCTGGCAAGCAGACGCGCTGCGGCTATTACGATTTCCTGATGCACGAGCGGCGCGCGCAGAACGATCCCAAATTTGTCGCGATCACCAATCACACGGATTGACGACGCGCAGAGCGCGTAACGCGTCGGCGCGTCTCCCAGCGGTCTCGTTCAACCGGAAAGATGCACGAGGGGCATTCCCGCCATGACAGGGTTCATGCGATCGATGTATCGCCGGGCGCGCGCCCGTTACCGGATCTGGAAAGAGCCGGATTTCCTCCAGGGCTGCAGGGGCGTCATCCATGTCGGCGCGAACGCCGGACAAGAACGCGACCACTATGACGCTCTGGGCTTGAAGGTCATCTGGATAGAGCCCATTGCGGCCGTTTTTGACCAGCTCCAGCGCAACATTGCCGGACGAGCGAACCAGTCTGCGATCCGGGCATTGATCACCGACGCCGACGGCGAGCGCAAAGTTCTGCACATCGCCAACAACAACGGCGCCTCCTCGTCGATTCTTGACTTTGCGGATCACAAACTGATCTGGCCGGAGGTCGAGTATGTCGACGCCGTGGAGCTCGAGACGACCAGGCTGCCTACCGCGCTGGCGGCGCATGGCGCCGACATCGCGTCCTACGACGCGTTGGTTCTCGATACGCAAGGATCAGAGTTGGTCATTCTGAAGGGCGCAGCTGAGATTCTCGGCGGCTTCCGGCGCATGGTCATCGAGGCCTCTGACTTCAACGCCTACGAGGGCAATCCGACCGACAAGGATATTTGCGCGTTTCTTGCCCCGCGCGGCTTTCGGCTTGTCGAACGGCGCAAGTTCGCGGAGAGCGGCAAAGGCTCATACTTCGATCTTCACTTTCAACGCTAGGGCGGCGCGCCCCGCGTCGAGAAGCGCCCCAAAAGACAAACCCCGCCGCGTCCTCGGACGCTGGCGGGGCCGTTGTCACCGTCGATGGAGCGCCCAGCTTAGAACCGGGCTTTTGAAGCGAGGCTCTGGCGAAACCTTTCGGCGGCCGCCCTCGTGTGAAGAATCCAAATTGTGATGGAGCCGATCGCTGCGAGCAAACCCATCAGGTTCTGCGCGCCAATCAACTCGCGGCCCCGTGCGTTGTCGGTCGAGGCCTCGTGTGACTACCCGGTGGAGTCATCCGCCCTCCTCACGCTGTTGCGCCTCGTGACCATCGCCCCGCTTCCTTGCCGACGAAGAACTTCCTTCGACCTTAGCGGCGCATCTCGCGCACAAGCGGTCGAATCCAGCCCTTCCTCGCTCAAGGCACGCACGTCGAAACCGGAGGTTTAGCGGTCCGTCGACCGGGACCCTTCACAGCCGCGACGCCAACGTAAGAGCGACTTCACGAGTGGAAGCTTCTGCCTCAAATTCACTGTCGTCAAGCTGTCATCGCGCGATCGGCGATCACGTTTTACAAACGGTAAAAGTCTGCGCCGGAGATCGTCGTTCGTGGACGATCCGCCGGCGCCATCGCTCGATCAGTTCGGGATCGGGCAAGCCTTGTCGCAAGGAACGTCAATGCTTTGCTCGACCGTGCCCTTGAAGATCGACACGGATTCCTGCTTGCACTTGCCGTTCTCGCGCGTGACGCGCACGAGCATATCCTTCTGCTTGCCCTGGCAGAGCACTTCGACGGTCGCCTGCGCGACGCGGACCGTGCCCGGCGCCGTCTCGGCCAAGCGCTCGTCGGCGACGGCTTTCGAAATGAAGAGATCGAGCACGCTCGCCGTCGACGTTCCCGGCTTCGGCAGCTGATCGAAAGCGATCCATTCAAGGTTGGTGTCGTTCTTGCCGCGCGTCACGCGGATTGCGATGTCGCCCGATTTCGGACATGAGCCGACCTCAACGCGGGCGCCGGACGCATTCGAGATGGTCGTATATTTGATGTCGCAACCGAAGTTCTTCTCGAGCAGATCGGCCTGACTCAAGCGGTGGCCGACCTGCGTGTAGGGAACGCCCGTCTGCCAGGAATAATAGAGATCGCGCGCCGTCGGGACGGCGGCCGCAACCGACACGGCGAAGACGGCGAACTTGATCAACGTCATCGTGTGGTTCACAGGCTGGGCGATGGCGTTCAGGGACAAGCGAGAGTCGGACATGGGGAGAGCCTCGTCGAAGTTGGCAAGCGCGCAGGACATGACGCCGTCTTTCTATAGCGGGGTTGTGGCGGAACAACTACCGGCGCGCGCGTGAACGGGGCTTGAGCGGCAAATTCATGGGGCGTTCAGGGAGCGGTCCGACGTTCGCGGTCCGCCGCATTGCCGCCCGGGTGGCGCTCGGCTAGACCTTCGGCCCATGCGCAAATCTCCGAAAAAGCCGGCAACCGCCGCCAGCGCCGCTTCAGGGGTGGAATAGGTCGCGAAGATGCCGACCGTGTTGAGGATTGGCCCGTATCGCTTCTTCTTCTACTCTGGCGACGGCCATGAGCCGCCGCACATTCACGTCGAGCGCGACGACAGGATTGGCAAATATTGGCTCGATCCCGTCAGACTTGCTCGGAGCGGCGGCTTCAACCGCACGGATCTCGCGGAAGTCGAGCGACTCGTCGAAACAAACGCCGGGCTGCTCTTGGAGAAATGGAATGAATATTTCGGCGCATGAGCTCAACATTCCGCGCGCGCTAAGCGTGCGCTTCAGCGTCGACGCCTTGATCGTCGATTTGAGCGACGGCCGATCCTTGTCCATTCCCCTCTCTTGGTATCCAAGGCTCAGACACGCGACGGCGGTCGAACGCGACAATTGGCGGCTCATTGGCGGCGGCGAGGGCATCGCGTGGCCGCAGATCGAGGAGGACTTGAGCGTCGAAGGGTTGATTGCAGGTCGACCGTCGCAAGAATCTCAATCGTCGCTTGGCAAGTGGCTTGCGGCGCGGAAGGCGTAATTCTCAAGTATGAAAAAGACCACCGCCAAGTCGACGGCGCGCGCCGCCTCCGATCTGATGAAAACCATTCACGTCCGGGGCGCGCGCGAACACAACCTGAAGAACGTCGACCTCGAAATCCCGCGCGACGCGCTCGTCGTGTTCACGGGGCTTTCGGGAAGCGGCAAATCCTCGCTCGCCTTCGATACGATCTACGCCGAAGGCCAGCGCCGCTACGTCGAAAGTCTCTCGGCGTACGCGCGCCAGTTCCTCGAGATGATGCAGAAGCCCGACGTCGATCACATCGACGGGCTGTCGCCTGCGATCTCGATCGAACAGAAGACGACGAGCAAGAACCCGCGCTCGACCGTCGGCACCGTCACCGAGATCTACGACTATCTGCGCCTCTTATTCGCGCGCGTCGGCGTGCCCTATTCGCCGGCGACGGGCCTGCCGATTGAAAGCCAGACCGTCAGCCAAATGGTCGATCGCGTGCTCGCTTTGCCCGAGGGCACTCGGCTCTTGCTGCTCTCCCCGGTCGTGCGCGGCCGCAAGGGCGAGTACCGCAAGGAAATCGCCGAGTGGCAGAAGAAGGGCTACCAGCGCCTCAAGATCAACGGCGACGTGTACGATATCGCCGACGCGCCGAAGCTCGACAAGAAATTCAAACACGACATCGACGTCGTCGTCGACCGCATCGTCGTGAAAAAGGATCTGGCGACGCGGCTCGCTGACAGTTTCGAGCAGGCGCTGAAACTGTCGGATGGGCTTGCGATCGCGGAGTACGTGGATAAGCCTTTGCTTGTCGCGCGCGACTCTCCTTCGTCGAGCCGGCCGCGCGCGACGGACGACGCGCCAGCGAGCGCGCCCGGCGGCCGGCTCCCCGGAGGGGAGTCGCCGGGCGCAAACAAAAAAGCCGCCCCTCACCCTAGCCCTCTCCCCTTCGAAGGCGATGGGGAGAAGGGAATCCTAAAAAACAAAAACGAAACGCACGAGCGCATCACGTTTTCAGCCCGCTTCGCCTGCCCCGTCTCGGGCTTCACCATCGACGAGGTCGAGCCGCGGTTGTTCTCGTTCAACGCGCCGGCCGGCGCCTGCCCGACGTGCGACGGGCTTGGGACCGAGTTGCGCTTCGAAGCCGATCTCGTGGTGCCCGACGCTTCGCTGAGTTTGGCGGGCGGCGCCGTCTATCCCTGGGCGAAAACCGGCGTCACATCCCCCTATTACGAGCAGACGTTGGAATCCCTGGCCAAGTTCTACAAAGTCAGCATGAAGACGCCGTGGGAGAAGCTGCCGAAGCACGTGCAGCTCGCCATCCTGTTCGGCTCGGGCGACGAGGACGTCACGTTCACCTACTGGGACGGGTCGCGCAACTATTCGACCGAAAAGCCGTTCGAAGGCGTCATCGGCAACATCGAGCGGCGCTGGAAGGAAACCGACAGCGATTGGGTGCGCGAAGAACTCTCGCGCTATCAAGCGGCGCACCCCTGCGACGCGTGCGGCGGCTATCGCCTCAAACCCCAGGCGTTGGCGGTGAAAATCGGCGGCAAGCACATCGGCGAAGTCGGCGATCTCTCGATCAAGGCCGCGAACGTCTGGTTCGCGGATATCCCGAGAACGTTCACGAAGCAGCAGATCGAAATCGCCACCCGCATTCTGAAGGAAATTCGCGACCGCCTGAAATTCCTCAACGACGTCGGGCTTGAATACCTGACCTTATCGCGCGCGTCCGGCACGCTGTCTGGCGGCGAAAGCCAGCGGATCCGGCTCGCCTCTCAAATCGGCTCGGGGCTGACCGGCGTGCTCTACGTGCTCGACGAACCCTCGATCGGCCTGCATCAGCGCGACAACGACCGCCTGCTCATCACGCTTAAGCATCTGCGCGACATCGGCAACACCGTCATCGTCGTCGAGCACGACGAAGACGCCATTCTGGCCGCCGACCACGTCGTCGACATCGGCCCCGGCGCCGGCATCCATGGCGGCGAGATCATCGCGCAAGGGTCGCCCGCCGACATCATGGCGTCGCCGAACAGTCTCACCGGCGAATATCTGACCGGCGCGCGCCAGGTCGCGATCCCGCGCACGCGCCGTGCGCCGGACCCATCCAAGCAACTGACCGTCGTCGGCGCCCGATCGAACAATTTGAAAAACGTAACGTCGTCGATCCCCGTCGGGCTGTTCACCTGCGTCACCGGCGTCTCCGGCGGCGGCAAATCGAGCCTGCTTATCGACACGATCTACGCCGCCGTCGCGCGCAAGCTCAACAACGCCAAGGATCATCCGGGCGAACACGACAAGATCTTCGGCATCGAGCACTTCGACAAGGTGATCGACATCGATCAATCTCCGATCGGTCGAACCCCACGCTCGAACCCGGCGACGTACACCGGCGCCTTCACGCCGATCCGCGAATGGTTCGCGGGCCTTCCCGAAGCCAAAACGCGCGGCTACGAGCCGGGCCGCTTCTCGTTCAACGTCAAAGGCGGGCGCTGCGAGAAATGCCAGGGCGACGGCGTCATCAAGATCGAGATGCACTTTCTGCCGGACGTCTACGTGACGTGCGAGGAATGCAAGGGCAAGCGCTACAACCGCGAGACGCTCGCCGTCACGTTCAAGGACAAGTCGATCGCCGAGGTGCTCGACCTGACGGTGGAAGAAGGCGCCGAGGTCTTCAAGGCCGTGCCGTCGATCCGCGACAAGCTCGAAACGCTGGCGCGCGTCGGCCTCGGCTACATTCATATCGGCCAGCAGGCAACGACTTTGTCTGGAGGAGAAGCCCAGCGCATCAAGCTGTCGAAGGAACTCTCCCGCCGCGCGACGGGCCGCACGCTCTACATTCTCGACGAGCCGACGACGGGGCTGCACTTCCACGACGTCGCAAAACTCTTGGAGGTGCTGCACGAACTGGCCGACGCGGGCAACACCGTCGTCGTCATCGAGCACAATCTCGAAGTCATCAAGACGGCCGACTGGATCATCGACCTCGGCCCCGAAGGCGGCGACGGCGGCGGCGAGATCGTCGCGGTCGGTCCGCCTGAAGACATCGTGAAGGACCCGCGCAGCTACACGGGCAAATATTTGAAGCCGGTGTTGGGGCGGCGCGCGCGCCTTCCGGCCGGCGCAACGCGCCGGGCGGCCGACTCGACGAAGGAGAGTCGCCCGGCGCAAACAAAAAAACACGCGGCGGAGTGAGTTGCGAGCCTCCGACTGGATGATCGGCCTCGGCACGGAAGGCGACGGCTGCCGCCATCCACGCCGCGCAGCCTTGGTCGCACTGCCTGCTGATTTGTCATCCTCGGGCTTGTCCCGAGGATCAACTCTGCCTCCCGCACGGTTGCGCGATGAATCCTCGACATGAAGCCGAGGATCACCTCGGCGGCTTGGCGAGGAACGACCCTACGCCCGTCGTGCCCACGAAGTGCCTGCCCCTCACCCCAACCCTCTCCCCATCGACGGCGATGGGGCGAGGGAGCAGAGCGGCGCATCCCCGCGCATAACCATGCGCACAAAAAGTCTTCTGCACGCCGCAAAAAAACTTATCCCCGCCCTCGCCGCGCGCCGCACACTCACGCACAGCCGCCCGCTTCCAAGGGGCTTCCGGAAGCGCCGAAAGCGCGGGCGGCGCGTCTCGTCGGCGATCACAGCGTCCGGCATCGTGAGCCGGACGCCGCAAGGTTCGCTTCCTTGCGCGTCGACAGGGCGGGAACAGGTTGAAGCTTTCGCGCGGGCGACCGCGCGGGAGAAGGCCCAGGCGCGAGTGCGTCCGCTCATCCATAAGCGGCCGCAGCCGACGCGCGAGCCGGAGGGTCACGCCCCCACAGAGGCTCGAGTGCGTCTCGCGGATGAGAGCGGCCGGTCAACCCCCGTCAACAGAGACGCGCGCGGGCGGCGGAACGCCGCCTGAGTTCGAACAGGATCGCAGCGGTCCGCCGCCCGCGCTCCCTTGGCGTTCGCGCCATCCGACTGCGCACTGCGCAGCCGGCGGGATGCCGCATGCGCTCGGCGGCAGGCTCGCGGAACGCGAGTCGCCGAGCGCAAGCAAAGAGCAAGGCGCAAGAAAAAACTGAACTGGAAACCTCTTGAATGACCAAGACCCCGCTGCCCGAAGCCGCTTGCCCCGAACCGACGCCGTCCGTGATGGCGGCGATGCGAGTCGCGGTCGAGAAAGCCCTCGCCGAAAGGACGGCCTACGAGGCTCAAGGCGGTCCCGCCAAAGATCTGCGCCTCTTGCGCCGGCGCATCGCGGCCGATCTCCTCGTCCTGTCCAATATCTGCGAGCGCCGCACCTGCCGCCGCCATCGCCAATGCCGCTTTCAAGGTTCGCCGTGCCTCGCCGCCCACCGCCGCGACGCCATCTCCCGCTTCTCCGTGCTGGCCGGCTTTCGCGAACCCTTACGCAACGCCGACGGCGAAGATGAGGATTTGAGTTGGTGATCGGTCCGCTCGCGCACGGCGCTTGGCGGCCGGCTCCTCGGAGGGGGAGTCGCCAAGCGCCAGGCAAGAAGCGGCGCCGCCTTAGCCCGGAATGTCCGGCTCGACGAGCAGCGCCAACTGCATCAGCGATTGCTGCCAGCCGAGCGTGCATTGCTCGACCGGTATCAAGGACGGAATGCCGGATTGCTCGATCTCGACGTCCGTGCCGCAGGAGACCGCCTTCAAGCGCACAGTCACATGCATCACGCCCGGCAAATTCGGATCGTCAAAAACATCGGTATAGCGGATCAGCGCGTGCGGCTTGAGCTCCAGATATTCGCCGCCGAACGCATGCGACGCGCCGCTCGTGAAGTTCGTGAACGACATGCGGAACGTGCCGCCGACCTTCGCGTCCAAGCGTTCGACATGACAGGTGAAGCCGTGCGGCGGCAGCCATTTCGCCAGCGCGCCGGCGTCGAGAAACGCGCGATAGACCTTCTCGGGCTTCGTCGCGAACACGCGGTGCAGGCGCACGGTTCCAGCAGCGGCGGCGGGCGCTGCTGCGGCCGCCGGCTTCGCTTTCGATTTATCGGACATAGGCTCACTCCTTCATTCACGTTGCCCGCGCCGGCATCAGCCCGCGACAATTCAGTTTCGATATTAAGACGATCGTGCGGCGAACGGCCCGACGCGCCGATCATATTTTTTCGCCGGCCGCATCCCCGCACGAAAAAGCACACGTCATCGCTGACGCGCCGCCGGGCATCGCGATCCGGGACCCAGGGCTGCAGAGCCAATTTACGACGATCGAGGTCGTGGCTCTGGGTCCCGGCTGTCGCCGCTGAGCGGCTCGGCCCAGATGACAACATCACGAGAAGCAGCCGGCGCGCACGCGCCCCCTCGCCTCGCCCGCCAACTCCCTCTATGCACGCCCCATGACCGACGCCAACGCCGACACATTCGAAATCTTCCTCGTCTGCGCGCCGGGACTCGAAAAGGCGCTGTTCGCCGAAGCGCGCGAAGCCGGTTTCGCCAGCGCGCGCTATGTGCCGGGCGGCGTGACGATGACGGGCGGCTGGCCCGCCGTCTGGCGCGCCAATCTCGTGCTGCGCGGGCCGAGCCGCGTGCTGGCGCGCGTCGCGCGCTTCCGCGCCGACCAGCTCTCGACGCTCAACAAGCGCACGCGGCGCGTCGACTGGGCAAGCGTGTTGCGCGCCGACGTGCCCGTTCGCGTCGAAGCCACGTGCGCGCGTTCCGCGATTTATCACTCCGGCGCGGCGGCGGAGCGCATCGGCAAGGCGATTTCCAACGCGCTTGGCGCGCCGCTTTCCGACGACGCCGGCGTGCTCGTCAAGGCGCGGATCGAGGACGACGTCGTCACGTTGAGCGTCGATGCGTCGGGCGAACTTCTGCACAAGCGCGGTTACAAGGAAGCCGTCAACGCCGCGCCGATGCGTGAAAACATGGCGGCGCTGTTCCTGCGCCAGTGCGGCTACGCCGGAAAAGAACCCCTGCTCGATCCGATGTGCGGATCGGGCACGTTCGTCATCGAGGCGGCGGAGATCGCGGCAGCGCTGGCCCCCGGGCGCGCGCGGAGCTTCGCATTCGAGCAGCTCGCGACGTTCGACGCCGCCGCATGGCGCGAGATGCGCGCGGCCATAGCGGCGAAGGCCGTCGCCCCGGCCATGACCTTCACCGGCAGCGACCGCGACGCCGCCGCGATCGCGATCAGCCGCGCCAACGCTGAACGCGCCGGCGTCAGCGCGTTTGTCGACTTCAAGCAACATGCGGTCAGCGCCCTCGAAGCGCCCGCCGGGCCGCCGGGCCTGGTCATTGTCAACCCGCCCTATGGCGGACGCCTCGGCGAAGCGGCGAAATTGACGGCGCTCTATCGCGCGCTCGGCCAGACGCTCACCGCGAAGTTCTCGGGCTGGCGCGTCGGTCTAGTCACGACCAACGCCAATCTGGCGCGTGCGACCCGTCTGCCCTTCCTTCCGGCGGATGCGCCCGTCGCGCACGGCGGTCTTCGCGTCACGCTCTATCGCACCGGGCCGCTGCCATGAGGCGTGCGTTACGTCCGACCGAGCCGCGGCCGCCAGACCCCGAGCGCGAAATTCGCGACCGACAGCGCGAGGATCGCGAACAGCGAACTCCATTCCGTCGAGAGCGCCGTTTTGAGCGCGTCGGCCTTCGCTGCGCCGGCCGCGATCTCGTTGGCGAGTTGCGCCGCCGTGTTCGCTTTCGAATTGATGATGGCGAGCGTCGATTCGAACATCAGCAGGCCGAGCAGCGCCTTGACCCATACCCAACGCATTTCCTGAAAGGGGCGATGCGCCGCCATCGACAGCAGCCCCGTGACCAGCGCGATCGCGAGCGACGGCAGCAGCAGAGTGTTGCAGACGGCGCCGATCGTCTCGCGCATGTCGGCGTACGCGGCGGGCGTCTCTTGGGACCCATAGAGCAGGATCGTGATGTAGACGGCGAGCGACCCGACGATTCCGGCCGAGGCCAGCGTGTGCAGAAACTTGAGCGCCTGTCGCATCGGGCTCCTGGTCGGTTTGAGCGGCGAAAGCCGCTGCGTTCACACCGCCAGCGCGTCGCGGATCTGCTGCTCGTACTGGTCGATGGCCGCCAGAGCCCGCGCTTTCATGACGGGATCGGCGTTCGTCGCCGTCGAGAAGCCTTCGATGCCGTCGCGGGCGGTCTGCATGATACGGCCCGCCGCCTGCTGCGGGTTCAACTCGCGGGCGCAGGTCCGCTGCAAGAGCTGCGTGAGGATGACGCCCGTCGCGAGCAGCATGCCGGAAAGCTCCGCGTTCTCGCGTTTCAGCATCGCAAGCGCGTCGTTGGTATCCTGGATCTCGGCCATTTCGGTCAGGGCTCCTGCAATCTCGTTTGTGCCGGTGCTAACGGGAGGACGCCGGCGGCGCAAGCCCGGGCGCGACGCAATTCGCGCCGGCATGGAAAAAGCCGCGGCGCGCCCAAAGGCGCCGCGGCTCTCCATTGCGTCACGACGTGTCGACCGGCCTCAGTAGCCGTAGCGCCCGTAGCCGCCGCGAGGGCCGACGTAGATGGACACGCCGCGCCCATAGCGGTCGTCGTAATAGCCCTCGTCGCGATACCCGTCGCGCCAGCCGTAGTCGTCGTTGCCGCCGTAGCGGCGCAACTTCTCGCGATCCTGGCGGGAGAGACCGTAGCCGGCGCGCTCTTTCGCCCGCGCGTTTTCGACGTCGCTGATCGAGTCGGCCCTTGCGGCGGCGCCGAAGGCGCTCGCGACGATGGCGGCGGCCAGCGCCGCAATCCTAATCTGTTTCATGGTCAAACTCCTGAAGGCGCGCATCGGCGCATGCTTTATGGACCCTATAACGCCGAAACGCCGACGCGTGTTCCCGCCGGCGCAACCGCGGCCTCCCTAACTCCGCCGTCTTCAAAGCGGAAACTTCGAATCCCCAGCAAACGAATTTGCGCTAACATGCGTGCGACAACTTGAGGACGAACATCATGGCCCGCACCCGCCCCTCGACCCGCAAACCCGCATCCTTTTCGCGTCTTTTCGCCGCCGCAGCGATCGCAACATTGAGCTCAAGCCCCCTCTTTGCCCAAACTGCCAGCGTCGTCGCCGGGACGCTCACCTGCCAGGGCCAGGGGACGGTCGGGATGATTCTGGGCTCGAAGGAAGAGCTCTCCTGTGCGTATGAGCCGGCGGGCGGCGGCGGCGCGCAGCGCTATCAGGCGACGATCACCAAGTTCGGCATCGACATCGGCGTCAAGGGCGCGAGCACTCTGATCTGGACCGTGCTCGGATCGACCAACGGCCTGCCGCGCGGCGCGCTCGCAGGACAGTACGCGGGCGTCTCGGCGGACGCTTCGGTCGGCATCGGCGGCGGCGCCAACGCGCTCGTCGGCGGGTCGAACGAGTCCGTCGTGCTGCAGCCCCTCAGCGTGCAAGGGCAGACAGGGTTGAACCTCGCCGTCGGTGTCTCGGAGCTGACGCTAAGGTGAGACGGCCCAACCTCTTAGCTCATCTCCCGTCCTCCGCGCATGACTTGCCGTCCGCCTCGTGCTAATCGGCCTGTCGAGGCGATGCGCTCGAGGGCGGCAGGGCGGGCATGTCAATGGAGACTGGCGAGAAGTCTTGGGCGTCACGTCTTTTGCGGAACCCGATCGCCATCATCGGCGCCATCGGCAGCGTGCTCGTCGTGCTCGCCAACGCCAATCCCGCGATCGACGGCGTCTCTAACCTGTGGGGACGCTGGGCTGAGCCGCCGCCCCCGCTCGAGACCACCTGGCAAGGCACGTGGACCTCGCGCGACGGCTACAGATACGATTTCGCGATGCAGCTCAACGTCGCCGACAGCGGCGTCGCCGATGGGCAAATCCGCTGGGACCTCGTTGCAACTCCGGCGAAGTCGCACATCGCCGACCGCGTCGGGCACAGCGCGACCGAATTTGTTTCGGGCACGTTCGACCGCGTCAAAGGTCTCGCGGATGTGGACGGCTACAAGGTTTCCGATCCGACGCTGATCGCCCTCGACTCGTACAAGTTTCAGCTGAAGCCCGACAGAATTTCGTTCGTCGGCATGACCAAGCATCGCGGCGAGTGGGAAGCGCAGGCCGGCGGGACCGTCATTGTGACGGAGGTAAAGTAGCGCCGCCGCGGCGTGCGAAATCTGGATGGAACCCGGCTGATCGGAGCGGCGTTTAATAGCCACGAGGGCTCTAAACGCTATTCCAAATCCGAGGGACCAGCCATGAAATTCGCCTCTCTTGCCGTTTGCATCGCCGCCGTCGCGCTTGGCGCCTGCCGCCGAGAAGTTCCGTATGACAATTACGGGTCAATGAAGCTCGGCGGCCCCGCACAGCACGAAGACGTTGCGCGCAGGTAGGGCCATTATGGCGGCGACAGGCGTCGCACGCATTCGGCGACGCCGTTGCGCCAAGCCGGCAGACGCAGATTGAACGTCCGGGCCAGCTTCGCACAATCGAGCTCCGAGTTCGCTGGACGTTTCGCCGGTGTCGGATATTCGGTCGACGTGATCGCGTCGACCGTCGCCCCGCGGGCGCGCAAATCGTCGGCATTGTCGACAATGGCCCGGGCGACGTCGCACCAACTGGCGCTGCCGGCGCCCGCGGCGTGATACACGCCCCAGACGTCGCTTTGGTCATCGCCAATGTGGGCGACGCGCGCCGCGATCGTAATGATCGCGTCGACCAGATGTGGCGCATAGGTGGGGCTGCCGCGCTGATCGGCAACAATGCGCAGCGCGTTACCGTCGCGCGCACGCTGCAGAACGGTCTTGACGAAATTCTTGCCGAACGGACTGTAGACCCACGCGGTGCGCAGAATGACGTGCCGCGGATTGGCCTCTTGAACCGCCAACTCGCCTTCGAGTTTGGTGCGCCCGTAGACGGTGGCCGGGCCTGTCGGGTCACTTTCGGCGTAGGGTTTGGCGGCTGCGCCGTCAAACACGTAGTCCGTCGAGAGGTGGACGATCGGCACGCCGCCCTTCGCGGCCGCAGCCGCGAGCAGGCGCGCGCCGTCGCGGTTCAGCGCCATAGCGCGCTCTGGCTCGCTCTCGGCCTTGTCGACGTTGGTATAGGCGGCGGTATTGATCACGACGTTCGGGCGAATCTCGCCGAAGGCGCGCTCGATCGTGCGCACCTCGCAGATGTCGAGCGCCGGCCGGCCGACGGCGAAGGCCGTGATTTCGCGGCGCGACGGCGCGACGTCGACAAGCGCGGTTGCAACCTGTCCCTGGCCGCCGGCGATCAATAGGCGCATGACAGCGCCTCACGCATTGTCGTCGAACCTTCACGTCTGGCCAATGTGCGTCCCTCTCGCGCGAGTCGGGCGCAACCTACGTCCATTCCCGCGTGGCGGAAAGCCCGCCGCAACGCGGCCACGCTGGCGCTTTACCAATTCGCTGGACAAAGGGCGACGGCGACTGTCCCGCGGCGCGCTTCCGGCCCATACTCACGACGCGACGCCCCTGTTCGCCGCGACGAACGCCTGCATCGATGTCAAGACCGTCAAAGAATCTGAGCCCGCTGGTTTTGACCGCTGCCGCCATCGTGCTCGGCTCGGCCGCGCTACGCATTGTCGACCCTGAGCCGGTCGCTCGACTGCGGGCCTCCGTCTTCGACGCTTATTTGCGCGCCGCGCCGCGCGTCGCCGACCCAACGCTTCCCGTTCGGATTGTCGCCATAGACGAAGCCTCGCTGGCGCGCGTCGGACAATGGCCATGGCCGCGCGCGAAACTGGCCGACCTCGTGACGAGACTTTCGGCCGCCGGCGCGCGTACGATTACGTTCGACGTCATGATGGTCGAGCCGGATCGGCTTTCGCCCGGCGAACTGGCCCGCGCGATAGGCAGCGACGCGGCGCTGAAGCCGCTGGTGGCTGAAATGGCCAAGCTGCCATCCGGCGATGCGCGACTGGCCAGTGCGATCGCGACGGCGCCTGTCGTCATGGGCGTCGTCGGCGACCGGCGGGCCAGCGCGATCGAAAGGCCGCGCGCCGCATTCGCGGTGGCCGGCGATGATCCGAAGGCCTTCGTTCACGCTTTCCCCGGCGGCGTCGCCAATCTCCCCGAACTGGTAAACGGCGCGGCTGGCGTTGGCGCGCTCAATTGGCTGCCGGCGCAGGACTTGGTCGTGCGACGCGCTCCTCTCCTCCTCTCGATCGCCGGCAAGCTTTACCCATCGCTCGCGCTCGAAGCGCTGCGCGTCGGCGCAGGTCAGTCGACCATCATTGTCAAATCTTCCGGCGGCAGCGGCTTGCCGGCCTTCGGGCAGCAGACCGGCGTCGAAAGCGTCCGGGTGGGCGACACGATCCTGCCGACGGATGGGCGGGGTGAAATGTGGCTCCGCTTCGCGCCTGCCGATCTGCGTCGCACGATTTCCGCCCATGCCGTACTAGAAGGCGTCGTCGATGCAGGCGAAATCCGCGGCCGGCACATCTTGATCGGCGCGTCAGCCGCCGGGCTCCTCGATCTCCGCGCCACCCCGCTCGAAGCGTCGGTTCCCGGCGTGGAAATCCATGCGCAGGCCTTGGAGCAGATGCTGTCCGGCGACCACCTCGTGCGCCCCGCATATGCAACCGGCGCGGAGTTGGCGTTTCTGGTTGGTGCGGGCGCGCTCGTCGCTTGGTTGGTCGCGAGGTCGAACGCCGCGGTCGCTGCCGTCGTTGGCGGCGGCGCTGTGGCCGCCATCGCCGCGGCGTCGTGGTCGGCGTTTGCGAACAACGGGCTCCTGCTCGACCCAATCTATCCCGCCTTATCGGTAGCGCTGGTCTATCTCGGAACGTCGCTCATCAGTTACATGCGGTCCGAAGCCGATCGAGCGCGCATCAGGACTGCTTTCAGCCATTACGTTGCGCCGCCGCTCGTCGATGACCTCGTGCGCAATCACGACAAGCTGAAACTTGGCGGCGAGACGCGCGTCGTCACTCTGTTGTTCGCCGACGTGCGCGGCTTTTCGCGTCTCTCGGAAGGCATGGACGCCGAAGATCTGGTGCAGTTCGTCAATCGCCTATTCACGCCATTCGCCGACGTCATTCTGGAAAACCGCGGCACGATCGACAAGTTCATGGGTGACGCCGTCATGGCGTTCTGGAATGCGCCGGCCGACGACCCCAACCATGCGGCGAACGCCTGTTGCGCCGCGCTTGCGATACTTGACCGCCTTGCGGCGTTGAACGCGGAGCGCGAATCAAATGCGCGCTCGCGCTACCGCAACATTGAGCCTATCCGCATCGGCATCGGTCTGAACACCGGCCCCTGCGTCGTCGGCAACGTGGGGTCGCCGCAACGATTCGACTACTCGGTGCTGGGAGACGTGGTCAACGTGGCCGCGCGTTTTGAAGATGCGACGAAGGACTTCGGGGCGGATATCATCATCGGCGAATCCACGGCGGCGGCGGTCGCCGGTTTTGCGCTCGTCGAAATCGGTACGGCGACGCCGCGCGGCAAGGACAGGCCAGAGCGCATCTTCGCGCTGCTCGGCGACGAAGCGCTCGCCACGTCGGCGAATTTTCAAGCGTTGCGCCGCGCCCATGCGCTGCTGCTTGCGGCGGGCGCCGCCAAAGATCAGGAGACGGCCGGCGCCGCGCTCGCCAAGTGCTTCGAACTCGCCCCCGCCGGGGCGATCGAATTGTATCGGCGTCTGGCGGAACGGTTCGCGCTCGATTCTCCGGCTGCAATCGAACGAAAAAATTAGTTGGGGTGACGGCCCATCGATTTCGAGCCGCCACGACCGCCTTTGCCCATGCCGCCGATGGCCGCGCCAATGCCGATGCCGATGATGACGCTGGCGGCCGCCGCCGCTGCTTCGTCATCGTCGGAAGATTTCGGACGCTTCGCCGTCTTCGTATTCGGTTTGGGCTTTGGCTTTACGACGACGCGCGGACCATCATCGCCGCTCCGCTTCGCAGTTTTTTTCTTGGAACCGGACGGCTTGTCGCCGCCGTCGGGTCCAATGTCGGCGCGCCGCACCTTGATCGGAGGCTTGCCGTTGACGCAAGCCTTCTCGGGCGCGTCTGTGAGCGCGCTATTGATAATCCCAGCGCGCGTCAGAACGGGCGTCGGATCGACTTCAGGCGGCTGTTCGACGAACGGAAACGCCGTGTCGAAAATCGCCGTATCGGCGCCTTCAAGTTTTGACCAATCGACGGCATTGCCGACCGCGCCGTCTTTCGAGATGCGGATCAGGCGTCCGGGTTGATCAAGCACGCGGCAGGCGCTTTTGCGTCCGGTGACTTCGAGCCCGCCGGAATGAAGCAGGAGCCACACCGTATCGTCGGGAAGAATGAACGTATCAAAGACGGTGCCGCGCACCGTGATCGAGGCGTTCGGCGTCTTGATGACGTATGTCGGTTTCGCCGCGACGCCCGTGATGAAACGGAACGCGCCCTTCGTCAGATCGAGGACGATGGACCCGGCTTTTTTGTCGCTGTCGTAGACGAATTTGTCGAGCACGAGACGCGCGCCAGGGCCGAGCGCAAGCTTGGTGTCGTCATCGAGCTTCAACTCGCCGCGCGCATCCGCCGTCACCTCGATAGCTTCGTTCTGCCGGACGTCATCGCCTGCCGCGAGCGTGCGCTGCGACTTTTCAAAGTCGGCGAAGACGGTGTTGACGATGGCCACCGCGTCGCCGATCCGATCGCCGGACGCAGCGCGCGCATCGCACGGCGACAGGGACGCAGCGAGCGCCAAACAGACGGCGAGCCTTATACAGGAGGCAGCGCTCACGTAAGATTTGATTGCCATCATCATTGCGGGACCTCCGCGCGTCGCCAACGACCGACGAGATCGGATCAATAACATGCCGACCGTAAATAATGTATCGGGCCCAGTATGCCCGCCGAGCGCAGCGTTAATAGGGCGGCTCGAGACATATCTTCAATTGTAGATATAGGTCACAATAAACGTTCGATCGGCCACGTTCGAGCCGTACGGGGGAAACGGATAGCTCGTTTGCCGCGCCGCGAAAGCGACGGACTGGTTGAGGTTCGAATCGGGCGATGGGCGGGTAATCTCGATCTCCTTGACGTTCCCATTCTCATTCAGGAAAATTCGCACCGTGACGCGCCCCCGCGTCTCGCGCAATTGCGGCATCGTCTGCTGGAGCGCCCGGATGACGGCGCGCGCAAAATCGTCATTGGCGCCGGAACGCGTGATGCCGGGCGGCCGAGAGAAGCCGGCCGACCGCCCACCTCCTCCTGGCGACGCCGACAGGCTCGGCGGCGGCGTGGTCAGATCAAGTTTGGCCGTCTTTTGCGGCGGCGCTACAGGCGCCGGCTTCTGCGACGGTTTCGCGGCGGCGTCATCTTTGCTCGGCTTCGGCGTCTCGCTTTTTTTCTTGGCGGTAGCCGGATCGGGAATCGCAAAAAGATCGGGCGCTACGTTTTCAATCGCGGCGTCCGCCTCCTTCGGCGGTTCGGCGTCCGGCTTCACCGGCGGCGGCGGTTCTGGAGTAACAATTTCTGGCTGAGGCGGCGGCGATGATTGCTGAGGCTGAGGCGGCGCGGCAGCGCCAGGCCGCGCGTCCGATTTTTCCGGAACGGTCGTCCGGCTTAGAAAATCGGCTTCAGTGACAAGCGACACGTTGATGGCGTCGTCGCTACCCGTCTCTTCGCCGAGCCGCTTCGTATTCGCGCCAAGCGCGCTGAGAAACAGTGACACATGCAGTAGTACGGCAACAGCGAGCGCGTTCCGGAACGCGCGATCCGGCGCACGCGCCCGAATTATGCGCGCATCGCCCGCGCCGATCAGTTCCGAACCGGACTCGACGACGCCCGCGTCACCAGCGGCGATCATCGACGTAACGCCGCTTCTTCTTGTACACGCGACGGCCGTCCACGGCACGGGGATGCTGTATCTCGCTCAGATGACCCCAGCGCTCGAGCAACTCATAGTCGTATTCGCTGACAGGGCCGCCGGCGCGGGCATTTGCGCGCGCATGCTCAACGTCGTATCGACCGTCAGCGTGGGCCGTCAGCGGCGAACCGAGCGCGATCGCACAGACGGCCAGCGCGCCGATTGAAAGATGCTTCATTTACTTCGCTCCTCGTTGGCTCCGACGCTCGGACCTAGCGGCGCGGGAAGGCGTTACGAGTCGATATAGGGCGATGCGCGCCGCACTTCCAGCCGCATGCCGCGATTGCGGCTCTAAATCACGCTGGCGACGGGGCCGTCGCCAGTTTTCCGAGGTTCGCGAGCCCCTTTTCGTACATGTCCCCAACCATCTTGTCTGCATTGAACAGAATGCAGATCGCGCGCGCCAGGAAGGGCCGCTCGCCGGTCATCGTCCAGGTGACGCGGGTGCCGTCGCCTTCGGGCTGAAACGCAAACTCAACGTCGCTTGTGCTGGCGAACGGCTTGGCAAAATCGAGACGTAATTTCAGCCGCTCATCCGCCGCGGATTCGACGATCGCAATGGCTCCCTCGCCGATTTCGCCGTTGCCCGACCACTTGAAGATGGCGCCGACGCCAGAGTCGGGCCCCTCAAACGTCGATTTGGCGTTGGGGTCGAGTTTGGCCCATGGCGACCAGTCGTTCCACGTCTTGAGGTTGTTGACGAGCGGGAAGATTTTTGTGGCGGGGGCGGCGATCACCGCCGATCGCGAAACGGTTCCGACGGCAGGCTGCAAAGCCACGTAGCCTGCGAACCCGGCGATCGCTGCGACGATCGCGATGAGAATGGATTTGATCATGACGCACCTTTGGTGTTCATCGCTCAGCCCATAGTCGCGCAATTGTAAAAAAACTTGACCACAAAAAGCGGCGGCCATGGGGCGCTGACTAGAGGCCTGACATCGGACATCCTGAAGCGCTTGCGCCGATCGGCTCCCGCGCGAGCCGGACAAAAATTTGGCGGACGTCGTCCGCCGTCGCGTGATCAGCCGCGCCCGCCGAAACCTGCTCCCGCGTCCACATCCAGCTGCGCGCGGGATCGTGCCGCATGGCCCAATCAGGAAACAGGCGATCCCCCGCCTGAAGTTGACATTTGAGCTCTACATCTGCGTGGCGATCGTCGCGCTGGATGCGGTCGTATGCGCCCGTCACCGCGTCGAGGGGACCTTCGAGAAGCTGCATGTAGAGGTCTTCGCGGCAAATCAGAGCGCCCGTGATCAGGTCGCGCGCGTTGTTGGACCTGGCGGTCGCGAGAATGCCACTCAACACAAGATCGTCGAAACCGAAGGGCCGGGAAACATAGATCAGTTGCAGGAGCGGCATAATCGGCGTCCCTTTTACGGCGCGTCACCACGCTTACACACAGACGGCGACCGCGGCGGCTTTTGCCAAAACTCGCCAAGTCTACAAGCGCCTTTTTTGCGCCAACCTCAAGCGCAGCCACGAAATCCGCACGAATCTGATACAAGGGAGAATAAATCGCGGCGACCGACCCGGCCGATCGCGCCCCATCCGCCAAAAGCGCCAAGGAGCACAATAATGCAGGATCGGACCCAACTCGCCATCGGGCGCAGCTCGTTTTCAGTGCCTCGCATGACGAAGCGCATCGTCGAAATGGCGATCGGCGTCGGATTGACAGGAGCGGTTGCGCTGCTTGTCCTCGTGCTCAACAACGTGCTGACCGGCCGGGGCGGGTGGCTTAACGGCTTCGATGTCTGGATGTCTTTCATCCGCCAGCCCGATATTCTCGGCACCATGATGCTGACGGCGCTCGTCACGTCGATGTATATCGCTTGGCAGCGCCACCAGAACGGCAAGCGCTAGGGCTTAGCAAAGGCGATAGGAAAATCCGGCGGCGGCGCATGGCGCATGCGCCAACGTGCTGTCAGGCGGCGCAGAATTCCTCGTGCCAAGGTGAGCCGTCGACCTTCCGACGCCGTATGAGCTCCTAAATGTGGAGGAGCGACGGATGACCGACACGAACATACATTGGCGCGCTCTCGCGGCGCTCGGCGCTACTATCGCCGTGGGCGCCGTGGACACTCACGCCGAAAATACGTTGAGCGCGCGCGACGCCGGGGCCCGGTTCGGTCAGGCGCTTGGCGCGGTCGAGATCTGCATCGGATCAAAGACGACGGAGAAGGCCAACGCGCTGCAGGCGGCCTACGCCGGCGACGACCTCGAGATCTTCAAGACGCAGGCCGCAAGAGTTCTCGACGCATGGCTGAAGGTCAAATCTTGCGCCAAGCAAGACGACCCAAACCAATGCAAGATCATGATGGACAAAAGCTGCGCGGCGGCCGCAGCGGAAATCGGCGCTGCGGGCTCGGTCATTCCCGGCCTGCTTGAATTTCCAAAACGCTGACGACCGATCTCAAGCGCCGCTCTGCCACGCCTTGATGGCGTCGATCGGGTAAATCAGCATCACGATATTTAGCAGCAGGTTGTCGCGAATGACGTAGGCCATGATCAATTCACTGGCCACGGCGATTGCGATAACGGCCCGGATCGGTAACGTCGACGCGAGCCAGAACCCGATCGCCATTGCACCAATATCGGCGAAAGAGTTGATGACGCTATCGCCATAGTAGTCGAGCGAGATCGTCGCGGCGCGGTAGCGATCGATAATCAGCGGCGAATTCTCCAGGATTTCCCACGCGGCTTCGATCACGGTGGCTGCAAAGAGCCGCTGAGCGATCGGCCACTCGGGCTTCAACCACCACAGCGCTGCATAGAACGCAAAACCGTGTAGTACATGCGAGAAGGTGTACCAGTCCGTCAGATGCTGAGAATTCTCCGAACTCTGAACGACCCCGTGCCAGAATTTGATCGTGCCGCAGGCGCAGATCGGCAGGCGGCCCATCGCGAGCAGTATCCACATGGCAACGACGGCGGCGGCCAGCGATAGAGCCAGCCACGCATGGCGCGACAATTCCGGCATGAAAAACATCCCCGCGGCCACTCCGTGCGAGCGCCGTTCTTATCTGAGCCTCTGCCCGCTGTCAGGTTGCCCGGTCAGAAAATTCGCGGACGGCCGATTGCCGGGCGTCCGCGAGGTGTATATGGCGAGCGCTTAGAACCTTGGCGGGGGCAATGGCGGATCTTTCTAAACTTGGCGTTGGCTTGACCGGCACGGCGACAGCGCGCGTCACCCCTGAGCGGCTTGCCCCGGAGGTTGGTAGCGGCGCCGCTCCCGTACTCGCAAGCCCAATGATGGTCGCGCTTATGGAGGCTGCGGCCGTGAACTGCATTGAACAGCTGCTTCCTCCGGATCATCTAAGCCTGGGCGTTCATCTCGATGTTGCGCACATCGCGCCGACGCCGCTCGGACTCACCGTCACTGTCACTGCGACGCTGACGAGCATCGTCGGCCGCAAGCTGACGTTCTCGGTTAACGCGCACGACGGCGTCGAGGCCATTGGGTCCGGCGCGCACACGCGCATTGTCGTCGATACGCCGCGTTTTATGGCGAGGTTGGCCGCGAAAGCGCCCAAAGACGGCTAAGGAAGCGATTTTCTGCGCGAATCGTTTGACAACCTGCGGCTGCGGCTATGGTGTGCCGCCGGCAAACAGCGTCAGCGTACCGCGAGCGCGCCGGACGCCGGATCGACAACCGGAGACAAGCATCTCATGCGTCGGCGCACATCGACTCTCCGTCGGCAGCCCCTGCGGCGCTTGTCACTTGCATTTGCGGTCTATGTTGGCGCGATGACCGTGACCACGGCGGCTCATGCACAATCGTGCACGCACGCCGACTTCGCGGCCGCCGTCGACAAATCCGGCGCCCAGCTTCGCGATTTCAGCATCGAGGCAGGCCCGGCGCTGCAGGAAAAAATGCGGCGCTACGCAGCTGCGGCAAAAGTTGCCGAAGATCAGGCGGAAGACTCCGCCTTCGAGGCAATCCAGGACGCCAAGTTGCAGTCGCTCGACGAGCAGAGCGCGGGACTGCTGCTGAAGATCGACTCGCTCGGCCGCATTGGCGAGAACGCACCGCTCGATTGCGCCAAGCTCGACGAGATCAATACCGCCTCGGCCGTATTGCTGGCGGTTATGCGGCAGAAATCCGAATACATGTTGAACCGCCTCGACCAGCGCATATCGGAAGAGTCGGCGTCGAAGGCGAACGCAGCCGACCCGAAGCCGAGGGCTGCAACTCCGCCACCTGAAAAGTCGCCGACAGAGAAGCCAGCCGAGACGCCAAAGTCGGATGTGAAGATTGCAAAAATTCCGCCGCCGGTCGCCCGACCTGAGGCGATAACGGCTCCGTGGACCGCCGATTCGAAGCCAAACGACGCTTATTCGCCATTGCCTGAGGTCGCGATCGTCTCTCCGCCGCAAACATCGGCGCCGCCGCCGGTTGGCGAGGACGGCTACTCGATCGATGAGATCCGCGAGGCGACCCGCGGGTTCTTCGGCAATGTCTCCACTGGTTTAGCGAGCGTGATCGAACACGCTTTCAAGACGTCGGGACGGCCAACTGCGTATGTCCTCGGCGCCGAGGGGGGCGGCGCATTCCTGGCTGGATTGCGCTTCGGCAAGGGCACGCTGTACCTGCGCGATCAGAAGGCGACGCGAACCATCTATTGGCATGGTCCGTCGGTCGGCACGGATTTCGGAGCCTCCGGTTCGCGCACGATGTTTCTCATCTACAAACTCAGCGAGCCCGATGCGATTTACCGGAGCTTCACGGGAGTAGACGGATCGGCATATTTCGTCGGCGGCGTAGGAGTGACGCTCCTCAAGGGCGGCGACGTGATCATGGCGCCGATCCGTTCGGGGCTAGGTCTGCGCATCGGCGCCAGTCTCGGGTACGTGCGATTTACCGACAGTCCAACTTGGAACCCTTTCTGAGGCGATCCAAATAAAAAAGCCCGGTGCGCAATACCGGGCTTCTTCGATCTGCTGGCGGCGGCGCGCTACTGAACGTAGACAATGCGCGCGGCGCTCTTGCGACGGATCACGCGCGTCGATGGCGCGGGCGCATAACCTGCCGACCGCGGCTTCACGGCGCGATACTTTTTCTTCGTGAAAGAAGGGTTGTAGGCGGATTCCGCCGGGTAAGAGAGCGGCGCCCCGAAGAACCAGAAGTCGTTCTGCGCGACAGCGACAGGCGGCACGCGCTTCGGCTTGCGGGTTGCAATGGCCGGCGCCCGCCATTTCGGCGTGCCGTAAACGGCGACCTTCGTCGCCTTCAATCCGTGCCGGTGCACGAGGTTGTAGAACGTCTTTGCGTTGGCCGGCGCAAGACGGATGCAACCGTGCGACGCGGGGCTTCCCAGCGCGCCGGTGTGATAGGTGGCGTGGACTGCGACGCCGCCGTTGATGAAGACAGCATGCGGCATCGGCGCCATATCGTATTTGCGGGAGTACCACATCTTGGCTGTCCACTCCGGACGGTATGTGCCGCGGGGCGTCGGAAACTCGGCAGTGCCCGACGAAATCGGCCAGATGTATTTCTCGACTCCGCCTTCAAGAACAATCATGCGCTGTTGCGCGAGATCAATCATCGCAGTTAGCGTTGTCGGCGGCGGCGCAGGTTTGGCTGCCGCTTCGGCGACGACCTCGGCAGGTTCGCCCACGACGACGGCCGGCGATGGAGCGGCCGCCGGTTGCTCCTCTCCGAGCGCCGGACTGGACGAAATCGCAGCAAGCCCGATGAGGGCCGAACAGACAATACGCAACATCAAACGCTCCCCGACGCAAAACCAACTCAGCGGCGACGATACATGCCCGATGCCACCGATTGGTTAATTGGCAAATCGGAAAATGGTTACGCAGTGGTGAACGTCGGCATTGGACAGCCATGTCGTTTCCTTGAATTTGCAGGCTGATCCAACATCGGTCGAAAAGCTGTGCGCGCAGATTGACTCAAATGCCGAAGATTTTTTCAGCACTGGATTGGACTCACGGCGTCTTCCCTCCTCAAGCGTCGGATGATGAGCCGGATGCGGCCTTCACCGCTTCGTAAGACTTCAGGGCGCGAGCGCGCGCCGCGGCGTGATCGACGATGGGCTGCGGATAGTCGACGCCGAGGCGGACGCCTGCCGCGGTCAGAATTTCATTGGCGGCAAGCCATGGCGCGTGGATGACGGCGTCGGGAAGTCGTGCGAGTTCGGGCACGAAGCGGCGTACATACGCGCCTTCAGGATCGAATTTTTCGCCCTGCGTCACCGGATTGAAAATGCGGAAGTACGGCGCGGCGTCGGCGCCGGAACCCGCCACCCATTGCCAGCTCGCCGCATTGTTCGCGAGGTCGGCGTCAAGCAGCGTGTCCCAGAACCAAGCTTCGCCGGCCTGCCACGGAATCAGCAGATGTTTGATCAAGAACGAGGCGACGACCATGCGCACGCGGTTGTGCATGTAGCCCGTGGTCCATAGCTCCCGCATCCCAGCGTCGACGATCGGATAGCCCGTCTTGCCTCGCCTCCACGCTTCAAAATGCGCCGCATTCTCAAGCCAGGGAAATGCAGCGAAGTCCTGGCGAAACGGCGCCTCCGGCAAACTGGGCCAGTGAAACAGAAGCGTCGCGGAAAACTCGCGCCAGACCAGTTCTTTCAAGAACGTCTCGTATCCCTGATCGACGTTGGGGTCTTTCGCCGCGAACGCGGAGGCGGCCCGCCAGCATTCAGCCGGAGAAATTTCGCCGAAGTGGAGGTGCGGCGACAATCGGGACGTACCGGGCCTGTCCGGACGATTGCGATCTTCTTTGTATGTTGCGAGGGACGTCGCAAGAAAATCTTGGAGACGACGAGCAGCGCCGGCCTCACCCGGACTCCAGAGCTGATCCCAGCCCTTCGCCCAGTTCGGCTTCCTCGGCGTCAGCGCCCAATCGGCAAGCTTGTCGCTTTTCGGGCACTTGTGCGGGGTTAGCATTGTCGATGGCGGTGCGATTGCTTTGGGGGGCGCATACCCCGCTGAAAGCGCGCGCCAGAACGGCGTATAGACTCTGTAAACGTCGCCCGTCTTCGTGCGCACATCTTCAGGTTCGCGCAGCAGCGCGCCGCCGAAGCGCTTGAAGTCGATGCCCGCTGCGTCGAAAGTCCGCTTCAAATCCTGTTCAAGCGCGACGGCCGACGGTTCGTAACACCGAGAGACGAAGACCGCCTTGGCGCCCGTTTCCTCGACGATCGCCGGCAACGTAAGATGGGCGTCGCCACGGCGCAGGATTAGGCGGCCGCCCCTTTCGGCGATCGC
Organism: Hyphomicrobium sp.; assembly: GCA_052386495.1. Lineage (GTDB taxonomy): Bacteria > Pseudomonadota > Alphaproteobacteria > Rhizobiales > Hyphomicrobiaceae > Hyphomicrobium_B. Next base: position 103,540 of record JBQTKA010000020.1, on the reverse strand, counting down.
AGTTGCGAGTGATTCAAGACTGTGCGCCAGCCACCAACGCGACGCCCCGCCCATCTTCCATGCGCCCGGCGAAATATCGTCGAGTACGTAGAGAGGAATGATCGGCGCGCCGGTTGCAATCGCGGCCGCGAGGGCGCGGTGATCGCCAAGACGCAAATCGTTTCGAAACCAAACGATGACGGGAACGCCCGACGAATCTCGAGAGGACTTTGACTTCACGGTCCTGGAGACCATCAGACATTCCTATTCGTTTCGTCTCGACGCGCACGACGGCGAACTACGGGCACCGACTGCGTCACGAGCCAGCAGGCTCCAACAGCTCAACGGATAAACGGGCGTTGATTGCGCGCGGATTAGTTATTGAACAGAAGGTCAAAAAGGCTTTTCGGCTTTTGCGATTTACGTTGCGCACTGCGCTGCTCCGTGCGCGACGACCCGACGCCGCCGATGGGGTCGTTCCACGGTTCCCATCCGGGGCCTTTCTGCCCGACGCGCCGTTGACCGGGCGCCGCGGCGGCGACAGGTGGCGCCACAGTCGCGCGCAGCAGGAACTCATCCGTCACGCCATCGATGCTCGCGACCTGGGCGCGGTCGTCCTCCCATACCCACCTAGCGACGCGCGCACCCTGTTTGTTCGGTTGAATGCCAATCACCTTGCTCGTCTCGATATCGATGATCGCGGCAAGTTCAGTGTTTTCGGTACCCGATTTTCCAGCGACGACGCCCCCCGAGTATGTCAGCACGCCATAGCCAAGATGCGGGGCGTCTTTCAGCTCCCACGCTACGAGCTGCGGCTTGCCCTCCCCCATCATCTCAAGCGGCACGCGCAGCGCCGGATAAGCGTCTGCGACCGCGAAGTAAGCGTTCGCTCTCGCAACGACGCGCCAGCCTTCGACGCCGAGACCAACCATCTCGCGATCCTCACTAACGTCGCCGCCGGCCCCGAGACGTTTCATGGCGTCGGTCGCCAATCGCCAACCGGGCTTGATCGCGAGCGCTTTGCGAAGGTCGACGATCGCCGCTTCGCCCTGCCCGCGCGCCTCCTCAATCTCTGCCTTCGCCCACAGCACATCGGCGCTCTCGGGATCGATCTTCCAGGCCGTGTCGACGTCTTTCTGGCCAATATCCGGCTGCCCGTTCTGTTTGTAGACAAAGGCGCGATAGGCGAAAGCGACGGCGGAGCGCGGCGCTAGTTCAATGGCGCGGTTGAGATCGCCATAGGCCTCCTCGTACGCATCGGCCAATCCGTTGGCGAGCCCGCGGCCCTGGTGCGCCGATGCTGATTTGGGATCAAGCTCAATGGCGCGGGCGAAGTCCTTGATCGCCGATGCGGTGTTCGAAACAGCGAGGTAGGCGTAGCCGCGCACAACGTAAACTTCGCTGTTGACCGGATCGAAGGCGATGGCGCGCGAAAGATCCTCGATCGCCTCCTCATGCTGCTCCACGTTGAGCCGCGCCTCCGCGCGATTTCGATAGGCGGAAGCGAAGCGCGCATCCGCGTTGACGGCACGGGAAAAATCGCGGATTGCGGCGTGCGGCTTGCCGATCGCCAGGAAAGCGAGGCCGCGGCCGGAGAGCGGCGGCGCGCTTGCAGGCAGCAGTTCGATAGCCTTTGTAAAGTCGGCGATTGCGTCCGGGTAGAGTCCAAGTCGCACGCGAGCGGCGGCGCGGTTGGAATACGCTGCAGCGTATCCGGGGGCGAGTAGGATGGCGCGCTCGAAATCCTTGATGGCCTCGTTCGGCTGGCCAAGCGACAAAAGCAGATTGCCGCGGTTGTTGTAGGCCGCGGGATACTCAGCAAAAATCTGCACGGCCCGATTGTAGTCTTCGAGCGCAAGTTTGGGCTGACCGGACCGAACGTAGGCCACTGCGCGGTCATTCAGCAGCGCGGCCCGGCGATCGTTGGCGAGGCCCGTGTCTTTAAGCGCCTCTGTGTAGTCGGCGACGGCCTGGACGACATTGCCGCGTAGCAGGTTGGACGCAGCCTCGTCGGCCTTCGCGGCTTCTGGCGCAGGCGCCTGCGCAACGCCTGTCGACGGCAAGACGACCAGCGCGGCGAACAGCATGGCAGCGGCGCGGCGCATGTGCAGGTCGGCTCCTAGCGCGTTCATTGGCGGCATCGACGGAATCGCCGCAATAGACAAGCATTATGGCGGCCACGGGGTCCAGAGCCATGCTCCGCGCAGCTATATAACGCACGGGAGGCAAGGCACCATGAACCTTTGGCTGCGTTTGATCTGGCTCCTGCTGACGTCGCGGGCGCGAGCGCCGCTGAGGCTGCCTGACGACGCCTCTGTACTGTGGTTCCGCGTCTGGCCGCATGACCTCGACCCGTCGCTGCATATGAACAACGGCCGCTACCTGGCGATCATGGACCTCGGTCGGCTTGACGTCATGGCGCGGTCGGGATTGTGGCGCGCGGCGTTCCAGAACCGCTGGACGCCGATCGCAGGGGCCATCGCCATTCGCTTCCGGCGCGAGTTGCCGCCATTCCAAGCTTTTCGGCTGGAAACGCGCCTTGCCTGCTGGGATCGCACTCTCGTCGTGATGGAGCAGACATTTGTCATCGACGGCGGCGCGCGCGCCCTGTTCAAGGGCGGCATCTACGATCGCAAATCGCGCGCATTCGTGACCATTGTGCGGTTGATGCAAACGATCGGTGTAACAGCGGAAAGCCCACAGCCGACGGAAGAAATCGAGGCCTTCTTGAAAACCGACGATAAGCTCAGGCAATCGGCCGCGTCTCAGGATTCTCTGGCGGAGTAGAGCGCCGACAACACGCCGGTCACAGCGTCCGGCAAGTCTTCGGCAATCAGCCCAACGCCAAATCGCTGCGCTGCCGCGCCGTGCAGCCAAACGGCGGCGCAAGCGGCCTCGAACGCCGGCATGCCCTGTGCGAGCAGCCCAGCGACAAACCCCGCGAGCACATCACCCGATCCCGCCGTCGCCAACCACGGCGGCGCGTTGGCGTTGATCGCGGCGCGTCCGTCCGGCGATGCGATGACAGTGTCTGCGCCCTTCAACACGATTGTAGCGCCGCTCAGTTTCGCCGCCCCACGCGCGCGCGCCAGCTTGTCGCCGCGCGCCGCTCCGAAGAGCCGCTTGAATTCGCCTTCGTGCGGCGTCAAGACGACGGGCGCCTTGCGTGACGCAATCGCTTCAAATAGGGCGTCAGGCCCGCGCATTCGCTCGACGTCGCCGCTGAGGAAGCCAAAACGTCGGCGCGGGTCCGAATCCAGTCCGTCAGCGGCTTCGAAAGAGGTCAATGCGTCTGCGTCGAGGACGACCGCGGCGGGGGACTGGAGCACTGTTTGGACATCCGCCGCCGTTTCAATGCCGCAGGTTGCGCCGGGACCGATTAGAACCGCGTTGCGCCGCTGATCCTTCAGAAAATCGCGCAGAGCCTTTTCGCCAGAAACGGAGCAGACCATAACTGCAGTTTCATGCGCCGCATTGATCGCGGTGGCCGCCGGCGACCCGATCAACGTGACAAGTCCGGCGCCGACCCGCAGCGCCCCGCGCGCGCCGAGGCGCGACGCCCCGGTTTGGTTCGCGGGACCCGATGCCACGATCGCATGGCCGCGAACATACTTATGACCTTCGAGCCGCGGCCATGGATAGGCGCCGCTCCACAGGTCAGGCGCGTTCTCGAACGTCTGCGGCGCGATCGCGGTCAATATGTCCGAGGGTATTCCAATGTCCGAAACGATCACATCGCCGCACAGCATCCGGCCAGGCAACAGCAGATGACCGGGCTTCTTGCGAAAGAACGTGACGGTGCGTGTCGCTCGGACGACGGCGCCCAGCGCTTGGCCGGTCGAACCGTCCAGGCCGCTCGGAACGTCGACCGAAAGAACTGCTGCGTCGCCACCGTTGATCGCGTCGATCATATCAGAAGCAAGCCCGGCCAGCGGTCGAGACAGGCCGGCGCCAAACGCCGCGTCGATGACGACGCTGGCCCTTCGGACAAGTTCGGGCGACGCGGCGCAGACGCTGCCTTGCCAGCGTCTCCGCATTTCGGCGGCGTCGCCGCGCCCGGGCGACGCTTCCTGGATCAAAGCAACCGAAACGTCGACGCCGTGCATCGCGAGATGCCGCGCCGCCACGAAGCCGTCGCCGCCGTTATTCCCGGGACCGGCAACGACGAGAACCGAGCCGCCGCCCGACACAAGACCGCGCGAGGCCTCGGCGACGGCGCGGCCCGCATTCTCCATGAGAGCTAGGCTGGTTACGCCGGCAACCCCCGCCAAGCGGTCCGCTTCAGCCGTTTCCGCGGTCGTCAGAAGCTCGATCACTGCTGTCCGTTCCGCCTTTGTTGATGCGCATCGTGACGAGCGGGCGGGACCCGATGGCCCCGAAAGGCGGCGGCGCCCGCGAATTGGTCTGTGGAGTCGCCCATTTTTTGATCAACTCGACCGACTTTTAAGCTATCAATCTCGCGCTCAAACCCGGGAGCACCACGAAACTCTAGCTAACTATCTGGAATTCAAAGTTATTAGCCATAGCGCGGCAGGTGGCACGCCGCCTGCTTACCACAGGGCGAATGACGGCTCGGCCTGCAATCGCCGTCAATCAGCAAGGGGCGTCAATGAAAAAGATCGAAGCCATTATCAAGCCCTTCAAACTCGACGAGGTGAAGGAGGCGCTTCAGGAAATCGGGCTGCAAGGCATCACTGTCATCGAAGCCAAGGGCTTCGGCCGGCAAAAAGGCCACACCGAACTCTACCGCGGGGCCGAGTACGTCGTCGACTTTCTGCCGAAGGTCAAGCTGGAGGTGGTTCTCTCCGACGATTTGCTGGACAAGGCCGTCGAGGCCATTCAAAAGGCCGCCAAGACCGGCCGGATCGGGGACGGAAAGATTTTCATTTCGAGCGTCGAAGACGCGATCCGCATCAGAACCGGGGAGTCGGGCCGCGACGCCATATGAAGCGGCCCGGCGGCGAACGGCGACAGCCAACATCAATGCCGGCGGCGCCGCTCGGGTTTGAGTAACGAGAAAAGCCAGGGGAGAGTTCATGAAGAGCGCCAGCGACGTCCTGAAGTTCGTCAAGGACAAGGAAGCGAAGTTCGTCGATCTCCGCTTCACCGACACCAAAGGGAAGATGCAGCACGTAACCGCCGACGTCACGTGCGTCGACGAAGCCATGTTCAGCGACGGCTACGCCTTCGACGGCTCGTCAATCGCCGGCTGGAAATCGATCGAAGCCTCCGACATGCTGCTGATGCCGGACCCCTCCTCGGCGCACGTCGATCCGTTCTTTGCTCAGACGACCGTCGCGATCTTCTGCGACGTGCTAGAGCCGTCAACCGGCCAGCTTTACGAGCGCGACCCGCGCGGCATCGCCAAAAAGGCCGAGGCGTACATGATGTCACTCGGCATCGGCGACAAAGTCTACTTCGGACCGGAAGCCGAGTTCTTCATTTTCGACGACGTGAAGTTCTCCGCCGACATGTATTCGGTCGGCTACAAGGTCGACAGCAACGAATTGCCCTCGAATACGTCCGCGGACATCGAGATGGGCAACCTCGGCCACCGTCCCCGCGTCAAGGGCGGCTACTTTCCGGTGCCGCCGATCGACAGCTGCCAGGACATCCGCTCCGAAATGCTTTCGGTCCTGACCGAGATGGGCGTGACGGTCGAAAAGCACCACCACGAAGTCGCCGCGGCTCAGCATGAGCTTGGCGTGAAGTTCGGCCCGATGATCCAGATGGCCGACCACATGCAGATCTACAAGTACGTCGTGCACTCCGTCTCGCAGGCCTACGGCAAGACCGCGACGTTTATGCCGAAGCCGATCTTCGGCGACAACGGCTCGGGCATGCATGTGCACCAGTCGATCTGGAAGGGCTCAACGCCGATGTTCGCCGGCGATAAGTACGCCGACCTTTCTCAGACATGCCTGCACTACATCGCCGGCATCCTGAAGCACGCGAAGGCGATCAACGCTTTCACGAATCCGCTGACCAATTCCTACAAGCGGCTCGTCCCCGGCTATGAAGCGCCCGTGCTTCTCGCCTACTCGGCGCGCAACCGTTCCGCGTCGTGCCGAATTCCGCACGTCTCGAACCCGAAGGCGAAGCGCATCGAAGTGCGTTTCCCCGATCCGGGCGCGAACCCCTATCTCGCGTTCACAGCGATGCTGATGGCGGGCCTCGACGGCATTCAAAACAAACTCGATCCCGGTCCGGCAATGGACAAGAACCTCTACGATTTGCCGCCGGCCGAATTGGCTCAGATTCCAACAGTCGCCGGCTCGCTGCGCGAAGCGCTCGAAAACCTCGACAAGGATCGCGAGTTTCTCAAGAAGGGCGGCGTGATGAGCGATGACATGATCGACGCCTATATCGCTCTGCGCATGGAAGAGAACATGCGCTACGAGATGACCCCGCATCCAGTCGAGTACGACATGTACTACTCGGTTTGAGCGGCGGTCGATCGATTGAAGGGAGCCCGGGAGCGATCCCGGGCTTTTTTATTGAAATCAATAGTAAAGCAGCACGGCGACGCATCCGACGATCAGCGCGTAGTAGAACAGCTGTCGCTCGCGCACGAGCACCCAGGTCACGGCGCGGCGCGGAATTTCCGCCCAATTGAAGCGCGCCAGGGAGGCGATGGAGAGCCCAAGCAATACGCCGAGCAAAAGCGACTCCAGATGAAGCGACGCCGCGCCTGCAGCGAGCGGAGATCCCGGCGCGCGACCCGATAGCCAAGGTCCGATCACGATGATGGCGCCGGCCGTCATCACGCCGAACGCCAGCATCGAGCAGAATGAGAGGAGAGAACGAATGAAATGCGCGATCGTCATCGCGAGCGGCCTCGGTTGTAGAGGACGCCATGCTATGCCGGTATGGCAAACAATCGATTAATGGCCCTTTGACTCGAGAGATCTAGGATCGCTTTCGGCTTTGTAGGACAAAAAGCGCGAGGGTCGACGCCACCATCAACGTGATCACCGTAGCCACAAAGCCAGGAATCGGCGCCGCGGTCATCGCGACGCCGGCGGCCAACGGTCCGAGGATGGCGCCGATCTGATACATCACAATGTAGCCGGCATTTGCGGCGGCGAGGTCTTCGGGCGCGATGCGTTCCCCGATAATGGCCAAGCCCACGGTGTAAAAGCCCAAAGTGATCGCGCCTATAAGGGACGAAGCGATGGCGGCCAGCGCGAAATTTTCGAGCATCGCCGGCAGCGCGAGCGATAGCGCCACAAAGGCGGCCGCCAGACAATAAAGGATCGTGATTCGGGGCAACCGGTCCGCCAGAATGCCGATCGGAATCTGCCCGATCAATCCTCCGACCGTCATGGCCGTCAACAAGCTCAGCGCGTCGGTCTGTTGAAGGCCGGCGGCAAGCCCGACATTCGGGATGAGCGAAAGATATGTGATTTCTGCAAACCCGCCGATGAAAGCGCCGACCATCGCGACCGGAGCGACGCGGCCAGCGGAAAACGCCGAGCGCGCATGTCCAACCGTGACGTCTGGCGCCAAGTGGCGCGCGAGCAGGATCGGAACGCCGGCAAAGGCCGCGCCGACGGCGCCGGCCAAAAACGGGGCAAGGCCCGTCATGCCGAGCGTCCCGAGCGCAATCGGCCCAATCGCAAAGCCGGTAAAAAACGCGATCGCGTAGCAGGCGATGACGCGGCCACGGCTTTCCTCCCGGGCGACGAGATTGATCCAGGTTTCGCCGACCAGCCACGGCACCGCGATGCCGGCGCTCATCACAAGACGAACAGCGATCCATGCGGCCGCTGACGACAAAAACGACAATGCCAAAAATCCTGCGGCCGCAGTCGCGCATCCAAGAGTGATCGACGCTACCGGCCCGATCTGCGCCAAGACGCGGGGCGCAAATGGCAAGGCCAGCACCGTCGCGATCGCCGGAGCGGCGCCCGCGAGGCCGATGACCCACTTTTCCTCGCCCCAGGATTCAAGCGTGAGTGCGGTCAGCGGAAACCCGACGCCAAACGACGCGCCGACGCCGAATGACGCGGCAATGACAGCGGCGAGGCTGAGGAGGCGATCGTGGGATGACAGGGTCATCGCGAACCCTTAGCGGCCCAAGCGCCGCGTGTCTGCATGGCGGGGGAAGCTCCGTCGGCGTCACCTAGCCTCATGGATGGAACTTGGATCGCGCGTCGGCGAGCGCGGACGGCAAGGCTTCGGCCAGAACATCGAGGTCTTGCGGCCGTCCGCACGAAACGCGAATGCAGCGCTCCAGACCGACGGCGGTCGGCTTTCTGACGAAAACGTCACGATCGATCAATCCGTCGAGGACGGCCTTGGCGAAAGCTCCGTCGCCGCCGCAATCAATTGCGACGAAGCTCGCAGCCGACTCGATTGAATGCAGCCCATAGTCAGCAGCGATGTCCGCTATCCGACGGCGCGCCTCGGCGATCTTGACGACGGCCTCGGCGAGATATGGCTGATCCTTGATCGCCGCAAGCGCGCCCAATTGCCCGACGCGGTTGACGCCGTAGTGGTTTCGCACCTTTTCGAAAGCTGAGATGACGTTTGGATGACCGACGGCGTATCCGATGCGCGCGCCGGCGAGACCGTAGGCTTTCGAAAACGTGCGATAGCGAAGGACCTGCCCGTTCGCCACGTCAATCGGAGGCGCGGCACCGGCGGGCGCGGTGTCGCAATAGGCTTCGTCCAGGATCAACAGCATCCCGGACGGCAAATCTGCGATCCATGCGGCGAGCGCATCGCCCGAATGCCACGTGCCCATCGGGCTATTGGGATTGGAGACATAGATGAGCTTGGCCGCCATTCGCCGCGCCATGTCGGCCAGCGCGCATAGGTCCTCGCGATCGTCGCGCATCGCCGCGAGGCAGAGCCGGCCGCCGTGAGCCTGGACATGGAAGTTGAATGTCGGGTAAGCGCCGTCCGTCGAGACCACAGGTTCGCCAGCTTCCAAGAACAGTTTGCACGTCAACCCGAGCAGACCGTCGATGCCTTCGCCGACGACCACGCAGTCGATCGGCACGCCGTGATGCGCCGCGATGGCTGTGCGCAATACATGCGACTCAGGATCGGCGTACATCCAATTTTCGGACGCCGCCTCGCGCATCGCGGCAAGCGCTTTCGGCGATGGGCCGAACAGACTTTCGTTCGCGCCGAGGCGGGCTCGAAACGGTCGCCCCCGCGCGCGTTCCATCGCCTCCGGGCCGACAAATGGAGTGAGTCGGGGCAGCGATGAGATTGTTGTAGCGAACGGAGGAGGCTGCGGCATCGCGGTCAAATCAGGCCGAGTTCCGCGAGCTTGCGGCGCATGTCGGTCGGCATTGCGGCGACGTCCTCGCCGGAAGCGCCCTTGAGATCCGCCGGCGCGTCCTCATTCGTCAGATAGCGCCAGCCCTGAAAGGCGCGGCGCGGCGTTGGGCGAACCGGGATCAACTTGGAGTCGAGCTGCAGCAGACAGCAGGGCGAACCGTCGTCCTTCGCGCCATCGGCAAATCCGAGCAGAGTCTGGCGCACCAGAATCGTCCCCTTCATCACCCAATACAGGGATCCGCCCTTGAGCAATTCAGCCTGGCGCGTCGGCGCCTGGAACGTGGCATGCGTGACGCAGTCGGGACCCGACGCCGTTTTGGCTCTTCGACGTTTCGCTTGCCAGTCAGCAAGATCCGCGATCGTCACGGCGCCGACGCAAAGCTTTATCAGATGCAGCGGCGACTTGCTCATGGGATTGTTGTGCGTTCTCACGCGCCGCCCTGCAATCGACTTATCCACAACGAAGGCGCGCGGCCTTCGTCGCCAACTTACTTTGCCGCTTTGACGATGCACGACCCGGCATATTGCGCGAAAACCGGCTGACCCAAGATGCCGAAGTGGCGCGAATGAACGGCTGGATACGAGCGGGCGCCTGGGTCGAGATCGTAGATCGTCGTCAAATTAAGGAAGCCTTCGTTCGCCACCTCCAGATAGTGATTGGCGTTGAGGGCGCGGATCACCCGCAGCGCTCCCGTCGGCTGGCCGTCGATGATGAGCCGCGCCTTTTGCCCCTCAAGATCAATCTGGTCGATTTCAAAACCCAGCGTCGCCGGCGGCGTCGACTGGAATTTTCCGGCGTCATAGGTCCAGCTCGCCCCCTGGTCGAACTTGCAGGCAAATGGACCAATCGCCTCTTCGGCGGCCAAAACGAAAGTCGGCGCGCCGGCCAGCATACAGATTACGAACCCGGCGTTGCGCCTCAACATTCTCAACAACCCTTATTTTGCCGCCCTGACGCCGCGCCCGCGACAACGTCGTCGGCATAGAAGACAATGGGCGGAGTGCGCGCAAGAGTTGTTTCGCTGGCGGCAGGCCGACCATGCCGTCGCGAGACGAGCTTGGGACCAAGTTTCAATGCCGACGCCAACACACATCGCGTTGATCGCAGCAAGCGCCGCGGCGCTTTCCGGTTGCGCCGGCCAGACCTCGGGCATCGGGGATCCCGCCGTCGCTCCTCAGGCGTCTGTCGGCTATGCGCTCTCTGACAAAGAACTGGCCCTTAACTGTAAGGAGCTGACCGGACGGATACAGCTGCGCATCCTTCAAATCCGCGACTTCGACGCTGAAAAGCAATCGTCAAGCGCATCGCGCGCGCTGCAGTCCGGCTTCACGACCGTCGCCGGCGGCACGACGGCGGCAACCGATCCAGGGGCCGCCTACGCAAACGATCGCGCGCAACTCGAAGCCTACAACCGGCGCCTCGCGACGCTGAACTGCAAGACATACGATCTCGCCGACGAACTGCGGCCAAAGGACTACATGGTCACGCCGACGCCGGGCATCGCGCCGCCAGCGCCAGCCGTTTCTACGCGCTAAGCGGCCGATTGGGGGGCGCCAGTGGCAGCGTAGCGTTTTGCATGTAATCTTGGCGCGTCATGAACTCCGACGCTTCAAAAACTTCGACGGATGCGGCAGCCGAACGCGCCAACACGTTTCCCTGGCCGCCAGTGGTTTTCGCGATTGTCGTCCTGATCGCATGGGGGCTCGGGCATTGGTCGACGATCGCATGGCCAGGCATGAATGATGGTCCGGCGCGCGTCATCGGCATCGGCTTCGGGGCGGCGGGCCTCGCTCTAATCGCGTGGGCCATCGCATCCCTGAGGAGCCACGGTACGACGATCTTGCCGGACCGGGCGTCGACGGCGCTGGTCATGACGGGTCCTTATCGCCTTTTGCGCAATCCGATATATCTCGGAGAAGTCCTGCTGCTGCTATCGGCCGCCGAACTTACGAAAAATGTTTGGTTTGTCGCGGGCGCACTTGCCTTCGGGATCCTTGTGACATGGCTGCAGATCGGTCCTGAAGAGCGCCACTTGCAGGCCCGGTTCGGCGACGCTTACGCCGCCTACAAGGCTGCAACGCGGCGCTGGATTTGAGGCGCGCCATGGGCACTGATTACGCCGAAAAGGAGCGCGAGTTCATCGGCGCGCTCGGCGAGGATACCGGAACGAGCCTTGATGGCTGGATGGCGGCCATCTCCGATACGGGCCTCAGCGACCGAAACGCCATTATTGATTGGCTTCGCCACCAGGGCTTCGCGTTCTCGCGCGCCTCCTGGCTCGAACGCATCCATCACAACGGCGGACGTTTGATCTACGGGGACGACGCGGCGCCGATTGAACAAGCTGCGTTGGTGCAAGCCGAGGAACCGCCGCCCCGGGTGACGCGAGAGGCGCGCCGCGAGACGCCTCTAGCGGCGCCAGCGCCGACCGCACTTCAACACTCCGCCGACATTTCGGCTTTGCTGTCGTCGGCCAAGGGCCTGCGCCCGCTCGCCGAACTCGTGTTGCGCGAGATCGCTTCCGTCGTGCCTGCGACGCGCTATGAGGCAAAACCGCCGTTTGTCGTCGCCTCGGTCGCATCTCCTTATCTTGCGTTGTGGCCTCAATCGAAACAGTTGCGCCTTTATGGCGACTTCAGCGGATGGAGCGCGTCCGACGTACGCGACGCCGATCCTGTGCTGCGCCAGCCGCCGCCATTTCCGAACGTGTTGCCGATCGACGACGCCCGCCGCGTCGATCCGGCGTTTCGCGGCCTCATAAGCGCCGCCGCCCGCGCAAAAGCGTGAGTCGCTTCTTGAGTTGCCTGAACCTCCCATTCTGCACCATGGATTCGCCTGAATTTTGCAACTCTGTCCTATCAGTCTGGAGTTCACTGATGCCTTTCTGGCCGCCCATTGCGCAAGTCGGCTATGCCGCCGTCCTGGCTTGCCTATGTTTTTGCGGCTCAGCGCTGGCACAGACAGCGCGGCGCGACGCCATCGGCGACCTGATCGCCGGCCCCGTCCGCGCGGACGACGCCGCAAAGCCCGCGGAACCGGCGCCGGCCGATCCCCGCGCCGGAGAAGTCGATTTCGAGCAGGCCAAAGCGCTCATGGCCGCGATCGACGCAATTCTCAAGGACGCGGCAGAAAACCGCTCTGGCGCGGCGAAACTGCCGAGCCGCGACGAGTTCATTCTGCCGCCACTGTGGTCCGAAACGCGCGAGGATCGTGACGCCAAAGTAAAGGCGCTCCTCGATGCGGCGCTCGCCATTGTCGCGAATGCGCCTGTCGTCGAGACACAACAGAAGATCGCGGGCCTGCGCGGCGAGATTCGAGCACTCGACGACCAGAACGCCGCACTGAAGGAAAAGCGGATGTCGGCGCCGAAGGACGCGACGCTGCCCGGCATCTTGACCGACACCATCGCGTCGCTGGACGCCGCCATCGTCGAAAACACCAAGCGCATCGCCGCCAATCGCACTGCGATCGCCGAAGCGAAGTCTGAAATCGCCGCGGCGCTTAAGGCCTCCGGCGTCGATCTGGAGCTCGATCAGGTTGATCTTCTGCTCGACAGCGTTCTCTCCCGCGATCTGGTTCGCCTGATCGCGGTCTTCAACGCCGCAAAGGCTATCGACGCGCAATTGGCCAAGCTTATCAGCGCGACCGGCGACAATATGAGCGCCGCGCGCCGCTATTTTGCGATGCATGCGGCGCTCTTCGCCATGCTGGTCAGGGCTCAGGACGCCGCCATCGGCAAGATCGACCAGGGCTACCTGCCGAAACTTGACGCGATCATCGCTGACGTCGCCGCGGCGCGCAGCAGGACGACGGCGCTATTGAAGGCGGAGAACCGGCCCGACCAGATGCGCGCGTTAGAGGCGAACCGCGACAGCCAAAGGCTGACGGACGACGCGGCCAAATCGTACCGGCGATACTTACAGCAGCAGCGCGAGCAGATTGCGAAGGCGCGCGCCAAGGCGGCCCACGATCTCAAGATCGCTGACAACACCTACGAGACGGTCGAAGCCAGCGTTCAGCTGCGCAATCTGATGCGCGAGAGCGCGTCATCTTTCGAAGCGATCCAGAAGCTTGAAGCGCCGAGCTTCGAGCAGATCTTTCGCAACGACGAGCTCCGGCGCGAATTCGAGAATCTGACACGTAAACTCGACGCGCCGTCCAGCTAGACGGCGTAGAGCAAGGTAAACGTCAACGCCGCGCTTCTGTCCCGTGGCGCGATCGCATATGCTGTTCCCGGACGAATTGCATTCGAGAGCGGGCTAAGCGAAATGACGACGACAGGGCATAGGCCCGGACGGACGGCCGCGACGGCGACGTTCAGCGCGTTGCACATTGATCGACGCGTACTGAGTACGCCGTCGCGGACCATTGCCGTCGCCAACATTGCGACGATTAGCGTCGGCACCCACGTGGAGCACCGTCCGCGCGCGCTGATGTGGTCGGCCGCGCTCGGACTCGCCGTTCTTGCGTTGGCTGCGACGCAAGTTGGGATCGCCGTTGCAGGCAAGATCAATGTCGTGAGCGTCGCGCTTGGCGTACTTGCGGCGGGCATAGCGCTCTTGGCGGTTAAACCCGACGACAAGACGCACTACCTGCTGATCACGTCCAACGACGGCGTCTTGACTCGTTTCACCGGTCCGGATCGCGCGGCGTTAGAGGAGGCGCGCCGATTGCTTTCCGAAAAAATCAACGGCGCGAATGAAGCCGCGACTTACAATGTCAACTTTGAAACCGGCGTCATCGAGAATCTCGCGATCCCGCAGGCCGCGATCGCGTACGCACCGGCGCCCAATGGAGGGCGCGGCGCCTTTGCGCCCGGAAGCGGCTCGCCGGCCCGGCCGGCGCAGGCGGAGCCGATTTCCGCCGGCGTCCGCGCCTCGGGGTCAAAACCGGCGCGCGCCAACGGATCGGCGGTCCAGGGCGACGCCTATATCGATTTCAGCGGGCTCCTTCCCGCCGTCGTGGAGATGCACCGCTTTTATGCGCGCCAGCCCAACGCGACGCACTTGGAACAACGCTTATCTGAGCTGGAATTGTTGATGCGGGCGGGCGCGCAGACCATCGGGCAAAAATCGCGGGTGCGGGAATTGACGAAGGACCTGTCACATATCCTTCAGGCCTACCAGCCCGCGGTGCAGATCCTGCACCAGATCAGCGGCATGGCGGCGTAGATCAGCACGAAAACCGACTAACGCTCCTCGCGCCGGCGATACTGGACGAACTCAGTCAGTTCCCCAATGTCGTCGTAGAGTCGACGGGCGGTCGTATTGTTTTCCTGGGTCGCCCAATACGTGCGCGTCGCCCCGCGACGGTCAGCCTCGGCGTACGTCGCCGCAATCAGGGCGCGCCCGACGCCGCGGCCACGTTCCGCCGCATCGACGTACAAGTCTTCGAGATAGCAGTACCAGGTTGGCGACCACGTCGAGCGGTGAAAGACCAGCGTAGCCAGGCCCAACGCCGCCCCCGTTGCGCCGTCAACGGCGATGAGGCCGTGCACGCCTTCTTCCCTGCCCAGTGCGCGCCGCCAGGTCAGCGCGATGACCTCGTCGGGAACGAACGCACGATAGAAAGCGATGTAGCCGCGGAACAACTTGTCCCAGGCGGATGCGTCGCCAGCCTGTAGGGGTCTGACTATAACGGTCATTCCATCCTCCCAGAAATTGAGCGGCCTCTACAGCAACCAGATCGTGGCCAGCCCTAGAAACGCGAAGAACCCGACGACATCGGTGACTGTCGTCACGAAAACCCCGGAGGCAGGGGCCGGATCGAGATCGAGCTTATCCATCGCGAGAGGTATCAGAATGCCGGCGAGCGCAGCGGCGATCGAGTTGACGACCATCGCCGCACCGATCACCGCGCCGAGCTTGCTGGACCCGAACCAGAGGTAGACCACGGAAGCGATGATGACTGAGAGGATCAGCCCATTCAGCACGCCTACCAGCGCTTCGCGCGTTATGACCCGCGGCGCATTGACCGGACCTAGTTTGTTGGTCGCAAGCGCGCGAACGGTCACCGTCATCGTCTGCGTGCCGGCGTTGCCGCCCATCGACGCGACGATGGGCATCAATACGGCCAGCGCGACCATTTCTTGGATCGTTGCATCGAAGGCCTTGATGACGGAGGACGCCAGGATCGCGGTGCCGAGATTGACGACCAACCAAGGCACGCGCGACCGAACGGTTTCGACGACGCTGTCGGCAAGGCTTTCATCGCCGACGCCGGCCAGCGCCTTCATATCCTCGTCGGCTTCCTCCTGAATGACTTCGACGACGTCGTCGACGGTGACGACGCCGACGAGGCGATTTTCGGAGTCTACGACAGGCGCGGACATCAGGTCGTAACGCTGGAACTGTCGGGCAACATCCTCCTGGCCTTCGGTGGCGAGAACCAGATGGCGGTCTGGATCCATGATGTCGCTGACTTTGACGTGGCGCTTCGCGCGAAGCAGGCGCGACAGGTCGAGCGAGCCCAAGACTCGGAATGTCGGATCGACGACGAAAATTTCAGAGAAATGGTCCGGCAAGTCGTCCTGAACGCGCATGTGGTCGATCACCTGGCCAACCGTCCAGTACGGCGCCACGGCGACGAATTGCGATTGCATCAAGCGGCCGGCGGTATCTTCCGGATACTCAAGGGCGCGCTCCAGCGCCTGTCGGTCGCCCGAGGGAATCTGCGCAAGTATTTCTTGCTTGTCGCTCTCTTCAAGACCCTCGATGACGTAGGCGGCGTCATCGGTGTCGAGTTCGGTGACGGCGCGCGCGAGCAGTTCGTTCGGCAGCGCCTCCGACAATTGGTCGCGGACCGTCTCGTCGATTTCCGAAAGAACTTCGTAGTCGAAGGACGAGCCAAGCGCCTGGATGAGCGCCACACGCTCGTCCGGCGCAAGCAGCTCAATAACGTCGGCGAGATCGGGCGCCTTTAGATCGCCAACGATCGCCGTCGCCGATTTTTCGTCGCGTTCGGCGAGGGCGTCGGATACCGCACGCACGAGATCGTCGAGGGAAATCGCCTCGACGCCATCGGACTTCGGATCGTTTTGACGCTCTTCTGCCAAAGATTTGGGTCTCACTTGCTTGACGCGCAAGAAACCGGCCGGGACTCTTCGGCCGGTGGTGTCGGGTCCGTGACGGTACGGGTGATGCAAAAAGGCCAGCAATCGGGCGCGAGACCGCGCCGGGGATTGTAACCTTGGCGATTTCCCGCCAAATAACCGCTTGGACCCGTTTGGATTATGGAGGATTCGGGGCAGCGCGGCCTAGCGCCATCCTGCCGCCCCAGAGCGCAGCGCGCAACTCCCGAACACATTGAGAATTGGCTACGGATTGGACCACGATGCGCACGCGACTGCCCTGCTTGTGGTTTGCACTAGTTGCAGCATGCGCCGCTACGACACTGGCGACGTCAAGCGCGCTCGCTGAACCTTCAGGGGACCTGGGCCGGGGAACGGCCGACGCCGCGGTCGCCGCGATGGCGGCGAGCGATGGCGAATACACTAAGTCCGGCCCCGATCGAACCGCCCCGCCATCTTGCGCATCAGACCCCGATAAGCTCGGCCTCTCGCGCGTGGTGGAGATCGACTCTGCGGGTGGACCAGAGTTCGGCGGCAAGGAAGGCCAACGCCATGATTTCCTGGCCGATCGCGAAGTGATCTTGACCTTCGATGACGGCCCCGTGCGCGCCTACACTAGGCGCGTCCTCGCCGCGCTCGCCGCCCAGTGTACGCGCGCAACCTTTTTCATGGTCGGGCGCATGGCGGTCGCCGATCCTGCAATGGTGCGCGAAGTTGCGGATCAGGGTCACACGGTCGCGACACATACTTGGTCGCACAAGAACTTGAGCAGCGTCGGTGCAGCTCGCGCGGAGCAGGAATTCGAACTTGGCGTATCCGCCGTCCAACACGCCGCGCGCGGCGCTGCTGCGCCGTTTTTCCGATTTCCCTACCTCAGCGAAAGCCCTGCGATTCTTGACCGGGCCGAAAAGCGCGGCATCGCGACATTCTGGATCGACGTCGACTCCAAAGATTACTTGACGCGGAGTGCCCTGGACGTTCAGCGCCGCATTATGGCGCAGCTCAACGCCAAGGGCAAAGGCATCATCCTGATGCACGACATCCAACCGTCGACCGTTGGCGCAATTTCAAGCCTGCTCGAAGAACTGCGGCGGCGCGGTTTTAAGGTGGTTCACGTCATTCCGAAGGCGCCGCTGACGACGATTTCCGATTACGACGCGGCGGCGGAAAGGGCTTTCGGCGCAAAATCGAAGGCATTGAAGCAGAACCCGCTCGCCGATCGCTCCGTCGTGTGGCCGGCGGACCAGAACGGGGAGGCGCGCGCGACCGCGGCGCCAGCCGGCGACGAGCTGCCGTGGTTGGAGCCGACGCCTACTGGTAAATCCTCTGTTCGGAGGAAGAGGACGCAGAAAGCCAGCGACGATCCTTCCTCGCAGTTTCAGCCCTTTGGCTTTTGATGGTTGAGCCATTCCTCTCGCGACGTTTAACGCTCGGCTTTGCCGTGGGCTTGGCAATGGCGGGCGCGCCTTTTTGCAAAACCGCTGCTGGGCAAACCCAAGTCCAAGCCTGCCATGGGGATGCGGAGACGCAATTTCCGACCTCGCGGGTGGTTGAAATCGATGCGGCAGGCGGTCCGATTTTTGGGGCCTTCACCAAGCAGGAGCGCGAGCCCGCCTTCCTCAAGCCAAAAGAGGTCGTGCTGACATTTGACGACGGGCCCATGCCATGGATCACCCGATCCATCCTCGATACGCTTGATGATTACTGCGCCCACGCGACGTTTTTCTCCGTCGGCCGAATGGCGCTCGCTTATCCGGATGTCGTCCGTGACATCGCGGCGCGCGGGCATACCCTCGCCAGCCATACCATGACCCATCCGTTCAATATGCCGCGCATGTCGGCGGCCAGGGCCCAAGACGAAATCGAACGCGGCTTTGCTGCGGTCTCAGCGGCGGCCGGCGGTCCGATTGCGCCGTTCTTCCGCTTTCCTGGCTTGGCGGACTCCTCGGCGCTCCTCGACTACTTGCAGCAGCGCGGGATCGCCGCCTTCACCGTCGATATCGTATCCAACGACAGCTATATCGCCAGCCCGGGCCGGCTCGCAGAGCGCACACTGGCCGAGATCGAACGGGCGAACGGGGGCATCGTGCTGTTCCATGACATCAAGCGGGCGACGGCTAAGGCGCTACCCGAGATATTGAAGGCGCTGAAGGCGCGCGGCTATACGATCGTGCACCTGACCGCGACGACGCCCGTCGCGCCGAAAGTCGAACTGTTCGCCGACTATAGCGCCAAGATCGCCGCCTCGAAAAAGGACGCTGGCGCGGCGGCGAACCTTTTGCCGTTCTACGGCGCCGTCGGGCCGGTCGCGACGATGGCTGCGACCAATGCGGAGCCCATCACGCGACTTGCGCCGGCGCCGCGGCCAAGGTTGAAGGCCGCAGCGTCGCCACATATCGCGAATTCCGATGGTACGGCAACATCGGCCAGTCCGTGGAGGCCCCATATCCGTCCACGCCGTAAAGGGCCGCTAAACGAGCTTCCGGCCGACGTGAAAACGATGAACTGAAGGGGCGATCGGCGGCCTGATTTCGACCGAAATCGCCTGAAATCGCGCCTTTGTGTGCCGCGAGTCAGGCGCGATTGGACGAGCGACTTGGCCCACAGCCGTGTGGGCCTGAAACAGGCGAGGCCGAACGACGAACGTACGATACGCACGTCGCTGCCCTTGGCAGTTCAGGAGTTCATGGTGCGGTTGAAAGGACTCGAACCTTCACGCCGTTTCCAGCGCTACCACCTCAAGGTAGTGCGTCTACCAATTCCGCCACAACCGCATCCAAGCCGACGTTGCGTCGGCTTCGAGGTATCCCGGCGACTGATCGCCAGTCGCCGAAGTCGCGTGAGGTATCAGAGCGACCCCGGGATGGCAAGCGACAGATTGGGCCGCCGCAGAACGGCTGAGATCGGGCGCTACGTGACCCCAAAATAAAGGCGATTCGGGGCCGCGCAGGGCTTGCCATCGACAGTGAGTGGTCACGATTGTTGATGGCCGACGGCCGGATAGCGACCGTGCAGCGGCCAGCAAAGTCCCTTGCTAAATGTTTGGGCAGCCCCCACGCAATCGAGCCGAATGGAAATGAACCGAACACCCCGAAAGTTGCGAAGTGATTGATTGGGCGATCAGCGACGTTCCCATTGCCTATCCGTCGGCGCTTGCGGCGATGGATCGCCGCGCGGCGCGCATTCGCGACAAGGGCGCGCGCGAACTTGTCTGGCTCCTCGAGCATCCGGCGCTATACACTGCCGGCACCAGCGCGCGGCCCGCAGACCTGATCGACCCGATGCTTCTGCCAACGTTTCAAACGGGGCGCGGCGGGCAGTACACGTTTCACGGACCTGGGCAGCGGATCGCTTATCTGATGCTCGATCTGAAGGCGCGCGGCGGCGATGTTCGCAGGTTCGTGTCTCAACTGGAGGCCTGGATTGTGGGCACATTACTAGACTTCAACGTCAAGGGCGAAAGCCGTCCCGGCCGCGTGGGAGTCTGGGTGCAACGGCCGGAAACGCACGGCGGAGGCGAGGCCAAGGTTGCTGCGATCGGGCTTCGCGTATGTCGAGGCGTGACCACGCACGGCGTCAGCCTGAATGTGGACCCGGACCTTCGTCTATATCGCGGCATTGTTCCCTGCGGAATCGCCGATTACGGGATTACCAGCCTTACCGACCTGGGATTGCCGGTCACGATGACTGACGCTGACGTGGCTCTTCGACGAAACTTTGAAGCCAACTTTGGAACCACGCGCTCGGTGGCAGCTCCAGAGTCGAGCGCGCTGCCAATATAAAGCGAGCCTGCCAAGTCGCAAAACGGCCAAAATGAAAACGCCCGCTCTCCGTTCGGAGAGCGGGCGTCGTATGAAAGCGCCGCAACCACTTCCCTACCGCACCTGGGACCTTTTCGGCGGCGAGCCGGCGCCGTTGGGCGCGCTCACAGCTTCTAGATCGTCGTAGTAGAGAAACCCTTCTTCAACAGCGACGCTTTCAGAGCCTTCCAGCTCGTACTCGTCCTTGTCGCTGTCGTTCAGGCGGATGATGCAGCCCTTCTGACAGACCCCTTCGGCCACCTTTCCGGCTGGCAGGAGCTTATCCTGCCGGGTCGAGCCCTCGATGACAGTGAGTTTGGCCTCTTTGTCACCGCGGTTCGTGATCGTGACCGCCGAAGCGGTCGAGGTCATAAGAAGAGCTGCGATCGCGCTGGCCGTATGAACTGTTCGGATCATGACGGCAGCTCCTGCGACCGCGGCCGTGACGCATTATTTCTTTTTCTTCGCCGCCTTCTTGGCGGGAGACTTTTTCGCGGCCTTCTTAGCAGCTTTAGCCATTTTCGATCGTCCTTCCGTTTTTGGATCGTTGACGACCATTTCCCGGTCGCCGACCCGACGCGAGTCGAGTCGGAATCACATTGATGAGATTCAAGTCAATGCACAAACGAAATTTGATGTTTGTTGATATCGAAAATTTCGATAGATCGAGTTTGGACCCGCTCGTTGACCCTGGAGGGCCACATGGACGTCAGCCTGGCGCGCACGTTCCTGATCGTCGCTGAGACCGGCAGCTTCATCGAAGCCGCGCGCAAGATGAACATCACCCAATCGACAGTTTCGGCCAGAATTAAAGGATTAGAAGACCTTTTGGGCCGTCCGCTGTTCACGCGATCGAAGGCCGGCGCCGAGCTCACCGGGGCCGGAGAGCTGTTTCAAAAACACGCTTTGGCCATGGTTCGCGTGTGGCAGCAGGCTCAACTTCAAGTGTCGCTCGCCGACAAGCATCCCGATCATATTTCGGTCGGCGCCCCTCTCAGCCTGTGGACAGGTTTCCTGCTGAAGTGGGTTTCGGCGCTGCGAATCGAAATTCCAGGCATCGCCGTGTCGGCCGCGTCAGGGGTTTCCGCCGCACTCTCGCAGCGCCTGACCGAGGGAACTCTCGATCTTGCGGTGCTCTATCGACCCTCCCCACCCCCGGGTCTGACGATCGAACACCTGTTCGATGAGGAGTTCATTCTGGTTTCGACCGTGAAAGCCGGCGCTCGACGTGGAGCCAACGACTATCTACTGATCGATTGGGGCCCGGATTTCCTGCACGATCACGGCGCCGCGTTCCCCGAACGCGCCAATCCGGCAATTAGCCTCGATCTCGGCCCGATGAGCCTCGATTACATGATGGCGAACGAGTGTTCCGGCTACTTTCCGGCCCGCATGGTGCGCCAGCACGTGCAGCGCGGTCGTCTGCGGGCGCCCAAGCGCAGCCGCAAATTCGTCTATCCGGTCTATATGGTCTATCCGGAGACGAGGAACGAAGAATCTTACGAGCCCATTCTGAATGGATTGCGCCGCGCGGCCGGCCGCCTCAACTGAACGATCGTCGTCCAAGGCGCGCAGACCTGGGCCGTTCGGTTACAACAATTCGCTTACGCGAATTCCAGGATCACCGCGTCGACGGCAAGGCTATCTCCGGCCTTGGCGGCGACCTTCGTCACTTTGCCGTCGCGCTCCGCCTTGAGGATGTTTTCCATCTTCATCGCCTCGACGACCGCCAGCGAATCGCCGGCCTTGACCTCCTGCCCCTCGGCGACGTGGACCGCCTTGACGAGCCCCGGCATCGGACACAGCAGGTATTTGGACATGTCGGCTGCGACCTTGACCGGCATTAGGCTCGCCAGCTCGGCTTCTCGCACCGTGTAGACGTAGGTGGCCGCCTGAATGCCGCGGTAAGATAGCGTGACCCCATTGGCGATGGGCCGGACTTGAACAGTGACGGGCGCGTCGGCGACAGTCCCGTGCCAAACCGGCTGGCCTGGCCACCAGTCGGACGTAATCTCCTTGGTGCTGGTCGGCTGACCCTGTCCATCGAGGATCGACACATAATAGGGCCCGGGGATAACGCCCATGACTTCCAAGAGCACTGACGCGTCGCCGACTTTGACGACGCGTCGCTTTGCGAACCGCACAGATTGCCCGGCCATCTGGTGGGAGATGTCCCGGCGGCGCGCATTTCCGAGGTGATCGATCACGGCGGCGACGGCGGCGAGGGTTTCGAGATTCTTCCCCTCGGGCTTCGTCGAGTTGAAGCCTTCGGGGTACTCTTCCTTGATGAAGCCCGTCGATATTTTGCCCGAGCGCCAGCGCGGATGCTGCATCATGGCGGAGAGGAACGGCACGTTGTGTTGGATGCCGTCGATGTAAAAGGCGTCGAGCGCGGTGGCCTGTGCGTCGATGGCGGCCTCGCGGGTGGCGGCATGCGTCACCAGTTTGGCGATCATCGGGTCGTAGTACATCGAGATTTCGCCGCCTTCGAACACCCCGGTGTCGTTTCGCACAGTGACGCCGTCCTTCTTGGTTTCGGCCGGGGGACGATATTTCACGAGACGGCCGATGGACGGCAGGAAATTGCGAAACGGATCTTCGGCGTAAACGCGGCTTTCGACCGACCAGCCGGTCAGTTTGACGTCCGACTGCTTGAAGGGAAGCTTCTCGCCCGCCGCCACGCGGATCATCTGTTCGACGAGGTCCACGCCGGTGACGAGTTCGGTGACGGGATGCTCGACCTGGAGCCGCGTGTTCATTTCTAGAAAGAAGAAAGAACGGTCCTGTCCCGCGACGAATTCGACGGTGCCGGCCGAATCGTAGCCGACGGCCTTGGAGAGCGCGACGGCCTGCTCGCCCATCGCCCTGCGGGTCTTTTCATCCAGAAGGGGAGACGGCGCCTCCTCGAGCACTTTCTGGTTACGGCGCTGGATCGAGCACTCGCGCTCGCCAAGATAGACGACGTTGCCGTGCTTATCGCCGAGCACTTGGATTTCGATGTGGCGCGGGTTCTCGATGAATTTTTCGACGAAGCAGCGGTCGTCGCCAAACGACGACTTGGCTTCTGACGCCGCAAGCTGAAAGCCTTCCTCCGCCTCTTTGGCGTTGTAGGCGATGCGCATGCCCTTGCCGCCGCCCCCGGCGGACGCTTTGATCATCACCGGGTAGCCGATCTGGTTCGAAATCTCGATGGCGTGTTTGGCGTCCTTGATCTCGCCCATGTAGCCGGGCACCGTCGAGACCTTCGCGGCGGCGGCGGCCTTTTTGCTCTCGATCTTGTCGCCCATGGCGGCAATCGCTTTGGGGTTCGGACCGATGAAGACGATGCCGTTCTTCTGAAGAGCGACGGGAAACGCCTCGCGTTCCGAGAGGAATCCGTAGCCGGGATGCACCGCCTCTGCGCCGGTCTTCTTGCAGGCGTCGATGATTTTATCCATGACGAGGTAGGATTCCGCCGCCGGCGCCGGTCCAATGTGGAGCGCTTCATCGGCCATTTCGACGTGGAGGGCGTCGCGATCGGCGTCTGAGAAGACGGCGACTGTCTTGATCCCCATCTTGCGCGCAGACTTGATGACGCGGCAGGCGATCTCGCCTCGGTTGGCGATCAGGATCTTCTTGAACATCGGCCGGCCTTGTCCTTCCCCCAAAGTGGCGCTCGCTAACGATCGTCGAGCGGCGTACGGTCAATCCACCGGTCGTTCTAGATCGGCGGAACCGGCGCGTAAACATCCGAAGCAGGCCGTTGCCCGCTCACGCGTGCGATCCGCTGCCGCACGAGTTCGATGTGTTCGCGCAGATGGTAGAGTTCGCCGGCGTAGCGCGACGGAACGGGGATGACGCGCGCCGCCCTGCATTAGGGCGATCTTGACCCCCGACTCCCGATCCAAGAGGCGGGCGGCATTTTCTTTCGAACCCCTCGAAGTCCGCGGTTCGAGTTTGACCCCGTCGCGAGCGAGAACCTCGACGTAGCGCTGCCCCACGACATGATAGGCCCCCTTCGCCGAGCCCGTCGACATGACAACCGTGCGCGGCGGCGCCGGTTCGACGAACTGGTAGGCAAGCCATAGGCCGGCGGCCATCAGCAGCGCCGACGGCGCCAGGACCAGCAGCATCTCCCGACGCTGCAAGGCGCGATCTGAGTATTTGTGACCTGACGACATCGCCTCCCCGGCATGTGCGCTTTGCGGCACATTACCGGTGCAGCGTCTGCACGCAAATTGGGCTTTGGCTTAAGCGGCGCGACCCAGCCGGTCGACGGCTTCGAGGAGAGCCGGATGTATCTTAGGGCTTTCCTGCTTCAGATAAGCGACCAGCGCAGTTTCGCTCGGAGACAAGCGGCCGTCACGGCCAATGCGGCCGGCGAGCCAGCTGGCCTCGACCTCCGTGATGACTTCGTTGGTGATGATCTCAATGCGCTGATGCTCAAGCCGCCCCAGCGCCCGCTCTTCTGGCGTCTGATCGTGATAGGCGTCTTTGACGGACTCGAGGTTCGAACGCACCATCGACAACAGAAAAGCCAGCACGCTTGTCTGCTGGTCGGGATTGATGAGGGACGCTTCCTGGCGAAGCGCCTCTTCGCGCGATGGCACGCGATAGCCGGACGACGCCATGATGACGTTGGCCACGGCCTTCACGAAGAGGTCGGTCCAGGCCGGGTTGGCGGCGGACTCAGCCACCGCCTCGTCGATATCGAAGAGAATGTCGGCTTCGTCGCGCGTCACCGCCACGTGGCCGTCGCCGCCGAACGCATAGAGTATGCGGCGCAGAAGATCGACTTCGCCGGCCGAGATGATGCCCGGCGCAAGAAACCTGCCCTGCCGAAGCGGGCCGTTGCCCGAGATGACTGCGTGTTTCACTTGCTGAAGCGCGAAGGTGACGAGGCTGACCGGCGCCCAGCGCGCCTTGTCCAAAACATTGACGACGAGTTCGAGTTCCGTTTTGCTGTCGATGACGCCGTCGCGCGATACGCGTGAAATCAGCCACTCGGCGTTGGCCGCGGTCAGATAGCCTTGGGGACGTTCCTGGAAGACGACAAAATCGGTCAACGCCTCGACGAAGAAGTCCGCCCAGTTCTCATCCTTCGTCGCGCAGCGGTCGTTCAACTGAAACAGCACGTCCGCCTCGTCGTCCGAGACGACGCCGTCCTGATGGACGATACGGCGCAAACTCAGAACGTCGCTCGCGGCGATGACGCCGCGGGCCAGCATGCCGTCCGTCAGCGGCGACTTCAAAGCGCTCATCAACAACCCCAAGCGAACCCGACCTCGACTGGGAGAGGAGCTTAGGTCGCCTTACTTAATCAGGACTTAAATGCTGCCCCGGCGCACGACAGCGAGCGGCGGGTGTGGCGCGAGAATCACATCAGATGATGCAATCGCGCATCAAACGAACAAGGGCCGCGGACGGCGCCGCGACCCCTATCTTTACGCCGGCAAACTCCCGCAAGCCTGCCGAGGTCAGCTGCTACCAGTCGCGACGCGGATAGCGCGGACGGTCATGGTCGTGATCCCAACGGTTCACATAGCGATGCCGACGCCAATTCCAAGGCCGGTCATAGGCCCACCAAGGACCGCGGCGCCAGTTGCGACGATAATGGTGACGCGGACGATCATAGTCGTCACGGTCGTAGCGGCTTTCCGAATAGCCACGGTCGCCGCGGCGCCCGTCCCAGTCGGCGGCGGTCGCCGGACCAGCCAGAAGCGCCGGCGCCGTCAATAGCGCGGCGGCGGCAAGAAGTGATTTGAGTTTCATCGTGGTGTCCTCTCCCCGGTCACCCCGGCGCGCATTTTGCGGCCGCGTCGTGATCGTAAGTGAAGCGTAGAAGACGGGCTCTGAACCGGCTCTGAACCCGGTAGTCATTCGCCATTCATCTTGTTCAGCAGGCTTGACGCTTTTCCGACTTGCGGATTTGCGCGAGCGTGTCGCGGTCGATGTCGGAAATCGGAACCTCGGCCTGACTCTCGTAGATGCAGCCGGCGTTGCCGAACGTCGCGATGGTCTTCGGCGACTTGAAGCAATAGCCGCCCGACTTGTAGATCGCGTTGCGCATCTGCCAGAGTTCCTGGCAGTCGTAAGCGTCGCCTTGCACGTCGCCGGCCTGAACGGCAGGAGCGGCGAGCACGGCGAAAATGGCGAGCGAGGCCGAGACGGCGAGGGCAAGCGCGATGCGTTGGGTCATGGCGAGTCTCCGAAGCGTGACAGCGGGCGAGATTGCGGTTTGGTCGCAAGGCATGACTGTTCCGTTCAAGGTTTGCGCTCGGGCAGCCGGCTCTGAAGCCGGTCGTCGAGAAAAAGAGAGCCGCCTGGGGTGAAGCGGCTCTCTGTGAAATGCGCGCGCCTGGGGGAGAAGCGCGCGCCGGGAACCTGCAAGAGCGTTTAACGCCACGGTGGTAGCGCGCCGGCGTTGAACCCTGTCTGAATGCGGGATTTATCTGAGGTTCACTTTGATTTGGGCGCCGTCGATACTCGTTCGTCGAGCCAGCCGCCGGCGCAGGGGCATGGGCGGTTGCCACTCCGCATTTTTGATTGTGCTTGACGACTTTCCACCGGGGAGGCTGTCGCCACGTGCAGGGCGCCCGCGCAACGGGTCGCGCCCTTTTGCTGCCCCGGCGACGCGGCGCGCGATCTCGAATACCGCGAGCATAGACGCAGTGCGCGCGGCTATGGCCGCACGTGCCCGATCTGAAGCGGCTGTGCGGGTTGTTCGTGACCCGCCAGATATTTGACCATGTTCGACGACATTGAGCCTGCACGGCGCACGTCTTCAAACATGACGCCCATTTGCCATAAGATCAGGACCGCGATTGGAAAAAATGTGCTCGGGGCCCGATCCTTGTAATCGATCAAGGCGTCGGCAACGCCCAAGACGGGCTGGGAATTGACGGCCAGTTCCATCACCAGTCCGCCAAGCAAAAGCCCGGCGATGATGTCGCTGGGATAATGCAACCCGATGTAGATTCGCGGCAGACAGATGACGAATAGACTCCACAGCGCCGCAACGACGCCGAGACGCTTATCCAAGACGTAGAGACCTACAGACAGGGCGGCAAAATAGACGGCGTGGTCGCTGGGAAATGAACTCCATCCGCTGAGCACTTCGGGGGAAACGCCATGGATCGCTGCGAAATCGCTTCCCGCATCTTGTATCGGACGCAAGCGGGCGGGCAGTAGAACCTGCGCCGCGCGACCGCATGCGATGGCGATCCCCGCGCTGAGCACGATCGCCACGACGGCGCGCTGATTGAAGCGCGGCGACTGAGGCCTCGCTGACCAGGCCCAAACCAACATGACGACGATGGGCGCCGCTTTGAAGAATGGGCTTGCATTCAGCGTCATCAGCGCCTTGTGAAATAGGGGATGGGCTTGAGCGTAGCTGTTCATGGCCACGAAGGACCATTGGTCAAATCGATCGACCCAGCCAAGCAATGTCGACATGTCCATAGCCCACCAATCGGCGCGAGATCTGGCGCTTTAGGCTAGACACACCTGATGCGACAAGCCAGGACGCCTTCGTATCTGTCCCCGGCAATTTGAGCAATGAGGTAAACGTGCGTTGCATTCACCAGTCAACTTGCCGACCCTTGCCGAGAGAATGCGCAGCAATTTCCTGCATTACGGTGGCGTGAGCGTCGCCGGGGCGCACGTTGGCGCCTAGGTCTTCGCGATCGCCGCAACCATCCGCGCCCTTGCCTCCGGCATGGTCAACTCGCGTTGATTCAGCACGCGCTCCTCCAGAAAATGCGCGGTCAGCGCGAGGCCGGCGCGGATGTCGCTGGCCGTAACGGCGCCGCTGCGCTGCTTGGTCAAGAACTGCGGCAGCGCGAGCAACTTGTCGCGATAGGGTTCGCCAGCCGACTCAGAAACGGCGCGACCCGTCTTCGGCGACACATAAATGAGTTGGTCGTTGACGCCGGTCGCCGCGCACTGGCTGAGATCGAGGCCAAAGCCCAATTCTTCGAGCAACGCGAGTTCCCAGCGCACGATGAGGGCCGGCCATACGGTGGCGTCATTCAGGAAGCCGAGCACGAACAGCGTGATTTCGTAGAGGTTCGGATGTGGATCGCGCTCTGGCAAAACCCGCGCCAGCGTGGTGATCGACGAGAGAGCGGCGAGCGCCGCAGCATCCTCCATCGCCTCAGCCGCAAAACCGCGTCTCAGTTCGAACGTCACATGGCCGAGTTGCTCGGCGAGCCGCGCTTTCCACACGGCATCGACGTGGTTGCCTATCTGCAGGGTCGGGCGCAGTTTGCGGGAACGCCCTCCGTGCACGAGGCCGAGATGCCGGCCGTGCGCGCGCGTCAGGAGTTCGACAACGGCCGCCGTTTCGCCGTGGGGGCGCACCGAGAGCACGACGCCTTCGTCAGACCATTGCATTGAGATTCATGGCGTTCGCGGCGGCTCGCAGTTTCGCGCTCATTTTCTCGGATACGGCAGGCCCATTTCCCGATAGCGCTCGGGATCTCCGCCCCAATTGCTGCGTACCTTCACAAACAGGAAGAGATGGACCGGATGATCGGCGATCTCCGCGATGCCACGGCGGGCTTCGGAAGAAATCTTCTTGATGGTCGCGCCGCCTTTGCCGAGTACGATGCTCTTTTGCCCGTCGCGCTCGACGTAAATTGTCTGCTCGACGCGGGCCGAGCCGTCTTTCAACGTTTTCCAACTCGTCGTCTCGACGTGCGTCGCATAGGGCAGTTCGTCGTGCAGCCAGTGATAGATGCGCTCGCGCGTGATCTCGGCGGCGAGGCGGCGCAGCGGCGCATCCGTCACGTCATCCTCGGCGTAGTGCCAAGGGCCGGGCGGGACGTTGGCGGCGAGGTACGTTTTGAGATCGGCGACGCCCGTGCCGTCCAGCGCGGATACCATGAAAACGCGGTCGAATTTCGCGAGTCCGTCGACGTGCTTGGCGAGCGCCAGCAGCCGCTCTTTCTCTTCGACCCAATCGACCTTGTTCAGCACGACGATGCGGCGCGCGCGCGATTGCGCGAGACGGGCGATGATGGCGGCCGCGTCGTCGTCCACGCCTTTGGCGGCGTCGATGACAAGCATTAGGACGTCGGCGTCTTCCGCGCCGCCCCACGCGGCCTCCACCATCGCGCGGTCGAGCTTGCGCTTGGGGCTGAAAATGCCGGGCGTGTCGATGAAGACAATCTGGCTATCGCTTTCGAGCGCAATGCCGCGGACCTGGGCGCGCGTCGTCTGCGCCTTATGCGAGACGATCGAAACTTTGACGCCGACCAGGGCATTGACCAGCGTTGATTTGCCGGCGTTCGTCGCGCCCATGACGGCGACGAAGCCGCAGCGGCGGCCGTCGGCCGACTCCCCGGACGCCGTCGCTGGGTCGCTGTCAGACATCGGTCATCTCGTGGCGCACCCCTTCGCGTTTGAGCAGCGCGGTGGCGGCGGCTTGTTCAGCGATGCGCTTGGACGCGCCTTCGCCCTGCGCCGGCGCGTGGCCCGAGATCAGCACTTCCGCGGTGAAGCGCGGCGCATGATCGGGTCCCTTGCGGGCAACGACCGTATATTTCGGCAACGCGAGGCCCTGGCCCTGGGCCCATTCCTGCAGCGCTGACTTGGCGTCAACCGCAACTTCCGGAACGGGCTCGGATTGCGCCTGCCAGAGCTTGCGCACCACGGCCCGGGCCTTGTCGAATCCGCCATCGAGAAAGACGGCGCCTAGGACTGCCTCGGCCGCATCGGCAAGGATTGTCGTCTTTT
Source organism: Hyphomicrobium sp. (assembly GCA_052386495.1). GTDB lineage: Bacteria > Pseudomonadota > Alphaproteobacteria > Rhizobiales > Hyphomicrobiaceae > Hyphomicrobium_B. The sequence continues at coordinate 73,680 of JBQTKA010000020.1, read as the reverse complement.
CGCGCCCGCCGCTGTCGGCTTCGCTCTCCGAGAGAATCAAATGCGCGCCGAGGTCAATGGCTCGGGCGACCTTGGCGCATGCTTCTCCGCGCACCAGGCGATTGTAGCGACGCGCCAGTTCGCCTTCACTCGCATCTGGATACTGCGCGTTGAGAATCTCGGCGATTGCGAGGCCGAGCACGCGGTCGCCGATGAACTCGAGGCGTTCGTTATCGTGGCGCTCTGTCTTGCCGCCCCGTACGCTCGCGTGCGTGAGCGCCCGTTCGAGAAGCGCGACAGTCTTGAATCGATGGCCAAGCTTGCTTTCAAGCTCTTTGAATTTGCGGGCTCTGAGCATGTCATTCCGGGGCGCGTGGCCCGGACGCGATCGTCCGGGGTGGAGGCGGCCGCTATCGAACCAGATTGAAGAACCGGCCCCAGCGAATGTCAAACGGCCAACTCCAGGGGGCCCACCAGGTCATCTGATCGGGTTCATTGAACGGCGCTGAGAAGAAGATGATCTCTGCGCGGCCGATGAAGTTTTCAAGCGGCACGGGGCCAACGGCGCTCCTGACCCGACTGTCGGTGGAGTTATCGCGATTGTCGCCCATCATAAAGTAATGGCCCTCGGGCACCTTGTAGGGGGCTGTGTCGTCGAGCGGGCCGTTGGGATCGCTGTCGAGCACTTTATACTTGACGCCATTGGGCAAGGTTTCTTCGTAGACCGGGATCGGACGCGCCTGTTCGTCGTCCTCGCTCGTCACGAACTGCCCCGCCCGAACCTTCGGCACCGCCTCGCCGTTGATAAACAGCTGGCCGGCGCGCATCTGGATTTCGTCGCCCGGAAGCCCGATGACGCGCTTGATGTAGTCGGTTGAGTTGTCGCGCGGCAGCTTGAACACTGCGACGTCGCCGCGTTTCGGCTCGGCGGACCAGATGCGTCCGTCGAACAGGTTCGGGCTGAAGGGGAAGGAATACTTCGAATAGCCGTAGGAGAGCTTCGAGACAAAAAGGTAGTCGCCTTCGAGAAGCGTCTGTTTCATCGAGCCCGACGGGATGTTGAACGGCTGATAGAAGAAAATGCGAATGAACATCGCGATCGCCAGCGCCTCGAGCACGATGATAAGCGTGTCGGCGGCGCCCGACTTCGCCAAATTGGATCGCGCGCGCATCAAGGGCTCCAGAGGTTCAAGGCGCCGCAGACGGCAGGATCGGGCTTGTCGGAACGGGCCGCCCGCTATAGCGGCTTTGGCGGAAAGCCGCAACGAAACCGGACGCTTGTCTACTTTTACATTACAAAACAATACGTTATATCAAAATATCGAAGCCGCGCGCCAGCGCCAAATTGACGGCCCGCATTGGGCGCCCACACGCGCGTTTTGTGACGCAGCATCCTTCAGACGCGGCGATCATTCTTGTCCGGATAGGCCGTCAGAATGACAATAGCCTCGGCCAGCGGATACTCGTCTGTCAACGTCAGATCGATGCGGGGATCGCAGCCATCCGGCGTCAGGAGCTGCAGCTGGCGCAGGGCGCCGCCGGTCAAACGCAGCGTCGGCCGCCCCGTCGGCAGGTTGACGACGCCGATGTCGCGCAAATAGACGCCGAAGCGAAAGCCGGTTCCGAGCGCCTTGCTCATGGCTTCTTTCGCCGCAAAGCGCTTGGCCAGCGTGCGAGCGGGATGCGCACGCTCGGCGGCGCGGCGGCGCTCCTCCTCGGTGAAGACCCGCAGCAGGAAGCGATCGCCGTAACGATCCAGTGTTTTTTCCAATCTGCGGATGTCGCAGAGGTCATTGCCGACGCCAAGGATCATGCGCCGCGCGCCGTCAACTCTGCGCGTGCGTCGTCCATCAGCACGCGCATGCGTCTGACCGCGCTCGAAAGACCGCCGAAGATAGCCTCGCCAACAAGGAAGTGGCCGATGTTGAGCTCGACGACCTCGGGCAGTCGCGCAATCGCCGCCACCGTGTTGTAGGTAAGGCCATGGCCGGCGTGGACTTCCACCCCAAGACCTGATGCGGCGCGCGCCGCTTTCGCGAGGCGCTCGATTTCGCGCGTCACGCCGGCGGCGTTCGCATCGAGCGCCAGGTGGCAATAGCGGCCGGTGTGCAATTCGACGATGTCTGCCCCGGCTTTTGCGGCGGCTTCGATCGTTTTCAGATCGGGCTCTATGAACAGCGAAACGCGGATACCGGCGTCGCGCAACTTCGCGACGAAGGGCTTCAGCGACTTCAATCCGCCGGCCACGTCGAGGCCGCCCTCGGTGGTGCGCTCTTCGCGACGCTCCGGCACGAGGCAGCAGGCGTTCGGCACATGGCGCAGCGCGATTTTCAGCATTTCGGGCGTCGCCGCCATTTCGAGATTGAGCGGTCGCGTGATCTCGTCCTTCAATCGCGTGATGTCGTCGTCGGAGATGTGTCGGCGATCCTCGCGCAGATGCGCGGTGATGCCGTCGGCGCCGCCTTCAATTGCGAGGTGCGCGGCGCGCAGGGGATCGGGATGGCGGCCGCCGCGCGCATTGCGCAGCGTCGCGACATGATCGATGTTGACGCCGAGGCGTTGTAGTTTGGGGCGCGGGGGCATGCGTGCACAGCTGATACGGTTGGAGGCGGCGGCGACTATAGCCGTGCGCGGCGCATCTGGAAAATGTGCGCGGCGCGGCGCGTCGGATAATAGCTGAGCGCGGCGAGCGCCAAGCCGACCAGCAGGCCGCCGATAACGAGCGGCTGGAAAATCGGGGAAAGATTGTCGACGGCGGCTTCAATCGCCTGCGGCGTCGGCGTGCGGATCGACTGCTCCAGCGCGTCGACCCCGCCGTTGATCGCGTCGGCGGCGTAGGCCGGATCAAGTCCGAGCGCCCACGCGCCCGCGACGTAGGAAGCGCTCCAGATCGCCGGCCAACTCACCGGATTGCCGATGAACGTGCCGGCGACCGCAGCCGGAAGCGACCCGCGCAGCGCAAGCGCAAGAACGGCGGCTAACGCCATCTGAAATCCGAGGAACGGCGTACAAGCTGCGAACACGCCCGAAGCGCAGCCGATTGCGATCTCGTGCGGCGTGGCGCGGGCGCGCAGCATGCGCCGCCAGAGATAGACCGCGTATTTCGCCGAGCGGGCTCTCGTCGATGCGCGCGCCGCAGCGGCGCGTAGACGACGGCGTTGACCCTCCTTCTCGCGAGGCGCCTTTGGCGTACGCACGACCACGCAACCGTCCCCGTCGTTAACTTTATCGCCCCCGCGCGTCCCGCCTCTCGGCCGCATCGCCGCCCTATTCGAAGCGGCGCTCGACCTTTGCAACTGTCGGCTGGGCGCGCAAGCTGGAAATAATATGGTTGAGATGGACAAGATCGAAGACTTCGAGTTCGATCAGGATCACGGTGAAGTCGGCGGCGCGATGGCCCATGCGCACATTGTCGATGTTCCCACCCGTCTCGCCGATGATCTTAGCGATTTCAGCGAGCGTGCCGGGCGCGTTGACAGCGGTGACGCCGATCCAGGCCGGAAACCGCCGGGGGTTTTCCGGTTCGAGATCCCAGGTGACGTCGATCCACCCCTGATGCTCGAAGTCTTTCAACCGCGGCGAATGTATCTGGAAGATGCGAATGCCCTCCCCAGGCGACATCACGCCGATGATGCGGTCTCCAGGAACGGCGCCGCCCGGCTCGAACAGCACCGGCAAATCGTCGTTCGGCCCGCGGATTGAAATCGCAGTCTTGGCTTCGCCGTCGGCGGCGCGAAACTTGAGGCTCGAAACCTTCTCGATGTTGAACCAGCCGTCTTGCGCCTGAGCGCGACCGAACCGGCGCGAAGGCTTGTAGGATTCCGCTGATTGCGACGGCGACGCCGAGGGCAGAACGGCGGCGACCAACTCCTGGAGCGCAACGTCGTCGCGGCCGACCGCGGCGAGGAGGTCTTCGGCGGACTTGACGCCGAAGCGCGGCGCGGCGGCCCTGATCTTGTCTTCGGAGTAATCGGCGCCGTGGCCGGCGAGCGTCGAAGCGACGAGTTGCCGGCCGAGTTCGACGTAACGGCGCCGCTGGGCGTCGCGCGCGGCGCGGCGGATGGCGGCCCGGGCGCGGCCCGTCACCGCGAACGCCTCCCAGGCGGCGGGGCGGACATGCGACTTTGAAGTCTCAATAACCACCTCGTCGCCATTGCGCAGCTTGGTGTCGATCGGCACGTGTCGGCCGTTGATGTAGGCGGCAACGGCCTCGTTTCCGACGTCCGTGTGGACGGCATAGGCGAAGTCCAATGGCGTCGCGTTGAGCGGCAGCGCGATCAAGCGGCCTTTGGGCGTGAAACAGAACACCTGATCCTGGAACAGCTCGAGCTTGGTGTGCTCGAGAAATTCTTCCGGATTTTCGGCGGCGAGCAGCGTCGAGATCATCACGCGCAAGTGACCGTAGGGCGTGTTGTCGGGAGCCGCCGCGCCGCCGCCAGCCGCCGCAGCGTCATGGGCGGCCACCCCGTTCGCCGATCCGTTTGCGGCGCCGTTCGGCGCCAGTCCAGCCACTACCCTCTGATCCTTGTATAGCGCGTGCGCGGCTACCCCGTACTCAGCGACGCGATGCATGGCGTGCGTGCGTATCTGAAGTTCGACGCGCTGATGGCGCGGACCGTAAACCGTCGTATGGATGGACTGATAGTTGTTGCGCTTTGGCGCGGAAACGTAGTCCTTGAACCGGCCAGGCACCGTGCTCCACGTGGTGTGAACGATGCCCAGCACCCGATAGCAATCCTCGATCGTGTCGACGATGACTCGAAACGCAAAGATGTCGGAGAGCTGCTCCAAGCTGATCTGCTTGTGGCGCATCTTGCTCCAGATCGCATACGGCTTCTTTTCGCGGCCGGAAGCCTCCGCTTTGATGCCCGCGTCCGAGCACTTGCGCGCAAGAGCTTGGCGAATTTCTTCAACCAATCCCTTGTTGCGCGTGCGTAGTTGCACGAGTTTTTCGGTGACGGCCTGATAGGCGTCGGGGTGGAGCCAGCGAAACGCGTGCTCCTCGAGTTCTTCGCGCAGCGCCTGCATGCCCATTAGGCCGGCGAGCGGCGCATAGATGTCGAGCGTTTCCTCTGAGGCGCGGCGCCGGCTCTCGGGCTTCATGTGCTCGAGCGTGCGCATGTTGTGCAGGCGGTCCGCTAGCTTGACGAGAAGCACGCGGATGTCGGTCGAGATCGCGATGAGAAGCTTGCGAAAATTCTCGGCCTGTTCGGCCTTCTTCGACACGAGGTCGAGGCGCTTGATTTTCGTCAGACCGTCGACGAGGCCGCCGATCTCGGCGCCGAACATCTGATCGATCTCGTTGCGCGTCGCGTCTGTGTCTTCAATGACGTCATGAAGTAAAGCGGTCGCGATCGTCGCGTCGTCGAGCTTCAGCTCGGTCAGGATGGCGGCGACTTCGAGCGGGTGCGAGAAATATGGCGCGCCGGACGCGCGCTTCTGGGCGCCGTGCGCCTTCATCGCGTAGACGTAGGCGCGGTTGAGCAGCGCTTCGTCCGCTTTTGGATCGTAGCGGAGAACCCTTTCGACGAGTTCGTATTGCCGCATCATGACTGCGCGCGCTCCAGAAGGACGCGCAAGCGTACCCGAAGTCGGAGGCGAAACGAAAGCAGAGCGTCCGCTCGTCCGTCCCGGCGGCGCAGCGTCTCAAAATGCGACGCCTAGCGGCTACGATCCCGGTCGCGAGGATCGCGATCGCGCTCGCGTCCGCCGCCGCCTGAGCCGATGTTCGCGGACGGCTCGAGCGGCGTCATGCTCTCGAGGCCCCGAAGCAACTGCTCTTCCGTCATCACGTCGACCTGCGCGTCACTGGAAAGATCGTCGCGACCCAGTTGAACCGGACGGCGATCGGCGGGCAGCAGCGGCGCCGCGACCGCTTCAGGCTCGTCGACTTCAGTGTTCTTCTGGATGGAGGCGATCAACGTTTCGCGCATATCGTCTGGAGAGAGCGTGCGTTCGGCGATTTCGCGGAGAGCGATGACAGGGTTCTTGTCGTTGTCGGGGGCGACCGTGATGGCGGCCCCGTTGGCGATCGCGCGCGCGCGGTGCGCCGAGATCAAAACCAGTTCAAAACGGTTGGCGATCTTGTCGACGCAATCTTCGACAGTGACGCGAGCCATCGGGGCATCCTTCTCAGCAGAACGGTAGGGGTTTGAAATTGTGGGCGCAAAAGGCCGTCGGGACCGCTTCACAGCGCCGCGTTGTTAAGCATCTGCCACGATGCGGCGCAAAACTCAAACCAAATTCGCTCCCCCCGCGCACCGTTAAGCAAAACGCGAGTAAATGGGATGCTGCGTCAAAGTAAACGCTGTTATTCTGAAACGCGCTTGGTCACAAGAACGTCATCATTGGATATCGCTGGGGAACTCAGTTTCCGACCGCCGGCCCTGTTCTACGGTGTAGCAATAGGGTATAATCCACCCCGTCGGCCATTTGGACATTGTTTAGATCGCCCGGCCGGCGCACAGAATAGATGCGGACGAAGACTGCCCGCGATAGCTTTTCGGCCGCTTGGCGGCGCCACTGATTAGGACACGGCTCATGCACTTTTATCCGACAGAGCGGATCGCGCTCTTCATTGATGGCGCGAACCTGTACGCCACCGCCAAATCGCTCGGCTTCGACATCGACTACAAGCGATTGCTTGGGATGTTCCGCCAGAAGGGCCAGTTGGTCCGTGCGCTTTACTACACAGCGCTCGCCGAGGAGCAGGAGTATTCTTCCATCCGTCCCCTGATCGACTGGCTTGACTACAACGGCTTCACCATGGTGACGAAGCCGACGAAGGAATTCACGGACTCGGCAGGTCGGCGCAAGATCAAGGGCAACATGGACATCGAGCTTGCCGTCGACGCCATGCGCCTCGCCGACAACCTTGATCACATTGTCATCTTCTCAGGCGACGGCGATTTCCGCTCACTTGTTGCGGCGCTTCAGCAGAAGGGTAAGCGCGTGAGCGTCATTTCGACGCTACAGACCCAACCGCCGATGGTCGCCGACGAATTGCGCCGCCAAGCCGATCAGTTTATCGACCTCGCCGATCTCGAGAATCAGGTCTGCCGCGACCCGGCGTCGAGACCGGCGCGCGAGCCGCGCAGCTTTCAATGTCGACCCGTAGGCCCGGCCGGCCGCGAGGGCTCGTTCGCGGCCGATGATGAATTCGCCGAAGAAGACGTCTAAACCTTAGCGCTCAGCGGGTGGGCTTGCGGTCCCGCGGCGAGGCGGACGGCTTGGCGACATCGCGCACATCGACGACCGCGCCCGAAGCGGAAGCGCCAGCGAAATGCCGCCGTTGTCCGCGCCTGGTCGTTTATCGAAAAGAGAATGAAGCCGCCGAACCCGCATGGTTCAACGGCGCCGTTCCGTCGTTCGGCGCGGCGGATGCGCGGCTGTTGATCGTCGGCTTGGCCCCGGGGCGCACCGGCGCCAACCGCACCGGCCGCCCGTTCACCGGCGACTACGCCGGCGACCTTCTCTACGCGACGCTTCGCGATTTCGGATTCGCGACAGGGACGTACGCAGCCCGCAAGGATGACGGGTTCTCGCTCGTCGACTGCATGATCACCAATGCGGTGCGTTGCGCGCCGCCAGAAAACAAGCCGACGCCTGCGGAGATCGCAGCCTGCCGGCCGTTCTTCGAGGCGCGCATGGCGGCTATGCCCAAGCTTCGCGTGCTGCTGGCCCTCGGGCGCATCGCTCACGACCAGACGCTCAGCGCGTTGAGACTGAGAAAAGCGGATTACCCCTTCGCGCACGGCGCACGCCATGCGATTGGCCCGGAACGCGTCCTCTTCGATAGCTTCCATTGCTCGCGTTACAATACCAATACCGGACGCTTGACAGCCGAAATGTTTCGCAGCGTCTTCGCGGCGATCAGGCGGGAGCTGGGGTGAGCGCGGCAAGGACTTCGCCGGCATGCGCGTCGGGCGGATGGACCGGATAGAACACGCGGTAGATGACGCCGTTTTTCACGATCAGCGTCAGCCGCTTCAAGTATGATTCTCCGCCCGTCTCGAAACGCGGCAGATCGAGCGCGTCGGCGAAAGCGAAGCCTTCATCGCTCAACAGCTGAAACGGCAGGCCAGCGCGCTTGGCGAATTCGGCTTGCGCCTTTGGCGACTGCCCGCTGACGCCGAAGACTTCGAAATCGCGTGCCTGGAACGCTGCGTAGGCGTCGCGAAAGCCCTCGGCCTCGGCGGTCGACCCGTGCGCACCGGGAATTTTGTCCCACTTCGGCGGGTTCTTTTCGCCGGGCTTGCCCGTCAAGGGATAGACGAACACGATGGCGCGCTCCTGGAAGCGCGCGAGGTTCACGGCTGCGCCGCGCGTTGCGACGAGCGCGACGTCAGGCAGCCGCGTGCCGGCGATCAGATGCTTCGCCGCGCCGTCCTCCTTCGGCGCGGGCCAGGGCCAGGTCTTGGTCATGCCGGGTTGTCCTTGAGCCAGGCGAGAACCTCGGCCGCGTTTCGGTCGGGCGGAAAGACCGGATAGAAGACTTTCGAAATGTGGCCGTCGTCCACGATCAAAGCCATGCGCTTCAGCAGCGTTTTTCCCTCAGATTGTAACGTCGGCATGGACAGTTCCGAGGTCAACGCGAGCGCCGCGTCGGACAATAGCGCGAACGGCAAATGAAGCCGATTGGCTGCTTCGCGCTGATCTTCGGTTGGCTGCGTTGACAGACCGAACACGCGGTTCGCGCCCGCGGCCAGAAGTTCAGCGTGATGATCGCGGAAAGCGCATGTTTGTGGCGTGCAGCCGCGCGCGCCGGGAATGTCGTCCCACCCGTCGGGCATCGCGGCGCCGGGTGTTCCGGTCATCGGATAAACATAGACGACGGTGCGGCCGACAAGCATCGAGAGATCGACGCTTGATCCATCCGTGGCGGAGAGAGCCCGCGCGGGTACGGCGTGGCCAGTGAGATGCGCGGCGGCGCCGTCGTCTTCGGGCGCCGGAAGTTTCGACCAATCGACGACGAGCAGATTGGGCTGGTTCAAGGCGTCACCCCTTCTCCCGCATCAAGCGCGCCTTTTCGCGGTTCCAGTCGCGCTTTTTTTCGCTGTCGCGCTTGTCGTGCAGCTTCTTGCCCTCAGCGAGGCCGATCTTGAGTTTGGCGCGGCCCTTCGGATTGAAGTACATTTCGAGCGGCACGATCGTCATGCCCTTGCGCTCGATGGCCAGCTTCAGCTTGTTGAGTTCGCTTTGATGCATGAGCAGTTTGCGCTTGCGGCGCGGCTCGTGTTGGAACAGCGCCGCTCCCCTGTATTCGGCGATGTAGCTGTTGATCAGCCAGAGGCCGCCGTCCTCGATCGAGGCGTAGCTTTCCGCTATGTTCGTCTGCCCAACGCGCAACGATTTCACCTCGGAACCGAGCAGCTGAACGCCCGCTTCCCAGCTGTCGGTGATGAAGTACTCGTGGCGCGCCTTGCGGTTTTCCGCGATGAGCGTGCTGCCGTCGTCTCGCTTTGACGCCACTACTCGGCGGCCTTTGCGTCGAGCAGGCCAAGATCGTCAAGCACGCGATCGATCGCCGCTTTCGAGGTCTCGGAGATCGGAACCATCGGCAGGCGCATGTCCGGCGCGCAGAAGCCGAGCCGGCTGACCGCGTATTTCACCGGCCCCGGATTGGTCTCGCAGAACAGCACGTCATGAAGCGCGGTGAGGCGATCCTGATACTGTAGCGCCCTCTTGTAATCGCCGGCGATGCAGGCGTTCTGAAACTCGGCGCAAAGCCGCGGCGCCACGTTGGACGCCACCGAAATGCAGCCCGCCCCGCCGTGCGCCATGTAGCCGAGCGCCGTCGCGTCTTCGCCCGAAAGCTGGATAAAGTCAGGTCCGCAGGCCGCGCGCTGCAGCGAAGGGCGCGCGAGATTGGCGGTCGCGTCCTTGACGCCGACGATGTTCTTGATCTTCGCGAGCCGAGCCATCGTCGCGACCGACATATCGACGATCGAGCGCGGTGGAATGTTGTAGATGATGATCGGCAGCGCAATCGCTTCGCTGATTGCCTTGAAGTGCTGGTAGAGCCCTTCCTGCGTCGGCTTGTTGTAGTACGGAGTGACGATCAGCACGCCGTCGGCCCCAGCTCTCTCGGCGTACTGCGAGAGTTCGATGGCTTCGTCCGTGGAATTCGATCCGGTCCCTGCGATCACCGGAACGCGCTTCCTGGCCGTCTGAACGGTGAGCTCAATGACGCGCTTGTGCTCGTCGTAGTCGAGCGTCGGGCTTTCACCGGTCGTGCCGACGGGAACAAGTCCGTGCGTGCCTTCGGCGATCTGCCAATCGATGAAGCGCGTCAGCGCCGCTTCATCCAACGCCCCGTTTTTGAAAGGCGTGATGAGCGCCGTGATCGAACCTTTGAACATGCATCTCTCTGAGAAGGGATTTCCGGACGCTCGCCGTCGGAGCGCCGTCGCAAATCCGGGTTGCAACGACCGCCGAACCGGGGATACCGCCCGGTGACGCGACTGGCCACGGTGTCGCCGCACGGGCATGGCGCATAGCACGGTCAAAGCGCTTGCGCCGAACAAACCCGCACCGCTTAATGGACAATGCGGCAAACGAACCGGAACCCGGCGAACCGGCGCAACATTAGGCGCTTGCCTTGCGCCCCGCAAGGCAGCAGCGCGGCCCAACGCGCAACGCGAGGATGAGACCTGTGAGCAACCGCATCAGTCTGACAAGACTGACCTTTTCTTCGCCGCTCCGCGCTTGCGCGGCTGTCCTCGGCGCAACTCTGTCGATGCCTGTCATGGCGGGGGCGACGCGCGCCGAAGACGCCGCCGTTTTAACAAGTCCGGCGCCCAAACTTGACGCCCGCGAGGCCGCGCACCGCGCCAAGCTCGACGCCGTCTTGAAACCCATCGTCGACATTTCGGTGTCGGCGGACGACGCCGATCGAATCCGCAAGGCGGCGGATGCCGTAAAGAAGAACAACCTGACGGCCGTCGCCGAGCACCGGAACGGATTGAGCGACCCGATCGCCAAAAAGCTCGTCACATGGATGCGGCTCAGAAGCGGCTACGGCGAGGCCGCGGAATACCGCGCGTTCCTCAAAGACAATCCGCTGTGGCCCGAGCGCACGATGATGATACAGCGCCTGGAAGAGTCGCTCTTCACGCAAGGCGGCAGCGCGTCGTCGATCAAGTCGTTCTTCGCGGAATCCGAGCCCAAAACGGGCATAGGCTACGCCGCGCTCGCCTCCGCGCATCTGGCCGAAGGCAATGCCGCGGAAGCCAAGCGGCTCGCGGCGAAGACCTGGCGCGAATTCTCGATACCCGCCACGCTTGAGACCGGATTTCTCAACCGCTTCGGATCTCTGCTGACCGAGGACGACCACAAATGGCGCTTCGACCGCATGGTGACGGACGACGTGCGCTGGAAGGAGAACCGCGCCGAGCGCTCGGCTGTCGCCAAGCGCGTCATTCCGCTGCTCCCGGCAGGCGAACAGAAAAAGGCGGCGGCGCGACTCGCCGTGTTCAACAAGTCGGCGAGCGGCAAGTCGCTGATGGCCGGCGCGTCCGACGACGGCAAAGATCTCGGGTTCCAATTCCATCGCGCTCAGCTCTTGCGAAAAGCGCAGAAGTTTGAAGAGGCGTCGAAGATCATACTCGCCATTCCGCCCGATCCGGCGAAGATCGCGGTGCTCGACGAATGGTGGGCGGAGCGCCGTCAACTCGCCTATCAGGCGCTCAAGAACGGAAAGCCGAAGCTCGCTTACGAATTGACGAAGGACGCGGGGCCCCTCACGGTCAACCCGCTCAAAGAGCAGACGTTCATGGCCGGGTGGATCGCCTGGCGTTACTTGCAAGACGAGACGAGCGCGGAGACGCATTTTCAGGCGCTTGCGAAAGCCGCCGACGGACCGCTGAGCCGCGCGAAAGCCGCGTTCTGGCTAGGCCTCCTTGCCGAAAGCCGCGGCGACAAAACTGTGGCCGCTGAGCATTACCGAAACGCGACCCGCAATCCGGACACGTTCCACGGGCTGCTGGCGATGCAGAAGCTAGAACCTGGCCGCACGGCGCTCGACGTGGCGCCTCCCGCTTATCCGACGGACGACCAGATCAAAAATTTTGTCGAGTCCGACGCCGTGAAGGCGGCGGCAATCGCGCGCAAATCCGGGCTGTCACGCGAGTATACGCGGGGCTTCCTAACGTCGCTGCGGGTCGGCCTGCCGAGCGAAGCGGAGGCGGGCATGATCGCGCATCTGGCCGACATGTTCGGCGACACGCAGATGTCAGTGCGGATCGCGAAAGCGGCCATCGCGCGCGGGCAAAACCTTTTAACCTACGGCTATCCGCTGCACACGTTTCCGAGTTTCAAGACGTTGCGCAAGCCGCCCGAGATGGCGTTCATGCTCGGCATTACGCGGCAGGAAACGGAATTCGAGCCGAAAACGATTTCCGGCGCCGGCGCGAAGGGCCTGATGCAGGTGATGACGGTGACGGCGAAACACGTCTGTGGCGACTACAAGATCAAATGCGATATTCCCCGGCTGATGACCGACAATTCGTACAACGCGCAGATTGCTTCGGCCTACATCGCAGATCGCATGGAGGAGTTCGACGGGTCCTACGTCCTCGGTCTGGCTGGCTATAACGCTGGGCCAGGGCGCGCGCGCCAGTGGATCCGCGAGAACGGCGATCCGCGCGATCCAAAGGTCGATCCCGTCGACTGGATCGAGCGCATTCCGATCACCGAAACCCGCGAATACGTGACGAAGGTGCTGTCCAATATCCAAATCTATCGCGCCCGCCTCGGCGACGACGCCAAAGCGCTGAGAATCGGGCAAGACCTTGTGCGCGCGCAAGGCTCGCGCAAGGAGCCGGCGGCCGGCGACGACGACGACGACGCGTCGGCGCCGACGGACAAGTCGGAGGGGTAGCGCATGCACTCCCTGTTCACATCGCCTTCGATGGGGGCAGGGAATTAGCGGAGTGCGGCATGAGGGCGATGACCGGCATGACGGCGACGAATAGCGGCTTCGAAGACATCACGTTCACGGCGCGCGACGGCCTACGGCTATATGCGCGGCGGTATGCGGCAGCGCGCGGAGCCGGCGCCCGCGCGTCGCGACGGCCCGTGCTGTGCCTCGCCGGTCTGACGCGCAACAGCCGCGACTTTCATGATGTGGCGTTGGCGCTGAGTTCATACGCCACGGCGCCGCGAACGGTCTATACGCTCGACATCCGCGGCCGCGGCCTGTCCGAGCACGATAGCGACTGGCGCAACTACGCCGTGCCAATCGAGATGCACGACGTCATCGACTTCATGACAGTAGTGGGGCTATTCGACGCCGGGGTCATCGGCACCTCGCGCGGCGGACTCATCACGATGGTGCTGGCCGCGGTGCAACCCGCGCGCATCGGCGCCGTGGTGCTGAACGACATCGGCCCGGTGATCGAGAGCGACGGGCTGGTGCGAATAGCGAGCTACGTCGGCCGCGTCCCGACCCCGAAAACGTGGACCGAGGCGGTCCGCACCGTGCGCGAGCTGACGAAGCGCGACTTCCCCGACATGAGCGACGCCGACGCGGAAGCCGTCGCGCGTCAGCTTTTCAATGAACGCAACGGCCGTCCGGTTAGCGGCTACGATAAGAAGCTGATGAACTGTCTGTCGGTGCTGGATGGCCCGATACCGGCGCTTTGGCCACAGTTCAAAGCCTTGTCGCGCTGTCCGGTGCTGACGATCCGCGGCGCGAACTCTGATATTCTGTCGGAAGCAACCGTCGAGGAAATGCGCAAGCGGCATCCAAACCTTTCGAGCGTGACGGTTTCGGGCGAGGGCCACGCGCCGCTCCTGCGGGACGCGCCGACGATTGCGGCGATTTCGAACTTCTTCGCACGTACTGACGCAGCGGCGGAGCAGCGCGCGGCCTAGGTCTCGCACTCAACCGTCCTTGCTGCTCTCAACCTCGCCGCGATCGACGCGGCGGGAAAATTCTGTCTGGCCGCCACTGGAAAGTATGCGCGCCTGCTCGACCCAGCCTTCGCGTTCAATCCGTCCCCTGAAATCAAGCTGATTGCTGACGCGATCGATGTCGTCGCTGGTCCAGTTGGCGATCGCCTCGTAGGTCGTCACGCGGAGAGCCTTCAACCGCTTTTCAATGAGCACGCCGACGCCGCGGATCCGCTTGAGATCGTCGCCGCCCTGTTCGTCGGCGCCTGGCGCCGGACGTGGCGAAGGCTGGATGGGCGCGGCGCCGGCGCCCTTGTCGTTATTTTCCTTGAGGGCGTCCGACAACCGCGCCGGGATAACGACGTTCGGATTGACTTTGGAAAGCGGCGAGATTGGCTCGATCGGACGGATGCCGCGCGTCACACTGGCCGAGGCGGCGGCGATTGCGGCGGCCGCGGCCGCGGCGATGTCGCCGACGGATTTGCCTTCTTTGGCTGGCGGCGGCGTTGGCGGCGGCTCCGACTTAGCCGGCGCGCTCGGCGCGATGTCGACGTCTTCGGCAGGCTCATCCTCTTCCGCGTCGGAGGCTTCGCCAGCGCTGTCGGTCGGCGCGGGGTCGGGCGCGGCGGCAGGTGCCTTTTGCGGGAGGGCGGCGGCTGCGGCGGCTTTGGCGGCGGCGGCGCGATTGCGCGAGTAATAGGTCTCGCCGCCCTTGGCGAGAATTTGCGCTTGCTCGATCCACTGCTCTTTGTCGATGCGGCCCTGGAGCTTCAGTTCGTCGTCATACAGTTCGACGTCCTCGGCAGTCCAGCGCGCGATCGTTTCGAGACGTAGGATGCCTTCTCGTTTGAGCGCCTGCTCCGTCGCCGCATCGATCGCGCGGACGCGCTGCAGATCGTCGCCGTCGGCAATGAGATTCGAGGACGGCGCTTGCGGCTCTGTGGGCGCGGCCTCCGCCAATCTGTCGCTCAACTTGGCGGGCGCGGGCTTCGGCGTCCCGGGATCGTCGGATTTTGCGGCTTTAGGACCGCTGATCGATGCAGCGGCGGCCTTGGCGGCGGCGAGCGCCGCGGACGCGGCGGCGGCTGCGTTGGCCGCGGCGGCGCTGACGCCCGAACGCGCGCGGATTTCGGACGCTTCTGCAGCCTGCGCGGCGATGGCCTTTTCGTCGCGCGGCTTGATTGGTGATTTCGCGGCGACCGCCTCCGGCTCTGCTTCCGGCTCCGGCACGGGTTCAGGAATGGGCTCCGGCTTTGGCGGCGGCGGCCACGGTCCCGGTGGGCCCGTGACCCAATCGTGCACCGCTGGCCGAATTTCGATGATCGGCCGACGCGGCATGCCCTCGTTCGGATCAGGCCCGATGAGCGCGCGCTCAAAGCGGTAGGTGTCGGCGACTGACGGCACGGGTCGCGGCGCGGGACGCGGCAACAGATCGATCTTTGGCTGCACCAACTCGATCGAGCGCGGACGAACCTCGACCCGCGGCCGGGGCGCCGGTCTTTGGACAGTGACGGGGCGCGGGGCTTGCGCATCAACGCCGCCACGGCCTTGAGCGAGGCGCGCCGCAGCAGCGGCGGCCGCCGCCGCCGCCGACATCGGCGGCGCAGCGATCGGCGCAGGCGGCGCCATCGACATCGGCATCGACGCAGGCGCGGCGGCAAGGCGCGGCTCTGCTCCGGCGCTGATCCAGCGCTTCGTCAGACACGCCGCAAACGCGCCGGCAAAGTAGGCGGCGAGCAGCAACAGGAATGTCTGCAGCAGCAGATACGTCATCTCAACCATTGTCCTCGTGATGCTTGGCGCCGCACGACGCCCATCCGGCGACGACGCCCAGCGCGAACGCCAGCGCAATCCACCAGATCAGTTTGACGAACAGATAATCCATCGTCGTCTCCCCGGCCTTTCGGCCAAATCCATCAGTTCACTCTAACCGCGAATTCAATGCGCCGGTTGCGCGCGCGGCCCTCTTCAGTGTCGTTCTCGGCGATGGGGCGCGAGGCGCCATAGCCGATCGTGCTCAAACGGCTCGACGAAACGCCGGCGCCGCTCAGATAATCGGCGACGGCGCGCGCGCGGCGATCAGACAGGCGTTGGTTGCGTTCGTCCGTGCCCTCGGCGTCGGTGTGTCCCTCAATCTCGATGCGGAAGGCCGGACACTCGTTGGCGATCTCGGCAAGTTCTTTCAGCGTGTCGGCGCTATCCTGCGTCAGGTCCGCTTTCGCACGCTCAAAATTGATCACGCCGCGCTCGGTCGTCGCCCGCATCAGGTCTTCGCATTGATCGGCTTCGCGCTCGACCGAGGACATGATCGTGATCTTGTCGCGCCCGGTGAAGCCCTGCGGCAAGCCGGACGCCACGGCCGCGCGCACCGCCGAGGCGACGCTGTCGTTGACGGCGACGCCGGAAATGGTGAGTTCCTGTCCGACCAGCGATGCTTCGCCCTGGTTCAACTTCGCCAGCTGTTCGAGCCCGCGCAGCGCGACCGGCAGCCAAACCTGCGACGGAGCCCCGGCGATGACCATCTGATCCGCGACGCTCACCCCGGGAAACAATGTCTGCGCCGCTTCCGCAAGGCGCACGCGCGCCGCCGCGTCGGGCGCTTCGCCCTGGAGCAGAAGCCGTCGATCGGCGCCGCGAACGGCCTTCCATGAGAGGTCGGTGCGCGCCTTGCCGCTGAATTCGATGTTGGTTTGCGCCTCGCATATCTGACCGACAGCGGCCTTGACGTCGATCGGCACGGCTTCGGCGACGGCGTAGTCGTCGGTTGCGCCGACAACGGTGAGCTTGCGGTCGACGAGTTGCGCCTTGCCGGATTTGAGTTTGGGAAGCGCGGCGAGCCCGGCAACGATGCACTGTTGCCAACCCTCTGGCGCGCCCTGCGTGACGGCAAGCTTATCGGCGACGGTCTTACCGGGGAAGCGGGCGCGCACGGCGTCGACGAGCGCTATGCGGGACGCCTCCGTCGGCGCCATGCCGCTGACTTCAAGCGCGGCGCCATCATGAGCGATCGTCATCGCGTAACCCTGCGGACCTGCCTGCGCGGGCTTGGGAAATGCAATCTGGTCGTTGAGTTTGTAGCTCTGCGGGATGACGCTGCGCAGCGTCTTGCGAACGGCGAGCGCGGCCGCTTCGTCGGCCGCCTGTCCGGTGAAGGTGATTTCGTTGCCTCGGAAGTCGGCGCTTCCCGATTTCAGCGCGGCAAGTTGTTCGAGCGCCGTCGCTGCGGCAGACGCAAATCCCTCCGGCGCGCCCTCGGCGAGATCGGCGCGATCTGAAATCGATGCGGTCTTGAACGCCGCTTTCGCCTTGCGTTCGAGTTCACCGCGCACGGCGTCGGAGGGCACGAAGCCGGCGATGGCGACGTCGCCGCCCGAATACTTCGCCGACCAAGCGTAGGCATCGACGCGCGGCGGCTTTATGTCTTCAATGCCGAGGCCGACGCCGGCGGGACGCTTGTCGGCGAGCGCCGCCCGGACCGATTTATAGGACGGCGGCGTCGCCGCTTCGCCTTCGAGGCTGATGTCCAACTGTTCGAGCGTCGCAACGCCGCGCTTGAGTTGCGCCAATTGTTTCAGTCCGAACTCGGCGCCGGAGAGCCACGCGTCGCGATCTGGCGCTCCGCGGGCAAGGCGCATCTCATCGACGATCTCGGCACGCGAGAATACGCTCTTGGCGGCGCCGACGAGGGCGCGGCGCGTCTCGTCATTGGGCGCGAACCCGCCAAGGACGATACGGCCGTCGCCGCGCGACGTCGCTGTCCACGTATAGCGGTCGACGGACTCGACCAGGCCGATGCGGGCATCTGCCGTGCGAACGCCCCACACGTCGCGCGCCGCCGCAAGCGCGCGGGCAGGATCGGTATCTTCGAGGGCTTTGCCGGTCAGCGTCGCGTCGCGACCCTCAAGGATCGGAGCGGCCCAGGTGAAGCCGTTGCGCGCTAAAGCTTCCTGCATGCGGCGGCCGAGGTCGCGCTCAATGCCGTCGCGCTCAAGCTCGACGGCAACCCAGCTCAACATAGCAATTGGAACCAGTCCCAACAGCCAGTAGGACGGATTGCACCGCATACGCACGCCGCTCCCAACACCCTTGCCCGAGTCGCGCTACGAAAGGCGCGGCCTAGCTGCGCCAATGGCAATACGCGATTGCGGCTTTCCGGCTCGGCAGCCAGAACAGCTCAGACCACCGGACCCCCCGGCGCTGAACTATAGCCAATCGCTTGGGTCATTCCAAGCCGAGGCCCAGTCGTTTCTCCCTCGTCGAAAGGGCGGCTAATTGCCTGAGGAGCGCACGTTTTTTCGATCCGACGGGACTGCGGGACATGGGGTCCGTGTGGCGGATATGTTTCGCTGCTCGCGGGGGCTCGGGGCCGGTCCGGCGAGGAGAATCTACAGCCTCAGCTGACGACGGCGCGCACCGTCGCAATCGGCGCGGTCGCGGGTCGCAGCGCCTCGCCGATCAGCACGAGACACGGGCCATCGACGCCCGCTTCGGCGAGCGCGCCTGGAAGCTCCGCAATCGTGCTCGCCACGACGCGCTCACCGTCGCGACTGACGTTGATCAGCGCGCACGCAGGCGTGGAGGGCGAAAGTCCCGCGGCCGAGAGCCGATCACTCAGTTCATTTAGAGTGCGGTGCGCCATGTAGACAGCGGTTGTGGCGCCCGGGTCGGCGAGCGCGCGAAAATCGAGGCTGGACGGCAAGCGCCCCTCGCGCGAATGACCGGTAATAAACTGCAGCCGGTTGGCGTGATCTCGATGCGTCAGAGATACGCCGAGGCGCGCCGCGGCGGCCTGGGCGGCCGTGACGCCGGGGATCACGTCGAAGGCGACATCGGCCGCTTTCAATTGGTCGATTTCTTCGCCGCCCCGACCGAAGATCATCGGGTCGCCAGATTTCAGGCGAACGACGCGCTTGCCCTCCAGCGCATAGCGAACCATCAGCACGTTGATCTCGGTTTGTTTGCATGCGGGACCGTAGCCCTGTTTACCGACCAGCATCCGCTTCGCCTCGCGGCGCGCGAACTCCAACACCGGCTCGGTGACGAGATCGTCGTAAAGTACGACATCTGCGGAGCGCAACGCTCGCACGGCGCGAAGCGTCAGGAGTTCGGGATCGCCTGGGCCCGCCCCGACGAGGGAGACGAAACCGCGCGAAGACGCGTTCGACGCATCGCTCAACAGGTCTTCCAGATCGTCCGGCGTCGGCGCGCGACCAGCATTGGTCATCGCGCGATCGGCGAAACGCTCCCAAAAGCGACGACGCTCCGCCATTGATCCGCCAAGCCGATCGCCTTCCCGGCGCCACGTCTTGGCGGCCTCCGCCCAGCGCTTGAAACCTTGAGGGAGCAGCGCTTCGAGGCGCGATCGGATCGATTGCGCGAACACCGGCGCGGCGCCGTTCGTCGAAATCGCGACGACGAGCGGCGAGCGATTGACGATGGCGCCGAATTGGAAGGCGCAATAGTCGGGTCGGTCAATAACGTTGACGGGAACGCCGGCGGCGCGCGCCGCGGCGGCAAAGTCAGCTGCGTCTTCGTCGTTCGTGATGGCGCCGATGGCGATGGCCGCATCGGCGAGATCGCCGAGCCGCCAACGGCGCGGAACGAGCGTCACGCGTCCAGCGGGCGGGCTCGCGGCAAGCTCGTCGAAGCCTTCGACGAAAGATTCGGAATAGACGTCGACATGCGCGCCGGCCGCAGCGAGCAATTCGGCTTTCCACAACGCCGGCTCAGAGCCGCCGGCGAGCACAGCGCGTTTGCCGGCAAGCTTCAAGAACACCGGCAGGGTTGCGAGCGCGTCCATGCGCGTCGGGCGAGTCTCATTCGCGGTCCGCTGCGAGGCGGCGTCAGGCGAGTTCGAACCTTCTATGGACATGTTGGCGCTTCGATCCCCTGCGATCGATGGTCGGCTATGAAGGACATACGGAAATGGCGGAGACGGAGGGATTCGAACCCTCGATACGCCTTTAAAGCGTATGACGATTTAGCAAACCGTTGCCTTCAGCCACTCGGCCACGTCTCCGCAAATCAGTGCGCTGCCCCCGTATAGATGGCGCCCCCAGGCATTGCAAGGCAAGGTAAACGGGCGTTGCAGGGCGTTGAGGCGCACCTGTTTTGATCGCGTCAGGACTCGTTTTTGGCCGACGGGCGCCTGCCGACTGGTCGCGGCCGCAATTGCGGCGTAGCTTCGGAAGCGTCGATGTGATGGAACTCAATCGCGCCCGGAGACGACAATGCGCCAGCGCATCACGCGCGCTTCTCAGACTGGGCTGGCGATAGCCGCGGCAATGGTCGCGTCTGGCCGCGCGGCGGCGGACATTTGCGTCGCATGTACCGGACCGGATGCGTCGTACGCCTGCTCTGTCGATACGGCTGCGCTGCCGAGCGACGATTCGCGATTGAAGCTGCTCTGCATCACCGAACTGGCAAAAGCCGGCGGCCATCAGAGTTGTACCGTATCGCGAGCGGTCACGGCGCCGTGTCCCGGCGAAGTCAAGAAGCTTGCGGCCCCCGGTCTCGACGCCGCCCCGCACGTCGCGCCGCCTGCTTCGTCGCCTGCTCCGGCCAATCCGCCGAGCGCGGTCGCGCCTGTCGAAAACGGGGAGGCCGTGACGACGGTGCCGAAAACGACGCCGCCGCCAAAGACGGTGCAGGAGGCGGTTGAAGACGGGGCATCGGGCGCCGGGGACGCGTTGAAAAAAACCGGCGAAGGCGCGGCGGACATTGCCGAGTCGGCTGGCGGCGCGATGCAGAAGGCGGGGAAGGCCGTCGGCGACGCGGCGAAATCGACGTGGAAGTGCCTCTCCACGTTCTTCTCGGATTGCTAGGCGCACGCGAACGTTTCTACGCCGTGCGTTGAATCCGTCAGTGCCTCGTCGCCAGCCACTCGCGCGCAAGCTTCTGCGCGGAGGCGATCTCGAGCTTCGTCATGTCGCGCGAGATGTCTAGGCGATAGCGCTTGGCGTCTTCGTTGCCGCGCATCGCCGCGAGATTAAACCACTTGTGCGCTTCGATGAGATTGACGGAACCATCGCGCCCTGAACAGGCGAGAAGGCCCAACTCAAACAGCGCGTCCGGCTGGCCGCCTTGAGCTGCGTACTCTGCTGCTTCACGCGAGGGCATGTCCAATCGCCCCATGGTTGCTGCTCCGTCTTTTTCCGCTAGCGGTCGGCGCGACGAACTCGCACCCGACATCGCTCTCAATTCCGTCCCGTCGTTCGGCGTCGCTTATCGCCGACCATCTCAGCGCATGGATGAAAACTGGTAAACGTGGCGAACCCGAGATGGCGGCGGTTTAGCGAACTTTATTCACAGGTCGCTGTTCCGCGCGTCACTATTGAACGTTCCGTCGGAAATGAAGCGCGTCGAGACCCTCCCTTAACGGTTGGAGCAAGGCTTTTCTTACCATGTTTTGCGATCGCGCGACGCCGTCGTTTCGCATCTGCGCTGAGGCCGTTCAGCCCGCGTTCAGCCGCCGCCCGCTAATCGATCAACCTTAACGGCGTTGTTTGACGCGGCTCCACGACGAGCGGGCCGACCAAATGCGCGCCGGAACAAGAACTTCGATCAGAGGGTTCGGCGGTGACGAGGGCTTTGGCGATCGCGGCGATCGGATTTGCCCTCGCAGGCTGCGCGCAAAACTCCGTCGTGGCCCCGTCGTATCTGGGCCTTTCGGATGCGGCAGCCAGCGATGACGACGACGCGGACGCGCTTGCAAACGACGGCGTTGAGCCTGCGCTCCGCCGCATCCCGTCAAATAAGGTGCTGAGCGCACTTGCGTTTCAAAAGGTGACCGGACGCGCCGTCGACCCGAGCCGCTTGTCCGGCAAGCGCTAGATCTTGAGCCCGCGCGCGACGGCCGGACGTGCGCCGATACGCTGCGCCCAGTCGGCGAGTTTCGGGAAAGTCGAGAGTTCGACGCCCATGCCCTTCCAGACACGAACCCAAGGGAAGCACGCGATGTCGGCGATGGAATAGTCGCCGGCGAGATAGGCGCGATCCGCCAGGCGGCGCTCCATCACGCCGAACAACCGCGCGACTTCCTTGGTGTAGCGGTTAATGCCGTACTGAATTTTCTCCGGCGCATATTGCCGGAAGTGAAAGCTCTGCCCCGCCATTGGCCCAAGTCCGCCGACCTGCCAGAAAAGCCACTGGTCAACGTCGGCCTTGCGCCGTTCGTTGGTCGGATAGAACGCGTCGTACTTGCGACCGAGATACTGAAGGATCGCGCCGGATTCGAAGATCGAGATCGGATTGCCGTCGGGTCCGTCGGGATCGACGATCGCGGGGATGCGGTTGTTCGGCGACACCGCGAGAAAATCCGGCGCGAACTGCTCGCCCTTCGAAATGTCGATTTTCGCGACGCGGTAGGCGACACCCAGTTCCTCCAGCATGATCGAGATTTTGAAGCCGTTCGGCGTGTCCCAGAAATAGAGCGTGATCTGGTCTTCGAGCCCGTCGTCTTGCATCGAAACACCCTGGTTGTCGCGGACTTAAGGCCTGCGCCTCACGTCGAAAGCACGATCGAGCCGGTTGTCTTGCGCGCCTCAAGATCGCCATGCGCCGACGCCGCATCGGCCAACGGGTAGGCGTGGTTGACGGCGATGCGGATCTGGCCGCTTTGAACCATTGCGAAAAGTTCTGCGGCGTTGGCCAGCAAATCCCCTCTAGCCGCCGTATAGGCGAACAAAGACGGCCTTGTGGCGAAAAGCGAACCATTGAGCGCCGTTAGCGGGAACGGCGGCACAGGGCCGGATGCATTGCCGAAAGACACCCACAGGCCCTTCGGCTTCAAGCAGGCGAGAGAGGCGGGATACGTGTCCTTGCCGATCGAGTCGTAGACGACGTCGCAACCTGCGCCTTCCGTGATTTGATCGACGCGCCCGACGACATCCTCGCGCTTGGAATTGATGACGTACGTGCAGCCGTGCGCTTTCGCGATCTCGGCTTTCGCGTCCGTGCTCACCGTGCCGATGATCGTCGCGCCGAGCGCCTTAGCCCACTGGCAGGCGATGAGCCCGACGCCGCCCGCCGCGGCGTGAAACAGGAGCGTCGTCGCAGACGTAACTGGATAGGTTTCGCGCAGCAGGAAGCGGGCGGTCATGCCCTGCAACATCATGGCGGCGGCCGTGTTTTCGTCGATGGCGTCCGGCAATTTGACCATGCGATCGGCGGGCGCGAGTCTTTCTTCGGCGTATCCGCCGGGACAACCGGCATAGGCGACGCGGTCGCCGACTGCGAGATCGCGCACGCCATCGCCGATCGCCGTCACGACGCCGGCGCCTTCCATGCCGAGCACCGCAGGGAGTTGCGGCAGGGGATAAAGGCCTGTGCGCTGATAGACGTCGATGAAGTTGACGCCGGCGGCGGTCTGCTTCAATCGAACCTCGCCGGACCGCGGCGCGCCGACGTCAACCTCTTCAAAATGCAGGGCGTCCGGGCCGCCGTAGTCGTGCAATCGAATGGCGCGCGGCATGGAGCATTCCTCACGGTTTGTCTGATGGACGCGCCCGCTCTGCGCCCTCGGAAGTTGCCGATAGGACAGTTTTGCGAATCCGGCTAGAGCGCGGCCATGGCCCTTCCACATGCGGTCGCGCTTCCGCCACGACGCTGCCATTCTGCGCTTCTACGGCCTCCGGCATGATCACGAACGCCAGATTCGCCAAATGACCGACGCCAAATTCCTCACGCGATTACTCAGGCCGGCTTGGACAGCGGCGCTTGTCGTCGCCGGATGCGCTGGAGCGGATGGCCCCTCGCAGGCCCCGCAACTCGGCTTGAGCTGCGTCGACGACAGCAATCATTGCATCACCCAGCGCGAAAAGGTGTTCGACGGTTATATGGCCGACAAATCTCGCGCTTGGGTGAAACAGCCCGTGACGCCCGAGGCTTACGCGTCTGGCGTAAGGCTATTCGCCTTGAGCAAGCGGCGCAAAGATCTCTCCTGCGACGAACTCCTACACGGCAAACGCGAAGCCGATGGGGCCGGCGGCGCACTCCGAGGTCCGGGCGGGAAAAGTCTCACCCCTGCGCAGATTTCTCGCGGCGTCATGCTGGCCGGCGACGTGTCGCGCGAATTGTCCCGCGAGTACGATCGGCGCTGCAAACGCGCTTGAACTTGATCAAATAAGCCCCATGTCGGGCTTGGCCGAGCCTCGGCCCGCCGCTTGCGATGGCGCGCGCCCTCCCGCATAACGCGCCGCCCAACCAGCCTCGACCGAGGCCGCCAATGAAAGCCCGCCCATGAACGTTCAGGACTTTGTAAACCTCATCGTCGAGTTCGTGAAGGCGCACGAGACCTGGGCCATTCCGGTCGCGTTCTTCGTCGCATTTATGGAAAGCTTCTGTTTCGTCTCGATCCTTTGGCCGGGAACCGCAATCCTCATCGGCGTCTCGGCGCTGCTCGCTAAGAGCGGCGTGACACTCGACGTGCTGTGGCCAGCCATCGTGGCCGCCGGCGTCGGCGGCTCGGTCGGCTACTGGATCTCCTATTGGATCGGGTACCACTACGCCGACCGCATCAAGACCGTCTGGCCGTTCAGCTCAAACCCCGGTCTGATTGAAAGCGGTCAGGCATTTTTCGACAAGTGGGGCGCAATCGGCGTTTTTTTTGGCCATTTCTTCGGGCCAATCCGCGCCGTGATCCCCGTAGTCGCCGGCATGTACGCGGTGCCGCAGTGGCAGTTCCAGCTGGCCAATATCACGTCCGCCTTCATCTGGGCGGCCGGCATCATCGCCCCGACCTACTTCGGGCTTCAATATCTCCTCGGCTGACCGAGCTTGCTTTGGCGAAGCGGTTCGCCTACACGGGCGGCTTCCAATCGCCAGTGCGCGACGCCGCGCTCCCCTTTGAACGGACAAAACGCCATGTCGAAAACTTCCCTCAAAAATATCCAGAAGCAGAAAAAGAAGGCGCGCCGCGCCATTCCCCGCGCCAAGGTGACTCGCGTTCAGGGGAATACCGCCGGCGTTCGTCGCGCGCTGAAGAAGGCGGCTGGCAAGGCGCGCGCCGCCAAGGCCTGAACTAGGGCGCGACGGCGCGCCCGCTCCGATCCCATGATTTGGCCGCGCCGGGCGTGTTAAACTGCGCGCATGGACGCTCTCGTGACATCGCTGCCGCTCTACCCGCCGAAGGTAACGCCTGCGGCGCGGGCGTTGCCGCTTCTGCCGTTTCTCGCCCGCTTCGTGCGCAATCCTCTCCGATCGCTGCCGCGCGCCGTTTACGAGGAGCCGATCGTTCTCTACGGCGGCAAGCGGCCGCTCGTGGCCTGGGTGACGGCGCCGGACCTGACGGACCGCATTCTTGTCAAGGAGGCGGCCAGCTTTCCGAAGACCCGCCTGGACCGCCGCGTGCTGAGGCCCGTCGTCGGCGATGGATTGTTGACGGCGGAGGGCGAACACTGGCGTTGGCAGCGCAAGCTGGCAAGCCCGCTGTTCCGGCACAACGAACTCCTGGGCTATGTGCCGGCGATGGTCGACGCGGCGAGCGAGCAACTCGCGCGCTGGCGGGCCAAGGGCGATTCATCAATCGCCGAGATCGATGCCGATATGACCGAGACCACGTTCACCGTCATCGGGCGCACGGTGCTCGCCGGCATCAATGAAGCCGAGGGCGCGGAGATTAAGCGGGCGGGCCACGCCTATCTCGATCCGATCGCGTGGGAAGTGGCGGCCGCCCTTCTGCTGCTGCCCGAGACGATGTGGCATCCGGGAAAACGCAGGATGCGCCAAGCGGCGCTCGACGGCCGCGCGGTCGTTCAGAGGCTGTTGGATCAGCGCCGCAAAGCCGGCGCTGAAGGGGACGATCTCGTCGCGCGAATGCTCGCGGCCGACAATCCGAATACGGGTCAGCCCATGACCGACGCGGAGATCGTGGACAATCTCGGCACCTTCCTGCTCGCCGGACACGAAACGACCGCTAAGGCGCTGACGTGGACGCTCTATCTGCTAGCCCGCGCGCCGGAGTGGCAGACGCGCGTGCGTGAAGAGGTTCAGCGCGTCACCGGCGGTGGGGCCATATTGGCCGAGCACGTCACCGATCTGACCATCACGCAGCGCGTGCTGAAAGAGTCGATGCGGCTCTATCCGCCAGTCCCGATCATGACCCGCGCCAATCCGCATGGTGAAGTCACCATCGCCGGCAAAACGTTGCCCGCGCCGACGCTGATTGTGCTGCCGATCTACGCCATCCATCGTCATCGCGCGCTATGGGAGGATCCGGACCGCTTTGATCCGGACCGCTTCTTGCCCGAGCGCGAAGACAAGTATCCGCGAACGCAGTTCATGCCGTTCGGCTACGGACAGCGCGTGTGCATCGGCGCGGCGTTCGCGATGATCGAGGCGACGGCAATCCTGGCGAGGCTCGTACAGGGCGCGTCATTCAAGTGGGACGGACGGCATGCGCCGGAACCCGTCAGCCGCGTGACGCTGCGGCCGCGAGGCGGCATGCCGCTAAAGGTTACGCCGCTCTAATGTCGCTGTGTGCGATGCCGCGGCGCAGCGCAAATCCCATAATTTAGTGTTTACGCGATGGGTCGAATTGCGAGCCCCGCCGCAGCGGGACGGAAAATCTATTCCGGTATGGTGCCGCCCAGATCAACATTGGCCTCGGACGGGAGGGGCCGCCATGACCACAACAAAGGTCGTTATCTTTCTCGCGGTCGTCGTGCCGTTCGGCTTCGTGATGCTGGCCGGCGCCTTGGCGATCCGCAAGATTTATCTGCTGCACCGCGACGACGTTCGCCGCAAACGCGAAGCAGCCGTCGCAGTCTAGAGTTTAAGTTTCGCTTTCAGCAGGTCGTTGACGGCGGCCGGGTTGGCCTTGCCGCCTGTCGATTTCATGACCTGACCGACGAACCAACCAAGCATCGACGGCTTGGTTTTAGCCTGCTCGACCTTGTCCGGGTTAGCGGCGATGATCGCGTCGATGGCTTTCTCGATGGCGCCTGTATCGGTCACCTGCTTCATGCCGCGCTGCTCGACGATCTCGGCGGGGTCGCCGCCCTCCGTCCACACGATCTCGAAGAGATCTTTGGCGATCTTGCCCGAGATGGCGTTGGAGGAAATCAAATCGACGATGCCGCCGATCTGGGCGGCGGCGACGCGGCTCTTTTCGATCGCCTCGCCCTCCTTGTTCAGGCGGCCAAACAGCTCGTTGATGACCCAGTTGGCGGCGAGCTTGCCGTCCCGGCCCTTCGCGACCGCTTCGAAGTAGTCGGCGCTCTCGCGTTCCGCAATCAGGACGCTGGCGTCATAGGCGGAAAGGCCATAGCTCGCGATGAACCGGGCGCGCTTCTCGTCCGGCAATTCGGGAAGCGACGATTTGAGGCTGTCAACCCAGGCCTGCGTGAACTCCAACGGCAGCAGATCGGGATCGGGAAAATAGCGGTAATCATGCGCCTCTTCCTTGGAGCGCATCGCTCGCGTTTCTCCCTTCGCGGGATCGTACAGCCGCGTTTCTTGGTCGATCTGTCCGCCGTCTTCGATGATGTCGATCTGGCGGCGCGCTTCGACCTCGATCGCCTGACCTATGAACCGAATGGAATTGACGTTCTTGATCTCGCAGCGTGTTCCGAGTTTGGCGCCGGGCCTTCTGACGGAAACGTTGACGTCGGCGCGGAGATTGCCTTTCTCCATGTCGCCATCGCAGGCGCCGATGTAGCGCAGGATCGTGCGCAGCTTCGTCACGTAGGCCTGCGCCTGCTTGGAGGATCGCAGGTCTGGCTTCGACACGATTTCCATCAGCGCAACGCCGGAACGATTCAGATCGACGTAAGAATAATCTGGATGCTGATCGTGCAGGGACTTCCCGGCGTCCTGCTCCAAGTGCAGGCGCTCGATGCCGATTTTCAACGTCTCGCCGTCGACGTCGATTTCGATCTCGCCCTCGCCAACGACCGGCTGCTTGTATTGCGAGATCTGATAGCCCTGCGGCAGATCGGGATAGAAGTAATTCTTGCGATCGAAGACGCTCTTCAAGTTGATCGCCGCCTTGAGGCCGAGGCCTGTGCGCACCGCCTGCGCCACGCACTCGCGGTTGATGACGGGAAGCATGCCGGGCATCGCGGCGTCGACGAGCGACACGTGGCTGTTTGGTTCTGCTCCGTAAGCGGTGGACGATCCGGAAAAGAGCTTGGCGTTGGAAGCGACCTGCGCGTGGACTTCAAGACCAATGATCAGTTCCCAGTCGCCCGTCGCGCCGGGGATCAGGTTCGACGGCTTGTCCTTCGTAGTGGCTTTGGCGGCGCCCATCTCGGATCTCCGTAATCAGTCCTGTCGCCGGAAGGCGTATCCGACGCGCGCATAGACGAGGCCGGCCAGCAAGGATGCGACGAAAACGCCGGCGCCGGCGCGACCCAAGGTCGGGGCATCCCATACGCGCAGGAGAGCGGCTAGAAACAGCAGCGCTATGCCGGCGACAGCTCCGGCGAACGCGGCGATGAGTATCTTCGCTTTTTCATTCGCCTGTCGGCCGAGCCAGAACGCTGCAAAGATCGTCGCAGGATTGAGCGCAGCATAGAGCATGATCTCGATCAACGGCACCGCCGCCTCGATTTCAGGAGGTTGGAGCTGTTCAACCGCCATGGGGACCGCCTGCGCCTTTCGCATCGGCCGCTTCGATCGCCTTACGGATTTTCTCCTCTTCGTACTGCACGAACCAGCCGATCATGTTGCGCCACTGCGCGCCGACCATCTCGATCATCTCGGGCGGCAGTTCGCGTTCGGCGGCGCGCGCCTTCACGCGGTCGATCACCTGCTGGATGCGCCACGGCACGATCGCGCCTTCGGCCGAGTTCATTTTCAACTGCCATGCGCGGTCGACGTATCCGAAGCGCTCGGCAATGAGGTCAACGAGCGCGTTGTCGATGCGATCGATCTCGGCGCGTACGTCCGGCATGGCGGCGCATTCCCAGGGGCGTTTCGGGTCCATATGTCTTACCCTTTCAACCACCAGCGCTCGGGCGCGGTAAAACGGCCGGCCGCATTCTCGATCGCTTGGCCGGCGCGGAACAGTGTTTCCTCGTCGAACGGCTTGCCGATGAGCTGCAATCCCAGCGGCGTGCCCTGCGACGACAGCCCGCCCGGCACCGACATGCCCGGAAGGCCGGCCATATTGACCGTGACGGTGAAAATATCCTCAAGATACATGGCCAGAGGATCACCGGTTTTCTCGCCCTGCGCAAAGGCCGGCGACGGCGTCGTCGGCGTCAGCACCACGTCCACCTTATTCCACGCCTCGTCGAAGTCGCGCTTGATCAACGTGCGCACCTTCTGCGCCTTCAGATAATAGGCGTCATAGTATCCGGCTGACAGAACGTACGTGCCGATCAGGATACGGCGGCGCACTTCTTTGCCGAAACCTTCGGCGCGCGTGCGCTCATAGGTATCGATCAGATTGTCGCCCGACACGCGGAGCCCGTAGCGCATGCCATCGTAGCGCGCCAGATTTGACGACGCCTCCGCAGGCGCGACGATGTAATAGGCCGGCAACGCGTATTTCGTATGCGGCAGGGAAATGTCGTGGATTATTGCGCCAGCGTCTTTCAGCCAGGCGATGCCGTCGTCCCAAAGCTTCTGAATCTCAGCCGACATGCCTGCAACGCGATACTCCTTCGGAACGCCGACGCGAAGCCCTTTGACGCCCTTTGACAGCGCCGCTTCGTAGTCTGGCACGGGGTGGTTGACCGAGGTCGAATCCTTCGGGTCGTGGCTCGCCATTGCCGTCAGCATGATCGCGGCGTCGCGCACCGTCTTGGCGATGGGTCCCGCCTGATCGAGCGACGACGCGAAAGCCACGATGCCCCAGCGCGAGCAGCGCCCGTATGTCGGCTTGATGCCGACGGTCCCGGTCAGCGCGGCCGGCTGGCGGATCGAACCGCCCGTGTCGGTGGCGGTGGCGGCGAGGCAAAGATCGGCGGCGACGGCGGCGGACGAGCCGCCCGACGAGCCGCCGGGCACCAATTTGTCGGACGACGCCTTTCCGGATTTGTCTTTCCTTCGCCACGGCGAAACGACGGGCTCGAAAGCGCTCGTTTCATTCGACGAGCCCATCGCGAACTCGTCGTTGTTGAGTTTGCCAAGCATCACCGCGCCGGCGTCCCACAAGTTTTGGCCAACGGTCGATTCATACGGCGGCTTGAAATCGCCGAGGATCTTCGAGCAGGCTGTCGTGCGGACGCCTTTGGTGGAGAACAGATCCTTATTGCCGAGCGGCAGGCCCTCGAGCGGCCCCGCCTGGCCCTTGGCGATGCGCGCATCGCTGGCCTTCGCCTGCGCGCGGGCCTGATCCGCCGTCACGAGCACATAGGCGTTGAGCGCGCCATTGCCTTTTTCGATCGAGGCGAGAAACGCATTCGTCAATTCGACGGCCGAGATAGCCTTAGACTTTAGCCGGTCGCGCGCTTCCGCGAGCGTCATTTTGGTCAGATCGCTCACGATAGATTATTCCACCACTTTCGGGACCACATAGAAATGGTCTTCACTCATCGGCGCATTGGCCGTCACCGCATCGGCGATTTCGCCGTCCGTCACTTTGTCGTCCCGCATCGGAAGCGCCTGACCGACGACGCGCGTCATGGGTTCGATTGAGGCGGTGTCGACCTCGTCGAGTTGCTTGACCCAGTCGAGAATGCCCGAAAGCTCGCCCTGTAGGCTTTGCGCCTCGGCGTCGGAAATGCGGAGGCGCGCGAGGCGCGCGATCCGACGGACGGTCGCTTCGTCGACCTGCATGGAGGCTTCTACCCTTCTCTTGTCATGTCGGGGATTTGGCGTTTGGCGATGTCTTTAACCGTCCGGGCCGCCCGCGCGCAACCTCGCGAGGCGGAAAAACGGTCGCGGCGATCGCCGACCGCGCCGTCAGACCTGCTAAACCCGCGCAGGGCGCTTGATCGTCTGCAATTTCAGTGGTCAAGACCTGACGGCATGACATCCTCGCAGCAACCCGCCCCGCTTGGCTCGATCCAGGAGGATGCGCTCGCCTTCTCGAGCGGTCTCGAATCGTCGATGCGCCTGATCGGCATCGACGCGGGAGAAAAGACGCTCGGTCTCGCTCTGTCCGATGTCACGCGCACGATTGCCTCGCCGCTGGAGACGATCCGACGCGGCAAATTCAAGGCCGACGCGGCGCACCTGCTGGCGCTCGCCGCCGAGCACGGCGTCGGCGGTCTAGTGCTGGGCCTGCCGCGCAATCTCGACGGCGGCGAAGGGCCGCGCGCACAGGCCACACGCGCGCTCGCCCGCAATCTCAACGCGCTGTCGCCATTGCCGATTCTGCTTTGGGATGAACGATTGACGACCGCGCTGGCCGAGCGGATGCTGATCGACGCCGATCAAAGTCGCAAGCGCCGCGGCGAAGTGATCGACAAGCTGGCGGCGACGCTGATTTTGCAGAGCGCGCTTGACCGCTTCAACGCCCACCGCGACGTCTGACATTCCACGCGCGCCCGCAAGACAGTCTCGTCGAAATTGCATGTCGCAACGCCGCCGCAATGGTTGGCGATGGTCGGCGTTGGGGGCGCAGTGGGCCGGCCAGAACAAGGAGCCGGCCCTGAAGCGTGGAATGCGTAGCGATGTCCGACCGGGACGAGCCGACCCTGATTTGCGACAAGCCGACCCTTGCACGATCGAGAACCGCCGAGGAAGACGACGGGGTCGAGGCGGCCTTGCGGCGTTTCGCGCCGACGCTTCGCCGCGACATCCGCGCCCTTATTCGCGCGACGCCACGCGTCGCCGATCTCGCCGTCGTATTTCCCGGATTGCTCGCGGCGCTGGCGCTCAAGCGCGGCGGCAGCGCCAAACGGCGCAAGGCGTTGGCGCTGATCGAGGCCGGCGCCCAGTTGAAAGTCGTGGCGCGCGCGCTCGATATGCCGATGTGGATGCGACGGCTGTCGCCCGACGCCTTCAATCTGGGCGTACCCGCACTCCTCCCGCACAGCGAGCGTTTCGGCCGTCGCATCGCCGCCCGCATGCCGGAGCCGTTCGAGAACAGCGGGCTGTGGCTGGCGAGCGTGCTGTTTGCGGAGCGCGCGGCGTCGGAAGATTTCGCTGCGTGGATCGCGCAGCAGCGCATCTTCAACGACCGCGGTCGCGCTGAAGAGATGCTGGCGGTGCTGGCGGCCTATGCGTGGTTCTCATCAGCGCGCGAGACGGAGGCGCACAAACTGATTGCCGTGCCGTGGCGGACCGAGATTGCCTTCGACACCGCGCTGTGCGCCGCCAAGAGTTGGCTCAATCGCATCCGCCTCGTGCTGCAGTTGCCGCCCGGGGCCGTAACTGATTCCTGGCTCCAGGCGGGGGTGGCCAATGCCCATTCGTTCGAGCCGCTGCTCGATCACGGCCAAATTCTCGCGGAGGCGCACGCGATGCAGAACTGCGCCGATCAATACGCCGAACGGATCGCGCGCCATCGCTGCCGGCTCTTCTCTGTACGCCGCAGCGGCGTGCGCGTCGCGACGCTCGAAGTGGCGCACCACCCGCGCGAGACCACCTATCTTGCCATCATGCAGTTGAAGGCGCGCCACAACATGGGCGCTGCCCCCGACGTCTGGCAGGCCGCTTACGCCTGGATGGCGGCGCAGCAAAACCTCCGCGTGAACTCGCCGCTGTTGTCGCCCAACGCGACGCTTACCTTCGATCAGCCGGCCTGGCGCGACCTAATGGCGCCGTATCGCGCGGCCAAAGGCGGCGCACCCTGGCTCAAGGCCGAGGCCGACGACGCAATGTTCGCGCGCTTCAGCGCCGACATGGCCGACGTCGCGCGACGCGCGGGCGTCACATCGTGGCTTTTCACCTGATCGGACCATCCAGCCGTAGCTTTTTCGCGCGTTTTACAACGCATTAAGCACGCCGCAAGCGCGGCGGATGTGCGCGCTTGCGGGCGCCGCGGACTCCCCCTATAGATGCCGCTTTAATGACCCCAAAGAAGTTCGAGAGCGCGCTGAATTCGTTTCCGCGCCGCCATCTGCTGACCTGCGAAGGCCTGTCAGCTCCGGAAATCGTTTTTCTCCTTGATCTCGCCGACATCGCCGCCGACCGCGTCCGCGAGGGCGGGCCGAAGCGCCACCTTCTCGGCGGCCGCACGCTCATCAATCTGTTCTTCGAGTCCTCGACGCGCACGCAGGCCTCATTCGAGATGGCCGGCAAGCGCCTCGGCGCCGACGTGATGAACATGAACGTCGCCACGTCGTCGGTGACGAAGGGCGAGACGCTGATCGACACGGCGGTGACTCTGAACGCGATGCGGCCCGACATCATCGTCGTGCGGCATCACGCGGCCGGCGCCGTTGAGCTGTTGTCGCAGAAGGTGGATTGTTCGGTCATCAACGCGGGGGACGGCGCGCATCAGCACCCAACGCAGGCGCTTCTCGACGCGCTGACCATTCGTCGCGCCAAGGGGCGCATCGCGGGGCTCACCGTCGCAATCTGCGGCGACATTCTCCATTCGCGCGTTGCGCGCTCCAACATCAACGTCTTGAACACGCTTGGCGCTAGAGTGCGCATCGTCGCGCCCTCGACGCTGCTGCCTTCGCAGCCGGAACGGCTCGGCTGCGAGGTTTTCACCGATATGTGGAAGGGCATCGAAGGCGCGGACATCGTGATGATGCTGCGGCTTCAGCGCGAGCGCATGGACGCGTCTTACGTGCCCTCCAGCCGCGAGTTCTTCCATTTCTTCGGGCTCGATCACGAGAAACTCGCGCGCGCCAAGCCGGACGCGCTTGTGATGCATCCGGGGCCAATGAACCGCGGCGTCGAGATCGCATCGACCGTCGCTGATCACACGCGCAGCGTCATTCGCGAGCAGGTCGAAATGGGCGTGGCGGTGCGCATGGCGGTGCTTGAGGCGCTCGCCGCCCATCTTCCCGGCCTGGAGGCGTCGACATCATGAGCGCCGCCAAGAGCAAGGCCATCGAGAAGGCCAAGACGACCGGCGACGCCACCGTCTTCATCAATGCCCGCCTTGTCGATCCGGCGACCAGCCGCGATGAGCCGGGCGGGCTTCTCGTGAAGGACGGGCTCATCGCCGATCTCGGTCCGCACTTGCGGCGTAACGCGCCCGACGGCGCGGCCGTCGTCGACTGCAAGGGTCATGTGCTTGCTCCGGGGCTCATCGACGCGCAGGTGTTCACCGGCGAGCCCGGCTACGAACACCGTGAAACCTTGAAAACCGCGAGCCACGCGGCCGCGGCCGGCGGCGTCACGACGATGGTCGTGATGCCGGAGACGGATCCGGTCATCGATCAGGTGTCGCTCGTCGATTTCATCCAGCGCCGCGCTCGCGACAACGCGCTTGTTCATGTCGCGACGATGGCGGCGATGACGAAGGGCCTCAAGGGCGAGGAAATGACCGAGATCGGACTCTTGAAGCGCGCCGGCGCGGTCGCGTTCTCGAACGGCAAATCCAGCTTGATCAATACGCGCGTGATGCGCAACGTGCTGACCTACGCCAAGGATTTCGGCGCGCTCGTCGTCCATCATACGGAAGACCCGTACCTGTCGAGTTCAGCGTCCATGAACTCGGGCGAAGTGGCGGCGCGGCTCGGGCTGCCCGGCGCGTCCAAGGTCGCAGAGACAATCATGCTGGAGCGCGACGTGCGCCTCGTCGAGATGACAGGCGCGCGATATCACGCCGCGACGATCACGTGCGAGGAAAGCCTCGACGTCGTGCGCCGCGCCAAGGCGCGCAAGTTGAACGTGACCTGCGGCGTCTCGATCAATCACCTGACCTTGAACGAGAACGACATCGGCCCCTATCGCACCTTCTTCAAAGTGCGCCCGCCGCTGCGCCGCGAAGAGGATCGCGTCGCTATGGTGCGCGGCGTCGCCAACGGCGACATCGACGTGGTCGTGTCCAGCCACGACCCCCAGGACGCCGACACCAAGCGTCGGCCGTTCGCGGAAGCGGCTGACGGCGCCGTCGGGCTCGAAACGCTGCTCGCCGCCGCCCTGCGCCTCGTGCACGCCGGCGACATTACGTTGCCCGCGATGCTCAAAGCGCTGACGATCAACCCGGCGCGGCTCTTAGGTCTGCATTCGGGGCGCCTCGCCAAGGGAGCGATCGCCGACCTCGTGCTTTTCGACGCTGGCGAGCCGTGGGTGGTCAACAAGGACTTGCTGAGGTCGCGGTCGAAAAACACGCCGTTCGACGAAGCCAAAATGCAGGGCCGCGTGCTACGCACAGTGGTTGCGGGCGAAACCGTGTACGAATACGCTGGCGTCGAGCGGACGTGAGCGTCCGTCCGACGCAGTCCGCAGAGCCCGCATGAGCCCCCTGTCCTCTTTCA
Organism: Hyphomicrobium sp.; assembly: GCA_052386495.1. Classification (GTDB taxonomy): domain Bacteria; phylum Pseudomonadota; class Alphaproteobacteria; order Rhizobiales; family Hyphomicrobiaceae; genus Hyphomicrobium_B. Next base: position 38,533 of record JBQTKA010000020.1, on the reverse strand, counting down.
TGACGCTGATGGTCGCCGGGCTCTGGCACTGGCTGCTTATCGCGTTCGTGCTTGGTTACCTGCTCGGATCGATTCCCTTCGGACTGTTGCTGACGCGATGGGCCGGGCTCGGCGACGTGCGCGCCATCGGCTCCGGCAACATCGGCGCAACGAACGTGCTGCGCACCGGCAACAAGTGGCTGGCGGCGGCGACGCTGCTGCTCGACGGCCTCAAGGGCGCGGCGGCAGTGCTGATCGCCGATCATTTCTATGGTCAGGTTCCCGCGATGCTCGCCGGCCTCGGCGCGTTCCTTGGACATCTGTATCCCGTCTGGTTGAAGTTCCGCGGCGGCAAGGGCGTTGCGACATTCCTTGGAGTTGTCTCCGCCCTCTCCTGGCAAACGGGACTGGCGTTCGCCGCCCTCTGGCTGGCAGTCGCATTCCTGACGCGCTACTCGTCGCTCGCAGCGATCGTGGCCAGCATCGCGACGCCGCTGATCCTGCTCGCGTTGGGCCAACTCGAACATGCGACGGCCGCCGCGATCATGGTGCTGTTCATACTTATGAAGCACCTCGCCAACATCGGTCGCCTGGTCGAAGGCAAGGAGCCGAAAATTGGCGACGAAGCGCCCGCCGCCTGATCTCTTCACGCCGGCGTCGTCGCTCCCCGCCCCGTTGGCGCCGGACGAGCGATTGGCCTGCGTCCGCCTGATCCGGTCGGAGAATGTCGGGCCCGTCGCCTTCCGCGACCTCATTGCTCATTTTGGCGGCGCGCGCCAAGCGCTCGGCGCATTGCCGGAATTATCGCGGCGCGGCGGGCGCGCATCGGCCCTTCGCGTCTGTTCTGAGGCCGAGGCCGCGCGCGAACTTGCCGAGGCCGCGGCCATCGGCGCGAGGCCTGTCTTCACGATCGAATCCGGATATCCGCGTTTGCTGGCCGCGATCGAGGCGCCGCCGCCGCTGGTCTACGTCAAGGGGCGCAGAGATCTATTTGACGCGCCGGCCATCGCCATTGTCGGCTCGCGGCAATGTTCGGCGGCAGGCGCCAAGGTTGCGGCGCAGTTCGCCGCCCTTCTTTCGCAGGCCGGCTTCGTCATCGTGTCGGGGCTCGCGCGCGGCATTGATCGCGTGGCGCATGAGGCGGCGCTTGCGGGCGGCACGATCGCAGCGCTCGCCGGCGGCGTCGACAGCATCTACCCGCCGGAGCACGCCGAACTCTATTCGGCCATCGCAGACAGCGGCTGCCTCATCAGCGAACGTCCGCCCGGCTTCACGGCGCGCGCGCCGGATTTCCCAAGACGTAACCGTATCATCGCCGGGCTGGCGCATGGCGTGGTCGTGGTCGAAGCTGCTGCGCGCTCCGGCACGCTCGTTACGGCGCGTTACGCCAATGAGCACGGGCGAGAGGTGTTCGCCGTTCCCGGCCACCCGCTCGATCCGCGGGCTGAAGGCGTCAATGGTCTGATCAAATCCGGCGCGACGCTCGTGACGTCGCCCGATGACGTCCGCGAGGCGCTGGCCCCGATCATCGGCGCGGGCGCCCCGCGTGCATTGCATGACCAAGCCATCGTCACGCCCGCCGTTGCGCCGCGGCCGCCGGACGTTGGACCGGATCAATGCGCCGCCGTACTGGCGGCGCTCGGGCCTGCGCCAGCAGGCCTCGACGCCATAGCGACCGCAACACGGCTTTCGGCGCGCGACGTCCAGATCGCCCTACTGGAGTTGGAACTGGCTGGACGCGTGACGCGGCCCGGGCCAGGCCTCCTGGCGCGCCGACTGCCCGACTGACGACAGGTCCGCGACTTACTGCGACAGCTGGGTGCTGGCCGTTGCCTGGCGACGCGCTTCTTCGGCCGTCAACGACAGCATGGCCGCCAAGCCGTCGCAGCGTTGCGTCTCTGCCATGGCGCCCAATTCATTGAGCATGTCGGCGATGTAGTTCAGAACGTCGCGCGCCGGCGCCGTTGAAGAGTCTCTGATCTGGCCGAGAATGTCGACCGGCGGCCCCTCAGACATCGTGTCCCTCGCTCAGTGTATGAGTCGCGCTTAAGTTGCAGCGAAATGCTTAATGCGACTTCCTTAAGGTTGCAATATACGACGTACACGACCCTTGGATGCAATGGCGGCGCCGATTTGACAGGCTGGCCATCATCACCCATGTTCCCGGCCCTCCGCGGTCCGGGTTGGCCGATTTGCCCGCCTTGCCGGCTCATTGGGCCAAGGCGCGCGGCGCTTCGGCGTCTCCATCAGAAAGCGCAAGATGAACGTCGTCATTGTCGAATCGGCCGCTAAGGCTAAGACAATCAACAAATATTTGGGCTCGGGCTACAAGGTCATCGCGTCCTACGGGCACGTCCGCGACTTGCCGCCCAAAGACGGATCGGTGGAGCCCGACAACGATTTTGCGATGCACTGGGACGTCGACGGCAAGTCGACAAAAATCATCCGCGAGATCGCGGACGCCGTCAAAAAGGCCGACAAGTTGATCCTCGCGACCGACCCCGACCGCGAGGGCGAGGCGATCTCCTGGCACATACTGGAAATCCTCAACCAGAAGAAGGCTATCTCCAAAGGGCTGGAAATTGAGCGGGTGGCGTTCAACGCCATCACCAAACAGTCGATCCTGGCGGCGCTGAAAGAACCCCGCAAGATCGACGAGCCCCTTGTCGCCGCCTATCTGGCGCGCCGCGCGCTCGACTATCTGGTGGGTTTCACGCTGTCGCCGGTGCTGTGGCGCAAGTTGCCGGGTTCGCGCTCGGCTGGGCGCGTGCAGTCTGTCGCGCTGCGGCTGATCTGCGATCGCGAGGCCGAGATCGAGGCCTTTCGCACGGATGAATACTGGACGATCGAAGCCCAACTGGCGACGGCGAAGGCCGAAGACGTCCTCGCACGCCTCGTCGCGATCAGCGGAACGACGCTCAAGAAACTCGACATTAAGGACGAGGCGAGCGCCCTCGCCATCAAGGCCGCCATCGAGGGCCAGCCGTTCCGCGTCGCCTCCGTCGACAAAAAGGCGACGAAACGCAATCCGTATCCGCCGTTCACAACCTCCACCTTGCAGATGGACGCCTCGCGCAAGCTCGGCTTCTCGGCAAAGCAGACGATGCAGGTCGCCCAGCGCCTTTACGAAGGCGTCGACATCGGCGGCGAAACGGTCGGTCTCATCACCTACATGCGAACCGACGGCGTGCAGATCGTGCCGGAGGCGGTCGGTCATATCCGCGACGTGATCTCGGCCGAGTACGGGCGCAACTACACCCCGTTCGCCCGTGAGTGGAAAACGAAAGCGAAGAACGCGCAGGAAGCGCACGAAGCGATCCGCCCGACGGACCCCAAGCGCAAGCCGGAGAGCGTGCGCAAGCATCTCGATAAGGATCAGGCGGCGCTTTACGACCTCATCTGGAAGCGCACGATCGCCAGCCAGATGGCGCCGGCCGACATCGAGCAGACGGCAGCCGAGATTGCCGTCAAGGGCAGCAACGCCGTCGATTACGGACTGCGCGCCAATGGCTCGGTCGTTACGTTCGACGGTTTCCTTCGCGTCTATGAGGAAGGCCGCGACGACAGGTTTCGCTACATTGAAAAGGGCAAGGACGACCCCGAGGACGAGGACGCGCGCCGCCTGCCGCCGCTCGCCGCCGGCGATCAGCTCAAGGACAAGCAGATCGACGCCGACCAGCATTTCACGCAGCCGCCGCCGCGCTATTCGGAAGCGACGCTTGTGAAGCGCATGGAGGAGCTCGGCATAGGCCGTCCGTCGACCTACGCCTCGACGATGGCGGTGCTTGTCGACCGCGACTACGTGAAAATCGAGAAGAAGCGCCTCGTGCCGGAGGACAAGGGCCGCCTTGTCATTGCGTTCCTCGAAAGCTTCTTCATGCGCTACGTCGAATACGATTTCACGGCGGGGCTCGAAGAAAAGCTCGACCTGATTTCGAACGACGAACTCGAATGGAAGGACGTGCTGCGCGATTTCTGGCGAGACTTCACCGCCGCCGTCGCCGAGATCAAAGACCTGCGCGTCGGCGAGGTGCTCGAAGCGCTGAACGAGATGCTCGGCCCACACATCTTCCCGCCGAAGGAGGACGGCGGCGACAGCCGCGCCTGCCCGAAGTGCGGGGTCGGGCGGCTGTCGCTGAAAATTTCGGGCAAGTACGGCGCCTTCATCGGCTGCGGCAATTACCCGGACTGTAACTTCACGCGCCAGCTCTCTCAGACCGACAACGGCGACGCGGCGCTCGACGGCAAAGTGCTTGGCTACAACGACGACGGCGTCGCAGTGACGTTGCGCACAGGGCGATTTGGGCCCTACGTGCAGCTCGGCGAAGCCGCGGGCGAGGAAAAGCCGAAGCGATCGAGCATGCCCAAGGGCATAGATGCGGCGACGCTCGATCTGGAACGCGCGCTGCAGCTGCTCTCGCTCCCGCGCGAAGTCGGGATCCACCCCGAAACAGGCACGCCGATCACGGCCGGGCTCGGCCGCTATGGACCCTTCATCCTGCACGACGGCACCTACGCCAACGTCGACAGCATGGAGGAGGTCTTCACCGTCGGATTGAACCGCGCCGTGACGCTGCTGGCTGAAAAACGCGCAGGCGGCGGCAAGAGCCGCTTCCAGCGCAACGCCCCGACGGTCATCAAGGACCTCGGCGAGCATCCGGCCGAAGGCGGCAAGGTGCAGGTGCTGTCGGGCCGCTATGGCCCCTACGTCAACCACAACAAGGTCAACGCCACCGTGCCGAAGTCGAAGGACCCCGCAAATCTCACGATCGAAGAGGCGATGGCGCTGATCGCGGAGCGCATTGAAAAGAGCGGCGGCAAGAAGCCGGCGCGCAAGGCCAAGGCAACGCCAAAGCCGAAAGCCGCCAAAGCGGTGGCTGAGCCCACTCCGGCCGTGGCCAAGCCCGTCGCCAAGAAGGCGCCGGCCAAAAAGCCGCCCGCAAAGGCCAAAGCCAAGGCTTGAACTCAGACCGGAGACGAACGGACGTGGCCCGCAAACCCAAAGACGCGATGGCCCCGGCCGACGGCGGAATTCCGAGCAAAACGCAGATACTCGAGTTCCTGAATTCGCAGCCGGGCAAAGCCGGCAAGCGCGAGATCGCCCGCGCCTTTGGCGTCAAGGGCGGCGCGAAGATCGCGCTGAAGCGCCGCCTTGGCGAGATGGCCGAGGACGGCGTGCTCGCCGGCGACAAGAAGGCGCTGCGTGAAAAGGGCAAGCTGCCGCCGACGACCACAATTGAAGTCGCGGGCCGCGACCGCGATGGCGATCTTGTCGCCAAACCGCTGCACTGGGAAGACGACGACGGCGTGCGGCCGATCATTCGCGTCCGGGCTGCGTCGGGCGGCCACAATAGCGAGATCGGAATTGGCGACCGCGTGCTGGCCCGCGTCCACAAAATTTCGCGCGACGACGCGGGCGCGACGTACGAAGCGACGCCGATCAAGAAACTGCCGCGCGACAAGCGCAGTCTGCTCGGAGTCTATCGCGCCTCCAAGCGCGGCGGCGGCACGATCGAACCGATCAACCGCAAGGAGCTGAAATCCTGGCCGATCCTTCCCGATGACGCCGGTAGGGCCAAGGACGGCGATCTCGTGCGCTTCGAATTGGTGCGACGCGGGCGCTTTGCGACGCCGCGCGCAAGCGTACTTGAGAGCCTCGGCAACCCCGACGACGAACGACGGATTTCGCTCATCGCCATCCATGCCCACGGCATCCCCGAGGAGTTTCCGGAAGTCGTTATTGCCGAAAGCGAGGACCTGCCCGCTCCGACGATGAACGGCCGCACCGATCTCCGCGACGTGCCGCTCGTGACAATCGACCCCGCCGACGCCCGCGACCACGACGATGCAGTGCACGCCGAGCCTGACCAGAGCGGCAAGAATTCCGGCGGCTGGATCGTCACAGTCGCGATTGCCGACGTCGCGCACTACATCCGCCCCGGTTCAAAACTCGACCGGGAGGCGCAATTGCGCGGCAACTCGGTCTACTTTCCTGACCGCGTCGTGCCGATGTTGCCGGAAAAAATCTCGAACGATCTCTGTTCACTCCGCGAAGGCGAAGAGCGCCCCTGCCTCGCCGTGCGCATGGTCTTCGACAAGCACGGCGAAAAGCGCAGCCATGCATTCCTGCGCGCAATGATGCGGTCGCACGCCAAGCTGTCGTATCAGGAGGCGCAAGCCGCGATCGACGGCAAGCCATCCGAGAAATGCGCGTCCCTGATGGAGACGGCGCTCAAACCGCTGTGGGCGGCCTATGCGGCGATGGCCAAGGCGCGCGACAAGCGCGGTCCCCTCGACCTCGATCTCCCGGAGCGGCGGATCGTGTTGGACAAGAACGGCCGCGTCGAAAGCGTCGTCACCCCCGAACGGCTGACGGCTCATCGCCTGATCGAAGAAATGATGATCCAGGCCAACGTCGCTGCCGCCGAAATGCTCGAAGAAAAGCGCACGGCGCTCGTCTATCGCATTCATGATCAGCCGAGCGCCGAGAAGCTGAAGGGGCTGAAAGACTTCCTCGACACGCTCGACATGAAGATTCCGCACGCCGGCATGCTGAAGCCGGCAGCCTTCAACGGCATTCTGGCCAGAGCGAAGGACTTGCCCGTTCCGGAGTTGATAAACGAAGTGATCCTACGCTCGCAGAGCCAAGCGGAGTACAATCCGAAAAACATCGGCCATTTCGGATTGAACCTCGCCAAGTACGCGCACTTCACGTCGCCCATTCGACGCTATGCCGATCTGATCGTGCACCGGGCGTTGGTCCGGGCGCTGAAGCTCGGCGACGACGGGCTGACCGACGACGAAATGGCGCGACTTACGTCCGTCGCCAAAGCGATCTCCGACGCCGAACGGCGCGCCATGGCGGCCGAGCGTGAGACGATGGACCGCTTGATCGCCGCGCATCTCGCCGATCGCATTGGGGCGTCTTTCGCTGCACGGATTTCCGGCGTCACGCGCACGGGGCTGTTCGTGCGCCTCAAAGACACCGGCGCCGACGGCTATATTCCCGTCGGCACGCTCGGCGGCGATTATTACCACCACGTCGAAGCCGCGCACGCCCTCGTCGGCGCGCGAACGGGCGAAGGCTATCGCCTCGGCGACGATGTGGAGGTCAAGTTGCTGGAAGCTATTCCGTCAGCCGGCGCGCTGCGTTTCGAAATGCTGACGCCGGGCAAACGCGGACATTTCGCCGCGTTCAAAGCCGGTGGCGGCCGCTTGCCGCGCCATAAGCCGCACCGCGGCGGCGGCTTTCGTCTCAAGCGCTAACGCCGCTGCGGCGGCGCGGTCGCTTGACCACAAGACCTGAGCCCATCAAGTAGTTAGCTCGAACCTGCCACATGAGGACACGACATGGCGCATGCAGCGATCACATCGGATGGGCCGGTCTCCGAGGACATGGACCGCCGCATTTGGACGTCGCTGCGCCGCGGTTGGTCTCAGACGTGCCCGTCGTGCGGCGCAGGCGCGCTCTACAAGAGCTATCTCAAGGTCAACGACGCCTGCCCGGCGTGCGGGACAGAACTCCATCACCATCGCGCCGACGACGCGCCGCCGTATTTCGTGATGACGATCACCGCGCACATTGTAATCGGCGGCATTTTCTACCTCGAAAAATTCTACGCACTCGACCTCTGGCTTCAGGCCGCGATCTGGATGCCGACGCTCGTACTGCTCAGCCTTTGGCTGCTGCCGCGCGTCAAAGGCGCGCTGATCGGCTATCAGTGGGCGCTGAAAATGCATGGCTTCGGGCCGCAGGCGTTCGAAGGCGCCGATCTCGCGCCGATCGAACCGGAGCGCGCCGGCTGACGCCCCCCGTCACGCCATCGAGCGACCCGCCGGACGGCACCATTCGGGACGCGGCCTGCATCGTGCTGGTGGAGGGCGCGGGTGCGGCGGCGCGGGTGCTGATGGGGCGGCGTCGCGCCGATCAAATCTTTCTCCCGAACAAATGGGTATTCCCCGGCGGGCGGGTCGACGGCGGCGATCGCGAGCCACGATCGGGCGAACCCGTAACAGGATTGCCGGAGTGGCTCTATCCGTTTGCGCGCGCCGCCGTGCGCGAACTGGCGGAAGAGACGGGCATCGCCTGGCCGGGCGCATCAAAACAAAGTGAGTTGCATCCTCTCGCGCGCGCCATCACGCCGCCGGGCCGCGTGCGCCGCTACGACACGTGGTTCTTCGCCGCCGCCTTCGACGCCGCCGCCGGCGACACATTCTGCGGCGACGGAGAATTGCTGGATTTGGGATGGTTTACGTTCGCGGACGCGCGTCGGCTGGACGCGCCTCACATCACGCGTCTGGTGCTCGAAGACGCGGCTACCGCGGTTAGCGCCAATATCGGCTTGCGCCGTCCAGCGGTGCCGTTCTACTTCCAAGGCGCGCGCGGCTTCGAATGCGCAAGCCTTGATTGTCGCGCGTTCTCAGCGCCGCCTTGACACGCGTATGCGGATGCTTATGGTGCGCGCTCATTCCCGAAAATTCATCGCACTTTGGATCGAAGACGACCAATATGGCCAAGCCGATTACTCAGAAGATCAAGCTTCTTTCGTCCGCCGGCACCGGCTTTTTCTACGTCACGAAGAAGAACCCGCGCACATCGACCGAAAAGCTCGTTTTCAAGAAATACGATCCCGTTGCGCGCAAGCACGTCGAGTTCAAGGAAACGAAGATCAAGTAGCTTGTTCAGCAAGCGTTCGCGCGGCGGCGCGATCGGAATGGTTCGGGGCATTGCGGCCCTGAACAGCATAACCGACATTCGAATGATTGATGGAAACCGCCGGAAACGGTGGTGGCCAGGGTCCGAAACAAACTCGGCAGCGGGGTAAATCGTTCCGAGATGGTCTCAAGACCCTGGCCGTGACCAGGCGAGGTCCAAAGAGGGCGTTGTCCCTCACCTAGCTTCGCGACCGATCCATTGCGACCTTTCGAGGAGGCCACTCGCGTGGACGCTGGGATCGATCAAACCCGTTCTATCAGGTTATGCGGCGGACCCGATAGCGCGGGATCTCATTGTCGATACTCCGTTGCACGTCGCAACCTTCGGAGCGTCAACACGAATACCCGACGATAGACCGTCGTTTAACCGTTGGGAGTCGTGCCAGAAGCCATTGGCAAATGCAAGTTATGCTTTGAGTGTGTTTTGCGCGCCACGAATCTAGATTGGCCGTGATCGGACGGTTATGCTTACGATGCTGATTTTACAGATGATTTGAAATTGACCGCCGGCCGCCGGTGCATCGATGCCAACGGCGCCTGACGGATTCGCCACACTCCATCACGACTTGCGGCGCCAAAGGGAAGAGCGCGCAAACGGCAACGCACACGTCCTGGTTTCAGGCTGCGTCGGCGGCGACGCGATTGCGGCCGCGCCTCTTGGCGGCGTAGAGCGCGTTGTCGGCGCGCTTGAACATGGACTCCGGCGTATCGGTCGCCGACTCCAGACTGGCAATGCCGACGCTCGCGGTTACGCGGATCGATAGGTCGGGCGATAAAGTGAAATTGTCGGCGGCGACGCAGGCTCGCATGCGCTCGCCCACTTGGTAGGCGCGGGCAATCTCGGTGTCCGGCATGATGATGACGAATTCCTCGCCGCCGAGTCGGCAAGCCAGGTCGACGCCTCGCGTATTTCGCTTGAGGCGAACGGCGAACTCCTTCAGCACGGCGTCGCCCACGTCATGGCCGTAGGTGTCGTTGACGTGCTTGAAGTGGTCGATGTCGGCGACCAGCATCGACAGGCCGCGCCCGGAGCGCAGAGATTCGGCGACCAGTGTCTTCAGATGGCCTTCCATGTAGCGGCGGTTGTGCAGCCCGGTCAGCGCGTCAGTGATCGACATTTCGACGCTTTCGGCAAGACGATGGCGCAGGAAATCCGAGTGCCGCTTGCGCTTGATCTGCGTCTTGACGCGGGCGAGCAGTTCATGACGGTCGATCGGGCGCATCAGGTAGTCGTTGACGCCCATGTCGAGACCCCGCAGCAGGCGCGCTTCATCGCCTGGTTCGACGAGGATGATCACCGGCAGATGGCGCGTGCGCTCCAGCGAGCGGACCTGCGAGCAGAGACGCAAGCCGTCGGCGCCCTGCAGCGACAGGCTGACGACGAGAAGATCAAAGTTATGTTCTGCGAGCTTGAACAACGCGGCGTTGGGGTCGCGCTCGGCGAACGCGTCGTTCGACTTGGAGAGCACCTCAAGGAGTCGCGCCGCAGAACGAGGATGATCGTCGACGACGAGGACCCGGCCCGAGCGGCCTGACATCGCCTTGTTGAAGGCGCCGTCGTCAGGGATCCCCATGTCCTTGCCCGTCGACGCGCGCATCATCATTTCGTCGTTGAGCATCTTCAGGCGCGCCAGGTTCTTGACGCGGGTGACGAGCGCGATGTCGTCGACGGGTTTGGTCAGGAAATCGTCGGCCCCGCTTTCCAGGCCCTGGACTCGGTCGGACGGCTGGTCGAGCGCCGTCACCATGACGACGGGAAGATGCTGCGTCTGCGGGTTCGATTTGATGCGCCGGCAGGCTTCAAAGCCGTCCATGCCCGGCATCATGACATCGAGCAGCACCACGTCGACGCGTTCGCGCGACAGAATATCGAGCGCCTCGGCGCCGCTGTAGCATGACAACACCTCAAAGTACTCGGCCTGCAGGCGGGCTTCGAGCAGCTTTACGTTTGCGAGGATGTCGTCAACGACGAGAACGCGGGCGGTCATGGGCTGTTACTGTCTTACACACAAAACTCAGGTCTAAGCGTTTGCAGTTTTCGACGGTCCGATGAACCGTCGAACGGTCTCAAGGAAGGACATCACGGAGATCGGTTTCGAAATGTAGGCCTCGCATCCGCCGGAGCGAATTCGCTCTTCGTCGCCCTTCATGGCGAAGGCGGTGACGGCGATAATGGGGATGTGGCGGATCGCGTCGTCGTCCTTGATCCACTTGGTGACTTCGAGTCCGGAGACTTCAGGCAGCTGAATGTCCATCAGGATGAGATCCGGGCGATGCTCGCGCGCCAGCTCCAGCGCATCGAAGCCGCTGCGCGTCTGGATGGTGCGATACCCGTGCGCGCCGAGGAGATCATGGAAGAGCTTCATGTTGAGTTCGTTGTCTTCGACGATCAGAACCGTGCGCAGCCCGGACCGCGCGTCCTGCTGGCGCCGCTCGACGGAAGGTCTTGAGTCCTGGTAGGCCATCAGTTCCAACGTTCGCCCCGGGGCTCGGCAGTCATGCACCGATTCTCGCTGAATTCCGGCTGCCACTCTGCCAATGAAGCAGTAACCAACAGTTAAAAACGGTGAAACGATTAACGACGTTATGACCCGATTAACGCTGCGAGATTTGACCGACGATGGGGCCGCCGCGCTGGCGTTGCAGGGGCTGGCGTTTCTGGCCGCCGACGCCGAGCGATTGAGTCGCTTCCTGGCGTTGACCGGATGCGGGCCAGCCGACCTTCGCGCACAGGCGCAAACGCCCGAATTTCAAGCCTCCGTACTGGAGCATCTTCTGGCGGACGAAAGCCTGCTGCTGCTGTTTGCGAGCGAAGCCGGCGTGAGGCCTGAGGCGCTGGCGCAGGCGCACGCGATTCTTGTTGGCCCGACATGACGCGCGCGCCGGGAACCGGGCCATCGATCGGGATCGATCTCGGCGGCACGAAAATCGAGGGCGTTCGACTCGGGCCGGAAGGGGCCGTCGCCGCCCAGCGCCGCATTGCCGCTCCGCAAGGCGACTACGCCAAAACCATCGCCGCCATCTGCGGCCTCGTCGACGACCTGGAAGACCACGATAAGACGAGCGCAAAGCTTCCCGTCGGCCTGGGCATTCCCGGCAGCATTTCCAAGCGCACGGGACGTGTGCAAAACGCAAATTCGACATGGCTCAACGGTCGCGATCTGACGCAGGACTTGCGCACGGCGCTCCAGCGTCCGCTGCGCATCGCCAACGACGCCAACTGTTTTGCGCTCTCGGAAGCCGTCGACGGCGCCGGCGCAGGGTGCAGAACCGTGCTCGGCGTCATCCTGGGCACCGGCGCGGGCAGCGGAGTGGTGACGGGCGGTCAGATTCTCGACGGTCCATTGGGCATTACTGGCGAATGGGGTCACACGCCGTTGCCTCACCCTGGTCCGGACGAGGCGCCCGGACCGCTGTGCTGGTGCGGACGGCGCGGATGCATGGAAACCTGGGTATCAGGACCGGCGATGGCCGCCGATCATCGGCGCGCGTCAGGCCGTCAAGCCACCGCCGAGGAAATCGCCGCCGAGGCCATTGGCGGCGCCGCGACCGCGCAGGCGACGTTGGATCGACACGCCGACCGGTTGGCGCGCGGGCTTGCCCAAATCGTCAACATCGTCGATCCTGACGTGATCGTCTTGGGCGGAGGTCTGTCGAAACTCGCGCATCTCTACGACGTGTTGCCCGCGCTCATGCGCGCGCACATTTTCGCTGACGATCCTGTCGTGCGCATCACGCCGCCGCGTTGGGGCGACGCCAGCGGCGTGCGCGGCGCGGCATGGCTGGCTTGCGGCTAGTTGAGAATTCAGCGCCGGGCTCAACGTGGATGCGCTATCAAGGCGGTTATCAGTGAACGCCTTCGGGACACGCAGGCGCGTCTAGGAATGTCAGCTCTTTGAGGTCTCCGGCGATGGCGAACTCGCCGTAGTCTATCCTCAAGTTCGACGTCACGCCGTTTTCATAATAGCGGAACCCGAGTTCATAGGCCGGCGTCGCGTCTTCCTTGTCCTTCGCAGGATCGAAATAGCTGATGGCGACCGGCCAGGAGTCGTACTGTGCGAGACGGTCCGAGCCCGAAACCGCCGCAGACGACTTGACGGGGCCCTGGTCAAATTTTTTGCCGATCACGGAGGTCGTGGCGTAGTATTTGTCGCCCTTTTCCGAACCATCGTACAGGTTCGCCGAGAAAAGCTGGCGGCCGGCGCGGGCTGAAGAGATCAGTGCTGCCGCGTGCTGCACCGGAAAGTAGATGTCTTCCGGGAGCGTGACGCGCGTCTTGGCGGGTTTGCTGAGTTCGACCTTGGCGCTCAACCCGTCTTTACTGCGCGACGCGTCGCCCTGGCTCGCTTCAATCGCGTCGTCATTTTGGTGCTGTGTCGAGGAAAACCGCAGCCGCTTGCCGGACGCGTCTTCAAAGCTGGAGGTGCGCAGATCGTTGACCGTCTCGCCGCCCTCCTGGTTCGACATGCGCGTGACGAAGCGCATGTTCTGCGTATAGCCCTCGCACGACGAGCCGTTGAGTTCGAACACCATGCGCCCGGAAAGACCGGCGACGCCTGAACCGGGCGCGGTCCGCGCCAGCGTGATTTCGTACACGGCGCGGTGCGGCGAAAAGACGACGTCGCCAGCCGCAAGCGCCGGAGCCGGAGCAAGCATCAGGGCCGCACACAGCGGCCAATCCAAACGTCGACACGGTTGCGCAATCGCCACCAAAACGCTCCTCAACTGCGACGACGCCATTGCGCCGGGCTCTCGGCCATTGCCTAGCAGCCATTGCCAAGCCGCGCCAGCGCAGCCACAAGAACGTCTGCACAATGCCTGTTCCGTCGCCGGTAGGCACTACAGGGGCCCATTTCATGGCAAACGACGCGGAGGCGCGCCTGGCGGCGCTCGGGCTGCACCTCCCCGAGGCGCCGCAGCCCGTCGCCAACTATGCGCCGAGCCTCATGGCTGGCGAACTTTTGTTCATTTCGGGACAAATCTCGAAGGGGGGCGACGGCCGCGTCGTGACCGGCGCTCTGGGCGCGACCGCGACGTTCGAAGAGGGGCAGGCGGCGGCTCGGCTGTGCGCTTTGAATATCCTGGCCCAGGCCAAGGCGGCGCTTGGTTCGCTCGACAGAATTGCGCAGGTCGTCCGGCTCACCGGCTTTGTCGCATCAACGCCCGCCTTTTTCGATCAGCCGAAGGTCGTCAACGGCGCGTCCGACCTGATGGTCGCAGTCCTCGGCGACACCGGCCGGCACACGCGGTCCGCCGTCGGCGTCGCCAGCCTGCCGATGGGCGCGGCCGTCGAGATCGACGCCATTCTCAAGGTACGCTGACGACATGCTGGACCGCGCCGCCTATTTGCGTCCGATCGCGCACCGCGGCCTCCATGACGCGCGCCGCGGCGTCATCGAGAACACCATGCCCGCTTTCGCAGCGGCGATCGCGAAGGGGTACGGAGTCGAGTGCGATCTGCGGCCCGCCGCCAACGGGCTTCCTGCGGTGTTTCACGACCTGACGCTTGACCGCCTTTGCGTCCAGCGCAGCCCGGTGGCGCGCCTCGGACCCTCCGACCTCAGGTCCGTGCGCTTTCGCGGCTCGGATGCCGTCGGCATTCCGACGTTTGCTGAATTTCTCGAATTCGTGGGCGGCCGCGCGCCGTTATTCGTCGAGATCAAGAGCGAGTGGGGTCCCTTGAACGCCGCGTTCCTGCGCCAGATTGCGGCGCTGTCTCTGGACTATCAAGGGCCGATCGCGCTGATGTCGTTCGACCCGGCTGTGGTCGCCGCGATGACCGATTTGGCCCCGGGCGTGCCGCGCGGCGTCGTTTCGGGCAGCTATCGCGGCGCCGGGTGGTGGCGGCGCGAGGTCAGCATGGCGCGGGCGCGGCGCCTGCGCGAATTCGCGGAAACGCCGCCGGGCGGGGCCGACTTCTACGCCTACGAGGTCGCAGCCCTGCCGACGCCCGCAACGGAATACGCGCGCCGCGTGCGCAATTTACCGCTGCTGACATGGACGGTGCGGTCCACGTCCGATCGCGCCAAGGCGGCGCGGTGGGCCGACGCCATGATTTTCGAGGGCTTCGAGCCATAGCATTGGATGTCATGCGCCTCGTATCGCCGTCGACGGCTGACCAGGCTGGGCCAATCGTCGTAGGATTGCCGCCATGACATCGCCCATCTTCGAAACGCCGCCGAAAACGGCGGACGGCTGCGCCGATGCCGTCTCGATCGTGACGGACATCGCCGCGGTTCCCGCAGAGGCGTGGGACGCCTGCGCCGTTCCCGACCATGCGACGGCCAATCCGTTCGTGTCGCATGCGTTCTTGAAGGCTTTGGAAGACTCGCGATCGGTCGGATCCGCATCGGGCTGGCGGCCCAGTCACCTCGTGCTGAATGACGCAGCCGGATCCGTGACCGCGGTCGCGACAGCCTACGTCAAACATCACAGCCAGGGCGAATACGTGTTCGATCATGCGTGGGCCGAGGCGTATGCCCAAGCCGGCGGACGCTATTATCCGAAGCTGCAGATCGCGGTACCGTTCACGCCCGTGCCAGGGCCACGGTTCATGGCGCGGCCGGGCGCGGATGCGGCGCGGGGACGCCTCACCCTCGCGACCGCCGCAATCGAGCTTTGCGAGCGGCTCGGTCTCTCCTCCGCACACGCGACGTTTCTCGATTCCGCCGCGCAGGCCGAACTGGCGCCGCTCGGCTATCTCGCGCGCACCGGACAGCAGTTTCACTGGATCGACGGCGGTTATGCGACGTTCGACGATTTCCTTGCGACGTTCGCATCGCGCAAGCGCAAGGCCGTCAAGAAGGAGCGAGCCGAGGCGCTCCGCTCGGGCGTCGAGATCGCATGGATCAACGGCAAAGACATTACAGAAGCGCACTGGGACGCGTTCTACGCCTTCTACGCCGACACGGGCAATCGCAAGTGGGGAAGGCCCTACTTGAACCGCGCGTTCTTCTCGTTGCTCGGGCAATCGATGGCGGATCGCTGTCTGTTGGTGATGGCGAAGCGGGATGCACGGTATATCGCCGGCGCGCTGAACCTGATCGGCGGCGATTGTCTCTACGGCCGCTACTGGGGCGCCATCGAGCATCATCCCTGCCTGCATTTCGAGGTCTGCTACTATCAGGCCATTGACTACGCGATTGCGCGCGGGCTCAAGCGCGTTGAAGCCGGCGCGCAGGGCGAGCACAAACTGGCGCGCGGCTATCTGCCGGTCGAAACGTATTCGGCGCACTGGATCGCGGACGAAGGGCTGCGGCGCGCCGTCGAGCGTTATCTCGTGCGCGAGCGCATGGCCGTGTCAGAAGCGAATGCCGAACTCAGCGAATTGTCGCCATACCGTCGACAATATGACTGACGCCCGTTGCGTCCTTTATCCTATCATGACCGCGGAGGCGGCTATCCACGTCAACCGTCGACATGACGCCGCTTGTTTTCCGCTCTGTTCGGCCGCGCGTTCAAGAGCAACAATCCCGTAGGCGTTTTCTTGCCAAATGTCGTAGATGGCCGCCTTCGCGGCCATGACGAAAAATGGCGTGAGCCGTAGGACCATACTGCCAGAACGCTTTACGCGAGCGCGGCATTCGGCGAAAACGAGCCGGAGCTTCTGGGGGCGCCTATGACCTACGATCCCAACAATATCTTCGCTAAGATCCTGCGCGGAGAGATTCCGTGCCACAAAGTCTACGAAGACGACATCGCGCTCGTCTTCATGGACGTGATGCCGCAAGCGCCGGGGCACGCGCTCGTCGTGCCGAAGGCGCCGTCGCGCAACGTCCTCGACGCCGATCCGGCGGTGCTGGCGAAAATCTTGCCGATCGTGCAGAAAGTCGCGATCGCGGCGAAGTCGGCGTTCGCGGCCGACGGCGTGTCCGTGATGCAGTACAACGAGGCCGCCGGCGGCCAGAGCGTGTTTCATCTGCACTACCACGTCGTGCCGCGCTTCGACGGCGCTCCTCTCAAAGCGCACGCCGGCAAGATGGAGGACGGCGCGGTCCTCGCCGCCAATGCGGCGAAGCTGAAGGCGGCGTTATAGCTCTGTTGTCATCCCGGGCGCGCCGTCGCGCGGCGAGACCCGGGACCCAGCGCCGCGTGACGCCATCGTTTGACCCTGGGTCCCGGATCGCGATGCCGGGCATCGCGTCCGGGATGACAATGCTATGTTGAATACAATGCTATGCTGATGAGCTCGACTGCCTGCAACCTGGGGAAATCATGCCTAAACTCCTGATCATGGGCGCAAGCCGCGGCATCGGCCTCGAGACGGTCAAACGCGCGCTCGACGCCGGACATGAGGTTCGCGCTTTCGCGCGCTCGGCCCCTTCGATCGCGATCGACGACGCCAATCTAGAGAAATTCCGCGGCGACGCGCTGTCGAAAGCGAACGTCTACGCCTCGCTCGAAGGCGTCGACGCGGTCATCCAATCGCTCGGCGTAGCCAGCCCGCGCGAGTTGATCTTCGGCACGACGCTGTTCTCGGAGGCGACGAAACTTCTCGTCGCCGGCATGAAGGACGTCGGCGTCAAGCGCCTGATCGCGGTGACGGGCGCAGGGGCGGGCGACAGCCGCGGGCGCATCAATCCGCTTTACGACTACGTCTTGTTTCCCGTGCTGCTGCAGCGCGTCTACAGCGACAAGGATATCGCCGAAGACCTGATCATCAAGAGCGGGCTCGATTGGACCATCGTCCGGCCGGGCGGATTGACCAATCGTCCGTTGACGGGCCGCTGGATCGCTTTGACCGACAAAAAAGACTGGCGCGGCGGATTCATCTCACGTGCCGACGTCGCGGATTTTCTGGTGAAGCAGGTTGGCGATGCGACCTACATCGGCAAGACGCCGCTGTTGGTGAGTTGAACGGCGTCCGGCTCTCACCACAACTCCCGTCATGCTCGAGCATGCGAGCGGCCGCGAGCTTGCTCGGGCTTCCAGCGTAGACTTGTCGAAGACGCAATAATGCGCCTTCAGCGCATTTTGCGTGCTGGCTATCGCCGGGCTCGTGACGATTAGGTCCGTTAACCGGACTTTCACGCATCTCGTTGGGGTTTCAGGCTAGACAAAAGCGCCGGTCACATCGACCGGCGCTTGTATTCTTCGGCTTGAAGTGAAGACCTAGTCGTCCTTCTTCTTCCTTGGCACGCTTGGCACGGCGCCGGACGATTTCGGCTTGTCCGACTTCTCCTTCGGACCGGGCAGCGCCTTTTTCGGCGTGGCGTCGACGAGAACCGGCTGCGGGCCGTCATCGTCGTCGTCTTCCGGATTGCGCCCTTTCTTCGAGGGATCGGCCGGGAAATACTCGAACGCCAGCTTGCTCTCCTCGCCCTTGCCGGCGACGAACACCTTGACCGTGCCGCCGTGCTCGAGCTTGCCGAACAGCAGCTCTTCGGCGAGCGGCTTTTTTATATGCTCCTGAATCACGCGGCCAAGCGGGCGGGCGCCGAATTTCTCGTCGTAACCTTTTTCGGCCAGCCACATCGAAGCGTCGTCGGACAATTCGATCGACACGCCGCGGTCGGCGAGCTGCGCTTCGAGCTGGAAGATGAACTTCTCGACGACCTTCTGGATAATCTCGGGCGGCAGGCCGGAAAACGGCACGATGGCGTCGAGACGGTTACGGAACTCCGGCGTGAACATTTTGCCGATCGCTTCCGTATCTTCGCCTTCGCGTTTCGAGCGATTGAATCCCATCGCTGGCTTCGCCATGTCGGACGCGCCCGCGTTCGTCGTCATGATGAGGACGACGTTGCGGAAATCGACAGACTTGCCGTTATGATCGGTCAGCTTGCCGTGGTCCATCACCTGCAACAGGATGTTGTAGAGATCCGGATGCGCCTTTTCGATCTCGTCCAGCAGCAGCACGGAGTGCGGATGCTGGTCGATGCCGTCGGTCAGCAGACCGCCCTGATCGAAGCCGACATAGCCTGGCGGCGCGCCGATGAGGCGCGAGACGGTGTGCTTCTCCATGTACTCCGACATGTCGAAGCGCAGCAATTCGACGCCCATCAAGGCTGCAAGTTGCTTCGCCACTTCCGTTTTGCCGACGCCCGTGGGACCTGAGAACAGGTACGAGCCAATCGGCTTTTCCGGTTCGCGAAGCCCGGCGCGCGCCAGCTTGATCGCGCTCGTCAGGGCTTCGATCGCCGCATCTTGGCCGAACACCAACCGCTTCAGATCGCGCCCGAGATTGGCGATGACTTCCGCGTCGCTCTTCGTGACGGTCTTCGGCGGAATGCGCGCCATCGTCGCGACCGTGGCTTCGATCTCCTTCGTCGTGATCTTTTTCTTGCGCTTGCCTTCCGGCACCAGCATCTGCGACGCGCCCGTCTCATCGATCACGTCGATCGCCTTGTCAGGCAGTTTGCGGTCGTGGATATATTTGGCGGAAAGCTCCACGGCCGCCTTGATCGCCTCGCTCGTGTACTTGAGCTTGTGATAGCTCTCGAACACCGGCTTCAGGCCCTTGAGGATTTCGATTGCATCCTCGACCGTCGGCTCCTTCACGTCGATCTTCTGGAAGCGGCGCACGAGCGCGCGGTCCTTCTCGAAGTGCTGGCGGTATTCCTTGTACGTCGTCGAACCGATGCAGCGCAGCGTGCCTGACTGCAGGGCCGGCTTCAAAAGGTTGGACGCGTCCATTGCGCCGCCCGACGTGGCGCCGGCGCCGATGACGGTGTGGATTTCGTCGATGAACAGCACTGCGCCGTCGTAGGCCTCAATCTCCTTCATCACCGCCTTGAGGCGCTCCTCGAAGTCGCCGCGATAGCGCGTCCCGGCCAGCAGCGCCCCCATGTCGAGCGCGAAGATCGTCGCGACCTTCAAGACGTCAGGAACGTCCCCGTTGATGATTTTACGCGCGAGGCCCTCGGCGATCGCCGTCTTGCCGACGCCGGGATCGCCGACGAACAGAGGGTTGTTCTTCTGGCGGCGGCAGAGCACCTGGATCGTGCGCAGCACCTCTTGCTCGCGGCCGATCAGCGGATCGATCTTGCCGTCACGGGCCTTCTTGTTGAGGTTGACGCAATAGGTCGAGAGTGCGTCGCCGGCCTTCTTCTCCTCGCCGTCGGTCGACTCTTCATCCGTTCCGCGCACCGGACGCGGCTCGGAAAGGCCCGGACGTTTGGCGATCCCGTGCGCGATATATTGCACGGCGTCGAAGCGCGTCATCTCCTGCTCCTGCAGGAAGTAGGCGGCGTGGCTTTCGCGCTCGGTCAAGATTCCGACAAGCACGTTGGCGCCGGTGACTTCTTCGCGGCCCGACGTCTGAACATGCACGATGGCGCGCTGCACCACGCGCTGGAACGAATTGGTCGGCTGCGCGTCGCGCGCGGCCTTGGATACGATCGGCTTCAACTCGGTGTCGAGATACTCGATGAGGCGGGCTCGAAGCTGCTCGAGGTCGACGGAGCAGGCGCGCATCACGGCGCCGGCGTCGCGATCGTCGACGAGGGCCAGAAGGAGATGCTCCAGCGTCGCAAATTCATGGCGGCGCGCGTTCGCGTACTCGAGAGCGCGGTGGAGCGAGCTTTCCAGATTCTTCGAGAGTGACGTCAAGTCGGTCCTACTCTTTCTCCATGGTGCACTGGAGGGGATGGCCGTGCTGGCGCGAGAAATCCATCACCTGCGTCACCTTGGTTTCTGCCACCTCGTACGTATAGACGCCGCAAATTCCGACGCCTTTGTGGTGGACGTGAAGCATGATGCGAGTCGCATCCTCCTGTCCTTTGTTGAAGTATCTTTGCAAAACCAGGACCACGAACTCCATCGGCGTGTAGTCGTCGTTCAACAGTAACACTTTATAGAGCGACGGCTTCTTGGTCTTGGGCCGCGTCTTGGTGACGACGCCGGTCTTGCCGTCGCCGTCATCGGCGCCGCGCTTCGAGCCGCCGCCGCCCTTGCCGTCGTCCGGTCCGCCCGGTCCAGCCATCGCAACCGGCGGCGCCAGCCGCTGAATTTCCTCATTGAAGTTGCGGATCGTCATCTTGTCCCTGAACAGCTTCGCTGCCGCCGACCCGAAGCGCCGCCCGTCGTCGACGCGACGGCCGCTCCTGCCACGAACTGCTTCGGCGTTAATATAGGACGGCGGGCCTCGCTGGAGAATAGGTGGGACGCCAGCACGAAGGAACGCGTGGGCGCAACCGGCGCGCAGCCGCCGCGATGCCCGGCAAACGCCTATTTCATGGGCTGGCGCGGCCAAGGATTGTGCAATCTGCGCCTCTCCTTCCGCTGCGATCGCCGATTCTGCGGGGCGCAAGACGTCGCCAATCCGTTGTCAGCGTGTTGCAATCCGGCACGCCGGTTGAGGCGCATTTTACCGACCCGTTTAACGCTAACGCAGCCTTGAAGGACTAGGCTTTGGCCCGGGTAGCTTTGACCGCGCGCGAGATTTCGCGCCGCAAAGGCGCCCCAAAACCGTGTTCCCTTCGCAACGACGGAGGGACCGGTCGCGCGCTGCGGACGAACGCCAATTCGAACGACGCGCGTGGACGACAACCGGCACGGCCGCAGCCCTCAAAAAGCGGGGCATCGGCCAAGAGGGATAGGCGTTTTGTTTCGTCGTCGTGCAACGGCCGCGTGGGCGGCCGCCAGCCTTTTGAGCGTGTTCGCGACCGCGGCGTTCGCCGCAGGTTCGAAACATGCCGCCATGATGCTCGACGCCAACAGCGGCGAAGTGCTGCATAACGAGGACGGCGACGCGCTTCGCCATCCGGCGTCCCTCACCAAGATGATGACGCTCTATCTGACGTTCGAGACGATCGAGTCCGGGCGACTGACGATGACGACGCGCATTCCGATCAGCGAGACGGCGGCCAATGCTGCGCCTTCGAAGCTCGATCTGGAGCCGGGGGACGACATCGCCGTCGGCGATGCGATTCGCGCGCTGATCACCAAATCCGCCAACGACGTCGCCATCGCGCTCGCCGAGAAGATCGGCGGCTCGGAGCGCAATTTCGTCAAGCTGATGAACCAGCGCGCCCGCGACCTCGGCATGGCGAAGACCAATTTCGAGAATTCCTCGGGCCTTCCCGACGCCGATCAGGTGACGACGGCGCGCGATATGATCACGCTCGGCCTGCGACTCCAGGACGATTTCCCGGAACACTACCGGCTGTTCGCGTCGCGCTCGTTCACCTACGCCGGCAAGACGCTGCGCAATCACAACACGCTCTTGAACAGCTACCAGGGCGCAGACGGCATCAAGACCGGCTACACGCGCATGAGCGGCTTTAACCTCGTCTCGTCCGTGCGTCGCGGAGGCCGGCACGTCGTCGGGGCCGTGTTCGGGGGCCAAAGCGCGGCGACGCGCAACGGCGAAATGCGTATCCTGCTGTCAAAAGGGCTGGCCAAGGCGTCGACGATCAAGACGCGCAAGCCGACGGGCCCGCTCATTGCGAAACTGAAATCACCGCCGAAGGTCGCGGGGCGGCCGGCGTTGAAGCCGTCGATCGTCGCCGAGGCGCCGCGACCGACGTTAGAGAAGCGTCCCGAGCCGAAGCCGTTCGCCCCGCCGCGCGAGACCGTCGCGGCCGTGCCTGCCGTGGAGCCGGCGGCCGCGCCGATCGAGGTCTACAAGGTCAAGCGCATCGTCGTCGCCGCGCGGCCCAAGCCGATCGATCCCGACACGACGACCGACATGACAATGGAAGAACTCGTCGCCTTGGCGACTTCGGACGCCGCTGTCATAGAAGCCAAACCGCTGTTTGTTACGGCGAGCGTCGCGGCGGCGCCTGGCGAGGCCCTCGCACAGCGTTTCTCCGTGGCCGCTGCCGAGAAGGAAACCGTGGTCGGCAAGGTCAATCCTGATCCCAACGACAGCGCCGCGCTCTCGAAACTCGGCGCGGCGGATGTTGCGCCGCCGGCGCCGACGCCGCCCCCTGCTTCGGCCGCCACGCCGCCGTTCGCCGTCGAGCTGCCGTCGCAGTCGCTGCCCGGCCTCGCGCCCTCGACGCTCGCGGCGCAGGCCGCGGCTCTCGGCGACACGCGCCAGCGTGTCGCCTCTCTCGCTACTGCGCCTGCCGCAAAGCCGGCGCTCAAAGGCGGAACCTACGAGATCCAGATCGGCGCGTATGGCTCTGTGGACGAAGCCAAGCGCGCGCTTGCCGATGTCCGAACGCGGGCCGCATCGCTCATCGGCTCTGCCGAGCCCGTCACGCAACCGGTGCAAAAGTCGGGGCGCACCATGTATCGCGCCCGTTTCGCCGGTTTCGGCGCCGGCGCCGCCCAGCGCGCCTGCAGCGACCTGCGCCGCCAGTCGATCGACTGCATCGCCATGTCGGGCGAGTAGCGCGAGCCGCCTACGCGATTGTCATCCCGGCCGAGCCGCCGTGCGGCGAGAGCCGGGACCCATTTTCGGTTGCGCCCGGCGACTCTCCTTCGTCGAGCCTGCCGCCGAGCGCAGCTCTGGGTCCCGGATTGCATCGCTGCGCGATGCATCCGGGATGACAAGCCGGGGCAAGGTTGGCGTCGGCCGCGTAAGGCGAGTAACATGGCGGGCGCAACCGAACGCTTAGGCCCCGCATGACCGACACAGCCACGAAAACCAAAATCCCCGCGCTCGTGAATTTTCAGGGCACGCTGCCGGCGCCGGAAACCTTCCGCCCGCCGGCCGAGCGCATCGTCGCCGGCGATCCCGTGCAACAGGCGCAGAATCTTTTCACGAGCGCCGACGGGCGTTTCAACAGCGGCGTCTGGCGCGCCGAGCGCGGCACGTGGCGCGTCGTGTTCACCGAGAGCGAGTTCTGCCACATCCTCGAAGGCGTCATCATCGTGCGCGGCGACGACGGCTCGGAGGCGACGTTCAAGGCCGGCGACGCGTTCGTCTCACCCGCGGGCTTCACCGGCACGTGGGAAATCGTCGAGCCGGCGAAGAAGTATTACGCGTTTTATGAGTGAGGGAGGCGGGGTGTTTGTGGCCGCGGGGCTGCCAGTGGCCCGAATCGATGATGCAGTGGCGCGACCGTAAATGATCGTTTGTCCAGAACATTATGTTGATCGACCACGGGGGGGGTGCTCATTGCCGAAGCTGAACCCTTCGACAAAATTGCACGTTGTGTTTGCGCCTCACATCACAGGAGAGCGTTTACTCAGCTTCGTAAACGCTCTTGCTTTGAGGGGCACTATGCTGCCGCGCACAGACTGTCGAGCCGGTGAATATGTTATCGAAATCCATAAAATGAAGGACCTCGTCCAACTTCAGACGTCGCTTCCTTTTTTGGGAACGATCGGGGGTATGCGCTGCTTGGTGGGTAGACAACCAATAGGTCAGCACACTCCTTCCCACTCAGCAGCGTGTCATTCCCGCCACTCGACGCGATGTCGGTCGTGCGCGTGCGCATTGATTGCTTTACCGCCCTCATCCCGTCATGGCCGCGTAGGCGGCCATCCACGTGAGATCACGGCATACACCATTACAAGTCATCCTCGGCTTTATGCCGAGGATCCATTGCGCAACGTGCGCGGGGAGCGTTGGATCCTCGGGACAAGCCCGAGGATGACGCGTGGTGTGAGTCGTCGTAGATGGCCGCCTTCGCGGCCATGAAGATAGAGGGACGACGCGGAACTTGGCGGCTTTACGACTTCCCGCTCAGCAGCGTGTAGTTCCCGCCGCTCGACGTGATGTCCGTCGTGCGCGTGCGTTCAACGGCGAAGCGCATCAGATAATTGGGCCCGCCCGCCTTCGGACCCGTGCCCGAAAGCCCCTCGCCGCCGAACGGCTGCACGCCGACCTGGGCGCCGATCTGATTGCGATTGACGTACAGATTACCGACGCGGGCGTGCTCGGCGACATAGTCGGCCACGCTCTCGATGCGCGAATGAAGCCCGAGCGTCAGGCCGTAGCCCGTCGCGTTCAGCGCCGCGACGACGCGATCGAGATGCCCGCGCTCGTAGCGCACGAGATGCAGGATCGGCCCGAACGTCTCGCGTTCGAGGCGGCTCAACCGGTCGATCTCGTAAAGCGCAGGCGTGACATAGGTGCCAGCGCGGCACGATTCCGGCAGCGTCAGGTCGACGATCTGGCGGCCCTCGCGTTGCATGCGGACCTTGTGACCTTCGAGCGCGTCCTGCGCGGCTTCGTCGATGACAGGGCCGATGTCGGTCGCATAATCGAGGGGATCGCCGACGTCGAGCGCCGCAACCGCGCCAGCCAACATGCCTTTGACGCGCGGCGCGAAGTCGTCCTGCACGAAGAGCACGCGCGCCGCCGAACAGCGCTGGCCTGCGCTGTCGAATGCCGAGCGCACCGCGTCGCGCACCACCTGTTCGGGAAGCGCGGACGAATCCGCGATCATCGCGTTGAGCCCGCCCGTTTCCGCGATGAACGGCACAATCGCGCTACGCCGGTCTGCGAGCGCCTTTTGGATTGCCCATGCCGTCTCGGTCGACCCGGTGAAAGCGACGCCCTGAATGCGCGCATCCCGGATGAGCGCTTCGCCGAGCTTGCCGCCGCCGGTGACGAGATGCAGCGCGCCCGCGGGAATCCCGGCTTCATGCAGCAACCGCACGGCCAGAAACGCTGTCGCTGGCGTTTGCTCAGCGGCTTTCGCGACAACCGTGTTCCCGGCGGCTAGTGCGGCGGCGATCTGGCCGACAAAGATCGCAAGCGGAAAATTCCACGGGCTGATGCAGGCGAAGACCCCGCGCGCACGCAACGCAAGCGTATTCTCTTCGCCCGTTGGCCCTCTGAGTGCAATCGGCGCGCCGAACAGCCGCCGCGCCTCATTGGCGTAGTAGCGCAGAAAGTCGACGGCTTCGCGCGCTTCCGACTGCGCGGCCTCCAGAGTCTTTCCCCCCTCGCGCACAAGTACGCCGAGGAGCGCCGTGCGGTCGCGTTCGAACAGAACCGCGGCGTAGTCGAGCAGGCGGGCGCGATCTTCCGCGGGCGTCCGGTCCCAGCGATGGGCCGTCGCCGTCGCCGAAGCAATCGCGTCTTCGAGGTGCTGCGGGGTGGCGATCCTGAGCGTGCCAAGCCGCTCGCGCTTGTCGTGCGGGCAGAGCAGCAGCGTCGCGGCGTCGCCGCCGGTCGTCGCGCGGCCGTCGACAATCGGGCCGACGGCGAGCGGCGTTCGGGCTGCCTTCTCGATCGCCTCGATCACGGGCGCGCGGACCGAGGCCTCAGTGAGCGCCAATCCGGCGGCGGCCGTGCGGACCGGCAGGAAAATGTCGCGCGGCTTGGTCAATAGCGCGGGGCGCTCGCCCGCGTTGCGTTCACGCTCCGCCGTCTCCACCGGGTCGGCGATGATGTCGGCGACGGGCGTTTCGTCATCCGCCATGCGATTGACGAACGACGTGTTGGCGCCGTTCTCCAACAGGCGGCGCACGAGATAACCGAGCAGCTCGTCATGTCCGCCGACCGGCGCGTAGATGCGGCACGGGCGCGCAAACTTGTCGTCCCTCTGCGCCGCGTCGTAGATCGACTCGCCCATGCCGTGCAGGCGCTGATATTCGAACTCGGCGGCGCCGCCGACGACGCGCGCCGAGGCGATCGTGTGCGCATTGTGGGTGGCGAACTGCGGAAAGAACGCTTTGGCGTCGGCGGCCAGCAGGCGCATCGCCGCAAGATACGAGACGTCGGTATGGAGCTTGCGCGTGAAGACCGGATAATCTTCGAGGCCGCGCTCCTGAGCCCACTTGATCTCGCTATCCCAGTATGCGCCCTTGACGAGACGCACGGGAATGCGCTTGCCCGACTGCTCGGCGAGACGGCGGAGCCAGCGCAACGTCGGCACCGCGCGTTTGCCGTAAGCCTGGACCGCGAGACCGAGCCCATTCCAGCCGTCCAACGCGGCATTCGTGAGCACCTCGGCAAACGACGACAGCGTCACGTCGAGGCGATCCTGCTCCTCGGCGTCGACAGTCAACCCAAGACCCTTCGAATGCGCCGCGCGGGCAAGCGTGAGGAGCAGCGGCGTCAATTCGGATGCGAGGCGGCGCTCTTTACCCGGCTCGAAGCGCGGATGCAGCGCCGACAGCTTCACGGAAATGGACGGACGCGCGAAAATCGCGTCGACGTTGCCGCGCGGCATGGGGCCGGCCGCCGCGCCGACGGCGTCGATCGCCGCGACGTAGCGCTGATAGTATCGCTCGGCGTCAGCGTCCGAGCGCGCGGCCTCGCCGAGCATGTCGTAAGAGAAACGGTAGCCTTTGGCCGCCAGAGGCTGGGCGCGGGCCAGCGCCGCTTCGATCGTCGACCCGAGTACGAACTGGTCGCCGAGCAGCTTGACGGCCTTGCGGACCGCGACGCGGATCGTCGGCTCGCCTGAACGTGCAACCAGGCGCTTCAACGCCTGCCAGGGATTGGCGCCCTTCGCGTCCTTCAGCTTCACGACGCGGCCCGAGAGCAGCAACCCCCACGTCGAGGCGTTGACGAGCAGGCTCTCGGAATTGCCGATGTGTTTGTCCCAGGAGCCGCTCCCGAGCTTGTCGGCGACGAAGGCGTTCGCCGTCTCGGCGTCGGGGATGCGCAAGAGCGCCTCGGCGAGACAGAGGAGGATCACGCCCTCGTCCGTCGCGAGCCCATACTCGTGCATGAAAGCGTCGATGCCGGAATGCTTGTGCGCGTTGGCGCGAGACGAATGAACCAGTCTGCGCGCAATGTCGGCGGCTCGACGGCGCTCGTCCTCGGTGAACACAGCCCGCTCGATCAGTGCGCCGACGAGGCGGTATTCATCCATCAGGCAATGCGCGGCGATCTCGTCGCGCGGCGGAAGCGCCCGCGCGCCGCTCATACTGTCACGCCGGAGCGCCGCAACCATGGTCATCCCAACTGGCGAAGAAGCGAAACGCAACACGATTCGTGGACGGAGACCTTAGCAGAGAAATGGCGGCCGCGCCGAACCCGCCGCGCATCGCCCTGTTACCATCGGAAGCGCCTCCCCTTGACGGGGGCGCAGCCGGTCCGGCACTGCTCTGGCGCAGACCTTCGCGAAGGATAAATTGTGCCCAAAACCGTCAAAGCAGCGCGCACCTTGAAAGAGTTGCGCAAGCAGGTCGCCAAATGGCGCGACGGCGGCAAGACCATCGCGCTCGCGCCGACGATGGGCGCGCTCCACGCCGGTCACCTATCGCTCGTCAAGCTCGCGCGCAAACAAGCCGATCGCACGATCGTCTCGATCTTCGTCAACCCGACCCAGTTTGCGCCCCATGAGGATCTCGCCCGCTATCCGCGCGACGAAGCCGGCGATTTCGCCAAGCTGTCGGAGGCGGAGGCCGATCTCGTATGGGCGCCGAGCGCGGACGAAATGTATCCGGACGGATTTTCGAGCGGCGTCACGCCCGGCAGCGCCGCCGAAGACCTCGAAGGCGCGTTTCGCCCCGGACATTTCACCGGCGTCGCGACGGTGTGCTGCAAGCTCTTCAGCCAGACGAGGGCCGACGTCGCGATCTTCGGCGAGAAGGACTTTCAGCAGTTCTGCGTGCTCCGCCAGATGGTTGGCGATCTCGATCTGCCGATCAAGCTCATCGCCGCGCCGACGAAGCGCGAGCGGGACGGGCTCGCGCTCTCCTCGCGCAACGCCTACCTGACGATTGGAGAGCGCAAAATCGCGCCGGAGCTGCACGCCGTCATTTCCGATGTCGCCCATCAAGTGGGCGGAGGCGCCGACATCGCAACCGCGACGGCCAACGGGCGGCGCCGGCTGACGGCGGCAGGGTTCACGAAGGTCGATTATCTCGACGTGCGCGATGCGGCGACGCTGGGTCGCGTTGAATCGTTTGGCTTGCAGCCGCTGCGGGTGCTTGCGGCCGCCTGGCTCGGCAAAACGCGGCTGATCGACAACGTTGCGGTCGAATAACGGCGCTATTCGCGCGGGACGACGCCGAGGTTGATCATCGTTTCCTGATCGGCGGAGAGGCCGACGGACGGCTGACTAGGATCGTAGGGCGTCGGCCAGAAGGGCAGCAGCGACAGACCGCTGAGCAGGCCCTGTTTCTGTTCGGGCGCGGGCGGAGGCACGGTCGGGTCGGCCGCGGCGGCTTGCGTCTGCGCCCCGGCGGCGGCAGTTGGGGGAACGGGCGCGGCAGGGGCTGGCGCGGCGGCGGGCTTCGGCGCCGCTGCAGCAGACGCCGGAGCGACGACGCCGGCGGCTTGTGCGGGTTGGACAACGACGGTCTTTGCTTCCTTGCGCCGGCGCGCAATTTTCAGCGGCGCCACGGCCTTTCTGGCAGCTTGTTGATCGGCGTCGACCGCCGGCTGGCGGATCTCGATTCGCGACACGCCGGTCGGCGCGGCGATTTCGATTTCGGCCTTGAGCGCGGCGTCCGTCGTCTTCGGCAGGGTCACGACCAGACCCGAAAGATCGCTCGGCGCCAACGACCATTCCGTATCGGAGACGCGCGTGCCGGCCGACAGCGAGGCGTTAGGCGGCAGATTGCGCACCGTGACCAAGGTTGGCGCGGTCGCCGCGCTCTCGGGCGGCGGCGCGGGCGCAAGCGGCGGGACAACCGCGTCTGGCGTATTGATGACAACGGGTTCGGAAGCCGGGAGCGGCGGGACCTGCTCGGGCGCCTCGGACGCCGGACGTGCGCCGTCTTCCATGTGCGCGCCAAAACTAAGCCGGCCTTCCAGCGTGGGATCGAACAGCGATGGGCCCACGTCGGTGTAGGCGCCAGGCGACGGCGCCTGTGTTTGAGCGCCGGGAGCCAGGAAGTTCGGCAACTGAGGAACCGACGAGGCGGTCGCCTCGACGGCGGCCAAGCGCGTTGTCGGCGTCGGCGACTTCCGAAGGAATCCGGCAGACGCCCAGGCGAGCGAGACAATGCCGACGAACGCCGCCGCGTAAGCAACCGATTCGACCTTGAATTTCGGACCGTCAAGACCGCGGCCGAGGCGCGCGCGCAGAAGCCGGGCTTTGATGTCGGGCAGTACCAGCGCCTTCGCGAAGCGGTTACGCCCACGCGGCGCGGTTTTGGCGGTTGCGGCGCTGTCCAATTCAGCGGATTCCAAGGCAATGAGGAATCGCGGGAAATCCCGCACATGGAACGTTTCGGACACCGTGGAGTTGGCGGGATCGAGCGGCTTAATCTGTAAATTGTTGGGAAGCGCGCGGGCGAATTCGTGCAGCGCCTCGGCCTGCAAGTCCGCGAAAGCGCCGTCGTTGATCGCATCATCGACAGTCGCGTGCTTCGCCCTATTCGGCGACCACCGCGAAATCAGCGCGCGAACAGGCGCCGCGCCGCGCCGAACTCGACTGGACAGCGCTCCGAAGCGCGACGGATTGCGGCCAAGCGGTTCATAACCCGACATTCAATTTCGCCCAGTGTTGCGACGCAAGACGCCCATACAGCGGCGCCAATCGTTTCCGCCGCGTTGCACGCCCAAAAATAGTGGCGATCCCGCGCATATTTCGCAGGCTCTCTGAATTGTTAATCAGAGCTCCAAAACGAACGCGCTAATATAAAGATACACAGTAAAGCTGAATTAAACCAAGCAGCGCCTGATAGGATGGTTGATATATCTGCTTATTGTCTGCAATTCCGGCAATCTAACCCTGCGAGATGGAGCGCCGATCGGGCGTCGAGCGTCACGGGGGCGCCGTCGCCGCGCCGGACCCTGACGCGACGAGCGACGCCGCTGCGCAATTGCCCGCGCATCCTGTGCCCTCCTCGCCACAGCCGCGTTCCAGGCATGGCGGCCGATGCCGCGGCCGGGCTATAAAGGCGGCTCCAGATTCGCCTGAGCGGCTCATGTGTTCCGCGTCGCAGGCGGCGGCCAGACGCCTGACCGCTCGCCCCGCCCGCGACAGACCGGACCACTGCCCCATGGCCAAATCGCAAACCGATCTTTTTTCCGATTTCGAGAGCGAAATGACCGACAAATCGCGTGCGCGCAAATCCGTTGAATCGCACGGCTACAATGAAGACCACATTGAGGTTCTCGAGGGCCTCGAGCCCGTGCGCCGTCGCCCCGGCATGTACATCGGCGGCACGGACGAAAAGGCGCTGCATCACCTCTTTGCCGAAGTCATCGACAACGCGATGGACGAAGCCGTCGCGGGCCACGCCACGTGGATCGACGTCGAACTTTCGGGCGACGGCTTCCTCTCCGTCACCGACAACGGCCGCGGCATCCCGGTCGGGCCGCATCCCAAATACAAGACCAAGAGCGCGCTTGAAGTCGTGATGACGATGCTGCACGCGGGCGGCAAGTTCGACAGCAAGGCCTACAATACGAGCGGCGGCCTTCACGGCGTCGGCGTCTCCGTCGTCAACGCACTTTCCGAACTCTGCGAAGTGACGGTGGCGCGCGATCAGCAGCTCTACCGCATGGCGTTCTCGCGCGGGGAACCGCAGACCAAGCTCGAAAAGCTCGGGCCGATCATGAACCGGCGCGGCACGAAAGTGCGCTTCAAGCCGGACGAAAAAATCTTCGGCAAGGGCGCCGCCTTCAAGCCGGCGCGCCTGATGAAAATGGCGCGCTCTAAGGCTTATCTCTTCGGCGGGGTCGAAATCCGCTGGTCCTGCGATACGTCCCTCATCACCGATGATACGCCTGCGAAAGCGACGTTCCATTTTCCCGGCGGCCTCAGCGACTTCCTCACCAGCTCAATCGAGGGCCAGACGCGCGTCGCCAAGGACATCTTTTCGGGCCGCGTTGAAAAGGACAAAGGCCACGGCTCGGTCGAATGGGCGGCGGCATGGATCGCTGACGAGGACGGTTTCTGCTCGTCCTATTGCAACACGATCCCGACCGCCGAAGGCGGCACGCACGAGACCGGCTTTCGCCAGGCGCTCTACAAGGGGCTGCGCGCCTACGGCGAGCTAACCGGCAACAAGAAGGCCGCGCAGATCACGTCCGAAGACGTGATGGGCACGGCGGCGGCGATGCTCTCGGTCTTCATCCGCGAGCCCGAGTTCCAGGGCCAGACCAAAGACAAGCTCGCCACCGCGGAAGCGACGCGCATCGTCGAGACGGCCGTGCGCGACGCCTTCGATCACTGGCTGGCGGATAGCCCGCAGCAGGCGACGAAGCTGCTGGAGTGGTGCGTCGATCAATCGGAGGACCGGCTCAAGCGGCGGCGCGAAAAGGAAGTCGGCCGCCAGTCGGCGACGCGCAAGCTGAGGCTTCCCGGCAAGCTCGCGGACTGCTCGATCCAGCAGGCGGCGGGCACGGAAATCTTCATCGTCGAAGGCGACTCGGCGGGCGGCAGCGCGAAAAGCGCGCGCGATCGCGAGACGCAGGCGATCCTGCCCTTGCGCGGCAAGATCCTGAACGTCGCCAACGCGTCGAGCGCGAAGCTGTCGCAGAACCAGCTCATCAGCGATCTCATCCAGGCGTTGGGGTGCGGCACGGGCGCGAAATATCGCGACGAGGATTTGCGCTACGAGCGCGTGATCATCATGACCGACGCCGACGTCGACGGCGCGCACATCGCCTCGCTGCTGATCACGTTTTTCTTTCAGGAAATGCCGGAGCTGATCGACAACGGCCATTTGTTCCTGGCCGTGCCGCCGCTCTACAAGCTGACGCAGGGCGCGAAGTCGCTTTACGCGCGCGACGAGAAGCACCGCGACGATCTCATCGCAAAAGAGTTCAAGGCGAACGCGCAGGTGAAGGTCGGGCGCTTCAAGGGCCTCGGCGAGATGAACGCGCCGGAGCTGAAAGAGACGACGATGGACCGGCGGAAGCGCACGCTGCTGCGCGTCGAGATCGGCGACGGCGAGCGCTCAACGATCGGCGAGACGGTCAACGCGCTGATGGGCTCGAAGCCGGAAGCGCGGTTCCGGTTCATTCAGGAGCGCGCGGCCTTCGTGAAGGATTTGGATGTTTGAGGCCTGTTCCCTCTCCCCATTCCCTGCACTTGAATGGGGAGAGGGCTAGGGTGAGGGGCAGCTAGAAATTCGAACACCCGTCGCTACACTGACAAATCCTGAATCACGCTCGCGGAACGAGCGGAACGATATGAGTGTAGCGATTTTTAAGCATATCGGGCGGAAAGTTTGGGACCGAGACGGGGGGGCCTTATGGGAGCAATCAAACTGACGCGGTACACCAATCTCGCATCAACAATTGACATCCTGCGAAATCAGCGTTTGACGCTGCTCAGCCCCGAGACTTGGAACGACCGCAACGACTCGTCTTACATCGCCGAGTTCAAACGACAAAAAAAACTTCAAAGTGTTCTCGCGGTTTGTTTTGCCGAGTCTGCCGAAACGTATCATCACTGGGGCGTGTTTGCGCCTGGATGCGATGGCGTGTGCATCGAATTCGAAATGGAATTGATCAAGAGAGCAGTCGGCAAGCATAAGGAATTCGAAGCTAGGCATGTGAACTACAGCACAATCGCCGATGTCGAGCGCGACCCGCCAAAGGACGACAACCTGCCATTTCTGAAGCGGTGGCCCTATGAGCCTGAAGGTGAATTCCGCATTATCTTCAAGAGCAAGAATGTGAAATTCGACACCAAATTTCTCCCGATTTCGGCGCAGTGCATTCGGCACGTCACTTTGAGCCCGTGGATGCCAAATGGTATTGTCGACGCGGTGAGAGACACACTCAAAAGCATCAATGGATGCAAAGATATTCCGATGCACCGATCTGGGTTGGTCGATAATGAACGATGGCGAAAGGCCGTCGAGCCCGAAATGCACGCGACCCCTGAGCCGTAATTTCATTAAGAGTTATATGGACACCATGCCCCTCATCACCCTCCTCGCCGTCGCCGCCGTCGTCCTGCTCGAACTCCTCGGCGCGATTCCGAATTCGAGCGTCGGCGGGCCGATGACGCTGCTGATGATCTTCGTCGTCGCGATGATCGCCGTCGGACTTTACGAGGCGTGGTCGGCGAAGCGCGGCGCGCTCGGATGGATCGTCAGCCTCGTCGCCGCGATCGCCGGCGGCATCGCCGCGGGCTTGCTCATGAGCTTCGTGATGGATCTGATCATCCCGTTCGTCCTCGGATTTCTGCCGTCGTCCGGCTCGCTCGCGGACTCGCCAAGCGTCGTGCGCGCCGTCGTATCCGCCGGAATGATGCTCGTCACGATCCTCGGCGCGCAGCTCGCGCTCAAACTCGTCTACCGGTTCCGATGAGTTTCGCGACGGCCGGATCAGCGCGTCCGAAGTCTCGCTCCCCCGTCCCCGCCGACCGTCCCGCCGCCTCACCGATCTTCGCCCCGTCCATGACGACGACATCATCAAGTGCACGCATGCCGACGATCGCCGGCGCGCCATCGCATGACAGCCCTGCGGCCCCCAGCCCACCCGCTTTCCAGCCGCAGAACGTGGTGAATATCGCCGCTGCGGCGCCGATCGCCTTGCCAAATCGGCGCGTTTGTGCGACCACCCCCGCGTGCCGGAGCGCAGGGGATCGATTCACGGATTTTTCCTCCATTCGATCGTCTCCCCATTTGGCTTTGGTCCTTTTCTCGGCACCCGTTCCCTGCGCTCTGATTGGAAAATTCCGCCGCGCCATGCCGCGCGCCGGACACGCTTTCGCGCGGAGAGGCCGCGCCAGCGTGACATCGGAGACAAACACGTTTGGAAACGACGACCTTCGCTGACCTGGGCCTTTCGCCCAAGGTGCAGGACGCCATAACCGCCGCTGGTTATTCGACGCCGACCCCCATCCAAGCCGCCGCCATCCCAGTCGCCGTGACGGGCCGCGATATTCTCGGCATCGCCCAAACCGGCACCGGCAAGACAGCATCCTTCGTGCTGCCGATGATCACGCGGCTTGAAACGGGACGAGCGCGCGCGCGCATGCCGCGTTCGCTGATCCTCGCGCCGACGCGCGAACTCGCCGCGCAGGTCGCGCAGAGCTTCGAGAAGTACGGCGTCAATCACAAGCTGACCGTCGCGCTGCTCATCGGCGGCGTCTCCATGGACGATCAGGTGAAAAAACTCGACCGCGGCGTCGACGTCCTGATCGCAACGCCGGGACGCCTGCTCGATCACTTCCAGCGCGGCCGCGTGATGATGATGGGCGTCGAAATTCTCGTCATCGACGAAGCCGACCGCATGCTCGACATGGGCTTCATTCCCGATATCGAGAAGATCTGCAAACTGCTGCCGCCGAGGAAGCAGACGCTGTTCTTCTCGGCCACCATGCCGCCCGAGATCACGCGCCTCGTCAACACGTTCCTCAAAGACCCGGTTCGCATCGAGGTCGCCAAGCCTGCGACGGCGGCCAAGACGATCACGCAGCGCTTCCATTTCTGCGCCGACGGCGAGGACTGGGCCAAGCGTGAAATGCTGCGCGAACTCGTCAAGTCCGAGAACGTCAAGAACGCGATCATCTTCTGCAACCGCAAGCGCGACGTCGCGGTGCTCTACAAATCGTTGTCGAAGCATGGCTTCAACGCCGGTGAACTACACGGCGACATGGACCAGAAGAGCCGCATGGCGACGTTGGAGAAGTTCCGCAACGGCGAAGTGCTGCTGCTCGCCGCCTCCGACGTCGCGGCGCGCGGCCTCGACATTCCCGACGTCTCGCACGTCTTCAACTTCGATTTGCCGTGGGCGGCGGATGATTATGTGCATCGCATCGGCCGCACGGGCCGCGCCGGCAAGCAAGGCCATTCGATCTCGATCGTGGCGCCCGACGATCTGAAATTCGTCAAGGACATCGAGAAGATCACCGGCGAGGCGGCCGTATGGGTCGGCGAGACGCCGACCGAGGAAGATTTCGCAGGCGCCGGCAAGCGCCGCCGCGGACGCGGCGCTCCGACCGGACGCGGCGCGCCGGATCGAGGGCGGCACGGCGCGGATCGGGGATCGGATCGCGGGGCAGAGCGGCGCGATGCACGGCCGCCGCGCGGCGATCGGGGACCGAGGCCGGAGCGCACGCAATGGCCGAAGCCGTCCGACACGCCGACCGTCGGGGCGCAGTCGGACGCCGCCGCGACGCCGAGAGCCGATGACCGCGGCGAACGTCGCCCAAGTCGCGGACGTCCGGAGCGCAGAGATCGCGCGTCGCGGCCGGATCGCCCCGGCCTCGGCGATCAGCCGTCGATTGCCGCAGACGCGCCAAAGCCCGCGCGTCACCGCGAAGATCGCCAGCCGCGCTCCGATCAGCCCAAGCGCGCCGATACGGACCCCCGCAATGACCGTCCGCAGCGCGAACGTGCGCCTCGTCACGATGCGTGGACCGACGGTCCGAAACCGGGACCGCGCCAGGGCGGCGACCGCCCGCGCCAGCCAGAGTCAAAAGCTCCGGCGCATGACCCCCGCGGCGGCGGCGACCGTCTCGGATTTGCGGAGAACATGCCGGCCTTCATGCGCAAAGCGCCCCGCCCGCTGAAACAGCCAGGGCGTGGCTGACAAGAAAATGGTTTTGTTGGGTTAGACGTCGTCGACGCTGACGCGCGCGCCGTACGTCTCTCAGCGGCTGTCGTCTTTGACTTTATCGAACCCACTGTCGCGCGTGATGCCGAGCACGCCGAAGTCTTTCGATTGCGAGCCGTCGCCAACCTTGCCGGTCGCCATTGCCGCCAGGCCGCGCTTCAGCAACTCGCGGACCGCGGCGGCGCGGCTCGGCAGCCGGAAGCTGTAGCGAAAATCGTCGATGACGCGCAGTTCATCCTCATCGAGCATGATTTGCAGCCGTTCGTATCTATTTCTGGTCATCACCTCGCCTCCCAGGCGCAGACGCAACTTCTCTACTCACAATTAGCTAGATGTTGAAAATACGTAAGATGCGCTGCTAACGCTGCAGCACCACAATTGGTTCCTTAAGAGGGTTGGAGACATTGTGCGCAATTAGCCATCAACTAATTGAAAAGAAAACGTTTTATGCGCACTTGAAACCGGGAGTCGGGAGTAGGGTGCGAGGAGCGAGAATGTTCGATCAGAAAAATGCCGAACTGTCGGCCAGCATGCGCACCGCGCTTATCGTCGAAGATTGCCCGCTCCTCATGTTGGATCTCGAGCATCAGTTGCAGACGATGGGCTTCACCGACATTCACTTGGCCAGCGACTTGAATACGGCGCTGGAAATCGTCGCGCGCGGCGCGCCGTTACAAGTCGCTATCCTTGACTATGTTCTCCGCGATCAAAGTTCGGAAACGCTCGCCGAAATTTTGCAGAAAAACGGCACGCCATTCGTCATTCACACGGGACACACGCCCGATAAAATCTTGCAGAAGTTTCCGGCTGCTCGCTACCTCGCGAAACCGAGTACCGAACATGATCTCAAGACGACGATTGCCGACCTTTTGAATGTTGCCGGCTTGGCGCCGCATGAAGCAAGCCTGTCCATCAGCGGCGAATACGCAGCGGCGTGACGACGCGCAAAATATTCGACGCCGCCGAGCGAATAGTCTAGACGCGGCGCTTTCGCGAAGTTCCAGCGCCGCCGCGAGCCTTCGCCATGGACGCCGCTCGCGCGACGCCGAGCGCCTCGCGCGCCCACTCGACCATTTCATCGGGTTCGTCGAACAGCCGCTCCGGCGCGCGCCAGTAGGACATCGACACGGGCCGCATTTTGCCCTCGTAGGTGAAGCGTTTGCACCCTTCCGCTTCGAACCTTGCGGCTGTCGCCTCATCGCCCTTCAGGTAGAGCGCATCGTCGTCGACCAGCGCGAACAGCACGCCGTCCGCATACAGGCTCGCTCCGCCGAACATCTTGCGCACTGTGATCCCGCCGACTGGCGCAAGCAATTCGCGGAGCATGTCGAGGAACGACTGGCTGACGGGCATGACGGCGAACCTCGCTCAAAAGCCGCTGCCGGGCTCGGCTAAGTACGCCAATTCGTCAGGCGTCGAGGCGCGGCCCAAAATGGCGTTGCGGTGCGGAAAGCGCCCGAACCGGCGGACAACGTCGGCGTGCGCCCGGGCGTATCGCGTATATTCGGGGTCGCCGAGCGCCGAAATCAGAGCGACCGCGCGGTCCTGGTCCGCAAGCGTCTCGCCGTGTTCAAACGGCAGATAGATGAAAAGGCGACGCTCGACGGGAAGCGCGGCGTCGAAGCCCTGCCGCACCGCGCGGTCCGCGATCTCGCGCGCCATTGCGTCCGTCGCGAACGCGCGCGGCGTTCCGCGGAACATGTTGCGCGGAAACTGATCGAGAACGAGAATTGCGGCGAGCGCCGGATCAGGACCGGTCAGCGCGTCATCGACCGCGCCGTGCGCCAGCGTTTCGTAGAGGTCGCGGAATCGCGCGGCGATCGCGGCGTCGGTCGCCTCGACCTTGCGGAACCAATCAGCGCGGGACAACTCGCGAAACCAGAATTCGAGGACGCCGTGGGGCCAGCCTGCCGGCAGCGTCATTCGGCCGGGGCGAGCCCATCCGGCGTCGCGGCGATGAGGTTGACGCTTTCGCCGCAGCCGCACGCGCTCTTCTGGTTCGGATTGTTGAACGTGAACTGCGAGGAGAGCTTGTCGGTCTTGAAGTCCATTTCGGTCCCGAGCAGGTACATCATCGCCGGCGCATCGATCAGCACCACGGCGCCCTTGTCCTCGATCACTTCGTCGAATTTGCCGATCTCGTCGGCCCAGCTCATCGTGTACTCCATGCCGGCGCAGCCGCCCTTCTTGACGCCGATGCGCAGACCCTTGACGCCCGGTTTGTCGCGCATCAGCGCGGCGACACGCGCGGCTGCGGCGTCGGTGAGGGTCATTACTTTCGGCGTCATGCGAAGCGAGGGCATCGGTTCGTCACCTAGTTGATTTGCTTTGTGGAATATAGGCGCGTCGCCGCCGAATTGCGATGGCGTCCCATGCCCCCTCTCCCCGCTTGCGGGGAGAGGGCTGGGGTGAGGGGTCGAGCCGCTGGTACGCGCCGCTCAGGCTGGCCTCCGAGTCGATCAGGAACTGGCCCGAGGTGACCACCTGCTGGCCTTCCTCGAGCCCGTCCAGCACCACGATCGTGCCTTCGTGCTCAGGGCCGAGCGTGACCGCCACCGGCCGGAA
>JBQTKA010000019.1:0-41876 GCA_052386495.1 Hyphomicrobium sp. | reverse complement strand
GCAGTATCAAAGGCAGTTCCGAGGTTGAGCCCCGGGATTTCACCCCTGACTTACAAATCCGCCTACGTGCGCTTTACGCCCAGTGATTCCGAACAACGCTAGTCCCCTTCGTATTACCGCGGCTGCTGGCACGAAGTTAGCCGGGACTTATTCTCCGGGTACCGTCATTATCGTCCCCGGCAAAAGAGCTTTACAACCCTAAGGCCTTCATCACTCACGCGGCATGGCTGGATCAGGCTTGCGCCCATTGTCCAATATTCCCCACTGCTGCCTCCCGTAGGAGTCTGGGCCGTGTCTCAGTCCCAGTGTGGCTGGTCGTCCTCTCAGACCAGCTAAGGATCGTCGCCTTGGTGAGCCGTTACCTCACCAACTAGCTAATCCTACGCGGGCCCATCCTATAGCGATAAATCTTTCCCCTCTCGGGCGTATACGGTATTACTCCAAGTTTCCCTGGGCTATTCCGTACTATAGGGAAGGTTCCCACGTGTTACTCACCCGTCTGCCACTCCCTATTGCTAGGGCGTTCGACTTGCATGTGTTAGGCCTGCCGCCAGCGTTCGTTCTGAGCCAGGATCAAACTCTCAAGTTGAAAGATTTGATTCTGGTTTTTTGGCTTGGAGATTAATCCAAGGAATCATCTGCGTAACGGGCACCTTCACATCACGACAATTGCCCCAATTGCTTGAAGCGCTTATCGCGGTGATGGTTTTGAAACGCAGAGTTCTCCAGAGTCTTTTGTGATTCCGATCTTGCGACCGAAATCCGCCAGGACTCCGCCGTCTGCGTTTCCCTTCCTTCAAATTCAATTGTCAAAGAGCAAAATCGCGGACAGCCAAGCCGGCCGACGGCACGCCGCCGGCGTTTTCGAGACAACGAGGCTCCCACCGGACGTTCCGGTTTGGAACCACAGAGCTTCGAGATTTGGATGCCCAACGAGGGCGGCGAAGCACGAATGCCCGCCAACGAACCCTCGTTAAACACCATGGACGATCGGGTGTCAACACCGATCTTAAAAGATTTTTTGCCCTGTGGAGCCAGCTCCCAAGGGTTCCCAAACCTTAGGCGATTCCCGAGCCTTAGTCTTCCAAAAATTTGGTTAATTCCGACCGGTACAATGCCTCCGTTCAAAAATAAGACGGGACCCAATTTTAGCCACGAACCTGCCCCGTTTCGCCCGTCATTATCGCATCGGGACGGCGCGCTTGGCTCGGTCGACGACGGCTAACAGTCAATTCAAGCAACTCGGACGGCGTAGGCGGCGATCGCGGCCTCGCTGCGCACGCCAGTTCGATCGACCGTCGCAGCGGTGGAATATGGGGGACGACACGGAGTGGGGGTTCGTCGCAACCGGTTGATGCGCGTGGCCGAACGCGCCTTCGCGATCGAGGCGCGGGGACGCCCATCGAGCGACGTTTTTCGCCCCGAGCTCTACGGCGTCCGCGGCGCGGGCCTCATCAAGGACATGTACGCCGACGACCATGCGGATCCCACGCATGGCGGCCGCTTTCGCTGGATGCTCAGCACGTGTCTTGCGGCCACCGTCGGCGCCATCGCAATTCTTGTCGTCGTGTACGGATCGTCCGACGACGCCTCGTCCCCGGATGGCCTTTTGCCGGCGTTGCAAAGCATCCGCGACGGCAGCGCAGTCGCAGCGATCGCGCCGCCCGTCAAGAACGCCGACGGCCTCAAGTGGGTCGTGCCGAAGGCCGATCGCCTGCAGTTGACGATGGGCGCGCTCTCCACGCGCTACATCATTCACGAATCCTCTAAAAGCCGCCGCGACGGCCGCGAATACGTGCGACAGAAGCCCTATGCGCGCATCGTCGCCCGCCTTGCGCCGGTGGGTCCTGAAGTCGGCGACGCCATTCCACCTTTCAATCCGTTCAAGCTCTACGCCAATAATCGGCCCGTCAGCGCCAATGACGATCTCGACGAAAATGCCGGCAGCGGACTTTCGCGATCGGACGTGCAGGTAAAGGTCGTCGAGCTGTTGGGCGGGATCCTGCCGGGAGAAGACGGTCAGGAACTCGACGCCCAAGAAGTAATGGATCTCGTCGATCGCTCGGGCGATGGCGGCGAGGGAAGCGCGGCTGGCGCAGCGGGCGAACCTCTCGACGGCGTCGCCGGCGCGACGGACGTTGTCGAAGATTCCGGCCTCAAGGACTGGCAGCCGAGCGCCGCAACGTCGCAGCAAACGAACACGACTGAGATTCTTAAATCCGTGGACGCCTCCGACGAGGTCGCAGACGACTTCGAAGGCGGCGAGATCGCCCTGGTAAAGGTCGGTCGCGACGATACGTTGACCAAAATCCTCGGCAAAGCCGGTGCGCCGACGTGGCAAGCGCGCGCCATGGTCGAGGCGGCGCAAAATACGTTTCCGGAATCAGCTCTGACGCCCGGCCAAGAAGTGCGCATCACGCTCGTGCCGTCGCTGACGATCGCCAACGCCAAGGAGCCAGCGCGCTTTTCGGTTTTCTCCGACGGACACG
Source organism: Hyphomicrobium sp. (assembly GCA_052386495.1). Classification (GTDB taxonomy): domain Bacteria; phylum Pseudomonadota; class Alphaproteobacteria; order Rhizobiales; family Hyphomicrobiaceae; genus Hyphomicrobium_B. The sequence goes on along the minus strand of JBQTKA010000019.1, from coordinate 39,387 downwards.
ATCATCTTGTAACCGTCACGCGCAACGCCGCCGGCGAATTCGTGGCGTCGGCGCAGTCGCTTATCTCGCAGGAATTGCAGGCCGCCAGCGGCGCCGACAGCGAAGGATCGCCGGCGTCCAGCGTCTACGCGAGCGTGTATCACGCCGGATTGACGCAGAACCTGTCGCCCGAGACAATCCAGCAGGTGCTCCGCGTGAACGCGTTTGACACCGACTTTCGCCGCCGCGTAAGGCCGGGCGACACGCTCGAATTGTTCTTCGACATGAAGGAAGAGCAATCGACGGAAGGTCCGCCGGGCGAACTGCTGTTCACGGCCATCAGCAGCGGCGGCGCCGTGTATAAGTATTTTCGGTTCCGCTCCGGCGACGGCGTGATCGACTACTACGACGCCGACGGCAACAACTCGAAGAAGTTTCTGATGCGCAAGCCCGTTCGTGGCGACGATGTGCGCTTGACCTCGGGTTACGGCGTGCGATTCCACCCGCTACTCAACACGCGCAAGATGCACACGGGCGTCGACTGGGCGTGCGGGTCCGGCACGCCGATTCTCGCTGCTGGCAACGGCACCATCGAAGAGTCCGGCCACAAAGGCTACTACGGAAACTACATCCGCATCCGTCACGCCAACGGGTATCACACTGCCTATGGTCATTTGAGCAAGTTCGCTTCCGGCGTCACCGAAGGCGTCAAGGTTCGCCAAGGCCAGATCATCGGGTACGTCGGCTCGACCGGCTTGTCGTCGGGGCCGCATCTGCACTTCGAGGTACTCGTCAACAGTCGTTTCGTCGACCCGATGTCGATCGAGGTGCCGCGCGAACGCAAGCTCGAAGGCAAAGACCTCGGCGAATTCCAGAAAGAGCGCGCCCGGATCGAGGAGCTCATGCGCCGCGCGCCGGTGATGACGGCGAATAAGTAGATTTGCTTTGCGCGTGTCGACTCGCGTTCCGCGAGCCGGCCGCCGCGCGCGGTACTAAACCCAACCCGTCAGATAGTAGACCGCGATCACGACGAAGACCGCGGCCGTCTTGATCAGCGTGATCGCGAAAATGTCCTTATAGGCCTGCCGGTGCGTGAGGCCCGTCACCGCGAGCAGCGTGATGACGGCGCCGTTGTGCGGCAGCGTATCCATGCCGCCCGACGCCATCGCCGCGACGCGATGGAACACTTCGAGCGGGATCCCCGCCGCGTTCGCCGCCGCGATGAACTGCTCACTCATCGCCGCGAGCGCGATTGACATGCCGCCTGACGCCGAGCCCGTGACGCCCGCAAGCGTCGTCACCGTGATCGCTTCGTTGATGAGCGGATCGGGGATCGCCTTCAGCGCATCCGCGATCACGAGAAATCCCGGCAGCGCTGCGATCACCGCGCCGAAGCCGTATTCCGACGCCGTATTGGCGGAGGCGAGCAGCGCGCCGGCGATCGCCGGCTTCACGCCTTCCGCAAATTGCGCCGCGACCGCGCGCCAGGCGAGCGCGAGCACAGCGAGGATGCCGAGAATGAGCGCGCCTTCGACGGCCCATATTGCGGTCACCGCCGCCACTTCGGCGACGACGGGTTTCGCGCCGGGCGTCAACGCGATTTCGGCGGTCGGCCCATAGGCGCCAGGAATTGAGAGAGACAGCGCCTTGTTAGCGATGAAAACGACGAGAAGCGGCGCGAGAGCGACGAGCGGCAAGCTCGTCGATACCTCTTTCGAGATTTCCGGTTCGTTGACGTGATCCGACCCATAGCCTTCGCCGGTGGCCAACGCCGCGCGACGGCGCCAATCGAGATAAGCGAGCCCCGCCGCAAGCACGAACGCTGCGCCGATGACGCCCAATTTCGGCGCCGCCCAGGCGTCGGTCTTGAAGAACGTCGTCGGAATGATGTTCTGGATCTGCGGCGTTCCGGGCAGCGCGTCCATCGTGAACGTGAAGGCGCCGAGCGCGATCGTCGCCGGGATGAGCCGCTTGGGTATTTCGGCGGCGCGAAACATCTCCGCTGCAAACGGGTATACGGCGAACACGACGACGAACAGCGACACGCCTCCGTAGGTGAGCAACGCGGCGACGAGCACGATCGCCAGAATGGCGCGTTCGGCGCCGACGGCCCTGATCACAGCAGCCACGATCGCGCGAGAGAAGCCGGATAGCTCGATCAGCTTACCGAAGATGGCGCCCAAGACGAATACGGGAAAGTACAGCTTCAGGAAGCCGACCATCTTCTCCATGAAGAGGCCGGTGAAGATCGGCGCGACGGCCGATGGATCGGTGAGCGCGACGGCACCCATCGCCGCGATCGGCGCGAATAAAATGACGCTGTAGCCGCGGTACGCCGCGACCATCAGGAATATCAGAGCGCCGAGCGCGATGAGAAAGCTCAATGCCTATTCCCTTCAATCTTTCATGCAGCCTAAATCCGCCAAAGCGAGGCGCCACAGACAACAGCCGCGCGATCAATCCGACCAGATACCCCCTCAGATTGGCGACCGCATCGCGCCTCGGTGCGCCGCGCAACGCTTGGAACGCCGAACCACTTTCTCACTTCGCAGAAACAATCACCTTGAGCCTACACGTCTTTCTGTCGCCTTGGTTGCCCGTCCATCATTCCGACGTCTGAACTTCGCCGCTTCGATCCGGGAGGGCTGCGGTCGGAAACTACGTCGCAACGAAATGGGGAATGCAAGATGTCTTGGATGCACGCCGCGACGGCCTTCGCGGCTTTAATCGTTATCGGAGCAGACGCGCGATCGGCGAGTGCGTACTCGCCGAATGAATCTGAACCGACGCGCGCCGCCGCCGAGGCGCTCGCCGCAAAATTCTCAGGAGGCGCAGCCGCACCTTCGACCCCGGACGACGTCGCAATTCCGCTGTCCGAAGCGCTGCCTGGTGAAGCGCCTCAGGAGCCGGATCATGGACCTATGCTCGCGGCGCTCGCCGAAAGCGCCCGCGCGCTGGTCGACTATTCCGTCGCGGCGACGGAGGAACGCGAGAAAGCCGCCAAGCAGCGCGCCGAACGGCGCAATGCGCGCACCCGCGCCGAGCGCCGCCGCATGATTGCGTTGCAGCGTGCGATCGCGCGTCAGGAGCGGGCTGATGCGGCTGAGGTCTCAGCCTTGAGCGGCGCGAAAGCGGGCGCAAATAGGATTGCGAACGTAAAGCCTGACGATCCGAACGAGCCGAGCTTGCTCGCGAAGATCTTCAATCCGGCGAACTGGGGCTCGTCGCAAAGCGATGCAACCGACGCTACGAAACAAGGGCAGCGCCGCCGCGCGCCCGCGGCGGCGTATAGCGGCGGGCAGTAGCGCGGGGCCTTCGTTGACGTCATCCCCGCGCAGGCGGGGATGACGGGAGTTGGGTGTGGGCGACCTTACTTCTCCGGGGCGACCATTGCGGTGAGATCGGCGGCCGTTTTCGCCGTCTTCTCGATGTCCTCCTTGGGCAGCGCGATCAAGCCCTTCTTGACGAGGTAGCCGTCCTCGCCGATCGCCTTGTTCGAGACGTACTCGGCGACGAATTCCTTGATGCCCGGGATCACGCCGACATGGGCCTTCTTCACGTAAATGAAGAGCGCGCGCGAAGCAGGATACTTGCCGCTTGCGATGTTCTCGAAAGTGGGTTCGATGCCGCCGATCAGCACGGGCTTGATCTTGTCCCTGTTTTCTTCGAGGAACGAGTAGCCGAAGATGCCGATTGCGTTCGGGTTGGACTCGATCTTCTGCACGATCAGGTTGTCGTTCTCGCCGGCTTCGACGAAGGCGCCGTCCTGGCGGAGCGACTTCCAGACCTTTTCGTAATCCTTGGTGCCGTTCTTCTCGTCCGCATCCTTCATTTCCCGGTATCCGCCGAACCCCTTCGCGGCCTTTTCCATGACCAGCTCAAGGAACGCATCGCGCGTGCCGGAGGTCGGCGGCGGACCGAGAACCTCGATCTTCGTATCAGGGAGCAACGGATCGACGTTTTGCCAGGTCTTGTGAGGGTTCGGGACGAACTTCAGGTTCTCGTCATGAATTTCGCTCGCCAGCGCCAGGAAGACCTCTTCCGGCATCAGGCCGAACTCGGGTGCGTTCTTGGCGTGGGCGAGCACGATGCCGTCAAGACCGATCTTGATCTCGAGGATGTCGGTCACGCCGTTCTGCTGGCATAACTCGAATTCGGCCTTCTTCATGGGGCGCGAGGCGTTGGCGATGTCCGGCGTTGTCTCGCCGACGCCGGCGCAGAACAGCTTGATGCCGCCGCCCGTACCGGTCGATTCCACCACCGGCGTTTTGCCGCCGCCCGCCTTGCCGAACTGCTCGGCGACGGCTGTGGTGAAGGGATAGACCGTCGATGAGCCGACGATGCGGATTTGGTCGCGCGCGAACGCCGCGGTCGGAAGCGCCGCAGCGGCTGCGACTGCGATCGCAGCGAATGCCAGTCCATTCTTGAGATTCGGTGTCATGGAGCCTCGAAAGTTGCACAAGGTTGAGGCCGGGGAACGCCGCGCTCCCAGCCCATTAGCTCGTTCGGCGAGAGGGTGTAGCCAACCCAAGCGAAGCTTTTACGACAGTTGGGCAGAGGGATTGCGCCCGGCGCGCTGCAAAGGCGAATCAAGTCGATTTCGAACCGCAAAAATCGCCCTGTCTTTTTGATCAGCGATGCAATTTCGAGATTGATTGTGCGGCGCATACGATGACGGTTGCGCTCACGCATGTGATCAACGCCGACTTGACGGCCACGCAAGAACTGGGCGGCGGCGTTCAACCGGTCGCGCGCTGACCAATACCGATCATTGGGTGTTTCAAGCGCAGAGCAGGCGAACGCCGGTTCGGCCGGCGCCGAGCCGTCCGCCCGTCGTGTCATCAGTTTGTAATATCAGTAACGCAGTAGCTCGCGCGAGCTTGCGGGGAGGCAAAGGCGGATCCAGCAGCTCTCCGTAGTGGTCAGCAAAGAGGACAGCTCATGAAAAAATCGATCCCTCTCGCAGCGTTATTCGGCATTGTGTTCGCAACGAGTGCGTTCGCCGATTGCGTCGTCAACGTCAACCGCACCGCCTGCGCTGGTAAGGAATCCGAATCTTACAGCAAGTGCCAGGGCGCCAAGTCGTGCGACAAGGACTATGCAGCGAGCACCGAAGCGGCATGCATCGCCGCCGCAAAGGAAAACTGCCCGAACTCGCGCCTGGATATCACCAAGTCCAAGATCGTCAAGGCGAGGCTCAATGGAAAGCCGCTGAGCGGTCCCTACGGCGGCAACTTCTGCGCCCCCAACCGCCCCGACTTCAACAAGTGCAAGTCGTAAGGCGAGCCGACGCAAGCAATTGCATTCGCATTTGAAGAGCGGAGTCCGGAACCTGCCGGGCTCCGCTAGTCTCGACTTTACGCCGCCGCCCTCACGGGCCAGCCGTTGATCTTCAAACAGCCGTCGCGCGGCGCGGCGCAGTTGGCCGGCTCCGCGTATCGGCTCTCGTCAGTGACCGGAAAAAACCAAAATCTTTATCGGCAGGACCAAAGCCTGCAGGCGAAGGATCGCCGCATGTACGATGCTCACGGCATCCACCATGTGCATATAGAGCCAGCTTCCAATGCCGACATTCTCGTCTTTGAGCCGCTCGTGATTGCTGGTGTAGGCGTTGGCGATGCAGCTGCTGCCAGGCGCCACGCCTTCGAGACCGCCTTCGTACATCGGTTCAAGAAATGTCGTGATGGCGCCAGGTCGCGTAACCTGTTGCGCGTCGATCAATTGTTCGGAGGCGCGCACCTGCCCGGCCGCGATGTAGTCCTGAACCTGCGTGACGACCATCGGTATGACGGTCCAGGGCTTCGACAGGCAGGTCGCTTCAGCCGTCATGCCGACTTTGATGACTTGCGCCTCGATTTGACCGAAACCGGCAACCAGCGCCTTTCGGCCGGCGCCTTTGGGGATCAATACGCCCGCGGGACGCATGAACGGATTGACGACATCGCCGACGCGCAGCGAGAACTGTTCGATCCGCCCGTCAACGCCGGCGTACACAGTCGACTTGCCGAGATCGACCTCTGCCTCGGCCTTCGTCGCTTCGGCGCTGGCTTTCTGCGCGGGAAGCAAGGTCGATAGGCGCGTTTCGGCGCCCTGCTTAGCGGCCTCCGCCGCCGCCACGGCGCCTTGGCGCCCTTCGACGATATTCTTCAACCTTTCAATCTCGCGCGCCGCAACGATGTTTGCGTTGAGCAGATTCAACTCTTCCTTGGTCCTGAGTTCGTCGACCGCTTCTTGATAGGCGCCTTTGGCCTGCTGGATCTGCCCACCGGCAACCGCGATATCCGATCGCGCGACGGTCATCTGCGCGTCGATCTCTTCGATCCGCCGCAACGACGACTCGATGGCCGCCTTCTGCTTGCTCGTGTCGAGTTTGAAGATCGGCGCGCCGGCCGCAACGTCGCCGCTCAGACCGACGTACACTTCCGCGACCCGGCCGTTCGTCTCCGGCACTATCGGCACAGTGCGAAAATACGCCGTGACGTTCGTCGACGTCGGGTGATTGTAGAAAATCACCGTGATCAGCGCGATGGCGAGCATGATGCAGGCCGTGATGCCCCACCGCAGTTCGTACCAGACCGAATAAAGCGTGATCTCGCGGCCGATGCGTTTGTCCTGCGCGTATCGCCGATAGAGGAAGTCGGGCACGACCGTAAACAGCGAGCAGAGTAGGATCTCGATCATGGCCTAGCCGCCGAAGAGGCGCTGGTTGCGGGAGGCGCTGCCGCATCAGACAATGAGGAGGCAGCGCCATCAACAGATGATTTAGCGGCCGTCGCCTCGAGGGAATTCGCGATCCGGCCAAGCGGCCCGGAGACGTCCGGCACTGAAAAATCGGGAAACTTAATGAGGGCGAGCAGGAGGGCTGCGACCCAGAATGCGTGGATGTGGGTGAATAGCGACAGCAGCGCCAGAACAGCGACGATGTCGAACTGAATGCGATTGTGGACCATGCGTTCCGGCAGCGAATGCAGCCAGAAAAACAACACGCCAATGAGCAGGACCGCAGCGATCAGCACGATCGCCATGACGGTCATCAACGTATCGCTTTGCCCAGGCCCTACGATGAAGGCCGGCAGATCGTGACCCGCCGCAGGGTGTTGCGCTTCCGCCATTCGGTCACCAACCGCAGTGCGCCTCACTGAGGCGACGTTATGGGCTCGCGCCTAAGCGAGCGCCAATAGATAGGCTACGCGAAACCCGGAGTTATGGATAGGTCGGCAAATCGAATTACCCACGATGCGATTTCTGTTCGCCCTCGTACGTGTTGTCATCGCGGCCGACGCATGGCGGCAAGCCGGGAGCGAGGGTGACCTGCATATGCGGTCTTTCGATCCTGGGTCCCGGGTCGCGAGCGACGCGCTCGCGCCCGGAATGACATTATTTCTTGCGCGTGGCGACTCTCCTCCGGAGAGCGGGCCGCCACGCGCGTGAGGCCAACAGCGAGACGTTACGCCGCCGCTTTCACCGGCCAGCCGTTGATCGTCAGTTCGCCGTCGCGGACAGAGATGCGCACGGCGTCGCCGTCTTTGACGCCGCCCGCGAGGATCTGCTCGGCGAGCGGGTCCTGCACATGACGCTGGATAACGCGCTTCAACGGCCGCGCGCCATAGGCGGCGTCGTAGCCGCGGTTGGCCAGCCAAGACCGCGCGGAATCATCGAGCTGGATCGTCAGCTTGCGATCGGCGACGAGCTTCTGCAGGCGCGCCATCTGTATGTCGACAATTTTGCCCATATCCGCGCGCTGGAGACGGTGGAACAGGATGATCTCGTCAAGGCGGTTCAGGAATTCGGGCCGGAAGCGCCCGCGCACCATCTCCATCACGTCCTCGCGCACAACGTCGGTGTCCTCGCCTTCCTTCTGGTTGACGAGGAACTCCGCGCCGATGTTCGACGTCAGGATGATGAGCGTGTTCTTGAAATCGACGGTGCGGCCCTGGCCGTCGGTCAGACGCCCGTCGTCCAGCACCTGCAGAAGCACGTTGAACACGTCCGGGTGCGCTTTCTCGATTTCGTCGAATAGCACGATCTGATACGGGCGCCGGCGCACGGCTTCGGTCAGCGCGCCGCCTTCCTCGTAGCCGACGTAGCCCGGCGGCGCGCCGATCAAGCGCGCGACCGAGTGCTTCTCCATGTATTCCGACATGTCGAGGCGGATCAGCGCCGTGTCGTCGTCGAACAAGAAGCCGGCGAGCGCTTTGGTCAGCTCCGTTTTGCCGACGCCCGTTGGCCCTAAGAACATGAACGAGCCGATCGGCCGGTTCGGGTCCTGCAGGCCGGCGCGCGCGCGGCGCACCGCGGTCGAAACCGCGACCACGGCTTCCTTCTGGCCGATGACGCGGCGGCCCAGCGCGTCCTCCATCTTGAGGAGCTTGTCGCGCTCGCCTTCGAGCATCTTGTCGACGGGCACGCCCGTCCAGCGCGACACAACGCCGGCGATCTGATCGGGCGTGACGGCTTCCTCGACCAGCGCGCCTTTGTCGTCGGCTTCGATCGTCGCGATCTCGCCTTCGAGCGCCTTGATCGTGACGTGCTGAAGCTCGCCGGCGCGCGCGTAGTCGCCCTTGCGCAGCGCCTTTTCGAGTTCGATGCGCGCAGCGTCGAGCTGTTCTTTCAATTTCTGCGCCGAACCGAGCTTGTTTTTTTCCGCTTCCCAGCGCTGCGTGAGCGCCTTCGAGCGCTCCTCGAGGTCGGCGATTTCTTTCTCGAGACGGGCGAGGCGATCCTTCGACGCCGCGTCGGTTTCTTTGCGCAGGGCTTCGCGCTCGATCATCATCTGCATGAGATCGCGGTCGATGGCGTCGAGCTCTTCGGGCTTGCTGTCGACCTGCATCCTGAGGCGCGAGGCCGCCTCGTCGACGAGGTCGATCGCCTTGTCGGGAAGGAAGCGGTCGGTGATGTAGCGGTTCGAGAGCGTCGCGGCGGCGACGATGGCGCTATCGGTGATGCGCACGCCGTGATGCAGCTCGTACTTCTCTTTGAGGCCGCGCAGGATCGAGATCGTGTCCTCGACCGTCGGCTCGTCGACGAAAATCGGCTGGAAGCGCCGCGCCAGCGCCGCATCTTTTTCGATGTGTTTGCGATACTCGTCGAGCGTCGTCGCGCCGACGCAGTGCAGTTCGCCGCGCGCCAGCGCCGGCTTCAAAAGGTTGCCGGCATCCATCGCGCCTTCGCTCTTGCCCGCGCCGACGATGGTGTGGAGTTCGTCGATAAAGAGGATCACGCCGCCCGCGTGCGCCTGAACCTCGGACAGCACGGCCTTGAGCCGCTCCTCGAATTCGCCGCGGTATTTCGCGCCGGCGATCAGCGCGCCCATGTCGAGCGACAGGAGCTTCTTGTCTTTGAGGCTTTCGGGCACGTCGCCCTTGACGATGCGCAGCGCGAGGCCCTCGGCGATCGCTGTCTTGCCGACGCCGGGCTCGCCGATCAGCACCGGATTGTTCTTCGTGCGTCGCGAGAGGACCTGGATCGTGCGGCGGATTTCTTCGTCGCGCCCGATGACGGGATCAAGCTTGCCCGTCGCCGCGGCTTCGGTCAGATCGCGCGCGTAGCGTTTGAGCGCGTCGTAGCCCTGCTCGGCCGACGCCGTGTCGGCCGTGCGGCCCTTGCGAATATCGTTGATCGCGGAATTGAGTTTCTGCGCCGTGACGCCCGACGACGCCAGCGCCTTGCCGGCGTCGGAGCTAGCGTCGGCGGCGATCGCGAGCAGCAAACGTTCGGCGGTGACGAACTTGTCGGACGCCTTGTCGGCGGCCTTCTCGGCCGCGTCGAAAACGCGCGCCGTCTCAGGCGCGAGATAGATCTGCCCCGAACCTCCCGAAACCTTCGGCCGTTTTGAAAGGCTGCGCTCGACGGCCTGAAGCGCGGCGCGCGGATCGCCGCCGGCGCGTTCGATCAATCCCGCGGCCAAGCCTTCGGGATCGTCGATCAGCACCTTCAACAGATGCTCGACCGTGAAATGCTGGTGGTTGTCGCGCAGCGCGAGCGATTGTCCGGACTGCACGAAGCCTTTGGCGCGATCGGTGTAGCGCTCGAAGTTCATTTAGGCCCTCCTCGGCGCGTCCGTCTGCCCATAGGGCGCAGAGGCGGACGCCGTCATCAAAGGTTAATCATAGCGCGGCCACGCTCCGGACCCTAGTCGCGGCGTCCGGCTCGAAACCGCTTCGAAGGCAGATATAGGCGCTGCAAGTCAAAGCAAAAAGGGAGTGAGCGCTTCGCCGCAACCATTTCTTCACCCTGCCCGGCAACCGGGCCTTAGCCAAGCTGCGATAGGTTGCCGAGGTCTGAAGAGGATGAGTTATGGATCCGGCCTCTCCCGAAGTTATCGCCTTGCCGCCGATGCCGTGGTGGCTGGACGTCATCACGTTTCTGCCGCTGATCGTCGGCCTGGCGCTCGTCGTCTACATTTGGCGACACGCGAAAAAGGGCTGGGGCTTCATGGAGAAGCAGACCGAGTACCTCGATCACCAGCGCGCGCTCAATACGAAGGTCGTCGATCAGAACAAGGAATTCGAGGACCTCGTCGCGAACCAGTACCGCGAGACGAACGCGCGCGCGGATCGGGCGCTCGCGCAGTCGGACGAAGCCTTGAAGCTGCACGCCGCCGCGCTTGACCAGCTGACCCGTATGAACGAGACGCTGGCGCGCGTGGCGATGACGCTCGATTCGGACGGCGGGCGCGCCTAAGCCTCGCATGGCGGTCACGCTCCCACTGCATGTTAATCTCCGGCGGCGAAGTCATCCATCGGGGAAACCATGTCGAACGCAAGCCCGAACGCGGTCGTAGCAGCGCTCTATCGCTATCCAATCAAGGGCATGACGGGCGAGCCGCTGGCCCGCGTCGCGCTGGCGACCGGCGAGACGCTGCCCTTTGACCGCGCCTACGCGATCGAGAACGGCCCGGGCGCGTTCGATCCGGCGGCGCCGAAGCATCTGCCGAAGATCAACTTCCTGATGCTGATGCGCCATGAGGAACTGGCGAAACTGCGCGTCGCGTTCGACGACCAGACGCATTCGCTGGTCCTGTCGCGTGATGGCGCGGACATCGCGCGCGGCGATTTAAGGACTGCGGAAGGCCGCTCGGGGATCGAGTCGGCGCTCGCGGCGCACGTCAAAACCGGCATGCGCGGCGCGCCGAAGATCGTCGCCAGCGAAGGACTGAGCTTCACCGACGCCGCCGTCAAATGCCTGCACATCGTCAATCTCGAAAGCGTGCGCGCGCTCGAAGAAAAGATGGGCGTGCGCATCAATCCGCTGCGCTTCCGTCCGAACGTCATTCTCGACGAACTGCCGGCGTGGTCGGAGTTCGATCTGGTCGAAAAGCGGGTGAACATCGGCGACGCTGCGCTCGACGTTTTTGAGCGCACGGTCCGCTGCACGGCGACCAACGTCGATCCCGAGACGGGCGCGCGCGATCTGAAGATCCCGTCGTTCCTTTCGAAAACCTACGGACACACGGATTTCGGCGTCTATGCGCGGGTGGTCCTGGGCGGCGAGCTGAGCATTGGAGACCGGTTGGCGCTGTGACTTGAAGATTTACCCTGACGACTTCGCGCGTTGCGCGTCGCAGGATTTGACGCGGATCAGATTGGGCGCGTCTTTAAGAGCGTCGGCCGCGACGCAGGCTGACAGCCCGGCCTTGCGCGCGCCGCCGACGAACAACTCGGCCTCCTTGTCAGCAAAACCGCCGAAGTCGCTGAGATAGCGCTCAGCGCTCCAGGCAGGGTCGGCCTTCGCGACATTCGCTGCCGCAGCGATCGCGTCGCCCGTACGGCCCAGATACGCATTGGCCATGGCTAGAAATGCATAATCAAGCGCAAACGGCTGCTTCACGAGCAATCGGTATTTGATCGTCTTGTCAAACTGCTCGCCGAAGAAGAACACGAGACTGAGCCCTTGATTGTACCAGTCGGGATAACGGGGATTGAGCTTTAGCGACCGCTCGGCGAGATCGACGGCGCGGGCCGTTTCGCCGAACGCAGGAAGCGACCACGCGATCACCAGCAGCAGGTCGGCGTCTGAAGGCGAAAGCGCTTCGGCTTTGTTCAGCTCGGCGATGGATTGATCGGCCTTCCTGGCGTAACCGTAGGCGCCGCCGAGAGCCAAATGCGAATTGCCGTCCTCGGGATCGAGTTCGACGGACTTCTCGGCGTTGGCCAACATCTTCGCCAGCGCCTCGTCGACGGACGGCGCGAGGCCGAGGTCGATCCGATACATCTGCACAGTCGCCAAGCCGTAATGGGCGCGCGCCAGCTTTGGATCGAGGTCGATCGCTTTGTTGAAGAGCCGCTCCGCTTCCGCGAGGCTTTCCTTCGTCACCTTGTGCTTCGCCTCCATGGCGAGGAGGTAGGTGTCGAAGGCCGTCAGATTCGCAGGCGGCTTGCGCCGAAGCAGGCTGCGCTCTGCCTCGGCGACGGCGCCTTCGGCGGTGATGAGCGTCGCCGCGATTTTCTCCGTAACCTCGCTTTGCACGTTGAAGAGATCGGCGACCGGCCGATCGTATCGCGCTGACCACACGTGACCGCCGGAATCGGCGTTGATCAACTGGGCGGTGACGCGAATCTGCTCGCCGTTCGGCTGGATGCTGCCTTCGAGGACGTAGCGCACGCCGAGGTCGCGGCCGACGGCGCGGATGTCCGCTGGCTTGCCTTTGTAGGTTTCGGTCGAATTGCGCGCGATCACGAACAGGTCTTTGGAGTGCGCCAAGTCTGTGATGACGTCCTCGGTCAAGCCGTCGGCGAAGCGATCCCATGTGGGATCCGTTCCGATGTTCTTGAATGGCAGAACGGCGATCGAAGATTTTTGTATCGGCGGCGGCACGGCGTGCGTCGGCCATTTCCACGCAGTGACCGCGCCGACCACGAAAATCAGCGCAAAGAGCGCCGCAGCGACGGGCAATCGTGGATCAAACGGCTGGGCGTCGGGTTGTTGCCCGTCGGATGCCGCCGCGGCCTCGTGCCGGAACTCGATTGTCGGGACGTAACTGCCCTTCGGCAGCTCGATGCGGACGGAATCTTCTCGGCCGCCTGTCTCATAGTATTCGCGCAGCTTGTCGCGCAGGCGGCCGGCCTCAACGCGCACGATGGGATCGATGTTCGGATCGAAATCTTCGGCGCGCTCGAAGACCTCGACCGCTATGGCGTAGCCCTTGAGTCGGTCGCCGCGCCCGGCGAGCGTTTCGGCGACGATATACTCCAGAAAGCGCTGACGCCTCTGCGACTGCGAAAAGGCGCCGCTCTTGAGTATCCGTTCCAGCTGCGCCCGGACGGCTGACTGCTTTTCAACATTCAGGACTTCGGCAGGCGCTTCGGTCATCACAAAAATCAATATGCAAATACAAGGGCCTCTCGTCGGCGAGGGGCGCGTTACCAACCGTAACTCACTACGAGCGACGGCGAGAGCCTGTCACGCAAGTGCCGCGGCCTCGGTTCCAGCCCGGCGAGGTTCGCGCCGCATGCAGACCTGATCCGGCCGGGCTTCTGATGGGAAGGGAATCGACCATGACAGCAACCCGAAAAGTCCTCATGACCGCAGCCGCGCTCTCGATTTTTGCCTTTGGCGCCGCGCACGCCGCCGGGACTGAGGAATCTGGCGTCATCGTCTGCGTCAATGACAAGTGGGACGAAAAGGAAATCGCGAAGGACCACAAGGTTGTCGACTACGCCGGCCGCTGCGTGAAGGCGCCCGACGATGCGAAAGCGCCGAAAATGACCGAGGATTGCGCAGGGAAATACGAGTACATGCCGGACAAGAGCTGGAAGGCCAGCGGCGGTTGCACGGGGACGTTTCCCGGCGGCGACAAGGTCTTCTCGACCTGGGAGGAAGGTTCGGCGTCCAAAGAGTGGACGTTCAAAGTGACCGGCGGCACCGGCAAATACGAGAAGGCCTCGGGCGGCGGCACGTATTCCTACGAAAACCTCACCGACACGCTCGCTGCGGGCCGTTACAAAGGCAAGTGGTGATAATAATTGCGCCCGAGTCGCAACGTGACGGCTCGGGCTGAGCCGTCACTTTTTTTCGCTTTGCGCCTGACGCCTCCAGAATCGCGAGATCGACGTTCGATCGGCGCTTGCCGGGCTACGGCTTGGCGTCGGCGACAGGTTTCAGGCTCACATCGTCGTAGACGACAGTAGCCTTCTCGCGCAGGCCGCGCGCCAACTCGCTCGCCTTCTGCTTCACCAGAATGTCGATGATAGGATCTTTGAGCTCGCTAAACGGCGGCAACGCGCGCGGGCGCCGTTGCTCAAGAACAATGAGATGCCAGCCGGCTTTCGTCTCAATGGGAAACGAGAGGTCGCCCTTGTTCTGAAGCGCAAATGCCGGCGCAGCGAGCGCGTCGGGCAGCTCGCTTTTCGTGCGCCATCCCAGATCGCCGCCCTTGGGCGCGGTCTCAAGATCTGCGCTGACGGTTTTCGCCAGCGTTTCGAAGTCCGCGCCCTTCACGATTTTTTCCCTGAGCCGTTGTGCGGTCGCCTCTCCCTCAAGCTGGATGTGGCGGACCCGAACTTCCTCTTCCAGTTTGATGGCGTCTGATTGCTCGTCGTAGATCCGCTTGGCGTCGGCTTCGGTCACCGCCGCGCGCGCCTGTTTCTCGAGGTAGAGGTCCTGCAGCACCGTGCGCCGCGCGTAATCGATGCGCTGCGCGAAGTCCGTTCCTGTTTGCAGTCCGTCCGCTTCTGCCGCGGCGGCGAGAACCTGACGCTGGATCAACAACTCGATCAGCAAGCGCCGCGCCTCCTTCGGCGCCGCTTTGGGAATGGCGCCGATCTCGCGTTCGGCAAGCCGGAGATCGGTTTCGGTGATGCGCTTGCCGTCGACGGTCGCCAATGTCCGGTCCTCTGCGAAGCCGGACGCGCTTCCAGCGCAAAGGCACACCGCGACAAGGGCCGGAATGATCGAGGGCGATCTCGTGACGCCGATGCGTCGCCGCGGTGTCCGAGGCCGACACCCCAACGGCGACGCGACGAACCCGCCGAACTTCATCATTGCTGCTTGTCGACCCCGTCCATGGCTTCTTTGTTGAGGTTATTGTGCACACCCGCCTGCCCGAGATCGCTGCCCGCAGTACCCCCCTTAATGCCCCTAGCCTTCTCGACCGCTTCGGCGAATTGCCGGGCCTGCTCTTCCTTTTGTTTCTGAGCGGCCTCCGCCGCCTTTTCCTTTGCGCGCTCGCTTTCTGCGCTCGTCTTGCTGCCGAAGCGGTCGTGCTGGTCCCTGAGCTGGTCCAGGCGCGTGGCGTCAGCGTTGTCTTGCTGATGTTGTTTAAAGGCTTCCTGCCGGTCGGCCACTTGTCTGTCGGAGTCCTGCTGAGCCTTCAGGCTGTCGGCTTGCTGCCTCTTGTAGTCTTCCTGGCTCCTCTGGAAATCCTCACGTTGCATGGCCTCGCGGGCGGCTTTGTCCGCTTCGGCTTGTCTGCGAGCCTTCTCGAAGATTCGGGCATTCATGTCCGGAACGTCGCCCGCCTCGGCGGCCTCGGCCTGCCACCAATTGGCCTTGGCGACGGCCTGCCGATACTCTTCCAAAGCCTTTCGCGCGGCGTCCGCGCGATCTTGCTGGGCGACATCCTCGTTGAAATCGTCGACCATCTGTTCGTCGAGCGTCTTCTTGCTCGGAGGCCGCGCGGCCCTGGCCTTCTTGGCCTCCTTGGCTTCGCGGATCTTCGTTACCGCCTTCTCCCTCTTCGTTTCCGCCGAGTCCTGGAGCGCTTTGCGCTTGGCGACCCGTCTGTCGATCCGTTCTTTCCGATCAGCGGCGTCTGCGTTCTTGGCGGCATTAAGGATGAGTCCGATCCCGATGCCGACGGCGGCCGCCGTACCTGCTCTATTGCTTCCGCCTCCGCGTTGTTTCTGATTGGCCATGCTCGTCGCGGCGCTTCCAAGCAGGAGAGCGGCGGCGCAAGCGACTGAGATCAGGAGGGACGGCAGTCGGCGAGTTGTCCAGCAAGCCATAGCGGAACCTCTCAAATTCCAGGCAGCAACATTTCTGAAACGCCAATAACCGAAGGCACTAATACGCCTATTTTCAAGAGGCTTCCAGTTCAATGTAGAGGCAAGTCCTGAGGTTGGCCCTGCGATGCGCGACAGCGATGCGGCGCTGAAGGCGTCTCACGAATGCCCCGCGTAGTGCGCACGCGGATAAACTGTTGAGGCTCGAAACCCGGCGCCGCGCTTATCGTGTGCGCGTGCGCGACAATCCCGCAGCGCAATTGAAATCAGCCGCGGACGGCGCCGCGGCTGATGTTCATATCTTCGTCTGTCTTTGGAACCGCAATGCGCTTGCCGGCTCAGTCCTGCCCTTCGCCTTCGGTCTGGGCGGCGGGCGCAGGCGCGTCGCCGTCGTCGCGTCGCGGACGGCGCACGGGGCGGCGCAGAAATGCCGGCTGATCCTGTTCAGGCGCACCGCCGCTGGCGGCCGGTTGCGACGCGGACTGGCTCACGAGCGGCGCGGCGGCGCGCTCGAAACCGTTCTGCGGCGGCTGACTGCCGCCGTCGGCCGGATCGCGGGGCGCGCCCTGTTGCGCGTATCCCTGAGCTGAGTTGGGTCCGCCGAAGCGGTCGCGGCGACGATAGCCGCCGTTGCCATCGAACGATTGTCCATTGCCGCCCTGATTGCCGCGATCGTCGCGGAAGCCGCGCGGCTCGCCGCCGAAGCGGTCTTGGCGATCTGGGCGATCCGGGCGATCCGGTCGGTCGCCCCGATCATTGCGATCGAAGCGATTGTTCTGGTTATGACGATTGTCGCCGCGTTGCTGGTTGTCATGGCGCTGCGGACGATTTTCGAAGCGCTGCTGCGGCGGCTGCACGTTCGGCTGCGGCGCATCGGCCTGAACGGCGCCGGGCTGACCCTGGGCGCTCATGTCATCGCCGTCTTCGTCGCCAAAATCATCGCCTTCGCCGTCGGGAGAACCGAGCGAGTGCGTGCGCGCCATGCCGTTCTGATAGGGATCGCCGCCCTGGCTTACCTGCTGTTCGCGAAAGCTCAGGATAATGCGGTTGTAGTGCTCGGCGTGCTGCAGATAGTTTTCCGCCAGTACCGGATCGCCCGACGACAGCGCATCGCGCGCGAGCGAAATGTACTTTTCGGCAATGTGCGACGGCGTCCCGCGCAATTTCACATCGGGCCCAGCGCTCTCGAAACTGCGGGTCAGCGGGTTCTGAGATCTGCGGTTGTTGCTATTGTTATTATTGTTGTTGTTGCGGCCGCGGCCGCGCCGGTTCTGCTGTCCTTGCCTCATTGGCTCCCGATCACATCTGTTGCGTGCTTATTATTTCTTGCCTACCCCGGCGATGAACGACCGTCGACGCGCGCTTCGCGCCGGCGCCCCAACGTCCATCAAGCGAAGTCCCCTCGCAGGAGAGCGCCTTTCCTTCAAACCGCCGCCGGCGGACCCATTCCACGCGGCTAAGCCCCTCGGTTTAGGTTGCGCCCTTCAGCGAACCCGGAACCCTCGCCCTCAACTCGTGCAATCCTCTGAACCATCCGACTTGAAAGCGGGCGGCCGCGCGACGCATCATGAGCCTTTGCTCTGAGACGTCTGCCATCCGCTGGGGCCCAGCCCGTTCGCGGTGCGCGAAGCCATTATCTGATTTGGAACGCCTGAGCGCTTCATGCGGATAAACCGCAGAGCAGCCGACGAGTTCCTGTCAAATCCGAATTAAAAGATCATACCTGCTCTCGCGGCCAGCGCCAAGTCTATTTGCCGGTTGGGTTACGAATGTATCTCCAGCGCCACAGCCCTGACATGGCCGCCAAGGTCGAGGGCCGTGCGCGACCGGACCGCGCCAATTCGCTCAAAAATCTCCAAGACTTTCTGAGTTTGATCCGCGCCGACCTCTAAAACGACCTGAACTCCATGTTTCAAACCGCTAATTTGGGCGGCTATTTCGCGGTAGGCGGCCAGTCCGTCGGGGCCGCCGTCCAGCGCCAGAGCCGGATCAAAGCGCCGCACGTCATCGTCGAGCGCCGCGATCTCGCTGGTCGGGATGTAGGGCGGGTTGGACAGGACCAAGTCAAATGGGCTTTCGCAGCCGTCGATGCCACGGTTTTCCTGCAAGGTCAGACGTCCGGCGACGCCGAGCGCTTCAGCGTTGCGCCCGGCGACGGCGAGTGCGGCGGGGCTGATGTCGGTCGCGACCGCCGAGGCCAACGGCCATTCGGCAAGCAGCGTCAGCGCGATTGCCCCCGATCCGACGCCGATATCGGCGAAGCGGATCGCCCGACGATACCAGCCCTTCTCTCGGCCGATTTCGAGCGCCAGCGCGATCAGCGCTTCCGTATCGGGACGCGGATCGAGCACGTCGGGCGTAATTGCAAAGCGCCGGCCATAGAATTCGCGCCAGCCAAGGATGCGCGCCACCGGTTCGCGCTGGAGGCGGCGCAGAGCGGCGACGCGCAAGGCGTCCGCGGCGGCGGCGAGCGGTGCGTGCGGCTCTGCGATCACGCGCGCGCCGTCAATTCCGAGCAATCCCTGAATTAGAAATCGCGCATCGACGTCAGGCGTCGGTAGACCGCGGGCACGAAACGCGCGAGCAAGGATTACCGAAGCATCGCGAACGCCCGTCGAGGCGTCAAAGGTCAAGTCGGCGGCAGGATCGCTCACGCCGCGCTCAACTCGGCCAAAAGCGTCGCTTGATGATCGGCGACGAGTGCGTCGATCAGTTGGTCGAGCGCATTGCCCGCGATCACCTCGTCAAGGTTGTAGAGCGTCACGTTGATGCGGTGGTCGGTGACGCGGCCCTGGGGAAAATTGTAGGTGCGGATTCGCTGCGAGCGATCGCCAGAGCCTACCTGCGATTTGCGCGCTTCGGAGCGCTCTGATGCGAGCTTTTCACATTGAATTTCATAGACGCGCGCCTTGAGCACGGCCATCGCGAGGCGCCGGTTCTGATGCTGAGATTTCTCGGCCGAGACGACGATGATGCCCGTCGGCAGATGCGTGATGCGCACGGCGCTTTCCGTCTTGTTGACGTGCTGGCCGCCGGCGCCGCCCGCGCGCATCGTATCGATGCGGATGTCGTCGGCTTTGATGTCGACGTCGACGTCCTCCGCTTCGGGCAGCACCGCGACGGTCGCCGCCGAGGTATGGATGCGCCCGCCGCTCTCGGTCGCCGGGATGCGCTGCACGCGATGCACGCCGGATTCAAACTTGAGCTTGGCGAAGACGCCCTGACCGGTGATCGACGCGATGACCTCCTTGTAGCCGCCGAGATCGCTCTCGGACATCGAGATGACTTCGGTCTTCCAGCCGTTCAAGTCGGCGTAGCGCGAATACATGCGGAACAGGTCGGCGGCGAACAGCGCGGCTTCATCGCCGCCCGTTCCGGCGCGCACTTCGAGGATCGCGCTCTTTTCATCGGCCGCATCCCTGGGAAGCAGCGCAATGCGCAGCTTGTGTTCGAGATCGGCTATGCGCGGGATAATTTCACCGCGTTCGGCATAGGCCATCGCCAGCATCTCTTTGTCGGCGGCGGCGTCCGCGATCATGGCGTCGAGTTCGATCAGTTCGGCCTCGGCGCGGCGCAGCGCCTGGATCTCGGCGACCACCGGACTGATGTCGGAGAATTCCTTGTTCAGTTTGGCGTAGGCGGCCTGGCTGACGCCGTGGTTCAGTTCATCCTGAATCGCGTGCCAGCGCTCTACGAGCCGATCGAGCTTGTCGGTGGGCAATGACGACATGAGGTTTCGAGGTTCAAGGAAGGCGTTGCCGCCCGCGTCGCAACGCTGGCCGCGGCGCAGTAATAGCGCTAACGCTTGCCGCCCTGCAATTTGTCGCCGCGGCGCACCCTGGGATCGCTGACCTCGATCCAACGAAACCCTTCGTGGAAACTCGCGAACTGGACGCGGAAATAGTCGCCGACGGACGTCCGGGCCCGCGTCAGCCCGGGCGAATTGAGCGTCGCCAGCAGCAACAGGCCGAGGGGCAAGGAAATCGCGTAAAAGGCGCGGTCGGGACGGCGCCGAGCGCCGCGAATGGCGTCTTGCGGCAAGCGAGCCCCGGCGGCGACGGCGTGGCGGATCCGGCCCTTCGGTTGGCTGCGGGTCGACGCCGACGCCGGCGCCGGGGCGGCCAAACGGGCAACTGGCTGAGCGACGCTAATGTCCTGCGCTATGACCGACAGCGTATCAGCAATCAGGGACAAGGCGGGTCGGCCATCGGCGCCGGCCATAGCGGCGTAGGCCGTGACGATGCGAACGGTTTCCGGCCAAGGGGGCAAGGCGTCGATACGGCCCGCCTCAAGCGTTTCAACGATGTCCGGATGCGCCTGAAGATGGACCGCGGCCTGATGCGGCGTCAGTCGAAGCGCTGATCTCAATTCGAGAAAATAACGGCCGATGGTCGCGCAATTGCGCGCGATGTGCTCGCGGACCCCTGACTGCGCCGCATGATCCCGACGCACGACGTGCGCCAAACGCTGCGCGGCAGCATCCCCCGATGCTCGACTCATTACAAATAACGGCGAGTACGCGCCGTCCCCCATTTCCAGAGACATAATGATCGAAAATCAGGGAGCTTGTCAAAGGGCATCCGAAGGCTCGCGGGGAGCATTGCGCGCGATTAGTTTTCGATGTCGACGCCCTCAGTTTCCGCGAACTGCTGCAATCTTAGGCGAACGTCCTTCGCGCCCTCCTTGAGCATCTCTTCAACGCAAATGCTCGCCTTGTCCGCGTTGAGCGACAGGATCATCGACTTGATCGGGCCGATGGACGCGGGCGCCATGGACAGCGAGCGGAGGCCAAGACCGATCAACGTCATCGCCTCGAGCGGACGGCCCGCGATCTCCCCGCACACCGTCACAGGCACCTTGTATTTCTTGGCCGCCTTGACCAGCGTGCGCAGCGCGCGAAGCGGCGGCGGGGACAGGACGTCGAAGCGGCTGGCGACGCGCGCATTGGTGCGGTCGGCCGCGAACAGAAACTGCACGAGGTCATTCGAGCCCACGGAGACAAAATCCACGCGCGGCAGAAAGGCGTCGAGATCAAAAAGCAACGACGGCACCTCGAACATGGCGCCGATCTGGATGTCGTTGGGCAGCGGGTGGCCGTGCTTGCCTAGAAACGCCTTTTCCTTGTCGATGAGCGCCCGAATGGCGATCATCTCGTAGCCTGCCGCGACCATCGGAATCATGATCCTGAGGTCGACGCCGCCCGCCGCCTTCAGCATGGCGCGAACCTGGAGCCGGAAGAGTTCGGGCCGGTCTAGCGCCATGCGAATGGCGCGCCAGCCCATCGCCGGGTTCTCTTCCTTCGGCTGGCGCAGATAGGGCAGCACCTTGTCGCCGCCAATGTCGAGCGTGCGGAACACGACCGGCCGTCCGGCGGCTTCCTTGAGCACGCTGCGATAGAGCTGGGTCTGTCTGTCAAGCCGCGGGAATGCATCCGAAAGCATGAACTGCAATTCGGTGCGGTAGAGGCCGACGCCGTCCGCCCCGGACTCCGCCAGATGCGGCATGTCGACGACCAAGCCAGCGTTCATCAGAAGCGAAATCCGCACGCCGTCCTTCGTCACGGCCGGCCGGTCGCGCAACGACTGGTAGCGCTTCTGCTTGCGAGCGCGAAATCGCACTTTGTCCGAATAGGCCGAGATGACTTCGCTGGTCGGCCGCAGGTGCACCTCGCCCGTAACGGCGTCGACGATCGCGGCGTCGCCGGCGCTGACGCGCTCGACGACGCCGGTCGCTTGGCCGATCGCCGCGATGCCGAGCGCCTTGGCCACGACTGCGACGTGGCTCTGCGCCGAGCCGTCCTCGACGACAAGACCGCGCAGCTTCGTGCGATCGTAATCGAGAAGCTCGGCCGGACCCATCGTGCGCGCAACGAGAATGGCGTCAGGCGGCATGTTGGCGCCGGCGTCGGAACTCGTCCCGCGCCCGACCAGGACGCGCAGGAGCCGGTCTGAAAGGTCATCGAGATCGCGTTGTCGTTCGCGCCAATAGCTATCCGACTGACGCAACATGCGCGTGCGCATGGCGTTCTGGACGCGTTCGACCGCCGCTTCCGCGGTCAGGCCGCCTTCGACCGCCTCGCGCAGGCGCTTCTGCCAACCCTTGTCGTGAGCGAACATCCGATACGCCTCGAGCACGTCGCGATGCTCGCCCGCGGCCGATAGATGCTCGTGCTCGAACATGTCGTCGATCTGCGCCTTCAGCTTTTCGAGCGCGACGTCGATGCGAAAAATTTCGGCGGCCGGGTTGTCGGCCATCAGTTGCGTGACCACGATTCTCGGCTCATGGAGCACGACATGACCCAGCGCGATGCCGTCGGAGAGCGGCTCGCCTTCAATCACCATCGGCTGCGACCGCGATACTTCAATCGCCGCGCCGGTTCCGGCGACGGCGCCGGAAGCGAGATTTTCGGCGATAACCATCGCCGTTGCCTGGAGCACCTCAACGTCCTCGTCGGAATATTCGCGCGTCGTCGTGTTTTGAATGACGAGGACGCCGAGCACCTGGCCCGAGCGCGAGATCGGCACGGCGAGCAGCGAATGATAGACGTCTTCGCCGGTCTCAGGCCGATACGAGAACGCCGGATGAATTGACGCCTCCGGCTCGTTCACCGTCGCGCCGGTCTCTGCGCATTTGCCGACCAAGCCTTCGCCGCGCTTCAAGCGCGTGTTGTGGACCGAATCCGGGTTGAGGCCTTCGGACGCAAACAGCTCGAGTGAACCGTCCTGGCGCTTCAAATAGATCGAGCAGACTTCGGCGACCATGACGCCGGCGATCTGGCGAACGATACGGTCGAGTTTGTCCTGTCCGTCGCCGTCTTCGAACATGATCTCGCGAAGGCGGCGCATGATGACGCGCAGCGCCGTTTCGCTTGGAAGCAGTCTGGGATCTTCGCCGCGCCGCGTCGCCATATCCGTGCCAATCGCCCCGCCAAACCCGGCGGAAGTAACCCGATGTCAATGCAGCGGCCCGGCGGGCCGCGGTCAATCGCTGTCGAGGTCGTACGCCGAGTGCAGCGATCGGACCGCGAGTTCAGCATAGGCCGCGTCGATCAACACGCTGATCTTGATCTCCGACGTCGAAATGGCGTGGATATTGATGCCCTTTTCGGAAAGCACTTTGAACATTTTGGCGGCGACGCCCGCGTGCGAGCGCATGCCGACCCCAATGACCGACACCTTGACGACGTCCGCCGAACTCTTGATGTCGAAATGGCCGATGTCGCCTTTGGCCTTTTTCAGCACATCGAGCGTGCGCGCGAGTTCGGCTGCCTGGACGGTGAACGTCATGTCGGTATGCTTGCCGTCCGGCGTGACATTCTGGACAATCATGTCGACGTTGATATTGGCGTCGGACAACGGTCCGAAAATGCGCGCCGCCACGCCCGGCTTGTCGTCAACCTTGAGCAACGTAATTTTGGCTTCGTCCTTGGCGTAGGCGATGCCGCTGACGACTTGCTGTTCCACGATGTCATCCTCGTCGCAAACGATAGTGCCGATATCTTCGAGATTGGAGACGCTGTAAGGCTTCATGGCGCCGGGCGCGACGAAACTTGAGAGCACGCGCGTCGGCACCTTGTAGACCATGGCCAGTTCGACGGAGCGGGTCTGCAGCACCTTCGATCCGAGTGACGCCATCTCCAGCATCTCTTCATAGGAGACTTTCGGCAGACGGCGCGCCTTCGGCACGATGCGCGGATCGGTGGTGTAGACGCCGTCGACGTCGGTGTAGATGTCGCATACGTCCGCCTTCAACGCGACCGCCATAGCGACGGCGCTGGTGTCGGAGCCGCCGCGCCCGAGCGTCGCGACGCGGTTGTCCTTCGGCTCGACGCCCTGAAAGCCGGTGACGACGGCGATTTCCCCGTCTTCAAGTCTGGCGCGGATATCATCGCCCGGAATATCGAGGATGCGCGCAGCCCCGTGTGCGCCGCTTGTATGAATCGGTATTTGCCAGCCGGTCCACGAGCGGGCCCTCAATCCCATCGCCTGCAGCGTGATGGCCAGCAATCCGGCGGTCACTTGCTCGCCGGTGGCGACCACGGCGTCATACTCGCGCGGATCGGCGAGAGGCGACGCCTCCTTGACCCAGGCGACGAGCTGGTTGGTCGCGCCCGACATGGCGGACACGACGACCGCGACCTGGTTACCGCCGTCGGCCTCGCGCTTGACGTGCTCGGCCACGTTGCGGATGCGCTCGATTGTGGCGACGGATGTGCCGCCGAATTTCATCACAACGACAGCCATTGCCGCAGAGCTCTCTCGCAATCCGTCATGTCTGGCGCCCGCGCCGGCGCCCTCAACTCAAGGGCCGGCAAAGCGCCAAATATCTGTGGGAGTCGAGGCTTCTTAGCCGCATCGCGGGCGGCCCGCAACATCGAGACGTTGGCCCGGCCGGCCCCGATAAGAGTCCTTGCGCGCAAGACAATGCCTGCGATGCGATCTAGCTGCTTGACAAGCCCGGCGCGCCGCCAACCTGTAAAAGGCGAAAGAGGAGCATAGCGATGCCGTCCGCAGACCCGTCCATCATCACGGATTCCGTCTCGGATCGGACGCTCGACGCCGAGGAAATCAAGCGCTTTTCGCGCATCGCTGCGGAGTGGTGGGACCCGCTCGGCAAATTTCGCCCGCTGCATCAGATCGGACCGCCGCGGCTCTCCTTCATCCGTGACGCCGCAGTCGAGCACTTTGCGCTCGATGCAGCGTCCCTGAAGCCGCTCAAGGGGCTGGCTGCGCTCGACATCGGCTGCGGCGGCGGGCTCGTCTCAGAGCCTTTGACGCGGATGGGCGCCGCCGTCACGGGCATCGACCCGTCCGAACGCAACATCGCCATTGCGAAGGGCCATGCCGAACCCCAGGGCCTTGCGATCGACTACCGCGCGGTGCGCATCGAAGATCTCGTCGCCAAGGGCGAGACGTTCGACATCGTCGCCTGCCTCGAAGTGGTCGAGCATGTGCCGGACGTCCGGGCGTTCGTCGCAGCGTGCACAGCGGCGCTGAAGCCCGGCGGGCTCGCCGTCTTCTCGACGATCAACCGGAACTTCAAATCCTGGGCGCTCGCGATCGTCGGCGCAGAATACGTGCTCGGCTGGCTGCCGATCGGCACGCATCAATGGGAACGCTTCGTCACGCCCGACGAAATGGCCGCGCACTGCGCCGCGGCCGGACTGGCGACCCCGCGCTTCGCCGGCATCGGCTACAATCCGTTGAAGGACGCGTGGGCGCTCAGCGCGGATACCGACGTCAATTATCTGGCGTCAGCGACAAAACCATAGCTGTCACATTGGCGACACACCGAGCTGTTCCCGCGCGCCGCTTCTGCGCCCGTCGCATTGACTCCTTTGAACTTAACTGAATATGTCAAGATTGCGGTAGAATTGCCGCGACTTGATGGCGGGGCCTTGACCCCCGTTCTTGGGGGAACGATGCGTTTTTCGAAGTCGCGCCGTTGCGCGGGTTGCTCAGACACTAACATCGCCTTCGGCAGCCTTCGGGCTTCTCTCGGCTGGAAAATTACAAGGGGCATCGGCATCAGCCTGTTGACGCTTTCGGCTATCGAGGCCGCATACGCGCAAGACGCCGACGGCGCGGGGGAAGATACGGCCGTCGAGGCGGTCCTGCCGGATGTCGTCGTCTCGACTGAGCAGGCCAAACCGAAACAGCGCAAATACCCAACGGCCAAGGTCGCCAAGAAGCGACCCGCAAGCGCAACGGCCTCAACGCCGCAGTCGGTTGAGACGGCGCCGGAGACGGCGACAGAAGTCGTTGTTCCGGCCGCTGACGCCGTGCCGGAAGTCGCAACATCCGGCGCTTTGATCAAGGACCGCCAAGGCCTTCTCGACCTATCGGGGTCTGGGGCCGTCGTCACGGGCGAAGAACTCTACACGAGCCACGTCTTCACGACGAACGAAGCGCTGCGCAAGGTCCCGGGCGTCGTGGTCCGCGATGAGGAAGGCTTCGGCATCCGCCCGAATATCGGCATCCGCGGCATGAACCCGACGCGCTCAACGAAGACGCTGTTGCTCGAAGACGGAATCTTCCTCACCTATGCGCCCTACGGCGACAACGCCAGTTACTTCCACCCCTCCAGCGACCGCTTCGAAAGCATCGAAGTGATCAAGGGCATGGACCAGCTGCTCTATGGGCCGCAGACGATTTCGGGCGCCATCAACTACATCACGCCGAACCCGCCAAAGACGCCGGCCGGGTTCGCAGCTTTGACCGGCGGCAGCCGCGACTACATCAACGGCCAATTCAACTACGGCGGCTGGTCGGGCCCGTTCGGCGGTCTGGTCGACTACGTCTACAAGGAAGGCGACGGCGCGCGCGACAACACGCACCATCAGATTCAGGACGTGAGCGTGAAGGGCATCGCGCAGGTCAGTTCCGAGTCGGCCTTCATCGCCAAATTCAACTACTTCAACGAAGACTCTCAAGTGACGTACTCGGGCATCACCGATGCCGAAGCGCGCAGCTTCGGCATCCGCTACAATCCCTTCAAGAACGACGAATTCAACACCGAGCGATTTGCAGGGTCGCTCACCAACAACTGGGACATGAACCAAAACGTGAGCGTAGCAACCAAGCTCTACTTCAGCCAGTTCGATCGCGACTGGTGGCGGCAAGCGAGCACGACGACGGACAGTCAGTGCAACCCCAGCGTTCCGACGTTTCTGGCCGATCGCGCGGCCGGCGTCGCCATCGACGTCGATGACTGCAATTCACGCCAGGGACGCCTGCGGTCCTATTACGCCCGCGGCCTCGAACAGCGGTGGACGTTCGACTATCCGGTGACCGAGACGATCGCCAACACCTTGAAGACGGGCTTCCGTCTGCATTCGGAGGATCAGCAGCGCCTGCAAGTGAACGCGACGTCGCCTCGGGGCACGTCGGGACCCGTCTCTGAAAACAACGAGCGAGAGGCGACCGCTATATCCCTGTTCGCGCACAACAAGCTGTCATTCGGCGCCTTCAGCATCACGCCCGCTGTGCGGTACGAGGACATCGACTACACACGCACCAACAAACCGACCGCCACGAGCTCAGCCACGACGCGCGGCACGGCTGAGTTTCAGGAATTCATCCCCGGCGTCAGCGTCGGCTTCGAGCCCGCCAAAAACGTCTTGTTCTTCGCGGGGATTCACGAGGGCTTCGCCCCTCCTGGCGTCGCCGACGTCATTTCAGGCGGTGGCGGCAGCGTCGACACGAACCCAGAAAAGTCGACCAATATCGAAAT
Organism: Hyphomicrobium sp.; assembly: GCA_052386495.1. Lineage (GTDB taxonomy): Bacteria > Pseudomonadota > Alphaproteobacteria > Rhizobiales > Hyphomicrobiaceae > Hyphomicrobium_B. Next base: position 12,235 of record JBQTKA010000019.1, on the reverse strand, counting down.
AGGCTTCAAGACGTCGCCGCTTATAGGGCTACTGCTTGACGGGACATACTTCAGAAACGACTTCGACAACCTGATCGCTGTTGGCTCGATCGCGGGTGGCGGATTGAGCAATGTCGCACAGGGTGAAGCGCTGTTTGAAGGTTTTGAACTCGGCGGCCGCGTGGACAGCAACAAGTGGACCGGTGCGAACTGGAACGTCTATGGCCAGTTGGCTTGGACCTACCTCTGGCAGGCAGAGCAATCATCGGCCTTCCGAGACGCAGTAACCGGCGCAATCGTTGCGGGAAGCCTCGCCGGCAACCGCCAGCCCTACGCGCCGGAACACACCATCACCGCCCGCATTGGCTACGGCTTGCGCAATTTCGATGCGCACGTCGAGATAGTCTACATCGACGAGCAGTTCGCCGACTTCCAGAACTTTAACAGCGCCGCGGAGGCGACGGGTTCAACGGGCGGCATCTTGAACTCGTTGAATGGTCGCTTCGGCAAGATCGACGACTACGTGATCTTCAACGCCGGCGTCACGTACACTTACGAGCCGACGAATACCGACATTTTCCTCGCGGTGAAGAACGTCTTTGACGAGGAGTACATCGCCGACCGGACTCGCGGCATCCTGCCGGGCGCGCCAAGGTTGTTCCACGTTGGCTTGAAACAGAACTTCTGAACCCAATCCTCGGATCAGCGGAACTCCGGCGCGACGGTTTCCCGTTGCTTCGCGCCGGAGTTTTGCGTTTTGGCGCGGCGATCCGGACATCGCCGTCGAACGTAAGAACCTGCATGCCAAAGCCACAGAGCTTTTCGAAGAAGCACGGTCTTCCTCAGAAGGCCTGCGCCGCGTGCGGACGGCCGTTCGCTTGGCGAAAGTCGTGGGCGCGAGTCTGGAACGAAGTTAAGTATTGTTCCAACCGCTGCCGAGCCGCCGGGCTGGCGCGCGGCGGCGCTTCGGAGCAGGATTAGGCGCGGGGTCGCCCGACAAGCTCGTAAGAAACGCCTCGGCGCTCTGCGTCACCTCGCGCCGCGCGTCGGCGCTCATCTTGTCCCACGTTGCATACGCCTGCGCGAGCCGCGGGTTGCCGGCGAGCTTGGCGCGGTTTCGATCGAGGAAGTTCCAGTAGAGCGCGTTGAACGGACATCCATCCGGCCCCGTGCGCTGTTTCACGTCAAAGCGGCACCCGCCACAGTAATCAGACATCTTGTTGATGTAGGCGCCGCCCGCCGCGTAGGGTTTCGAGCCCAACAGCCCGCCGTCGGCGAACTGGCTCATGCCGAGTGTGTTCGGCAGTTCGACCCACTCGAAGGCGTCGGCGTAGACCATCAAGTACCACTCGTGCACGTCGCGCGGATCGACCCCGGCGAGCATTGCGAAATTTCCGGTGATCATCAGCCGCTGGATGTGGGGCGCATAGGCGTGCTCGATCGTCTGGCCGATCGCCGCCTTGAGGCAGGCCATTTTGGTTTCGCCCGTCCAATAGAAATCCGGCAAGCGGCGCGTCGCGCCGAAATAGTTGAGTTCGACGTAGCCGGGCATTTTCAGCCAATAGACGCCGCGCACATATTCGCGCCAACCGATGATCTGGCGGATGAAGCCTTCGACGGCGTTGAGCGGCGCTTTGCCTTGTTTGTAAGCCGACTCCGCCCTGCGGCAAATCTCGAGAGGATCCAGCAAGCCGACATTCAGATACGGCGACAAAACCGAGTGATAGAGAAACGGCTCGCCGGTCAGCATCGCGTCCTGATAGTCGCCGAAGTTCGGCAACGCATGCCTGATGAAATGATCGAGCGCGAGCAGCGCATCCTTGCGCGTGACGGCGAACAAAAACGGTTCGAGTGCGCCGATGTGATCGCCGAACCGGGAGGCGACGAGTTCGAGAACGTCCCGCGTAATAGGATCGGGCTCGAAACGCGGCGGCGCGGGCATAAAGAGATCGCGCTTGGCCGGTTTGCGGTTCTCGGAATCGAAGTTCCACTTGCCGCCGATGGGATCGTCGCCATCCATCAACAGGCCGGTCTGACGCCGCATGTCGCGATAGAAGTATTCCATGCGCAGCTGCTTGCGCTCTTTCGCCCACAGCGCGAACGCGGCGCGCGAGGCGACGAAGCGTTCGTCAATGAGGATGTCGACTGGAACGCCGAACTGCGCTTCCCAGCCTCGCATCATTTCTAGGACGCGCCATTCGCCGGGTTCGGTTACGACGATGTGGCGCGGCTTTACGCGCGCGGCGGCGCGCTCGACTTCGCCGGTGAAGCTCCCGCTGTTGCCGGCGTCGTCGAGGTTGACGTAGTCGACGCGCCAGCCGTCGGCCTTGAGTTCGGCCGCGAAGCAGCGCATCGCGGAGAGGATGAACGCGATCTTCTTCTTGTGATGGCGGACGTAGGTCGTCTCGTCCGCGACTTCGACCATCAGGACGCAGTCGCGGGATTTGTCGGCGCGCCTTAGGCTGGAGAGGCCGCGCGACAGCTGATCGCCGAGCACCAGGATGAGATCGCCAGTGACGTTTTTGGGCATGTAAAGCGGTGTTTGCGGCGAGCGTTGACGTCAGTTATACGAACCGAGAAGCGCATCTGGATTGCGCTGCCTCAAAGTCTGGAAAACTATCGTCGGAGATGGTGGTTGATGCGTCCCAGTCTCTCGCGCTTGGCCATCGCGCATGCGAAGCGTGCACTGCGACTGTCGACGAGGTCTGATCGTGTCTTCCTGACCAGGGTCTTGATGCACGCGCTCGAGACGGGCGCGATCGGAAAACACTTTCTTGTCGCAGCCGACGGCAAGAAGGACGGAGCGGGGGCCCAAATCCTGGCCAAAATGTCGGCGATCTGTTTCGCGCGCGCTTATGGATTGACGTACGCGCACGTTCCGTTCCGCACGATGGCCCACGCCGAGGCCCCGATGCCCGAATGGCTCGACGCATGGGAGAAGGTCGTGAACCTCGGTCACGGCGAGGTCCAAGCCGACGACGTAGAACTGCCCCGCGTCGGCATCGAAGATTTTGCGCTCGACAAATCATTGCGCAGAAAGCCGTGCGTCGTCGTCTCTCGCCACTTCAATCTCTTTACCGATCTCAACCCTGGCGCCTATTTAAGCGTCGCACCGTTGCTGCGGGCCAAATACCAGCTCAATCGGAGCGCAAGGCCTTCAACGGGTCAACTGAAGGTCGCCGTTCACGTGCGCCGCGGCGACGTCGATCGCAAGGATCGCAGGACCGGACATCGATTTGCGAAGATGCCGTCAATCGTCAATACGGTGCGACAGGTTCAAATCGCGCTTGCGAAGGACGGAGTTTCCAACCAGATCACGGTCTTCTCCCAAGGCGAGGATCGCGACTTTTCGGAACTGAGCGACCATGGCTGTCAACTGAGGTTGAACTCGCCCGCGCTTGAAGCATTTGAAGACCTCGTCGCGGCGGACATCCTCGTGATGGGCAAGAGCGCTTTCAGCTACGCCGCGGCCATCCTGAGCACGGGCGTAAAATTTTATGATCGTTTCGACCGACCGCCGCTGCCCGGTTGGATCGAGCGCGACGCGAGCGGCGGTTTCGAAGTCTCGAGTTGGCCGACCGCAACTGGTCGGTAGCCGACGCATGGCGACGATGCGACGTCAGCGGGTCAAACGCTGCAAAACCGTTTGACCCTTGTTTCGAGGTTTAACGACCTCGAACCGAGCGGCACAACTCACAAGCTCCTGCGCAGCAGCGCCTGCTTGGATATCACGCGCGATAATTCGTCATTTCCGACCAGAACAACGAAGCCCCGCTTGTTTGAGCCGGTTTCCCAGCGGCTGGCCACGGTCGGCAAAAACGCGGCGGCGCCGCCGGCCTTGCTCTTGCTCACGAATTCCAGGTCAAGCACTTTTCCGGGCCCGTAATCATCGTATCGATATCCAAGATCGCCCGGCACTTTGAAGTCGTCGATAACGACAATCCACGATGGACAGCCATCAACAATAAGGTCGAGTTCCTCTCTGAGCGGGAGCGACTCCAACCAATGCGCATCAAGGTAAAAGAGGGTTCGCCTTCGCGCGACGTCGTCACGGCTCAACCATGATTTGAGAAGCTCGACAGAAGAACCACGGCAGACGGTTACGTTCTTGTGGCGCGACAACCGACGCTCAGAGAACGTCGCGAACCGGGGGTTTATTTCGGCGGTAAGGACCGGCAGATCGAACTGGGCGAACCATTCGGTAGTCGTGCCCCGAAAGGTTCCTGTTTCAATGATTTGCTCGATGCCGCAATTTTCGATGATCCATCGCACCGCCTCAAGCCGGGCGGTCGAACCGTTCATAGGTCCGCCGTAGGGATAAAAAAATCTGTGTCCGCCCAGAAGAAATTCGAGTTGACCCCTCAAGTTCGAGACGACGGTCATTTCGATACTTTGAGCCTGACTTGATGTTCTGTTGAAGTTCAAATTGGGCGAAAACGTCGTGATAGGCAACCTATCGCGATCGTTCGCCCCTACGACCGACTTCGCTGTTGGTTCAGCATGAACGCGACGGCGCGTTACTTGCCGACCAAATCGAGAGATAGATGGTACCGCCTCTCAGGCTTGAACTGAGGACCTCCGGTTCCACAAACCGGCGCTCTAACCAACTGAGCTAAGGCGGCGCGCAATGCCGTCGCGGCCAAGCCGCGCGCGAAGCCCTTAAAACGCCGGATAGGCCCTGTCCGTCAAGCAAAAAGGGGGGCCGTTGGCCGCTGAGGGCCGGCTCGCGGATTAAGCGCGAGACACCCGAGCCGGCCGTGCGGCAAATCGCGTAGACGACGACAACCGAGCGCGCTAACACACATTTTTATCTGGCGATTTCACGATGCCGAAGTCTGCGACGCCCACCTTGCCTGATGCCGCGACGCCGGCGACGCAGCGCAATGGCGCGACCGCGCTCGATCTCGACGGCGATGAAGGGCTGGCGTTCGCGATCGACGTCGCGGCCTGTCGCATTGTCGCTGCAAGCCCCGCGGCGCGCGGCGCGCTTGGCATTGCCCCCCGTGCCGCCCTTCCTATTGCGCTCGACAGCGCCATGCCGGCGCTACAGCGACTGCGCACAATCGCCGGATTGGCGTCGCAGTCGCGCGAGACGCTCGCTTTCTGGTCGTTCGACGGGCGCATCGAGACGCGCGCCTGGGACGTGGCGCCTGTCGGCGGCGGCGCGCAAACGACGATGGTGCTGGTGCGCGCAGCGCCTCATGGCGCGGCGCAAGACATCGCTTCGCCCGCGCCGCGCGACGACGCGGAAACACTGAAGGACATGGCGCGGCGCATTCGTGAAGGACGGCTTGACGGGCCGAAGTCGATGGCTATGCCGCTACAATCATCGCCGTTTCCGATCGTGGAATCGGCGACCACGGGGACGGCGCTTCCGCCCGCATCCAGCGCTATGGCTCCCGCCGACCTGGCCCGCCTCGCGCATGAACTCAAGACGCCGCTTACGGCCATCGCCGCCGCCGCAGAAATCATGCGCGACGAACGGATCGGCGCGATGGGCAACCCGCGTTACCTCGACTACGCGCGCGACATTCACGAGAGCGCCGCTCACGCGCTGGCCGTCATCGCGCAGTTGCTCGCGCGCGGCGCCGGTCGCGACGGCGAGCGCGATCGGATAGCCGCCATTGACCTCAACAACCTCGTCGCCCGCACCGTCGCGACGCTGCAGCCCATCGCTGCGGAACGTCGGATCACGCTCGCGTTCGACGCTGCGGACAGCGCTCCGGCCGTCACAGCAAGCCCAACGGCCCTGCGGCAAATCCTGCTCAATCTGCTGAGCAATGCGCTGAAGTTTACGCCGGCCCGAGGCGATGTGCGCGCCGTGACCGGATATCTCGCGGACGGCGGCGTGTTCCTCGCCGTTCGCGATACGGGCGACGGCATCGACGACGACGCCGTGCGCCGCGCTTTGAGCGTCGACGACGCTCAGATTGCGGAACGGCCCGGAGGCGGCCACGGCATCGGCCTGCAGATCGCGTGCCGTCTCGTCGCCGACATCGGCGCGCGCATCGAGTTTGACAGCGAACCAGGCAAGGGCACGGTGGCGCTCATCGCATTTTGAGCGTTGCTGAAATTCCGACGGGCGGAAGTCGGAAATTCGCTCGGCGCGGCGGCCAGTCCACGCATCCGCCCGCATCAAGCCTGAAATTATAAGAATTCTAAGGTTTTGGCCGCGGCGAACTATCTGTTGACCGTCAGCCGAACGACGCGCTACGAGGCCAGAAGCGGTCTTAACGGACCTCTGCGCTGACGCTTTCGGCGCCAACCGATACCGGGGCCTTGAACCCCGATTATTGGAGTCGATCATGCCGCTGTTTTCTCGCGCCGCCCGAGGCGCGTCCTTTTCCTTCCTCCTCATCGCAAACGCAATTGCGCCCGCCGCGCTCGCCGACGGCGCCGTCAATATTTACTCATTCCGCGAACCCAAACTCATCGACCCGCTGCTCAAGGCGTTCACCGACAAGACCGGCATTGCGACGAACGTCGTTTTCGCAAAAGACGGCCTCATCGAACGCTTGAGCGCGGAAGGCAAAAACAGCCCGGCCGACGTTCTGCTGACCAACGAGTTCGGCCTGCTGACGCAAGCAGCCGCAGCAGGCGTAACGCAGCCGGCGCAAACGGAGACGATTGTCAAATCGGTGCCGGCCGAGTTTCGCGATCCTGCCGGACAATGGACCGGGCTGACGCGACGGGCCCGCGTCGTCTACGCTTCGAAAGAGCGCGTGGCGCAGGACAAGATCACGTACGAAGAGCTGGCCGACCCGAAGTGGCGCGGCAAGATCTGCGTGCGCTCCGGCCAGCACACGTACAACGTCGCGCTCATCGCGTCGATGATCGCGAACCTGGGGGAAGCGAAAGCCGAAACGTGGCTGACGGGCTTCAGAGACAATCTGGCGAGAAAACCGGCCGGCGGCGACCGCGAACAAGTGCGCGACGTGCAGGCGGGCCTGTGCGATCTGGCGATCGGCAACACCTATTACATGGCCGCGATGCTCAACAATCCTGAGCAGAAGGCCTGGGCGGACTCCGTCAAAATGCTGTTTCCGAACGCCGAAGATCGCGGAACGCACGTCAACATCACCGGAGTTGCTTTGGCGGCGAATGCGCCGAACAAGGACAATGCCCTGAAGCTGATCGACTTCCTCGTCTCGGCGGACGCGCAGCAGATCTACGCCGAAACGAACGGCGAGTATCCGGTCGTTCCCGGCGTCGCCATTTCACCGATGGTGGCGTCCTGGGGCGCACTGAAAGCTGATCCGTTGCCGCTGGCCAAGATCAGCGAGCTGCGCAAGAAGGCCTCTGAAATGGTCGATCGCGTGCGCTTCGACCAGGGTCCGAACTCCTAATCCGTCGCCATTCTCGTTCGCCGATGCGCTGACGCGAACAGCCGCCATCCTGCAAGAGGACAGGCCATGACCAACGCCCCTTTCGATCCCGCCGCTGCAAATCGCGCGAGCGCCACTATTCTGCCCTTGCCGGCGCGTGCGCCAGAACGGCTTGTCGGCGTCGGTTTCCGATGTTGGCTCGCCGGGCTGTCCAGCGGCGATATCCGTTGTTGGGAGGAGGCATGGAACACGTTTTCCGGCACGCTGGGGCCCGATAACGCCAAGAGCCTGCTGATCGATCTGTCGAAATTCGTTCGCGCCGTGAAGGCGAGCGCCAATCGGGACATCGAGATTTCTCCTGCAGGTTGCCGCGGCTTCTGCCGCGATGAATGTCTGGCGATCTCGATCATCGCCGCAAGCCAGCACGGCGCGCATCCGGCGCTGACCGCGTCGGCGGAGGCGTTGATCGGATCCGATGACATCGGCGACGCGATCAACGGCGCGCAAACGCTTGCCGCCAGCCTGCGGCGCGCCAAACAGATGTTGAGCCCCGAGTCCATCTGCCCCGCAACGTGCGCATTGCGCGCGCTCACGCGCCGGCGAACGACGCACTGAAAGCGAATGCCTCGATGACGGACGCGGCCGCCCCACGTTCTGGTCCGCCGCGCCCCGTGAGGCCGCTATTGGCGCGCATTGATGCGGGCCAAAGCATCGTCGGCGACGGCCGCTGGACGATCGTCTCTGCGATTCTAGCGTTCATTCTCGCGATGCCAATCCTCGCGATCCTGTGGATAGCCGCCGCCGGCGACGACGGCGCCTGGTCGCATCTGATCCGCACCGTTTTGCCAATGGCGCTGTTAAATACTCTAGCGCTGATGTTCGGCGCTTGCGCAGGCGCGTTGCTGATCGGCACGGCTGCGGCGTGGCTGGTCACGATGCATCGCTTCCCCGGTCGTGCGGTCGCCGACAAACTCCTGGTGCTGCCGCTGGCGATGCCGCTCTATGTCATCGCGTACGCTTACGTCGAGTTTCTCGACTACGCCGGACCGGTGCAGTCGGCGCTCCGCGCGTCATTCGGGTGGAGCGCCGCCGGCGACTATTGGTTTCCAGGCGTGCGATCGCTCGGCGGCGCGATTGCGATGTTTTCCCTGGCCCTCTATCCCTACGTCTATCTGACGGCGCGGGCGAGTTTCGAGCAGCAGTCGGCGTGCGTTCTCGAGGTGGCGCGAACGCTAGGACGAACCGCCGGGCGGACCTTCTGGGAAATCGCCCTGCCGCTGGCCCGGCCGGCGTTGGCCGCCGGCGCGGCGCTGGTCGCAATGGAGAGCATGAACGATCTGGGCGCTGTGCAGTATCTCGGGGTCGAAACCCTTTCAGCTAGCATCTACGCGACCTGGCTGCAGCGCGGCAGCCTTCCCGGCGCGGCGCAGCTCGCGGTCGTCTTGCTCGGACTGGTGGCGGCGCTGCTACTTGCCGAACGCGCGCTACGCGGCGGCGGCTCGACGCAGGCGACGACGGGACGCCATCGCGCCATTCCCTTCGAAGACCTTTGCGGCTGGCAGGGCTGGGCCGCGCTCGTCGCCGCGCTGCTGCCAATGGCGCTCGGTTTCGCGCTGCCCTTTTTGGTCATCGCCATCCAAGCTGTCGCGCATTTTGACCGCAGCGCCAGCGCCGGTCTTGCTCACGCGGCGCTGAATTCTCTGACGCTCGCAGGGATCGTCGCCGCCGTCGCCTTGGCCACGGCGTTGGCAGTCGCCTATGGCGTCCGCATCAGCCGCGGCGTTGTCACACGAGCCGCGTCACAAATCGCGTCGTTTGGATACGCGCTTCCCGGCGCGGTACTGGCGATCGGGCTGATTGCGCCGCTCGCCGCATTCGACAACGGCGTCGACGCCTGGATGCGCGGCGCGTTCGGCGTATCGACGGGACTGCTGTTGTCGGGCTCGCTGTTCGCCGTGACGCTGGCGCTGGTCATCCGCTTTCTGGCCGTCGCCATCGGCTCAGTCGAAGCCGGGCTGCAACGCATCTCGCCCAATCTCGACGCCGCTGCGCGCACGCTCGGCGCGGGCGGCGCGATGACGCTTCTGCGCGTGCACCTGCCTATTCTCGCTCCGGCGCTCGGCGCGGCCGCATTGCTCGTGTTCGTCGACGCCATGAAGGAGCTGCCGGCGACGCTTCTGCTGCGGCCCTTCAACTTCGAAACGCTGGCGACCTACGTTTACGGACTGACGGCCGCCGAAGCGTTCGAAGAAGCGGCGCTCGGCGCCGTGGCGATCGTGCTGGTCGGGCTGGCGCCGGTGATCTGGCTGCACAAGGCCATCGCCGAAGGCCGCGCAGGCTCGGGCGGCGGCTGAACGCCGGACGCCTTCAAAGACCCGCGCCCGGCGACGCCCTTACCAGCTCCGGCGCGGTCCGTTGTCAATGTGGAACAGGCCGCCGCCGTAGTGTTTCAGACCGCCAACGCCGCCTGACGACCGGAGATAGGCGTAGACGGCGCGGACGTTGCCGCGCACGCGAAAATCGACCGCGTCGCCGCTCAGGTGCTTGGAGCGATGCGCGCCGCCGACGGCGCGATTGCGCGACTTGCTGCGGCACGTCGAATTGACGGTCACAGGGCCATAGGCAGCGGCGATCGCATACACGATCGAACGGAGACCGCCGTCGAGGCAGCCGCTGGAAGCGACCCATCGGACGCGATCGCCGGTCAAATTCGGGGCCGGATCCTTGGGCGGCAGAAACGTGCGATCGCCCAGCGCGGCGACCCGCACGCGCTTACCGGAATAACGCTTCGGTTCGGTCTTCGCCGCATAGCCGCCGAGCTTCTTGCGCGACGCAGCCGTGCGCTTTCTCGTCATCTGCCTGTAAGCCGATGCCTTGCGCGCCTTGACGCGCTTAACCGCCTTAGCCGCGTTGATGTCCGATTGCTCCCAGAAGGCAATCGTCTCAGCCCGCGCCGGCGCCGCCCCAAACGTCAACGCCAACATGATCCCAACGACGACCGCCGCCGTCATCGAACGCGCCGCGCCGCGAGCGCACGCACTCCGCAGATTAAACATCAACATGGAAACCTCGTCCGCCATGGCCGGCCGCGAGCGCGCGCTGCGCGCTGGCCAAATCCGGTCCGCCCCTTAACCAACAGTGCGGGTTGGCCGGTACACGCGAGGCTCTGCAAAGACGAGTCAGAATGAATGAGGTTGGTTAACGCCGAAGTTTTGGGTTAAATTTCTACTCTGAGCGGCGGCGCGTAAATGATCGCGATACTTTACGCGACAGCAAAACTTGCTCAACGCCGCATGCAAGCTAAGTGATCGGCAGTTATCCATAGGATAAACTGTATCTGTATGCGGCAGCCTGCCGCAATTTTGACCTTGAACTTGAGAAACCTTGTCGCCGGTCTGCAAGTATTCGTTCAATGGCTTTCAGGCGTAGGCCAACGCCGCTTGGATGGCCGCACGCGCCGCGCCGCGCTCTTTCGGCGGGATCAGCAGGCCGGTTTTCGTCCGGCGCCACATCACGTCTTCAGCGGTCTGCGCCCACTCCTCGGCCTTGAGATAAGCGACTTCGCGCGTCGTCAGGCCGCCGCCGAGGTGCGGACCCATATCCGCCATGCTCCGCGCGCCGCCGAGCATCATTGGCGTGCGCGTGCCGTAGCGCCGCGCGAACCGATGCAGCGCTTCAGGCGGAAAGCCGGGGAGCCCGCTGGCGAACGCCTCGAACCACCGATCGAACCCGCCGGGCCCAACATCGCCGCCCGGCAATGGAACCCGCGCCGTAAACGGGGCGCCCATCGCCGGAAAATAGGGACCGAGCATGCGCAGCGCCTGCTCAGCGAGCCGGCGATAGGTCGTGATCTTGCCGCCGATCACGTTCAGCAGCGGCGCACCCGCCGACTTGTCGAACTGGAGCCGGTAATCGCGGCTGACCTCGGAAGGCGCATCCGAACCGTCGTCGTCGAGTGGCCTCACCCCGGCGAACGACCAGACGATGTCGGCGCTCGTCAGCGGCGCGCGGAACATCGCATTGGCCACGTCGAGCAGGTAGGCGATTTCGTCGCTCGACGCCGCGGCATCGCGTGGATCGCCGGCATAGGCTTCATCCGTCGTGCCGATCAGCGTGAAGCGCCCTTCGAACGGCAGCGCGAAGACGACGCGGCCATCGGGGGCCTGAAAGACGTAGGCGTCGTCGGCCCCGGCGATGCGCGGCACGACGATGTGGCTGCCCTTGACGAGGCGCAGCTTGAGGGGCGGACGGTTGCGTCCGGCCAGCGCCAAGCCGGCGACTCCGGCGACCCAGGGCCCTGCCGCGTTGACGACGGCACGCGCCGCCACGCTGTGGCCGTTGGCGGCGCCGCCCAATTGCGCGAGCCAGACGCCGGTTTCGGCGCGAAGTCCTGTCACAGGCGTCCGGGTCAGAATCACCGCGCCGGCGTCGCGTGCGGCGATCGCGTTCAGCACCACCAGGCGGGCGTCGTCGACCCAACAGTCCCAGAAGGAGAAGCCGCGTCGAAGGCTTGTAGACAGCGCCCGTCCGGCCGAATCCCGATTGAGCCTGAGCCGCCGCGAACGGCCGAGCGTGCGCCGCTTCGCCAGATGATCGTAGAGAAAAAGGCCCGCGCCGAGCGTCCATGCGGGCCGCATGCCTTGGGCGTGCGGCAGGACAAAACGCATCGGCCAGACGATGTGCGGGGCGTTGGCCAGCAGGACTTCGCGCTCCGCCAGCGCCGCCCGCACCAGCCGGAAGGCATAGTGCTCCAGATACCGGAGCCCCCCGTGAACAAGCTTCGAACTCGCCGACGACGTGGCGCCTGCGAGGTCGTCTGCTTCGGCCAGCAGGACCTTCAGCCCGCGACCGGCGGCGTCGGCGGCGACGCCAGCGCCGTTGACGCCGCCGCCAATCACAAGGACATCGAAAATGTCGTTCGCCATCCGCCC
>JBQTKA010000018.1:0-143389 GCA_052386495.1 Hyphomicrobium sp. | reverse complement strand
GTCTTTCGTTTTCGCTTTTTCTACTTTTTCGGTCGGACAAAAGCTTGCTCTCGTCGGTCAAGCGCAAGCGCATGGGGCGCCAGAACCGCGAGGGCTCCGGCGCTCATAATTTTTCTCTCAGCTCTGCGGTTGGCGGCCATTCAAGCCGGCCTCTCAGCTGACGCGCTCGAGCCATGCGGCTTCAGCGGCGGATGCCGTGCTTCTCGATGATCTTCTGATAGCGCGCGTTGTCCTTGGACTTCACGTAATCCAGAAGCTGGCGGCGCTGGCTGACCATTTTCAGGAGGCCGCGGCGCGAATGGTTGTCTTTCTTGTGCAGCTTGAAGTGGTCGGTCAGTTCGTTGATGCGATGCGTGAGCACGGCGATCTGGACTTCAGGCGAACCGGTGTCATTGGCCTTGGTGGCGCTATCCTTGATGACAGCCGTCTTCGCCGCCTTGCGGTGGGGCGCTACTTCCGACATCGGGAGCTCCTTTCAGTGTGGAGTTTTGGGAAAGCGGCTCCGGCCGGGATGTCGTCCAGCCGGGTCGCAAACGAAACCCGCGCGGAACGCTGACGCGGACCGCGCGGATGCGGCGAGTTATACACGAACGCACGCGAAAGGCGAGCGGCCCTGCAAACTAAAATCGTCTATATAATTCAATGCTCTTTGCCGCATCGCACCGCTTCATGCCCCGCCGGCACCCAGCCGAGCTCTGCGCCCTTGGCATCCGTAATCCGCATCCAGCCGATGGACTCCTTGTCCATCGGGTTCCAGCGAAATTCGGCTTTGTGGGTGGAATCGAGCGTGACCGTGTGACCGCCAGGCATGTTGGGCGCGGCCGCCAGGTCCGCGACGGTTCCCGCGACAACCTTGCACGACGACTCATCTTCGGCTCCGGCCGCCGGGGGAGCGGAGATGACGAAGCTAAGAGCCAGCGCCGCGAGCTGGAAGGAATGTTTGGTCATGGCAAATGTACGAGCATTTGCAGCGGCTGGCTCACTGCGGCGCCGAGACGCGATCCAACGCGAAACAAAAACGCCGCCCTCTCATGGAGGGCGGCGTTCAAAGCGTACTCTCGGCGAAGCGCTAATTAAGCGGCTTCGATGTTGCCGACGGCGATCTTGCCGGTCCGACGATCTTCCTGCGTGTCGAAGCGCACCTTCTGGCCTTCCTGGAGGCCGCGGATGCCGGCGCGCTCAAGAGCGGTGGCGTGGACGAACACGTCCTTGCCGCCATTGTCGGGAGCGATGAAGCCGTAGCCCTTTTGGTCGTTGTAGAATTTAACGGTGCCTGACGTCATGAGTTTACCCTTTCAAGGCAAATTTGGTCTCGCGACTGGCGGGCGCAACTGCGCAAACCAGGGAGCCCTGTGTCGATGTTTGGGGAAGCTCTAGACGCGCGCCCGATTTATGGATCGGGCGAAACGGCCCTGTAGTCCGGCCAAAGTCGATGGCGAGCGCATAGACCCTATTCCCCCCGCCTGCAAGCAAAACCTTCATTCCGACGATCACGATTGGTTGCCTTTCAGGCCAAGGCTGACCCGACCGGCGGTGTGTCCGCGACACCTCGACGACCGGAAATATCGCTTTTTGAGCACGGTAAGATTTTCCAAGTCTCTCAAGCGATACAGACAATCCGCTCATTTCCTCGGACAGTCCGCGCATATTGCGTACTTAGGAGAGTGTGATGCGTTTTATTTCTCGCATTGCGGCGCTGTCCATTTCGTTTGCTGGCGCCGGCTGTTCTCATATTCCGACGCCCGAACAAATTCCTGACGTCGAACCCTACGCCATCCTGCAACACATTCGCTGTGAAACCAGACAGGCAATCGAAACGGATTTCCCGACAAACAAACATTTGAAAGCTTCAAGCATTGGCTACGGGCTGACGCTAACTGCCGATGAAAATGCCGCGCAAACCGCGGGGCTCGGACTTCACTGGCCGATCGTTTACGGAACAATCGATCTGGGAGCTAGTGCCGCAAAGGAAAAGCAGCGCACGCACGACAGCATTACAAATGTCGTCGAAGCTGTAACGAACACTTTGTCAGCGCCCTGCGATCACGAGGCTGGTGCGACCGATTCTTGGAAGTATCCGATCGTTGGCGCCGTCGGGATGCGCGAGATCGTTCGTCAGTTTGTAGCCGTGAATAGTATCGGCCAAACCACGGCAGACGGCGGTTTCGTCAGAACGCTCACATTCCGACTCAAATTCAGCGGTGGACTGTCGCCATCCTTTGCTTTTGTCACCGCTGTAAACCCGCTCGTCGACGGTGGGCTTGGCTTTGCCGCCGTTCGCGAGGACAAGCATATTCTTGTAGTTGCGATGACGCCTCCGCAGACCGAGTCGACAGAAAAGATCGTCAAGGTTCAAATCGAGAACATAAACGATCTTCGGAGCGGTGCTCAAATGCAGGACTTTGACCGGAGCTATGAGAAGACTGGGCCCTCAGCTGACAAAGGCCAGCGTCAGGGTGATCGCGCGCGATCCGTATTGCCTCAGCAGTCGCCTGCGCTTCGAAGCCTGTCCAATACTTTGCGAAACCGACAGGAACAGCGCCAATTTCAGGACTTCATAACTGACGAACTCAGGTGATCGCCGCTTCAGCGCCATCTCACCCGAGATTGAACACCCGCGTTGGATGCAGCGCGCCCTTGTCCAGCTCGCCCAGCGCGATCAGTCGACCTTTCAAAGTTGCGTAGGCCGGTCCTGAGACGATGGGGGCGTCGCGGCCGCGGATGATGACGGCCTGGCCGCGCGTCAGACTGGCGGCGTCGCTTTGCGACACCAGCAGTTCTGGCAAATCGACGAGCGCCGACTCGCACGGCGCCAGTAGTTTCTGCAGCGCGTTTGCGTCAGGGGCGTCGCCCGAAGACGCGGCTCGAATATCCGCCATGGTCACGGCGACGGCCTCATCGAACGGGCCGACGCGCGTGCGGCGCAGCGCCACGACATGGCCAAAGCAGCCGAGCAGCCGGCCAAGGTCGCGCGCGATGGCGCGGACGTACGTTCCCTTGCCGCATGCAGCTTCCAATACTGTTGAGCCAACATCGTCATGGTCGATAACGGCGAGGCGCTCGATGAAAACGGGCCGCGGCTGCAACGTCACAGCCTCGCCTTGGCGCGCCAGATCGTAGGCGCGCTCGCCGGCGACCTTGATCGCGGAATAGGCGGGCGGCGTCTGCATGATCTCGCCGTGGAAGCGCGGCAGAAGCGCCTCGATGGCAGCCCGCGAAGGGCGGCTTTCGCTGACGTCGACGACCGCGCCTTCGGCGTCGTCCGTCGCCGTTTCCGCGCCCCACCGCACGGTGAACCGATAGGATTTCTCGCCGTCGACGGCGAACGGAACCGTCTTCGTCGCCTCGCCAAGCGCGATCGGCAGGATGCCGGTCGCCAACGGATCGAGAGTGCCCGCGTGTCCGGCCTTCTGCGCGTTGAAGGCGCGACGCACCGCGCCGACCGCCTGCGTGGAAGTCATATCGAGCGGCTTGTCGAGCACCACCCAACCGTGGATGGGATCGCCCTTTTTGCGTCGAGACATCTTCTATTTCTTTTCCACGTCCTGTCGGACCTTGGGGCTGTCGAGGAGGCGGTCGATGCGGGTGGCCTCCTCGAACGTCTCGTCTTCGCGAAAGCGCAGATCGGGGGCGTATCTGAGATTCAGCGCCTCGGCGACTTCAGCGCGAATGAACTTCCTGTTTCGCGTCAAGGCGTCGATCACGGGCTTCACGTCGGCGCCGCCGAGCGGCATCACGTACACGGTCGCGATCTTGAGATCGGGCGAGATGCGCACTTCGGGAATCGTGACCACGTGCGACGCGATCACATCGTCATGGATGTCGCCGCGCGTGAGGAGTTCAGCAATGCGATGGCGGATCAGTTCGCCGACGCGCAGCATGCGCTGCGACGGGCCCTTGGCGGCAGAGCCGGATTTCTTGCGGGTCACTTTTCTTCCGCCGCGGGATCGGACCGCGCGCGGCCTCTCGGATGGGATTAGGCGTTACGGACTGGACCGGTCGCTCACAAGGTGCGCGCGATCACCTCGACCTGGAAGCACTCGATCTGGTCGCCCTCGCGGATATCTTGGTAATTCGCAAACGACATGCCGCATTCCTGACCGGACGCGACTTCCTTCACGTCGTCCTTGAACCGCTTCAGAATCGACAGCGAGCCTTCGTGGATCACCACGTTGTCGCGCAACAGGCGAACCTTGGAGCCACGCTCGACCTTGCCTTCCGTGACCTGGCAGCCCGCGACCTTGCCGACCTTCGAGATGTTGAAGACCTGCTTGATCGTCGCGTAACCGAGGAAGATTTCGCGCTTTGTCGGCGCCAAGAGGCCCGACATCGCGGCTTTCACCTCATCCACGAGATCGTAGATGATGTTGTAGTAGCGAATTTCGATGCCCTGCTGATCGGCCGCCTGCTTCGCCTGCGCGTTGGCGCGGACGTTGAAGCCCAGAATGATGGCTTTGGACGCATTCGCCAGCGCGACGTCGGACTCGGTAATGCCGCCGACGCCGGTGTGGACGATGCGGGCGATGACTTCGTCCGTGCCGAGCTTCTTCAACGCGCCGATAATGGCCTCGACAGAACCCTGCACGTCGCCCTTGACGAGCAGCGTGAACTCCTTCTGGCCAGCCGCATCTTTCAGCGTCTGCATCATCTGCTCGAGCGTGCGCGGCGTGCCGGCGCTGCCCATCGTTTCGCGCCGTTTGCGCAGGCGATAGTCTGTGATCTCGCGGGCGCGCGCTTCGTTCTCGACGACCGAGAACTGTTCGCCGGCCTCGGGCGCAGAGTCGAAGCCGAGGATTTCGGCCGGAACGGACGGTCCCGCCGACGCGATCGGCTGGCTGTGATCGTCGAGCAGCGCGCGAACCCGGCCCCAGGCCATGCCGGCGACGACGAGATCGCCAACCTTCAACGTGCCGCGCTGAACGAGAACGGTGCCGACAGGGCCGCGACCGCGTTCAAGTTTGGCTTCGATGACGATGCCTTCAGCCGAGCGGTTGGGGTTCGCCTTGAGATCGAGAATTTCCGATTGGAGTTGGATCGCCTCCAACAGCTTGTCGAGGTTGGTGCGCTTCAATGCCGAGACCGGCACTTCGAGCGTTTCGCCGCCCATGCTTTCCACGACAATGTCATGCTGCAAGAGGTCGGTCTGGACGCGCTTGGGATCGGCCTGCGGCTTGTCGATCTTGTTGATCGCGACGATCATCGGCACGCCGGCGGCCTTGGCGTGATTGAGCGCCTCGACGGTTTGCGGCATGACGCCGTCATCGGCTGCGACGACAAGCACGACGATGTCGGTGACTTTCGCGCCGCGCGCACGCATGGCGGTGAATGCTTCGTGGCCCGGCGTGTCGATGAAGGTCACTTTCTGACCGGCCGGCGTCAACACCTGATAGGCGCCGATGTGCTGGGTGATGCCGCCAGCTTCGCCGGAAACGACGTTGGTCGAGCGGATCGCGTCCAAAAGCGACGTCTTGCCGTGGTCGACGTGGCCCATGATCGTCACAACGGGCGCGCGGGGCTCCAAGTGATCGTCAATGTCCTTGTCGCCGACCAGGCCAATTTCAACGTCCGATTCCGAAACGCGCTTCGGCGTATGACCAAACTCCTGCACGATCAATTCGGCCGTATCGACGTCGATGACGTCGGTGATTTTGTGCATTGCGCCTTCCTTCATCAGATATTTGATGAGGTCGACGGCGCGTTCCGCCATACGGTTCGAAAGCTCCTGAATGGTGATGACTTCAGGAATGATGACTTCACGAGCGATCTTCTCTCGCGCCTGCGGAATGCCCATCGCCTTGAGCTTTTCCTTCTCGCGCTTGCGCTTGAGCGAGGCGAGCGAGCGTTGTTGCGCTTCGCGATCGAAATTGGTGATCGTCAGCTTTTGGCGCTGACGACCGTCGTCCGCCAACTTGACCGGCGCGCGCGGCGCCTTGGCGCCGCCAGGACCGCGCTTGCGGCTTTCCTCGTCATCGACAACCTGCTTGGTGAGGATCGGGCGCACAGGCCGGGACGGCTTTTCGATGGTCGTATCGGGCGCGCCGCCTGGCGCAGGCGCGCGTCTTGGACCCGGAAAATCGATTTCTCGGGGACGGCCGGCTTCGCGCGGCATGAAAGCGGTATTTCCGGCCGGTCGCGATCCAGGTCGTTGGAAGGACGGACGGGCGGCATCGCGCGGCGCGGCGCCCGTGTCGGACGAAGTGTCGGCTCTGGCGATCGTCGATGCTCGGCGGGCCGGCGCAGCGCTGGCGGTCGCCTGCGACGGAGCTTCCGACTTTGTCGCCAAATCAGGCGCGCGCGCGATCGCTTCGGATCGCGCGGGTTCGGCGGAAGGCGGTCGACCGACATCTTCGGCGCGAGCGGCGGCAAGTGCGCGCGCACGCGCGTCGCGCTCCTCGTCCGACAGTGTGCGCTGCTGCGCGGGCGTTGGAGCGGCGGCGGAGGCCGGCGGCGGCGTCTTGAAGATCTTTGGCTTTTCGAGAACCGGCGCAGCGACTTCAGCGACTTCGGCGCCGCCCGGACCAAGCTTGCGGGTTTTCTTCTTTTCGACGACGACCGACTTCGACCGGCCATGGCTGAAGTTCTGGCGCACGTGCCCAGACTCGACCGTTCGCTGCAGCGACAGCGGCTTGCGGCCCCCGCCCGTGAGCGTCTTGCCAGTTTGGTCGTTAGAATCCGTCATGCGTTATCCGTTCAACCTTCGCTTGGGTTCGGCTGTGAATTTACGTGACCGGGAACGGCCGAGGCGACCCGGTAACGCTTAAAGCGCCCCGCCGCCGTCAGAAAACGATCCGTCAGTCCTCCGGGTATGAGGGCAGCATGTACCACACTTGTGCGGCCCATGGCCAAGCTGATTTGTGCAATCGTAAGGATGTCGACAATGGGGCTTTCCGCCCCCCTCTCCCGTTGAATGGCCTGGAATTTCCGGTCCAGCTTGCCGCGACCGTCGGCCGCCGCATCGCGACCGTGCAGCAGGGCGGCCACACCGCCCTTTTCGAGGGCCGCGTCGACCTGCTGAAAACCCGCGACGGCGAGGCCGGCCTTGTTCGCGAGCGAAAGCCCGTCGCTGACGCGTCGCAGCAAGAGCGCTTCGACAAGGTCGGCCAAGTTCGCTGCAACACTGACCGGCTGCTTCAGGCTTCGCGCGAACGCCTTGGTGGCAACGGCCTTGGCGACCGTCTCGCGATCGGCGGTCACCCAGACGCCGCGCCCCGGGAGACGGGCGTCGACATCCGGAACGATGGCGCCGTCCGGCGCCAGCGCGAACCGGATCAGGCGATGCGGCGGCAGGCCGGCGCGCGTGACGGCGCACTGGCGTTCGGGGCCCGCGTTGGGTCCACCGCCGTCATCGGAGCGCTGCTGTCGCTTTGCCGCCACGCGAATGCGTCGTCCTCCGGTCCACCGTCGTCAGCTTTGCGCGTTGGCGTCGTCGCCAGCCGCGCTGTCGCCGTCGATTTCACTTTCGGCCGCATCGGCCGGTTGCTCGAGATCTTCCGCCTTGATCCATCCGGCGAGTACGCGCGCGGACATGATCATTTGCTCGACGTCGGCGCGCGACAGCTCAAACCCGTCAAGATAACCCTTGTGGCGAACGGCCTCGGCGTCCTTTTCCTTCTTTCGTTCGGTCCAACCGACCAGCTCATCTGTCGCGCAATCGGCGAAATCTTCGACCGTTTTCACGCCGTTCTCGCCGAGCGCCACCATCATCGCGGTGGTGACGCCCGGGATTTCGGCGACTTCGTCGGCGACTCCGAGTTCGCGGCGCTTGGCGTCCCGTTCGGCTTCCTGCTGTTCCAAGTATTCCCTCGCGCGCGTTTGAATTTGTTCGGCCGTGTTTTCGTCGAAGCCTTCGATGTGGGCGATCTCCGACAGATCGACAAAGGCCACTTCCTCGACCGAAGCGAAGCCTTCGGTGACGAGGAGCTGTGCAATCACTTCATCAACGTCGAGGCTGTCCATGAGCAGTTGCGTGCGCTCGGCGAACTCTTTCTGGCGTCGCTCGCTTTCTTCCTGTTCGGTCAGAATGTCGATGTCCCATCCGGTCAGTTGCGAGGCGAGGCGCACGTTCTGGCCGCGGCGACCGATGGCGAGCGACAGCTGCGCTTCGGGCACCACGACTTCGATGCGGGTTGAGTCTTCGTCGAGGACGACCTTGGTGACTTCCGCCGGCGCAAGGGCGTTGACGATGAAGCTGGCGGCGTCCGGGTTCCACTGAATGATGTCGACCTTTTCGCCCTGAAGCTCATTCACGACGGCCTGCACGCGGGCGCCGCGCATGCCGACGCAGGCGCCGACCGGATCGATCGAGGAATCCTTAGAAATGACGGCGATCTTGGCGCGAGAACCCGGATCGCGCGCGACCGATTTGATTTCGACGACTCCGTCGTAGATTTCCGGCACTTCCTGCGCAAACAGCTTGGCCATGAATTCCGAGCGCGCGCGTGTCAGGAATATCTGCGGGCCGCGCTGTTCGCGGCGCACATCATAGATGTAGGCGCGGATGCGGTCGCCAAGACGAACGTTCTCGCGCGGGATCATTTCATCGCGGCGGATGATGCCTTCGGCACGGCCGAGATCGACGATGACGTTGCCGTATTCGACGCGCTTGACCGTGCCGTTGGAGATTTCGCCAACCCGATCCTTGTACTCGGCGAATTGCCGGTCGCGCTCGGCCTCGCGCACCTTTTGCACAATGACCTGTTTGGCGTTTTGCGCCGCGACGCGGCCAAATTCGAGCGGCGGAAGCGTCTCGGCCAGCTGATCGCCGATCTTTGCGTCGGGATTGCGCTTCAACGCGTCAGCCAAATTCACTTGCGTTGAATCGTTCTCGACGAGTTCGACGACCTCGACGACGCGGGTCAGCTTGGCTTCGCCCGTCTTGGGGTCAATTTCACAGCGGATGTCGTTCTCCGAACCATAGCGCGACTTGGCCGCCTTCTGGATGGCGTCCTCCATCGCTTCGATGACGATTTTCTTATCGATCGTCTTTTCGCGCGCGACCGCGTCTGCGATTTGAAGCAGTTCGAGGCGGTTGGCGCTAACGCCGGCCGTGGCCATGGGTCAATCCTCCAGGTCGTTTTCGTCGAGTTCGGCCCCGTCAGAGGGCCGCGTTGAATGGCGATCTTTGGCGCGAGCGAGCGCCTCGCGCACGAGTTCGTCCGTCAGCACCAGCCGCGCTTCGGCGATCAGCGCGACAGGAAATCCCAAGTGCTGAAGTCCAAGCACGCCGGCATCGGCGGCAATGCGCACCTCGCCGGCTTCGAAACCTTCGAGCACGCCTTTGAATCGTTTGCGGCCGTCGACCGGCTGCTTCAATTCGAGTTTGACCTCATGACCCGACCAATCCTCGAAATCGGCGGGCCGCACGAGCGGGCGATCAATGCCGGGCGACGAGATTTCCAACCTGTATTTGCCCGGCAGCGGATCGGCGACGTCGAGCACCGGCGACAGAGCTTTCGAGATCTGTTCGCAATCGTCAATCGTGATCGTGCCGTCGGGCCGTTCGGCCATGATCTGCAAAATGCGGTCGGCGGCACCGGTCAGCATGACGCGAACGAGGCGAAAACCAAGATCGGCCAGCACGGGCTCAACGATGTCGGCGACTTCGGCGGCAAGGCCCGTCTCGCGCAGAAAGCGAACTGATTCCGGTGCAGAGACATCCGGGTTTTCTACCGTGTCCGGCGACATGACGCGCTCAAAACCAGATCAAAGACCTTCGGGAGCGGGCCCCGGGGGTCCACTCGGCGAGACGTCTTTTGTTATTAGGATGGCTGGTAGATAGGCGACTTTTGCGACAGGCGCAAGGCGGCTGGCGCCGGTCAGGCCCGAAAAAAGCGGAAATAGTAACACGCCCGGCCCTCCCTCTCGGCTTTCGCCTCATACCGGGTTTGCGGCCAGTCCGAGGGGCGGATGCGCCAATCATCAGGTCCTTCAGCCTGCCAGCGAAAGCGCGGCTCGTCGCGAAATGCTTCGAGCATCGTTCGCGCGTAGTCGCCAATATCGGTGCCGATCCTGAGCTCCGCGCCTCGCGTCATCGTGCGAGCCAACAGCGCCAGCGTCGCCGAATTGACGAGCCTGCGCTTGCGATGCTTGCGCTTCGGCCAGGGGTCGGGAAACAGAACGAAGGCGCGGGCGATCGAGTTCGCCGGCAGCGCACGCAACACCTCGCGAGCGTCGCCCATGTGCAAGCGGATGTTGGACAACCGCTCGGCTTCAATTGCGGTCAGCGCCTTGACGACGCCGTCTTCAAACGGTTCGCATCCGATAATGGCGACGGAGGGGTATTGTCGAGCCTGCCACAGGAGATGCTCGCCGCCGCCGAAGCCGATTTCGAACCATGTTTCATTTGCGCCTTGCGACTCTCCTTCGTCGAGCCTGCCCGCTGCGCCAAAGCGACAGCGCGGCGAGCCGCAAGGCGCGGAAATTTCAACCGCGACGCGGGGCAACAGTTCGCGCAACAGCCGAGCTTGGCGCTCGCTCGGCTTGCGGCCGCGGCGGCGGCCGAACGATCTGAGGTCAGCGTCGGCCGGATCGCCGGTCATTCGTTTGAAATGTCTCAAGCGCGGAACGGCCGCTCGCGCGGCCGTTGTCGATTAGCCCTCGAAATCGCGATTGTCGATCAGGCGACGGCTTTCTTGATCGTGTCCGCCAGGTCCGTTTTCTCCCACGAGAAGCCGCCGTCCTTGTCCGCGGCACGGCCGAAGTGACCATAGGCGGCGGTGCGGGCGTAGATCGGCTTGTTGAGGTCCAGCGTCGAGCGGATGCCGCGCGGCGTCAGGTCCATCGAGGCTTCCAGAGCCTTTTCGATCGCCGCTTCGTCGACTTTGCCGGTGCCGTAAGTGTCGACGTAAATGGAGAGCGGCTTGGCGACCCCGATGGCGTAAGAAAGTTGAATCGTGCAGCGATCGGCGATGCCGGACGCCACGACGTTTTTCGCGAGATAGCGCGCGGCGTACGCGGCAGAGCGATCGACTTTGGTCGGGTCCTTGCCTGAAAATGCGCCGCCGCCGTGGGGCGCGGCGCCGCCGTAGGTGTCGACGATGATCTTGCGGCCCGTAAGGCCGCAGTCGCCGTCGGGACCGCCGATGAAGAATTTTCCGGTCGGATTGATGTGCCAGATCGTGTCCTTCGATATCCAGCCATCCGGAAGCGCTGCGCGCACATAGGGCTCGACGATGTCGCGAACCTGCCTCGACGACATGTCCTCGACGACGTGCTGATGCGAGACGACAATTTGCGTAACCCCGACGGGTTTGCCGTTCTCATAGCGCACGGTCACCTGACTCTTGGCGTCAGGTCCGAGATCGGCGGCGCCGCCCTTCCTGGCCTTACGATCCTTCGCGAGATCGGCCAGAATCTTATGGGCATAATAGATCGGCGCGGGCATCAATTCCGGCGTCTCGTTGCAGGCGTAGCCGAACATGATGCCCTGGTCGCCGGCGCCTTCTTCCTGGTTCGTCGGCTGTTTGGCGTCGACGCCGGCGGCGATGTCGGCCGACTGCGAATGGAGCAGCACTTCGATGTTGGCGTTCGCCCAGTGGAAGCCGTCCTGCTCGTAGCCGATATCCTTGATCGCGGCGCGCGCCAGCTCCTGGATCGCCTGCACCGTAACGCCTTGGGGGCCGCGGGACTCGCCAGCGACGATCACGCGGTTGGTCGTGGCCATCGTCTCGCAGGCGGCGCGAACGCCCCATGGGTCAAGACCTTCCTTCGCGCCTTCGCGATAGAAGGCGTCAACCACCTCGTCCGAAATGCGGTCGCAGACCTTGTCGGGATGGCCTTCGGACACCGACTCGCTCGTGAAGAGGAATGACTTTCGCGCCAAGTTGACCCCCGAGGACTGCAGCGGGCCGCCCGATTGCGGCGCCGGTCGGCAAATCGATTACGCGCGGCGGTACTATCACGCGGCCGAGAAGAGGCAACCGCGACACTGTTGTTCGCTACGACGGGGCGACGCGGCCGAAGCGTTACCTACTGCTCGTCGCCGGCGAGCGACCGCACGAGTTCGACGATTGAACGGCGCACTCGCGCATCGGCGATGCGGGCGAAGGCTTTGTTCAATTCGAGGCCCTCGCGCGTGCCGAGGAATTCGACGACGTAACTCTCGCCCGGCTGCTCTGCAAATCCTACCGCGCTTTGTGACGGCCGCTGCGTTCCGACGGGCGCTTCGTCATAAAAAAACTGAACCGGCACGCCTAACACCCTGGCCAAATCGAACAAGCGGCTCGCGCCGATGCGATTGACGCCCTTTTCGTACTTTTGCACTTGCTGAAATGTCAGCCCCAGATGCTCGCCGAGCTTTTCCTGGCTCATGCCCAGCAACATGCGCCGAAGCCGCACTCGGGCGCCGACGTGGACATCCATTGGATTCGCCCGCCGCGATCCGCCGCGTGGCGCATCTTCCGCGTCTCCTGCGTCATAAACCGGATCGCTAACCATCGACGCCCCACCAACCTTAGACTGTCACGGTTAAGTTGACACACTTCCTAGGTGCGCTGGCAACGCCCGTCAACCGAGGTCGCCCCCGCGACAAAGTTGCAGGCGTGTCGTTAACGATACTTTCCGCGGCCTATGGCAAGCGCGGCGACGGTGAAGGCCAGGAGGATCAGCGCCAGGCCCTTGTCGCCGAACCGCGAATAGGGCGTGGGCTTGGCTTCCTTGGGCAACGGACTGTCAATGACGCCGCGCACGTTCATGCCGAGGGACTGAAGCACGCGGCCACGCCGGTCAACCACGGCGGAAATGCCATTGTTTGCGACGCGAATAAGCGGCGCGCCTTCCTCGACGGCGCGGACGCGCGCCTGATGGAAGTGCTGGCGCGGACCGGTGGAGTTTCCGAACCAGCCGTCATTGGTGACGTTGACCAGGAGGCGGGGCCGCTCGGCGCCCTGCACGATCTCGCCCGGAAACAGCGCCTCATAGCAGACGAGCGCCACCGTCCTTGGAAGGCCCGGTATGCTGAGGACCGGTCGCGGTTTTTCGCCGGCGGAGAACGCGCCCAG
Organism: Hyphomicrobium sp.; assembly: GCA_052386495.1. GTDB lineage: Bacteria > Pseudomonadota > Alphaproteobacteria > Rhizobiales > Hyphomicrobiaceae > Hyphomicrobium_B. The sequence continues at coordinate 130,391 of JBQTKA010000018.1, read as the reverse complement.
ACCGTGCGTCAGCTTCTTGAAGCCGACGGCGCTCAGCAGCGGATCGAAAGGGACATACTCGCCGAAGGGGACAAGATGGATCTTGTCATAGACGGCGACCGGCCGCGCGGCGTGATCGAATACGATGACGCTGTTGAACGACTTTGCGCCCGGATCGGACAACGCGCCGTTGGGCGCCGCCGCCTCCCGGCGGATTGCGCCGGTGGTCAGCGTGACGTCTTCCGGCAATGCCTCGGCGATCGCGGTCAGCGCCTCCGGCCGTTCAAGCGGCAGAAACGGCATGGCGGCCTCGGGCCAGAACACGTGCGTGACGCCAAGGGCCTTGTCGGGCACGCCGGCTGCATTGGTCGCTGACAGCGCGAGGTGATCGTCGAAAATGCGCCGTTGATGCTCGGCTTGCCATTTCTCGCGTTGCGGAACGCTCGGCTGGACGATGCGGAGGCGAACCGCATTGTCGAAACGGGTCGGTTCGGAAAGACGCCACGCACCGTAAACGTAGAGCAGCGCCAGCGGTGAGAACGTGATCGCGGCGATTGCAGCCAATGGGATCCGACGACCATCAGCGCGCGCATCAGCAAGCAGGATGAACGGCGCCGCGAAGATGGCGACCGCCAAAGGCGTCAGGCCGTAGGCGCCGATCAGCGCCGCGCCTTGCATTGTCGTTTCGGTCGCCGTCAGCGCGTAGCCGATAACGTTCCACGGCAGGCCCGTAAACAAATGGCCGCGCAGCCACTCAACGGCCCCAAGCGCATTCGCGAACACGAAGATGCGCGCCGCGCCGGTGAACCACCCAGCCCGGCAGAGCGCCGCTGCCCCAGCCCAGAAGATGGCGAGGCCGGCCGGCAGCAGCGTTATTGCGAACGGCAAGAACAGCGCAAATTTGTCGGCCTCGACGAGAAACGCTTCTCCGACCCAAACGAGACTGAAGAAGAAGTAGCCGAAACCGAAGGACCAGCCGTCGCGCGCCGCTTCGCGCCAGTTCGATGCGCCGTCGATGAGCCACACAAAAACCGGCAACGTCACGAACAAGATTGGAGCGGCGAAGAACGGCGCGAACGCGAGCACCGACGCGGCCCCTGCGAAGAATGCGGTCAGAAGACGCCGCCATCCCGTCGATTCTGCGATCGCTTCGCGCCACCAGGCGATGTCGAAGCGCGAGCGGTCGACGGCTGTAAGCATCAGCCCTGCGGCGCGACGGCGCCGGCCCTTCCTGCAGCCGCGCGCGGTAGATGAATTTTGAGTTTTTTCACGCGTCGCGGATCGGCGTCGAGCACCTCGAACTCGACGCCTGACGGATGTCGGATCAGTTCGCCGCGGGCCGGCACCCGGCCGAGAATCGCGAACATCAGACCGCCGATCGAATCGACTTCCATGTCTTCTCCATCCAGCGCCAGCTTGACGCCGATGCGCGTCTCCAGCTCGTCGATCGGGGTGCGCGCCACCGCGATCAGTCCGAGCTTGGGATCAGAGAGGATGTTGGCTTCTTCATCTTCGTCATGTTCGTCTTCGATATCTCCGACAATCTGTTCGACCAAGTCTTCAATCGTCACCAAGCCGTCCGTACCGCCATATTCGTCGACGACGAGCGCCATGTGGATGCGCGTCGTCTGCATGCGAATCAACAAATCGGCGGCAGGCATCGACGGCGGCACATAAAGCACCTGCCTGCGTATCTTCACCGTCGTTATCGGTCGCGTCAAATCGAGTTTCGAGAGGTCAAGCGCCAGCCATGCGCTGGTGCCGTCGTCCGGCGTCGCAACCGTCGCGGTCGTCAACGGATGGCCGGTGGCTTCCGACATCAGCCAGCGGAAAAGATCCTTGATGTGGATCATGCCGCGCGGATCATCGAGCGTTTCCCGAAAAAGGGGGATGCGCGACACGCCGGCCTTGTCGAAGGTCTGCAACAGCTCCGCGAGCGGCTCGTCTTCGTCCAGCGCCGTGATTTCCGCGCGCGGCACCATCAAATCTTCGACGCGGCTCGCGCCGAACCGCAACAGGCGTTCGAGCATTTTGCGCTCGGACTCGGTGAACGTGGCGATGGATTCCGGAGCCTTGAGCGCGCCTTCGATGGCGTCGCGGACGCTATGGGGCGCCGCAAGCCCGAGTTTCGTCAAAACGCCTTGCAGCCAATTCGGCGCCGCTAGACCGCGCGTTTCCTCGCTTGGCGGTTCAATTGCTGTCTTATCGGTCGTGTTGTCGGTCATAGCGGCGTTTGGGGAAGCGGATCCCCTTCACTCCTTGGCGACGGCGGAAATCAATTCGCCTTGATAGGGATCGGGAATGCCGAGTTCGGCAAGAATAGACGTCTCAAGCCTCTCCATGCGCTCCGCGTCAGCGTCCGACTCGTGATCGTAGCCGAGCAAATGCAAAATTCCATGCACGACCAAGTGCTGAACATGCTGGACTAACGGAATGGCCTGCTCGCGCGCTTCACGCTGAACCGTTTCGGCCGCCAAGACAATATCGCCGAGAAACCCGGACGGCGCGCCGCGTCCCGCGGGGAACGACAAGATGTTGGTGGGGCGCGCCTTGCCGCGATATGCGGCGTTCAAAGCGGCCACCTCAACGTCGGACGCGAGCGCGATCGAAACGCTTGCGGGTCGCGTCAACAATCCCTGCCGGCGCGCGAGCGCCGCGGCGGCGGCGAGAATTGCGGTTGCGTCCTCGCCCAGCGCCGACCAATCCCCGCCGCTTTCACTGAGGTCGACGGCGAGGACGGCGGCGCTATCTCGTATTCGCTCGGGCATTGATCGACTACGTCGCCTTGTCGTAGGCGGTGACGATCTTGGCCACAAGATCGCGCCGAACGATATCGGCGTTCTGGAAGCGGATCGCGGCTATGCCTTCAACGCCGGCCAAAAGCCCGACGGCTTCCTCCAGACCGGACTTCATCCCGGGCGGAAGATCGATCTGCGAGGGATCGCCCGTCACCACCATTTTCGAGCCTTCGCCGAGGCGCGTCAGAAACATCTTCATCTGCATGCTCGACGTGTTTTGCGCCTCGTCCAGAATGACGAACGCGTTGGCCAGCGTGCGACCGCGCATGAATGCGAGCGGCGCAATCTCGATAGCGCCGGTTTCAATGTCGCGCTCGACCTTCTCGGGCGGCAGCACGTCGTAGAGCGCATCATAGAGCGGTCGCAAATAGGGATCGACCTTGTCGCGCATGTCTCCCGGCAAAAAACCGAGCCGTTCGCCGGCTTCGACCGCTGGTCGCGACAGGATGATGCGCTCTACAAGCCCGCGTTCGAGGCAGTGCGCGGCGTAGGCGACGGCGATGTAAGTCTTGCCGGTTCCAGCGGGGCCGATGCCGAAGACGAGATCGAACTTTTCTATCGCGCGTATGTAGGCGCTTTGCGTCGGCGTGCGCGCCTTGACGACCCGACGTCGGGTCGCCACTTGAGCCTGCCCATCGCTCTCGGGATCGCCGGAGCGCGCATGACGGATCAACCCGTCAAAATCGCCGGCGCCGATCGTTTCGCCCTTGGCGATGCGGGCGTAGAGTTTTTCAAGAACGTCGCGCGCGATCGAGACCGCAGCAGAGGAACCTGAGAGAATGACGACGTTGCCGTGCGCGTGCGCGTCGATGCCGAGACGGTCTTCAATGAGGGCCAAATGACTGTCGAACTCACCGAGCAGGCGCGTCAGAACGCGGTTGTCGTCAAATGGAACGACGACGCGTTGCGCCTCGACATCCGGCTTTTGCGGCCGGCGCGAGGCTGGTGCGGGAGACCCGCGAAATCCTGCCAAATTCCGTTACTCCTCCGTGATGCTCACTCGGACATCCGAGTTTCCGCCCTTGCGACGCGGTTCGAATCGCTGGTGCGCGAGCACAAAACTAACACGCCCGCCGCCGTCCGACAGGGGCCTGCTGCGCGTCTGCACATTAACCGAGCATGGCGGTAACCGCCAAATGTGCCGGCTCAGTGACAGCGGGCGGAGCGCTTGCGGCGCCCTCTTCGACCGCGCCGTAGAGGCTCATCTGCCGGGCGCCGGCGATCCGAACGCTCGCCGTGTGGCCAAGCAGCTCAGCGCTTGCCTCGGCGTGCACTAGCTGCATGTGCGGCGTGCGGCCGACGAGAATTCCAGGCTCTCGTCCCCGGCGCTCGAAGAGAACCGGCACGCTCCGGCCGACAGAAGCGGCGTTGAAGCTTGCCTGCTGGGCCTCCAGCAGGGCCTGCAGCGTGTGAAGCCTTTCGGTCTTGACGGCTTCCGAGACTTGATCGCCCCGCGCCGCCGGCGTTCCGGGACGGGGGCTGTATTTGAACGAGTACGCCTGCGCAAAGCCGACCGTATGGACCAACGCAAGCGTCGCCTCGGCGTCATCGTCTGTCTCGCCGGGAAAGCCGACGATAAAGTCGCTCGACAGCGCAATGTCCGGACGCGCCGCACGCACGCGCGCGACGGCGTCAAGATATTGCGCCGCCGTGTGCTTGCGGTTCATCGCGGCGAGAACACGATCCGATCCCGACTGCACAGGCAGATGCAGATATGGCGTCAACTTCGCGACATCGCGATGGGCGGCGATCAGATCGTCGCCCATGTCGTTGGGGTGGCTGGTCGTGTAGCGAATGCGGTGGAGCTGGTCGATGTCCGCGAGCCTACGAATGAGGTCAGAGAGCGAGGCCGTTCGTCCGCCCGCCCCGGCTCCGTGATAGGCATTGACGTTCTGTCCAAGGAGCGTGATGTCACGGGCGCCCGCGGCGACCAGCGATCTCGCTTCGCGTTCCAGATCGGCGACGGGCCGGGAGAGTTCCGCGCCACGCGTATAGGGCACGACGCAAAAGGTGCAGAACTTGTCGCAGCCTTCCTGAACGGTGAGAAACGCCGCGGGCGAAGCTAGGCGACGCAGCGGCGGCAAGACATCGAATTTTTCCGCGCCGTCAAATTCGGTCTCGATGACGGCGCCGCGTTGGCGCTCCGACATTGCGATGAGTTTCGGAAGCCTATGATAGCTCTGCGGGCCGACAACGAGATCGACGGCCGACTGGCGCGACGCTATTTCCGAACCCTCGGCCTGCGCAACGCATCCTGCGACCGCAATGACCGTCGACAATCCGGCGGCGCGCCGGCGCTCCTTGACGACGCGGAGGCGGCCAAGATCCGAGTAAACCTTTTCCGCCGCCTTCTCCCGGATGTGGCAGGTATTGAGAATGACGAGGTCCGCCTCCTCTGGCGTCCCGGTCGGGGCGTAACCATCGCGCGCGAGCGCTTCCATCATGCGCTCGCTATCGTAGACGTTCATCTGACAGCCGAACGTCTTCAAGTAAACCGACTTGGACGTCGGTCGCGAGACTTCGGACGTCGCGGGCTTCTCGGTTTTGAGACGCGGTCTCAACGGCTCGTTTTCCTTCGGCGGTTCAGGATTGTGTGTGCGTGGGGATAGCATGACCAGCGACGTTCATGTCCACTTTTCCGCTTTGGCCGCCGCGGGGATGTGCCGAAATCTGCGTTTTTCCGCCGACGGCTCAACGGGCTCGATCGTCTCATCGTCCGGGCGGCCGCGCAGGATGGCGTGGACGTCGCGCCGCACCTGCCGCTCCACCGTCATCGCCAAAGCCTTGCGATCGGCGAAGGCGTCAAGCGGAACCGGCGCACTGACCTTGATGCGCACCCTGAGCGGACCGCCTTTGAGGAGCGACCATGCGTGCGAAGTCATTTCCATGTCGCCATACCAGCCGATGCGCGGACGGTCGGCGCGCGCGATGGGCACGCCGAACAAGTGGGTGTAAACGATCGCCGCCGTCTGAACGACGGCGCGATGCCCCGCTTCCGTGTCGGAGCGCTTGACGGCGCCGAACAGCGAGGACTTGAACGGCAGCACACGGGCGCCGTCGCTCGATGTGCCTTCCGGAAACAGAACGATCGTATCGCCGGCCTCGAGCCGCGCCATGATCTCGTCCATCGCTTCGCCGGTCGCATGCCGCCGCGCGCGGTCAATGAATACGGTCCGCTGCAACCGCGCCAGCGCCGAAACGAACGGCCAACCGCTCACCTCCTTCTTGGCCACGAACGACACCGGCGCCAAGGCCGAGAGCACAGGAATATCGAGCCACGACGTGTGATTGCAAACCAGCAGCAACGGACGGTCGCTCGCAACCCTGCCATCGACGTCGAGCGTGACGCCGAACAGGCGGCACACCTTGCGGTGATACCAATTTGGAAATCGCCGCGCGGCAGCCGGAGAAATTCGCACCAGAGCCGCCTGCACGGGCATCAGCGGCAACGTCAGAGCGAAAAATCCGACCAGTATTGCGCCGGCGCGAAGTGTGCTCATGAATTGTATGGCGCTTTCAGCCGCCGCGGCTCTGCGTCTTCTTCTTGGCGATCGGTACGCCGTAGAGTTCGAGCCGATGTCCGACGAGGCGGAATCCGAGGTCGCGGGCGATGCGGTCTTGGAGCGCTTCGATCTCCGCGCTTTCGAATTCGATCACGCGGCCGCTGTCGACATCGACCAGATGATCGTGGTGCCCGCGCGAAGCTTCTTCATACCGGCTGCGGCCGTGGCCGAAGTCGTGCCGCTCAAGGATGCCCTTGGCCGCGAGTAGTTTGATGGTGCGGTAGACCGTTGACAGGGAAATCTTGGAATCGATCGCGTGGGCGCGGCGGTGCACCTCTTCGGCGTCCGGATGGTCGTGCGCTTCCGACAGGACGCGCGCGATGGTGCGCCTCTGGCCCGTCATGCGAAGGCCATACTCCGCACAACGCGCCTCGATGCTCGTCGACAAGCTTGCCCGCGTTTGCGCCATGATCCGGGGACCCTCGGTCCGCAGCGACTCGTTTCGCCGGGTTATAGGCAGCGGCGCCTGATCCGTCCACCGCGCGCGATCAAGGGCCGAGCTAATTATCGGCTAGAGAGCCAATGAAAGTACGAGGCCGTCGACCGGCGGCGCGCTGCTGCGTTGATAATAGCCTTTGCGCCGCGCAACTTCCTTGAAGCTGAGAGATCGGTACAGCGCGAGAGCGGAGACATTGTCTTCGGCCACTTCGAGGAACAGCCGCTCTGCGTCGCCGCGGCGCGAGGCGCGCGCCAGGCCTTCGACCAGCATGCGGCCAAGCCCTACGCGTTGCCATTCCGGCGCAACGGCGACGGAAATGATCTCGGCCTGGTCGGCGGCAAGCTGGCCAATGATGAAACCGACAGCCAATTTGGGCGAACCGGACACCGCAACGAGGGACGTCGAAGCCGGATGTTCAAGCAACGTCTTGATCGCAGTTCGATCCCAACTCGGGTTGAAGAGCCGCGCATGCAGCGCCGCGATCTCCGCAGCCCGCTCTGGATCGGCCCACAGCAAGCTCACATGCTTGATGTTGCGGAACGGCGTGACGTTGTCGCTCATGCGCCGGACTCGGCAAGTGGGCGCGCCGTCGGCGGCTTGGCGTCCGGCGGCCGCAAATACAGCGGTTGGACATGATGGTGCGTCGGCGCTTCGCCGGCTGCGAATAGCATGTCGATGGCGTCGGGAACGAGGTCCGGCAGGATCGCTTCGACGTCGAGTCCCGCAGATCGAGCATGCTCGGCCAGAATGGAGGCGCCGGACCCGGCGATCGTGATCGGCGCGCCAGCCAGCGCGACCGCGGCGTCGACCGCAGAATGAACGACCGGGGGGCTTAGCGGCAAAGCGCTGTGCCTGTCGAAGAGTTGGAGATAGACCTCCCCGCGTCGCGCATCGGTCGCGATGGCGAGCCGGCGTCCCGGGGCCGCCGGAATCCGTGGGCTCATCGCCATCAAGTTGAGGCTCGAATAGGCGACGACCGTCGCGCCGGTTGCGAGCGTCAGGGCGCGCGCCGCGGCGACGGAAATCCGTGCGCCAGTGAACGTGCCAGGTCCGATCGTCACCGCAATGCGATCGAGAGCGGCGAACGCCAAGCCGGCGTCCTGCATCACGGTCTCGATCATTCCCATCAGCCTTTCGGCATGCCCGGTCGCCATCGGCTCTGACAGAAACGAAATGGATGGCGTCAGCGAACGCACGCCGCGCCCCGCCGCCGCAGAGCACGCATCGAAGCAGGTATCGAACGCCAGAATGTTCATTTAATCGGTCAAGTCAGATAATCTGCGCCATCTCTTGGAAGGCGAAGCGCGGCGAACGCGGGCGCAGCCCAGCAGGATCGCCATAACCCAAGTTGCAGAGAAAGTTGGATTTGGCGTCTGTTCCAGCGAAAAACGCAGCGTCGACGCCCGCGTTATCGAATCCGGACATCGGGCCGCAATCGAGCCCCAGAGCCCGCGCGGCGATGATGAGATACGCGCCCTGCAGCGCGCCGTTGCGAAAGGCCGTCGTATCGGAATGCTCCTTCTTTCCGACAAACCAGCTCCGCGCATCGGCATGCGGGAAGAGTTTCGGAAGGTGGTCGTAGAACTTGTAATCGGTCGCAATGATGGCGGTGACTGGCGCCGCCATCGTCTTTTCCACATTCCCCTCTGAGAGGTGCGGCTTCAGCAGCGCCTTGGCCTCTGCCGATTTGACAAAAAAAATGCGAGCCGGCGAGCAGTTGGCGCTCGTCGGTCCCATTTTCAACGTATCGACGAGCTGGCGGAGGACCGCGTCCGGCACGTCCTGCCTGCGCCAGGCGTTGTGCGTGCGCGCGCTCAAGAAAATCTGGTCGAGCGCGGCCGAATCGATGGCGGACGTCATGAGGGTTCTCTCGAAAAGGCCGTTGATATGAAGAACCCCGCCAGAGCGGGGTTCATAGGGCGCCGATGCTGGCGATCAGACCGCCTGGACGCTCTGTACGTCTGGACAGAAGTGCTTGAGCAGGTTTTCAATGCCATGGCGCAGCGTCGCCGTGGAACTCGGGCAACCTGAACAAGCGCCGCGCATGTGCAAATAGACGACGCCCTCGCGAAAGCCCGAGAAAGTGATGTCGCCGCCGTCCTGGGCGACAGCCGGTCGTACGCGCGTCTCAAGAAGCTCCTTGATCGTCGCCACCGTCTCGGCGTCGGCGGGATCGAAGCTGCCCTCGCTTTCGTCATTCGCTCCCTCGGCCGTCGCCGAAGGATCGCCGGACATGTAGTGCTCCATGATGGCGCCCAGCACCATCGGCTTCAGATGCTGCCACTCGATGTCGCCCTTCGTGATCGAGATGAAGTCGGAGCCAAGGAACACGCCGTTGACGCCGGCGATATCGAACAGGCGGGCGGCGAGCGGGGACGCCGTCGCCTCCGATCGGCTTCGGAAGTCGGCCGTGCCGTCGCGTAGCACCGGCTTGCCCGGCATGAACTTCAGCGTCGACGGATTGGGCGTGGCTTCGGTCTGGATAAACATGGGGTCTGCTTTCGATCTACCGCAATGCGGCGCAAGCCGGCGGATCGCTATCCGGCGCTATCGGTTAGAACGCTTCTAATATAGAAATCGCCGCCGCGCGTGTCGAGGGGGCCTTTGCCGGTTTCCCAGCCTCATTTGGCCATTTTTCAGGCGATTGCCTTGATGACTTCGAGCGTCAGCTGACCAGGAACGACGGTTATCGGCACCGGAAATCCGCCGGCATGCTTGCCGGCGGCGAGAGATGACACCAACGGCCCGGGCCCCTTCGCGTCGACGGCGGCGCCGAGGACCAGAATCGCGACGTCTTCATCCTCGGCGATCTGCTTGACGATCTCTTCGGATTTGACGCCGTCGCGCAGCACGTCCTCGACGTCGACATCCTCGAAACCCGCGAGCTGAAGCTTGCGGCGCAACATGCGAAAGAGCGCCTTGGCCTTGGTCGTTTCCTCGTCGATTTGCACCTGGCGGACGCCCGACCAGTACTGATCGTCGCCCGGCTCGATCACATAAAGCAGGGCCAGCGACCCCGCGGACCGCTGACACCGGCTTGCGGCGTAGTAGAGCGCCATTTCCGCTTCGTGGCTCTCGTCGACGACGAGCAAGAACTTGCGGCGATGGCCGACTTCGAACGAGCGGCGCGTTTTCATGTCGTCATGCTGCCACTCCCAGGCGCGCACGGCAACGCATGTCGGCGCCGGCGCGCACAGGCGTCAGGCGCGCAGGAGCCCGACAATATCTTTGACGCGGTCCATGATCGGCGCAGCAATGGCGCGGGCGCGGGCGGAACCGTCGGCGAGGACGGAGTCGATGGCGGCCGGGTCGGCCATCAGCCGGGAGGCTTCGCCGCCGATGCGGCCAAGCTTGTCCGTGGCGACCTCCGCCAGAGCCTTCTTGAAGCTGGAGAACTGCTGCCCGCCGAAGTCCCGTAGAACAGTTGCGACGGGTTGCTCGGCGAGCGCCGCGTAGATGCCCACCAGATTCTCGGCCTCCGGGCGCCCTTCGAAGCCCTTTTCGTCGTAAGGAATCGGCTCAGCGTCCGTCTTCGCTTTCTGAATTTTCTTGGCGATCGTATCGGCGTCATCGGTCAGATTGATGCGCGAGAGATCGGACGGGTCCGATTTCGACATCTTCTTTGTCCCATCCCGAAGACTCATGACGCGCGTCGCCGGCCCCGTGATGACCGGCTCCGGCTGCGGAAAGAACACCCCGTCCGCGAAACCGGCGGCGACGATTTGCTCGCGAAAATCATTGTTGAACTTCTGCGCGATGTCGCGCGCGAGTTCGAGATGCTGCTTCTGATCGTCGCCGACGGGCACGTGCGTCGCCCGATAGGCGAGAATGTCGGCGGCCATCAAGTTCGGGTAGGCGTAAAGTCCGACGGACGCCTGTTCGCGATCCTTTCCGGCCTTTTCCTTGAACTGCGTCATTCGATTGAGCCAACCGAGCCGCGCCACACAATTGAAGATCCACGCGAGTTCGGCGTGCTCGGATACCTGCGACTGGTTGAAGAGGATGCTTTTCTTGGGGTCCAGTCCGGCCGCGATGTACGCCGCCGTCACTTGGCGGATCGCCATGCGCAGCTCGGCCGGATCTTGCCAGACCGTAATCGCGTGCAGATCGACGACGCAGTAGATGCACGCATGCGTCTCCTGCATTTTGATCCAGTTGACCATGGCCCCAAGGTAATTGCCGAGGTGCAGGCTGCCGGTCGGCTGCATGCCGGAAAAAACACGGGGCGAAATTGGCGGCGCGGTCATGGCGTAAGTGTCTCGATTGACGATGGCAGGCGGGCCTTATCGCGTGGCGTCGCGCGCCAAGCAAGGGGCTCGCGCGCGATCAACTGCGACCGCGCGTGAAACGCCTGAGCTGCTCGGCGGACATGACGCCTGTCGCCAGGATCATCCCGGCGAACACGGCGAGGCCAATCCCAACCAGCACGGCCAGCGTCGTCGCCTGTACGAGAACGCCTCGATCAGGCTGCAGATAAGGCGCAAGCCCATAGACCGCCGCGGTCAGCGCGGCGCCCATCGCGGCGCTGGCGACCGCAATAAGCGGCAGATTGCGGCGCAGACGGTCATCCGCGACAAACGCGCCGCGCTTGACAAGCGTCGACCATAACAGCCAGGCGTTGAGCCAGCCGCCAAGCGTCGTCGCCACCGCGATGCCGAGTTGCGGGCGAAGGCCCAGCTCACGGAACAGAAAGAAGAGCCCTATCGAGCCGAGGGTATTGGCCGTCAAGCTGATCGTCGCGTAGCGCATCGGAGTCTTGGTGTCCTCCCGGGCGAAGTACGCAGGCGAGAAAACTTTGATCAGCACGAAGGCCGGCAGACCAAGCGCAAAGATCTGCAACACCGCCGCCGTCGCATCTGTATCGTCGCGGGTGAAGGCGCCGCGCTCGAACAGCACGCGCACGATCTCGGACGGGACAACGATCAGCGCCAGCGCCGCGGGAATGGTGAGCAACATCGCGAATTCGAGACTGCGGTTCTGGCTGTCCATCACGGCCGCTACATTGCCGGCGCGGACGTGGCGTGAAATGTCCGGCAGCAGGACGACGCCGATGGCGACGCCGACGAGCGCGAGCGGCAGCTCATAGATCCTGTCTGCGTAGTAAAGCTGCGAAACGGCCCCGGCCTGCATCGACGCAATGATGGTGCCGATCGCGATGTTAATTTGCGTCACGCCGCCGGAAATGACGCCGGGCACGCCGAGCGAGATCAGCCGCCGCATTTCGTCGGTCATTCGCGGCCGACGCAATTTGAGGCTGAGGCCGGCGCGCTTCATGCCCCACATCAATAGCGCCAGCTGCAGCAGTCCGGCCGCGAACACGCCCCATGCTTGGATGATCCCGGCTTCGCGTCCGGCCGTGACGCCCCACCAGATCGACAACAGCGTCGCCGCCATCATCGTGACGTTGAGAACGATCGAAACGGATGAGCTCTCGGCAAACCGCCCAATGGAGTTGAGCGCGCCCGACATGAGCGCAACGAGCGACATGCACAGCAGATATGGCATCGTGATGCGCGTCAGCAGAACGGCGAGATCAAACTTTTCCGGCGTCGATTCAAACCCTGGCGCCAGCGCATACATCAAGAACGGCATCGCCAGCTCGGCGACAATCGTCACAATCAGCAGAACGAAAACGAGGCCGGAAAGCGCGTCTTCGGCAAAGCCGCGCGCCGCCTCGCGGCCGTCGCCCTCGATTTTCTTGGCGAACATCGGCACGAAAGCCGAGTTGAAGGCGCCCTCGCCGAACAAGCGGCGAAACAGATTTGGAAATCGGAATGCGACCACAAATGCGTCGGCGACCCATCCCGAGCCGAGCGTCGCGGCGATCAGTATATCGCGCATGAAGCCAAAGACGCGGCTAACCAGCGTCAGCCCGCCGACGGTCGCGAAGGATCTATAGAGTTTCATGGGCCGAGCGCAGTATCCATGTTCGGGCGACGAAGCAAGGTGGTCGGCTAAGGCGCCGCCGCCTCGCGGGCGGTTGACGTCTCTTTGTCCCGAAGCACGCCGATCAAGCGCTCTCTGACGAGCTTCTGGCGCGCCTCGTTGACGATCTGCTTGCCCGTGAGATCGGTGACGTAGAAGACGTCCACCGCCTTTTCGCCAAAGGTGGTGATGTGCGCCGACCCGATGTCGAGCGAGAGATCGGACAAGGCGCTCGTCAGATCATAAAGCAGGCCCGGACGATCGCGACCCGACACCTCGATAACGGTGAGGCGCTCAGAGAGCGAATTATTGATGACGACCTCGGGGGCAACCGTGAAGGCGTCGAGGCGGCGCTGGCCGATGCGGCGCTTTTGCAGCAACGAGGCAAGCCGCTCCTCGCCCTTCAGAAGCTTGTCGATCGTCTCCCCGATCCGCTTGGCGCGACGCATCTCGTCTTCATCGTTCGCAAATTCGCGATTGAGCAGGAATGTGTCGAGCGCGAAACCGTCGCGGGTCGTGGTGATCTGGGCGCTCGCGATGTTCGCCCCCGCGGCGGCGCACGCTCCGGCGAAAAGGGCCAGCAATCGCGGATGATTCGGCGCAAATACCGTCAACTCCGTGATCGCCGTAAAAGCGTCGGTTCGGATGCGCGTCGCGACCTTCTGGTCGGCGGCGGCTGCGTCGCGAAGCAGCTTTGCGTGCGCAATCTGCGTACGCTTGTCGGTTCGCAGCCAGTAATTCGGAAAGTGCCGGCTTATGAAGGCGCGAACTTCGCGATGATCCCAATCGTTGAGCGCCACGCGGAGAGCGGCCTGCGCCTCCTCGATGCGTTCGTCGCGCTGTACCTGCGTATGCCCACCCGTCACAAGCGTTTCCGTCTCGTAATAGAGCGTTCGCAGAAGCTGGCCCTTCCAGCCGTTCCAGACGCCGGGACCGACGGCGCGAATATCGGCGATCGTCAGGAGCAACAGCAGCTTCAAGCGCTCCGGGCTCTGGACCTTGGCGGCGAAATCTTCGACCGTCTTAGGGTCGGAAATGTCGCGCGAATGCGCGACGTTGCTCATCGTGAGATGCTGCTCGATCAGCCAGGCGACAAGCTCGGTCTCCGCGGCCGAGAGGCCAAGTCGCGGACAGAGGCGTCTCGCGATCCGCGCTCCGACGATGGAGTGGTCCTCGCGCCGTCCTTTGCCGATATCGTGCAGGAACGCCGCGACGAAAAGCGCGCGGCGGTTCTGGATCGAATTGATCAACACGCTCGACAGCGGCAGCTCCTGCGCCGCCTCGCCCTTCTCGACGGCCCTGAGGTTGCCCACCGTGCGCAGCAAATGTTCGTCGACGGTGTAGTGGTGGTACATGTTGAACTGCATCATCGCGACGATGCGGCCAAAATCGGGAATGAACCTGCCGAGCACGCCCGCCTCGTTCATGCGTCTCAACGCCAATTCCGGATTTGGACTGACAACCAAGAGTTCGAGGAAAAGTCGGTTGGCCTCGGTATCGGCGCGCAGCGCGTCGTCGATGAGGCGCAACGAGTGGCGCAAGAGCCGGATGGCGTCCGGGTGAAGAAAGCCCGACGTCATTTCCGCCTGCGCGAAGAAGCGAATCAGGTTGACGGGATCGCGCTCAAAAACCTCGGGATCGGCGACGTTGAGACGGTCATTGTCGATGCGAAAGCCGGTTTTCTGGCGTACTTCCGTGCGCGCTTTCCAGCTCAATGGCCGCAGGAACCTGGCGACGCTCGGCGTCGTTTTCAGCTGCTGCATTTCCAGCGCGCCGCAAAGGATCGTCGTCAGATCGCCGACGTCCTTCGCAATCAGGAAGTAGTGCTTCATGAAGCGTTCGACGGAGCGCAATCCGCCGTGCGACGTGTAGCCAAGACTTTCGGCGAGTTGCGGCTGTATGTCGAAACTCAAGACTTCCTCGGCGCGCCCCGTGAGGAAGTGAAGAAAGCAGCGAACGGTCCACAGGAAGTCTTCGCAGCGCCGGAAGGTCTGGGCCTCTTTCGGCGTGTAGATGCCCGCTTCGACGGCCGCCGCGCCGACCTCGCGACCCAGCAGATATTTCGAAAGCCAGTGCAGCGTGTGCAGATCGCGCAGGCCGCCTTTGCCGTCCTTCACGTTCGGCTCGACCTTGTAGCGACTATCGGCGCCGGCTTTGAGCGTGCGATCGTCGCGCTCGGCCATCTTCGCGTCAATGAATTGCCGCGCTGTTCCCTTGACGACCTCGCTCTTGAAGCGGTCTTCGAATTCGGCAAAGAGTCGGGCGTCGCCGTGGATGAGGCGCGCATCGAGCAGCGCCGTGCGGATCGTGATGTCCGCCTTCGAAAGCTTGACGCATTGCTCGATCGTGCGCGTCGCGTGCCCGACTTTGAAACCGGTATCCCAAAGCAGATAGAGCATGTATTCCGCGACGCTCTCGCCCCACGGCGTCTGCTTGTAGGGCAGCAGGAACAGCAGATCGATATCGGAGCCCGGGGCCAGCAGTCCACGTCCGTAGCCGCCCGTCGCGACGATGCCCATGCGTTCCGCGTCGGACGGGTTGGTGGCGCGGTAGACATGCGCAATCGTGTAATCGTAGACGAGACGGATCAGTTCGTCTTGGAATAGCGACAGGCCGGCCGCGCATTTGCGGCCGTTACGATCGGACTCCAGCGTCTGGCGCGCTTGCGCGCGGGCGTCCCGCACCAGCGCCTTCAGCCGCTCGATGACGACGGGGCGCGCCTCGGCATGGCCGCCGGCGTTCGTGAAAGCCGCCGTCAATTCCTGTCGCAGCGCGACGACGTCGAAGAACGGCGATTTCGTCAGCATCGTTCGCCTCAGCGATCCGCCGGCTTCCGGCCGTCGATCAGGGCCTTCAGCTCATACAGCTTGTCGAGCGCCTGTTTGGGCGACATCTCGTCGGGACGCAACGCCCTGATCGCGTTCTCGGCCGCCGATGGTTTGGCCGCCGTCTCCGCGTCGGGCCGCGGCGCCGCAAAGAGCGGCAGATCGTCGATCACGGCCGCCGCCCCGCGGGACCGCCGATCGGCCTTTTCGAGCTTTGCGAGCACTTCGCGCGCGCGGGCGACGACATGGGGCGGCAGGCCTGCGAGTTTGGCGACATGGATGCCATAGGAGCGATCCGCGGCCCCGCATTTGATCTTGTGCAGAAAAACGATCTCGTCCTGCCAATCGGCGATGTCCATCGTCACGTTGGCGACGTTCGCCAGTCGGCGCGCCAATGCGGTCAGTTCGTGGTAGTGCGTGGCGAAGAGCGCGCGGGCCTTCGTGACGTCGTGGAGATGTTCAACAGTCGCCCAGGCGATCGAAAGCCCATCGAACGTTGCGGTGCCGCGGCCGATTTCGTCGAGAATGACCAACGAGCGCTCTGTCGCCTGATTGAGGATCGCGGCCGTCTCGACCATCTCGACCATGAATGTCGATCGCCCCCGCGCCAGATCGTCGGACGCTCCGACGCGCGAAAACAGTCGATCGACGACGCCGATATGACAGGCGCGCGACGGCACATAGGATCCCATCTGCGCCATGACGGATATCAGAGCGTTCTGGCGCAGGAAGGTCGACTTTCCGGCCATGTTCGGGCCGGTCACGAGCCAGATGCGGGCCTGCGGCGTCGCATCGCCGTTCGACTCTTCGAGCGGCGGCGCGCGGCCAAGCACGCAATCGTTCTCGATGAACGCGCGGCCTTTGGCGCGGGCCAGCGCCTGCTGCACGACGGGATGTCGGCCGCCGAGAATTTCGAAGGCGTCGCTCCCGTCGATCGTTGGCCTAGCGTAGGCCTGCTCAATGGCAAGCGCGGCGAGCGCGGTGAATACGTCGAGTTCTGCGAGCGCCGCCGCCGCCTCGATCAACGGACCCGTCTCTGCCGCGATCTCTTGAGCGAGATCGGCGAAGACTTCCTGCTCGAGATTGAGGGCGCGTTCCGTCGCCGACGCAATTCGGCCTTCCGTCTCGACCAGTTCCGCCGTCGAAAACCGCGCCGCATTCGCCATCGACTGGCGATGTCGGAATGTTTCGTTCAGCGGCGCGCTCTGCATCGGCTTGGCGTTGAGTTGCGACACCTCGACATAGAAGCCGAGAATATTGTTGTGGCGAATCTTCAGCCCTTTGACGCCTGTCTCGGCGACATAGCGGGCCTCCAGCGCAGCCATCACGCCGCGGCTGTCGTCGCGCAGCCGCCGTGCGGCGTCGAGATCGGCGCTGTAGCCGCTTCGAATGAAGCCGCCGTCGCGCTTCAGATGCGGCGGATCATCGACGAGGGCGCTCAGAAGGCGCTCCAACAATCGCGCGCTCGGGCCGTCAAGGCGCTTTGCAACGCCTTCGATGAGCGCTGACGCCCCGAGCGCGTCGGTTGACTGGCCTAAAGCCGCACAGGCGCGCCGCGCCGCTTGCATCGCGTCGCGCACGGCGGCCAGGTCGCGCGGCGAACCGCGTCCAAACGCGAGGCGCGGCAGCGCGCGGGCGAGATCGGGCGCCTCTCTCAAAATGCCCCGCACATCGTCAGTCATGCGGCGGCGCTCGATCAAGTGCGCGACGGCGTCCAGTCGACCGTTGATGGCCTGCGGATCAGCCAACGGACTCGCCAGCCGCGCCTGCAGTTCACGCGCGCCGGCCCCCGTCACTGTGCGATCCATGGCGGCGAGCAGCGTCGACGACGCGTCGCCCGACGCAGACTTGACGAGTTCGAGACTGGCGCGGCTCGCGGCGTCGATCGTCAGCATCGCGCCGGACCCGGCGCGCTTTGGCGGCCGCAAGACCGGCTTCCGTCCGATCTGGGTCAAGTCGATGTACTTGAGCGCCGCGCCGACCGCCGCCAGCTCGCCGCGCGAGAACGCGCCAAAGCCGTCGAGATCGGCGACGCCGAGCGCTGCTTTGAGATCGCGCGCGCCGGCAAGCGCGTCAAAATACGCACTAGGCGTCGGCGTTGCGGAGGCGCCGCAGACGGCGACCCAGGACATCAAACCGGAGTCGGCCATCAAAGTTTCCGACACGAGCACCTCGCCCGGCGCGAGGCGCACAAGTTCGCCGCCGATCTCTGGTCCTGAAACCTCTCCGATCTCGACCTCGCCCGTCGAAATGTCGATCGAAGCCAAAGCTAATCTGGCCTGCGGCGCCGCTACGCCCATGTCCGCAGGCGTCAGACTGAACGCGGCTGTCAGATAGTTACGCGCCTTGGCGTCGAGCAGCGCCTCCTCCGTGATCGTTCCCGGCGTCACGAGGCGAACGACGTCGCGCTTGACGACGGCCTTCGCGCCGCGCTTGCGAGCTTCGGCCGGATCCTCGAGCTGCTCGCAGACGGCGACGCGGAAACCTTTCTTGATGAGGCGGTGGAGATAGTCGTCGGCGCGGTGAACCGGCACGCCGCACATCGGGATGTCGCGGCCTTGATGCTTCCCGCGCTTTGTCAGCACGATCGACAATGCATCCGCTGCGGCGACGGCGTCCTCGAAAAAGAGCTCGTAGAAATCGCCCATGCGATACCAGAGGAGGCAATCGGGATTAGCCGCCTTGATTTCGAGATACTGCGCCATAGACGGCGTCGCCTCGCTCGAACGCGAATCGGCGCGCTCATGCGAAGCAGAGCCGACTGCCGACGGCGCGTCATGACCATCGCATTCCGCGACGATGCCGTCCTTCCGCGCTTCGTTGTGTTTCGCCATATCGCGCGTCGATGTCCGGTGTGCGAATCCAGCGGTTAAGGATGACGGGGCCGGCCGCTATGGAGCAATCTGAACGACCGGCCGAGGCGACCGGAGACGCCCGACGAAAGCCGAAACCATGCATAGGTTGCCCGCGCCGTTGCCGCAACCTATCGTGCGCGCCCGGTCAACAGGTCCGGCGCCGGCCTACGTGCGCTTTTCGCCCGCCCTATTGCCCGCATCCCACACAAACCGAATGAACGGTCTCGACAAACATGGCCACGCAATTCCGAGCCGCACGCGTCACCGCCCAAGAGGCGCTGCAGTTCCACTCACAGGGCAAGCCCGGCAAACTTGAAATCACGACAACAAAACCGTTGGCGACGCAGCGCGATCTTTCGCTGGCGTATTCTCCCGGCGTCGCGATCCCCGTGCAGGCGATCGCGCAGAGCCCGGCCGACGTCTACGCCTACACCAACAAGGGCAACATGGTCGCCGTCGTGTCGAACGGCACGGCGATTCTCGGACTCGGCAATCTCGGCGCGTTGGCGGCGAAGCCCGTGATGGAGGGCAAGGCCGCTCTTTTCAAGAGGTTCGCAGACATCGACTCGATCGATCTCCTCATCGATACCCCGAACGCCGACGCCTTCGTCAATTCGGTGCGCTACCTCGGACCGTCATTTGGCGGAATCAATCTCGAAGACATCAAGTCGCCGGACTGCTTCGTCATCGAAGAGACGCTGAAAGGAATGCTCGACATCCCGGTGTTTCATGACGATCAGCATGGCACCGCCATCGTCGTCGCCGCCGGCATCCTCAACGGCCTGAAGGTCGTCGAGAAAGACATCTCGAGGATCAAACTGGTGTGCGCCGGGGCCGGCGCCGCCGCGCTCGCCTGCCTCAATCTGCTCGTGAAGATCGGCGTGACGCGCGAGAATATCTTCGTCGCTGATATCGAAGGCGTGGTCTATGAGGGCCGCAAGACCCTCATGGATCCTTACAAGGCGCCTTATGCGCAAAGGACAAAGGCGCGAACGCTCTCGGACGTGATGGCCGGCGCCGACATCTTCCTCGGTCTCTCAGCCGCCGGCGTCGTATCGCGCGAGATGGTGGCGAGCATGGCCGAAAAGCCGCTCATCTTCGCGATGGCCAATCCCGACCCCGAGATTTCGCCTGACGACGTTCACGCAGTCCGCAGCGACGCCATCATGGCCACGGGGCGATCCGACTACCCGAACCAGATCAACAATGTCCTCTGCTTCCCGTTCATTTTCCGCGGGGCGCTCGACGTCCAGGCGACGACGATCAACGACGCGATGAAGATCGCGGCTGCCGAGGCGATCGCGGAACTGGCGAGGGCGGAAGTGCCCGATCAAGTCGCTGCCGCCTTCCACGGCGAGCGGCCAACGTTCGGGCCGGGCTACATCATCCCGGCGCCGTTCGACCCGAGGCTGCTGTCGCACGTGCCCGTCGCGGTGGCAAAAGCAGCCATGGATTCCGGCGTGGCGCGCAATCCTATCGTTGATACGGACGCCTACATCGCGCGCCTCAAAGCCAGGCTCGATCCTGTCGCTGGATGGCTCCAGGCGACGTTTGATCACGTGCGCAACGATCCCAAGCGCGTCGTTTTCGCCGAAGGGGAAGACCCTGCCGTCATTCGCGCCGCGAACACCTATTATGCGCAGGGCTTCGGCCAGCCGATTCTCATCGGATCGAGGAAGGTCGTCACGGAACGTTTTCGCGAACTCGGCATTCCGCTGCGCCGCGAGTTCGAATTGATCGACACCAGCGCATCCAACTACGTCGCGGAATTCGGCGACTACCTTTATGCGCGTCTCCAGCGTCGCGGATATTTGCGTCGCGACTGCGAACGACTGATCGCCAACGAACGTAACGTTTTTGCGGCGCTCATGGTTGCGCACGGCTATGCCGACGCGATGGTGTCGGGCGCGACGCGCAACTGGACAAGCGTTTACGCAGACGTGCAGCGGGTCATGGACGAAAAGCCGGGGCGTCGCGTGATCGGCGTATCGCTGGCCCTGAGCCGGGGTCGCGCGGTGCTTGTCGCCGACACCAGCATTCACGCGATGCCAAACGCCGAAGAACTCGCCAACATCGCAGTCGAGGCGGCGCAGGCGGCGCGCAACTTCGGCATCGAACCGCGCGTAGCGATGTTGGCCTATTCAACCTTCGGCCATCCGCGCGGCGAGCGCTCCGATCAAGTGCGCGAAGCGGTGCGCCTGCTCGACGAGCGCCAGGTTGACTTCGAGTACGACGGCGACATGGCCGCCGACGTGGCGCTCAACCGCAACCTGATGAGCCACTATCCGTTCTGCCGCTTGTCGGACACCGCGAACGTGCTCGTGATGCCGGCGTTCCACGCGGCGTCGATTTCGACGAAGATGCTGAAAGAACTCGGCGGCGCGACGATCATCGGCCCGCTGATCGTCGGCCTGTCGCACTCGGTGCAAATCTGCTCATTCGGCGCGACGGACGCCGACGTCGTCAATCTGGCGGCGCTCGCAGCGTATGGCGCAGGACGCGTCTAGGAGCTTGTCCTAATAGTCGGCGGCGATGCGGCTCTTGGTTTCGGTCGGCGCGCCGAAATGCTCGAAATACCGCGGGTCGATCTTCTCCACCGGCAGAATGATGAGCACGTCGGTTGTTCCGAATTGACGGTCGACCACGGCGCCGTCGCCGACGAACGCGCCAAGCCGCAGATATCCCTTGATCAGCGGCGGAATAGCCTTCAAGGCGGCTTTGGCGTTGATCGCGTCCTTGGGCATCAGGTCCATCGGCTGATATTGATGGCCGTGAGCGCGACAGCGCCAATCGGGCGGCGCCAGATGATGATGATGCAGATAGCTTAGCGCTTCAGCGTATTCGACCGGGTTGGCGCCAGGAAAACTGGCGCAGCCGATCATCACGTCAATTCCATGCTCGCGCACGTACGTCCACAGCCCGTGCCACAAAAGCTCGACGGAACGTTTGCCGCGATAGGGCGCCAGCACGCACGATCGGCCAAGCTCCATGAAGCGGTAGCGCGGCGAGCGCGTCTTGATCAGCGGCGCGATGTCGTATTCGTTCGAGGTGTAGAATCCCAGGCTGCGCTCGGCCACATCCTGCCGAAGCACGCGATAGGTGCCGACGACTTTCGGCGCCGCTTTATGAGACGGGGCCCAACGCGGCTGCGGCTTGTCGAGATCGACGACGAGCAGATGATCGCAAATGGGATCGAAGGCGTCTTCGTCGCGGCGGCGAAACTGCGCCAACCGCGACGGCTCGGCCGACATCTCTTCATAGAAAACCTGATAGCGCAGACGCTGCGCGAGTTTGACTTCGGCGCGCGTGCGCGCAAGCCGCACTTCGAGATTGCCGACGCGTCCATAGATTTTGGGCTCGACTCTCCGTCGCAGCGCCTTCAACGGGCGAGGCGGCCGCGTATGCAAGACCGGGAACGCCGGCAACGCCGACAACGTCCCACGCAAGGCCTGGCGCGCGTCGCCGGCGCGCTCTGGGCGCGACTGCCAAATGCCCATCGACCTCTCCCTTGACCGTTGATCGGCGGTAGCACGATTCCGTGACAACTTTTTGATTTCAGGATCAAGTCGCCACGGGAAGCTTGCCGCAGGCCGCCGGTACGGCTTGGGGCCGCCATTTCTCGATCACTTCGCGCAGCTGCGTCGCGTCAAACGGCTTCGCAAGATAGTCGCTCATGCCTGCGGCAAGGCAACGCGCACGATCCTCCGGATAGGCGTTGGCGGTCAGCGCGATGATCGGCGGCGCAGCCGCCAAGCCGCCCGGATGTCTCGCAAACGCCGCGACGATAGCCTTGCAGGCGTCCACGCCATCCATGGTGGGCATGTACATGTCCATCAGGATGAGGTCGAACCTCGCCGCGTCCTCCTCCAGCGTCGCGACTGCCGCCTTGATGGCGGCCGCGCCATCGGCGACGACGACGGCTGCGCCGCCCAGCCGTTCAACGACGCGCCGGGCCAATAGCGCATTGATCCCGTTGTCCTCTGCGATCAAAACACGGATCTCATCATGATCGGCGCGATCGGACGGAGCCGGCTGGGACTCTGCGGATGGGTTCTCGACGATTGGCGCGTCCACCGCACGCGGCAACCGCAGCGTGACGCGGAATGCGGCGCCCTTGCCTGGCGCGCCTTCGGCGACAATGTCGCCGCCCATGGCGCGCGCCAATCGCTTCGAGATCGCCAAACCCAGTCCGGCGCCGCCCTTGCGTCGTTCGCCCGCGGCGTCGCCCTGATCGAACTCGTCGAACAACCGGCGCATCGCCTCCGCCGTAAAACCGACCCCCGTGTCGCGCACTTCGATGCCAAGTCGGACGGACGAGCCGCCGCCCACGGCATAGACGCGCACCGACACCTCGCCGGCGTCAGTAAACTTTACGGCGTTGGAAAGCAGGTTGAGCAGTATCTGGCGGACCCGCGTTTCATCGCCAATCCAGCGGTCGGGCACGCCGTCCTCGATCGCGCATTGGAGCGACAGGCCTTTGTCGCATGCGCGCGGCCTCAGAAGATCGACTGCACTCGCCACTGAGCCGCGGATCGAAAACACATCAGCCGCCAATTCGAGTCGACCAGCCTCGATCTTCGAAAAATCGAGGATTTCATCGATCAGAACCAGCAGGGCGCGTGCAGACTCATCGACGGCGCGCGCGTAGCTCATCTGTGTTTCGGTCAAGTCGGTCTCGGCCAACAGGCTCGTCATGCCGAGTATGCCGTTCATCGGCGTGCGGATTTCATGGCTCATCGAAGCCAGGAAACGCGATTTGGCCACGCTGGCGCGCTCAGCGGCGTCGCGCGCATCGCGAAGCTCGGCGAGCACGTGGTATTCGCTGGTCACGTCCCGGCCCACGCGCTGCGTTTCAACGCCGCCGTCGGCGCCGTCGACGCGCTGATCGCTCCACATGATCCATCTTGGCCCATTCGACGAATTGACCAGTTCGACCGTGCGCGGGCGTTCGCCGATCGCGGCATGCGCATGCTCCGCAGCGCGAACGGGCGGAAAGTAGCGCGTGTTGATGACGGCCGCGGCATCCACCTGAAACATGGCGCAATAGGCGCGATTGACGAAGCTCAAACGGCCATCCGCTGCGCGCCGCTCGATCAGATCGTCCTGCGCGTCGAGCAAGGCGCGATAGTGCGCCTGGCTTTCGGTCAGCCGCCAGCCCGCATCCTTGATTTGCTCTAGTGGCGCGTCGTGGTCGCTGCTCGATACGCCGCCAATCATCAGCCCTGAGAGCTGCGCTGCAGCGCATGCCGCAATGACGCCTGCGAAAAGCAGCGCATACGCGGGAGCAGCCAGATCAAGCGACGCCGCCATGCTCGCAATCGCCGCTGCGAGCGCCGCGCCAAGAGTTATAAGCGCCGTAGGAGGCGATTTTACGTCCGTCGGCCGTTGCGCGATGTCGCCGTCGTCGCCGCCCCGCGGCTGGATTGCTGCGGGCGGCCTAATTTTCTTTGACGTCGATGGCATCTGCTCAACTGAACTTTACAACGTAGCGAGCGGACGCAACCACGCGGGCGATTACTGAAATCTGAAGGAGCGTGGTTAATGGGCGCCAGGGCGGGCAACGCCGTTAACGGAAAGCGTTCATCGACGCCGAGGTGCGCCATTCAGCCAAGAAATCCAGAGTTTTTGTGGAGTGCGCGCCGACGCGTCAAAACCGCGACAGATCAGCATCGGTCAACTTGCGGGCCGCGTCTTCGACGAACAGCGGCACGCCATTGCGGATCGGAAACGCGAGACCGGCAGCGCGGCTGATCAATTCCTGTCCATCGGCGGCGTAAATGAGCCGCGTCCGCGTGAAAGGGCAGACGAGCATTTCGAGCAGCCTGGCATTGACGCCGCCCGCCGGGTCCTGACCTGACATTGGCGTCTCGTCGCTCATGCGCGATGGCTATGCGCCGCCCCTCTCATTGTAGCGTTGATCCGCTCGATCCGTTCGACGCAAGATCGATTTCAGCCAAGGCCACGAGCACGTCGGCGCGCGATTTCAAGTCCTTGGCTTCGAGCAGCGCCTGTTTCTCTTCCGGCCCGTAAGGACACATGACGGACAGCGCATTGATGAGAAACTCGTTCGACGCGCGCTGGATGGCCGACCAATCGGTCTTGAGATCGTTGGCGTCGAGATAGTTTCTGAGGACGCGCAGAAGGTTCTGCCGGTCGACCTGCTCTTCGCCCAGACCTTCGGTCAGGTCGGACGCGAAGCGATCGTAGCTGACCGACATGACGCGATAAGGTTTCCCAGTGTCGGCCTCGCCCACGCATGCGAACCTGATGACGCCTGTCAACGTGATCAGCAACCGCCCATCATCCAATTCTTGATACGAGGTCACGCGGCCGGCGCATCCGATCGACCTCAGGTTCGCCGACTTTGCGAACGGGCTTTCTTGATCCTCGTCGTCGCCGCCTTCCGGCTGCAAGATGCCGAGCATGCGCGACCCGGACATCACGTCGTCGATCATCGTCAGATAGCGGGGTTCGAAAATATTGAGAGGCATCGTCGCACGCGGCAACAGTATGGCGCCACGGAGCGGAAACACGGGGATGCGCGGCGGCAAATCCGCAGGGCGGCGATAGCGTTCAGTCAAGCTCACGTGATTCCGGCTCCCAGCCCGCGGCTCTTTCGGCGAATGCGGGCGATCAACTCATCAAGAAAAGAGCAGCGAAGATAGCCTCCGGCGGCCGTCAGCGACCAGCGGCTCTTTCGGTCCCCAGGATTCGAACAATTCAAGCAACTGCTTGCGCGCCGCCTCATCATTCCATTTGCGATCGAGACGCATCAACTCAAGGAGTAAATCCAGCGCCTCGGCCTTGTCGCCGCCAGCCGCCAGCGCCACCGCAAGATCGTAACGAGCCTGATGATCGCGCGCATCGGACGCAAGCCGCGCCCGAAGCGCTCCCAGATCGCTGGCCGATCCGACTTTCTCCGCCAGCGCAATGCTCGCCATGACCCTCTGCGCCCGGGCGGCGTTTCTTTTGTCCGGCGCGACGAGCGCCAATGTCTGCTTGGCGCGATTGAGATCGCCGCTTTTCAAATAGCACTGCGCAAGGCCCGCAAGGGCGTCGGAATGACTGGGATCCTGTTGAAGTATGGCGGCGAAGATTTCAGCGGCGCCTTGCAGATCGCCAGCGTGCAGCAATTCGTCGGCGCTTTCGATGACCTGGGCGATTTCGGCCTCGCCGCCGGCATCCGCCGTCAGCCGATCGATGAAGGCCTTGATGACGCTCTCTGGCTGCGCGCCCGCAAACCCGTCGATGGTTTGCCCATCGCGGAACGCATAGATTGTCGGTATCGACTGGATGCGCAACTGCGCTGCGAGCGGCTCATTCTGATCGACATTGATTTTGACCAGCCGCACTTTGCCGCCGTAGCTGCGTACGAGCTTTTCGAGAAGCGGAGTCAGCTGTTTGCACGGACCGCACCATGGCGCCCAGAAATCGACGATCACCGGAACGTCGCGCGACGCCTCGATCACGTCGGCGGCGAACGTCGCCGTCGTCGCGTTCTTGATGACGTCCGAAGCTGCGTCGGGCGCCGGCTTTCGCGTGCCGAAGTCCATCGGGTCAGATCTCCTGGCCGGCGCGCCGATAAAATCATCGCACGGCGCTCAAACGGCGGCAGTCAGCGTCATGATCCTGGGCTCGCGCCCGGCAGCGCGAATGAACCGCAAAAGGTCGTCGCGCGCAATGTTCGTCGTGGCGGTATTCTCGAGGGGATGGCAGTTTATGGCGTCGAATTGCATCAGCTCTTCGTCAAAAACGAGTTCGACGCGCCCCGATGCGTCGTTCGCGATTGCGAATGCGGTGACGGACCCAGGCGCGACGCCAAGGTGCATCGTTAGGAGTTCGGGTTTGCCGAACGAGAACCGGCCGACCCCCATGCGCTTGGCGAGTCGCTTGAGATCGACCATCGTCGTGTTCTTGGCGACCACGAGCACAAGGGCGCCGTCGTCGCCCTTGAGGAACAGGTTCTTGGTGTGGGCGCCGGGAAGCCGGTCGGCAAGTCCGCTGCTTTCGGCCACCGTGCGCACGGGCGGATGATCGATCGTCGTGGTGACTATACCCATGCTCGCAAGGCGGGCGAAGAGTTCGTCGCGCGTCATCGCCATGGGAATTTCAAGACCGTTGTTCGCTTCGTCGCAGGGCGTCCGCGAGGCCGCACTCTGCCCTTGTTTCTCTCTATCGGCGAGGCCCGCGAATGCAAGATTTCCGCCCCTTGCATTGCCGCAACAGTTGCGCCATAAGGCGGGTCTTGCGGCGCTGTAAGGCGCTGACCCCAAATGGATGCGGGTGTAGCTCAGGGGTAGAGCACGACCTTGCCAAGGTCGGGGTCGAGGGTTCGAATCCCTTCGCCCGCTCCAAATTCTCTTACCCCCTATCCGATATCGACGCCGAGTTCTTCGCCGAGCCGGTCGCCGCTGTCGTCATGCGCCGCCAAGCAACGGCGCCGCGAAACAATTTCCTCATTTCGCGCCCCACCGCAGAAGCGACGCCGTCTTGCGCGGTCCTCCTCGACCCCCTACCACAGTGGCGGACCGGGCCTCCGTCGCCGGGGCCCATGTCGATTTGGAAAGAGGCTTCGGCCGAACACGAGGATCGTTCGAGTCATGGCGCACGCTGTCGCATCGCCCCTGTCGCGTTTCATCGCCCTCGCCGCCGCTCTGGTCGGCGCGCTTCTGGTTTCCGGATGCGGCATCAACAACATTCCGACCTATGAGCAGTCCGCCAAGGCGGCGTGGTCGGAAGTTCTGAACCAGTACAAGCGGCGCAGTGACCTGATCCCGAACCTTGTCGAGACGGTCAAGGGCTTTGCGGATCAAGAGAAAACCGTGCTCACCGAAGTCGTGGAGGCGCGGGCGAAGGCGACGCAAATGCAGATTCCCGACGACATTCTGACGAACCCCGACGCGATGAAGCAATTTCAGGACGCGCAGAACACGCTCGGCGGCGCGCTCGGACGATTGCTTGCGGTGATCGAACGCTATCCGGATATTAAATCGGGTCAAAACTTCCTGGCGTTGCAAAGCGAGCTGGCCGGCACCGAAAACCGCATCGCCATCTCGCGGCGCGACTACATCGAGGCGGTGCGCATCTATAACACCGAGCTGACGACGATCCCCGGCCGCTGGTGGAAGTCTTTCATGTACCCGCAGTCAAAAGAGCTCGCGACATTTGACGTTCCTGCCGCCGAGCAGACAACGCCGAAAGTCGAGTTCGACAAGAAGTAAGCCCGATCTCTCGCCTCGCGAAGGCTTTCGACATGGGCGCCGCGCTCGGCTCCGCACTGCGATGCGCCGAAGGGGGCGCAACGACCTGCGCCGTCAAACGGCGGATGGTTGCGTTCGCCTATCTGGCCGCGCCGATCGCGTGCATCATCGCGGCGTTTGCCCTCGCCGCACCGACATATCCTGAACTGACCGGACGCATCGTCGACAACGCCAATCTTCTCACCGTCGACGACCGCGCAGCGATCGAAGCTGAACTCGCGTCGCTCGAACAGGCCTCCACCGACCAGATCGCCGTCGCAACCGTGCGCTCGCTCGAAGGCTATCCGATCGAGGACTACGGCATCGGACTGGCGCGCAAGTGGGGCATCGGCCAGAAGGACAAAGACAACGGCGTCGTGCTCTTGGTCGCGCCGAACGAGCGCAAGGTCCGCATCGAAGTCGGCCGCCGGCTTGAGCCGCTGATGACCGATACGATGTCGAAACTCATCATCGAAAACGCCATCCTGCCGAAGTTCCGGCGCGGCGATTTTTCGGGCGGCGTGCGCGACGGCGTGCGTGACATCAAGGCCGTGCTTCTTGGCGATGCAGAAGAAGTGAAGCAGCGCGCCAAGGGCGCGCGCTCGCCTGAAAACGATCCGACGGTCTGGATTCATCTGATCGTCTTTCTCGCGATCATCGCCTTCATCATCTATGTCAATATGCAGGCGCAGCGCGAAGCGCAGCAGACAATCGGGCCCACCGGGCGACGCCGCCGCTCTCGGCGAAACGATGGCGGCGGCGTCATCGTTCCCGGCGGCTCCAGCGACTGGGGCGGCGGTTGGTCGGGAGGCAGCGGCGGAGGCGGCGGATGGTCAGGCGGTGGGGGCGGGTTTGGCGGCGGCGGCGCCTCGGGCGACTGGTGAAACAGCAGGTCGAGGCCAAGCGGAGAGCCATTCGTGAGATGAGCCTATTTTCCGAAGACCAGCGCGAACGCGTGTCGCGCGCCATCAGCGATGCGGAACGCGACACGTCGGGCGAGGTCATCGCCGTCGTCGCCGAGGCGAGCAACACGTACTACTATGTGCCGTTCATGTGGGCCGCGATGGCGGCGCTGATCGTGCCGTGGCCCTTCATCCATTTCACCTGGATGAAAGTGCAGTGGATCTTCCTTATCCAGCTGCTTGTATTTCTGGCGCTGCTTGCGTTGCTGTGGCCGCGGTGGGTGCGTGCGGCGCTCGTGCCGCGCTCGATCCGTCAGACCCACGTTCGACGGCGCGCCACCGAACAATTCCTGGCGCAGAACCTGCACACCACCGCCGGCCGCACCGGCGTTCTGATCTTCGTGTCGGTCGCCGAACGTCATGCCGTGATCCTGGCCGATCACGCGATCGACGCGAAGGTCGAAGCGGGCGCTTGGCAGAAAATCGTAGAACAGTTGACGCGCGAAATCGGCGACGGCCGCGCAGCGGATGGGTTTGTCCATGCCATCGCCGAAATCGGACGGCGACTCGCAGAACACTTTCCACCTGGCGTTCCCGATCCCAACGAACTGCCGAACCATCTGATCATCTTGGACTCGTGACCGGGTCCGATGCTAGACGCTTGGGCGGGGAACGTGGGGGGGGGGGGATCAGCGATGACAGCGGCCTATGAGACGTCTCTGCCGACGGACGCCGTAACGCGGGCGCCGCTGCGCGCGCGCGTTTCGTGGATGCTGTTCGACTGGGCGGCACAGCCTTATTACACGCTCGTCCAGACGTTTTTGTTCGGGCCTTACTTCGTCAACGCCGTCGTCGAAAACGCTTCGTGCGGCGCGATGATTGCGGAGGGCAGCGAGAAGGCGGCCTGCGGCCAAGCCCTCTGGGGCTACGCGGCTGCTGTCGCCGGCCTTTTGATCGCCGTGCTCAGTCCGCTGCTCGGTGCCGCCGCGGACGGCCGCGGCGCGCGCAAGCCCTGGATCGCCGGTTTGTCGCTCGTCTTTCTAGCGGGCCTCACGGCGCTGTGGTCCGCCACGCCCGCCGCTTCGACCGCCACCATCGCGCTCGTGCTCGCGGGCTTCATCGCCGCAACGCTCGCGGCCGAGCTGATGGGCGTCTTCTCCAATTCCATCATGACCGGCCTTGTGCCAAGGAGCGAGCTTGGCAGCCTTTCCGGAACAGGCTGGGCCGTCGGCTACTTCGGCGGGCTTGCGAGCCTGGCGCTCGTCTTAGGTTTGCTCGTGCCGCTCCCCGGCGAGGCGACGACGCTGCTCGGCCTCGATCCGCTCTTGAAACTCGATTGGGCGGCGCGCGAAGGCGACCGCATGACCGGACCCTTCGCGGCGCTTTGGTTTGCGGTCTTCATCATCCCGTTTTTTCTATTCGTGCCCGATAGGCGCACGGCGCAGTCCGTATCGCCTAGCCAACGCTCGACCGGCGCAGAATTGTGGGACACCATCAAAACGCTGCCGTCGCAACCGAGCCTGCTGATCTTTCTCGTCGCGCGCATGCTCTACACCGACGGCCTGACGGCGATCTTCACGTTCGGCGGCATCTATGGCGCGTCGGTTTTCGGATGGGGCGCGACGGAACTCGGCATCTTCGGCATCGTCTTGACGCTCGTCGGCGCCTTTGGCGCGTTGGCCGGCGGCAGGCTTGACGATAAATTTGGACCCAGGGCCGTCATCATCGCCGCTCTGATGATACTGCTGGTCGGCGCCATCGGCATTTTGTCCGTCGACAAGACCCACATTCTCTATATGACGGAAGTTGCTGCGAAAGCCGACGGCGCAAAGCCGTTCTCGGCGATCGGCGAACAGGTCTTCCTCCTCTTCGCCGTGATCGTTGGACTCGTCGCCGCGCCGGTGCAGGCAGCCAGCCGATCGCTCCTGGCGCGGCTGGCGCCCGCCGACAAGATCACGCAATACTTCGGGCTGTTCGCGTTTTCGGGAAAGGTGACGGCGTTTCTCGCGCCGTTCCTCGTCGCATTGGTTACGCAACAGACAGGAAGCCAACGCATCGGCATGGCTTCCGTGCTCGCATTCCTCGTCATCGGCGCTTTGATGATGCTGTTCGTGCGGACGACGTCGGAAACTCGGTAATCAGTGGCGGAAATGGCGGACGCCGGTGAACGCCATCGCCAAACCGCGCTCGTCGGCGGCCTGGATCACCTCGTCGTCGCGCATCGAACCGCCCGGCTGGATGACAGCCGTCGCGCCCGCGTCGGCGGCGGTCAGCAATCCATCTGCGAACGGAAAGAATGCGTCCGAGGCGACCACGGATCCGATCGTCAGCGGCTTTGAGGCGCCCAACGCCTTGGCGGCCTCCGCGGCCTTCCATGCCGCAATCCGGGCGGAGTCGACGCGGCTCATCTGCCCTGCGCCTATGCCGACCGTTGCGCCGTCCTTGGCGTAAACGATGGCGTTCGACTTGACGTGCTTGGCCACCGTGAACGCGAACAGCATGTCGGCGAGTTCGCGATCCGTTGGCTTTCGCTTCGTCACCACCTTGAGATCAGCGGCAGTGACGCTTGCCGCGTCGCGCGACTGCACGAGAAGCCCGCCGGCGATCGATCGCACATTGAGCCCTGCCGCAGACGGTTGGGCGAGTCCGCCGGTTACAAGCAATCGCAGGTTTTTTTTGGCGGCAAAGACGGCCACAGCCTCTGCCGTTGCGTCCGGCGCGATGACCACTTCTGTAAACATCTTCGCAATCTCTTCCGCGGCCTCGGCGTCAATCGGCTGGTTCAGCGCCACGATGCCGCCGAATGCGCTCGTCGTATCGCACGAGAGGGCCTTGAGATAGGCCTCCTTCAACGTCGCGCCGGTCGCGACGCCGGAGGGATTGGCGTGCTTGATGATGGCCACAGCACAGACGGCGGCGGCGAACTCGCTGACCATCTCGAACGCTGCATCGGTATCGTTGATATTGTTATAGGAGAGTTCCTTGCCTTGAAGCTGCTTCGCCGTGGCGACGCCGAAGCGACGGCAATCGGCGACGTACATCGCAGCGGATTGGTGCGGATTTTCGCCATAGCGCAGCGCCTGGCCGAGCCTGCCGCCGAAGGCGCGCCATGTGGGTGCCGGCGTTGCAAGTCGATCGGCGAACCAGGCGCTGATCGCGGCGTCATAGGCGGCGGTGCGGGCGTACGCCTTGGCCGCGAGATCGCGCCGCAGAGCCAGCGTGGCAGCGCCGTCGTTGGCAGCCATGTCGTCAAGCACGCGGGCATAGTCTTCGGCCTCGACGACGACGGTCACGCTATCGTGGTTCTTGGCCGCGCCTCTGATCATGGCCGGGCCGCCGACGTCGATGTTTTCGATGCAGTCGTCATATGACGCACCAGCCGCGACGGTCGCTTCGAACGGATAAAGGTTCACGACCAGGAGATCGATCGGCAGGATCGCGTGATCGGCGGATGCCTTGTCGTGCGCCGCGTCGCCGCGAACCGCCAAGAGACCGCCGTGTACGCGCGGGTGCAGCGTTTTCACGCGGCCGTCCATCATCTCGGGAAATCCGGTCAGCTCGGCGACGTCAGTGACGGCGAGACCTGCGGATTTCAGCGCGGCAGCCGTGCCTCCGGTCGAAACCAAGGCGACGCCGTAGCTTTTCAGCGCGCGGGCGAATTCGACGAGGCCGGTCTTGTCCGAGACCGACAGCAGGGCGCGGCGAATTTTTTGGTTTGGCATGGCGGACCCAAATCGCTTCGCAGCGGCCGTATCACGCCTCGAACGAGAAAACCAACGCTGTACGTCGCGTTCGCGTGCGGCGCGCCTTTACGCCGCGTATCGCCGTCGAGTCACGGCGCCGTTTCGCACGTCATTTCCCAGCGCACTTCGATATCGCCGGCCGTCGCGCCCCGCAGCACGATCTGCGCCGAGGGCCGCGGACCGGCGCTGTCGACGAAATATAGACTGTCCTCGATCGAGACGCCGACGCCTTCCGCCTTGAAGGTCCAGACTTGGCCGTCCTGAACGCGGATACGGCACAGACTCGGCTTCGCCCCGCGTTCGCACTTGCAATCGGGATGAACGTGAAAATGGATCGAGAACGGCAACGCGGATTTAAGGCGCGGCCGTGCGTTCGTCGTCTCGAGCCGATCGAGACCTTCGAGTTTCTTCCCGTCGGCGGACAGTGACAGGCGTCGGTTGTGCATCAGTCCAAAGCGCTTGGCGTAGCCGTCGTGGCTGGCGGCGAGCACCGCTATGCCGCCCTCGTCGCTCAATCGCGCGGCGACGAAATCCGGCCCGCGGATGGGCAGGCCGCCGACAATCGCTTCGAGCTGGGGATGGCGCACAAGGCGCGCGGAGGAACTTTCGGCGAGGCACAGCGTGTTGTGGCTTGCCGTGGCGCGCGCCGCCGAATCCCAGTCGCGATGCGCAGGCCCGGGAAATCCGCCGTTCGCCAGGATCAGCCGGGCCCGCGACGTCAATTCGAACGACAACGCGCCGGCCTGCGCCTCCGTTGACATCTCAAGCGGCGGCGGCGACCCGACATCGACGATTGCAATGGCGTCGCCTCGCTCCAGCCGCGCATAGCCCGAACTCGGCGCCGCGGAAACCGCATCAAGATCGCCACCTGAATAGCCGAGCACCGTTGCGAGCGCCGCCGGCGACCCCGTGCTGACGCCGTTGAACCGCGCCAGCATGCCGTCGCCAAGACGCATGAAGCGCAGAAACGCCAGCGCTTTCTTCACAATGATCGGGATCTCCTCCGGCGCTTCGTAGCCGCGCGCGTGGAAGCACTGTCCCAAGGGCAGGAGATCGAGCACGATGTCAGCCAGAACCGCGGGATTGCGGCTGATATGCCCGCCGTCGTCGAGAATTTGCCTGTTGAGTTCTTCCACCAGCGCGGCCTGCCCGTCGTGAAGCTGGCGGTCGTGGCCGGAAATCGCCAGATCGGCGAGCACCAGGGCGATAAGACACACAAGTCGCGGCACGCCGTCGGGCGCATTGCGCCATGTCGTTTTGAGCGCCACGACCTGCTGGCTCAGGCTGCCGACAATCGACGAATAGGATCGCGCATCGGCGCCTTCGAGCAGCAGGTTCGCCTGTGCGATCCACGACATCACGCGGCGCGCGACGACCGCCGGCTCGAAAGGAACGCCGCGCATCGTGCGAGTCATGGCGATCCAGTCGAGAACGAACTGTCGCGCCGCTGCGGCCGCGTCGTCGTTCTCGGCGGCCGCAAGATGGCGCAGCCACGAGAAACCGTGGAGTTCGCGTTCCCAGGCGCCGCTTGGCGCAGGTACGCGAAACGGCGACGCGCCCTTTAGATCGGCGATTTCCGATGCAAGACCGAAATTACCGTTCTCGACCTCAAACCAGAAGCTCGGGTCGGCGGCGCGCAAATCTTGCGGTACGATCAGAATCTGTTCGCCGCCGCCGCCATAGCGCCAGCGCAGCAGGGGCGACGATAACGTCACGGTCATCACGCGCCGCCGCGTCTGCTCGGCCGCGAGCGAGCGAATTTTGAGCCGTTCTGCGAGACTTAGATCCGTCATGCCGGTTCCCGCGCGGTCGTCCGCCGAGGGCGGCAGACTCGTGACGTCGCCGCCCTTGCTCTTTCCCGTTAGCCGCTGAGGCGCGCGGAAACAAGGCGCGCCGGAAAGACGGCTGTTGAGACCAAAAGCGGACTAATGGGCCCGAATCAGCCGCGCGGCGTAGAATCCGTCCATGCCGCCGGCCGATTCGAGGCCGCTCGGCAGCGTTCTGAGGTCGCCGCCGGCGGTCAGCCACCCGCCAGCGATTTCGGCGGCCGAATGGCCGACGATCTCGACTGCCGTCACGCGCCGGCGCGCAAAGGCAGGATATGCGGCGAGAAATCGCTCAATCTGCGATGCGCCTTCCTCGGGCTCCAGGGAGCAGGTGCAGTAGACCAGCGTCCCACCCGGCTTTACGAGCGCCGCAGCGCGGCGGAGAATGGCGGCCTGCAACTCCGCAAGCGCCGCGACGTCGTCAGGACGCTTCAGATACATAATATCCGGATGCCGACGGATCGTGCCCGTCGCCGTGCATGGCGCATCGATCAGCACCGCGTCGAACATGCGACCGGGGTCGTAGACCGCCGCATCCGCAACGGCGACTTCAGCCTCCAATCCCAGCCGCGTCAGATTGGCGGCGAGTCGCTTCAAGCGACCCGGCGATTTATCGACCGCGGTGACGCGCGCGCCAAGCATCGCCAGTTGCGCGGTCTTGCCGCCGGGCGCGGCGCAGAGATCGACGGCGTCACGACCGCGTAGGTCGCCGAACAGTTTGGCGGGAAGGGCCGCCGCCGCGTCCTGCACCCACCAGTCGCCGGATGCGTAGTCGGCCAACTCTTCGATGCGCCCAGCGTCGTGCAGGCGGACGCTGCCCGTTGGCAATGCCACGCCGGATAGTTTTTCCGCCCACGCTTTTGCGTCGCCTTTCACGGTCAGGTCGAGCGGCGCCTCGCGCAGCGACGCCTCGGCGATGGCGCGCGCCGCCTCGGCTCCATACGTGACCGTCCAGCGCGCGAACATCCAGGTCGGTATATTGTGACGCGCCGAATCCAAGCCCGCGAAGATCGCCGGCCCGGCCGTCGCCACCTTTCGCAGAACCGCGTTGGCGAGCTTGTCGAAACGCTTGGCCGCTTTGTCGACTCGGCATTGATCGACGGCCAAGGAGATTGCGGCATGCGGCGGCGTATTCAGGATCAAAAGCTGCGCGGCCGCGCACAGCAGGATCGGTTCAAGCCGCCCTTGATTGACGGGCAATGGCTTTTCGAGAAATCGGCCGATCACCGTGTTCAAGGCGCCGCGCTGGCGCAAAACGGTCGATGCGATCAGCCTGGAGAACGCGCGATCGCGCGGCGAAAGACGTCGCGCGTCCGCAGCCTTGGCGAACGCATCGTCGAAAGCCCGGCTTTCGACGAAGACTGAAAACAGTGCGGAGGCTGCGACGTCGCGCGCCGCCAGCCCGTCGGCGAGCGTATCGACGCCAGCGCGCAACTTCGGTTTATCGCTTCCCACGCATCAGCCCCACGGGCCGCGCGATTTTCCGCGATTGTCGCCGCTGACCCAAACGCCGCCGGGCGCTGCGCCTTCGCTATCAGAGGCGGGGCGAAAATCTTCAAGGCGGCTGGACGCGCTCGTCACGCCCATTTCGCGCGCCAGCGCTTCCAGCGCCGCGACGCGATTGTCGACGTTTGGATGCGTCGAAAAAAAGTTGTCGACGCCATGCCCGTTCAGCGGATTGATGATGAAAACGTGCGCCGCCGCCGGAATCGCTTCAGCTTGACGGTTCTCGACGCGCCGCGCCATGACGTTGATTTTCTTCAACGCGGACGCAAGCCACAGCGGGTTGCCGACGATCATCGCGCCCATGCGGTCCGCCTGATATTCACGCGAGCGACTGATCGCCATCTGCACCATCATCGCCGCCAACGGCGCGACGATGACCGCGGCCAACGTGCCGATAAGGCCCAGCCCGCCCCGCTCGCCGTTGCGGCCGCCGAACAGGAGTCCGAATTGAAGGTACTGCGCGAACATGGACACCGCGCCGCCGATGGTCGCGGCGACCGCCATTGTCAGCGTGTCGCGGTTCTTGATGTGCGCCAACTCATGCGCCATCACGCCGGCAATTTCCTCGCGCGTGAGGTTTTCGAGCAGTCCCGTTGAGGCGCAGACCGCCGCGTTCGACGGACTGCGGCCCGTTGCGAACGCGTTCGGCTGTGGCGAATTCATGACATAGACGCGCGGCATTGGCAGGTCGGCGCGGCGCGCCAGATCGCGCACAATGCCGACCAAGTCCGGCGCCGTGCCGTCGTCGACCTCCTGCGCCTTGAACATGCGCAGCACCATCGTGTCGGACTTCCAGAGGCTGACGGCGTTCATGATCAGCGCGACGACGAACGCGAACATCAGACCCTGCTGCCCGCCAACCGCGGCGCCCAAGGCCACGAAAATCGCCGTAAGCGCCGCCAGCAACAGCGCCGTTCTGGCGTAATTCATCGGCATGACCCGTCTCCCTGGCGCGGCAAGCCGTCATCCATCCGGCTCTTTGCGGAGTATATATGGTCAAGGCGCAGCAGCGTTAAGGGGCTCTCGACGTGTTGAAAGCTCCCCATCGCGCCAGAGGCGAATTCGAGTAAGCTGGACGCCCCGTGTCCCAAAGCCCCGCCAAATCTGAAGCCTCGGCGCCTGCTGGCGACATTCCAGCCTCAGACCGGCCACTAACTCCAGAGGCCGCACGGGCGCTCGCCGAGGCCGAAGCGCGTCGTCAACAGCGCTCGCAAGCCGTCGAAAAGAACGGCCAGAAGGAAGTCGGCGGTCGCGACGGTCCCGATCCGACGCGATTCGGCGACTGGGAAAAAGGCGGCCTCGCCTCGGATTTCTAGATCGGCCGGCGGCGACCGTCTCACAACGACCCAGCGATTGACGCAATATTCAGCATGATTTGCGCGCCCTTGTCCCGGCTTGCCGGCGCCAGGCGCGAAGGTTGCATCGCCCGTGAGCATTGAACAACCGATGTTCCACGGAGAGACACATGTTTACGCGGGGCCGCCTCGCCCTCACGTCCTTTCAGCGCGAAGAGCGCGGCTCAGTCGTGCTCACGTTTGCGCTGATGACGTTCGTCCTATTCTTCCTCAGCGGCATCGCCATTGATCAGGCTCGCCTCTACGACGTTCGATCGAAGATTTCCGACGCCGTCGACTCGGCGTCGTTGGTCGCAGGACGCGCCATGCTCGACGGCAAGCTGACGGATGAAGAAATCGTCGAGTTGGCGAAGACGTACTTCGCCCTGAACGCGAAGAACGCAACGAGAATGGGCGCGCTGTCCGAACCCGAGGTCGCAATCGATCGCGCGAACGGCAAAGTCGATATCTCGGTCAAGGCCGACGTGGCGATGACGTTGACGCGTCTTGGCGGATACGACAGCATATCCATTCCGGTCACTTCGTCGGCGGAGTTCCAGCAGCGCGACATCGAGGTCGGCATGGCGCTCGACATCACCGGCTCCATGGATAAGCGCATCGGCGGCGTTCGCAAGATCGACTCCCTGAAGTCGGCTTTCAAAGAATTCACCACGGAACTGTTCCCCGAGAACGACGCCGCCACGCAAAAGGTCCGCGTCGCTCTTGCGCCTTACTCAGGCAGCATCAAGCTCGGCCCCTATGCGGCGGCGGCCACAGGCGGCAAGAGCAAGGACGGCTGCGTCACGGAGCGCAAAGGCGGCGAAGCCAATGATGACTCCGGCTTGTTCTACGTCAAGGAAGACGGCGTCAAAGACGTCGACCCAACGGGCGGACAGGGCAGCGACTACGACTGCGCCAAATCCAAGCCTTCGATCACCCCGCTTTCGGACAACAAGGCGACGCTCGACGATATCGTCGACGACTATGACGCCGGCGGGTACACCGGCGGACACTTTGGCGTGCAGTGGGCCTGGAACACAATCTCGGAAAACTGGAGCGGCGCGTTCACCGGCGACAGCAAGCCTGCGCCTTACGCCGAGGTTGAAGCCGGCAATCTGATGAAGGCGGTCGTGTTGATGACCGACGGCGAGTTCAATACCGCGTTTCACGGCAAGACATCGGCGCAGCAAGCGCTCGCGATGTGCGAAGCCATCAGAAAAAAAGACGTCGTCGTCTTTACGGTCGGCTTCGGCCTCGGCGCAGACGAGACGGCGTTGAACACGCTAAAGGCGTGCGCCACGCCAGGCGAAGGCTATTTCGCCAATGCGGAAAGCGAGGAGGAACTGAAGAACATCTTCCGCCAGTTCGCGGGAAAGCTCGCGCAACTACGCATCTCGAAATAGTCGTCTTCGCGAACTAGCAGACGTCCGAGCGAGGCGGTCCCAACGGGATCGCCTCGCTGTCGTTTGCGTCGCGTCGATCGTGACAGTACAGGAGAACATTTGCCCAAGACCCCCGCTCAAATCTCGGGTTCGCGGCAGAGAGGCGGCGTCGCGAGAGCGGCGGTTGCGGCGGCGCTGACATTCGGCGTCGTATCCTACGCTGCGCTGATCCACAACCTTGTGCCGAACAGATTCAACCCGCTCGCGCCGCCCGACCTTGCCCAATCCAATGCTTGGTTTATCGATGCGCGCATCGCGCGCCTTCGCCACGATCGCTCGGGTTGCGGGCGCGCCTTGCAACCCCCGATCATCGGCGCCAGCGCCATCGCGGACTCGCCGCTCCAGGACGGATGCGGATGGAAGAACGCCGTCCGCATCGCCGCATTCGCCGGCGCGCGGATGCCCATTGATGCGCTGACCTGCGAAATGGCGGCGGCGATGGCGATGTGGGTCGAGCACGTCGTACAGCCGGCGGCCTTACGCCGTTTCAACAGCCGCGTTGCGTCGATCCAGAATTTCGGCGGCTACGCGTGCCGCAACATCATCGGCAGCACGCTTTGGGGCGGCTTTCGCAGCCAGCACGCCACTGCCAACGCCATAGATCTTTCGGCTTTCACCCTTGCCGACGGCCGTCGCATCTCCGTCAAGTCAGATTGGCGCGAAAGCGACGCCGCCGGCCAGTTCCTCCGCGAAATTCATACCGGCGCCTGCCGTTATTTTCGCGCCGTACTCGGCCCCAACTACAACGAGGCGCATCGCGACCATTTTCATTTCGACAGGGGCTTCATCACGAGTTGCCGGTGAGCGGTGATTGGTGGCGGCGTCGCGGCAACGTTTCAGAACGTGACGCTCAGCAAGGAATTGGCGCCCTTGGCGTACGAGCCCTTCAACGGCCATGGGCAGAAATCAACGAA
Organism: Hyphomicrobium sp.; assembly: GCA_052386495.1. Lineage (GTDB taxonomy): Bacteria > Pseudomonadota > Alphaproteobacteria > Rhizobiales > Hyphomicrobiaceae > Hyphomicrobium_B. The sequence goes on along the minus strand of JBQTKA010000018.1, from coordinate 91,101 downwards.
TTGGACAGCAGTCCCATCGTACTTTGATTTGATCAGTATAAGCCATTTTTCTCCAGGGCTGCACCAATGCGCATGCCAGCGCAGATTTTCGCCAAGCGCGTCATTTCTAGATTTTTCCGAAACTCGGACGGCGCAACGACCGTTGTGTTCGGCGTCTCTGCAATCGTGATGATGGCCACCATTGGCCTGGCGATCGACGTCGCGCGCTACTACAACATGGCGTCGAAAATGCAGGACGCCATCGACGCCGCCGCGCTGACCGGCGCCAAGCTGCTGGGCGACGACTCGCAGTCGGACTCGGACGTCAAATCCGTGGTCTTGAGCAACTACACATCGGCCATGACGCAGGCGGGCGTGAAATACAATCAGATCGCGCCGCTGGCGATCACCATTGATCGCGACAAATCCAGCGTCAGCGCCGTCTCGCACGTACAGGTTCGCTCAATCTTTGGACCCTTGATCAACACGCCAAAAATGACGGACATCGTCCGCGACACAAACGCCGTCTTCCAGATGAATCAGATCGAATTGGCGATGGTTCTCGACATCACCGGCTCGATGAACGACAACAACAAGCTCGCAGACATGAAAGTCGCCGCGACCGACGTGGTCGACGTGCTTCTCGACACCGCCATCAACGAGAAAAGCATCCGCATCGCGATTGCGCCTTACGCGGCGTCCGTGAACGCTGGCGCTTACGCTGCCACGGTATCGTCGACGCCGCCGCCCACGACGACATGCACGGGTTTCTGGTTCTTCGGCTTGGGATGCAAGACGACTGGCGGCGTGGACGTCGATACGTGCGTCATCGAACGTCAGGGCGCGCAGGCCTCGACCGACGCCGCGCCGGTCGGCGTCGACCAACTCCCGGGCGTTCCTTCTTTGCCATACGGCAACTATTCATGCCCGCAATCAACCGTCGTCCCGCTGCTCGGCAAGAGCCAGGCCGCCACCCTGAAATCCGTCATCAACGGATACCTGGCGTCAGGATCGACGGCGGGCCATATCGGCACGGCCTGGGGCTGGTATCTGCTCTCTCCGGAGTGGGATGACGTATTTACCGGGGACAGCGCGCCCGAGCCCTATGGTCAAGCGTCGGTGACGAAGTCGATGATCATGATGACGGACGGACTTTTCAATACGTCCTATCTCAGCGGCGCCTCGACCGACATCGCGACGCAAACCGAAGAATCGTATCAACAATTCCGATCGCTGTGCGACGGCGCCAAGGGCAAAGGCATTGTTATTTACACCGTCGGCTTCGCTCTGTCGGATGCGCGCGCGCGAAGCGAACTCGAATCGTGCGCCTCGGCCCCCGCCAACTTTTACGACGCCCAGACCGGCGCTCAATTGAAGGACGCCTTCAAGGCGATCGCCGATAAGCTCAACAGCCTCCGCGTTGCGAGCTGACGCGCCCAACGCCTGCGCCGTGGAGAAAGGGCCATGGCGGCGGCCCTGCCCTTATTGCGTTCGGAATTGTGCAGCGGAACTCTAACCGGCGCGGCGGTTCTGCCGATTGCCAATCAGGTCGTCGACGACGGCAGGGTCGGCGAGGGTGGAGGTGTCGCCGAGATTGCTGAAGTCGTCTTCGGCGATCTTGCGCAGAATGCGACGCATGATCTTTCCAGAGCGTGTCTTCGGCAGGCCTGGCGAGAACTGGATGAGATCCGGCGAGGCGATCGGTCCGATTTCCTTGCGGACGTGCGCGACCAATTCCTTGCGCAGCCCGTCGTCGCCGGCTTCGCCGACGTTGAGCGTTACGTAGCAATAAATTCCCTGGCCTTTCAGATCGTGCGGATAGCCGACAACGGCGGCCTCGGACACTTTGGGATGCGAGACGAGAGCGCTCTCGACTTCCGCCGTGCCCATGCGGTGGCCGGAGACGTTGATCACGTCATCGACGCGGCCCGTGATCCAATAGTAACCATCGGCGTCGCGACGGCAGCCGTCGCCGGTGAAATACATGCCGGGATAGGCCGAAAAATAGGTTTGCTCAAAGCGCTCGTGGTCGCGATACACGGTCCGCGATTGACCGGGCCAGCTGTCGAGGATGACGAGATTGCCCTGCGCCGCGCCTTCCAGAAATTGCCCCTTGTCGTCGACGAGAGCAGGCTGCACGCCGAAGAACGGCGTCGTCGCGGAGCCGGGTTTCAAGGCGGTCGCGCCGGGAAGCGGCGAAATGAGAATACCGCCAGTTTCCGTCTGCCACCACGTGTCGACGATCGGGCATCGGCCGTCGCCGACGACATGATAGTACCACTCCCAGGCTTCCGGATTGATCGGCTCGCCGACGGACCCAAGCAACCGCAGCGAAGCCCGGCTGGACTTTTTGACGAGCTCGTCGCCGGCGCCCATCAGCGACCGTATCGCGGTCGGCGCCGTATAGAAAATGTTGACCTTGTGCTTGTCGACGACGTCCCAGAAGCGTGAGGCGGTCGGATACGTCGGGATGCCTTCGAACATCAGCGTCGTCGCGCCGTTCGCAAGCGGCCCGTAAACGATATAGCTGTGCCCCGTCACCCACCCGACGTCGGCCGTGCACCAGTAGATGTCGCCGTCGTGATAATCGAACACGGCTTGATGCGTCATTGACGCAAAAACGAGATAGCCGCCCGTCGTGTGCACGACGCCCTTGGGGCGCCCTGTCGAGCCTGACGTATATAGAATGAACAGCGGGTCTTCCGCGTTCATGGCTTCAGGCGGACATTCGGCCGGCACGCTCAGGATTTCCTCGTGCAGCCAATAGTCGCGACCCGGCGTCCACGGCACGGGATTGCCGGTACGGCGCACGACGAGCACCTTTTCGTCGCCCTTGCACTTGGCGAGCGCCGCGTCGGCGTTCTTCTTCAACGCCACCGGTTTGCCGCCGCGCAGCGCCTCGTCGGCAGTGATGATCAGTTTCGAATCTGCGTCCTCGACGCGGTTTTGCAGGCTGTCCGGCGAAAAGCCGCCGAAGACGATCGAATGGATCGCGCCGACGCGCGCGCATGCCAGCATCGCGTAGGCCGCTTCGGGGATCATCGGCAAATAGAGGGTGACGCGATCGCCCTTTTTCACGCCGTGCTTCTTCAGCACGTTGGCGAATTTCTGCACGCGCTCGTGGAGCTGGCGATAGGTGATGCGCTCGCTCTCGGCCGGGTTATCGCCTTCCCAGATGATCGCGACTTGATCGGCGCGTTTTTCCAGGTGGCGGTCGATGCAGTTCGCCGCGACGTTGAGCTGACCGTCTTCGAACCAACGGATGTCAACGGCGCCGAGATTGAAAGACGTGTTTTTTGCGCGCGTGTAGGGCTTGATCCAGTCGAGGCGACGGCCAGCCTCGCTCCAGAAGGACTCGGGATCGGATATAGAGCGTTCGTAATCACGCTTGTAGGAATTGACGTCGTAAAGCGCCCGCTTCGCCCACGCTGCGGGCACGGGGTAGATCTTGTCGGACATGCGTGCGTTCCTCCGGTCAGCCGGCATTATTATCGACACTGGCTACTCCGCTCCGCAGAGCCGGCCGCCAGCTTCCCGGCCTTTGGCCGGACATTATGCGAGGCGGGGCGTCCGCCACAACATGCTCTAAGGTCGAAAGTGACATTGCCCGGGTCGAAGGGGCTCCTAAGCCCGCCAGACTGCCGTTTTCTTGATCTCCGCATCCTCGAGATCGCGGGTGACGGGCACGGAATAGTCGGCGACGTGCGAGAAGCGCCCCCGCGGAAAGTAGCTTCGCTGCGGATCGCCAATGAGCACGAGCGCGCCTGCCGCGGCTGCTTGATCGACAAAGCCCAAGACACGATCTGCGAGCGCACGCTCGTAGAAGAGATCGCCGATGAGTATGACGCTCGCGCCGTCCGCCGACTGCGACAGCACGTCGTCGCCGACCGTGCCGATCGCGGCCTTATTGGCGGCCGCGTTGAGCCGACAGGCGGCCAGCGCCATATGATCGATGTCTGCGGCAAGCACGCGCGCCGCGCCCGCCATGGCCGCTGCTATCGCCGTCAGGCCAGAACCGGCCCCGATGTCGAGCACCGCTTTGCCGCGACACGTCTCGGGATGATCGAGAATGTACCGCGCCAGCGCTTGTCCGCCCGCCCAAGCAAACGCCCAATAGGGCGGCGGGACGTTCATCTCACCCAGCTCTTCTTCCGTTTTCTCCCAGATCGGCATCGACTCCTCAGCAAGATGGAGCGCGATCTCGGGCACGAGCGGCGGACGGATCAGCCGCGTGTTGGCGCGGATAAAGACTTCCATGGATTTGGCGTCTTCAAGGTCGAGCCGCCGCGCACTCATTTTGGCGCAAGCGTTTTGTGATCCAGACCGCCCATGCGGCAGACTTCCTTCCACTCGTCCGGCTTGACCGGCTGGACGGAAAGTCGAGAGTTGACGACCAGCATCATGGCGGCCAGCTTCGCATTGGCTTTGGCCGCGACGATCGCGACCGGGCGCGGCATGGCGACGACCGCTTTGACGTCGACGCACTCCCATTTGCCGGTCTCATCGCCGGGCTCGGGATGCGCCGCGGCGATGACTTCGCAGACGCCGACGACCTCTTTGCCCTCGTTGGAGTGGTAGAAGAAGCCGAGGTCGCCGGCTTTCATCGCCCGCATGTTGTTGCGCGCCTGATAGTTGCGGACGCCGCTCCACGGTTCGCCCGCCGCGCCTCGCGCGACCAGATCATCCCACGAGAATGCATCGGGCTCGGATTTGAGTAACCAGTAGGCCATGCGCTCCGCCGGCGTCGAGCCGAACTGTGGCCCCATGCGGACTTAGCCGCTTCAGCGCCGAGCCTCAAGTGCCGGCGCCCGCTCTGCGAAAACGATCGTCTTGCGAAGCGCGTAAACCGCCAAAAAACTCGCCGATACGGCGATGCCCTTCGCGACGAGCGGATGCAACGCCAGCACGACGGTCGCAAAGTCGATGATTCCGACGGTGATCAGAACGCCGATCGCGCCCGACGCCGCAAACTCCGCCACCAAACGCGTATCGGATTTCTCAGTTCGTGACGCGTCAAAGACGAAGCGCGTCGTCAGCGCGTAGTGTAACGCGAGGCCGACGAGATATCCGGCGACTCCGGCGACGGACGCTCGCAGACCGACTTGAATGAGGCCGAGGTAGAAGGCGAGGTCCAGCGCCAGCGCGAGCGCGCTGACCACGGTGTAGCGCGACAGCTGCGGCGCGATCGCAAAAACACTTTCAAAAAAACGACGCATGGCGACCAATCAAAGTATGATCTGCGAACTCAGAAAATGCGCTGGCGTCACGCCGCCGCGATGCGCTGCGGAACCAATCTGACGCTTTTCAGCGCCTCCTCGGCGCCTTCCACGCCAGCCTCGTGATACTCGGCGTCCTCGTTGACGTTCCAGATGTCGTAGAGATTTTCGCCGGCGACGATGTTCTTGACCGTCAACATCGACGTCATCATCGCGTGGTCCTGATTGTTGTACTTGTGCATGCCGTTGCGGCCGACGAGATGCAGCGTCGGATAGCGCTCGGCGAGCTCGGCGCGAATGGCCTCGACGTTGTGCTTGTAGCCCTCGTCGTAGACGGGATACGCCTTCTTCTGGCGCACGACGCAGCCGTCGATGCAGTTTGTCTCCGCCGCAAGACCGATCTGCGCCAGTTCACGCTTGGCGAGCGCCAATAGGTCATTGTCGCTTGCGGTCCACAACCCGTCGCCTTCGAAGCAGAAATATTCAAGCCCAAGACAGGCGAGCTTTTCGTCCGGCACCATTTCGGGCGACCAAGAGCGGAAGTTCTGAATGCGGCCGACTTTGACGCTCGGTTCGTGAATGTAGATCCAGTTGTCAGGGAAGAGATCCGGTTTATCGACGACGACGGCGACCGTGATGAAGTCGCGATAGCGCAGCTTGTCCGCCGAGTTTGCGCACGCCGGCTTCTCGGCAAAGGCGTGCACCAGCTCGCGGATCGGGGCCGACGAGATGACGTGGTTGGCCGTGAAGGTGCGGCCCTCGCCGGCGTCCGTAATCGCCGTGATGGTCCAAAGACCTTTGGCGGCGTCGTGGCTGAGGCCCATAAGCTTCGTGCCCATGTGGATGGCGCCGCCCTGTTCGCGCGTCTTGCGCGCGGCGGCGTCCCACATCATGCCGGGCCCCTTGCGCGGATACTGGAAGCTGTCGATCAGCGTTTTGATGACCTCTCCATCGTGCGCCTTTGTCCCGTCCTTGAAGCCTTTCGGCGCGATTGAGTTTCTGAGCGCGTTGGCCATAGCAGACCACAGGTCGAGGCCCTTGATGCGCTGCGCGGCCCAGTCGGCCGAGATTTCGTCGCAGCTCATGCCCCACACCTTTTCGGTGTAGGTCTTGAAGAAGATCGAGAACAGCCGCTCGCCGAACTGATTGGCGACCCAATCGTGAAACGTCTCGGGCTTCTCGTTCGGAAACGCCTGCTTGTACATGAACGACAGAACGCACATCGAGCTTTCGACGACGCCGAGATTGCCAAGCGCCTCGAAGGCCTTGAGCGGGTAGGAATAGTATTTGCCGTCATAGTAGATGCGGCTCATCCGCGGTCGCGAAATGAAATCCTGAGGCAGGATCTCCTTCCACAGATCGACCACTTCCTTCGACTTCGAAAAGAAGCGATGCCCGCCGATGTCGAAGAGAAAATCTTTGTAGTTCGCCGTCCGGCTGATACCGCCCACATAGACCGGATCAGCCTCGATCACGGTTGTGGAAACGCCTTGCTTCGTCAGGAGGTAGGAGGCAGTCAGGCCCGCGGGGCCGGCGCCGATGACGAAGACGTCGCTGTGGGACATGTACTCGAACCTACGCTGTGATTGCAGACCCGCAGGCGGCGAGGCGCCAGGGGCGACGGGGCGCCTATGTCGATGGGAGCGTAGGCAGGAAGGGTAAATAAGCGCTGAAGACGAGCATCAGACGCTGGAAAATGTTGTGAGACGGAAGCTGTTTACGGAGCCAAAAGGTTGACCTGTTACCTCTGACGCACTGATGTTCCGAGGTCCCCAATGACAGTCGCCGCCTTCACGCAATCCGCCGCCGCATTGACGCGACGGTTCGCCGATGGCCGCCTCGTTTGGTGGGCGCTTGCTGCGCTGGCGCTCATCGTAGCTCGCGCCTTGGCGACCGGCGGCGCCGAACTGGCCAACAACCTTGGCGACGCCGACGACGCTGCGCGGCTTTTGCAGGTCCGCGAACTTCTCGCCGGAGCGCCCTGGTTCGATACGACCACCTACAAGATGGGGGGCGACGCCGGTGTGTTGTCGCACTGGTCGCGGCTGATCGATTTGCCGTTGGCCGTGATCGTTTCGGCGCTGCGTCCCCTTCTTGGCGAGAGCGGGGCCGAACTCGCAACGCGCGCGATATGGCCCGCGATCGTACTTTTCTTCATGCTCTGGGTCCTTGCCGAAAGCGTGTCGCGCGCCGCCGGCCGAACCGCTGCGGCCATCGCCCTGTGTCTGGCCGTCCTCGGCCTGGGCGCGCTCTATCAATTCGCCCTCGGTCGGATCGACCACCACAACGTCATGATCGCCGCGACAGTCGGCGCCGCGTTGCTGATCTGGAGTCGGTGGGGCGAGGTAGAAAGCTGGGCGGCCGCCGGAGCGCTTGGCGGCCTTGCGCTCGCCGTCGGTTATGAATCCCTTGCGCCGGTCGTCGTCATTCTTGGCTTGCCCGTCGCGCTGGCGCTATGGGAGCCTCGTTTGGAGCGACCCGTCACGGCGCTCGTCGGCGCATTTGCGGCTGTATTCGCTGCTGCGTTTGTGATCACCATTCCGCCAAGCCGCTGGCTCGTCGCGCACTGCGACGCAATCTCGTTGAACATGGCGGCCCTCGCCGTGTTCGGGGCGGCGGGCGTCGCGGTCGCATTGCGAACGATCCCGCGAACCGCGCTCGGACTTCGCCTGGCCGTCATGTCTGCATTCGCAGCGGCCGGCCTGACCATTTACGGCGCACTCGATCCGCGTTGCCTCGCTGGACCGCTCGCGCAGCTGCCCGCGTCGCTCTGGCCGATCTGGATGGACAAGGTCGCGGAAAACGAGAGCATCGTGATGGACGTCGTGCAGGGCCGCATGGACCAATCGCTGGCGCTCCTTGCGTTCTTCGCACTCGGTCTTGCGGCGCAGATCGGAAACTGGCGACGGTCGGAGTCGACCGCGGACTTCTACCTGTTGGTCATGGTCGCCGGGCTGGCCGCGCTTGGATGCTGGCAGTACAAGTATGTTTCGTACGGCAGCTGGATTGCGATTGCGCCGCTTGCCGTGTGGATGTCGCGCCTGGAAGGTTCGGCTGACGTGAGCACGACGACGACAAGATTGAGCGCGATCGCGCTCGCCAATCAATCGACGCTCATTTTGATCACGAGTTGCATTTCGACCGCATTCGCCCTCTCCGACGTCCAAGTCGAGAACATCGTGAAGACGTCCAAGGAATGCCTGAAAGTCGACGCCGTCTCGGACCTTGACGCAATTCCAGCCGGCTTGATGATAGCGCACATCGACGCCGGCGCCTTCATCGCCAACGGCACGCATCATCGCGTCCTTGCCGCTCCCTATCATCGGATGCCGGATGCGATCATGACGAGCCATCAGATCTTCGAGTCTCGCAACGATTCGGAAGCGCGCGCGCTGCTTGACCGCAACAACATCGACTATGTGGTCACGTGCGACGGCCTCGACGCGCCGTTCGCGGACAAGCCGAAGCGGATCGGCACGTTACGCGCCCGCCTCATCGGCGGCGACGTTCCGACGTTCTTGACGCGCGCGCCGCTCGCCAATCCAAACTCGATCTACAAGGTTTGGAAGGTCGAACGGACGAAGGTTAATCCTCGGCCTTGAGGGGGCGCTGCATCAGCGCGGCGACGGCGTCGTCGACGATGAGGCGCCCTTCGATGATGGCGAGCACGGCTTCGGCAATCGGCATCTCGACGCGCTTTTCCCGCGCGAGGCGCACCACGGCCTCCGCCGTATAGACGCCCTCCGTGACGACAGTGCGCGCGCCGAGGATTTCGCTCAACGACTTGCCTTCTCCGAGGCCGCGTCCGAGGGACATGTTGCGCGACTGTGGACTGCCGCACGTCAGCACCAGATCGCCGAGACCTGATAGCCCGAGCAGCGTTTCCGATCGCGCGCCCATCGCTTCGCCGAACCGTCGCAGCTCGGCGAAGCCGCGGGTGACGATCGCCGCGTGCGCGCTCGCGCCCAAGCCCTTGCCGTCGACAATGCCCGCCGCGATCGCCAGGACGTTTTTGACGGCGCCGCCCAATTCCGCGCCGGTAACGTCGCTCGACCAATAGAGCCGCATCTGACGCGACGAAAGTCCCGTGGCCAAATCTCGCCCAAGCGCCTCGTTGCGGCAGGCGAGCGTCAGCGCGGCCGGCAGTCCGCGCGCCACGTCGGCGGCGAAGCTCGGGCCGGATAAGACCGCTACGGGCGCGGCGGGCAGCGCCTCGCCGACGACGTCGCCCATCAGCTTGCAGGAGGCCTGTTCGATGCCCTTCGCGCAGACGACGATCGGCGCATCGGCCGGCAAATGCCGGTCAAGATCGCGCATCAGGGCGCGGACATGCTGCGCCGGGGTGACAACGAGCACGACGTCGGAGTTTGCAGCGTCGGCCAGAGTCGTGGTTGCGCAGATACCGTTGTCGAGCGCCACGCCGGGCAGAAACGCGCGATTGACGCGCCGCGAAGTTATATCGTCGACGACCTCGGCCTCGCGCGCCCAAAGCGTCACGCTCTTGCCGCCGAGCGCAAGCGTTTGCGCCAGCGCCGTGCCCCACGCACCGCCGCCGATCACGCCGATCGTCTCGACCTTCAAGCGAGCCCCTCCATTTTCGGACGCGACACTATCATGTGCGCATGCGCGCGCCAGACGTCACGCCTTCACGCCGGCGCCATGAGCGGGCGCCGCATCGGGATCGAGCGGCCAACGGGGCCTGACAGGCGCATCAAGCGGATCGGCGAGGCCGATGGCGAGGCGCTCGGCGCCGGCCCACGCGATCATCGCGCCGTTGTCCGTGCACAGCGCCAGCGGCGGCGCGTGACAGGAAAATCCGAAATCCTCGGCGACGCCGACAAGGGCGGTACGCAAGACTTTGTTCGCCGCAACGCCGCCGGCGACGACGAACGGACGATGCGCTGCGTCCGGCAACCACGGGAGCGAAGTTTGCATGGCGCGGCCAACGCGATCCACGACGCTTTCGCACGCCGCCGCCTGAAACGATGCGCAAATGTCGGCGACGTCCGCAATGGCCAGCGGGGCCAAAGGCTGCGCCGCGTGCCGCACCGCCGTTTTCAAGCCGGCGAATGAAAAATGCGGCTCGTCGCGCCCCAGCATCGGACGGGGCAGCTTGAAACGCCGCGGATTGCCGATCAGCGCCGCCTGCTCGACGGCTGGACCGCCGGGCATCGGCAAGCCGAGCAGCTTCGCCGTCTTGTCGAAGGCTTCGCCGAGCGCATCGTCGATCGTCGTCGCGAGGCGCCGATAGCGGCCGACTGCTTCGACGAAGAGAAGTTGCGTATGCCCGCCGGACGCCAGCAACATCAGATAGGGCGGCCGGACGCCATCCGTCAGGCCGCAGGTCAGCGCGTGCGCTTCGAGATGGTTGATGGCGAGGAAGGTCTTGCCCGCGGCCAGCGCCAGCGCCTTGCCGGAGACGGCGCCGACGATCAAGCCCCCGATCAGCCCAGGACCCGACGTCGCCGCCACCGCATCGACGTCCGCCAGTTCGAGGCGCGCCTCCGCCAACGCTGCCGCGATGATCTCATCCAGCACGCCCACGTGGGCCCGCGCGGCGATCTCCGGAACGACGCCGCCATATATTTTATGCTGTTCAAACTGCGCCCGCACGATGTTGGACAGTACGCGACCAGTCCCATCGGCAGCCCGTGCGACAACCGCCGCCGCCGTCTCATCGCAGCTCGTCTCGATGCCGAGCACGGTCAGCGATCTGCCGGTCCGATGTGACAGCTCCGTCATCGATTCAGGATCTTCACTGCTGCGGTTGGCTTTGACGTGCCATTGGAGCATTAATGTCGCCCGAACCGCCCGCCTAGCATCCGGAGAACGCCCATTGCAAGCCGCCGCCAAGATCCGCATCGGAACCCGGGGTTCGCCGCTGGCTCTGGCCCAGGCGCACGAAGTCCGCGAACGGCTGATGGCCGCCCACGGCTGGCCCTCTGAGGCGATCTCCATCGCCGTCATCAAGACGACCGGCGACCAGGTGCTCGACAGACCACTCGCCGAAATCGGCGGCAAGGGGCTTTTCACGAAAGAAATCGAGGAGGCGCTGCTGGCGAATGACATCGACGTCGCCGTGCACTCGATGAAGGATATGCAGACGGCGCTGCCGGATGGCCTCGCCATCGGCGCGGTGCTGCCGCGTGAAGACGTGCGCGACGCGTTCATCTCGCTCAAGCACAAGAGCCTGGCGGACATTCCCAATGGCGCCGTCGTCGGAACTTCGTCATTGCGGCGTCAGGCGCAACTGCTGCACCGGCGGCCCGATCTGCAAGTCGTGGGATTTCGCGGCAACGTCCAGACTCGCCTGCGCAAGTTGCAGGACGGCGTAGCCGAAGCGACGTTTCTGGCCGTCGCTGGCCTCAAACGCCTGGGCCTCGCGGACCGCATCACTGCCCCCATCCCGATCGATCAGATGCTGCCGGCGGTGGCGCAAGGCGCGATCGGCCTGGAAATTCGGGCCGACGACACGGCCGCCGCCGAATGGATCGCGCCGCTGAACGACGCAGCGGCGGCGCTGGCCGTCACGGCGGAGCGTGCGTTTCTCGCGCGGCTCGAAGGTTCGTGCCGCACGCCGATCGCGGGATACGCGCATCTCGAGGGCGGCAAGCTCATGTTCCGCGGCCAAGTTCTCTCGCCGAACGGTCGCAGCGGTTACGATGTTTCGCGCTCGGACGCGCCGGAGCGCGCCATCGACATCGGCCTCGGCGCCGCCGACGACGTGCTGTCGAAGGCTGATCCTTCCGCGCTGGCGCGGCTACCCGTCTGATGCACGTCCTCGTCACGCGGCCGCGAGCCGACGCGCGAGACCTGACCACGCGACTGGAGGGCACGGGCTGCCGCGTCAGCCTTGCGCCGCTCCTTGAGATTGCCTTCGAACCGATCGCCGCGGGCGACATTGACGGCGCCGCCGGACTGATCGCAACCAGCGGCAACGCGATTTCTGCTCTCAAGGCCTCCCCGGCGCTACCGATCGCGGCCAAGTTGCCGCTGTTCGCCGTCGGCGCCGCAACAGCAGACCGCGCGCACGACGCTGGATTTCAAACCATCATCGCCGGACCTGGAACGGCGGCCGAACTCAAGTCGGTGATCGCGGCCAGCCCCGTAGCAAAATCTGGCCGCCTCATCCATCTCGCGGGAGACCGGCTCGCTTTTGACCTCGCCGGAGCTTTGGCGAGCGCCGGAGTCACCGTGAAAACCGTGATGGCCTACCGTTCGCATTCGGCGACCGAATTGCCAGCCCAAGTCATGGCCGATTTGGAGGCGCGCGTGCTCGACGCGGTCATCCTCATGTCGCCACGAACCGCAAAGACATGGCGAACGCTGGTCCAATCAAACGGCCGATCGTTCGATCTATCAGGCTTGACCCACGTCTGCTTGTCCGATGCGGTCGCCGGCGCTCTGGGCGACGCTCGTTGGCAGCCGAGACTTGCCGTCGCGCCCGCCCCGACGGTTGAGGAAATAGTTGCCGTCGTTCGACAACTGGCGTCGCGAACCGCCTCGCGCTAGAACACGGATGCCCGAACAATGATGCCGATGGTGACGACGGCCGTCATCGTTCCGTCTCATCGTCCAGCCAGCAATCGCCGCACATCGGCGCTCAGTGGTTACTCGATCGAATTTCTCCGACCGCGCACGCAGACATTCAGGAGGCGCAGGCGACCATGACCGACAAAAAATCCAGCGACGCTCCCATCGGCGATCAAAGCGGCGCTAAGCGTCCGCACGCAACGCTCGATTTGAAGGCGACGGAGATCAAGGTCGCGCCGATCCCGCAGTCGTCAGCGGCGACCTCAGCGTCCGCGAAAGATGCCGCAGCGAAGGCCCCCGGCCCGGCGCCGGCGGCGTCCTACGCAGAGAGCGCAACAGCGTCGGCGCGCGCCGACGCCAAGCCGTCAAGCGCGAAGGCGTCTGGACAGGCAGCGGCGACCGCTGCGCCGCCAGCCGTCGCTATTGCGAACAAGCGCGGCGGCGTATTCAGCCATGTGGCGGCGGGGGCGATCGGCGGCGCGCTTGCCCTTGCAGGCTGGCAGTTTGCGGCGCCGCACCTTGGCGCGTTCGACCCGACTGCGCGGCTGTGGGGCGCGACAGCGGCGCTGACCGAGCGGCTGAACGCTTTAGAGAAGAAGACGCCCGACCTCGCCGCCGTCGCGGGCGCGACGGATCAGCGGCTCGCCGACGTCGAAAAATCGCTGGCCGCCATTCCGGAGTTGAAAGAGGCGCAATCCCGCCTGGTCGCAGAAACGAAGGCGGCGCTCGCAGCGGCCGCCAGCGACGCCGGCGAACCTGAACAGTTGACCCGCCTCACTGCGCTGGAAGACAGGTTCAAGGCCCTCGTTGACGCCGGCGCGAACGATCCCAACGCTGGCCGCTTGGCGCAGCTTGCGGCGCTCACGGGCAAGGTCGCCGATCTGGAGACAAGCCTTGCGACGCAATTGACCGAGCTGCGCAAGAGCGTCGCGCAAGACGTCGACGGTCGGCTTGAAGCGGCGACGGAAGCCAGCGAGGCCGCCAAATCGGGCGCGCAGCGCATCGACCGCGACGTTGCGGGCGTCAAGGGCGACGCCATCCGTATCGAGGAGCGGCTTTTGGCGCTGAAGACCGAGGTCGATCACGCCGCTGCAGCCGTCAAACTCGCCCAGGAAGACGCGGCGGCCATGAAGGCCGACCTCGGCGCGGTCAAGGCCACGGCGGCTAAGACCGCCGATATTGCCGCTGCGCTTGCGCCTGTGAACGAGCGTGTGGCCGCCCTCGACGCTGCGCTGTCGTCCGTGTCCAAATCGGAAGCTGACCGCCAGGCCAATTCTGAGCGCATCGTGCTTTCGCTGGAACTCCAGAATCTCAAACGAGCGCTCGATAGCGGCCGTCCTTACGAAAGCGAGCTTGCCGCGGTGGAGAAATCCGCCGGCGGCAAACTCGACCTCGCCGCGATCGACAAGTTCAAGTTGACCGGCATCCCGCCGGTGGCTGAGCTTTCCAAGCAATTCCGCCCTGTCGCCAATGCGGCCATTGACGCCGACGCAACCCCGGTCGAAGGCTCCGTCGTCGACAAGTTGATCGCCGGCGCGAAATCCGTCGTCCGCATCCGCAAAATCGATCATGCGCCGGACGACAAGAGCGCAGAGGCGATCATCGGACGCATGGAGACGGCGTTGGCCGAGGCGCGGCTGAACGACGTGCTGTCAGAAGCCAAGGCGCTTCCGCCGCGCGCGCAGGACGCCGTTAAGCCGTTTCTGGTCAAGGTCGAGGCGCGAGTCGCCGTCGCCGACGCGCTCGCCGCGCTCGAAGCGCAGTTGAAATCGTCGCTCGGCGGGGCTCCGGCCCCTGCCGAGACGCAATGAGGTCAGATCAGGGTCCCGACCATGTCGCGTCTTGTCATCTATCTTCTTGCCATTGCGTTGATCGCCAGCGGCCTCGCGTGGCTGGCCGATCGGCCGGGCACGCTGCACATCGCGTGGCAAGGCTACGACATCGAAACATCGGTGTTCCGAGCCACCGTCATGCTTGCCTTCGCGATCGCCGCGGCGATGATTCTCTGGTCGATCCTGCGCGCGATCTGGAACAGCCCGGCAATCATTGGCGAACGCATCATCCTGCAGCGCAAGAAAAAGGGCCTCGATTCTCTTTCAAGCGGCTTGATCGCCATCGGCGCCGGAGACAGCGCGCTGGCGACGCGCCATGCGCTCGCGGCGCGCAAGTCACTGCCGTACGAACCGCTGACGCATCTGCTGCGCGCGCAGGCCGCCGAGCTATCGGGCGATCGCGCCACGGCGCGGCGAATTTATGAATCGATGCTCGCCTCGCCCGAGACGGAACAGCTTGGGCTGCGCGGCCTGTTTCTGGAAGCCGAGCGCGAAGGCGCCGGCGAAGCGGCGCGTCAGTTCGCCGCCCGTGCGCTCAAATCCAATCCCAAGCTCGGCTGGTCCGCGGACGCGCTGTTTGAGTCGCAATGCAAAAACAAGAATTGGTCGGGCGCGCTCGAAGCGCTCAACTACGCGCGGCGCAATGGCCACGTCGAAAAGACGGTCGCCGATCGTCGGCGCGCCGTGTTGCTCACGGCCCAGGCCGTTGCGTTAGAGGACGACACCCCCGATACGGCGCTAACGCTTGCAATGGAGGCGCATGCCCTGGCGCCGGATCTGGCGCCGGCCGCAGCGGTCGCGGGACGAATTTTCGCATCGCGCGGGCAGACCGGCAAGGCGGCCAAGGTTTTGCAGAAGACGTGGACGAAGTCGCCGCATCCCGACCTCGCAACGGCCTACGCCTACGCGCGCATCGGCGACAGCGCGCGCGATCGCCTCGATCGCGTCCGCCAGCTTGCGGCCCTCAATCCTCACTCCATCGAAAGCCCGGTCGCCGTGGCGACGACCGCCATCGAGGCGCGCCTCTACGCGGAGGCCCGCGCGGCGCTTGAGCCGCTCGTGGTCAATCGACTGACCCAGCGAGTGGCGACGCTGATGGCGCGCATCGAGGCCGGCGAGAACGCCGACAAGGGCCGCGTCCGCGAATGGCTGGCGCGCGCGGCCAACGCGGCCCGCGATCCCGTGTGGATGGCAGACGGCGTGATCTCCGATCGCTGGGAGCCGATTTCGCCCGTTACCGGCAAACTCGACGCCTACCAATGGCGCGTCCCCGTCGAGTCGCGTGACGAAACCCGCGCCGACATTCTTGCGAACCGGATCGAGGAACTCCTGGCGATTGGCGCGCGCGACGACGACGCCGAAGATGGAAGCGCCAACGGCGAAACCATGGATCGCGTCGGAGATGGCGAGCGCGACGGCGCCACGGCGAGCGTCGCGATTGTGCCGCCCGCGCATTCCAAGTCCGCGGCGCCCGATGCTGCGCCTCTCGATAATGCGATGGTCGTGTCGCACCGCGGCGCAGATGGAAGGATGGCCAAAACATCCGCGCCGGCGCAAGATTCAAAACTGTTCGTCGCGCCCCGCGCGCCGGATGACCCGGGGCCCGATCACGCCGCCGACGACGCCGTCGCCACGTTGCCGCGCCGGCCGTTTCGCGCGGTCAAGTAGCCAGCCGGCAGCGCTTGCAATTGGGGCCGTCAAGGGGTATCCCACCCCACTCGCAGCCCGAAGGGCCGCCGATTAAGCCGCTTTAGCTCAGCCGGTAGAGCACGTCATTCGTAATGACGGGGTCGCGTGTTCGAGTCACGCAAGCGGCACCATTTTTTACATTCTGTCGATCGGCGCGCCGCGCACATCCGGGCCGGAATTTTTCAACCCTCTTGCGCGCCTCACACGACATTCTGAATGGGCGTTCAGTCGAGCGCCCCGATTTGATCATAGCGCTGCTGTGAAACTCCAGCCCATCGGGCGCGTTATCCGTGCGCCGACGTATCAGCCCAGCCCAGACGGCGGGCGCTCACCCCAGAAAGCCCATGACGCCCCCATCGCGATCCGATTTGCCGAAGACGCTCTTCAAATCTCTCATTGACGACCCCTCGACGCCGGCGCCCCTGCACCCTGGAGAGGTGCTGCGCGAGGATTTGATGCCGCATTTCGGCCTCAGCGCGGCTGATTTGGCGCGCATGCTGGATGCGTCGATGGCGGTGGTCCAAGGCCTCCTCGACGAGCGCACGCGCGTCACGCCCGATCTCGCGATCCGCCTCGGCGCCGCGTTCGCGCAAAGCCCCGGCTATTGGCGCGCGCTGCAATTGCAGTATGACATCTGGAGCGACGCCGACGGGCGGCACGATGCGTCGCGCGACACGCTGGCCTCGAAGCGCGATCGCAGACCGGCCGCCTAGGCTTTGAACGCGATAGCGGAGCTGCGCCATGCCGATCAGACACGCGACGCGGGTCGCTGATCTGTGGCTGACGCGCGGACGCGCGTTGCCGGCCGAAGCCGTCGCCGCCCGCGACGCCGTTGCGCAACTTTCTCCCGCCGTCGTCGTCACCGGCGGGTCGCGCGGCATCGGCGCGGCGATCGCCGAACGCTTCGCGCTGAGCGGCGTTGCGGTGGCTCTCGTCGCCCGAAACGCCGAAAATCTTGAACAGGCGGCCCATCAGATCGCATCGCGCACCGGTGCCCGAGTCATCGCGATTGTCTGCGACGTAACGAAGCCCGACGCACATTCCACATTGTCGACCCAACTGTCGCGTGAAAGCCTGTATCTCGACGTCCTCGTCAACAGCGCGGGGCTCGGCCTCTCGGGACCATTCGCGAGTCATGAGCAAAAGGACATCGATGCGCTTCTGGCGCTCAACATCGACGCCGTGACGCGACTGACGCGCGCGGCCTTGCCTGCGATGCTGGCGCGACGCCGCGGCGGCATTCTCAACGTCGCCTCGCTCGGCGCCTATGCGCCGGGACCCCACCAGGCGGCGTACTATGCGTCGAAAGCCTATGTGACGTCGCTGACCGAAGCGATCGCGGTCGAGAACGCGGGCAGCGGCGTGCGCGTCTCGGTGCTGGCGCCGGGACCCGTCGATACGCCGTTCCACGCCGATATGGGCGCCGATCGCGCGCTTTATCGGCAGATCGTGCCCGCGGTGTCGCCCGAGCGCGCCGCCCGCGCCGCTCACCGGGGTTTCATGCTCGGCCAGCGCGTTATCGTTCCCGGCCTGATAAATCGCGCGCTGTTAGGCGCTTTGAAACTTTTGCCGCATCCGCTGACGGTTCCCATCGTCGCGCGACTGCTGCAACGACCGCCGGATTAGTCCGCTTTTGCGGCGTTTGCTTTCCCGCAACTATTTTCCGTCTAAGGTCTTTTGGCCCCGGAATGAAGTTTCGCGTATCCGGGGCCGCTTGGCGGTCGCGCTCCACGGGCTCTTTGAGTTCGAGATTGAAGCGCGGCCGTTTTGCGTCGGGCGTTCGCGAGCGAAGCTGCGCGACGGTTGTCCTATTCGCCGACAGCGCGAACTTGTGCGTCGAAGATTTTGCGAGAAGTGGCGCGCCCGGAAGGATTCGAACCTCCGACCCCCAGATTCGTAGTCTGGTGCTCTATCCAGCTGAGCTACGGGCGCTTGCCGAGCCGCCGCAAGGGGCCAATGAGCCCGCCGGCAGCGCGCCGGGGCGACGGAAGCCCCATTCTCTAGTCGCTGACCCGGCCAAGCGCAAGGCCGGAAACGGCCAGCGGCAGAGGCGGAACGGCGCACGCTCCGGCCGACGGACGAGGTGCCGTCAATGCACCGAACGATCCGGCAACTCGATGCGGAAATGGGCGCCGTCGTCGCTGTCGATCAGCGCCAGCGTGCCGCCATGCGTCTGCACAAGCTCTGATGCAATGACGAGGCCGAGCCCCGTTCCGCCCTTCTTCGTCGAGCCTTGAAACGCCTTGAAGAGGTGCTCGCGGGCTTTCGCCGGAACGCCGGCGCCGTTGTCGGTGACGTCGACGATGACCTTGCGACCGTCGCGACGGGCGGCGACGTGAATTTCGCCGTCGGTCTTGCCTTCGACGCTTTCAATCGCCTGCATGGCGTTGCGCACGAGATTGGTGAGAATGCGGAACAGGTGCTCGTGATCGGCGTCAATGCGCAGCGACGGCTCCATATCGGCAAAGAACTGGATCGCGCCTTCCCGCGGCAAGCCTTGCGTATCGGCCACTTCTTCAACCAGGGGCTTCAGGAGCATCAATTCGCGGCGCGGCGCGGCTTCGGAAGCGGCGCCGAACTGAAGCGACGAGTTGCAGAAATTGATGGCGCGATCGAGCGAGGCGATCAGCTTCGGCACGAAGCGCTGCACCGTCGGATCCTGAATGTCGACGAGGCGATCGGAGATCAGCTGCGCATTGGCCAGCATGTTGCGCAGGTCGTGGTTGATCTTGGACACCGCAAGGCCGAGCTGCGCCAAGCGATTTTTCTGCGTCAGCAGCGTCGCCAATTGGCTCTGCATGCTGGCGAGTTCGCGCTCAGCGACGCCGATCTCGTCCATTCGGCCCGACACCGGCATGATCCGGCTCGCGTCTTCCGGGTCTTCGGAATAGCGCAGCATGTTGCGCGTGAGCCGCGTCAGCGGACGCACAAGTAGACGGCTCAGCGCGAAGTAGACGACCGCGGCCGTCAGCGCCGAGATGATGATCGACAGCCAGAGGATATTGAGGCCATAGCGCACCATCGCGGCTTTCAATGGCGCCTCGGGAATGACGATCTCGATGAGATCGGTGCTCTCGCCGCCGCTCTTGCCGATGACGCGGATGGTGCGCCCCTCACGCGCGAACAGCGTGCCCATGGCGTCGCGGATCTGCCCGAGCTTGGCACCGAGGCCGTCCCAGCCGTTCTCGTGCTCGCTGCGCAGATCGTAGACGTCGTCGATCGTGATGTCGCCCTCGACAGGCAGCACGAGGCGGCGCTCGCCTTCGCGCCGCGAAGCGATGGCGCGCACCTGCGCGGTGCGCAACAGATCGGCGCGCAAAGCGGACGGCACTTCACCGCCCGGAAACGCTTCCGAAGCGAGCGCCGCAAGCTGCGCCGCGGTCAAGCGCTCCTTCAGCCAGCTGATGCGGTAATTCGAGACGGAGGGAAGAAAGATCAGCGCTTCCGCCATGAGCACAAAGGCGGCGGTCAGCAGCAGCAGTTTGGACGGCAGGCCGCGACTCTCCCAGAATCGCAGAAGCGCCGCGCGCGCCGATGCCAGGGACGGCGTTCCATCCGTCGCGGCGCCGGCGTCGATTTTGCGGGATTCTTCCGGAATTGCGCGCTGCACAGGGCCTAAGTCTCCGAGTCGGAGGACTTTTACCCGAGCTTGGCCAGCAGCGCGATGATTTTGCGCACGATCGGTTTACTGGGAGCCGTTGCAAAGTAACGGAAAGCGGCGCGCTTGTTAATCTCGGAATAGGTCGGATATGGCGAAATCCAGTCGGTCATCGCCTTGATTTTCATGCCTTGGGACAGCGCCAGGGACCACATTTGAATAAGTTCGCCCGCCTGTGCGCCCACGATCGTCGCACCGCGGATGCGTCCGCCCTTGTCGACGATGATTTTGACGTGACCGGCCGTCTCGCGTTCCGCCTGCGCCCTGTCGTTCTCGTGATAGGGCCAGCGCAGAACGCCGATCTTGCCGTGCGCCGCGCGGGCTTCGGCCTCGGTCAGTCCAACGTGGGCCAACTCGGGATCGGTGAACGTGACCCATGGCGCATGGCGGCCCGTCGCTTTGGCGGGCAGCTTGAAAAGCGTGCGGCGAATGACAATGCCGGCATGATCGTTGGCGACATGCGTGAACTGCAGTCCGCCGGCGACATCGCCGATCGCGAACACGCGCTTGTTGGTGGTCACGAGACCCGATGAAACCTGCACGCCCTTCTTGTCGAAGGCGACCCCTGCCGCCTCAAGACCGAGATCGGCAATGTTGGGCTTTCTCCCGGCGGCGACCAGAATGTGCGTACCTTCAACCGTCTCGGACTTGCCGCCATCGAGGATCGTCGCCGTGATCTGACCGGCGCCGCCGCTGACGCGTTCGACGCGCACGTTCTCGCGAATGACGACGCCCTCGTCGCGCAGCTTTTCGATCACGACGGTCGTCAGTTCGGGATCGTCCTTGGCCAGCGCCGTGGCGCCTTCGAGAACCGTAACGCTTGAGCCAAGCCGGCGATGCGCCTGCGCCATTTCGAGGCCAATCGGTCCGGCGCCGACGATGATCAGATGCGGCAACTTTTCGCCGTTGTCGAAAATCGATTCATTGGTGAAATAGGGAACGTCCGCCAAACCTGGAATCGGCGGGGCGACGGGCGACGAGCCGGTCGCGATGACGAAGTAACGGGCGGTGATCCGCTGCTCGCCCGCGACGACGGTTTGCTTGTCAATGAAGCGACCCGCCGCCGTGATGACCTGCACGCCGAGGCCAGTGAAGCGTTCGACGGAATCGTTCGGCGCGATTGCCGCGATGACGCCTTTGACGTGGTCGTTGACCCCACGATAGTCGATTTTCGGTTCAACGGCGGCGATGCCGAACTTGGCGGCGTTCCGCATGGCCTGCGCGCGTTTGCCGGCCGCCAGCAGCGCCTTCGAGGGCACGCAGCCATAGTTCAGGCAATCGCCGCCCATCTTGTGCTTCTCAATGAGCACGACGCGCTGGCCGAAGGCCGCGGCCGCAGCCGCGAGCGAGAGGCCGCCCGAACCTGCGCCGATCACGCAGAAATCGACAGAGATCGTCTCAGACATTCGCGCCTCTCAATTTCTTCAAAGCGATCGGCGCCAACGCCACAACGCCCAGCAGCGTAAAGGCGGCCAGAAGTTCGGGCGTGACAAGCGCTGACGTGTCGATGCTGTAGGGACAATCCACAGCCGGATTTGCCGGACTTGCGGCGAGACAGGCCTGATAGCTTTTGTTCTGCGCCTCGATGACGCTGCCAAGGCCGGCGCCGGCGACGCTGAAGGCCGTTGTGCCCGGGATGATCCCAAGCAGCGTGCCGATGACATACGTGGAAAGCGGAACGCCGAGCAGGGCTGGCGCTAAATTCACGGCGAAGAACGGGAACGCGGGGACGAGCCGCAAGAACAGCAGATAGCTCAGCGCGTTTTCCTTGAAGCCTTCGCGCAGTTTGTCGACCCAGGGCCCGGCCTTAGCCGCCAATGTCTCTCCGAACGACGATTTAGCGATGAGAAAGATCAGCGTCGCGCCGACCGTCGCCGATATCACCGTCAGCACGGTTCCCGCGAGCCAGCCAAAAAGCAGTCCGCCGGTCAGGGTCATAATAAGGGCCCCAGGCAGCGACAGCGCTACGACGGCGATGTAAGCCGCCGCGTATGCCAGTGCCGCAAGTGTCCAGTTACCTGCGACGAACGCCTTCAGCGCATCGTAGTTGAGCCCTACCGTCTTGAAGGACAGATACTTGTGCCAACCCATCGCAAAGGCGAGCGCCATCAGCGCCCCAAGCACGATCAACGGGAAGCAGCGGCGCAGCGGGCCAGCCTTCGCGGCAGCGTCGCGCGGAGCTTCGACGGGCATCAGGAGATCCTTTTGGTCTATGCGATTGTCTATGGCTTCGCGTCGTTGAGCGACCAATCGTAATAGTAACTCGAAATTGCGGTGATGCTTTTTAGCTTCTGTTTCAATCCCGGGTTTGCATGTGCGCGCACATGGCCGAGAACGCCGCCCGGCGCGCTCAAGAAATCCTTAGCGAACCAGTCGTAAATTGACGACGCGGCAACGTCGCCGCCGCGAACCGCGACGCCGCGCTGATGATTGACATACGCACGAGCGCCCGTGTCGAGTTGCGCTTCGAGTTTCGCGCCGGTGAAGGCGTCAGGCATCAGATTGGGACAACCGATCGAGGCGCAATTGACGGCGTAATGCACGCGGGGATCCGCGAACACGGGCCTCAGAATTTGGTGTTCAATGTCGTCAAGACTGAGTTCGACGCCTGAGACGCGCGTCACCTTGGCTTTCCACGGCCCTCCCGTGACGGCCGCAATCAATCCGCCGCCCAGACTGATGTCTTTGATCGAGCGGACCGGGTAGGCGTCGAGCACGACGTCGATGGTCTTCGCGTTGTAAAGGTTGGCCCAGAAGGCGAATTGCTCAGCTCGGTCCAGCGCCAATACGTCAGTCCTTTCTAACGACGCGACGTAAGTCTTGAGCGCCGCATGACCCACGCGCTTGAATGCTCCGTAGCGAACGCGATTGACGCCATCGGGAGATGCGACGACGAAGGTTTTGAGCAGCGCCGACCAGGCGCCGTGGTCGACAGTGGCCGCCGAACCCTGAGCAGGCCTGCCGAATGTCGCGGCCAAAGATGCGGCTTCAGCGCTAGACGCCAGCAGCGTGAAGGCGACGGCAAGTCCTGCCCAGTTTCGTGCGGCGCGAAACATAAGAAACCTCTCCCGGTGTTCGAATTCCAAACCGGCCACGGGGTTCAGTCGGCGGACAGCAGGCTTACGCGAGGCGAAGCGGCCACGTTTCATCACGTCGCCGTTAGGGCGCTCAGGGGCCGCAACGTCCTGCCCCGGTGCGTAGGGCGCGTTGACTTGGGACTAAGCGGCGCCTATAAGACGGCCAATTCCGAGCATGCCAAGACGGATCCGGGGCGATTTAAGCCCTCGCGAAGCGCTTTCTAACTCTCGGATATCGTTCTGTTTTCGCCAGCTTGTTCGTTCGAACGGCACGGCCTAACCCCGTACGGAGACGTCCGTGAAACGCACCTATCAGCCGAGCCGCCTCGTGCGCAAACGCCGGCATGGCTTCCGCAAGCGCATGCTGACCGCAGGCGGTCAGAAGGTCTTGGCGCGCCGCCGCGCCAAGGGCCGCAAGCGGCTGTCAGCCTAATTCCGCAGGATCGGCCCGTTGGCGGCTGCGCGCGGAGGACTCCGCCATTCCGGCCATCACAACCTTAAAAACACGCCCTGAATTCCTAGCCGTGCGCGGGGGCCTGCGCGCGTCGTGTCCGGTCTGCGTGATCGAAGGCCGCCCGCGCCCCGCTTCGGCGACAAAAACTGCGTCCGAGACGCCCCGGTTCGGCTTCACGGTCACCAAGAAACTCGGCAACGCGGTTCACCGCAATCGCATCCGCCGAAGGCTCAAAGCAGCCGTCAGCGCTGTCGCCCCAATCCGCGCGGAACCTGGCTTCGACTACGTCATCGTCGCCCGCGCCGCAGCGCTTGATCGGCCCTTTGCCGCGATCGTCGCCGATTTGGACAACGCCCTCGCCGCCCTGCACAGCCGGCGGCGCCACGCCCGGGGCGAGCGGTAAGACCAGCAAAAAAGCAGCGCCGTGACCCGGTGTCCCCTTTCATTTGCAACGACTTTGTTCCATCGCTTCCGGGCCCCGAAAGCCGGACGGCAGGATGCGGCCACTTGAGGCTTTGATGAAATCCGAGAACGATCCCCAAGACCAGAACAACCTGCTGTTCGCGATCGTGCTGTCGCTGGCGGTGCTGATGGGCTGGCAGTATTTCTTCGCGCGGCCGCAGATTCAGCAGGAGCAGGCGCGGCGTGAATTCACGAAGCAGGCCGAAGCCCAGCGCGCTGGTGAAACGCCGGGCATTCCAGGCGTCGCGGCGCCGGTCGCTGCGCCTTCGTCCGCCACGCCATCCGTTGCGGGAGCGCCGGCGGTTGCCGCCGCTTCGCGCGAAGTCGCCCTGAAAGACTCGCCCCGCCTTACGATCAAGACGCCGTCGCTCGAAGGCTCAATTGCGCTCAAAAGCGGCCGCATCGACGATCTCGTGCTCGTCAAGTACCGCGAGACGGTCGATCCCAACAGCAGCAAGGTCACGTTGCTCTCTCCTGCCGGCGCACAAGACCCCTATTTCGTCGAATACGGCTGGGTGCCGCAGGGCGGCGCGCAGACGAAAGTTCCCGATCGCGAGGCGCTCTGGACCGTCGACGGCAATTCGACGTTGACCGACGCGGCGCCCGTGACGCTAACTTGGGACAACGGCGAAGGCCTGAATTTTCGCCGCACCATTTCGGTCGACGCCGACTACATGTTCAAGGTCGTCGACGAGGTCGAAAACAAGACGGCCGCCGACGTCGCGCTGCTGCCTTACGCCCGCATCCACCGTTACGGCCATCCGCCGTCGACAGCCTTCTACATTCTTCACGAGGGCTTGATCGGCGTCTCCGGCGTCAACGGACTGCAGGAAGTGACTTATCACGACGCCGTCGCCAACGGCGCTCCGAAGACGTTCGAGAACATCACCGGAGGATGGCTTGGCGTCACCGACAAATACTGGGCGGCGTCGCTGATCCCGGATCAGAAGGAGCCGTATCGCGCGATGTACTCAGCGGTGAAAGCCCGCGACGCGAGCGAGCGCGATTCCTTCCAGACCGACTACCTGCGCGGCGCCGTCGTCATTCCGCCGAATGCGCGCAAGGGCGTCGAGGGCCATCTCTATGCCGGCGCCAAGCAGGCGACCCTGATCGACAAATACGAAGCCAATATCGGGATTCAGCAGTTCGACCGCATGATCGACTGGGGCTGGTTCTACTTCATCACCAAACCGCTGTTCTGGCTGATGGAGAAGATCAACGGCCTCGTCCACAACTTCGGCGTAACCATTCTGATCCTGACCGTCTTCGTCAAGGCCGCCTTCTATCCGCTCGCCAACAAACAGTACGAGAGCATGGCGCGGATGAAAAAATTGCAGCCGGAGATGGCGCGCATCAAGGAGGTCTACAAGGACGACCAGCAGCGTCAGCAAAAGGAGATGTTCGATCTCTACCGCAAGGAAAAGATCAACCCGCTCGCGGGGTGCTGGCCGATCCTGTTGCAGATCCCGGTCTTCTTCGCGCTGTACAAGGTGCTTTTCGTCACTATCGACATGCGGCATGCGCCGTTCTTCGGCTGGATCAGAGACCTTTCGGCCCCCGACCCGACATCGCTGTTCAACTTGTTCGGACTGCTTCCGTACACGGTGCCCGAGTTCCTCCACATCGGCGTCTGGCCGCTCATCATGGGCATCACGATGTGGGTTCAGATGCAGTTGAATCCACCGCAGCCCGATCCCATCCAGCAGCAAATCTTCCAGTGGATGCCGGTGATGTTCACGTTCCTGCTGGCGAGTTTTCCGGCGGGCCTCGTGATCTACTGGGCGTGGAGCAACCTGCTGTCGATCTGGCAGCAGTGGCATATCAACACCAAGAACGGCGCCGAGGTGCACTTGCTGCAGAACATCAAGCGCACGTTCGGACCGCTGCTGGGCCGCTCAGGACCCGGCGACTCCAGCGGCAAGTAGCCGGCTCGCATCGGCGCCGCCGGCGCGTCGAGAAGGTTTCGCGCAATGCTGGACGACGATGCGCCGACCGCAGACGACATTGAGGCCGGCCGGCGCCTTTTCACGCTGGCGTGGACGTTTGCGCGCGGCTCGCCCGATCTCGATCATCTCCCGCCCGACGATCGGCCAGAGATCGCGTTTGCCGGACGATCCAACGTCGGCAAGTCCAGTCTCATCAATGCGCTGGTTGGTCAGTTGAGCCTTGCACGCGCCTCGAACACGCCTGGGCGTACGCAGGAACTCAACTTCTTCACGGTTCCCGACGGCCGGCTGTATCTCGTCGACATGCCGGGTTACGGCTACGCCGAAGCGCCTAAAGACAAAGTGAAGGCGTGGAACCGCGTGTTGCGCGGCTACCTGGCCGGCCGGCGCACGCTCTTGCGCGTCTTTGTGCTGATCGACGCGCGCCACGGATTGAAGACCGCCGACGCCGAAATCTTGGACCTGCTCGATGCGACCGCCGTGTCCTATCAGGCAGTCTTGACGAAGGCCGATAAGATCAGTCGCACGGATCTCGAAAACATCACGGCAACGGTTGCTGCCGCATTGGCCAAGCATCCCGCCGCCTTTCCGGGCGTGATCGTAACGTCATCGGAAAAGGGGGGCGGCATCGAAGCGCTGCGCGCGGCGATCGCCAAGCTGCTGGCCGAGCGCGGCTGACGCAGCTAGCTCATGAACTTCGCGACGTAGAGATTGACCGCATCGAGGCCGGATTCGCCGAAGCGGGCCAACGCGCCGCCCGCGATGGCCGCCGCAACCCAACCCGAAACTTTCGCCAGCGCGCGCTTGTAATTCGTGCGCACCGTTACGTCGATCACCTGATCGGGAAGCGCGGTTTCGGCCGCGACGCCATCCGCGCCGACGGTTCGCGCCGAGACGATGATCTGCAATTGCGATCGGCCGCGCGACTCGGGCGTAATCAGAAATCGCCAGCTCGCAAAATCATCGCCGCCAAGGCCGATGTTGTTTTCTATCCACTGGGTTTCCGGCGACGCAGTCTCGATGAAGAACCCGCCGTCGGGCGCTCGCAAGCGCACCGACATGGCCTTGGTGACGACGACATCGTGGCGCCACGCCGCGCCGCCGCCTTCCAGACCCTCGACGATCGCTTTTACGGACGCCTTCGCGATGCGCACCTCTGCGCGCTCGGTGACTCCGACTCGCATGTCGCGCGGAATGTTCTCGGCAAGTTGCCCCGTTTCGACCGATGGCGCATTCGGGAGCGATTCCGCCGACAGCGTCGACAAGTTCTCCGGCGGCTTTGGCCCAGGCTGGACGAATTTTGAGCCTGCATCCATGAACGCGCCCGTCTTGCGGCCCAGATTGGGTTGCCGCGGTCGTTCGGCGGGCGGCTCAGGCGCAGCTGCGGCGCTCGGGCGCAACGCGGCGTCGCGGGCGGCGTTTGACGCGATGGGATCCAGTTCGGGCCACGGCGCATGCGGCGAGGTGGGGACCGGAAAATCTGCTCGAGCCCCGGGCGCCGCGCTTGCGTGCGGCGAATTCGGAATCGGCGGCGGCAGGACGGAGGGCGTCCGGCGTGGAATGTCAAACGCTGCAGGTCCGCTTGGCGAGAGATCGATCGGACGCCGCGGCGGGAAAGGCGCGGCGGCGCCGTCTGCCTGCGGCTCGAAGGGCGGATACTTGGAGACAGGCGGCCCGTTGAGCAACTCGATGTCGGGATGGCGCGGAGGCGTGGGCGCGGGCGCATAGTGCGGGGGAGGCGCGCTCATGGCGTCCCACGACGGCGCAATTGCGGAGGGCGACGCCATCACGGCGGAGTCGCTCGTCAGCGACCGCTGCGGGACCGCCTCCGCCGCTGACGGAGGCTCTGCTTGAATCGTGGGCTGCGTCTCCAGCGCAGCAGTAGCCGGCTCGGTTTCCAACTTGCCCGCTAGCGTCGCCAATGTTTCGTCAAGCGTAGCGTCGGCCGCGGCCGTCATCTCGCTGGACGCGAAAGGCGCCCCTTCGGCAACTTGGGCTTCAACGCTTTGGACCGGCTGCTCCCGCTCATCGGGCGGGTTCGACCGCGTCGCCGGATCGATCTCGATCCGCGTCGGCTCAAATGTCGGCGCGGTCGCTGGCGACGCGCCTTGGGGCGGCGTTGCGCGCCCGCTGTCGCCCATCATGTCGCGCAGCGTCGGAGCTGATCGCAACTGAACCCGCTCACGGGCGCGCGCCAGAACATCGTCCGCAGCAGGCATGATCGTCTGCGTCTCGCGAAGGAGGGACGGCGAGAACGCGCGCTGTAAGGCGCGGATCGCTTCATCGAACGTCAGTCCGTGGCTGTGCAGAAGGTGGGCGGCGAAACTTCGCCCGTCGCCGACGATGGCTGCGATGACAATGGCGCCGTTGATGTCGCGCCTGCGGCCGCCGCGGGCCGCCGCAGCCGCGGCGTCCATGATGCGCGTAACGTCTTCCGACGGCGGCAAGGCATCGTACACGGGCATGGACACGGCCTGTCCGCCGGTCACGTAAGCCGCCGTCTCATTTCGAAGACTCTCGATGTCGACGCGGCTCGCATCCAGCACCGCAATCGCATCCGGGTCTTCGCATAGCGCGTAGAGCAGATGCTCAAGCGTTATCTGACCGGCGCCGGACGCCGTCGCCGCTTCGGACGCGCGCGCCAAGGCCGTCGCCAATTCGGGCGATATGGGCGTCTGGCCGAGTTCCATCGCCGGACTGCTCACCGCTTCAAACTCTTGCAATGCCGCACCCTGCCGACGATCCCGTTGAGCCGCAATGCGGCAATTCTTAACACTGCTCATAGCGCAGCGCACCGGACGAACTGTTGATCGCAGCGCCGCTGATGACGGATATTTCAATCACCTGTGGGCGGTTCGATGGCCCGAAACGGGAAATTCGTTGAGAGCGACGCTTGAAAAGCTATAAGTCCGCGGCGGACAGCCGGGGGGCCGCCCCCCGCCAACCGCGCGGCTGCAAGGAGAGACGAGCGTGACGTCAGTCAAGAATCAGCCGACAGCTGCGGCCTCGGGCGCGGAAGACGCGCTTTCCGCCCACCAGCAGGCGCGCATCTTGGCCGAGGCGATCCCGCACTTGATCAACTACGACGAACAGACCGTCGTCGTGAAGTTCGGCGGCAACGCCATGGGCGACGCGGCGCTGTTCGAAGCGTTCGCCCAGGACATCGTCTACCTCAAGCAATCGGGCATCAATCCCGTCGTCGTGCATGGCGGCGGGCCCCAAATCGCCAGCATGCTCAAGAAGCTCGAAATCAAATCCGATTTCGTGCAGGGCTTGCGCGTCACCGACAAGCCGACGGTCGAAGTCGTCGAGATGGTGCTGTCCGGCAAGATCAACAAGGAGATCGTATCGGCGATCAACCTTCAGGGCGGCAAGGCCGTAGGCATCTCAGGCAAAGACGCCAACCTGATGATCGCCAAGAAGATCACCGAGATGCCCGACCCGCAGTCGAACATCATGAAGGCGGTGGACATCGGCTACGTCGGCGAGCCGCACGAGGTCAATCCGCACATCGTCGAAGTGATCTCGAAGTCGGATTTGATCCCGGTCATCGCTCCGGTCGCGATCAGCCGCGACGGAGAGACGTTGAACATCAATGCCGACACCTTCGCCTCGGCCTTGGCCGCGCGCATGCACGCCAAACGCCTTCTGTTGCTGACCGACGTCAGCGGCGTGTTGGACGCCAACAAGAAGCTGGTGCCGCGCCTCACCATCGACCAGGCGCGGGAGATGATCCGCAGCGGCGCCATTTCCGGCGGCATGATTCCGAAGATCGAAGGCTGCATCGAGGTCGTGGAAGCTGGCGTCGAAGGCGTCACGATTATCGACGGGCGGGTGCCGCATTGCGTGCTGCTCGAACTTTTCACGGAGCACGGCGTCGGCACGCTGGTGCATCGGATAGAGCGCAAGAGGGCTAAGGCGTGAGCGCTTTGTCCGCCGAAAGCAGAGCCCCGCCGCCAACGCAAGGACATCGGCGCAAACCCGCGGCCAGGAGCTTCGATGCCATCGAGACCTGGATTTTCGATCTCGACAACACGCTCTACCCGGCGTCCTGCAATCTCTTCGCGCAGGTCGATCGGCGCATGGGCGAGTTCATCGCGAACGCCATCGGCGTACCGTTCGCGCACGCCCGGCATTTGCAGAAGGCGTATTACCGCCAGTTCGGAACCACGCTCTCCGGCCTCATGCAGGTGCACAAGATGCGGCCTGAGCCCTTTCTTGCCTACGTGCACGACATCGACTTGAGCGCGCTGCCCGAACTTCCCGAACTCGCCGCGGCGATTGGCCGGCTGGATGGCCGCAAGCTGATCTTCACCAACGGATCGCGAAAGCACGCAGAAAACGTCGCCGCAAAGATCGGCGTGCTGCACCTGTTCGAGGACATTTGCGACATCGCCGCGCTCGGTTTCGTGCCGAAGCCGGAGCGCGCTGCGTTCGAGCGCATGGCGGCGCTCCACGACATTGCGGCCGAAAGATCGGCGATGTTCGAAGACATGCCGCACAATCTCGAAATCGCCAGCGCGCTCGGCATGACGACGGTGCTCGTCCATTCCGACTACATCGACCACCCCGCGCAACTGCGCGTGCGCGAATGGCGCGAATTGCCGGCGCACATCGATCACCTGACCCACGACCTGACCGATTTCATCGCAACGCAAATCGTCGGCGAGCGCCGCGCTTGACCGCTCCGTGGCGGCGTTCCCAGCCCTTCGTTGCGCGCCGCGACTAGCGGACCCCGATGCGCCGGGCTATAGGTGATCCCGCCTATTCTTCAGCCATGTCGCCCAGCAAGCGTTCACGCCCGCCCGCATGACCTCATCGCAAGACATTGCCAATCTCTTAAAGCGCGTCGCGGACAAGGATCGTGCGGCGTTTTCAGCGCTCTATCAGGCGACGTCGTCGAAACTCTTCGGAATCATCGTCCGTATCTTGCATCGCCGCGACCTCGCAGAAGAGGTTTTGCAAGAGGTCTACGTGAAGGTCTGGGACAAAGCCTCCGACTTCGACGCCGCCATGGCGTCGCCCGTGACGTGGCTTGCCGCGATCGCACGCAATCGCGCGCTCGATGAGGTGCGCCGCAAACGGCCCGTTTCGATCGAAGATCATCCTGAGCTACTCGACATCGCCTCGGATGACGAATCGGCGCTCGCGCGCGTGATGCGGGGCGAGGATGGACGCCGCCTCGCCGACTGCCTGAAAACTTTGGAGCCCAAGCGCCGCGACATGGTGGTTCTCGCCTATTGCGAAGGCCTCAGCCGGGACGAACTGGCCGCGAAGTACGGCGAGCCCGTCAACACCATCAAAACCTGGTTGCGCCGGTCCCTCGCCGTGCTCAAAGGATGTCTGGGCGGATGACGGACGACGCCGACATCAACGGACTCGCGGGCGAATATGTGCTCGGCACGCTGGATGCGGCCGAGCGCGCCGCGGTTGCCGCGCGTCGACAGCGCGAGCCGGCGTTGGACGCGGCGATTCTCGAATGGGAAAGCCGGCTCGCGCCGCTCCTTGACGCCGTGCCCGAGATTGCGCCCGATCCTGGGCTCTTCGCAAAAATTGTGGCTCGCCTGTCGCAAGGCGGGCCAGGCGGCGGCGACGGCAACGTCGTCGAACTTGCGACGCTGCGACGCAAAGTCAGCGTTTGGCGCACTGCGGCGCTGGCCGCCTCTGCCGTCGCAGCAGGTCTCGCGATGCTGATCGGCGCTGGCCAGTTCGCGCCGAAACCACCATCGCAAAACTTCGTCGCCGTGCTCCAGAAGGATGCGGCCTCGCCTGCGTTCCTCGTCTCCGTCGACGTCGAGAACCGGTTGATGACGGTGCGACCCGTCGCCGCCAAAGCGGAGCCCGGCAAGAGCTTCGAACTCTGGCTGGTGCACGATAGCCTCGGCGCGCCGAAGTCGCTGGGTCTCATCGACGAGCCGGACGCCATGGAGAAGCCGACGCTCGCCGCGTACAAGCCCGACGTCATCGAAACCGCGACGTACGCGGTGAGCCTCGAGCCCGCGGGCGGCTCGACCACCGGCGCGCCGACGGGGCCCGTCGTCTTCGCCGGAAAACTCATTCCGACCGCGAAGCGCTGAGTTCGTACATCACGAATTCGCGATCTACCATTGTACTCGGATCTGCAAATTCCACGACGGCGGGCCGATCGCCCGCATGACAAAAATATCATCTCGAATTTGCTGAAACCACCTCGTCTCCGAAGCGTAACTGCCGCGCTCTTCCCCCCGGAACGAGCGATCGCAACACATCGGAGACTGACATCTCATGTCAAAAATGAACCCTGCCGGCGCACTCGCAATCGCGACGATCGCCATCGCGGCCGTCGTCGGCCTTACCGGCGCGCCGTCGTTCGCTGAAATGAAGGAAAAGACCGTCGAAGTCGGCGGCGCAGCGATGTTCCCGTCGAAGAACATCATCGAAAACGCCGTCAATTCGAAGGATCATACGACGCTCGTCGCCGCCGTGAAGGCCGCAGGCCTTGTCGACACCTTGTCGGGCAAAGGCCCCTTCACGGTGTTCGCGCCGACGAATGAAGCCTTCGCAAAACTTCCGAAGGACACGGTGCCGACGCTGCTGAAGCCTGAGAACAAAGACAAGCTGACCGGCGTCCTGACGTATCACGTCGTCGCCGGCAAACTGTCGGCGGAAGATCTGGCGGCGAAGGCGAAAGCCAACGGCGGCAAGGTCGACCTGAAGACCGTCGAAGGCGCCAACATCACCGTCATGGGAGAAGGCGGCAATTGGGTCGTCGTCGACGAGAAAGGCGATAAGTCGAAAATCACGATTGCCGACGTCAATCAGTCGAACGGCGTGATCCACGTGATCGATACCGTGTTGATGCACAACTAAATCACACGGCCATTCTTGCCGGCGCGCGCAGGGCCAAAGCCCCGTCCCCTCCTCACGAGGTCAGGCGCGCGTCGGCGGGGTCGGCCCGTCGCCGCAGACGATCGCGGCGGCGGGTTGCGCATTTATGAGACGATGGTTCCCGTTTAGCCTCGCCCGATGAACGGCATCTTCGTCGCCATCAGCGTCATGAACTGCACGTTGGCGTCGAGCGGCAGGTTGGCGATGTAAAGCACGGCGTCCGCGACATGCTCGACGTCAATTCGCGGCTCGATCATCGTTTCGCCGTTGGCTTGCAAAATTCCCGACGCCATGCGCGCGGTGAAATCGGTGGCCGCATTTCCGATGTCGATTTGCGAACAGGCGATGTCGTGCGCGCGGCCGTCGAGCGAAATCGACTTTGTGAGACCGGTGATCGCGTGCTTCGTCGCCGTGTAGGGGGCCGAAAGAGGGCGCGGGACCTGCGCTGAAATCGACCCATTGTTGATGATCCGGCCGCCCATCGGGTTTTGCGCCTTCATCATGCGGATGGCCTCCTGCGCGCAAAGGAATGCGCCCGTGAGATTCACGTCGACGACGCGCTTCCAGTCTTCGAGCGCAATGTCCTCGACCCTCGCGCCGACCGCAAACGTCCCCGCGTTGTTGAACAACACGTCGAGCCGGCCGAACTGATCGCGGGCAGCGGCGAACGCCGCCCTGACCGATTGCTGATCGGTTACGTCGGTCGCAACGGCGACCAATCGACCCCCGCCCGGCGTCGCTTGAGCGGCGGTCTTTTCCAACTCCTTAATCCGCCGGCCGGCCAACGCAACGTTGTAGCCTGCACCCTGCAACTTTATCGCCACGGCGCGGCCGATGCCCGACCCCGCGCCTGTGATCACTGCGACTTTTCCAATGCTCGTCATTCGTGGGCTTTCTGACGTGCTTCCGTTGCAGACGGGGCATGCTAGTTTTGCGTCTTAAACATGGGAAGCGAGGGTTAGGGTCTGTATGCAGGAAAATAGCGATCCGCACCGGCAGCGAAACGTCGCCAAGGGCGAGGGTTGGGGCGCGATCGCATCCGAAGTCGCAGGCGCCGATGACGCGTACGGCGTCTTCAGCGTGCTTGGCCGCATGGCGCGCCGGCCAATCGACACGGCGATCGCGCTTGCCGAAGATCCCAACTATCGCGGACACCTCAAATTTTTCACCACGTGCCTCGCCGCGTGGATCGCGTTTGGGCTTGTGGTCCTGCCTGGCTTCGCCGCGTGGTATTCGGGCTCGGACGCGTCGAGCGGCGACGCGCGCGTCATCGCGCTCGGCCTCACGATCCTGCAATATCTTGAGATAGCCGTCACCGTGCCGCTTGGCTTTTATCTCTATCGCCTGGGCGCGCAGATTGCGCGCACGCCGCGAAACTATTTCAAGTTCGCGCTGCTCGGGACGGGTTTCGCCCTGCTGCTGTCGATCGCCATGCAATCGCTCCGCGTTGCCGGCATCGTCGCCATTCGAGCGGCGCTGCCCGGCGACGCAGGGCTCGAACTGGTCAACGCGCCTTGGCTGATCGTTCTCGTGAATTTCCTCATGTTCGCCGTGCTGGCGGGTTTTGGCATTGCGATGAACAAATCCTATTGGGGCCTTAAATTCCGGTTTCTCATTCCCATTGCGCTGGTCATCATCCTGGTCGACGTGGCGGTGGTGACGCTTGCGGCCAATGCGCTGCAAACGCCTGAAGCGCTTTCGCTGCTGGAGAGATTTTCGTAGGGAGCGCCTCAGCGCGTCGGCACCGGCTTGTCGCCGCGATAATCGTAGAAGCCGCGCCGGGTCTTGCGGCCGAGCCAGCCGGCTTCGACGTACTTCACCAGAAGCGGACAAGGTCGATATTTCGAGTCCGACAGGCCCTCGTAGAGCACCTGCATGACGCTCAGGCAGGTGTCGAGGCCGATGAAGTCCGCGAGTTCGAGCGGCCCCATCGGATGGTGCGCGCCGAGCTTCATCGCCTTGTCGATGGCTTCCACAGTGCCGACGCCTTCGTAGAGCGTGTAGACGGCTTCATTGATCATCGGCAGCAGGATGCGATTGACGATGAAGGCCGGAAAATCTTCCGAAACCGCCGTCGTCTTGCCGAGGCTTTCAACGAACGTCTTGGCCGTCGCAAACGTCTCGTCTTCCGTCGCGATGCCGCGGATCAACTCGACCAATTCCATCCGCGGCACCGGATTCATGAAGTGCATGCCGATGAAGTCTTCCGGCCGGTCGGTCGCGGCTGCGAGACGGGTGATGGAAATTGACGACGTGTTGGACGCGAGCATCGCCGTCGGCTTCAGATGCGGGCAGATAGCCGCAAAAATCTTATGCTTGAGGTCTTCGTTTTCGGTCGCCGCCTCGATCACCAGGTCGCAATCGCCGAAAGCGCTCGGCGCGGCCGCGTAGGAAATGCGCGCCAGCGCATCGGACTTCGCGGCTTCCGTGACGACGCCCTTCGCGACCTGACGCCCCATGTTGACGCCGATAGCCTCGATCGCCTTGTCAAAACTCTCTTTCTTGATGTCGTTTAGCGCCACATCGTAGCCGGAGAGCGCGATGACGTGGGCGATGCCGCTGCCCATCTGCCCGGCGCCGACGACGCCGACCTTGGCGATCGTCCGAGCGGCCGTAGCGGTCGCTTTGCTTCGTTCGGCGATCTTGGTCGATTGCGGCATCAAATGTCGTCCTTCGCGCCTGTGGCTATTTCTTGAGCTCGGCTTCCAGTTCGGGAAGCGCCTGGAACAGGTCGGCGACGAGGCCATAGTCCGCCACCTGGAAGATGGGCGCCTCGCCATCCTTGTTGATGGCGACGATGACCTTGGAATCCTTCATTCCTGCGAGATGCTGGATCGCGCCGGAGATGCCCACGGCGATGTAGAGATCGGGCGCGACGACCTTGCCGGTCTGGCCGACCTGCAGGTCGTTCGGAACGAAACCTGCGTCGACGGCGGCGCGCGAAGCGCCCATCGCCGCGCCTAGCTTGTCGGCCACGGGCTCGATGTACTTGGCGAAATTCTCGCCGTTGCCCATGCCGCGCCCGCCCGAGATGATGATCTTGGCGCTCGTCAGTTCGGGACGATCGGATTTCGTCAGTTCGGCTCTTTCAAACGTGGACGCGCCGACCGCCGCCGGGACGGCGACGCTTTCGATCGGCGCGGATCCGCCGTCGGGCGCGACCGCGAAAGCCGCCGTACGCACGGTGATGACTTTGATTTTCTCTGCCGACTGCACAGTCTGGATGGCGTTGCCAGCGTAGATGGGCCGCTCGAACGTATCCGGCGAGACAACCTTCGTGATGTCGGAGACCTGCATCACGTCGAGCTTCGCCGCAACCCGCGGCAGAACGTTCTTACCCGACGCGGTCGCAGGCGCGACGATGGCCGAATAGCCGTTCGCAAGCGCCAAGATGACCGCTGCCGTTTCTTCGGCAAGGTTATTGGCGAGATGCGGCGCATCCGCCACAAGCACCTTGGACACGCCCCCGAGCTTTGCGGCGGCTTCGGCCGCAGGTTTGCAGCCCGAGCCGGCGACGAGAATATGCACGTCGCCGCCGAGCTGCTTGGCGGCGGAGAGCGCTTTGGCCGTCGCCTGAGACAGCGACGCGTTCGCGTGCTCTGCGACGAGGAGGACCGACATCAGAGCACTCCGGCTTCGGTTTTCAGCTTTTGCACGAGTTCAGCGACGCTCGCGACTTTGACGCCGGCCTTGCGCGTCGCAGGCTCGGACGTTTTCAAGACCTTGAGCCGCGGCGCGACATCGACGCCGAAATCGTCCGGCTTCTTGACGTCGAGCGGCTTTTTCTTCGCCTTCATGATGTTGGGCAGCGAGGGATAGCGCGGCTCGTTCAAGCGCAAATCGGTCGTGACGACGGCGGGTAGGTTGAGCTTTACGGTTTCGAGCCCGCCGTCCACTTCGCGCGTGACCGACACGGCGCCCGGCTGAGGCTCGACCTTCGAGGCGAAGGTGCCCTGCGGCCACTCCAGCAGGCTCGCGAGCATCTGGCCGGTCTGATTGCAATCGTCGTCGATCGCCTGCTTGCCGAGGATGACAAGGTCCGGCTTCTCGGTTTCGACGACGCCCTTCAACAGCTTCGCGACCGCGAGCGGTTCAACGATCGCGCCCTCCGTCGTCTCGATGAGCACGCCGCGATCGGCGCCGATGGCGAGCGCCGTGCGGATGATGTCCTGAGCCTTCGCGGGGCCGATCGAGACGACGACAACCTCGGTCGCGGTCCCCTTCTCCTTCAGCCGCACCGCTTCTTCGACGGCGATCTCGTCGAAGGGATTCATCGACATTTTGACGTTCGAAAGATCGATGCCCGAACCGTCCGCCTTGACGCGAATTTTGACGTTGTAGTCGACGACTCGTTTGATCGGCACAACGATCTTCATGCCCTTCGCCAGTCCGGCTGGCGCTCCCATCTTGGTTTTTTTTCGAGGTTGTGACCGCCGCCGCGGACGACCTTGATTATTGCGGCGCGGCAGCGTCCGGACGCCGGATTTGAGGGCCGGGCAGCCGGGCTTTCGCACCTGCGAAGACCGCGAAGCTACGGGTGGGTTCAAGTGAAGTCAATTGGCCCGCAGCGTCGCGCCCGCAGGGTTTTTGGGGGGTGCATAGCGGCCGCAAAAATGGTGAGGGGTCAGCGCCCGAACAGTGGCACGCCCGGGCGTCGCAGCAGCGGCGCAAGCGCCGCCCCGGCGATCAAGCCGCCGACGTGGGCCCACCAGGCCGTCGGGCCTGCATCGGCGCCCACGAGCATCACGACCTGCAGGACGATCCAGAACCCCAGCACCCAAGCGGCGGTAATCCTGAGCGGAATGAATTTAAAGGCGAGCACCCAGACGCTGACGCGGGGGTGCAGCATCAGATAGGCGGCGATAACGCCCGACACGGCGCCGCTGGCGCCGATCAGCGCATCGCCGCTCTCAGGCATCATCGCGGCATGCGCCAAGCCGGCTGCGACGCCACAGAGCAGATAGAACGCGAGAAATCGCGCGTGCCCCATCGCGTCTTCGACGTTGTCGCCGAACACCCAAAGGAACAGCATGTTGCTGATCAGATGCATCCAGTCGCCGTGCAGGAACATATACGTGAGCAGCGTTGCGCGTTCAGAAAAGGGGAGCGCATCGTTTGAAATTTGCGGCGCGCCGTCGGGCGCGATCGCCGCAAAGAGCTCGTTCGGCACGATGGAGAAACTCGCTGTGACAGCCTGCGAGGTTCCGGTCACCGTTTCAAAAACAAAAATGAGAGTATTGAGAACGATGAGGGCGATAGTCGCGAACTGAAACGGGATTGATTTCAACGGGTTTTCATCGCCGATCGGCACGAACACAGGCGCATTCCCCTCTTATTTTCGCGAACTGTAGTGCGCCGCTCAGCGGTTCTTGCCCGGGACCCACAGCACGTCGGCGCGGCCCTTGTCGTTGACGAAGCGGCCGGCGACGAACAGGAAATCCGACAGCCGATTGATGTACTTGAGCGCGGCGGCGCTGACCGGCTCGTTTGGCAGCGCGGCGAGCTCCACCATCACGCGCTCGGCGCGCCGGCAAACGGTGCGCGCGACATGCAAGGCCGCAGCAGCGGGCGTTCCGCCAGGCAGTATGAACGAGCGCAGCGGCTGGAGCGCCGCGTTCATCTGGTCGATCTCGTCTTCGAGGCGTTGGACCTGGGCGTCGCTGACGCGCAGCGGCTCGTAGGCGAGATTCTCGCCGCGATCCGGCACGCACAAGTCGGCGCCAAGATCGAAAAGGTCGTTCTGGATGCGCCCCAGCATCTGATCGACGTCATCGTCCGCGCTCGCAAGTTGGAGCCGCGCCACGCCGATCTGCGCGTTGGTTTCGTCAACCGTGCCGTAGGCGGCGATGCGCACCGACGTCTTCGGCACGCGCTCGCCGGAGCCGAGCGCCGTGGTGCCGGCGTCGCCGGTCTTGGTGTAGATGCGGTTCAGAACGACCATGAGCGGACTTTCTGGTTGCGAATCAGTGGGCGACAACCGCCCAGCTTCAGCGTCCCAACAGCACGTAGGCCATGATGATCAGGATTGCGCAGAACTGGAGGCCGACGCGCCAGCGCATCAACCTTTGGCTGAGGTTGGGGCTCGTGCCCTTCAACATACTGTACAGACCGAGCACAAGCACGATCAGAACCGCCAGAACGGCGATGGTCGAGGCGTGATAAAGCAGCGTTTCCATAGCCCAAAGTCCCAATCGGCGGCTCGAAGCGCGCCAGGGGCCACTGTTAGGGGCATCGCCGTCGCGCCGCAATCGCCGAAACCGCCGCCGGCGCGCCACGGCTCGCAAAGGCAGCCGTAACCAACTGTGCAGAGGTTACGCAATTGAAATTTGCCTCGGACTACAAAAGCCTTAATCCTGCGGCGATCGGGTGGGTTGATAGGGGGTCCGAAAATGCAGGAGCCGGCGATCCGGTTCGAGGTCGTTCGAACGCCGCGATGCTGCACATTTTACGACGGTGGCTGATTGCCCGCTGATATCCAAATCTCGGTCTGGTCGTCGCGGCGCGGGGCGCAACTGCGCTGTGGGCTCGTGCTTGCCGTGGCTCTGGCGGCAGGCGTCGGCGCACTCAGCCTCCCCGCGCTTACGCAGACGGCCGCGCCGCCTCCCGCCGAGCCCGAAGAGGCGCGCCGTGCGCTCGACGCTCAGAAGGGCGAACTGAACACAACCAAGGGCAAAGAACAGGCGATCCAGTCGGATGTCGCCAATCTCGATTCTGAACGCGAACGGCTGAACGGTCGCTTGGTTGAAACCGCGGCGCTCGTCCAGCGCAGCGAAGCTCAGTTGACGGCGATCGAAGGTCGGCTGCTCGAACTCGAAGCGCAGGAAAAGCTCGTACGGGGATCGCTTATCCAGCGCCACGGACAGATTGCGACGCTGTTGGGCGCCTTGCAGCGCATGGGCCGCAACCCGCCGCCCGTTCTCGTGACGCGGCGAGAAGACGCCCTGAAGATGGTCCGCAGCGCGATGTTGCTGTCGTCGGCCTTCCCGGAGTTGCGCGGCCAAGCGCACAAGCTTTCCGAAAGTCTCGACGACTTGACTCGCGTCATGGGCGAAGTGCGCTCACAGGGTCAACGACTGCAGGCCGAGACCGACCGGTTGAACGAGTCGCGCAATCGCCTCGCGAGCCTGATGGAAGCGAAAAAGCTGACGATCGCCGAGCGCGAAAGCGAATTGCAGTCGGTGCGCGCGGCCACCGCCGAGATCTCGAAAAACGTCGAAGACCTCTCGCAACTCATCGCCAAGCTCGACGAAAACCCGACGCTTGCCGACAAGACGGGCCTTGGCGCCTACCAAACCGAAGTCAAGACAGCCGCGGTCACTGACGCGTCCGCTGCGTCTGCAGCCGGCGTCGCGACGGCTGCCGTCACGGTGACGCCCGCAAACGGCGCACCCTTCACGGTCGCAGCAGAGACGGAAAAACCGGCCGCAGCGGAGCCGAAGGAGACGGTCGTCGCCGAACTGCAACCGCCAAAATTGAAGCCGCAGATCATCGAACTGGCGCCGTCGCCGGCAGCCCTGGCGCCCGGAAATCCCGGCCGTATCAAGCCCGCAATCCCGTTCGCCACCGCGCACGCCAAATTGCCGCTGCCGGCGCACGGCCGCCGCGCCCTTAATTTCGGCGATCGCACGCAGTATGGCGCGCATTCGAAGGGCCTCGTACTGGAGACCCGCAGCGGCGCTCAGATCACGTCTCCATGC
Source organism: Hyphomicrobium sp. (assembly GCA_052386495.1). Classification (GTDB taxonomy): domain Bacteria; phylum Pseudomonadota; class Alphaproteobacteria; order Rhizobiales; family Hyphomicrobiaceae; genus Hyphomicrobium_B. The sequence continues at coordinate 50,691 of JBQTKA010000018.1, read as the reverse complement.
GACGGCTGGATTGTCTATGCCGGCGAATTCCGCAGCTACGGCCAACTCTTGATCATCAACGCGGGCGACGGCTATCATATTCTGCTCGCTGGCATGTCGCAGATCGACGTACAGCCAGGGCAGTTCGTTCTCGCGGCGGAACCCGTCGGAACCATGAGCGGAGGCGCCAGGGGCGCATCGCCAGCGGCTCAGACCGGCGCGCCGGTGCTGTACGTGGAATTTCGTAAGGATGGACGGCCCATCGATCCTGATCCCTGGTGGGCGTCAGGCCAGCAGAAGGTACAAGGCTAATGCGCAAAGCGGACTATGCATTCTGGACGTTCCTGGCGATGGCCGGCCTCGCGGGCGCGTCGACGTTCGTCAACGTGTCGCAAACCTACTCTGCGACGCCCGGACAGAATTCGGAGGCATTCCGTCAGCTCGACCTGTTCGGCGACGTCTTCGAGAAGGTGCGAGGCGAGTACGTCGAGAAGCCCGACGACACGCAGCTGATCGAGAACGCCATCAACGGCATGCTGACGTCGCTCGACCCGCACTCGTCGTACATGAGCCCGAAGAATTTCCGCGACATGCAGGTGCAGACGCGCGGCGAGTTCGGCGGCCTCGGCATCGAAGTGACGATGGAGAACGGCGTCATCAAGGTCGTCTCGCCGATCGACGAAACGCCGGCGGCCAAGGCCGGGCTCCTCGCCAACGACCTCATCACCCATCTCGATAACGAGCAGATCACCGGCCTGACGCTTGAGCAGGCCGTCGAGAAGATGCGCGGCCCCGTCAACACGCCGATCACGCTGACGATCGTGCGCAAAGGCAAGGACGAGCCGTTCGACGTCAAGGTCGTACGCGACGTCATCCGCATCAACGCCGTCAAGGGCCGCACGGAAGACGACGTCGCCTACATCAAGGTGTCGACCTTCAACGAGCAGACGCACGCCAACGTCGTGAAATCGATCGAAACCTTGAACAAGGAGATCGGGCCGAAGCTCAAGGGTTACATTATCGATCTGCGCAATAATCCGGGCGGTCTCCTCGATCAGGCGATCGCGGTTTCCGACGACTTCCTGGAGCGCGGCGCGATCGTGCTGACCAAGGGCCGCAACAACGAGGAAACGCAGCGCGCCAACGCGCGACCAGGGGACGTGACCGACGGCAAGAAGATCGTGGTGCTGATCAACGGCGGCTCGGCGTCCGCGTCCGAAATCGTCGCCGGGGCGCTGCAGGACCACAAGCGCGCCACCGTCATCGGCACACGCTCGTTCGGCAAGGGCTCCGTGCAGACGATCATCCCGCTCGGCGCCAACGGCGCCATCCGCCTGACGACGGCGCGCTACTACACGCCGTCGAACCGCTCGATCCAGGCGAAGGGCATCGATCCGGACATTCAAGTCGAGGAAGAGCTTCCGGACGACATGAAGGCCAAAGTCGCCAACGAAAAGCCGCGCGGCGAAGCCAGCCTCCGCGGCCACTTGAAGAACCCGGACGGCACGGAGAAGGAAGGCGAGAAGGAGAAAGAGGAAGTCTCCGGTTCGTCGTCTTACGTGCCGAAGGAGCCGGAAAAGGATACGCAGCTTCAGTATGCGCTCTCGTTCCTGCGCGGCACCGCCAAGGAGCCGCCCGTCGTCGATAAGACGCCGCCTGCCTCCGCGACGTCGCCGGATGCGGCAGGATCGCAGCCGTCTGCAGGCAGCGAGCCGGAAAAGAAGACGGCGCCGAACTGACCGGCGCAGAAGAACGGCAGCACGCGGAGAGTGGGCGCTCGATGAAGCGCCCATTTTCATGTGAGGGCCCGCGCGTCGCGTATGGCGCCCAGAATCCAGGATACTGTGTTCCCATGAGCCCGCAGAAGTCCGACGACCGCTTCGCGCATCTCCCCTATCGCCGCTGCGTCGGGCAGATGGTCATCAATCGCGACGGACTCGTGTGGATCGGGCGGCGCGCGGATTCCAAGATTGACGCCGAAGGCCGCGGCGACTGGTGGCAGATGCCGCAGGGCGGCGTCGACGAGGGCGAAGACCTCAGAGCCGCCGCCGTGCGCGAACTCTACGAAGAGACCCAAATTCGCACTGCCGAGATCATCGCCGAACATTCGAATTGGATCCGTTACGATCTCCCGTCAGGTCTCATCGGAAAGGCTTGGGGAGGGCGGTATCGCGGACAAACTCAGAAGTGGTTCGCCTTTCGATTTCTCGGCGCAGACAGCGAGATTTCCCTTGATCCGCCGCCCGGCCACGATCGCGAGTTCGACGCCTGGCGATGGGCGCCGGTCAACGAATTGCTGGATGTGATCGTGCCGTTCAAGCGCGCCGTCTACGCCGCAGTGCTTGCCGAGTTCACGCCGCTCGCCCGGCGCTTGCCGCAGCGCTGACCGCTGTTCCCGAAACGACTGCGCGACTGCCGGCGCCGCGCGATCGTGCACGCGGCAGGGACGATGCCGCTGACGCATGCAAAACATCGTTCAGTAGCCATGATGACGGTCTAATGTCATCATTTTGCTGCCGAATTTCCGTACTGTTATCGAATCACTGCTTGGCGCTAATCTCGACTTATCCACAGGCACGCACACGCATGAAAATGTTCTCGACCCTCCCTGAAGCTGACGGCACGCTGCCGTATCGCGTCGGCGTGGGCATCATGCTGTTGAATCGCGACGGCAAGGTGTGGGTCGGCCGGCGGCGTCCGAAGTGGGCTGGCGATCATTCCGCGCAGATCTGGCAGATGCCGCAGGGCGGCGTCGAGAAATTCGAGCCGCCGCGCATCGCCGCGCTCCGCGAGTTGCGCGAAGAGACCGGCGTGACCAGCGTCGACGTGCTGGCCGAACACCCGGACTGGCTCACCTACGATCTGCCCGATCACCTGCTGGGCGTCGCGATCAAGGGGCGCTATCGGGGCCAACGCCAGAAGTGGTTCGCCATGCGCTTTCACGGCGACGACAGCGAGATCGATATCCGCGCGAAAGACGGCGTCAAATCCGAATTCGAGACATGGCGATGGGCGGCGATCGAACTCGTGCCGAAGTTGATCGTGCCGTTCAAACGTCCGATCTACGAGACCGTGACGCGCGCGTTCGCGCATCTTGCGTAGACGCAGAGCACTTAGGGGAACAATGCTCGGCAAAGCCGTCACGTGGGGACTTCTTGCCGTCGGGACGGTTTCGTCCGCTTATCTCGACGTGTCGCTGGCCGGCCAACCCGAGCAGCTGTGGCTGCCGGTCTTGAACATGGTCGGCTTCGCGGCGATGAGCGGGTGTCTGTTCGACGTGTAATCGCCAGATAGCGCGCAAAAAAGGGCCGGACAACGTGTCCGACCCTATGCCGTCAGCAAATTTTGAAACTTGACGATCAGGCCGCGCGGCTCGAAAGCCGTTTCAACTCGCTGACCAGCGTATCCGCCATCGCTTTGGCGGCATCGTCTTTGGCGGCGGCCAGTTCTGCTTCCGCAGCTTTCAGCTCGTCCGCAATGATCGACGGCGTCAGATCGTCGACGTCGTAGGCCTTCTCGGCCAGCACCGTCAGACGCGACGGGTCGACTTCCGCGAAGCCGGACTTGACGAACAGGCGCTTGCGCGACCCTTGCGCGGAGACGTCAAGCACGCCCGGACGCAACGTCGTGATCACCGGCGCATGGCCGGGAAGCATCGTGAACTCGCCGTCAGCGCCCGGCACGATGGCCTGCTCTGCATCGACGGCGAGCAGCACGCGCTCCGGAGAGACCAACTCGAACTTGAATGTGCCTGCCATTGGTCCCGTTTCCCTTCGTCCTGCCGTCAACGCGCCGTTTGCGCTTTATCTTTACGAGGCCACCGCTTCGTCGTCGCCGTCACCGGCTTTCGCCCGGACGTCCTCCGGCGTCTGAAGTTTCGAGCCGCAGAACGGACAGAAGAACATCGGGTGATCGACCAATCCCGGTTCGTCGTCTTCCAGGTCGACGAGACCGACGGTCATATAGATGACGCCGTCGGGCCCGACCGTGATCAACGGTTCAAAGTCGCCGCCCTCGAGCGCTTCCTTCAGCTCGTCGCAACAGCCGCCGAACTTGGCTTCGGTCTCTGACACGGATGCTCCTCCCAGAGGCCAACCGTGACCGGCCGACCCGTTCGTTTAGGCCGCTTCGGCCAGCTTCTCGGCCTTCGCGATCGCTTCGTCGATGGTGCCGACCATGTAGAACGCCGGTTCCGGCAGATGGTCGTAGTCGCCCTCGCACAGACCTTTGAACGCCTTGATCGTGTCGGCGAGGTCGACAAGCTTGCCCGGCGAGCCTGTGAACACTTCGGCGACGTGGAACGGTTGCGACATAAATCGCTCGATCTTGCGCGCCCGCGCGACCGTCATTTTATCTTCCTCGGAAAGTTCATCCATGCCGAGAATGGCGATGATGTCTTGCAGCGATTTGTACTTTTGCAGGATGGCCTGAACCTTGCGGGCCACAGCGTAGTGCTCCTCGCCGACGACGCGGGGGTCGAGCATGCGCGACGTCGAATCAAGCGGATCGACGGCCGGATAAATGCCTTTTTCCGCGATCGAGCGCGAAAGAACCGTCGTCGCATCCAAATGCGCGAATGATGTCGCGGGGGCCGGATCGGTCAAGTCGTCGGCCGGAACGTAGATCGCCTGCACCGACGTGATCGAGCCCTTCTGCGTCGTGGTGATGCGCTCCTGCAGCGCGCCCATGTCGGTCGCAAGCGTCGGCTGGTAGCCGACGGCCGAGGGAATGCGGCCCAACAGCGCCGAGACTTCTGAACCCGCTTGCGTGAAGCGGAAAATATTGTCGACGAAGAACAAAACGTCCTGGCCCTTGTCGCGGAAGTCTTCCGCGATCGTGAGGCCGGACAGCGCAACGCGCATGCGTGCGCCGGGCGGTTCGTTCATCTGACCATAGACCAGCGCGCACTTCGAGCCCTTGGTCGAGCCGTTATTTTTCTTTGGATCGAGGTTGACCTTCGATTCGATCATCTCGTGATAGAGGTCGTTGCCTTCGCGCGTGCGCTCGCCGACGCCGGCGAACACCGAATAGCCGCCGTGCGCTTTCGCGACGTTGTTGATCAATTCCATGATCAAAACCGTCTTTCCGACGCCGGCGCCGCCGAAGAGGCCAATCTTGCCGCCCTTGGCGTAGGGCGCGAGCAGATCGACGACCTTGATGCCGGTGACCAGGATCTGCGCTTCCGTCGCCTGATCGGCGAACACCGGGGCCGGCTGATGGATTGCGCGCGTGGCGTTGGTCTTGACGGGCCCAGCTTCGTCTACCGGCTCGCCGATGACGTTTATGATGCGCCCGAGCGTCTCGTCGCCGACCGGCACTTTGATCGGAGCGCCGGTGTCGGTCACGACCTGACCGCGCACGAGGCCTTCGGTCGAGTCCATCGCAATGGTGCGGACCGTGTTCTCGCCGAGGTGTTGGGCCACTTCAAGAACGAGGCGCTGACCGTGGTTCTGCGTTTCGAGCGCGTTGAGGATTTCGGGCAGATGATCGTCGAACTGCACGTCGACGACGGCGCCGGTCACCTGCCGAACCTTACCAACCTTGCTAGCCATTGCTTCGTTTCCTCGGTTCTTCGCTTGCGGTTAGAGCGCTTCGGCGCCCGAAATGATTTCGATGAGTTCTTTGGTGATGTTCGCCTGACGAACGCGATTGTACTTGATCGTCAGCTTGTTGATCATGTCGCCGGCGTTGCGCGTGGCGCTGTCCATCGCGCTCATGCGCGCGCCCTGTTCGGAGGCCGCATTTTCGAGCAGGCCGCGGAACAGCTGCGTGGAGATGTTCCGCTCCAGCAGGTAGCCCATCACTTCTTCTTCGCCAGGCTCGTATTCGTTGATCGCGACCGCCGCGCCCTTCGCCGCCTCGCCGGATGCCTCCGGAACCTTGGCGGGAATCAGTTGCAGCGCCGTCGGCTTCTGCGCGATGACGGACTTGAATTCCGAAAAGTACATCGTCGCGACGTCAAATTCGCCCGCATCGAACATGGCGCGGATCTTGTTGGCCACGCCCTCGGCATGGCTGAAGCCGAGCTGCTTGACGCCTTGAAACGTGACGCGGTCGACGATCGCCTTGCCGAGATCGCGGCGCAGGTTGTCGGCGCCCTTGCGTCCGACCGTCATGATCTTGACGGTCTTGCCCTGACGGATGAGTCGATTGGCGTCGGCGCGCGCCAGCTTGGCGATGTTGGAGTTAAAGCCGCCGCAAAGACCCCGCTCCGCCGTCATCACGATCAACAGGTGCGTCTGATCCTTGCCCGTTCCGACGAGCAGCGGCGAACCTGATGACTTGTCGGCGACACGCGAAGCGACGTTGGCGAGAACGGCGTCCATGCGCTCGGCGTACGGGCGCGCGGACTGCGCCGCTTCCTGCGCGCGGCGCAGTTTGGCGGCGGCGACCATCTGCATCGCCTTGGTGATCTTCCGCGTCGCCTTAACGGAGGCGATGCGGTTGCGCATGTCTTTCAAGCTGGGCATGGAGCGTCCTCCTCAGAGCATCCGGGTCAGGCCGTGAAGCCTTTCGCGAACGCATCAAGGAAGTCGACCAGCTTCTTCTCGGTGTCGGCGGACAGCGCTTTGTCCTTCGCGGTGGCTTCGAGAATGGTTTTCTCGGTGCGCAGCGCCGTCAAAAGCCCTTGCTCAAACTTGCCGACCGCGGAAACCGGAATGGCGTCGAGATAACCGCGCGTCCCGGCGAAGATGACAGCAACCTGCTCTTCCATTTTGAGCGGCGAGAACTGCGGCTGCTTCAGGAGCTCGGTGAGGCGCGCGCCGCGGGCGAGCATCTTCTGCGTTGCGGCGTCGAGATCGGAGCCGAACTGCGCGAAGGCCGCCATTTCGCGATACTGCGCCAGCTCGCCCTTGATCTTGCCCGCGACCTGCTTCATCGCCTTCGTCTGCGCGGACGATCCGACGCGCGACACCGAGAGGCCGACGTTCACGGCCGGCCGAATGCCCTGATAGAAGAGATCGGATTCAAGGAAAATCTGGCCGTCGGTGATCGAGATCACGTTCGTCGGAATGTAGGCCGAAACGTCGTTGGCCTGCGTTTCGATGACGGGTAGCGCGGTCAGCGAGCCCTTGCCGGCGGCGTCGCCGAGCTTGGCGGCGCGCTCGAGCAGGCGCGAATGGAGATAGAACACGTCGCCGGGATAGGCTTCGCGACCCGGCGGGCGGCGAAGCAACAGCGACATCTGGCGATAGGCGACGGCCTGCTTGGACAAGTCGTCATAAGCGATCACGGCGTGCATGCCGTTGTCGCGGAAATACTCGCCCATCGTGCAGCCGGTAAACGGCGCGAGGTATTGCATCGGCGCCGGATCGGAGGCGGTGGCGGCGACGACGATCGAGTACTCCAGCGCGCCGCGCTCTTCCAGAATTTTGACGAATTGCGCGACGGTCGATCGCTTCTGGCCGATGGCGACATAGACGCAATAGAGCTTCACGCTCTCGTCGTTGCCGGCGTTGAGCGGCTTCTGGTTCAGAAAAGTGTCGAGAATGACGGCCGTCTTGCCGGTCTGACGGTCGCCGATGACGAGTTCGCGCTGGCCGCGGCCGATCGGAATGAGCGAGTCGATCGCCTTGAGCCCCGTCGCCATCGGTTCGTGCACCGACTTTCTCGGCAGGATCCCGGGCGCCTTGACGTCGACGCGCATCTTCTTGTCCGACTTGATGGGACCCTTGCCGTCGATCGGATTGCCGAGACCGTCGACGACGCGTCCCAAAAGTCCCTTGCCGACGGGAACCTCGACGATGGCGCCGGTGCGCTTGACGGTGTCGCCTTCCTTGATGGTGCGATCGTCGCCGAAAATAACGACGCCGACGTTGTCGGCTTCAAGGTTCAGCGCCATGCCGCGGATCGCGCCCGGAAACTCCACCATTTCGCCGGCCTGGACGTTGTCGAGGCCGTAGACGCGCGCGATGCCGTCGCCGACGGACAGCACCTGACCGATCTCGGAAACCTGCGCTTCTTTGCCGAAATTCTTGATCTGATCCTTCAGGATCGACGAGATCTCTGCGGCCCGGATATCCATGTGACGTTGACCTCTTCCTTGGTCGTTTCAGCTCTTGTCGGTACGGCGAACCGCACCTGTTGTCTTGCAAGCGATCGTCAATGCGGCGGTCCGACCGATTGCGTCCCGCCGCCTCGAATTCAGAGTTAGGCCCCGGTTCCGCTCAAGGCGACTTTGAGGTTTTCCAGTTTGGTCCGGAGCGAACTGTCAACCATGCGGCTGCCGACCTTGACGACGAGGCCGCCGAGCAGCGAGGGATCGACCCGAGCATCGAGCGTCACGTCCTTGCCGACGGACGACTTGAGCGTCGCCTTCAAGTCGGCGATCTGCGCATCAGTGAGCGGCACGGCGCTGATCACTTCGGCCTTCGCCTCGCCCCGCGCCTTGGCGGCGAGCGCGCGAAACGCCTTGATCATGTCCGAAATCGCAAAAAGGCGCCGATTCTTGGCGACGAGGTTCAAGAAGTTGGCCGTCAGTCCGCCGACCCCCGCCTTGCTCAAAACTGCGGAAAGCGCCCGCGCCTGATCGTCGGCGCCGATGACAGGCGAGCGGACCAAGCTAACGAGATCGGCGCTCTGGTCCAGAAGCCCGGCGAACTTGACGAGATCGGCCTCGACCTCGGGGAGCTTGGAAGAGTCTTTCGCCAGATCGAACAGGGCGGCCGCATAGCGCCCCGCCACCCCTTCAACGACTGTCTCGTCGGTCGCCACGTCGCGCGCTCTCGAATCTGCCCGAACGGGCGCATTTGGGGCGGGGCCGCAAAAACCGGCCCAAACGTCCACCCGCTTCAAGGAAAGATGATCTGGAAAAAGGAACGCGACGGGGACTGGACCCCACCAGCTGCCCTTTTTGCAAAGCCGGGCTGCTCTTAACACGCGCGTCTAGGGGCTTCAACGCCCGCAGGCAGGGCGCGTTGCCGCATTTCATGGCGTCAAAGCGCGCGTGCGAGCGCAGCGCCACAAGGCCTTTTTTCAAGATGAACGCAGGCTGCACGGCGCATTCAAACCCGGTTCAATCCGCCGCCGCTATGCCTCGGTTCGGAAGCTGGCGGACGTCCGCCGGCCCGCGACCGGCCAGGGACGCCGGCGACTGACACGGACCTGGGAGACTGTCACATGAGCATTGCAAAGAAATTCACCTCTGCCGCGCTGGCGGCCACGATGGCCTTTGGCGCATTGACCCCGCTTGCCGCCACGGCGAACGCCCGCGACTGGGATCGCGGCGGATACTCGGAGCACCGAGGCGGCTATGATCGCGGTTACGATCGCGGCCGGCGCTTCGACGACTATCGCGATTTCCGTCGCCGCGAAGCCCGTCATCATCGGCGCGACAAACGCGGCCGCAATCTCGCGATCGGCGCCTTCGCCGCGATCGTCGGCCTCGCCATCGCCGCCGAAGCGAGTCGCGCGCACCGTTACGACCGCTACTGAGTCGTGCCCGAACGGCGCGATAAGAACATGGGAGCCGGGCGCATGCGCCCGGCTTTCCGCTTTCAAAGCGCGTCGATGATGTGCTCCGGCAGTCGCCACGGCGTGACGAACACCAGATCGAAGCCGATCGTCAGCGCCTGATGCTGGGGATGGCTCGCCAGCCACAAATCTGCAGCGCGACGCACGCGGCCTCTGAGCTTGTCCGTGATCGCAGCCTCGCAGGCATCGCGCGTCGCACGCCGCTTTACTTCGATAAAGGCGATGCGATCACGCTTTCGAACGATCAGATCGATCTCTCCTTGCCGCGTTCGCAGCCGTCGCGCCAGAACGCGATACCCGCGCGACAGAAGGTACGCTGCGGCGACCCATTCGGCCGAGTGACCGCGCCGATAGCCGCGTAACCGCTCGGCGTCGGGTGGGCCGGTCACGCGCGCGCATCCTTGATCTTGAGGCCAAGCGCGTAAACGCGAGCCTTCGGCACGTCGAGCGCCGTCGCAACCGCCTTGGCGGCGTCCTTCAACGTCATCGACGCCAACGCATCGTGAAGGCGCAATTCGATCTCGTCGTCAGCAACTTGGACCGCGGCTGCAGGGCCGACCAAAATGACGACCTCGCCCTTGAGGTCGCGCGCGGCGATCGCCCGCGCCAATTCGTCAAGCGGCGCACGCACGCTTTCCTCGTGAAGCTTGGTAAGTTCGCGCGCCAGAACGGCGTCGCGCGCGCCGAGCACATCGGCCATGTCGGCAAGCGATGCGCCGGCGCGTTGCGGGGCCTCAAAGAAGATCAGCGTGCCGGCATAAGATTTGAGTTCGACCAGACGCGCCCGGCGCGCAGCCTGTTTCGGCGGCAAAAAGCCTGCAAAGAAAAATGCATCCGTCGGCAGCCCGCTCGATGCGAGCGCCGTCAAAACGGACGACGGGCCCGGAATGGAATAGACCGGCAATCCCTCCGCCGCGCAGGCGCGCACCAACTTGAACCCCGGATCCGAAACGAGCGGCGTGCCAGCGTCCGAAATCAAGGCAATGCGTTTGCCCGCCGAAATTTCGGCCATCAGGCGCGAGCGTTCCGCGTCCTCGTTGTGATCGTGAAACGGCCGGGTGACAGCGCGAATAGCGAAGTGCTGGAGCAATTTTGCGGAGTGGCGCGTGTCCTCGCAACAGATGACGTCTGCGCGCGACAAGACGCTCAAAGCGCGCAGCGTGATGTCGGCGAGATTTCCGATCGGCGTCGCGACGAGATACAGCCCCGGCTCGAGCGGATCGCTCGTGAGGCGAACGGCGTCCCGCGCAATGGCCGCCAACAGGCCGTCGGATCCGGTGCGATCTTCTGAGGCCAACGCTTCACGCTCCCGCACAAACAGACCGACGACGCACGTCCCCAGACGCCTGATCAGCGCATCAAAACGGATTTGCGTCGGCAAGCAAGGACACGCCGGGGCGCTTTTAGGCGGCGCGGGCGCGTGATTTCTTCTTGCCCGTTTTGGGCGCTGCCGGCGCCTCGAGCACGTGAACGCTCGCCGGCTCGCGACGGCCGGGAATGGTCATCACCGCCGCAAGTTCGTCGCCGAGCGTATGGAGCGCGTATTGAGCGAGATCGAGCTGCTGCGTCGCCGCGGCCTGGCGACGGTGCGCGTCCTCGGCGCCGTCAATGGCCGATTTCAGAACGGCGGACAATCGCGACCATTGCTGCTCGACCGACTGGCGCGGAGCAGCGGCAATCGAAGCCTGACTTGTATGTGCGCCAGAATTGGACTTCGAGTCCGATCGGGGGCGCGTGACTTTGAAAAGAATATCCGGCAATCGCACGGTCAAGCTTCCGCTTTTATCGATGCATGTCCTCATTGATCTGATTTGCCGCTTCAAACAAGCGGGACTCGCGCAATTGGCAAACAGAATTGGGCGTAAATCCGATCTGCGCCCATGAGCGCTCCAATCCCAGGATTAACGCGAATGCTTAGCGCCCCATTTATATCGCGATTGGCGGCAGCCATCTACGGTCGACTGAGCTTTCATCGCAAAATGGCGGCGGTGTCGTTCAATTCAGTCGCCGCCGACTTGGCGGCGCCAGCCGGCTGCCGGAACCCCTGCTTGGATGTCGAGCGCGCGCCCTTGCGACGCACCGACCCCAACGCCTTGCTCCGAATTCGAAGCTTCACGACAGCCTCGACCCGGCCGTCGACCGGGCCGGCATATCGGTAGTGGCCGGTGATCTGATCGACGAACAGCGCGTCTTCGAGCTGGGGGCCCCAGCCGCGATTGTGGACGATAAGCGGGCGGCCGGAATGCCCGATGATGTTCGAGACGATGGCGATGTGCGACTGGCTGCCGTTGTTTTGCGGACGGTGATAGCTGACGATGTCGCCGGGCGCATAGTCTTCGGCGACGTCGCTTGCAGGCAAGCTGCGGCCGTGAGTCGAAAAGAATCGGCGGAGAACTTCGGTGCGGCGATGATCGATGCTCGAGTCGCCGCTGCCGACTCGGGATTTGTGAACCAGAGATTGCAAATCGACGCCGAGCGCGCGATAGGCGCGGATGACGACGTCGGTGCACACGCCGAACATCGCCGAGACGTCGCCTAAAGGAAATTTCAGGCGCTTGTAGCCGTCGGTGTAGACGACGAAATCACGGGTTTGGGCCAGCGCGGCTTCGGACAGCGCAATTCCGAAATCCGTCGCCGAAATCTCCGCCTTGGCGACGGCGGCAAGTAGGGACGCGGCCGGCGCGACCGGGCGCTCGTCGAGTTCGCAGCGCCGCTCGCGCCCGTCGAGGTCGTCCTCCTGCTCAGTCGTAACCGGAAGCGCATCGGTCGGAAGACCGTCGGCCGACAGTTCGTCGCCCGGAACCGCGAGGGCGGCCAACGTCTCGACGGGAACCGCGTCCAGCGACGCGCGATCGCCCGAATTCGGAGCAGCGATGGGCGCGGATGGCGGCGGCGCGAGCGCGTCGGCCGCTGCGGCGTTTGACGGCGGTTCTGCAAGTGCGGGCGCAGCGGCGACCGCAATGTCCGCAGGCGCGACGCGCGCCGACGACAATCCGTCAGGCTTCAAGATGAGCGTGGCCATGGCGGCTGCAAGCGCGGCGACGGCGACGGAGGCGGCCGCGCGATCGATCCGCGATCGCGCCTTCTGGGGAGCTTTGGGCGAAGGAGCCGCTGCGGGCGGAGGCGCAACGGACGCGGCGACGGTCGCGGTCGGTTCCGCGGAAGTGGTCGATTGCGCCAGCACGCGCAACGCCGGTCGATGCGCGATCGACCGCAACGGCGAGCCGCCCGATGCCCTCGCCTGCATCGTCTTCACGACGATCAGCTCTGGCGGCGCCCGGCCCGACGCGTACTTGTTAGCGCCGACGCGGCGACGGCCGCCTTTTGCGCCCGGTCCCAATGGCTTTTTCACGCATACCCCAAAGCCAGCCCTGTCGCGGCGATCTTACGTCGCCGCGTCGTCGAATGACAGCGTTGTCGCCTGAAATCGAGGGGTCACACGAGGCGGCAATCAAACGAAGCCGATCGCCCTTTTTAGGTCATCGGCGCTGGCGCCCTCGTCGCGCAGTGCCCGCAGGCCCATGTCGCCCGAGCTTTTGGAAAGTTTGCGTCCGTCCGACCAGCGGATCAGACGGTGATGGCTGTAGAGCGGCTCGGACAGGTCGAGCAGCGTTTGCAGCAACCGCTGAAGTCCGGTGGCCGGGAACAGATCCTGCCCTCGCGTCACATGCGTCACGCCCTGGCGCGCGTCATCGACGACGACCGAAAGATGATAGCTCGCCGGCACGTCCTTGCGGACAATGACGATGTCGCCCCAGCGACCCGGCTCCGCCGCGACGGTTTTGGCGGCGCCCGTTTCATCGACCTCGATGAAGGTCAACGGATAGCCGCCGAGCTTCTCGTCGAGCCGCTTGAGCGCCGCCGCCATATCCAGACGCAGGGCCGGCGTGTCGCCGGCGTCGATGCGAGCCTTGACGGCCTCCTTCGGCGCCGACTTCCAGAGGCCGGGATAGAGCGGCGCGCCGTCGGGGTCCGTCTTTGACGGATCGGCGGCGGCCTCGATTTCCGCGCGTGTCGCGAAGCACGGATAGAGCAGACCTTGCGCGATCAGCTTATCCGCCGCCGCAAGGTACTCATGAAAGTGCTGCGATTGAACGAGGACCGGCTCTTCCCAGGAGATGCCGAGCCATTTCAGATCGTCGAAGATCGCCGCGACGTACTCGGGTCGCGCCCGCGCAACATCGATGTCTTCGATGCGCAGCAGAAAACGGCCGCCGAAGCGGCGCGCCGTCTCGTGCGCGATCAACGCTGACAGCGCATGGCCAGCGTGCAGCAGCCCATTGGGGGACGGCGCAAAGCGCGTGACGGTGTTTTGCAAGGGAGGGAACCACCTACTAGTCGCACGCGCCCGTGCGGCCCGCGCCCGGAGAATACGTGCGCGCGACGGCTTCGACTACGCGGTCATACGTCTTGCGCTCGGATTCTGGATAGAGCATGGCCCAGCTGTTGATAAGTCGGCCGCCGCACGTAAAGCTCACGCGCTGATAGAAAATTTCGCCGTTTCGCACGCCCGACAGCACAAACCACCGCTGCCGGACCGGGGCGTAATCAATTGCCGCGCCGGCGAATTCGTCGGTCAACAGGAACTCGCGGTACTCGGCAAGCGAGTGGTTGTCGGCGTTGGGAAACGCGCCGACCAACAGCTTGGCGCGGCCGTCCTTGGACACTAAGACGCGGCCTTCCTCCGACGTCGGCGGCGACTTCTGCTCGAAAACGCCTGTCGGATACGCGATGGCAAATCCGTGCCGTTCGTTCTTGACGCTCGTCCAGCTGTTGAACGACCGGCCCGCATCCGCCCCGGTTGCGCCAAAAAGAGCGGCGCCGCAGAAGGCGGCGAACGCGACAAACTTTCTTGACCACGCCATCGAACGATCGCCCTCGAGATCGACGCCTCGATCGCATGATTTTACGCCTGATCGGCGCGCGCTTAAAGTGTGGCGCAGGAGGAACGCATAGTGGCTCGATTGCGCGGCGCCCCGATCGATTCGAACGCCGCGCTCGCGCGCGCAGCAAAGTCTCTCGCTGGACAATGCACGATCATGGCCGCGCTTCACCGCGCGAATGGTCCGCCGCCCATGCGCGCGATCCGTCCTGATTTTTCCGGCCTGGCGCAAATCATTTGCGGGCAGCAAGTCTCCGCCGCCAGCGCCGCCGCGATTTGGCGGCGCGTCTCCGCAGGCTTCTCCCCGCTCAACGCCGCATCCGTTTGCGCGGCGCCGGACGAGCGGCTCGCGCAACTCGGGCTGTCGCGGCCGAAGATCAAAACGTTGAAAGTGCTCGCGGACGCCGTAGCGACCGGCGGGCTCGATTTCCGAAAGCTCAACCGCGCCAGCGACGAAGACGTCTTTTCGCATCTCACGTCGCTGCACGGCATCGGGCCGTGGACCGCCGACATCTACCTGCTGTTCGCGCTCAACCGGCCCGACGCGTTTCCCGCCGGCGACCTGGCGCTGCAACTGGCGGCCGGCCGACTGTTTGCGAAGGATGATCGCATTCCGGCCGCGGCGCTGCTCGAACTTGCCGAGCAATGGCGGCCCTGGCGGGCGATTGCGGCGCGGATGCTTTGGGACGACTACGGGCGGCGCCGTGACGCTGCTTCGAAGCCCGCGAAAACCGGACCCAACGCCAAGGCTGCAGCGCGACGCAAGCCGCGAAACTAGCTCGAAAAATCGACCGCCGCCGGCGTCTGTCCATGCGGCTTCACAGAACTGACGCGCGCGGCTAGTATCCCGGCCGCAAGGTGGGGACTAACGACGCGATTCGGCTGCCAATTCGGCGAGGACCTGCGCGACTGTGAATGCTCACGTGACCATACCAGACAACTGTCCGGCGCTTGTGTTGAATGCCGATTTCCGGCCGCTCAGCTACTATCCGCTGTCGCTGTGGAGCTGGCAGGACGCGGTGAAGGCCGTGTTCCTCGACCGCGTCAACATCGTCTCGGAATACGAGCGGGTCGTGCGCAGCCCATCCTACGAATTCCGATTGCCGAGCGTCGTGTCGCTCAAAACGTACGTGCGGCCCGCGCTCTACCCCGCCTTCACGAGATTCAACGTGTTCCTGCGCGATCGCTTCAGTTGCCAGTATTGCGGCGATAAAAGCGACCTGACGTTCGACCATTTGATCCCGCGCTCGCGCGGCGGGCAAACGCGGTGGGACAACGTCGTAACGGCTTGTGCGCCGTGCAATCTCAGGAAGGGCGGATTGATGCCGCGCGCCGCCGGCATGTTTCCGGCGCATGAGCCGTATCGCCCGACGGTGTTCGAGCTGCACAGGAACGGCCGGTTATTTCCGCCGAACTACCTGCACCAGAGCTGGCTCGACTATCTCTATTGGGACACCGAACTCGAGCCGTAGTCGCGGGTCCGCCGATCAGGCGGCGCGCGCGATCGGGTGGGCGCAGAGTTCCGCCGCGATGTAATCAACCGCTTTTTCCCACGTGAGCGACTCGTCGGCTGCCAGACCGAACGCGGCAAGCGCGTCCGACGGCGCGCCGCCGTCGCCGAAGACCCGGGCGCATGCCTGGCGGCTCACGGAGAGGGCCTGATGCCACTGGATCGGATTGAGGTGATTGGGAACGGACGGAGTCATGGGTTCAGCTCCTGCAAAGACGCTGCACGCGACGATAACTTGGTGACGGCGAAAAAGTTCGACAAGTAGGCGGCAGACGCACAGAGCGCTGTGACATCATTACGCGAAACCGTGTCACATGATGTCTCGATCGAGGGCTAACCCGGCCACGCTCCATGCATCTGCCAACTCGTTGAAGAGCCCGCTCGCTCCTCAGAATTCTGGTTTTGGCGCCGAGGGCGACGCCGAACGCACGCTACGCAACTCTACTCAACGCACCTTTTTGCGACCGTTACTGCTTCGACGCTGGAACGACGCTGACGCCACGCAACACGTTTGCCGCTACGTCTCCCAAGGGCCGCCACGTCTCCTCGGCTGACGCCGCACACTCTTCCGCCAAGTACATGACACCCCTGCTACGCTAGGCCTTGAGACTGAGTGGCGAGCCGCCGAGACCTACGCCTGAACTTTTCTGTCCGGGCGACTCGCCTTGATTTTTGGAACGCCGCAGACAAAGCCTCTGCAGGCGTTTGTCCGTACTCGAACGCAACTGAACGCCTACGCCACGCAACAACGCCACGCTTACGAAAACCGATTTCGCGGACTGCGCCGGACGACGCATGCAACGTCTTGAACGTTAGAACGCATTTCGGAGTACGCACTGAACGCCTACAAACTCTCGAAACTTGCCCTTTCGTTCGCACCGTGATCCGGCTGTGTTCCGCGAACGAAGAGAGAATAGCCGTCACATTCAGGCAACGCGAAGGCGCCAATCTGTTCGCGCGATGATATTCGGTTGACAGTATTCGTTGCGCAACAAAATCAGTGCGATCTTGCGCATAGAGTCTTGTGGACAAGTCGTATGCGCATCCAATCAGAGGCTGCGGCGGCGCGTCTGGGCGGCGATTTGCGCGGCGCGTGCGGCGAGCGCGCCCGCGAGACTTGACACGACAGCGCTCCAACCGGCGACCGACAGGCCGAACATGCGCCAAGAAGCTTCGTCGCAACGCACGACCTTGATCGTCTCCAGGTCTTTGAGCAGCCCGCCGGCCGTGGCGGACAGCGCCTGATCACCTGCGCAGGAGTCTGGTCCGGGCCAGAATTTCCATTCCGCGCCGGCATGGTAGACGCCGAGGCCGACGTTCGCCAAAAAGCCCAGCGCCACGGCCGCGAACAACAGCGCGGCCAACCCCTTGCGTCCGCCGGACGACAGGATCAGGGCGACGAAAAGCGTCGGCATCGCCGCATAGTAGGCGTAGCGCTGCATCAGGCACAGCGGGCAGGGGCGGTAGCCGCCGAGATGCTCGAACGCCAGCGCGGCGAGAATCGCGGCCGCCGACAGGAACAGCGCCGCCGATCCCAGCTGGTAGGCGTCGTCGCGCTTGCCTGAACCGTCAAACGCCATGCGGCGAACTCCCTCAGACGGACCGTCCCGGCTCGCCCGTCAACAAGCCGACAGAACGCCCGATCCCGCCAGATGCTTCACGGCGAAATAGATGGCGATAAGGGCGGCGGCGGCAAGTCCGGCGATCAGCGCCAGCCTCTTTTCGATGAACGCCTTGATCGGCTCGCCATACGTTTTCAGACCCCATCCGAGGGCGAAGAAGCGAGCGCCTCGGGCGATCAGGCACGAGATAATAAAGAAGGCCATGCCGACGCCGACGACGCCCGCCAGAATGGTGACGACCTTGATTGGGGGCAGGTGAGAGAGGCCGGACGTCACCAGCATCAGCATCGTCGTCTCGCGGCCGGCGCACGCTTTCAGTCGTTCGAACTCGTCGAGCTTGCCGTAAAATTCGAGCACCGGTCCGGCTATGGCGTCGAAGGCGAAGGCGCCTAAAAGATAGCCTGCGATGCCGCCGAGCGTGGACGCGACGGTGGCGACCAGAGCGTAGCGATAGGCGCGTTCGGGCCGCGCCAGCACCATCGGCACGAACAGCACGTCGGCCGGAATGAGGAACACGGAACTTTCAATAAAGGCTATGATGGCGAGCCAGACTTCCGCCGTCTTGCGGCTCGCGAGCGATAGCGTCCAATCGTAGAGCCGCTTGATCATCGCGCCGTGATTAAGGCGCGTCGCGCGCAATGTCTACGCGACGCGCGCGCTCAGGGACGGGCTCCAAGCCATTGGACAGCGCTTCGACGATCGCATTAAGCACGAACCGACCGCGCGGCGTCGCGCGGATGCGATGTAGATTGTCGCTCGAACGAACGCAGTCCGGCGGCAAACCAGGCCCGGCGCAAAAATGGATCGCGTTCAATTCGTTGCTCCGCCAGTCGGCGTCTACTTCGGGTCGGACGTGATCGATCAGTCCGAGGTCGACAAGGCGATCGATCACGCTGATCTGGGGCAGGACGGCTCCGAGCGCCGCGAGCCGCTGCAAGTCGAACCCCTCGCTCAGTCGCAAACCCATCAGCAGCGCTTCGTCGGCTTGCTCAGCGGGCGAGAGCGGCGTGATTTCGGTGAGGCCATGACCCGACGCCTCGACCCGAGACGCCCACGTCTCGGGGTGTTTTTCCGCGACGGTGGCGACGCGCCCCTGCGCCATCATCAACCGGCCGTGTGCGCCGGGGCCGACGCCGGCGTATTCGCCGTAGCGCCAGTAGAGAAGGTTGTGGCGGCTTTCCTCGCCGGGGCGCGCGTGGTTCGAAATCTCGTAGGCCGCAAATCCGTGCGCCTCCGTTTGATCTTGCGTGATCTCGTAGAGATCCGCCGCGGCGTCGGCGTCAGGAACAACGAGCTTTCCTGCCGCGTGCAGCGCCGCGTACGGCGTGTCGGGCTCGATGGTCAATTGATAGAGCGAAAGGTGATCGCCGGCGAGATCAAGCGCCTCGGCGAGTTCGCTGCGCCATGCCTGCGCCGACTGCCCCGGGCGGGCGTAAATCAGATCGAATGAAAACCGCGCGAACGTCGCGCGGGCGATGGCGAGCGCCGCCTTTGCTTCCGAGACGGTGTGGACGCGCCCGAGCTTTTTCAGCTCCGCATCGTCGAGCGATTGCAGCCCCATCGAGACGCGATTGACGCCGGCGTCGCGGTAGCCGCGGAAACGCCCCGCCTCGACGCTGCCGGGATTGGCTTCGAGCGTGATTTCGGCGGCGGCGTCGACGTCCCAAAGCTGCGCAATTCTTTCGAGGATCGCCGCCGTCGTCTCCGGCTTCATCAACGACGGCGTGCCGCCGCCGAAGAAGACGCTTTGAACGGCGCGCGGACCGGTGCGCGCGGCGGCGTCTTCCAGTTCGCGCAAGTAAGCCGCGAGGAAACGCGCTTCGTCCCAACCCCCGAAACGGACGTGACTGTTGAAATCGCAATAGGGGCATTTCTGCGCGCAGAACGGCCAGTGCACGTAGACGCCGAAGCCAGGGTTGTCCTGCGATGCGCGCGTCATGGGCGGCTGGCGGCGAGCAACGCTTTGGCGATCACGCGCGCAGACGGCTCGTTGGTGTCAGGCGCATTGTTCAGGTGCGTTTGGAGTGACGCGAGATAGGCATCGAGCGAGGCCGCGCTCCACTGTTCGCCGTTCGCAGCGAGATCGGCGCGCAGGCGCTCGATAAACTCAGCTGCTTCGCGTTTTGTAGAGAGGCTAGCGGCGGCGGCGCTCAGCGCCTCCAGATCGCGGCCCTCGACCGGCGTCACGCCAGTGGGCGCAATGTGATCGAGGCACGCCGCTTTGAACGCCGCGAAGGCGCGCGTGCGATGCGATCCGGCGTACTTTTCAGCCGGGGCCATTTCGCCATAGGTCCGCGTATCGCCATCGGGCGCGAACATCGGATCGTAGCCAAAGCCATTGCCGCCACGCGGCGGCCAGGCGAGATGACCGTAGACCTTGCCTTCGAACGTCTGCGTCTCCCCGCCCGGCCAGGCCAGACAAAGCACGGAAATAAAGTTGGCGCGGGGGCCGGGGGCCGACCAGCCGCGTCGCGCCGTGATCTCGTCGCCGACCTTGCGCATCGCAAGGCCGAAATCCTTAGCTGGACCCGCCCAGCGCGCCGAATAGATTCCCGGCGCGCCGCCGAGGCAGTCGACTTCAAGTCCAGAATCGTCGGCGAGAGCCGGCTTCCCGCCGCCTTGCGCCGCGGCGATGGCTTTGAGCCTGGCGTTGCCCTCGAACGTCGGCTCCGTCTCCTCGGGTTCGACGAGGCCGAGATCGCCCGCGGACACCGCATTCAAACCATATGGCGCAATCAGCTGGTTGATCTCCCAGACTTTGCCCGGGTTGTGGCTGGCGACGATGATGGCGTCGCCGCGTTGCAGTTTCGGCGTCACAGCGCGGCCCACAAAAAAGCTCCGAGGGATGCGAACCCGAGCAAGGTGCGCACGGCGTGCTTTCGGCCCCAGGACTGGATCAGCGCGCGCGTCTGCGGGCCTGCGGCGTTGATCGGCGTATCATCGAGCTGCTTGTTGATCGGCATCATCACGAGGAGCGTGTAGGGCCAGTTGGCGATCAGCAGCGCCGCGCCGAGCCCCCACATCCAATTGCCGGTGACGATCCATTCCAGCGCGCCGAGCGCAAAACCCATGATGGCTAGCGAGGCCTGCATCATAAAGCCGCGCGCATAGCTCGGCTTCCATTCGGCGAGCAACGGCTGATCCGGCAGTCCCAGCCGCGCCGGCTGTTCAGCGATCGAGATGTAGACCGCCGCACCGGAGAACAACGCTGCGACCGCGATGGCGAATTGTCCGAACATTTCGAAACGCGCTCCATGCAATCCCCTCGCCCTGCGTGCGGGGAAAGGGGATCAGGCAACGGTCAGCTTTTGCAACTGCACGAGTTCGCCGACGCCCTTCTTGGCCAATCCCAGGAGTTGGTTGAACTTGTCTTCCGTGAACGGGCTCGTCTCAGCCGTGCCCTGGATCTCGACGATGCCGCCCGACCCCGTCATCACGAAATTGGCGTCGGCGTCGGCGTTGCTGTCTTCGGCGTAGTCGAGGTCAAGCACCGCTTCGCCCTTGTATAAGCCGCACGATACGGCGGCGATGTGGTCACGCAGCACGCCGTCTTTCACCATGTCGCGCAGCTTCATCCACTGAATGCAGTCGTGCAGCGCCACCCAGGCGCCAGTAATCGCCGCAGTGCGCGTGCCGCCGTCGGCCTGGATGACGTCGCAATCGACGGTGATCTGCCGCTCGCCGAGTTTGGGCAGGTCGACGACGGCGCGCAGCGCCCGGCCGATGAGTCTCTGGATCTCTTGCGTGCGCCCCGACGGATGACCGCTCGTCACCTCGCGCCGGGTGCGATCGTGCGTGGCCCGTGGCAACATCGCATATTCCGCCGTCACCCATCCGCGTCCCTGCCCTTTGAGCCACGGCGGAATGCGCTCTTCCAGGCTGGCGGTGCACAGAACGTGCGTGTCGCCGAACTTGATGAGGCACGAGCCCTCGGCGTGCTTCGAGACGGCGCGATCGATGGAGACGCGGCGCAGTTCGTCCGGCTGACGCTTCGAGGGGCGCATGAGAGTCCTATGGCCGCGTTTCGGGCAAATTTCGCGCGACCCTAGAGAACGGCGCCGGGGCCTTCAACCTTAAAGGCGGATCGCAGGGGCAAAAGCTGCGTCGCGCGTTTGACGCAGGCGCCGAAGGTTCCTAGGTTTCCAAGCGATATGCCCATCGAAAAGTCACCGCTCGATCTAGCGCCCGCCCGCGCCAGCGGCCTTCAGCAACTGAACGAGCGATCGCGCACGATCCTGCGCCGAATCGTCGAAAGCTATTTGGCGACCGGAGAACCGGTGGGATCGCGCAACCTCTCGCGCGCGCTGCCCATGGCCTTGTCGCCGGCGTCCATCCGCAACGTGATGTCGGACCTCGAACACCTCGGCCTCATCGTTTCGCCGCACGCATCCGCGGGCCGGCTGCCGACGCAGATGGGTTTGCGGATGTTCGTCGACGGCTTGCTGGAGGTCGGCGACCTCAGCCAGGACGAGCGCCGACAAATCGAACGCCAGATCGCCATACGGCGCGACACGTCGATCGACGCTCTGCTGGCGGAGGCCAGCGAATTGATCTCAGGCCTCTCGCATTGCGCCGGCGTCGTTCTGGCGGAAAAACAGGTGGCGCGGCTGAAGCACATCGAGTTCGTGCCGCTCGATCCCGGCAAGGCGCTCGTGGTGCTCGTCGACGAAGACCAGAATGTCGAGAACCGCATCATCGCGCTGCCGGCCGGTCTGCCGCCGTCGTCGCTGCAGGAAGCCTCGAACTATCTGAATGCGCACACCCGCGGCCTGACGATCTCGGAAGCCCGCGCCGCCATCGAAAAAAGTCTCAAGGTCGCGCAGGCGGAACTCGACACGCTGACTCATAAGGTCATCACGGCTGGCCTCGCCGAGTGGTCAGGCGCGGCGGACGAACGCAAGAGCCTGATCGTGCGCGGCCAGGGCAATCTGCTGAAGGACGTGACCGCCGCCGACGATCTCGAGCGCATTCGCCAATTGTTCGACGACTTCGAAGCCAAGCGCGATCTGGTGCAACTGCTTGGCGCATCAGACCAGGCCGAGGGCGTGCGCATCTTCATCGGCTCGGAGAACAAGATGTTCTCGCTGTCGGGATCGTCTCTCGTCGTCGCTCCATTTCGCGACGACACGCGCCGCGTCGTCGGCGTGCTTGGCGTCATTGGTCCGACGCGATTGAACTACGCGCGCATCATTCCGATGGTCGACTACACGGCGAAACTCGTCTCCCGCCTCATCCCCTGAACGATCGTCTCGGAAACCTGCGGCGCTCGTTCGCGTTGAATTGAAGCGCCGCGGGCCTTGGTCCGCGCCAAAGTCGCACCGTCAAGCGCCTTGATTTTTTTGGCCGCCAAGCCGATATCGGGCGGTCGGCGGCGAACGGCCGGCGAGTCCGAATTTTCAGAGACCCATGCGCCCATGAGCGACGATAAGAAGCCCGCCGAACCAGCCTCGTCGCCGGCGCCCGACGCGGGCGTCAACCCGTTCGACGATCGCCCTGCGGCCAAGTCGGCGACGGCGCCGGAGGC
Organism: Hyphomicrobium sp.; assembly: GCA_052386495.1. Lineage (GTDB taxonomy): Bacteria > Pseudomonadota > Alphaproteobacteria > Rhizobiales > Hyphomicrobiaceae > Hyphomicrobium_B. Next base: position 27,700 of record JBQTKA010000018.1, on the reverse strand, counting down.
GACGGAAACCGGCGAGCAGACGATCGACGCCGAGGGCGGAGAAGCCGACGCGCAAACGCCGGGCGAACTCGGGATCGATCAACTCAAGGCGGTGATCGGCGCGCTTCAGTCGGAACTTGAGAAGCAGGCCGGATTGGCTGCTCAAAAACATGATCAGTTCGTGCGCGCCGCGGCGGAAACGGAGAACGTCCGCCGCCGGCTCGAAAAGGAAAAAGAGGACACCGCCAAATACGCGATCAGCAAGTTCGCGATGGATATCCTCACCGTCGGCGACAATTTCCAGCGCGCCATCGATGCGGTGCCCAAGGAGGCCGTTGCAGCCGATCCGGCGCTGAAGACTCTTCTCGACGGCGTCTTGTTGGCGGAGCGCGATTTCCAGAAGGTCTTGGACCGCCACGGCGTCAAGACGATCGATCCTGCCGGCCAGTCGTTCAATCCTCACCATCATCAGGCGGTGATGGAGGAAGAAAACGTCGAGGTGCCGCCGGGGACCATTCTGCGGGTGTTTCAAAGCGGTTATCTGATCGACGACCGCTGCCTTCGGCCGGCGATGGTTGTCGTGTCGCGCGGCGGTCCCAAACCGGGCAAGGCGCCTGAGAATGGCGCTCCGCCGCCGGCCGGAAATGATCAGGGCTGAACCGCCCCACCCTCTGAAATGCTAACTCAGTCGCGTGTTCATCAAGCAGCAGATTGAGTCGCCAGCCAAGCGCGATGGCGGACCGCATGCCGAGCGGCGGCGATGGGAACGCCTATGCGGCGGTCCTGCGCAATATTTATCGCGATTGTCGAAAAGCGGCAGTTTGACCGCGCTCAGTGGCGCCGCAGCCGTTGCGTGGGCACAAGCCCCCCCTATATACACACCGGTTACGCAAACAAATCCTGGGGACCGGCGCCAATACGCCCAATTTGGGCAGGCGCGCTAGGAACGCCGGAAACGGGTCCGCCCGGTCTGCCGCAAAGAGAAGAGGATTGAAGACGATGGGTAAGGTTATCGGCATCGACCTTGGCACGACAAACTCGTGCGTCGCCGTTATGGACGGCGGCAAGCCCAAGGTGCTCGAGAATTCGGAAGGCGCCAACACGACGCCCTCGATTGTCGCCTTCACGGCGGACGATGAGCGGCTCGTCGGCCTGCCCGCCAAGCGGCAGGGCGTCACGAACCCCAACAACACGTTTTTCGCGATCAAGCGACTCATCGGCCGCCGTTTTGACGACCCTGAAGTCGTCAAGGACCAGAAGCTGGTGCCCTTCAAGATCGTCAAGGGGCCGAACGGCGACGCCTGGGTCGAGAGCCACGGCAAGCAGTATTCGCCGCAGCAGATCTCGGCGTTCATCCTCCAGAAGATGAAAGAGACGGCCGAAGCCAAGCTTGGCGAGAAGGTCGATCAGGCGGTCATCACCGTTCCGGCCTACTTCAACGACGCCCAGCGGCAAGCGACGAAAGACGCCGGCAAGATCGCGGGCCTCGAAGTGCTGCGCATCATCAACGAGCCGACGGCGGCGGCATTGGCCTACGGCTTGGACAAAAAGAAAGAAGCAAAGACCATTGCGGTCTACGACCTCGGCGGCGGCACGTTCGACGTCTCAATCCTTGAAATCGGCGACGGCGTCTTCGAGGTGAAGTCGACGAACGGCGACACGCATCTCGGCGGCGAAGACTTCGACATGACGATCCTCGCCTATCTCGCCGACGAGTTCAAAAAGGAGCAGGGCATCGACCTGCGCTCCGACAAGCTCGCGCTGCAGCGCCTGAAGGAAGCCGCCGAGAAGGCGAAGATCGAGCTGTCCAGCGCGCCGCAGACGGAAGTCAACCTGCCGTTCATTACCGCTGACGCGTCAGGTCCGAAGCATCTGACGATGAAACTGACGCGCGCCAAGCTCGAAAGCCTCGTTGACAGCCTGATTTCGCGCACCAAGGGTCCGTGCGAAAAAGCGTTGAAGGACGCCGGCCTCAAGGCGGCGGAAGTCGACGAGGTCGTGCTCGTCGGCGGCATGACGCGCATGCCCAAGGTGCAAGAACTCGTCAAGCAGCTGTTTGGCAAGGAGCCGCACAAGGGAGTCAACCCGGATGAAGTCGTCGCCATAGGCGCCGCCATTCAAGGCGGCGTTCTCAAGGGCGAAGTGAAGGACGTGCTGCTGCTCGACGTGACGCCGTTGTCGCTTGGCATCGAGACGCTCGGCGGCGTCTTCACGCGCCTGATCGACCGCAACACGACGATCCCGACGAAGAAGAGCCAGACGTTCTCGACCGCCGAAGACAGCCAGAGCGCGGTGACGATCCGCGTGTTCCAGGGCGAGCGCGAAATGGCGGCCGACAACAAGTTGCTCGGGCAGTTCGACCTCGTCGGCATCCCGCCGGCGCCGCGCGGCGTCCCGCAAATCGAAGTCACCTTCGACATCGACGCCAACGGCATCGTGCACGTCTCGGCCAAGGACAAGGCCACCAACAAGGAGCAGTCGATCCGCATCCAAGCCTCCGGCGGCCTCTCCGACGCGGATATCGACAAGATGGTGAAGGATGCGGAGGCGCATGCCGCCGACGACAAGAAAAAGCGCGAGCTCGTCGAAGCCCGCAATCACGCTGAAGCCCTGGTCCACGGCACGGAAAAGTCGCTGAGCGAGAACACGTCGATCCCGGCCGTCGCCGCCATCAAGGACGACGTCGACAAGGCGATCGCAACCGTCAAGGAAGCGATCGCCGGCGAAGACGTGGAGGCGATCCGCTCGGCGACGACGGCTCTGACCCAGGTCGCCATGAAGATCGGCGAAGCGGTGTACACGGCGAAGGGCGGCGCAGCCGGCGTTGACGGCGACGGCGCACCCGCCGGCGAAACGAAGGACGGCGACGACGTCGTCGACGCCGATTTCGAAGAAGTCAAAGACGACAAGAAGAAATCGGCCTAAGGAGGCCAATTGACGAGACGTGGCGCGCCTCCGGCGCGGCGAAACGGCCCCGATCCTGGGACCGTCGAGCCGCGCCGGAGGCGATCCAGCGATAATGAGCGTGGAATTTCGACACGGCACGTTGGCCGCCGGGAGGCCAGCCGTCTGAGACACCTCTGCGATGGCTAAGCGCGACTATTACGAAGTCTTGGGCGTCAAGCGGACCGCCACGGAGCAAGACCTCAAATCCGCCTATCGCACGCTGGCGAAAGAGTACCACCCCGACCGCAACGCCGGCGACAAGGACGCCGAGCGCAAGTTCAAGGAAGTCAACGAGGCATACGAAGCGCTGAAAGACCCGCAGAAGCGCGCGGCCTACGACCAGTTCGGGCACGCCGCGTTCGAGGGCGGCATGGGCGGGCGCGGCGGCGCGGGCTTCGGACCGGATTTCGCGTCCTCGATGTCCGATATTTTCGACGACCTCTTCGGCGAGTTCATGGGCGGACGCCGCGGTCAGCAGAGCCAGGGCCGCGGGCGCACCGGCCGCGAGCGCGGCGCCGATCTTCGCTACAATCTCGAAATCGGACTGACGGAAGCGTTCGCCGGGAAGACGGCGCAAATCCGCGTGCCCGCAAGCGTTTCGTGTGAAACGTGCTCGGGCGCGGGCGCAAAACCCGGCACCAAGGCTCGAACCTGCTCCACCTGCGGCGGCGCCGGCAAGGTGCGCGCCAGCCAGGGCTTCTTCACGATCGAACGGCCGTGCCCCTCCTGCCAAGGCCGCGGCGAAATGATCGACGATCCATGCGTCGCGTGCAGCGGCACGGGCCGCGTCACGAAAGAGCGCACGCTGTCGGTCAACATTCCGGCAGGCGTCGAGGACGGCACGCGGATCCGGCTCGCCGGCGAAGGGGAAGCCGGCTTGCGCGGCGGACCGGCCGGCGACCTCTACATCTTCCTGTCCATCAAACCGCATGAATTCTTCCAGCGCGACGGCTCGGACATCTTCTGTAAGGTGCCGATTTCGATGACTACGGCGGCGCTCGGCGGCCAGATCGACGTGCCGACGCTCGAAGGCGCGACGACGCGCGTCAAAATTCCCGAAGGGACGGAAACGGGCAAGCAGTTCCGCCTGAAGGAAAAGGGCATGCCCGTGCTGCGCTCGAAATTGACGGGCGACATGTACATCGAGGTCGAGGTCGAGACGCCCAAGAATCTGACCCGGCGCCAGCGTGAATTGCTGGAAGAGTTCGAGCGCGCCAGTCACAAGGAGACGAGCCCCGAGAGCGCGGGCTTCTTCACCCGCGTTAAGGATTTCTTCGAGGGCAAGAGCGGTTGATCCGATCCGGCATTTGCCCGGCGCAAAAAACTCGCTAGGGTCCGCGAGTTTCGCATACTTCCGCCTTTTCCGCCTCCTCCCTCGCGCCTCACCTCCATCGATAGGATGCTTTTAATCCATGCCGGCCGTCGAGAACTCCGTGCCGCGTCTGCTGTTCTTCGCGGGCAGCGCGCGCGAGAAATCCTGGAACAAGAAACTTGCGCGGCTCGGCGCCGCCATTGCAGACGCGAACGGCATCGCCGCGACGTTCGCCGATCTCGCCGACTATCCGATGCCGCTCTACTGCGGCGACATCGAAGCGCGCGACGGGCCGCCAGACAACGCGCGCAAGCTCAAGGCGCTGATGCAGGTGCACACGGGCGTTTTCATCGCCAGCCCTGAATACAATGCGTCGTTCACGCCGCTGCTGAAGAACACGATCGACTGGATCAGCCACATTCGCGACGCCGGCGAAACGCCGATGGAGGTCTATAAGTCGCGCGTGTTCGCGCTCGGCTCGGCATCGCCTGGCGGCATGGGCGGTCTGCGTGGCCTCTCCCAGCTTCGCCTCGTTCTCGAAAACGGCATCGGCGCCCTGGTGCTGCCGGACCAGTTCGTGGTGCCCCGCGCAATCGACGCCTTCGACGAAAACAACCACTTGAAGAACAAGGATAGCCAGGAACAGTTCAAGCTGCTCATTCAGAAACTGGCGCGCGCGGCGCATGTGCTGCACGGATGACGATCGAAGCCATTGGAACCCGGCATGCGCCAAGCCGACCGTGACAAGCTGATCGTCGCGCTCGACGTGCCGAGCTATGACGACGCGCGCGACCTTGTTCATGCGCTCGGCGATGCCGTTAGCTTCTACAAGATCGGTCTGGAGCTGCTGTTCTCGGACGGCCTAACGCTCGCGCGCGAACTCAAGACCGAAGGCAAGCGCGTCTTTCTCGATCTCAAGTTTCTCGACATCGGCAATACGGTCGAGCGCGCGGTCGCGAACGCCGCCGCCATGGGGGTCGATTTCCTGACGCTGCACGGACACGACACGAAAACCTTGGAGTCCGCGGTGAGGGGCCGCGCGAACGCCCCGTTGAAGCTGCTCGCCGTCACGGTGCTGACCAGCCTGGACCAGCGCGACCTCGACGAGCAGGGTCTTGCAATGACGCCTGCCGAACTCGCGCTGAAGCGCGCCGCTCTTGCGCACGATGCCGGCGCCGACGGCGTGATCGCATCCGGACATGAAGCCGCCGCGGTGCGCGCCGCGACCGGCGCGACCTTTCTCATCGTCACGCCCGGCATTCGACTGCTCGGGGGACACAAAGGCGATCAGTCCCGAATTGCGACGCCGGGGGACGCGATCAAAGCCGGCGCCAACCACATCGTCGTTGGCCGCCCGATCACGGCAGCCGCCGATCCGAAGCGCGCGGCGGAGACCTTCCTCGACGCGCTGACCAACGCCTAGCTCACGACTTCCCTGACCAGGGACGTTGCAAAAGGCGCAGCTCGCGGGATATGCCTCTCGAAACGCCCTCCGCCGCAACATACCAGAGAATCGCCATGCCCAAAGGATACGTCATCGCCCACGCCACCGTCACCAACCCCGAGAAGTGGTCCGAATACGTCGCGAAATCGAAAATCGCGCTCGACAAGTACGAGGGCAAGCCGATCGTGCGCGGCGGCAAGTGCGAAATCATCGAGGGCGCCGGCGTGATGCGCAATGTCGTGCTGGAGTTTCCGAGTTTTGAGCACGCGCGCGGCTACGCGACGTCGCCTGAATACGCCGCCGCGAAGGCGCTGCGCCAAGGCGCCGGCACGATCGACATTACGGTCGTCGAGGGGGTTTAACTGGCGCACGTTCCAACGAGCGATGGACTGAAAACGCCGTGGCGCGCAACCGTTCTGACGTTGTTTACTGAGATGTTTCCCGGACCTTTGAGCGTCTCCCTCGTCGGGCAAGCGTTGGACGCTGGGATCTGGTCGCTCGCAACCCTCCAGATTCGCGACTTCGGATTGGGCAAGCACGCCCAGGTCGACGATACGCCCGCGGGCGGCGGCGCCGGCATGGTCATGCGCGCCGACGTCTTAGGCCCCGCAATCGATCATGCACGTGCGACCGCTCCAGACGCACCGATCATCTATTTGTCGCCGCGCGGCGAACAGTTGACGCAATCGCTCGTGCGCGAGCTTGCAGGCGGTCCCGGCGTCACGCTGCTGGCGGGGCGCTTCGAAGGCGTCGACGATCGGGTGATCGCGGCGAAAGGTCTGCGCGAGATTTCGATCGGCGACTACGTGCTCACTGGCGGCGAAATCGCCGCGTTCGTGCTGCTCGACGCGTGCGTGCGCCTGTTGCCGGGCGTGCTCGGCGGCGCAGAGAGCCTCGACCACGAGAGCTTTGAGGCGGGCCTCCTCGAATATCCGCAGTTCACCAAGCCGCGTGACTGGGAAGGCCGCGCGATTCCCGACGTTTTGCTCTCCGGCGATCATAAAAAAATCGCCGCATGGCGCAACGCTGAAGCGCGACGCGTCACGGCCGAACGACGGCCGGATTTGCCCCGCCCGGCCGACGCGGTCGGCGCCGGCAAGCCTGGAACGCACCGCAAAGCGTGAGTGCGCTGCGCGAACGCCTTGGCGCGCATCTTTCGCTGACCGCAATTGGTCGGCAAACTCAGCTGATCAGGGACGATTCGCGAGCGAGCTGAATGACGACGTCAAAAGCAAGAACCGGCCTGACGACGCGCGCGGCGCTGGCGGCGCTGCTGCTCGCGGCATCAGCGACGGCGAGCTTTTCAGAAAGCGCCGAGGCGCCCGAGACGGCGGCGCGTGCTCCGCAGGCGTCCGCAGCGCTGCCCGATGGCGTTCGCGACGCGCTGAGCAAAATCGTGACGGCCTCGACGGACGCCGAGCGCGCCGATAGCGCCGCAGCGATCGCTTTCTATGAAAAGCGCGCGTTTCAGCCAATGTGGGTCACGGATGCCGGCGCAACGGAAAAAGCCAAGGCCATTGCAAGCGAACTGGCCGACGCGGCGTCTTACGGTCTTGATCCGCGCCTGCTCGCCGTCCCCGACTTGACCAGCGCACCCGCCGAACTCGAAGCGCGCTTGACGCTCTCTGCGCTCGCCTACGCGCGCCACGCGCGCGGCGGACGAATTCCAGATCCGGCAGGAATGCTCAACTCGAACCTCGACCGCAAGCCGCAGCTCATTGCGGCGAGCGTCGTGCTCGACGGACTTGCCGCCGCTGCGGAGCCGAACGTCTATATCCGCGGCCTGCAGCCCAAGCATCCGCAATTCGAAAAGTTACGGCAGGCTTACCTTGCGGCGCTGCCGAAACCACGGAGCGACGGACAGCCGGCGCCGCTCAACGCCGCCGCGAAGCGGCTGCGCGCGAACATGGAGATGTGGCGGTGGATGTGGGACGACCTCGGCCGCCTGCACGTCTTCAACAACATTCCTGAGTTCATGCAGCGCGTGTACCTGGACGGCGCGGTTATACGATCGGAAAAAATCGTCGCCGGGCGCGTCGACAAGCAAAGCTCGATTTTCTCGCGACCGCTGAAGTACGTTGTGCTGCGTCCGCAATGGCGCGTGCCTGAAAGCATCATGGTGCACGAGTTATGGCCGAGCTTGCTGCGTGGCGGCGGCTACATGCGCCAGTACGGTTTGAACATAACGACCAAGTCCGGCGAGCCGCGCGATTGGCGCGCGATCGACTGGTCGAAAGACGACATTCGCAACTATCATGTCTGGCAGCCGCCGGGTCCCAAGAGCGTGCTCGGCTACGTGAAATTCTCGTTTCCGAGCCAGCACACGATCTTCATGCACGATACGCCGGACAAGTGGATGTTCCGCTCGGCCCAGCGCACGCTCAGTCATGGCTGCCTGCGCGTGCAGAAGCCGATGGAACTGGCCGAAATCATCCTGCGCGAAGACAAGGGCTGGGACGCGGCGAAGGTCGCCGAGTTGAGCCGCTCAGGTCCGCTCAACAATGAAATCGAGATGACGACGAAAATTCCGATCCATCTCGCCTACTTCACAGCGTGGGTCGAAGATGACGGACGGATGCGCGCGTTCCCCGACATCTACGGCCATGAGCGTCGCGTGACGCAGGCGCTCGACGGCCAGTGGGACAAGATCGATAAGGGCCGCGATCACCTGGCGCCGGTGCAACCGCAATTCAATCCCGCGGTGGCGGCGCAGCAAAAATCCGGCGCGCAAACACGCCGGCGCAAAGAAGCGACCGTCGGCGATATGATTGGAGACGCGTTAGGACTGAGTTTCTGACAGCGCGGCCGGGCGCGCTGCGGCGCCACTCGATGTTGCGCCGCATGGTCGACGCGCTCCACAAAACTGATACGTTCTATGGCTAGGGTCCGGTTCGAATCACAGCTCGAAAGGGCACGCATGTCGCGCTCTCCGGCGCTTGCCATCGGCGATCTGATTGAGATCAAATATCGGATGTCCCGTCCCGTTGCGGACGGCGATGCCGATTTGTTTGATCGCTGGATCGCCGCAGAAATCATCGACTCCGACCCGGACGCGTGGCCGCTCGCGCGGCTGACGGACGGACAAATGACCGACATCCGTCCATTCATGGAATGGCGCGTTCTGAACGGCTGGACGCATCGCGCCGCCGCTTGAGCGACACATGGCGCGACGATGATAGGCGCGACTTAACGGCCGATGCGCAATCCGCCCCCGCCGCCGATCCCTACGCCGCCTCCGCCTAATCCGACGCCAGCGCCGCCGCGACCGTCGATGTCGAGATCGCGGCTGATGCCCGTTTCAAACTCGCCGGCCGCCGATCCACTGACGGACGGAGCGCGCGGAGCCTCAACGTCGACTGCGCCTGATGCGTCGATGCGCGCGTCCAAATCTGTCGGCGGAACATCAAGGTCCAATTCCTGCTTTGCACGAACGGCGCCGCCGGTGGAAATGAGCGGCCGGTAGACAGCGATGCGTCCGGCGGTGCGCGCGCCGACGCCGGATGCAAGAGTTTCGGTCACGGACAGAGCCACAGGTTTGATAGCAATTTTCGTCGCCGCCGAAAGCTTTGCGACATCGAGACTGCGATTGACGACAACGCCGTTGACCGTGGCGTAGTTGGTCACGCGCGTCGTCGCCTCGATCGCGGCGGCGCTCTTCGATGACGGCAACGCCCGCCCTTCCAAGTCGCCCGATGCGAACGAGGCTTGGTCGACGAAAACCCAACCTGACGCTTGCGCGCTGGCGGACACAGATGCGCCTGACGACGATGGCTTGCGGCGTGGCGGCATCGGCTGCCAACCGACATAGCCGCCGCCGTAGCGCCACTCGGCCCAGCCCGGTCCCCATTCGTCGTCAGGAACCCAGACCCAACCGTACGTCACCGTAAAGACCCAGCGGCCGTAGTGATACGCAGCCCAGCCCCACGGCTCATAGGAATCCCAATACCAGCCATACTCCGAAGTATGAACCCAGCGTCCGCGATAATAAGGCCGCCAATCGGGGCCGCGGCTCGCCGGATACCAGACCCAGCCGTAGTCCGGGTCCTGCACCCAAACGCCGTGCTCAAGCATCGGGTCATAAAAATACTGGACCGCGACGGATGTTTCGGCGCGCGCAGGGCTCGGCGCGATAAGGCCCGCGGCCAGCACGGCGCAGAGCGCGCTCAACATCCAGACCCCAATTTTCTTCGTGGCGATCGTCATGTGTGGGCGTCCTTGAATCGCTTGGCGTCGCGAGCGTCGCCGGCAAGGTGGGTGTCAGGTACGGCCAGGATTTGGCGAGGTTGCGATATGGCCCCTAAACAACGCGCGGCCGTTGTCGCGAGGCCACGGTCCGGCGCGCCGCGCACGGCAAAAAAGGGCGAAAACGGCGATTTCGCCGCGCCCCTCGACAAATCCAGGCTGTTCGCGTATCTCCCGGCCAACAAGACTTCCCCTCAAACGGGCGCCCCTCAAGGGCTTGCACGACCGGTTCGGGTCTTTATGACGCCAAGCCGATCCTCTGCGCAATGAAAAATCAACAACGGAATCAATGAGATGAATATCATCGCAGAGCTCGAGCGCGAGCAAATGGACGCCGTTCTGGCGAAGCGGAGCGTGCCCGAATTCGGACCGGGCGACACGGTCAAGGTGCTGGTCCAGGTGGTCGAAGCCGCCGAAGTCGATCCCAAGGACAAAAAGAAGGCCAAGACGGCGAAGGAAGCCACCGTCCGTTTCCAGGCCTACGAAGGCGTCGTCATCGCGCGATCGGGCTCGGGTTTGAACGAGAGCTTCACCGTCCGCAAGATTTCGTACGGCGAAGGCGTGGAGCGCGTGTTCCCGGTCTACTCGCCGCACATCGCCGAAATCGAAGTCGTCCGCCGCGGCAAGGTGCGCCGCGCGAAGCTTTATTATCTGCGCGGTCGCCGCGGCAAAGCCGCGCGCATCTTCGAACGCACGGACGCCCGCGCGCGCCGTCTCAACGCCGCCTGGAAGGGCTTCAAGAAGCCGAAGGGCGAGCCGGATGATTTGACCCAGATCAAGGGCATCACGCCGGATCTGCAGGGCCGCTTGAAGCAGCTCAATCTCTACAAGATCGAGCAAGTCGCGACGCTGTCCGATGACGACATCGCCAACGTGGACGAAACGCTGAGCCTCAAGGGCGCGATCGAAAAGCAGGACTGGATCGGCCAGGCGCAGAAGCTGCAGGCTGAACTGACCGCCGGGGAAGTTCCGGCGGACGAGGCGCAGAGCTAAGTCAGATCGACATCGGAATCAAAACATCAAACGCCGGAGGCCGCCCCCTCCGGCGTTTTACGTTTCAATTGACCTCAAGGGTCACTGCGCGGTCGGAGCGGAAGGCTTTGCGCCGTCGTTGCGTTGCGCGTCGAATGCCTTGAACGCGAGATCGTCAATGCAGGCCGCAAGACGGCGATAGCTGCGCTGGCCTTCGGCCTCGACTTCGCGGGCGCGGGCGGCGCGCATGTCGACGGGAAGCGCCGTCCAGCGATCGAGCAACGACCGGCGGGCGTCGCTTTCAACCCGCGGACAGGGACCCGTCCCGCCAGCGCCGGCGCACGCTTCGGTGATGTCCCACTTCGGCGGCGGTGCGTCGGCCGCGAGCGCGATTCCGGCTGCGGAAATGACCAGCCCAACCGCCAAAAAGCGAAGCATGAAAGGTCCTTTCGACGAGGATCAGACCTTCGATACATAGGAGATCATTCACGTTATATCATTTCACAACGCGGTGAAGGACGCGTGAGCCTGGGTCGGCGCGGCGCGCGCGGAAGGCCCGAAGATCTCCCGCGGCGCTGAGGCGTGTTTGTCAGCCCGTCAGAAGACCAGGAACTCGACGCGCCGGTTCTTCTTGCGACCTTCAGCGGTGGCGTTGTCTGCAACGGGATTTGAATCGCCGTGTCCGACCGCCTTCAGTTTGGCGGCGTCGACGCCGGCGCGCGTCAGATACCTCAGAATGGATTGCGCGCGCAGTTGCGAGATCGTGACGTTGCTTTCGGAATTGCCTTGATTGTCGGTGTGGCCGCCGATTTCGATGACCAGATCGCCGCAGTCCTTGGCGACCTGAGCGATCTTGTCGAGCGCGGCGTAGCTTTTCGGCAGCACGTCCCACTGGCCGATGGCGAAGGTCAATTTTCCGATCAACGCCTCGGCATTGAGGGAATCGCGACAGGCCTCGATGGCTTGTTGGCGTTTGGCTTCCTCCGCGGCCTTCGCGGCGGCGGCCTCGTCTTCGGCTTTCTTCTTGGCTTCGGCTTCCGCTGCGGCTTTTGCAGCTTCCTCATCCGCTTTGCGTTTCGCTTCTGCCTCTTCAGCAGCTTTCGCAGCAGCGGCTTCTTCGGCGGCCTTAGCGGCGGCCGCGGCTTCTTCCTCGGCTTTCTTCTTGGCCTCCTCCGCTTCGGCCGCGGCTTTCGCGGCGGCTTCCTCATCCGCTTTGCGCTTCGCCTCGGCAGCCTTGGCGGCGGCAGCCGCATCTTCCGACGCGGCAGATGGCGTCGGCTCCGATGAAGCGCCTTCGGCGGCGGCCGGTTCAGTCGGCGTCGCCCCGGCATACTCCGGGTTCATCGTCGCATCGGCCGCCCATGCGGGCTTCTCGGCCGATTCCGAAACGCCGTAATATTCTGTCACGCCAGGCGGCGTCATCGCCGGCTCGTCGCCCTCGGCGAACGATCGCGGCGGCGATACGACGAGCGCCAGCGCTGCCGCGCTCGCCCCCGCAAAGAGAATGGCTTTCGTGCTCGGCATGGACGTTCTCCCGATTGTCGCCGGCCGTCTTTGAGCGGCGGTCGATTGCGCGGCCGAAGTTTTGCACTAAATTGCCGTCGTGACGAGGGGACGAAGGCCAACCGCAGCGAGAACAAGCGAGAACAGATGTCGAATGTCGAACTGTCCAAAACAGCCGGCAAGGATGGCAAGATTCCCTTGCACGGGGCGGAGGCGTTCGCTGCGATGCGCAAGGCCGGCCAGCTTGCGGCGCGCGCGCTCGACGCGCTGACGCGGTACGTACGCCCTGGCGTAACGACGGGCGAGATCGACGACCTGATCCTGTCGTTCGCCCTGGACCACGGCGCGCTGCCGGCGACGCTGAATTATCGCGGCTATCGGTTTTCGACCTGCACCTCGATTAACCACGTCGTCTGCCACGGCATGCCGAACGCCAAGCCGCTGAAGGACGGCGACATTGTCAACATCGACGTGACGCTGATCCTGGACGGCTGGCACGGCGATACGAGCCGCATGTACGCCGTCGGCGATGTTTCCCGGCGCGCGGAACGGCTGATGCAGGTGACGTACGAATCGCTGATGCGGGGCGTCGCGGCGGTGAAGCCCGGCGCGACGACGGGCGACATCGGCCATGCGATCCAATCGTTCGCGGAAGCGGAGCGATGCAGCGTCGTACGCGATTTCTGCGGACACGGCTTGGGGCGGGTCTTTCACGACCGCCCGAACATTTTGCATTACGGCGAAAGCGGCGAGGGCGTCGTACTGGAGCCTGGCATGTTGTTTACGATCGAGCCGATGATCAATCTCGGCAAGCCGCACGTGAAGATTCTCGCCGACGGGTGGACCGCCGTGACGCGCGACCGCGAACTCTCCGCCCAGTTCGAGCACACCGTCGGCGTGACGGAGACAGGCTGCGAGATCTTCACCGAGTCGCCGGCGGGCTTTCATTGTCCGCCATACCGCATTCCCGCAGCCGCCTAGCGAGGCATGGCCATGGCCCGCGCCAAGCCGCCCCCACCCGATGCGACCAACGCGGCGGAGCAGGGCGCGTTGTTTGACGCGCAAAGATCGCAAACCGGTTCAGTTGCGCCTGTCGTCGACGACAGAAGCGGTCATCGGGCGCGCTTACGCGATCGCTTTCGCAACGGCGGCGCGGGTGCGGTCCCTGATTACGAATTGATGGAAATGATCCTGTTTCGCGCTTTTCCCCGCGGCGACACCAAACCAATTGCGAAAAGGTTGATCGCGAAATTCGGATCGTTCGCAGAGGCGGTGTCGGCGCCGGCCGAGCGCTTGATGGAGGTGGAAGGCGTCGGCGCGCGCGTCGTCGATGAATTGCAGTTGATCAAGGCCGCCGCCGAGCGCCTCACGCGCGGCGAAATCTCAGCCAAGCCGGCGCTGTCGTCCTGGGCGGGCGTGCTCGATTATCTTCGTCTCGCCCAAGGTTTCGAGGCGCGCGAGCAGTTTCGCATTCTCTTTCTCGACAAGAAAAACAATCTGATCGCCGATGAGGTGCAAGGCCTCGGCACGGTCGATCACACGCCCGTCTACGTGCGCGAGGTTGTGAAGCGCGCACTGGAGTTGTCGTCGTCGGCGATCATCCTGGTGCACAACCACCCCTCCGGCGACCCGACGCCGTCGCGCGCCGACATCGACATGACGAAGCTGATCGTGGACGCGGGAAAGCCGCTCGGCATCGCCGTGCACGACCACGTCATCGTCGGCCGAAATGGGCACTCGAGCTTCAGGGCGATGAAGTTGATTTGACCTTTTTTGACTGTAAACGCTTTGACGAGTGGAGCGAAGCCGGGCAAAAAAGATATGGCGTGATGAACTCAGACCACTGGCTGATTTCCTACTCCTGGCATGGCGCGCAGGCATCAGAACTAGATCTGGAGCGGTTGGATTAGCTGGAGGTCGTGCAAAACATGTCGAATTTTCCTGCGCGCGATCCGAAACGCTGCCCGACGCATCCGGCGGAACTTCTCCGTGAAATTGCGTTTCCGGCATTGAAACTTTCGAAAACCGCCATCGCCGATCATCTCGGCATTTCGCGGCAGATGCTCTATGATCTTCTTGCGGAGAAACAGCCTGTTACGCCGCAAATGGCCGTCCGCCTTGGCAAACTCCTCGGGAACGGACCGACCTTGTGGCTCAATATGCAGGCCGCCTATGACATTTGGCACGCAAAGCGGGAAGTCGACGTGTCGAAAATCCCTACCTTCAAGCCAAAGAAATACAAGATCGAGCGCCAACCCGCCTAGCGGCGATCATTCCATCGCTGATTGTTTTCGCGTGTCCCGCATCAGCGCATAAACCGCCAACGAAATGGCGATGCACGCCGTCACGTACCAATAGAACCAGTCGCCGTGACCCTGTGACTTCAGCCACAGCGCCACGTATTCCGCCGTGCCGCCGAACAGCGCGACGGTCAGCGCATAAGGCAACCCAACGCCCAGCGCACGGATGTGCGTCGGAAACAGCTCGGCCTTCACGACCGCATTGATCGCCGTATAGCCGGAGACAATGACGAGGCCCGCGAGTACGAGGGCAAACGCCGCCCATTCGTCGCGCGTCTCGCCAAGCGCGCTGAGCAACGGAACGGTGAAAAGTACGCCGAGAACCCCGAAAGCGATGAGGATCGGTCTGCGGCCGATTTTGTCGGACAGCGCGCCGACCGCCGGCTGCAGCAGCATGTAGATGAACAGCGCCGACGCGCTGATGACCGTCGCCGTGTCTTTCGCAAAGCCCGACGTGTTGACCAGAAACTTCTGCATATACGTCGTGAAGGTATAGAACGCGACCGTGCCGCCGAGCGTCAGCCCGATGACAACGGCGACCTCTCGCGGGTGATCCATCAATGTCTTGAGCGATCCGTCGCGCCGCGAGTCGTTCTTGAAGGCGTCCGTCTCGTGCATATCGCGACGCATGACGAAGGCGACGACGGCGAGCAACGCGCCGATCACGAACGGTATGCGCCAGCCCCACGCCTCCAATTCCTCGTTCGACAATAGAAATTTTTGCAGGATGATCAGGACGAGCATCGCCGTCAGCTGACCGCCGATCAGCGTGACGTACTGGAAACTCGAATAAAATCCGCGATGCTCCGGCGTCGCCATTTCCGAGAGATATGTCGCGCTCGTGCCGTACTCGCCGCCGAGGCTCAACCCCTGCAGCATGCGCGCAAACAATAGCAACGCCGGCGCGGCGACGCCGATCGTCTCGTAGGTCGGCGTGACCGCGATCAGCGCCGAGCCGAAGCACATCAGCAAGACGGACGCCGTCAACGCGATGCGCCGTCCGCGCCGGTCGGCCATGCGGCCGAACGCCCAGGCGCCGACCGGGCGCATCAGAAAGCCGAAGGCGAAAATGGCGGCGGTGTTCAAGAGCTGCGCCGTCTGGTCGCCTTCCGGGAAGAACGCCTTGGCGAAATAGAGCGAGAACGCCGCGTAGACGTAGAAGTCGTACCACTCGACGAGGTTGCCGGACGAGCCGACGAGGATCGCGCGGATGCGTTGGGCGGCGCTCTGCTCTGCGTCGCGCGCGGGTGCCGTCATGCCGTGTTGCTCCTGTCGTCAATCGTCGCGTTGCGCCAAGGACATAGCAGAGCCGATGCGCCGCCGCCGCAGGCAATTTCCGTAACGCCGCGGGCGGCCGCCGCGTCATTGACGATTGCCGCGAGCGACCCCTAATAACGTCTCCAATTTCCATGGAAGGCAGCAGCATGTCGAAACCCCGCCACGCCAAGACCGTCATTCTCGGCTCCGGGCCCGCGGGCTACACGGCGGCCATCTACGCCGCGCGCGCCATGCTGAAGCCGCTGCTCATCCAGGGCTCGCAGCCAGGCGGACAGCTGACCATCACCACCGACGTCGAAAATTACCCGGGCTTCGCCGACGCGATCCAAGGGCCGTGGCTGATGGAGCAGATGCAGGCCCAGGCCGAGCACGTCGGCACGGACGTCGTGATGGACCACATCAACAAGGTCGATCTTCGATCGCGCCCCATTAGGCTCGAAGGCGACAGCGGCGACGTCTACACCGCCGACACGCTGATCATCTGCACCGGCGCGCAGGCGCGCTGGCTCGGCTTGCCGTCGGAAGAACTATTCAAGGGGCACGGCGTCTCGGCTTGCGCCACCTGCGACGGCTTCTTCTACAAGGGCAAAGAGGTGCTTGTGGCCGGCGGCGGCAACACCGCCGTCGAGGAAGCGCTGTTTCTGACCAACTTCGCCTCGAAGGTCACGATCGTGCACCGGCGCGACGCCTTCCGCGCGGAAAAGATTCTTCAGCAGCGGCTGTTCAACAATCCGAAGATCGAAGTGATCTGGGAAAGCGCGATCGACGAAATCGTCGGAACGCAGTCGCCGAAGGCCGTCACCGGCGTCAAATTGAAGAACGTCAAGACCGGCAAGGCGACGGAACGCAACGTCGACGGCGTCTTCATCGCCATCGGCCACGCGCCGGCCACCGGACTGTTCAAAGGGCAGCTCGAAATGACGCCGTCCGGCTATTTGATCACCGCGCCCGACTCGACCGCGACGGCGATCCCCGGCGTCTATGCGGCCGGCGACGTCAAAGACGAGATCTTCCGCCAGGCCGTCACCGCCGCCGGGATGGGCTGCATGGCCGCGCTCGAAGCCGAGCGTTATCTTGCCAAAATGGAATCCACCGCACACGCGGCAGAGTAAATTTCCCGCTTTTTCGCGCTGTATTGCAACGCACCATGGAATAGCTAGAGTGCCGCCTGCAAAACCGGCGCGCGCGGACTGCGACGCGCGCCGAGCAGGGCTTCCATTCATGGACTGGGACAAACTGAGGATTTTTCACGCCGCCGCGGAGGCCGGCAGCTTCACGCACGCCGGCGAGCAGTTGCACATGAGTCAATCGGCGGTGAGCCGGCAGATTTCCTCGCTCGAAGCCGATTTGAAGGTGACGCTGTTCCATCGTCACGCCCGCGGCCTCGTGCTGACCGAGCAGGGCGAGCTTCTCAATCGAACGGTCGCGGAAGTCTTCGCCAAACTGCAGACGGCGGAGACGCTGCTGTCGGATTCAACCAGCAAGCCGTCCGGCGATCTCCGCGTCACGGCGCCCATCGGCTTCGGCACGGTGTGGCTGACGCAGCGACTGCGCGAATTCGCGGATCTCTACCCCGACATCCGCGTCGAGCTGATCTTGAACGACGAGCAGGTCGACATCGGCATGCGCGAAGCCGACGTCGCGATCTGGACCCGCGACCCGGATCAAGCCGATCTGATCCGCCGGCCGCTGTTTGAAGCGCGCGTGCGCGCCTTCGCGTCGGCGCAGTACGTGCGCCGGTTCGGCGTGCCGAAGTCACTCGGCGATCTCGACCGCCACCGCGTCATCGCCTACTCCGGTCAGCCGGCGCAGCACCTCGACGCGATGACGTGGATCGAGACGGCAGGCCGCGACGGCCGGGAGCGGCGCGAACCGGTGCTGCGCGTCAACAGCGTCGTCGCCATCATGTACGCCGTCCGCGCCGGCATCGGCATCGGCATGATTCCGGACTACATGATCGGCGAGGAGGCCGACATGGTGCCAGTGCTCGGCGAGTTCGAACAGCCGACGCTGCAGATGGTCTATGCGTACCCGGAGGAACTCAAGACGTCGAAAAAGGTGCAGTTGCTGCGCGATTTCCTTGTGGCCAACGCCAAGCGCATGAAATAGCAAGCGGCGACTTCGCATGGCGCCCGTGCAAAGCCATCTGATCCGAACCGGGCCCGGGGCGTATATGCTGCCATGAGGCGGACGCTTCGCCGGCATGTTATTGCCACCGCCGGCGCGGCATCCTCGTCTGGAACGTTCGTTCCCCTTGCTTGCCGGGCTGAGCGATCAGCCCGGCTTTTTCACGTCATAAGCCCCTCTGATGCCGCTCGCCGCCCCGCGACAGGGCGGAATTTGCGAAAACGCGCGACCGGCGCTATTTACAGGCAAACTTACACCGTCATCCTCGGCCGAGCGCGGCGCAGCCGCGCCGAAGGCCGGGGATCCCGCGCAGGGCTTGTCCGAAGGACGCGAAATATCGCGGCTTCGCCAAGCTTTGCGCTGGATCCCCGATCTTCATTCGCCTTCGGCTCTTTCGATCGAGGATGACGATCAGCACGCGAGGCGCTGCACGACATGACCAAGACGCTGTACGACAAGATTTTCGACGATCACGTGGTCGAGCGCGCCGATGACGGCACCTGCCTGCTCTACATCGATCGCCATCTTGTCCACGAGGTGACAAGCCCGCAGGCGTTCGAAGGCCTGCGCATGGCGGGCCGCAAGGTGCGCGCGCCTGAAAAGACGCTCGCCGTCGTCGACCATAACGTGCCGACGACCGACCGTTCGCAGGGCATCGCCGACGAGCAAAGCCGCGTCCAGGTCGAGACGCTGGCCAAGAACGCGCGCGACTTCGGCGTCGAGTATTTCCACGAGCGCGACAAGCGGCAGGGCATCGTGCACGTCGTCGGACCCGAGCAGGGCTTCACGCTGCCGGGCACGACGATCGTGTGCGGCGACAGCCATACGTCCACGCATGGCGCGTTTGGCGCTCTGGCGCACGGCATCGGCACCAGCGAAGTCGAGCACGTTCTCGCGACGCAGACGCTGATCCAGCAAAAAGCCAAGAACATGCGCGTGACGGTGGACGGCGTGACGCCGAACGGCGTCGGCGCCAAGGACATCATCCTCGCCATCATCGGCGAGATCGGCACGGCGGGCGGCACTGGCTCCGTCATCGAGTACGCCGGCGAAGCCATCCGCGCGCTGTCGATGGAAGGCCGCATGACGGTCTGCCACATGTCGATCGAGGGCGGCGCGCGCGCCGGCATGATCGCGCCGGACGAAAAGACGTTCGCCTTCATCAAGGATCGCCCGAAGGCGCCGAAGGGCGCGGCGTGGGATCACGCGATGGCCTACTGGCAAACCTTGCAGACGGACGACGGCGCGCATTTCGATCGCGAAGTGCGCCTTGACGCCGCCAAGCTGCCGCCGATCGTGTCGTGGGGCACGTCGCCCGAAGATGTCGTATCCGTCTCCGGCGCTGTGCCGAACCCGGCAGACGTCACGGACGAAAACAAGCGCGCTTCGATGCAGCGCGCGCTGGACTATATGGGTCTTGCGCCAGGCACGAAGATCACCGACGTGCCGCTGGACGTCGTCTGGATCGGCTCATGCACCAATGGGCGCATCGAGGATTTACGCGCCGTTGCGAAGGTCGTCGACGGCAAGAAGATTTCCTCGCGGCTGGCCTACGCGATGATCGTGCCGGGCTCGGGCCTCGTGAAGGAGCAGGCCGAAGCCGAAGGCCTCGATAAGATTTTCAAGGACGCCGGATTCGAGTGGCGCGAGCCGGGCTGCTCGATGTGCCTCGGCATGAATCCGGATCAATTGAAGCCGGGCCAGCGCTGCGCCTCGACGTCGAACCGCAACTTCGAAGGCCGCCAGGGCTACAAGGGCCGCACGCACCTCGTCTCACCCATCATGGCGGCGGCGGCGGCGCTTGAGGGGCGGTTTGTGGATGTGCGGGTGTGGGGTCAGCCGTAAGTGTCTACCATAGGCCGGGGTTCTCAAGAGAACTCGGCCCAACCAACGCTTTGATCTTCATCGCCCGTTGCGTTCTCGATGATGACACCCAGGCCAGCAGCATGGGCGGCGTTTTCCGTCAAGCAGGTCTTCTCGGATGCGCACGATCTTTCGCGCTCGCGTCTCCTGCTTTTTCGCCGACTCGATCCAGCATATCCATTCATTGCGCGCCAGGGGCGTCAGATCCACCCACGCCGCAAGCGCCTGCGCGTCCGACGCCAGCACCGCGTGCAAATCCTTCGGCACTTTATGGACGACACCAGCAGGGACGACTTTTCTCATCGCGCCAATCTGCCTAAAGCGTCCACGTTTCACAGAAGCATGTGATCAGCAATGCCGCGATTGTGAGGCGTTAAAGATAGCCAGCCTGCCGCCCATGATCGCAAATAGTTTGCTCAGCCCGTTTCTCGTCGAACTGCCGGACCAATCTGTTGTCATTGGACGCACAACGCCAATGTAACCCCTACCGTCATGGCCGCGAAGGCGGCCATCACCGACAAGCCGACGCATTTGATATTTGAGAGCGCTTCTGCAGTCGCGCCATTGGCTTCACCGCAAAGCCAGAACTCAGCCATGGATGGCCGCCTTCGCGGCCATGACGAAGACCGCGGAGTCTTCAGCGCGTGACGGTCTTGGCGCGAAGATTTGAAGCATCAGGCCGCGCCAGCTGCCCCGCAAGCGCCGTTCGCATGCTCGCAATCTCGTCAAGCGTGATCTTGAAGAATGCATTCTGCATGCGCTGGCGCTTCTCCGCTTGCGCGAGGCTGCCGCCGAGCAGCGTGATCTCGAAATCCCCCGGCGGATACATCGCCGGCGCGCCGATCGTCTCGAAGCCCAGCATGTACTGATAGAACCGCACCCAATCGGGCTTCGTCGCGATCAGGATCATCGAAACGCGCGCCGCCTGCGCCGCGAGATAACCGGCGCGCACGAGCGCCGCGTAGAGCGTCGTACGATAGGAGCGGTTGTCGATCGCAGGGTCGATCGCCATGCGCGAAATTTCGACGAGGCTGCCCGGCGCGCGGCGTTTCACGTCGGCCAACGCAGGATAGTAGGCGGCGCACGGCAAACTCGTGAGCGTTTGCCAAGGGTGGCAGAAGCACACGCGCATCGCGCCAACCAACCGGCCTTCGTCGTAGGCGCCGATCAGCGCCGTGGTCGGCAGTTCGTCGAAACGATCCGACAATGTCGCGCCGTCGTCTTGGCGAATGTGCCCCATCGCGACATAAGCGCGGCCGCGCAACGAAAGTGCGTCGCTGCGTTCCGCGGCGCTTGTCAGAATTTTGAGTTCGAATCGTGGTTCGGCGCCGCTGCCGAGGCTGGTGATCTGGCGCGGGCTGAAGGCAAGGGGCATGGGCATCTGCGCATTCCGAATGACGCCGCGCAGAGCGCGACAATTGGACAACGCGGACGTGGGGTCGAGCGTTCGCGCCGGGCATGCGGCAAATTGGCGGGAGCGGCGGAGCGGCGTCGGAGACGGCTAGCGCGGCAGCATTGCAGAATCGCGCAGGATCGCTTCGGCGCGCTTCGCATCCGGGATGCCGGACCAATCCAATGTCAGCGGCCGCGTATCGCCATCCGAATCCCTGGCGACGCCGTAGCCGATCGTCAGCGAGCCCGTGCCGTTGCGGCGATCCCGGCGCGTCACGTAATTGATGGCCGCGAACTTATAGCTGTCGACGCCCGCATCCTTGCCGATCGAGACGCTGAGAACTCGTGCGTCGGTGATGACGTGCGCGGTGTTGTTCGCCTTGCGAATGGCGAGGAAGGGCAGGACCAACACCACGGCGCCGATGGCGACAAACGGCAACGAAAAGAAAAAGAAGAAGAGCTGCATTCCAAGACCAACCGGCTTGCCATCGCTGAGCATCGGCGCGACGCCGAGCAGGCTGGCGGCGCTGAAGCCGAAGAACAGCATCGAGATGGCGCTCCAGAAAACGCCGAACAGAAAGAGCGTTATCAACATGCCCCGCTCGGCGCGCCAGTCCGGTCGGCCCGCATAGAGCACACGCTCGCCGGGCGCCGTTTCTTTGGCGACCTGTTTGCGGAGTTCTGCGGGAAGTTTTACGAGATCGGCGGACATGACCGCTATATGGGCGCGAGGCGTGGAAAGCGCGTGAACGGCGGGGCCGATCGGCCTAGCAAATGCAAAGGTTGCGTTAGCGGCCGTTGAACGCCGGCGTCATTTCGGGACGCGGCGCTTCCCTTCGCGCGCCAAGGGCACTAAGTGTGCTCGCGATGCACGAACCGGGATCCGCACGATGAACTGGCAGACGGCCGCGGCGCCTACCCTCGCCGATTTCGAAGCCCTGGCTCAGTCGGCCTGGGAGCGGCTGCCTGCGACGTTCCGCCAGGTCGCGGGCGATCTCGTCATCCGCATCGAGGATTTCGCGACCGACGAGGTTCTGGACGACCTCGAGATCGAGGACCCCTATGACCTCACGGGCCTCTATCAAGGCGTCAACCTCCAGAAACAAAGCGTGCTCGACGCGCCGCGCGATCCCGACATGGTGTTTTTATACCGCCGCCCGATACTGGACGAATGGGCCAGCGGCGACGAGGAGCTCGGCCACTTGATTGCGCACGTCCTTATCCATGAAATCGGCCACCACTTCGGCTTTTCCGACGACGACATGGAAACCGTCGAAGCCGACGCGGAAGCGTGACGCCGGCGCCATCGCGGCCGGGAGAAAACGCGACTCGGCGGCTGCGCCGGGTTGTGCGCCGCCCGGTTTCAAGCCATCTTGAGGCGCCGATCGGGGTGGTCGTGACAGGGTCAAGTAACACGCGACGTCTGGGATGAGTGACAGTCTGATTTCGACCGCACGGCCGAAGCTTTGTGCGCTGGCGTTTGTGCTGGCGGCGTTGTGCGCGGCGGCCGGCGCTCGCGCCGAAGAGCCGCCGCCAAGCCCCGAGCAGTATGTTAATCATGTCGGCGGCGAGGCGCAGATCGTGCAGCCCGGCGAATTCAAGCTTGACGGCAAGCGCCAGCTCTGCGGCCAGCGCCCGACGGTGATCGATAACAAGCTCGACGATTACGGCGCCGCCTACCCCGGGTTTCTGATCATGAACCCACGGCTGCTCGATCGCGTTTCAACGCCCGTCAAGCAGTGGATTTTCGCGCACGAATGCGGCCACCAGTTTCGCGGACCCGATGAGGAGACCGCCGACTGTTTCGCCGTGCAGCGCGGGCGGCGCCAGGGGTGGCTGACGCCGGAGGGCCTCGAAGAGGTCTGCACGTTCATATCCCCGGCGAAAAGCGACAGCATGCATTTCTCGGGCAGTTATCGCTGCGAATACATGCGCAAGTGCTACGACGACCCGAGCATCAAATAACTTATCCCCGCCCTTCCGACCGCCCGTACACTCGCTCCGACTTGGAGCAGAGGACGCTTGGAATGCGATTGGCCGACTACGCCGAACGCCTGATCGGGCTCAGCCGCGCGGTTTACGCCTGGGCCGGCGAGGCGGCGGCCGCCGACCGCGGCCGGCGCGAGAAGGCCGCGCTCTACGCCGAGGAAGTGGCCGCAACGCTTGGCCGGGCGGCCGGCGCGCTCGTCCTCTTGGATCGCACGCCGGAGGATCGCCCGGCCCTGCTCGCCGCTACGCGCGAACTCGGGCGCATCGCCGGCTACGTGGAGACGATGATGGGCGCGCTGGAACAGCATCTTGACGGGAGGAAGCGCGCGGGCGTTAAACGACGCCTCGACTATCTCGAACCCTTCGACCTCGAAGCGGCTTTGAGCGAGGCGGGCGCGTTTCGACAGGCGCGCCGGTTCGCCTCGGCGGAAGGATTTTTTCGCGCGCTCGCCGACGCCCTTCGCGTCTGAAGAGCCGAGCGAAACGCGAACAGGAGACGCGAATGGAAAAGTTCACAACGCTCACGGGCGTCGCCGCGCCGCTGCCGCTGCGCAATATCGACACCGACATGATCATCCCGAAACAGTTTCTGAAGACGATCAAGCGCACGGGCCTCGGCGCGTCGCTGTTCTACGAAATGCGCTATGATCCCGCGACGGGCGACGAGGTCGCCGATTTCGTTCTCAACAAGCCGCAGTACCGCGCCGCCGAAATTCTAGTGACCGGCGAAAACTTCGGATGCGGCTCGTCGCGCGAGCATGCGCCGTGGGCGCTGCTGGACTTCGGCATCCGTTGCGTTATCGCGCCGGACTTCGCCGACATCTTCTACAACAACTGCTTCCAGAACGGTATCCTGCCGATCCGGCTGTCGCAGGCCGACGTCGACAAGCTCATGGACGACGCCGAGCGCGGCGCGAACGCCAAGATCGCCATCGATCTCGAACGCCAGGAAATTCGCGGACCTGACGGCGGCGTCATCCGCTTCGACATCGACCCTTTCCGAAAGCATTGTCTGCTGAACGGCCTCGACGCCGTGGGACTGACGCTGCAGAAGGACAGCGCGATTTCGGCCTATGAGAAGAAGGCCGGCAGCGAGCGGCCCTGGCTCTAACGACGACGAGGATACCGCCCGATGGCGAAGGCTGTTCACATGATGGTGCGCGTGCTCGATGAAGCGCGCTCCGTCGCGTTCTATTCGAAGTGTTTCGGGCTGTCGGTCGCCGACCGGCGCGAATGGCCCGACTTTTCGCTGACCTACATGAGCAATCCCGAGAAGGATTTCGAGGTTGAGTTGACCGTCAACAAGGGTCGCGCTGACGCTTACAATCTCGGCGACGGATACGGCCACGTGGCCTTCGTCGTCGATGACCTCGAAGCGGAACACGTGCGCATCGTCGCCGCCGGTTATCAGCCGAAGGATATCAAGCAGATGACGCACGACGGTCAGCCGTTCGGAAAATTCTTCTTCATCGAGGATCCCGACGGCTACAAGATCGAGGTGCTGCAAAAGGGCGGACGCTTCAAATAGCGGCGAGGCGAAGATGGTCGACGACGTCAAAATTGACGCCGAGATGATGGGACGACTGGCGACGGCGCTGTCGTTCATCTGCGGCGCCGACCACGCCGCGACGAAGGCGCTGCGTCTCGCGTCCGAAAGCAAAAGCGAGAAAGACGCGAAGGCGGCGCGCGCACAGTTCCTGAAATTGAAATCCAGCGACCGCAACGCCGCGCTGACGATGTTGAAAGATTAACTTCGGGCCGCGATCAAGGCGCCGGTCAACGCGTCGGCGAAAGCGCGGCGCTCATCGTCGGTCAGAAAATGGCCGAACGGCACCTCCCGACCTTGAGCGGCAAGACGAAGCGATGTTCGCCCATCGGGCCTGTCGGCGCTCAGCCGCACGCGCGCCCAATAGGGGTTGAACTCGTGCTTCTCTCGACGCCCAGAGGGATAAACTCGCGTCAAGGTCAGAGCGTCGGGCGACAGGTCAGCTGTTTCATAGAGACGTCCGGAGCGATAGTTCAGCTTGAAGGCGATATAGATCAGCGCTGCATCGAGCCCGAAAAAGCCGAGCACCGGCCAGGCGCCAATGGCCACGAACGCCATGCCGACGACGAAACTGACGCCGGCGATGAGCGACATCAAGATCAGAAATCCGCGCGGGCTCAGCGACCGATGGGGATGCAGCACGAATTGCGCGTGACGCGCCGTTTGTTTATCGGCGAAACTCTCGGTCATTGCGAAGCTCGACGCACCCCGGATACCATCGCGCCTCGATCGACCGACGCGCTCTCAATACAGGCCAAACTCATGCCGCGCCGCAAGACGCACATGCTCACCGCAAACATCCGGCGTTCGACCGCAAAAGGCAAGTCTGGACCGACCGAGCCCCGTAGCGCCGTCGGCGCGAAACCCGGCAGCGGGCTTGCGACCAAGACCAAATCCGACCTTGCGCACAGCATCTTCGAGCGTTTCAGGGCCGATGTTCCAGAGCCGAAAGGCGAGCTCGAACACGTCAATGCCTACACGCTGCTGGTGGCCGTCGTGCTGTCGGCGCAAGCGACCGACGCCGGCGTCAACAAGGCGACGCGGCGTCTATTCGAGCTGGCCCGAACCCCCGCCGAGATGCTTGCGCTCGGTGAGGAGCGCGTCCGCGAGCTGATCAAGACGATTGGCCTCTATCGCAACAAAGCCAGAAATGTCATCGCGCTTTCCGAGCGTCTCGTTGCCGGACATGGCGGCGAAGTACCGGCCGACCGCGACGCCCTCGAAGCGCTGCCGGGCGTCGGCCGCAAGACGGCGAATGTCGTCATGAACATGGCGTTCGGCCGGCCAACGATGGCCGTCGACACGCATGTCTTCCGCGTCTCCAATCGAACAGGGTTATCGAAGGGTAAAACGCCGCTCGCCGTCGAGGCCGACCTCATTCGCGTCATCCCGCCCGAGTTTGGCATGCACGCGCATCATTGGCTGATCCTGCACGGCCGCTATGTGTGCAAGGCGCGGCGGCCCGAATGTTGGCGTTGCCTCATTCGAGACCTCTGCCGCTTCCCCGATAAAGCGTCGCCTGTACGGACAACTCCTAGCCGTTCGTAAACGCGACGCCCCAAATGCCGAGCAAATTGTCGGCTGGGGCCGAACGCACCTTTATCGTCTAAAGTTTAGGGTTCGCCTGATCTAGGGGTTCTTGCAGAGCACAGGCGCGTTCAGAAATGGCCACGATCAACGGCACGTCGGGCAACGACGTCATCACCGGCACCACGACCGACGATGTCATTTCGGGGGACGCAGGCAATGACCGCATCAACGGCGGCGCGGGCAACGATCTCATCTATGGCGGCGATGGCGTCGATACGCTGACCGGCGACGCCGGCAACGACACCCTCTATGGCGGCAATGGCAACGACGGTTTCTTCGGCGGCGGCGGCAACGACACGATCTACGGCGAAGCCGGCGACGACGTCATGTACGGCGACGGCGCCGACGACATGCTGTTCGGCGGCGACGGCAACGATACGCTCAATGGCGGAACGGGCAACGACACGCTCAACGGCGGCTCTGGCGTCAATATCCTGAATGGCGGCGCCGGCGTCGACACGATCGTATTCGACGTTTCGTCGGCGCAGCTTACGCCTGCAGTGCTCGCAGATTTCGTGGCGTTTCGTGATTGGATAACGGCGCAGACGGCGTCGGCAGGCTCGGTGGCGGCGCTCGCCGCCCAGGCCACCGGGACAACGATCACGCTTACAGCGCTTGGCGCAACGATCTCCACTGTCGAAGCCTTCAAGATCATGGTCGACGGCGTTGAGACGTCTCTGACGTCCTTGGTCAATGAGGCGCCCGTCGCGGCGGCCAACGTCAGCGCGGCAACTGACGAAGACACGGCGCTTACCGGCGCCGTCTCGGCGACCGACGCCAACGGCGACGCGCTCACGTACACGGTCACGGTCGGTCCGGCGCACGGCGCGCTGACCATGAACGCTGCGACGGGCGCGTACGTCTACACGCCTACGGCCAACTACAATGGCGCGGACACGTTCAAAGTCGTGATCTCCGACGGCAACGGTGGATCGACGACGCAAGACGTGTCGATCACTGTCAACGCCGTCAACGATGCGCCTGCGACCGCCGCATCAGCGTCACATGCATTGGATGAAGACGCTGCGATCAGCGGCGTTGCGACGGCCAGCGACATTGAAAGCGATTCGCTGTCATGGTCGGTCAGCGATGGTCCAGCGCACGGCGTCGTCTCGCTCACCGCCGCCACCGGCGCCTACACCTACCCGCCGTCGGCCACCGCCAACGGCTCCGACAGCTTCGCCGTCACTGTTTCCGACGGCAACGGCGGCACGGCC
>JBQTKA010000017.1:0-225402 GCA_052386495.1 Hyphomicrobium sp. | reverse complement strand
TCCTGCTCCCGCAATATCGCGATGATCTGTTCGTCCGAAAACCGGCGCTTACGCATGACGTCCGTCTCCTCGTAGGGTTTGACGGACTCTACTTCAAATCGGGTACCCGCTAGGGGTGAGGGTCACTCGACGCGATCTCGGCGATCTGCTTTGGGCTGTGCGTTCGCGCGTTGCGGGAGTAGGGCCGCAGCTCGCCAGTCGATTTTGGAATGATCTGAAGGTCAGCCATGACAGGCTCCGTATTATGGGAGCCGGCACACAAAAAATTGGCGCAACTCCTCGATGAACCTTCGAAGCCTGCGCACATGCGCCAACTTCGAACCCATCGGGCGTCACGCCCTCACTTTGGAACTACCTCGCAGGATATCGCATCACGCGGGCCCTCAGCTCTCCCACATGGGCGCTTGCCGGTCCCTCCTACGCCTCATTCCAGGCCGATCGAAAATAGTTTGAATGCCGCCAAACAACAAGGGCAAACACACAAAAAGACCATATATATTAACGAGTTGCCTTTTGCCTCCTAGGATCCCGCTGTTAGCGTGGAGGGAAGGTCAGGCGCACCAGTCCCTTTTATTTACGCAGCGACCCCTGATTTGACCGCAAAATGCCCTGCTACGCCCGCAAATTTCCCTGTTAATTCCGCTGCCAATTTGCACTGTAAGTCGCTGATTTTACGCATACAATTAGCGTTTTGCGGTCCATTTCAAGCTCAAAACGCGAGAAAATACCCTGTTATCGAGACGCGTTCGCGCCGGACTGGCAGCACAGCCAACTAAATCAAAGATTTATGCGGCGTTCAAACTCGGCCAAAACCGTTTGGCTCACTCCGGGCTCACCGATCAAGAGTTTGAGGGGTCGCCGTCGGTCCGCGCGAGGTTGGCACCATACTCCGAGTGCTTTGATGCATTAGAGGTGAGAGCATCCGGCTAACACAGCTAAGTGGGTCGGAGCAGACGCAGGCTAATCGCAGTCCCACGCGTGCCCATGACCCCAAGCGGTCGCTAAAGTCGAATAGCTGCTTTTCTATCACCTTCGAGGAAGCGTGGACCGTGCGTCGCCGATCATGGTGCTGCTCGTAACTCATGGGTGCACGCGTCGTCAGGCTGCGGACGGGTGGCAGGCATTGGAAGTCACGAGTAAAATGCGACAATACCAGATGCGCTTCCGGGAATTGGGGGGAGAGAGATGAAACGCGTCTATCGGATAGGCTTGATCGGGCTCGCGGCCACGAGCCTCATTGCATTCGTCATTCTTTACAAGTTGCTGAGCAGTCCCTCGTTGGAAGCATACACCTCATTGCAGACGCCTTCCGCACCAACATCGGCGCCCATTAATGCGCTGTTTATGGGAACGACGACTATTCTATTTGACGATGGAAAGACGCGAATTTTGTCAGATGGGTTCTTTTCGCGCCCACCAATCTGGCGTCTGCTTATCGGCAAAATTCCACCGGACGAACGCTTGATTGACGGCGCCTTGAGCAAGGCTGGGATCAAAGGTCTAGACGCGATTTTTGTCGCTCACTCGCATCATGACCACGCGATGGATACAGCAAGGGTCGCACTAAAAACTGGAGCAGTGGTCTTTGGATCACCCTCTACGCGCAACGTCGTTCTGGGAGATGGCCTACCTTCGGATCGCATCACCGTCTTCGAGGATGGAACGAGCTATACTCTTGGCGATTACACGGTAACAGTTTTCCAAACGCCGCATTCGCCCGGTGTTGCCTTTCCGGGAACGGTTGACCAACCTCTCGCCGTACCCGCAAGTGCCAGTGAATATCGAGAGGGAGGTAATTTTTCTTTCCGCATACAACGTCATTCAATTGGTATTCTTCTAGTCGCGAGTGGCAATTTCATTCCCGGTAAGTTCAAGGTAGTGAAGTCGGACACCGTGTTTCTCGGCATCGGTGGGCTTGGTAAACAATCTCAGGCATTTATCTCTGACTATTGGCGCGAAGTGGTGCAGGCGGTTGGAGCCAAGGTCGTGATTCCCGTCCACTGGGACGACTTCACGCGTTCGCATGATGAGCCTCTACGGCCGATGCCTTACGCGCTCGATGACTTCGACAATTCGATGAAAGCTCTTCTGGCGTTGGCAAAACGGGACAACGTGCAAGTACGCCTTCCTGTTGCCTTTGAAACCTTCGGCGTGAACTGATTGGGAACAGCCGCTCTGACTCTGCCTGTCTAGGTTCGAATCCCAGTCCCCAAGCCGACAAAATTGATACCTCAGACATCTAGCTCCTTCGCGCATCCATCTCCGACGCACCTCGGGCGTACCGTTGATGGTTGACGTATCGAATTGATGCTCATTCGGCATGCGAAACGCTCCCCGCGCGACGAGCCCGCGTTGGCCATCACCCAGCATCCCTTACCAATCGTTAAGCCTCGCGCCGCGCCGATTTCAGTTAGTCTTGCCGGCAATGTCAAAACGGACGATGATCCATCGGTGATCCGAAAGCTCGCCCAACGCTGCTTCGTCGTGCTCGGCATGCTTGCCATGCTGGGGATGATTGCGGCCGTGCCGCTTGGCAGTGCGCTCGCGGGAGAGAAAGCGGGCATGGCCGCGACCGAACATGGGGCGGGCGATATGCCCTGCCACAAGCCGGTCAAATCCGAAAAGCCCTGTCCGGATTGCCCGGAAAAAGCGTGCCCTGACGGCGTGGCCTGCATGGTCAAATGCTTCCAGCAGCTCTCCGGCGTGCTCTCGAAGAGCCCGGCGTTTGCGATCCCGGTCATCGAGGTCGGGGCCCTGGCGCCTGACGCCCCGCCGCCCAGAGCCTCGCCGGCTCCGCCTCTCCGTCCTCCGATTGATTGATGCGCCACAAGCTGGCGTCTGACGGTCTCAGCTTGGCCTGAGGCCGCTAATTGCGTCGGCCCAAGACGGGCTCACGCACAAATCCAACATTCGGAGACCCACCATGAAACGCGCATTCTTGCGCGCGGCTGCTCTCGGCGCCGCGCTCCTTGCGGCCGCCGGCGCGCACGCCCTGGCCGACAGCAAAGACTACGAATTCCAACTCGTCGAAAAGAAAGTGAAGCAGGGCGACGCGACGATCGCCGTCAAGCTGGTCCATAAGCCCTCAGGCAAAGCCGTCCCCGATGCGGTCATCTTCGCCAAGCGCATCGACATGGGGCCGGATCAGATGGAGGCGATGACCGCGCCGCTCGAACCGATGCCGTCGACTGAGCCGGGCGTCTACCGCTTCAAGACCGAGCTCACCATGGCCGGACGCTGGGCCCTCTCACTCGGCGCGAAGGTGCAGGGCGAGACCGGGACGGTCGAAAGCAAACTGATCGTCACGGCGACGCCATGACAAGTCCGGTCAGGGCCACGGTTCTCGCCGCAGCGCTTCTCGCTGCGGCCGGGGCCGGGATTTTCGCCGGTCAACGCGGACTGGCGACCATTCCCTTCGGCTCGCATCACACTGAAAATGACGTCGCGAAAACCAAACCGACGGGCCCGGTCATTTACTACCGCGATCCCGATGGCAGGCCGTTCTATTCGCTCACGCCGAAAAGCGCCGATGATGGCCGCGCTTTTGTAGCGGTCCTCGCGAGCGAAGATGTGAGCTTCGATCACCCGGCGCCTGCCGCGGCGCGTGCAGGACCGGCAGGCGGCGAACGAACAATCAAATACTACCGCAATCCCATGGGCCTGCCCGACACCTCTCCGGCGCCGAAGAAAGACTCCATGGGCATGGATTACATCGCCGTCTACGAAGGCGAGGATACGGACGATGGCTCGGTCAAACTCTCGCCCGGCAAGGTGCAGCGCACCGGCGTCGAGACGACGATTGCCGGCAAGCTGCCGATCACGCGAACGCTGAAAGCGCCCGGCGTCGTGGCGCTCGACGAGCGGCGCATCTCAGTCATCGCGCCGCGCTTCGACGGTTTTGTCGTGTCAACCGGCAACGCCACAAGTGGTTCGCATATCAAGATGGGCGAAACCCTTGTCACGGCGTTTGGCCAAGAGGTGCTCGACCAGGCTGCTCGGCTCCTGATCGAGCAAGCGCAGGGCGGGCGCGACGACGAAGCTCCGGGCATCGCCGGCGGCCGCATTGCGCCCGGCGGCGTAATCGGCGCCGCACGACGGCTTCGCAATCTCGGCGTGCCGGACGATTTCATCGAAAAGGTCAAGCGCGAGCGGCGTGTGCCCGACACGCTTGTGATGACAGCGCCCTTTGACGGCATTGTACTTGAACGCAACATTGTCGACGGCCAGGCATTCAAACCAGGCGACGTGGCGTTCCGCGTCGCGGATCATTCGGTCGTCTGGATTCTCGCCGACATTCCAGAAGGCGAGGTCGGCGCGGTTCGGCCGGGTCAATCGGTGACCGTGCGTTCGCGGGCGCATCCCGGCCGCATCTTCAAGGGCCAGGTCGCGCTGGTCTATCCGCATCTCATGAAGGAAACCCGCACCGGTCGCGTGCGCATCGAACTCGACAATCCCGATCTTGCGCTGCTCCCCGACATGTATGCCGATGTCGATATTGAAACCGGGTCAGACGAGCCGGTCGTGGTCGTGCCGTCCGCGGCCGTCATCGATAGCGGCGCGCGGAAGGTCGTCATCGTGGCCGAAGGCGAAGGCCGCTATCGGCCGCGCGACGTGAAAGTCGGCAAGTCCGGCGACGGCTTTGTCGCGATCATGGAAGGCGTCGCAGACGGCGACCGAGTCGTCGTCAACGGCAATTTCCTGATTGACGCCGAAAGCAATCTGCAGGCCGCGCTCAAGGCTCTGACTGCGCCAGCCGATAGCGGGGCGCAGCCATGATCGCCCGCCTCATCGCCTGGTCGGCGCGCAACCTGACGCTCGTCTTCATCGCGACGGCCTTTACCGTCGTTGGCGGCGTCTGGGCCGTTCGCACGTTGCCGCTCGACGCCATTCCCGACCTCTCGGACACGCAAGTCATCGTCTACACCGAGTTTCCGGGCCAAGCCCCGCAGGTCGTGGAGGATCAGGTCACCTATCCGCTGACGACATCGATGTTGACCGCGCCGCGATCGAAAGTCGTACGCGGATTCTCGTTCTTCGGCGTCTCATTCGTCCACGTCATCTTCGAAGACGGAACGGACATCTACTGGGCGCGCTCGCGCGTTCTCGAATACCTGAATGCAGCCGCAAAGCGCCTGCCCGCCGGCGTCACTCCGACGCTTGGCCCTGACGCCACTGGAGTTGGCTGGGTCTACCAGTACGCCGTCGTCGGCAAGGACAAATCGCTCGCCGCGCTGCGCTCGCTGCAGGATTGGGAGATCCGCTTCGGGCTCTCCAAGGCCGAAGGCGTCGCCGAGGTCGCCAGCGTCGGCGGCTTCGTCAAGCAGTACAGCGTCGTCGTCGATCCGGGCCGTCTGCGGACGCTTGGGATTCCACTTTCGAAAATCCGCGATGTCATCCGCGGCAACAATATGGACGTCGGCGGCCGAACGCTCGAACTCTCCGAGCATGAATTCATGGTGCGCGGGCGCGGATATCTGAAAGGCGTTCCCGACATCGAGAACATCGTCGTCAAGGCCGACGGCGGCACGCCGGTGTTGCTCAAGGACGTCGCCCGCGTCGAGCTGACAGCCGATGAACGGCGCGGCATTGCCGAGCTGAACGGCGAAGGCGAGGTCGCGAGCGGCATTGCGCTGCAGCGTTCTGGCGCCAACGCGCTGACGGTGATCGATAACGTCAAGGCGCGCATTGGCGAACTGAAGCCATCCTTGCCCGAGGGCACGGAGGTCGTTCCCGTTTACGACCGCTCGGAACTCATCCACCGGGCGATCGCCACGCTCAAGACCACGCTGATCGAGGAAAGCATCGTCGTCGCGCTGGTCTGCTTCGCATTCCTGCTCCATGTCCGCAGCGCGCTCGTCGCCATTCTCATGCTGCCTGTCGGCGTGCTGATGGCGTTTCTCGCCATGAAGCTGCTCGGCATCGGTTCGAACATCATGAGTCTCGGCGGCATCGCCATCGCCATTGGCGCCATGATCGACGCCGCCATCGTGATGATCGAGAACGCCCACAAGCATCTGGAGCGCGCGCCGCCGGATAAACCGCGCGGCGAGATCATCATCGAGGCCGCCTCGGAAGTCGGGCCCGCCTTGTTCTTCTCGCTGCTCATCATCACCGTCTCGTTCCTGCCGATCTTCACGCTCGAAGCGCAGGAGGGACGGTTGTTCGGTCCGCTCGCCTTCACCAAGACCTTCGCTATGGCCGCGGCGGCGCTGCTGTCCGTCACGCTCGTTCCGGCTCTGATGATGGTGTTTGTGCGCGGGCGGATTGCGCCGGAAGCGAAGAATCCGCTGAACCGAGCCCTGATCGCCGTCTACCGGCCGGTGATCCGCGGCGTGCTGCAGGCCAAGACGCTGACCATCGCGCTTGCGCTCGTCGTGCTCGTCGCCTCCATCTGGCCCGCGACCAAACTCGGCACGGAGTTCATGCCCAACCTCGACGAGGGCGCGCTGCTCTACATGCCAACGACGCTGCCCGGCCTTTCGGTCACGAAATCCGCCGAACTTCTGCAAACCCAGGACCGCATCCTGAAATCGTTTCCAGAGGTCGCATCCGTCTACGGCAAAGCGGGCCGCGCTCAGACCGCGACCGATCCGGCGCCGATCGAAATGTTCGAGACCCTCGTCAATCTCAGGCCGAAAGAGGAATGGAGACCCGGCGTCACGACCGACAGCCTGATCCAGGAAATGGACAAGGCGCTGCAGTTCCCCGGCGTGTCGAACGCCTGGACGATGCCGATCAAGGCCCGCATCGATATGCTCTCGACAGGCATCCGCACGCCAGTTGGCGTCAAGGTCATCGGCAAGGATCTCGCCGAACTTGAAACGACGGCGCGGGAGGTGGAGAAAGTTCTGAAGGCCGTACCCGGCACGGCAAGCGCCTATGCCGAGCGGGTCGTCGGCGGCTATTACCTCGAAATCATTCCCAACCGCGAGCGGCTGGCGCGATACGGTCTCATGGTGGCCGACGTTCAGGACGTGATTGCGACGGCCCTCGGCGCGGAGCCGGTCACAACCACCGTCGAAGGCCGGGAGCGTTACACCGTCGCCATCCGCTATCCGCGCGACTTGCGCTCGGACCCGCAGGCCATCGGCACGGACGTCCTCGTCTCGCTGCCGAACGGCGCCACCGTGCCGCTCGGAGACGTCGCCGACATTCGCCGCATGCAGGGCGCCACCAGCATCCGCACCGAGAATGCGAAGCTCGCGACTTATGTCTTTGTCGATATCCGCGACCGCGATCTCGGCGGCTACATTGCGGACGCCAAAAAGGCCGTTGCTGATAACGTGAAACTGACCGCCGGGACTTACCTCGTGTGGAGCGGCCAGTTCGAGTATCTCGAACGCGCGGAGGCCAGACTCAAGCTCGTCGTGCCGCTGACGCTGATGATCATCTTCCTGCTGCTGTACCTCAACTTCGGTCGCCTCGCCGAAACGCTGATCGTGATGCTCTCGTTGCCCTTCGCGCTCGTCGGCGGGGTTTGGCTGTTGTGGTGGCTTGGCTTCAACCTCTCGGTCGCCGTGGTCGTCGGGTTGATCGCGCTCGCGGGAGTCGCCGCTGAGACGGGCGTCGTGATGCTCATCTATCTCGATCACGCCGTCGAGGAGATCAAAGCGAGGTGCGCGCGTGACGGACGTCCGTTCGACAAGGCCGCTCTCTATGACGCCATCATGGTCGGCGCCGTCGAACGCGTCCGACCGAAGATGATGACCGTCGTCGCTATCATGGCCGGGCTATTGCCCATCATGTGGAGCACGGGCGCGGGTTCTGAAGTGATGCAACGCATCGCCGTCCCGATGATCGGCGGGATGATCTCGTCGACGCTGCTGACCCTGATCGTCATTCCGGCCATTTACGCGGCAATCAAGGGAACACGGCTCGCCCATCCGGTCCAGCCGAGTTCAGCGAGGTCTACGCGAGATCGAAGCGGCGCTTTTACGATGGGTCCTCGCGGCTGAATTCTACAACGCCTCCGCGGTGAATTCCGTCAGCCTCATAAACGGCCCGGCGCTTCGGGCTGGGAATTTTCGTGGCGAAGCGACAGCCTTGAGGATCCGGTCGATGCGGAACGTGCGGACGTCCTGCCGGAGATTGTCCCACGCCAGCACGTACCAGACAGGCGCGCTAAGAAACAGATAGTGCGGCTCGACCTCGCGCTCGGTCACGCGGGCCTGCATGTCGCGATACGTGATGTTGAGAAGCCGCCTCTCGAAAAACGCCAAGCGGACGGCTTCGACATCCTTGCAGTCGCCGGGCCGGTATTCTGCAACGGTTCGCAGCGACGCCGCCTCGCCGATCAGGATGCGCCGGCGCAACGTCTTGATGCCGTCTTGATGCGCGCGGGCGAACGTAACGGCAATTTTCTGGCGCACGGCCCTCAGTCTTCCAAGCATGAGCGGGGAGCGCATTTTCTCGGCGATCGCCATGCTGATCAAAAGGTCAATCGCTTCCGAGGTCGACAAGCTGATGCGGCCGGACGCATGTCCGCGCGCAACCCGAATACCGCCTCCACGGCCCCGATCGCCCTCGATCAGCACGCCGTCGTCGCGTAAAAGATCAAGATCGCGCATGACCGTTCGGACACTGACGCCGAGTTCCAGGGCCACATCCTTAACGATCGCCATGTCCCGCGAGGCGAGCAGCCCGCGCAACCGCTCCAGTCGTTGCAGGCGTGAGAGGGCGTCAGGCATCGGCCAACCGTGAAATATGTCATATAATGACATATTATGCGATATGCTGCCTAAAGTCGATCGGGCGGCGCGATCGACGCCGGGCGAACATGAATGGGACTGACAATGCAACGATATGCTCGACCCTGCTTCAAGCCTGATGCTGGGCAAGTTGGAAAAAATTGCGGCGCGTGTCGGCGGCGGGCGCGCCTGATCGTTCTTGGAGCATGATTGCCAAGCGGAAACCGAAAAATCTCGCGTGAACCTTTGCGCGGGCAGCCAGATCGCCTATGACCGGCGCGAGACAACGAGTTTGCGATGCTTAGACACTTAACAGCTTGGATCGCCGTATTTGCCGCCATGCTCGGAATTTCGGGCGGGCTCTACGTCTACAAGCGCGACGAATTGAGCAAGGCGAACGCAGCGGCGAGCGCGCAGCCGGAGCCGACCGAAGCCGTGAGCGCGGTGAGAGCCCGTCGCGGCGCGTGGACGACCTCCACACGCGCCATCGGCACGGTCGTCGCCTTGCGCCGGCTTGAGATCCGCAACGAACGCGCCGGAACCATTTCCCGCCTCGGATTTCAGTCGGGAGCGATCGTCGAGAGCGGCCAAGTTCTCGTCGAGTTCGACACGGCTCAGGAAGAGGCGGCCTTTGCCGCCGCCCAGGCGGAAGCGGACCTCGCGAAACTCACGCTCGAACGGCGGGAGTCGCTCAAAGGCAGCGCGGCGTTCTCTCCGCAAGAGTTCGATAAAGCGCGACAAGAGCATGCGGCGGCGAAGGCCCGCGCGCGAAATCTCGAAGTGGCGATCGAGAAAAAAAGGATTCATGCGCCGTTCAAGGCGCGAGTCGGCATCATCGACCTGCAACCCGGCGCCTATCTGGATGTTGGAACGCTCATCGCGCGACTTCAGGGGGTCGACGCCGACGCCTATGTCGATTTTTCCTTGTCGCAGGACGGCAGGGCGCTGATCCGTCCCGGCGTCGAGGTTTCGATGTCGGGACCCGGCCTGCCACAAGGCTCCGCCGCCGCCACAATCATGGCTGAGGACGATAGCGTCGACACGGCGAACCGGATGGTTCGTTTCCGCGCCGTCGCGCGCGGTTTGGGCGAGACGCTCCGGCCCGGCGCGTTCGTCGATATTGTCGCCATCACGTCTCAACCGCGCGAGTCGGTCTTCGTGCCTCTTTCAGCCTTGCGCCGCTCGACAAGCGGCCAGCATGTTTTTGTCATTGTCGACGCGGATGGGAAAAAGCGCGCGAAGCAGCGCGCCGTTGAAACAGGTCCGGTTCAAGACAACGACATCGCCATCGAGAAGGGGCTGTCCGAGGGCGAGCTCGTCGCCGCTTCGGGCTCGTTCAAGCTGCGCGACGGCGTTGCGGTCCAAGCCGAAGCCGTTGATCCGGCGCCGGCTTCGGCCGGCGTGAATTGAAGCGCGAGGGATTGGCGTGATGCGCGCGATGGAAGTCTTTGTCCGGCGTCCCGTTCTCGCCATCGTCGTCAATCTGGCGCTGGTGATCATTGGACTGCGCGCGGCGACCCAGCTGCCGATCCAGCAATATCCGCGCATCGAGAGTTCCTCGATCGTGATCACGACGACCTATGTCGGCGCCTCTGCCGAGGGCATACGCGGCTTCGTCACGACGCCGATCGAGCGCGCGGTATCGTCGATCACAGGCGTCGACTATGTCGAATCGTCCAGCGTCGCCGGCCTGAGCACGGTCACGGTGCGTTTGAAGGTCAATCATCCCAGCACCGTCGCGCTGGCGGAGGTCGGCAACCGGCTCGATCAAATCCGCAGCGAACTGCCGACGGAAGCGGAGTCGCCGTCGGTCGAAGTGCAGCGCGCCGATCGCCCGTACGCGACCTTCTACGTCAGCGTCACGTCGGACCAGATGTCGCCGGCGCAACTCACCGACTACTTGTCGCGCAATCTACAGCCGAGACTGAGCACGCTCGCCAATGTGCAGCGCGTCGGACTTGAAGGCGCGCGGCCGCAGGCGATGCGCATCTGGCTCGACGCGGAACGCCTCGCCGCTGTTGGCCTGAGCCCGGCGGACGTGCAGGCGGCGCTGGAGCGCAACAACTTTTTGGCGGCCGTCGGCCGCGCCAAGGGCAAGGAAGTGCAGGTTGACCTGCTCGCCGACACCGATCTCAAGTCGGCGGACGAGTTCGAGCGCCTGATCGTGCGCGAGGACGGCGATCGCATCGTGCGCATTTCCGATATCGGCCGCGCCGAACTCGGCTCGGAAGAAGAGACGGCGAACGTCCGCCACAACGGCAAGGACGCGGTCTATCTCTCCGTATGGCCGCTTCCTGGCGCCAATGAAATCAGCGTCGCGCACGGCCTCCGCGCCGAACTCGAGGCGATCAAGCCGCAATTGCCGGCCGGCATGGACATCGCGCTTGCCTATGACGGCACCGTCTACATGGAGAACTCGCTCAAGGAGATCGCGACGACGTTCACCGAGACGGTCGCGATCGTCGGTCTGATCGTTTTCCTTTTTCTGGGGTCGATCCGCAGCGCGCTTGTTCCGCTCGTCACCATTCCGATCTCGCTCATCGGCGCGCTGGCCGCGATGATGGCGATGGGTTTCTCGCTCAATCTGCTGACGCTGCTCGCCATCGTCCTTTCGGTCGGGCTGGTGGTCGACGACGCCATTGTCGTCGTCGAAAACGTGTCGCGTTTGATGCGTGAAGGAAAAGGCCGCATCGAAGCGGCGCTCTTGTCGACTCGTCAGCTGTTCGGGCCGATCGTCGCCATGACAATCACCCTCGCCACGGTATACGCGCCAATCGGGCTTCTGACAGGCATCACCGGCGTGCTTTTCAAGGAGTTCGCATTCACGCTGGCCATCGCGGTCATCGTCTCGGGGTTCGTCGCCGTCACGCTGTCGCCGATCATGAGCGCCTACGCGGCGGCCGAAGAAGGCAAAGAGGGACGTTACGCGCGGCTCGTCGGCCACGCGATCGACTATCTCTCGGCGCTCTACGGCCGCGCGCTGGACGGCGTACTCCGCCTCAAAACCCAGGTGCTCGCATTCGGCCTGTTCATCTGCCTCCTCGCGCCGCCCTTCTACATGTTCTCGGGCAAGGAACTGGCGCCGGTCGAGGATGAGGGTTTTATTTTCATGATCGTGAACTCGGCGCCCGACGCCTCGCTCGCTTATACGTCCGGCAGCATGGACAAAGTGCTCGAAGTCGGCAAAGCGCTGCCGGAGTTCGAGGCGATGTTCGAGATCGTTTTCCCGTCGAACGGCTTCGGCGGTTACCTGTTCAAGAACTGGCATGACCGGCAGCGCACGGCGCATGAGATTCAGCCCGCCGTTTTCGGCGCCGTATCGCAGATCAAAGAGTTGCAGATCTTCCCTGTTCTTCCGCCGGCGCTTCCGGGCGCCGGAAACTACGACGTCGAATTGGTTTTGAAAGGACCGGGCACGCCAGCCGAGATGGCGGACTACGCCAGCCAGCTCGTCGGCGCGGCGTTTGCGAGCGGCAAGTTCATGTTCGCCGATACGGACCTCAAAATCGACCTGCCGCAGGTGCGAGCGGTCATCAACCGCGAACGCGTCGCCGATCTTGGCCTCGACCTAGCGGACGTCGGCCGCCAGCTCGGCATTCTGCTGTCCGGCAACTACGTGAACCGCTTCACGATCGACGGGCGCGCTTACAAGGTGATCCCGCAGGTTGAGGGCGACGCGCGCAAGACGGCGGCGCGGCTGCTCGACTACAAGATTCAAACGCGCGACGGAAAGCAGGCGCCGATCTCTGCGTTCGCGACGCTTGAATCGTCGACGGCGCCGCGCGTCCTCGCGCGCTTTCAGCAGACGGACAGCTTCCGGGTGTTTGGCGGCGTGACGCCCGGCGTCACCAAATTGGATGCGCTGGAGACGATGGAAGCGGCCGCTCGCAACATCCTGCCGCCCGGCTATACGGTCGACTATGCAGGCGAGTCGCGCCAGATCCGTCAGGAAGGCGCCACGCTCGCCGGCACGCTCGGCTTCGCCGTGGTTCTGATCTACCTCGTGCTTGCCGCGCAATTCGGCAGCTTCCGCGATCCGCTGGTCGTGCTGTTGGGCTCCGTGCCGCTGGCGATCTCGGCGGCGCTGCTGTTCACGTTTCTCGGCTTCACGACCATCAACATCTACAGCCAGATCGGGCTCATTACGCTTGTCGGCCTGATCGCCAAGAACGGCATCTTGATCGTGGCGTTCGCGAATGAACTGCAGCAGAGCGGCTTGGCGAAAGCGGCGGCCATCCGCGAGGCGGCGAAGACGCGGCTGCGGCCCATTCTGATGACGACAGCCGCAACGGTCTTCGGGCATCTGCCGCTTGTCTTCGTGACGGGCGCCGGCGCCGAAGCGCGCAATAGCATCGGCATCATGCTGGTGAGCGGCATGGCGATCGGCACGCTGTTCACGCTTTTCATTCTGCCGGCTATTTATCTGCTGGTCGCCGCCGAGCACCGGCGTGACGAGGCGACCCTTGAGCTCGGCGATCGCGTGCCGGCCTAGGGCATTTCAGACTGGGATTGACCCCCGGTCGACGGACATCGGCGAAACGTGAGGCGTCGACGCTCCCAGGACCGGAAGCAATTTCGATCTGCCATATAAGCTCAGCAATTCTTCTTGGTTCGCGCCTTGCGCCGCCACGGTTAGCGTCCCGTCAGTCTTAACGCACTGATGAGGACACTCCAATGATACGCTTCTCCTTAACGCGTCGCGGCACGATTGCCCTTGGCGCTTCGCTCGGCCTCGCTTCGTTGGCGTCGATTTCGGCGCTGGCGGCCGAAGTGACGCTTCTCAACGTCTCATACGATCCGACCCGCGAACTGTACAAGGAATACAATGAAGCCTTCGCCAAGCATTGGAAGGAAAAGAGCGGCGACGTGCTCACGATCAAGCAGTCGCACGGCGGCTCGGGCAAGCAGGCGCGCGCCGTCATTGACGGGCTCGAAGCGGACGTCGTGACGCTGGCGCTCGCCGGCGACGTCGATCAGCTCCACAAGAACGGCAACCTGATCCCGGCCGACTGGGCGAAGCGCCTGCCGCAAAACTCGGCCCCATACACGTCGACGATCGTGTTCCTCGTCCGCAAGGGCAATCCGAAGGGCATCAAGGACTGGGCCGATCTCGGCAAAGACGGCGTCGAAGTCGTGACGCCCAATCCGAAGACGTCGGGCGGCGCACGCTGGAACTATCTCGCCGCATGGGGCTATGCGCTGAAGCAGGATGGC
The DNA here is from genome assembly GCA_052386495.1 of Hyphomicrobium sp. Classification (GTDB taxonomy): domain Bacteria; phylum Pseudomonadota; class Alphaproteobacteria; order Rhizobiales; family Hyphomicrobiaceae; genus Hyphomicrobium_B. Next base: position 211,501 of record JBQTKA010000017.1, on the reverse strand, counting down.
GGCGACGAAGCCAAGGCGAAGGATCTCGTGACGCGCATCTTCAAGAACACGAAAGTGCTCGACTCGGGCGCACGCGGCTCGCTGACGACTTTCACAGAGCGCGCCATCGGCGATGTGCTGATTTCGTGGGAAAATGAAGCGTATCTCGCGTCGAAGGAACTCGGTCCCGACAAATTCGAGATCGTGACGCCGACGGTTTCGATTCTCGCCGAGCCCTCGGTCTCCGTCGTCGACAAGGTCGTCGACAAGCGCGGCACGCGCAAAGTCGCCGAAGAGTACCTGACCTATCTCTACAGCCCTGAAGGGCAGGATATCGCCGGCAAGCACTACTATCGCCCGCGCGATGAAAAGGCTGCCGAGAAGTACAAGGCGCAGTTCTCGCCCGTGAAGCTGTTCACGATTGACGACGTGTTCGGCGGCTGGGCCAAGGCGACCGAAGTCCATTTCAAGGACGGCGGCGTGTTCGACCAGATCTACGGCAGCAAGAGTTGATCTTGCTCCGCTGATAAGACCGTGCGCCGGCTTTCTCCTGGCGGCTGGCGCACGGTCGCTTCTCTCTTTTCCTAACCCTGGACCACACCCCAACCTGAGGAGATTTCGATGTTATTCCGGGTCGACGCCTCCTCATTCTCGCCGCTTTCGGCGTCATCGCCGACGTTCCGCTCCATGTGTTGTTGAAGCCAAATCCGATCCGCACTTCAACGAAACTCACGCGAGCGATGCACACATGTTCACCACTCTTATCGCGCCCGGCCTGCGCTCAAGCGGCCCCAATCACTGGCAGACCTGGTTAGAGAAGACTTTGGACGGCGCCGTGCGCGTTCAGCAGTCGAATTGGAACGATGCGCATCTGCCGAACTGGTCGCAACGCATCCGTCGGGAAATTTCGCGAGCCCCGACGCCGGTCGTCATCGTCGGCCACTCGTTTGGCGCTCTCGCGGCCGTGCAGGCCGCGCACGATCACGCGGACAATGTGCAGGGCCTGCTCATCGTCGCTCCCGCTGATCCTGAGAAATTCGGAGTCGCCGACAATCTGCCGACGACGCCTCTGCCGTTCCCGACGATTCTCGTCGCCAGCGCCAACGACCCGTGGATGGAATTCTCCGTCGCCGCGCGATGGGCTGAAACGTGGAGCGCGGAACTGATCAACCTCGGCGCCGCAGGCCACGTGAACGCCGACTCAGGGTTCGGCCCGTGGCCGCTCGCCATTCAGCTCGTCGAACAATTGCGCGCGGTGGCGCGGCCGTCAGCCCGCGCATCACAGGCGGCATCGAAGGCGGAAGTGGATCGCGCTGCGCGACTTTTGCTTCAAGCCGGATGGCGCGTCAGCGCGCCTTCGTAGAGCGCCATTCGATGCCATTGCGCCACACAGCGCATCAACTGTCACAAATCTGAAAGATCACGCTTGCGAGATGGAGAAAATCACGAAAAAATAAATAATAACAATACGTTATAGAAGACTTACCTCTAACATAGCAGATGTGGGTCTCAACACCGGCCGGAGCGCAATCAGGGGTGCAAACCGGGTTTCGGAAACTACGCAGGAACTCACTCGATGCAGCTATGGGGCCGCGTCGATATTGAATGGAGACGATGATGATCGGGGGACTGAAATTGGGGCGCGGCTGGGGATTCGTCGCGGGAGCTGCGGCGACGTTCGCGATGACCGCGGCGTCGCCGTCATTTGCAGCTGATCTCGGCGGCAACTGCTGCGCTGATCTCGAAGAGCGGATAGCGGAACTTGAAGCGACGACGGTTCGCAAGGGCAACCGGAAGGTTTCCCTCGAAGTTTCGGGACACGTCAACGAGACGCTGCTCTTCTGGGACGACGGCTTTGAGCGAAATGCGGGGGTCTACACAAACGACAACGCGCGCACGCGCTTCCGCTTCAAAGGCAAGGCGAAGATCAACGCCGATTGGGAAGCTGGATACAACCTTGAGATCGGCGTTCGGTCAGCGAACTCTAAGCGCTTCAATCAAGATGACGACAACGCGGCGGCGGCGACCGACGTCGGCCTCGATCTGCGCGACTCGAACTGGTACATCAAGAACAAGTCGCTCGGTCAGTTGAACGTGGGCCTTCAAGGTACGGCGACCGACGCGGTAACTGAAATCAATCAGACGCAGACTGCAGACTTCTCCAAGTATTCGGACGTCGAGGACTCGGGGTTGGGCCTGAAGCTGCGCAACAGCGCGACTGGCCTGAAAAGCGAACGCTATCAGTACCGCCGTTTGATCGGGGTCAACGGCGACCAGCCTGGCGAGGGCGAGCGGCGCTTCAACGGCGTCAAGTATGCGACGCCGGAATTCGCGGGCTTCTCGGCCAGCGCCTTCTGGGGCGAAGACGACTTCTGGGACATTGCTCTGCGCTACAAGGGCGAGTTCGGCGGTTTCAAAGTCGCTGGCGGCATCGGTTACGGCGAGTTGTCGGACGGACCCGATACCAAGACAGGCTGCAACGCTGCGATCGGCAACGGCTCCGTCGCCGGAGGCGATTCAGACGCCGACTGCAATCAGTTCGGCGGCTCGGTCAGCGTGATTCACGCCCAAAGCGGTCTATTCGTCAACTTCGCGTCCGGCATCAAGCGCGACGATCTCATCGATGATCTGGACGTCTACGCGGGCGCAATCACTCCCGACGACGAAGAAACTTTCTGGGCCGTCCAGGCGGGTATCGAGCGCAAGTGGATCGAGTATGGCAAGACGACAATCTACGCCGAATACTACGATCTCAACGGGGGCTCGAACAACCGCACGATCGAAAACAGTTTCGCAACAGGCGGCGCCGGCAACGCAGCAGTCCTGTCGACGGAACTGCAGAGCTTCGGCTTCGGCGTCGCTCAAGGCTTCGACGCAGCGGCGTTGACGCTGTACGTCTCCTACCGGCACGTCGAAGCAGAGCTGGAAACTTCGGCGATCGTCGCCGGCGTCGCTGCGGGCGCGGTCACCGATGTTCCGCTCGAAGACTTAGATATCTTCCTCGCCGGCGGCATCATCAAGTTCTGACCCTCCCGTCAGATTGCAAGAGAGGGGACGCCGCAGGGCGTCCCCTTTTTTATGTTGAGTGGCTTGTTGGATTTTTTCTCTCATATGCTTAGCATTTCTTCTTGGTTCCGACTTTGCCTGGATTGCGCGACGCTGATCAGGCCAGCTGATCACGGGGAGAGCGGGCACCAGCAATGGGCCACATTCACAACGCGCCAAATGCCGAGAAGATCGTGAGTTTGAGGTCGAGAGACCCCAGGCTCTCGCTGATCGTCGGCGACAACGTACGGCGCTTGCGCCGCCAATCCGGCTATTCGCTCGAGCAGCTTTCGCACATCTCGGGCGTGAGCCGCGCCATGCTCGGCCAGATCGAAACCGGCAAAAGCGCGCCGACGATCAATCTCCTCGGGCAAATCGCTCAGGCGCTCGGCGTTTCAATCGCCAATCTCGTCACGTCTGCTGTGCAGGGGCCATCGTCGACAATTTTGACGAAAGACGCCGCAACGATCCTGACCAGGAGCGACGGCCGGTTCCGGGCGCGCGCCATACTGCCGTGGGGGGGCGATGACAAGTTTAACATCTACGACGTCACGCTCGACCCGAAGCACGCCGAAACATTTGCGGCGCCGACGCGACCAATGCGGAGGGTCCTCGTGGCGACATCGGGCGCGATAGACGTCGCGATTGGACCGGATGAGACCGTGCAACTCGGCGAAGGCGACGCCATTCTACTGACGAGCGACTCTGAGCACACGTTTTCTAATCCTGGCCGTCAACTCGCGCGCGCATTCCTGGTCGTCGCGCCGGTCGACGCCGGACCAATCCGTCATCGTTAAATCATCGACAGCAGAACCCCGCCTAATCCAGACCTCCAGATATCGTATGCAGTTCTTGTTGGTTAGAGGCCGCAGACCTCCGCGATACGCTGCAATCCGATCGCAATAGCGGAGAACGAACCGTGCAGCCGCCTTCTCAGACCCTCACGATTCCTCGCGCCCTGTCGCTGGCGAGCGTCTTCGGCACCTTCGCTTTTGCCGCGCTCGTCGTACTGTTTGGTCCCGGAGCCTAGGCATATGGCGCGGGGGGCGAAAAAGCGGGTGCTGCCCGGCTTCGGGCTGTCGCTCGGATTTACAGTGTTCTACCTGTCGGTGATCGTGCTGATTCCGTTGTCGGCGGTGTTCGTCAAGACGGCGACGCTTGACTGGGCCCATATCTGGGAGATCGCCACCGGCCCGCGCGTCGTCGCATCCTACAAGCTGACGTTCGGCGCTTCGCTGCTTGCTGCGGCGATCAACGTCGTGTTCGGGCTGGTGCTCGCGTGGGCGCTCGTTCGTTACAGCTTTCCGGGCCGCAAACTCGTCGACGCTCTGATCGATCTGCCGTTCGCGCTTCCGACGGCGGTCGCCGGCATCGCGCTCACCGCCATCTACGCCGGCAACGGCTGGGTCGGTCAGTTCCTCGAGCCGATCGGCATCAAGATCGCGTTCGCGCCGCCCGGCGTTTTGGTCGCGCTCGTCTTCATCGGCCTTCCGTTCATCGTCCGGACGCTGCAACCCGTTCTCGAAGACCTCGACTCCGAATTCGAGGAAGCGGCTGCGAGCCTCGGCGCGGGTCGCTGGATAGCGTTTCGGCGCGTCGTCTTTCCGGCGCTCGTGCCGGCGCTGATGACAGGCTTCGCGCTGGCGTTCGCGCGCGCCGTCGGCGAGTACGGCTCGGTCATCTTCATCGCCGGCAACATCCCGTTCGTCTCCGAGATCACGCCGCTGATGATCATCACCAAGCTCGAACAATTCGACTATCCGGGCGCAACGACGATTGCGGCGGTGATGTTGATTGTCTCGTTCATTCTGCTGCTGGTCATCAACCTGCTTCAATCTTGGACCGCGAGCCGCTCGGGGAGATCCGTCTGATGTCCGCCGCTGCGGGATTTGCGCCAGCATCAGGCGTCGCGAGCCGCTTCGAGTCCAACGCCGCGACGCGTGACGCTCCGTGGGTCAAATACCTGATCCTGACAGTCGGACTGGGCTACTTCGCTCTGTTCCTGATCCTTCCCGTCGTCACCGTTTTCGTCGAAGCCTTCCGCAAGGGCGCCGACGTCTACTTCGCGGCGCTCACCGATCCGGATGCAGTGTCGGCGATTCAACTGACGCTGATCGCCGCGGCCATCGCCGTGCCGCTCAACCTGATCTTCGGCCTGGCTGCGGCGTGGGCCGTCGCCAAGTTCGAATTTGCGGGCAAACAACTCCTGATCACGCTGATCGATCTGCCGTTCTCGGTCTCGCCTGTGGTCGCCGGGCTCATCTACGTGCTGCTGTTTGGAGCGCAAGGCTGGTTTGGCGCGTGGCTTATCGAAAATGACTACAAGATCATCTTCGCGATACCGGGGATCGTACTGGCGACGATCTTCGTCACCGTGCCGTTCGTCGCGCGTGAATTGATTCCGCTGATGGAAGCGCAAGGCAAGGACGAAGAGGAGGCCGCGATCTCGCTCGGCGCATCCGGTTTGCAGACGTTCTGGCGGGTGACGCTGCCCAACATCAAATGGGCGCTGCTTTACGGCGTGATCCTGTGCAACGCCCGCGCGATGGGCGAATTCGGCGCGGTTTCAGTCGTCTCCGGCCACATCCGCGGCTACACGAACACGATGCCGCTGCAGGTAGAAATACTCTATAACGAGTACCAGTTCGCCGCAGCCTTCGCAGTCGCGTCTTTGCTGGCGGCATTGGCCCTCGTGACACTTGCCGTCAAAACTTACGTCGAACAGCGCGGCGCTCACGCCACCGCACCGGAGCAGGACCAATGAGCATCGAAGTTCGCGGCCTGAACAAGACGTTTGGCCAATTCAAGGCGCTCGACGACGTCAATCTGACATTTCCTGACGGTGAACTCGTGGCGCTCCTCGGCCCGTCGGGCTGCGGAAAGACCACGCTGCTGCGCGTGATCGCCGGGCTTGAACATCCCGACAGCGGTCAGGTGCTGCTCGACGGCGAAGACGCGACGGATCGCGACGTGCGCCAGCGCGCAGTCGGCTTCGTCTTCCAGCACTATGCGCTGTTCCGGCACATGACGGTGTTCGAGAACATCGCGTTCGGACTGCGGGTTCGGCCGCGCGCTCTGCGGCCGAGCGAAAAGCAGATCCGTGACAAGGTGACGAGCCTGCTCGAACTCGTGCAGCTTGGCTGGGTCGCGAACCGCTTTCCGAACCAGCTCTCAGGCGGACAGCGGCAGCGCATCGCTCTTGCGCGCGCGCTCGCCGTCGAGCCGCGCGTCCTTTTGCTGGACGAACCCTTCGGCGCGCTCGACGCCAAGGTGCGCAAGGAACTTCGACGGTGGCTTAGGCAGCTTCACGACGAGTTGCACATCTCCTCGATCTTCGTGACCCACGATCAGGAAGAAGCGCTCGAAGTCGCCGACAAAATCGTACTGGTGAACAAGGGCCGCGTGGAGCAGGTCGGCTCGCCGAAGGAAATCTACCAGCAGCCGGCGACGTCGTTTGCGTACGGCTTCATCGGCAGCGTTAATCGTTTCCAGGGCAAAGTCGAAGGCCCCTATCTTCGCGTCGGCGATAATGTCTTGTCACACCACACGCACGCCAACGGCCGCGACGGCAAAGAAGTTGTGGCGTATGCGCGTCCGCACGAGACGGCGATCGTGCCTGATCTTTCGGCCGCGGAAGGCGTGACGGCAAAGATCAGCCGAATTTTTGAGAACGGCGCCGTGGCGCGGGTTGAACTCGTCTCGGGCGGCGAAGCGGGCGCCAAGGATGCAAGCTATTTTGAAGTTGAGTTGGCGCGCAGCGAATTGCAAAATCTGGCCATTCACGCAGGCCAAAGCGTAAAACTTCAGACTCGGCGATTGAGCCTGTTTGAGACGAAGCAGGACGCGCGCGCTTGAATTTCCAGCAACTCCGCATCATCCGCGAGACAGTCCGTCAGAGCTTCAATTTGACCGACGTCGCCAACGCCCTGCACACCTCGCAGTCGGGCGTATCGAAGCACATCAAAGACCTTGAAGACGAACTCGGCGTTGAGTTGTTCGTGCGCAAGGGCAAACGATTGCTCGGACTGACCGAGCCTGGCCGGGAACTCGTCGGCATCGTCGAGCGCATCCTTCTCGACGCGCAGAACATCAAGAAGCTCGGCGACCAGTTCGCCAACACAAAAAAGGGCCTGCTGACCGTCGCCACAACGCACACGCAAGCTCGCTACGCGCTGCCAGGCGTCGTCACGGCGTTCAAGCGCGAGTTCCCGGACGTGACGCTGGTGCTTCAGGAGACGAGCCCGCCCGAGATCGCAAAAATGCTGGTCGAAGGCTCAGCCGATATCGGCATCGCGACCGAAGCCTTGGCTGACGTCGAGCAATTGGCGACGTTTCCTTACTACAGCTGGCACCACGGCGTCGTTGTTCCGGCCGGCCATCCGCTCGAGGGAATGAAGAGACTCACGCTGGACGCGATCGCTGAGCATCCGATCATTACCTACCACCAAGGATTCACCGGACGCGGCCGCATCGACGACGCTTTCTCAAATGAGAAACTCGAGCCCGACATCGTGATGGCGGCGCTGGATGCAGACGTGATCAAGGCCTATGTCGAACTCGGCCTCGGTATTGGCATCATCGCGTCGATGGCGTTCGAGCCGCGGCGCGACTCGAGATTGCGCCTGCTCAATGCGACGCATCTCTTTGAGCGCAACACCTCGCGCATCGCTGTCCGCCGCGGCGGCTATCTCCGCGGCTTTGCGCTTCGCTTCATGGAGCTTTGCTCGCCCGACCTCACGGAAGCGGCGGTGCGGACCGTTTTGGAGCGCGTGGATCAACGCGACTAAGATCGACTTCAAGGGATTTTGATCCCTGTCCGATCAGTCGCCTCTGAAAGACACGCTTCCAGTTTCCACCCGAGCCCGGGCGCCAATCTTTATGGCCCGCTTATGCGGCGGCCTCCGCTTCCCAATCGATAACTTATGCCAAGGGCCCCATTTTCCGCCTGTCGAATGGCAGGAGACGAAAATGCTCGACGCTATCTATCTCGTTTTGGGGCTCGGCGGGTTCGGCCTGATGGCCGCCTACGCACGCCTCTGCGATCGCTTGTGAGGCGGCCATGACCGATCCGATCGTCGCGCTCGCGGTCGCCGTCGCGCTGGCCGCCTACCTCGTCTACGCGCTCATCAAGCCCGAGAAATTCTAGAGGACCGGCTCTGGAGGGCCACATATGACGATCGCAGGTTGGCTTCAGATCGCGCTGGCGTTGAGCGCGGTTCTCGCGGCGGCATGGCCGCTCGGTCTTTACATGGCTCGCGTATTCGCCGGACAGAGGACCGTGCTCACGCCCATTCTTTCTCCCATCGAGCGCGGCATCTATGCGGCGTCCAGCGTCGATCCGGCCAAGGAACAGAGTTGGATCGGCTACACGCTCGCGATGCTCGCGATCAACGGCCTCGGCTTCCTGGCGCTGTACGGCTTGATGAGGTTTCAGCATCTGCTGCCGCTCAATCCGCAAGGCTTTGCGCCTGTGCCGCCCGATCTGGCCTTCAATACCGCCATCAGTTTCGTCACGAACACCAATTGGCAATCCTATGGCGGCGAGACGACCATGAGCCATCTCGTTCAGATGGCCGGCCTCACGGTGCAAAATTTTCTCTCGGCGGCGACCGGCATTGCAATCGCCCTCGCCGTGACGCGGGCTTTTGCGCGCAGCGGCGCCAAGACGCTCGGCAATTTCTGGGTCGATTTGACCCGCGCGACGCTTTACGTCCTGTTGCCGCTGTCCATCGTCGTCGCCATTGCCTTCGCAGCGACCGGCGTGCCGCAGACGCTTGCCGGCGGCGTGGAGGCCACATCGGTTGAAGGGTCAAAACAGTTGATCGCGCTCGGGCCCGTCGCAAGCCAGGAGGCCATCAAGCAGCTCGGCACCAACGGCGGGGGCTTCTTCAACGTCAATGCGGCGCATCCATTCGAAAACCCGAATGCGTGGTCGAACATCCTTTCGATCTGGAGCATGCTGCTGATCTCGACAGCGCTGACGTTCACCTTCGGCCGCGTCGTCGGCGACGCGCGCCAAGGATTGGCGCTGCTCACGGTCATGTATGCAGTTCTTATTGCAGGCGTTGCGGTCGTCTATGGCGCCGAAACGTCCGGCGTGCCGTCGCAGATCGCGGCCGGCGTCGATCCCGCGCTCGGCAACATGGAAGGCAAGGAGGTTCGTTTCGGCCAAGCGCTCACGGCGCTCTATGTCGTGGCGACGACCGGCCTGTCGTGCGGCGCCGTCAACGCCATGCATGGTTCATTGACGCCGCTGGGCGGCCTTGTGCCACTGTTCATGATCCAGCTCGGCGAGATCCTTCCGGGCGGCGTCGGCTCTGGCCTCTACGGCATCATTGTAATGGCGATACTCGCCGTCTTCGTCGCCGGCCTGATGGTCGGCCGCACGCCAGAATATCTCGGCAAGAAGATTGAATCGCGCGAAATGAAGCTCGCCATGCTGGCGTTGCTGGTCTTGCCGCTCGCCATCCTCGGCTTTACGTCGGCGTCCGCGATGCTGCCATCGGCGCTGGCGAGCCTGGCCAATGCGGGACCTCGCGGGCTGACGGAAATCCTCTATGCGTTTTCGTCCGCGGCCGGCAACAACGGTTCGGCCTTCGCGGGACTGTCGGCGAACACGCCCTGGTACAATACGACGCTCGGCGTCGCGATGCTGCTGGGCCGCTTTGCCTACGTCGTTCCCGTCATTGCGATCGCTGGGTCTCTCGCTGCGAAGACGAAAGTCGCCGCTTCGTCGGGTACGTTCCCAACGCACGGCCCCCTCTTCGTCGGCCTGCTCATCGGCGTGATCCTCATCTTGGGAGGACTGCAATATTTCCCAGCGCTGGCGCTCGGGCCCGTCGTCGAGCATGTCCTTATGCAAGCCGGCAAGACGTTCTGAAGGATAACACCATGTCGACCAAACCAATCGCGCTGTTCGACGCCGACATCATCTGGCAGGCGACAGCGGACGCTTTTGTCAAGCTTTCGCCTGCGAAGCTCGTGCGCAATCCCGTCATGTTCGTGACCGGCGTCGTCGCCGCGCTCGTGACGCTCATTTTCATGCGCGATCTCGCGACGGGCGCCGCCGGGCTTGCGTTCACAGGCCAGATCGCCGCGTGGCTGTGGTTCACGGTGCTCTTCGCCAACTTCGCTGAGGCCATCGCCGAAGGACGCGGCAAGGCCCAGGCCGATGCGCTGAAGAAGACGCGCAGCGATACGATGGCCAAGTTTCTGCTCCGCCAAGGCGACGGCGAGGACAACGCCTTCGAACAAAGATCGGCGCTCGACCTTCGTTTGGGCGATCTCGTGCTCGTCGAAGCGGGCGACACGATACCGGCCGACGGCGAGGTGATTGAAGGCATCGCTTCAGTGAACGAGTCGGCGATCACGGGAGAATCGGCGCCTGTCATCCGGGAGTCCGGCGGCGACCGCTCGGCGGTTACGGGGGGCACGATCGTCCTGTCGGACTGGATCAAGGTCCGCGTCACATCGGCGCCCGGCTCTTCGTTCATCGACCGGATGATTGCGCTCGTCGAGGGCGCCGAACGGCAAAAGACGCCGAACGAACTGGCCCTCTCGATCCTCCTCGTCGGCATGACGCTTATTTTTCTGATCGCCGTGGCGACGTTGTGGGGGCTGGCGAGCTATTCCGGCACGCAGCTCTCCGTAACGGTGCTCGTCGCTCTGCTGGTCACGCTCATCCCGACCACGATCGGCGGCCTGCTCTCGGCCATCGGGATCGCCGGCATGGACCGCCTAATCCGATTCAACGTCATCGCGACCTCCGGGCGCGCGGTCGAAGCCGCCGGCGACGTCGATACGCTCCTGCTGGATAAGACGGGCACAATCACCTACGGCAATCGCTTGGCGACGGCGTTCATTCCGGCCCCCGGCATTGAGGAGCGCACGCTTGTCGAAGCCGCGCTGCTGTCGTCGCTGGCCGACGAAACGCCTGAAGGGCGCTCGATCGTGGCGCTCGCCAAGTCGAAGTACGGCTTCAGCGAACCGCCCGCGAGGACCGGGGACGTCATTGCGTTCTCCGCCCAGACGCGACTTTCGGGTCTCGACGCCGACGGCCGAAAATTGCGCAAAGGCGCCGTCGACTCCGTGCTGACATTCGCCGGGCTCACGATCGACGCAGCCCCCGCCGGCTTTCGCGACGCCGTACACGCGATTTCGCGGACGGGCGGCACGCCGCTGGCCGTTGCGGACGGCGTCAAGCTGTTGGGCGTCATTCACCTGAAAGACGTCGTGAAGCCCGACATCAAGGCGCGCTTTGCGGCGTTGCGGTCCATGGGCATCCGCACGGTCATGGTGACGGGCGACAACCCGATCACGGCGGCGGCGATCGCGTCGGAATCAGGCGTGGACGACTACATCGCCGAAGCGACGCCCCAGGACAAACTCGCCTATATCAAGTCGGAGCAGGCGAAAGGCCGCCTCATCGCCATGTGCGGAGACGGGACAAATGACGCCCCCGCGCTCGCCCAAGCGGATGTCGGAGTCGCCATGCAGTCGGGCACCCAGGCGGCGCGCGAGGCCGGCAACATGGTCGACCTTGACAGCAATCCGACGAAGCTCATCGAGATCACCGAGATCGGCAAGCAATTGCTCATGACGCGCGGATCTCTGACGACATTCTCGATTGCGAACGATGTGGCGAAATACTTCGCAATCATTCCGGCGCTGTTCGTGGCGACCTACCCCGAACTCGGCACCTTGAACATCATGGATCTCGGATCGCCGCAAAGCGCAATACTCTCGGCCGTGATCTTCAACGCGCTTGTCATCATCGCGCTGATTCCGCTCGCGTTGAAGGGCATCGCCTACCGCCCGGTGGGCGCGGCGGCGCTACTGAGGCGCAACCTGCTCCTCTATGGCCTCGGCGGCCTGATCGTTCCATTTGCCGGCATAAAAATCATCGACCTTGCCGTCGCCGGCCTCGGCTTCGCCTGAAGGAGATTCCATGTTCCCGACGATCCGTTCCGCAGCATCGCTCCTCGCGCTGTTCACCCTCCTGACCGGCGTCGCCTATCCGCTGGCCATCACGGCGGTTGTCCAGCTTGTCGTTCCCGAGAAGGCGAACGGCTCACTCGTCCGCGTCGGCGACGCCGTTGTCGGCTCGCGACTGATTGGGCAGAATTTCGCCTCTGAGGGCTATTTCCGGCCCCGTCCGTCAGCGGCTGGCCCGAACGGATATGACGCGGCCGCCTCTTCCGGCTCAAACCTCGGACCGCTGTCCGTCAAGTTGAACGAGCGGATTGCGTCGAGCCTCGCGGCGCTGAAGACCGAGGATCCAGCCGCGGTTCCGGCCGACGCGGTAACCGCGTCCGGCAGCGGCCTCGACCCTCACATCTCGATCGCATACGCTGAGCGTCAAATCGCGCGCGTGGCGCGGGCGCGCAAGGTTGAGCCCGCGCGCGTGCAGGGCGTGCTCGACAAGGTCGCGGAGCGTCCATTTGGCGGCATCGTCGGCGAACCTAGGGTCAACGTGCTGATGCTCAACATCGCCCTTGATGCGGAGATCGGAAAGAGCAACGGATAGTCCATGCCGGAAACGGTCAGCCGCTCGTCGCGCCAGCGGGCCACGTCCGAAGCCCTCCTTGAGCTTGCCGCCAATGAACATCGCGGCAAGCTCAAGGTGTTTCTCGGCATGGCGCCCGGCGTCGGCAAGACGTATTCCATGCTGTCCGCAGCCCGCGCAGCGAAGGCGGAAGGAAAGGACGTGGTCGTCGGCGTCGTCGAGACTCACGGACGTTCCGAGACCGCCGCACTTGTGGATGGTCTGGAGGTCCTGCCCCGGCGAACGGCGCCCTACCGCAATCGGGTCCTGATGGAATTCGACGTCGACGCGGCGATCGCGCGCCGTCCCGACCTCCTGCTCGTCGACGAGTTCGCCCATAGCAATGCGCCCGGTCTCGTTCACGCCAAGCGCTATCAGGATGTCGAAGGCGTCTTGCAGGCGGGCATCGACGTCTGGACGACGCTCAACGTTCAGCATGTCGAAAGCCTCACCGACGTCGTCGAGAAGATTGCCGGCATCACGGTTCGAGAAACCATTCCCGACAAGGTTCTGGAGCGCGCCGACGAGATCGTGGTCGTCGACCTGCCGCCGGAAGACCTCATCCAGCGCTTAAAGGACGGCAAGGTCTATCTTCCCGAGAACGCCCGCCGGGCCATCGACAAGTTTTTCCTGCCGAGCAACCTGACGGCCTTGCGCGAACTGGCGCTTCGCCGCACTGCCGACCGCGTCGACGAGCAGATGCTGACCCAGCTGCGTCAGCGCGGCGTTGAGGGCCCGTGGCCGACGGCGGAACGCCTTTTGGTCTGCGTCGGCGGAGACGAACAGTCCGAACGCGTGGTGCGATCTGCGGCGCGCATGGCGTCTGCGTTGAAATCAGACTGGATCGCCATCCATCTCGCTACAGCCGATCGCGATGAAGGCGATCGAAAGCTGCAGAAGCGGATCGACAAGGCTTTGCGACTGGCAGAAAGGCTGGGCGCGACGACGGTGCGCGTTCCGGCGAAGGATCTCACTGCGGAGATCCTAAACTACGCCAATCGAAACAACATCACGCAGGTCGTTATCGGACGCTCGCCGTCCGGCCGCTGGCCGCGATTCTTGCGGCGATCGCTGTCCGATGAACTGACGGCCGAGGCGCAGGGGCTGTCGGTGACAGTCATTGCCCCGGAAGCCGCCGCCGCGCGACGGTATTTGCCGGACATGCCGGAACCGGGAGCGCTTGCTGCGGGAATGGCAGTCGCAACCGTCGCCGTCGGACTTGCCGTGACGACGGGGCTTTTGTTGGAACAGCTGTCTCCGCTGCCCAACATGTCGATGATCTTTCTCCTCGTCGTACTGATTTGCGCGCTCCGTTTCGGCGTCAGCGCCGCCGTCGCCGCGTCGATCTTCTCGTTCTTCGCCTACAACTTCTTTTTTATCGACCCGCGCTTCACCTTCACGATTGCGCGACCTCACGAATTGTTCGCGCTGCTCATCTTTCTTGCGGTTGCGGTCATCACTGGAAGCCTCGCCGGTCGCCTGCGCGACCAGGCGAACGCGACGCGCGCGCGCGCAGAGGCGACTCAGTCGCTCTACGAATTCTCGCGCAAACTATCCGGCGCGCCGAAAATCGACGACGTGGTGTGGCTTGTGGCAAGCCAATCGGCGGCGATCGCCCTTGGACGCTCCGTCGTTTTGCTATCCAAGGGCGGCGCGGATCTGGCGCTCGAAGGAGCTTGGCCGCCGGAGGACGCGCTATCGACGCCTGACTGGGCGGCCGCGCGATGGGCCTTCGAGAAAGGCGAGCCGGCGGGCCACTTCACGGCGACGATGCCGTCAGCCGTGTTTCACTTCCGTCCGATGCTGGCCTCGCGAGGGACGCTGGGCGTCATCGGCATCGCGATGAGCGAGGGCGACGACAACCTGCCGGCTGCGACGGAAAGCGCGCTGCAGTCGTTCGCCGATCAGGCTGCCGTCGCCATCGAACGCACGTGGCTGGTCGACGAGGCCGCCCGCATGTCGACCGCCGCGGAAGGCGAGCGTCTCAGAAGCGCGCTGCTGTCGTCGGTATCGCATGATCTGCGCACGCCGCTGGCATCCATCTTGGGATCGGTCACCAGTTTGCGGCAGTTGGGCGACCGCATTCCCGCCGCCGATCAGGCTGAACTCCTGGCCACCATCGAAGAGGAGGCGACGCGGCTCACGCAGTTTGTCTCGAACCTGCTCGACATGACGCGCCTCGAAGCCGGCGCCCTCGACATTCGCCGCGACTGGATCGACGTGACCGATGTCGTCCGGGCTGCGGCCAAACGCGGCCAAAAGCTCATGCCGTCCCGAAAGATCGAACTGCGAATGAAGCCGGACCTGCCGCTGGTCAAAGGCGACGCGACGCTGCTTGAGCACGTCATCTTCAATTTGATCGACAATGCGCACAAGTACAGTCCGGCTTCCTCCGTGACGACGATCGCATCTGCGCGCCTGGAAAGCGGCGCCGTGGCCGTTCGCGTGACGGATCAGGGATACGGAATTCCCAACGACGCGCTGGAACGGGTCTTCGACAAATTCTATCGTGTCGGCGGCGATGACGGCCGCGCGCCGGGGACCGGGCTCGGTCTGGCAATCGCCGCCAGCGTGGTGAGAGCAATGGGCGGCGAGATTTCCGCTCGCAGTCCCATCTCCAATGGCGGCGGCACTGAAATTTCCATCATGCTGCCGGAGGCGGTCGAACCGGCTCGTCAGATTTCATCCAAGACCACATGACCCCGCGCATCCTCATCGTCGACGATGAACCTCAGATCATCCGGTTTCTGAAACCGGCGCTGAGCGCGGCAGGTTACGCGACGGTGATCGCGGCGACGGGCGGCGAGGCTCTCAAGAGCGCAGCGACGGAGGCGCCGGATCTGATCCTGCTTGATCTCGGGCTTCCCGACCTCGACGGCAAGGAGGTGATCAAGCAATTGCGCGTCTGGTGCGCCGCCCCCATCGTCGTCCTCTCAGCCCGCGACCGCGAGACGGAAAAGATCGAAGCTCTCGACTTAGGGGCCGACGACTACATCAACAAACCTTTCGGAATCGGCGAATTAACCGCCCGCATCCGCGCTGCTCTCAGGCACGCTGCACGCCAAAGCGGTCAGCAAACGCACGTCAAAGCGGGCAACCTCGATATCGACATCCTCGCCCATACGGTGACGTTGGACGGCGCTCCGCTCAAGCTGACGCCAAAGGAGTTCGACCTTCTGGCCATGCTCGTTCGCAATGCGGGGCTCGCCGTGACCCACCGCCAGATCCTGACCGCTGTGTGGGGGCCGGCGCACACGGAAGACCTGCAATACCTGCGCGTGCTCATCGGTCAGCTTCGCCAGAAACTGAAATCGACGCCGGACTCTGTCGACCCGATCCAGACAGAACCTGGCATCGGATATCGTTTTGTCGGAGAAACGTGAGCGCGACGACGGCGCGGAGTTGGATTTCGACGGCGGCGTAATGGAAATGGTGCCCAGGGCCGGAATTGAACCAGCGACACTGCGATTTTCAGTCGCATGCTCTACCAACTGAGCTACCTGGGCGCGCCTCTGCGGCGCGAAGCCAGACCGAAGCCCGGTTCTTATAGGGGCCGCATGGTCGGCTGGCAAGCGCTCGCGGCAGCGACTGAAAATGCCGTCAAGGACGCCGTGAACGGGGCGTTATTCGCGGGATTTCACGGCGCTCGGCTCGTCGCTTTCGTCGCCGCCATTGTCGCTGACGGCGCCTGCGATCGCATAGCCGCCCGTCAACCACCGTCCGAGATCCACGTCGGCGCAGCGACGCGAACAAAACGGACGATAGCTTGCATCCGACGGCGCAGCGCAGACCGGACACTTCGGCAAATTCATGCGCTCTGAGCGTTCGGTCATGGCGACTCCGCGGATCACGTCGACACCGCGCCCTCAGTCGCGATCGACTTCGGCAAACTTCAGCCAGTTGTAGTGGATCGGGAAGCCTTCCGACATCAACATCGCCGCGACTTCAGTGACGGGAAGACCGACGACGTTGGTGTAAGATCCGACGATGCGTTGCACGAAGGCGCCGGCCAGCCCCTGGATGGCGTAACCGCCGGCCTTTCCACGCCATTCGCGCGAGGCGATGTAGGCTTCGAGTTCGGAACGCGTCAGGTGCTTGAAGCGGACGCGGGTGTCGACGATCTTGGTGCGCACGCGATCGTCAGGCGTAATTAGGCAAACGCAAGTCTGCACCTTGTGCGTCCGGCCCGACAAGAGTTGCAGCGACGCCATCGCCTCTTCGACGTGCGCCGGCTTGACGAGAATTTTGCGGCCGACAGCCACGACGGTATCAGCGGCGATGACATAGGAATCCGCCAGCTCGCGCTCGTTCGCGATCTGGTCACGGGCCGTCTCGGCCTTGGCGCGCGCAAGGCGGGCGACGAGGCCCCGCGGCACCTCGCCCCGTTTGGCCGTCTCATCGATCGACGCCGGCCGAAGCGCATCGGGCGTCACGCCAATTTGCGCCAGAAGCGTCACTCTGCGCGGACTGGCGCTGGCCAGAACCAACCGGGGCCGCTCGATTTCGTCCTTCGATGTGCTGCGGTCGCGGGCCAGCGATTTGCGCAGCGTTTCGCGGCTCGGCGCGCCGCTCCGCGCAAGTGACGGCAGAAGGTGTGATTTAAGCGACGAGATCATGATGCGCCCTGGAGGCCGTCGTCAGCAACTGGCGCGGACAATGGCGCAAGCCACACCCCATTTGCAAGAGCCGGCGCCATCGTCGTAGAGCGACGTTGCGTTGCGGGCGCAGGCGAAACAGGGCATGTATAGCCGACCCTGATTTTGTGGATTTGAAGGCGCTCATGCTCTCGAAAGCTGAAGCCGGCGACCTCCTGGCGAAGGCGCCGCTATTCGGATCGCTTGACGAGGCGAGCCGCAGCGCCGTCGTGCTTGAAATGCGCGAAGCCACGTACGATGTCGGCCAGACGATTTTTTCTCGAGGCGACGCCGGCGGCGATCTGCATCTCTTGGCGCGCGGGCGCGTCAAAATATCGGTTCTTACTTCGGACGGTCGCGAACTTTCGTTTGCCCACGCCGAACCTCCTGCCGTGTTCGGCGAGTTGGCTTTATTCGATGGCCTGCCGCGCTCCGCCGACGCCACCGCCGTCAACCGGGTCGTCACGTTGATGCTGTCAAAGGCGTCGCTGTCGCGACTGCTGACGCAGCACGCCCCGGTGGCGGAAGCGGCGCTGAAGTACCTGTCCGGAAAGTTGCGCCAAGCCGATGAGCAGTTGGAGGCCATAGCCCTCCACCCGATCGAAGCGCGATTGGCGCGCTTTTTCCTGACGGCGGCGCGGCAGAAAGATCCTAGCGGAAAGTCCGGCAAGGTGACGCTCGCTTTGCCGATTTCTCAGTCCGAGCTGGCGCTGCTGATCGGCGCCAGCCGGCCGAAAGTGAACGCGGCGCTGTCGATGCTCGAGGCCGAAGGCGCGATAGAGAGGCGCGGACAGCAAGTAATCTGCGACGTCGAGGTTTTGAGCGGACTTGGCGGCCTGGACTAGGCGCCGACGCTTCAACAGTGGCCGCAAAGGTGACGATCGTGGAACAGCCTCTGCAGTCGAGGCCCAAGCCGGGAATCAAACCCCTTGCGCATCGCGCGCTGACGCGTTTCACAAGCCTTTTCGCCGTGCTGGCCAACACTGGCGTCGCCGCCTATCCGCCTGACACCCAACGCCGGCTCAAGATCCTCAACGTCATTGCGCTACTGGTCGCGGTCACAACGCTGATCTATGCGCTCCAACTCGCCGCGTCAGGAGATACGGCGATGCTGCCGGTCGTCGCGATCAACGTGGTGTTGGCGATCATCGCCCTGATGGTGCCATTGATGCATCGCTTCAACGACATTGCAGGCGCTTTGCTGCTGATCATCGCCGAATTGATCGGCCTCGTCGGATTTGGATGGTTCTTCGGCCGGTCCGGCGGATCGCCCCTTCAGTACGCGGTGTTCGCAGCTGCGCCCTTCGTTGTTTTCGACATTCGGCGCTTTCCGATCGCCATCATCGTCGTCATCGCGGCGCTGCTCCTGCATTTGTTCATTTGGATGTCGTTTCCGACGCCAGGCTCGCCGAACGTGACCCAGGCCATGACGGACTCACTTTATATCCAAGGCGGGATAACGACCTTTGGCCTCATCGCGGCGGCCGTCTATTACGCGTTCACCCTTGCCGAACGGGCCAAGGCGGAAACGGAAGCGGTGCTGCGCAACGTGCTTCCCGATAGCGTCGTCGAACGTCTGAAGGCGCGCCCGGAGGAGCCGATCGCGGATTCGTTTCGCCAAGCGTCGGTCTTGTTCGCCGACATCTCCGGGTTTGTCGGTCTGGCGCGATCGCTCGGCCCGGAAAAGACGGTCGCCCTTCTCAATCAACTCGTCAGCGCGTTCGACATTCTGGCGCAACGCCATGGCGTCGAGAAAATAAAGACGATCGGCGATGCGTACATGGTCGCGTCGGGCGTTCCGATCACGCGCCCCGATCACGTTGCGGCGCTCGCCCGAATGGCGCTCGACATGCTGGCGACGACGAAGACGACAAGCGCCGACTCCGGGCTGGCGTTGAATGTCCGCATCGGCATGGCGTCGGGTCCGATGATGGCGGGAGTCATCGGCAGCAAGAAGTTCAGCTACGACGTGTGGGGCGATCCGGTCAATCTCGCAAGCCGTCTTGAAGGACACAGCGCTCCTGGCCGTATCCTCGTCTGCCCGACGTGCATGGCCGCTCTTGAAGGCGACTTCGCGCTTGAGCCGCGCGGCGCGATCGACGTGAAAGGGCTGGGCGCGCAAGAGGCTTGGTATCTGGTCGCCGCACGCTGACTGAGTACGCCGCCATCAGCCTTTCCAATGCAGCGAGCAAACGAGCGTGAACAGCCGGCGTGCCGTATCCTCGTCGACAGCGATGCGGCCCGAGAGCTTCTCGCGCAACATCTTGCTGCCCTCGTCGTGGAGTCCGCGGCGGTTGACGTCGATAGCCTGGATGCGGGCCGGCGGCGCCGTGCGAACGGCCTCGTAGTAGGATTCGCAGACCATGAAGTAGTCCTTCATGATGCGTTTCAGCGGCGTTAGCAGAAGCTGCTGCTCGGCGACGAGTTCGTCGTCGGCGGCGGCGACGTTCATCAATAGTCGATCTTCCGACAGCGCCAGCTGCAGCTTGTAGGGTCCGCGATCGACATTCTCGACGGCAAAGGCGTTGCCGTCGAGAATGTCGAAGATCGCGACTTCGCGCTCATGTTCAATGTTCGGGCTGGCGCGGCCGAGCGATTTCGGGTCCAGCGCAATGTCGATCAGCCGATCCCGGCTTTTAGAATCAGCCGGCGGTGCGCGTTGGTCCATCGGCGTCATCCGGCCGACTGCAAGCGTATTTCGACCGATCGGCGGTGCGCCTCCAGTCCTTCGGCGCGCGCCAACGTCATCGCGGCCGGACCCAGCGCGGCGAGCGACGCAGCGTCGAGTTTGAGGATCGACGTGCGCTTCATAAAGTCCAGGACGCCCAGTCCCGAGGAGAACCGCGCGCTGCGCGCCGTTGGTAGAACGTGATTGGACCCAGAGACGTAGTCGCCGATCACTTCCGGAGTCGTGCGTCCGAGAAAAATCGCGCCGGCGTTGCGGATTTTCCCTGCGAGATCCTCAGCATCGGCGGTTGCGATTTCGAGATGCTCGGCGGCGAGCCGATCGGCGAGAGCAGGGGCTTCCGTCAGCGAGCCGACGACGATGACGGCGCCGAACACGCTCCAGCTTTCGCCGGCGATATTGCCGCGGCTGAGAGTGGTCAACTGGCGCCCCACCGCATTTTCGACTGCAACCGCGAACGCCGCGTCATCCGTCAACAGGATCGATTGGGCCGCCGTGTCGTGCTCGGCTTGCGCCAAAAGATCGGCGGCGATCCATTCGGGATCGTTGTCTTTGTCGGCGATGACCAGGACTTCGGACGGTCCCGCGATCGAGTCGATGCCGACCACGCCGAACACCTGCCTCTTCGCGGCGGCGACATAGGCGTTGCCTGGTCCGACAATCTTCACAACGGGCGCGATGCTTTGCGTGCCGTAGGCGAGGGCGGCGATCGCCTGCGCGCCGCCGACGCGATAGATTTCCGTGACGCCGGCGAGGTCGGCGGCCGCCAACACGAGCGGATTCACCTCGCCGCACGGGGCCGGCACGGCCATCACGATGCGCGGCACGCCGGCAACCTTGGCCGGCACGGCGTTCATGAGGACGGAACTCGGATAGGACGCGAGACCGCCCGGAACATAAAGACCAACCGACTCCACCGCGGTCCAACGGTGGCCAAGCTCGACGCCCAGCTCATCGCGATAGCGCTCATTGGCGGGAACTTGGCGGAGGTGGTGCACGGCAATCCGGTCGCGAGCGAACCGCAACGCGTCCAGCGCTTCGGCGGAACATTGCGCGACGGCCGCCTGCACCTCGTCCGCAGTCACGGCAATGCCGACCTTTGCGAGATCGACAGAGTCAAATTTCAGAGAGAGTTCGATCAGCGCCCCGTCGCCGCGATCGCGAACGGCGGCGATGATGTCGGCTACGGCGCGGTCGACGTCAGCGGAAACCTCGCGCTTCTGCCCGAGCAGCGTCGCGAAGTCCGAATTGAACGAAGAGTCTTGGCTATTGAGCCGCATCGGCATCGCGACACCAATTCCGGCGACCGCCGGCGCTAGAGGACGTTACGTCGGATCGTCGGGGTGTTCAGGCGAACTCTTCGCCGTCCACGCCGCGCCGAGATCCTGCATCTGAACTTCAAGGCATTCGACCGACAGGCGAATGGCGGCGCCGCCCGAAAAAGTCAACGTGACATCGCCGTCGGGAGCGTCGGCGTTCGGGCGATCGAACGTCATTGCGAGCAGCGCCAGCGCTGCACGCCTGTCGCCAAGATCGAGGCCGGTAACCTTTGCCGAAAGCACCCGTTCGCACCTGACCGCGGTCCGCCTGCGGACCGCAGACGCAGGCTTGCCGCCCGCGGCGGCGCCGCCGAGCTTGTTGGACCAGTCAAACCTGTTGGCGAGCGCTACGAAGCGCTTCTCTCGGGGCAAGTAGGCCATGTCGCCGACGCGCAACACAGCGTCCTGCAAATGCGCCGAGAGCACGTGCAGGTCGTCAGCGTCGAGGGCGATAAGCTTGAGGTCGGACATTTGGCGACGGCAGTATATGGAATGCGGGGGGCCTGCCGCGCACCGCGCTCAGGCCGGTCGCCAGTGATACCGGCGCGGCCCCAGCCGCGCAACCCAAGCGTCCCTTTGGACAAATCGAGACTGGTCAGAGTGTCGGAGGCGCGCCGCCGTTACGCCAACGCGCGATCGCCGCCGCGAGATGACCGGCCCGGCGGCCCGCGAGTCTCCAGTAGGTCCAGCCGGCCGCCAGTCCGGTAGCGAAAAGCGCCGCCCAAACTCGAAGGTCGCCAATTGATGAGGTCTCGGCGTTCAGGGCGGCGCCTGTCGCGGCGGTCGCGACTCCGGCGAAAAGCCAGAATATCAACCCGCGAACCCGCCGGGCCTCAGAGAGGGCGATGGCGAGCAAGGCGCCAGGAAGCGCCGACGCCGACAGCGCCATCGCCGTCCGCAGAGCGTGACTGGAAGCCGTTTCGTTGGCGATTGGGCTGACGGCAGGGAGCGATGCGCCCAAAGCCACACACGTGGCGACCAAGAGCGCCGAGCCCAGCGCGATCGTGACCGTCCATGCCGCGCGGATCATCGGGCGCCTCCGGCAGCGTCAACGGACGGCATCGCGAGTCGGTTCAACCGCTGCTGATGCGCTGAATGTCGGCGCCGCAGCGCGACAGCTTCTGTTCGAGCTGCTCGAAGCCGCGATCGAGGTGATAGACGCGATTGATCGTCGTCGTCCCTCCCGCCATGAGACCGGCAATCACAAGCGAGACCGACGCCCGGAGGTCGGTCGCCATGACGGGAGCGCCTGTCAGCGCCTTGACGCCCTTGATGGTGGCCGTGTCGCCGTGAAGATGGATGTCGGCGCCAAGCCGCGCCAGCTCTTGGACGTGCATGAACCGGTTCTCGAAAATCGTCTCACGGATGACGCTGGTGCCCGACGCGCGGGTCAGCAGCGCCATCAATTGCGCCTGCAGGTCGGTCGGAAAGCCGGGAAACGGCTGCGTCTCGACCGAGATGGGCTGTATGACGGCGCCGTTGCGCCGCACGCGAACGCCGCCGTCGGCGGCCATGACCTCTGTTCCCGTTTCCGCAAGGACGTCGAGAGCGTTCTTCAGGTGCGCCGGCTTGGCGCCCTCCAACGTCACGTCGCCGCCGGTCGCAGCGACCGCGAACGCGAACGTGCCTGTCTCGATGCGGTCCGGCAGCACGGTGTGAACTGCGCCTTCCAGACGATCGCGTCCCTGTATGCGCAATTGCGACGTGCCGATGCCGTCGATCTTGACGCCCATCTTGACGAGGCAGTCCGCAACGTCGCCGATCTCGGGTTCGCGCGCCGCATTCTCGATCAGCGTTTCGCCTCTGGCCAGCGCTGCGGCCAAGAGCACGTTGTGCGTCGCGCCGACGGACACCTTGGGGAACACGATGTGCGCGCCCCTCAAACCGGTTGGCGCCTTAGCGAGCACATAGCCGCCCTCAATGTCGATTTCGGCGCCCAGCGCTTTCAACCCCGTCAAGTGTAGGTCGACGGGCCGGGTGCCGATCGCGCATCCTCCCGGCAGCGACACCTTGGCTTGTCGCATCCGCGCGATCAGCGGCCCGAGCACCCAGAAACTCGCGCGCATGCGCGACACCATTTCATAGGGCGCAGTGGTGTCGACGATATCGCGCGCGGTCAGATGAAACGTTTCGCCCAGCAGCGACGCGCCGGGCCGCTTCCCGTCAACCGCGAGATCGACGCCGTGGTTGCGCAGGATCCGGACCAGCAAATTGACGTCGGCGAGGTTCGGCACGTTTTTGAGCGTCAGGCGGTCTTCCGTCAGCAGGCTGGCGATCAACAGCGGCAGCGCCGCGTTCTTTGCGCCCGAAATCGGGATGACGCCGGTAAGCGGCTGGCCGCCGGTAATCTGGATGCGATCCATGAAAGACTGTCTGCCCGTCTCGCTGCGGCGCGCGCGCCGGATGATTCGCGGCGCGCCGCGGTTGTCTGATTAGAGGCTGATGGGCGCCGGGGACAAGGGGCGGCTGTCTGCGCGCCGTCAAGGCCCGTGCGTTGTCGCTCAATTCTCGCCCGAGTTGGTCGTAGGCTTTTTGTTCGTTGAGAGCTTTTCCAATGGAGTTTGAGCCGCGGCCTTCCGCCGCTTCAAGTTGGCCCGCAATTGTTCGGCGAGGCGTAGTGTCCTGGCCTCCTGACGGCTGGGTTTTTGCGATGACCCAGCCTGGCCTGTCTCCGATCGATCGTCCGCGCCGGCGTCCTTGGCCACCTTTTTCCTCGTCAGCAGCGAACTTTTTCAAGGCCCGGCCGGGCGTTCAGCCGCCCCGTCTCGCTAAGCGCCGCGACGATGGCGTTCGAACTTGCCGCGCGTCAAGGCTTGTGCCAGTGTCCGCCCGCTTCGCAGGGGCCGGGCGCAGACCATTCGACCATTTGGCGCCTCGAACGGCCTCCCAGTCGCTGCCGTAGCTCAGTGGTAGAGCACTCCCTTGGTAAGGGAGAGGTCGAGAGTTCAATCCCCTCCGGCAGCACCATTTTTTTTGCGATTCAGATCAAGCGGTTGGGGTGTTTTAGCGGCTTGCACTCGCGCGCGCCGAAAGTGCTCGGGGTAGCGGCCCGCGCGATTCCCCATTTTTAGGGCTGCAACAGCGTGAAACGCATCAGTCTCTCATTCGACGCGCAAGCCACGCACGCCAGCCGCCGAAGGACGTAATGTCCTCGGCGGACGATAGCGCGTGGGCTTCACAGAGAAAGCCCTTGACGCTCGAGCCATCCGCGAGCGCGATCGTGCCGATGCCGAGGGGTGGCGGAATAAGCGCGACGAATGCGCCAAACGCCGCCGCGCTCATCTCCCAAACTTCGACTTCGATCCGTCCGGCGCCGGCGCCGTCAAAGATGAGCCCGGGCTTCGGCGGCGTCGTGTTGGCCAAGACGTAGAGGCTGTAGCCGGGCCCGGTCCACGCGGTGCGCACGAGACGGGCGTTGCGCTCGGTCAACTGGCCGTTGAGCGGTTGCCCGGTCAGATGCGCGCCGACGACGGCGATCTCAATCGGTGACCGCGGCGCAGAAGCGATTGGGAGCGTGGCCGACAGCAGGGTCGCCGTCGCGCCGAGAGTCGCGGCATCAAGGCTTCGGTGTAGCGCGTCGCCGAGCGTCGCGAGACGGCCGTCTTCGAACGCACGGCCGATGAGCGTGACGCCAAAGGGCAGCCGGTTCGCGCCGAAGCCCGCTGGAACGGCGAGCGCCGACAAGTCCATCAGGTTCACGAAGTTTGTGTAAAGCCCGAGATTGGAATTCAAGCGCAGTGGATCGGCGAGCATGTCGACGATGCGATAGGTCGTCGGCGCCGTGGGCAGGAGGAGAACGTCCATCTTTTCCCACTCGCGTTCGGCTTCGCGTATGAGTTCGGCAAGTTTGTAGATGCCCTCGAAGGCCGAGACGGCCGAGACCTCGCGGGCGCCGAGGACGATGTCGCGAACGGTTGGCTCCAGCGCCAGTGCATTCTCGTGGACGAAACGCCGGATGGCCGCCAGCCTCTCGGCGACCCACGGACCGGCGTAAAGAAGCTGCGCCGCCTCTTTGAACGGCGTCAGATCGATCTCGACCATTCTTGCGCCGATCTTCTCCAAGCGCCGAATGGCCGCCAGGTAGAGTTCTTCGCATTCTCTATCGCCGAAGAACTCCAGCGGTCCCGCGGGGACGCCGATGCGAACGCCCTTGGCGAACGTCTGCACGGCGATCGGCTCGCCGGGCTTCCGCGCGAAGGGATCGAGCGAATCGAATGCCGCCGCGACCGAGAACGCGGCATGCGCATCGGCGGCGGTCAGCGCGAAGATGGAGACGACATCCTGCGTGCGGCAGGCGGGCGTTACGCCTCGCGTGCTGATGAGGCCCTTTGACGGTTTCAGCCCAACGATATTGTTGAAGGCGGCAGGCACGCGGCCCGAACCCGCCGTATCGGTTCCGAGCGCAAACGAGACGAGCCCTTTGGCGACGGCGACAGCCGACCCCGAACTCGAGCCGCCCGAGATGTAGGCGTCGTCGAACGGAGAGGCCGGAACGCCGTAGGGCGTGCGCGTGCCGTTGAGGCCGGTCGCAAACTGATCGAGATTGGTCTTGCCGATTGGAATTGCCCCGGCCGCTTCAAGAAGCGCGACGGCATGGGCCGATGCCTCGGGCGTATAGGCGTATTCGGGGCAGGCGCATGTCGTCGGAAGACCCGCCACGTCGATGTTGTCTTTGACGGCGAAGGGAATGCCAAAGAGCGGACCTCGAGGCGCTTTCTTAGCCTTGGCGAGCGCTTCTGATTGGGACAGCACCGAGATCCAGATCGGACGCTGGCCGTCCGCGGCGATGCGTCGGTAGACCTCGTCGACGACATCGACAGGCGTCAGGGTCCCATCCGCGTAACGTTTCGCCAGGCTGGCGATATCGAGAGAATAGGTCATTGGGCCGCCGCTGCGGAAAGGATCACGAGGGTTTGCCCCAGCGTGACCGGCCGGCCTTCGGCGCAGCGAATGTCGGAGACGACGCCGTCGGTCTGCGCCGCCACCGCCATTTCCATCTTCATGGATTCGACGATGACGAGCGTATCGCCGGCGGCGACGCGCATGCCCTTCTCGACGGCGATCTTCCAAACCGAGCCGGGAACGGGGCTCGCGACAGCAACTGCTCCGTCAGCGAGCGCGTGATCGTCGTCGAAGGCTGGAGCCGCGCTCGCCTCGGCGGCGCCCGTCTGATCGCCTGCCTGCCAACGTGCGCGCTCCGCCTCGAACGCCGTCTGCTGTCGCGTCTTGAATGCGCGGATGCTTTCGGCGTTCTCCGCGAGGAATCGGCGATAGTCGGCGAGCTTGAAGGTCGTCTCCTCGATCTCGACAGCGGCCTCGCCGGCGAGAAAGCCGTCACGGAAGCGAAGCAGGTCTTCGGCCGAGACGGGATAGAAGCGGATCTGATCGAAGAAGCGCAGCAGCCATGGCTTGCCCCGCTCGAAGGCGCCTGTCGCGCGATACGTGTTCCAGACTTGGCAGGTTCGGCCATAGAGCTGATATCCGCCAGGCCCTTCCATGCCGTAGATGCACATGTAGGCGCCGCCGACGCCAACGACGTTGTCGGGCGTCCACGTGCGCGCGGGATTGTATTTCGTGGTGACGAGACGGTGGCGCGGATCAATGGGCGTCGCAACCGGCGCGCCAAGGTAGACGTCGCCAAGGCCCAGTACGAGATATTTTGTCTCCCAAACGATGCTCTCGACATCCTCGACGCTGTCAAGGCCGTTGATGCGGCGGATGAATTCGATGTTCGAAGGGCACCACGGCGCATCGGGACGCACGGAGCCGATGTACTTGTCGATCGTTTTCTGTACGGCCGGATCGTTCCACGAAAGCGGCAGATGCACGATGCGCGACGGCACTTCGATGTCGCCGATGTCGCCGATGCCGTCTTCAATCTCGGACAGCGTGCGAAGAAGTTCATCGAGACAAATGACGTTGCTGTCGTAGTGCACTTGCAGCGAGCGGATGCCAGGCGTGAGGTCGGCGATCCCCGCGACGTTCAGCGCTTCAAGCCGCGTCATCAGCACATGAGCACGGAAACGCAGTTCGAGATCGAGAACGATGGGGCCGTATTCGACGAGGAGGCGCTTGTCGCCCTGCCGCCGATACACGACGCGCGGCAGCGCCGCCGAAGGCGGCCGCTCAGCCACGATGCAATCGTCGGCGCCGAGGCCCGTTTGCGCGACGTCCTCGTCAATCATGGCCGGCGCGAGAGCGGCGATCGCGGCGTTTTGCTCACGCTCAAGCCGGGCGGCGTCGCTTGGACTTAGTCGCCTGAAACGCACCGTGTCGCCGGGGCGGAGCTGTCCGACCTTCCAGAGCTCGGCCGCGACGATGGTCGCCGGGCAAACAAAGCCGCCGAGCGACGGGCCGTCGGGGCCGAGGATCACCGGCATGTCGCCGGTGAAGTCGATGGCGCCGATCGCGTAGGCGTTATCGTGGATGTTCGAGGGATGGAGCCCGGCCTCGCCGCCGTCCGCGCGCGCCCATTTGGGCTTCGGACCGGTAAGGCGAACGCCGGTGCGATTGGAGTTGTAATGGACCTCCCAATCGGCGGCGAAGAAGGTGGCGATGTCCTCATCCGTGAAGAAGTCGGGCGCGCCATGGGGGCCATAGAGAACGCCGATCTCCCAGGCATGCGAAAAGGCGGGAACGACGGCGTCCCACGGCGTCGCGCCGGGTGCGGCTCGTGCGGCGTTCGCCGTCGAAGGCCCGAAATGCAGCACGTCACCCGTAAGCAGGGCGCGTCCGCCGTGGCCGCCGAACTTGCCGAGGGTGAAGGTCGCCCGGCTACCGAGATACTCCGGCACGTCGAGGCCGCCTGCCACGGCAAGGTACGCGCGAGTTCCGGCGCCCGTGACCGTTTCGAAAGTCAGCGTCTCGCCAGCCTTGACCGAGATCGCGCGCCAATAGGGAAGGATGCAGTCGCCGATGCGCGCAACGATCTCAGCTCCGCCCAGGGCAATAACCGAGTCGGCGTTGAACTTCAGGGTCGGACCGAGAAGAGTCATCTCGAGCGCCGCCGCGCCCTCGGCGTTGCCGACAATCCGGTTTGCGAGCCGCATGGATCGGTCGTCCATGGGACCCGAAGGCGGCACGCCGACGGCCCAATAGCCCGTGCGCCCTGGCCAATCCTGAATCGTCGTCTGAGTGCCGGGTTTCACGACCTCGATCGTGGTCGCGCGATAGCGATAGGCCGCCAGGGTGGCGGTCAGCATCTTCCCGTTGGCGAAGACGTCGGACGCCGCCAGAACGCGGAGATAGTCCAGGTTTGTCTCGACGCCTCCGATGCGCGTTTCGCCAAGGGCCCGTCGGAGATTCCTCAGCGCCTCGTCGCGCGTTGCGCCCTTGGCGATGATTTTCGCGAGCATCGGATCATAGTACGGCGATACCTCGGTTCCGGCCTCGATCCAACTTTCGACGCGCGTGTCTCTGGGCCACGAGACGTGCGTCAAGAGTCCAGCGCTCGGTCGGAAGTCATGGCCCGGGTCCTCGGCGTAGAGGCGGACCTGGATGGAGGCGCCTCGCGGCTCGAACTGAGATTGATCCAGCGGAAGGTCATCGCCCGCCGCCTGGCGCACCATCCATTCGACGAGATCGACGCCCGTCGCCTCCTCCGTCACGCCATGCTCGACCTGGAGCCGGGTGTTGACCTCGAGGAAATAGAAAGCGCCGGTGTCGGCGTCCAACAGATATTCAACTGTTCCGGCATTGGCGTAGTTCACGATTTCGCCGAGACGAACCGCCGTCTCCAACAGGTTGCGCCGCGCGTCAGCCGCCAGACCTGGGGCCGGCGTCTCCTCGATAACCTTCTGATTGCGCCGCTGCGAAGAACAGTCGCGCTCGCCGAGCGCGACGACGCGCCCCTTTCCGTCGCCAAAAATCTGCACCTCGATGTGCCGTCCGCGCGCGACATATTTCTCGACGAAAACTCCGGCGTCCTTGAAATTGTTCGCCGCCAGCCGCCGCACGCGTTCGAACGTCGATGCGAGGTCGGCTTCGCGCTCGACGAGTTGCAGGCCGATGCCGCCGCCGCCGGCCGTGCTTTTCAGCATCACGGGAAAGCCGATGCGGCGGGCTTCGCTGAGCGCTTCGGCCGCGTCCGCCACGAGTCCGGAGCCCGGCGCCAGCGGTACCCCGGCCTTTTCGGCAAGTTCGCGCGCGGTGTGTTTCAAGGCAAAGGCGCGCACGTGTTCTGGCCGTGGCCCGATGAAGACTATGCCGGCGGCGGCGCAGGCCTCCGCAAACTCTGTGTTCTCGGATAGGAAGCCGTATCCGGGGTGAATCGCCTCCGCGCCTGTCGCGCGCGCGGCGGAAAGAACGGCGGCGATGTTGAGATACGATTGGCTCGCCGGCGCCGGTCCGACGCAGACGGCTTCCCCCGCGAGGCGCACGTGGCGCGAATGGCTGTCGGCCTCGGAGTAGACGGCGACGCTCTTGACGCCCATGCGGTCGAGCGTGCGGATGACGCGGCAGGCGATGGCGCCGCGATTGGCGATCAGAACCTTGTTGAACATGCGCGTCAGGCTTCCTTCGGCCAAATCAGGGCTTCGATCGGGGTCGGGTTGTAGGCGTTGCAAGGGTTGTTGAGCTGCGGGCAGTTCGAGATCAGCGCGATGACGTTCATATGCGCGGTCATCTCGACGTACTTGCCCGGGCCGGAAAGACCGTCCGCAAACGTCAGACCGCCCGCAGCCGTCACCGGCACGTTCATGAAAAAGTTGATGTTGTGGGCAATGTCGCGCTTGCTCAGCCCATACTGTTCGTTCTCCGTCACGGCGAGCAGATAGCTGTCGCGGCAGGCGTGCATCGTCTTTTTCTCGAGCGCGTAACGCACGGTGTTGCTTTCCGTCGCGCAGGCGCCGCCGAGCGTGTCGTGACGGCCCACCGTGTCCGCGGTTATCGTCAGCATCGGGCGGTCAAGATTGGAGCGCAGCGTCGTGCCGAGTGTGATGAACACGTTGCCCTGCGCGCGGATCGTGTCCGATGCGGAGTAGCGCTCGGCGGGATGGTCCGCGTTGTAGAACAGCGTGTCGGCCGCTTGATTGCCTTCAAGATCGAGGATGCGGAATGTCTCGCCGGCGTTAACGACGCCGATCCAGTAGTCGCCGGCGCGCACGGTTTCTCGGAGGCGGGCGGTTGCGACGCTAAGCGTGCTCTCTCGCGTTTTCATCGGCGCGGCCTCAGCAGCATCCAGCGTGGAAGATGCGGGCGTTCTCGAACCCCCGGCCATTCTCGGGCGCAGACAACCGGCACAGGTCGTGGTCGTCGGCGGGAGGTCCGCCGAAGATTTCGTAGACGACGGGCTTGAATGGATAGTCGCGCGCCGGGTTCAAAGGATGCGGACACGTATGCATGAGAACGAGCGTATCCATTTCGAAGCGCAGTTCGACCGCTACCCCGGCCCGCGACGCATCGACGTCGAACGCGATCGCCCCATCGTCGGCGACGGCGACCTTGCTGAACCAGTTGACGTTCATGGCGAGATCGCGGCGGCCGAGGCCATACTTCGCCGCTTCGATGAGGAAGCTGTCGCAGCCGTTCTGGCGCCAATCGTTGCGCGCCGACTGATAGTCCGCCGCGCCCCACTTTTCCG
Source organism: Hyphomicrobium sp. (assembly GCA_052386495.1). GTDB lineage: Bacteria > Pseudomonadota > Alphaproteobacteria > Rhizobiales > Hyphomicrobiaceae > Hyphomicrobium_B. Next base: position 180,714 of record JBQTKA010000017.1, on the reverse strand, counting down.
CGACGAGCGCTTTGTCGGCATTGCCGCACACCGTGTCGTGCCAACCAAAATCGTCGGCGACGACGGAGCAGAAAATCCGTCCCATGTCGGAGTAGAGGCAATGCCCGGCCGTCAGCTTGAAGGTGTGCTGGCATTTGAGCGTGTCGGGCGCGTTGTAGCGCTCAAGCAGATTCGCGGGGTTGTAGAACAGCATGCCGCAGTTGGCGCCGCCGGCGACGTCGGTGAGGCGCAGGCGCGCATTTCGACGTGCGATCAACGACCAGTGCTTTCCGCCCGGCAGTTCGTCGCGATACGATGCGATCGTCATGGCGCGTCTCCGCTCACGGCGCCGCGCTGACGCGCTGCGACCGCTGATGTCCGGGCCGTCCCGGACGGGATTGGGAAAAGCCGCGCGGGTCGTCCCGCGCGGGATCGCGGCGCCGGCTCATGCGGCCGGCGGCGGCGCCGTCAATGCCGGCGCCGTGGTCGTATCCGGCGGCGCGGCGCCGTTGGCGAGCGCGGTCGGGATCTTGCGCGGCCAGACCTCCAGATCCTTGGTGATCGTTGCGCCCTTCGGCGCCTCGACCATGATCTGATCGCTGAGGTCCTTCGAAAGCGTCGCGCCGTAGCGCTCCTGCTCCTCGGGCAAATTGCGCGGCCGCTCGAAAGCGATAACGCGCGTGCCGAGACGGAAGGCTTCGCTCAAGTCGTGCGTCACCATCACGGCGGTGAGGTCCGTACCATTCCAAATCTTCCGCATCAAGACGTGAATGTCGGCGCGGATGCCGGGATCGAGCGCGCCGAAGGGTTCATCCAGCAGTAGGATCTTCGGCCGCCGCATCAGCGCTTGGGCAAGCGCGAGGCGTTGCTGCATGCCGCCCGACAGGGCAGTGGGATATTTGCTTTCATGGCCCGAAAGACCCACGGCGCCGAGCAACTCGCCGGCTTCCTCGATGGCTCGCCGCTTCGCCGCCCCGAACAGCTTGCCGAACATGCGCGCCGCCTCGAACTCGCGGCCAAGGACGACGTTTTGCAGCACGGTCAGATGCGGGAAGACCGAATAGCGCTGGAAGACGACGCCGCGATCCGCGCCGGGTTCGGCGACGAGCGGCTTGCCGTCGATCAGGATACCGCCGCGCGTCGGGCGCTCCTCGCCGAGCAGCAATTTGAGGAATGTCGTCTTGCCGCAGCCCGACGGCCCGACGAGCGCCACGAACGAGCGCGGCGCAATTGTCGTCTCGATGCGTTCGAGCACGACATGATCGCCGTACTCCTTCCAGACCTTGTCGAATACGATCTCCGTCATGCCGCCCTCGCTTGCGCAAACCACGGATAGGCTTTGCGCTGCAGAAGTCTGAGACCTAGGTCCATCAAGAAGGCGAGCAGCGTAATCCAGGCGACATAGGGAAGGATCACGTCCATCGACAGGTAGCGCCGCACGAGGAAGATGCGGTAGCCGAGGCCGGAGTCGGCTGCGATTGCTTCCGCTGCGATGAGGAACAGCCAAGCCGGCCCGATCTCCAGACGCACGGCGTCGATGAGGCGCGGCAGCATTTGCGGAAGCACGATGCGCAACGCGATCTGCGATGTCGATGCGCCGAGCGTCTGCGCCTTGATCAGCTGCTCGCGCGGAATTTCCTGCACGCGCAGCGACAGATCGCGAATGAGCTTCAGCGTCGTGCCGATGACGATCAGCGCGATCTTGGACGCTTCGCCAAGCCCCATGATGATGAACAGGATCGGCAGCAGCGCCAAGGGCGGCACCATCGACAGAACCGAGATCACCGGCCCGAACGTCGCCCCGGCCAGAGGCAGCAATCCCGTGACGACGCCGAAAAACAGCGCAATCAGAGTCGAGATGGCGAGCGCCGTCAGCAGTCGGTAGAGGCTCGCCGCCGTATCCGACCAAAGCAGATAGACGCCCGTTCGAGCGTCCGGTTCGAGAGCGTATTGCCGAATGGCTTCGCCCATCGTGCCGAACGCCGGCAAGAGCTTGTCATTCGGGTTCTCGGCAAGGCGGATGCCGGAGCCGAGAACGTAGGCGAGGATCAGAAGTCCGAACGGCAGCAACGCCAGCGCGATTCGCCACGTGTTGTCGGGCTTGATGTTCAAGGCGCGCATGGCGGCTCCGCCGTTCGGGATTTTTCGCGATTGCTAATGGGCGATCAGAGCTTCCCGGCCGCGGCCTCGCTCATGTAGGTCGCGTCGTAACGAAGCTTGACGTTGTCCTTCTCGCCGAAGATCGATTTGTCCGGAAACTCTACCGCGACGGCCCCCGCGGATTTGGCGTCCTTGCCGAGCAGCGCCTTGTCGAAGAGAAACTTCGAGACGCGCTCCGTCGTGACCTTGATGTCCTGGCCGGTCGTGAATTCGACGGCGGCCTTGGGATCGGCGAAGAGCTTTGTCGTCGCGAGCTGCTCGTCAAAGCCGGGAACGTCTGTGCCCGACGCTTTGGCCATCGCCTCTTTTGCCTTGGGATCGGAGCCGAGCGCGGCCATGGTGTCGTACCAGATGCCGGCAAGCGCCTTGCCGAACTTCGGGTTGTCCTTCAGCACCTCTGTGTTCGCGACCATGAGGTCGATGATCTCGCCGGGGATCTGCGAGCTGTCGAACACCTTCTTGGCGTCGGGCGCCTCGAGGATCGTCGAGACAATCGGCTTCCACGTCACAACGGCGGTGACGTCCGCGGTCTTGAAGGCGGACGCCATGTCGGCGTCCGACGTATTGACGACTTTCAGATCCTTCTCGGCGAGCCCGACGCTTTCGAGACCCCGCGCGAGCAGGTAGTGGGAGACAGAGAACTCGACGAGGTTCACCGTCTGCCCCTTGATGTCGGCGAACTTGTCCTTGCCCTTCAGGATCACGGCGTCGTTGCCGTTGGAGAAGTCGCCGACGATGACGGCCGTGGTGTCGACGCCGCCGGCCGACGGGATCGAGAGTGCGTCCATGTTCGTCACGGTGACGGCGTCGAAGGCGCCGGCGGTGTACTGGTTGATGCTCTCGACGTAATCGTTGAACTGTTTCACCTCAATGTTGATGCCGTACTTATCGGCCCACTTTTTCACGATGCCGCTGTCGGCAGCGTAGCCCCATGGCATCCAACCGACGTAGATCGACCAGGCGACTTTGAAATCCTTTTTTTCGGCTGCGAGCGCGGGCGACAAGGCGAAGGCCGTCGCTGCGGCGATGCCGATAGTGGTTGAGAGAACCTGTTTGATGGTGCGGCGCATCGGCTACCCCTGTGCTTGTCCTGACCAGACGTGCGGCCGCCAGGGGCTTCGGCAGGGGAGCGGATGGGCCTCGACGTGCAACTTGCGGAGGCCTGTCCGATCGAGCGCCGAAGCATCTCGCGGCTTAGGTCTCCCGGGCTTTTATCCCGCCGTGGCTTCCTCCGGGCTCATCCGGATGGAGAGCGCCTCTCTTGGACCAGCGCCGCGCGGCAGCGCGGCCGGAACCCTAGAGGCATTATAAGAACCTATTTTGCAGGTAGCGTGCCAGCGCGCGATCGCTGACAAATCAGCGTTTCTCTGCAAGACACGGCGTCGTTGGTGCTCGAATTTTTAGCTCTTAGCCTAAGCTTCGGGCAGCGGATGCCGCGCGGGCGCCCACGAGCCGCGCCCAACATTGGACTGTCGACTTTCCAGGTTGATCAACTGTCCTTGTTGGCAGTCGTCCATTCTGAACGGTCAAAACTTGCGCCGGACCTCGGAGCGGATGCCGAAGTTGTCCTCGGCTCCCTGAAGCACCTGATAGGTCGCGTCAGCGCGGAAAAGCCACGCGCGACTTAGCGGGAGTTGATACCGAGCGCCAAATCCATACTGGGGATCTTCAGCGCCGATGCCGTCGTCCTCGAACGGCTGCACCATCGCGACCTCGAAGACGAGCTGCTGATCGAGATTGAACAGATACTGCACGCCGATCGCGCCGCCCCAGGCATTGGAGCCTGTATCGTCGAGTTTCGGATAGCCGGTCAGCGCATCGGTCTCAAAGTTGATGCCGACATTCTTCAAAATGCCCGCCCCATTTCCGTCGACAAGGGGCTTCGGGTTGTCGAAGCCGATGAAGAAGTTGGCGTAGGGCAGCAACGTGCTCGGCAAGCCCGTGACGAGGCTGTTTTCCGAAATGATCGCAAAGCCGTCGTCGCCGTTCTCGTCGCCGAAGTTCGCGAACAAACGGGTCGAGTTGGATACCGTGTTGGAATAGCGTCGGGTGTAAGCGGCGGTCAGGTAGTGCTCCAGAAGCCCGTCCTGATCGCCGTAACCCTGCACGAGGCCATAGCCCGCTTCGATGTAGCCGTTGAAGGCGTCGATAAAGGTGGTGACGCCATAAAGATTGGCGCTACGATTGTCGACTTTGCCGTCTGCTCCGATGACGCTCGCGTTGTCAACATTTTCAAACGCCGCGAAGAACGTCGTATCGTAGTTTGCAAGGCCAAGCGCCGCCGAGTTTTTTGCGGGTATCGAGAACGCGCCGCCGAGGATCGCATCGTTCGCCCAGATCCCGTTCTGCAAGAAGAGCGGGAAAAGCCCCACCGTAAAGGGCAGGTCGAAGCTGGCTTCCTTGCCGGAAAAACCGGAATAGATGGAGCCTAGGTCGCCTTCGAAGAACAGCGTCTGCAGGTCAGAATCCCACTCGTCGTTGAATTTGTCATTGCTATCGCCGCCGCCGAATTCATAGCGCGTGAATTTCGCATTGTTTTCCTGAATCGGCGTGAAGAAGGCGTGGATGCGCTCGGTGCCCGTGAACTTGAAGTCGATGTCGAGGTTCAACCGGGTCGCGATCTGCGCGATATCCTTGCCGTTGTTTTTGTTGTAGGCCACCGCGGTCCGCCAGTCGCCGTAGACAGCGAGGCCCGGAAGCAGCGGATTCAATTCTCCAAGGAAGGTGCTGCTCGAGTCGTACATGCCGGAGGTGTATTGCTCTCGGCCCAACTCGAGCAGCGGACGCGGCGGCTCCACTGGGCGCTTGCCGCCGTAGATGTTGGACTGTTCGTTGGCGTCGTACACGGTTTCGTACTGCGGACCGGATCGGAACGCGGTGCTGGACGGTTTGCTTTTTTTGACCGTCGTGACGCCGCTCTCGGAATGCTCGCTCGACGCCTCCTTCGCTCCGCCGTCACCATCGGCCTGACTCTTGGCGACGACCGTCACTTTCTCGTCCTGGTGTTGGGACTTCGAATTGGCGGAGGCGTCCTCGGGGGCGGCTTCGACGCTCGTAGCCTCCCACTGAGCTTCGTCGCTGCTTCCGCCCTGCCCAGATTCTGCAACCGCGCCGGCCGCCGCAAGATGGACACTGGCTACAAACGCGAGGATCGCAGGGATTACCCTCGCGCCCAACGAAACTTTGCCTTTATCGTCACAAGTCATGCGGCAGATCCCACTCGGCGCCTTTGACCTGCGCAATCGCATGGCCGGCGCAAGAATTCGGAGAGGCTTCGGACCCGCTGCTTGAGACCCTCGCGGAGCCCAATCCGAAGCGCGCGGCTTTCGTCTCAGCCCTTGACCTCGATATCCACGCCGTACTCATGGAAATCCATGATGCGCTCGTTCATGCTCTGCTCCATTGCCTTGGTGGCGCCGACGAAGCGCATGAAGTAGATCGGCTCAGCGCGACTGCGCATACGGAAGGCGAGGTGGTACTTGCCCGGTTTCGTGATCAACCGGCCGGGGACTTGATACTTGGCCATCGCCTCAGCCAACGGCGCGAGCGAGCGGTTCTCCATGCGCACCAGCGGCGGATGGTTGAGAACCGTGGTCGGGACGCCCGGAGGTCGCAGATGCGGCAGCGGATCGACGTCAAAATTCACCGGCAGGTACATCTCGCGCTCGGTGCCCTTGACGTTGGTCGTCAAGAACTTCGTCTGGAAGTGGACGAGCATCTGGTCCGTATCGATGCGGCCGGCCGCGACATCCAGGCTATGCAGATCGGCCATGTCGCCGTTGCTGTCGAGATAGCCCGACTCCCAGATGTTCTGGCCGTCGGGATCGACGAGCGCGACATTCACCCAGAGCTGTGGTTGAGCTCCCAGCGACCCTGATGGCAGGTTGTGCCCCGTATTGGTGTTCTTGATCTTGTAAGAGAACGCCAGATCCGAGCCTACCCTGGGCGTTCCCGCGATGTAGGGACCGTCGACATGGCTGCTGTTCTCCATGACCTGCTTGCGGATCGCGTCGCGCTCGTCGAGCTTCTTGATGTTCTCGTCGATGACCGCTCTTGCTTCTTCACGATCGAGGGCGTCGGACCAGCGCTTGGGAAAGGCGACCTTGATTTTGCCGTCGGCGACCTTGTCCTCGAACTCCGTCGCGCCCCATCCGGCGCGCCAATCGAATTCCAGCCAATCCTTGATGCTCGTCGACTGGGCCTTCGTGTTGTGGGGAAAGATTCCCGGATGGGCGATCGAATAGCCGGGCCCGATGAAACGGTGATTGGCGTGCTTGCGACCCGGGTTGACCTCTTTGCCGCCGACGATGGCGGACGGCGCCGTCGAATAGCCCTTGGGCTGCCCGGGGACCTTGCCCATATGGCAGTCCTGGCAGCTGACGCCCGCTTTGCGCGCCGGACTGTCGCGGTATTGATCCCAGACAATCTCCAACTTGATTCCCAGATTGACCGCGACTTGGTGGCAGCTGACGCAAAACTCTGACTTGGTGATCTGGTCGTTCGTGATCATGCCGGCGTGGATGTCGTTACCGCGGCCGTCGGCGCTGGTTTTGACGGAATAGGTGTCTTTGTTTGCAAGCACGTCTTTGATGACGCTTTTGTCGCCGCTGCCGTAGACCGGCTCATTGATCGTACCGGGCTCAACCCGGCGCTCTCCGTTGACTTTCCCGTACTGTTCCTTGACGCGGTGGCAGGTGATGCAGCTCACGCCCTCGCGCGCGATCTGGCTTCGCTCCCAGAGCGGCGCGTCCCGCTTCTCGCCGAGTTGGGTTCCGACCTGCTGGTGGCAGCGCACGCAGAAGGTGCCCACCGTTCCTTGCGTCAAGTCCTGGAACTTCTGCTCGAACTTGTGGAACATCGGCGAGATCGACGCATACGCATGCTGCGACGACGACCACTCGTCATAGATCTGTTTGTGGCACTCGCCGCATTGCGCAGCGGTTGGATAGAGGGTCTCAGTATTCAGGAGACTCGTGTGGCCCTCGGGAACGGCCGTCGGCGAATCGGTTTTTCCGACCTCGCCTTTATCCGGTTCTTTCTCCTCGGCAGGCTTGGCCTCTGCGGCGGCGTCATAGGCCCCAACGCCGGAGCGTTGGACGGTCGTGCTCCACGACCCGCCGCTAGGCTCGGCGATCGCTTGCCGGCCCCCGAAGGTTGCGCAAATCAGCACGGCGCTCGCGACGGCGCAACAAAGCGACGACACACCAGACAATCGAATCATCCCCCAACCCTCTTCACCCCGTACCCGTCAGAGCGCCGCCCCCACTTGCGTCGCTCGCCCGATCACAGCCCCCGCGACAGCTATGACGGATTAATGATGTGCCGACTCTTTAAGGCGCAAAATTGGCCGCGATATGGCCAATTCGGTATTGGCCTAATTCACATTGATGACATCGCGATTTCTGAAATACGTTGAAATAATCAAATTGAATGTAAAGCGAAGCAACGCGAATTGCGCGCCAAAAAACCAATGCCAATAAAAGTTCTAAGCTATTGATATTATGCTTATTTATAGAACGTAACGACCAATTCGCCAACGTTCAGATAGAGCGCCTTCCATTCATGGAGATGCTATCGATCCGCAGAAAACTGGGCGCGATCTACTCAATTTTGGAATTTCCATTCCGGGCGCTCCGTAATCGGATTGGCAAGGCCATCAAACGGTCATTGTCTGACCAGATATCTGAATGGCGAAATGGGGATCTCGCATTTGGTCGGCATTCGCCGTCGATGCTGCACAGGGGGCAGGACAAGTGACAAAGCAAAAAGCGAATCTGCGGTTCGAAAACCGAGCTGCGAGAGTGAGCGGCGCCGATCCAGAGTGTTTTCCGTGCTGAGCACAAGAAAAAGCTCAGCGACGACGGGCGATCGCAACCCGTCGTGGATGGAAACCTTCAAGCCGACCAGGATCAAATAATGGCAAGCCACGAAATTATCATCAACGGCCAGAGTTTCCGGGCGCGCCGCGGCGAAACGCTGTTGGACGCGGCCCTGAACAACGGCGTCGACCTGCCTCATGATTGTCGCGCCGGTCACTGCGGCACCTGCTGCGTGCGCTTGGTCTCCGGGCATGTGCGGGGCGGAGAAGGCTCGGAGCAGGGCGTCGTGCATGCTTGCCAATGCCGGATCGCCGGCGATGCGGTGATCGAACGACTCCAACCGTCGGGCGTTCGCACCGTCGAGGGGGTGCTCAGTTCTTTGCGCCCTCTGTCGCCCGAGGTCATGGAAGTTGGAATTCGGACGGACGGCGCGTTGCCTTATCTTCCGGGGCAATATGCGAAAGTGCGCTTCAGCGGCCATCCAAGCCGCCCCTACAGCATAACGCATCCTTTGCGAGGCAGCGCGGATAGCCGCACGGTCTGGTTCCACGTGCGGCGCATGGAGGATGGGCGCGTCACCTCAGCGCTCGGCAAGCAGATCAAACCTGGCCATCGCGTGGAGTTGACCGGTCCTTTCGGTTCGGCGCATTTCCGCCCCAATCAAACAGGTCGGCTCATTCTCGTCGCCACCAACACCGGCTTTGCGCCGATATGGTCGATCGCCGTCGCGGCGCTCCGCGAGAACCCGCAGCGTCGCGTGATGATCATCGCCGGCGGCCGCACGATCGAGTCGCTGTATATGGGAACCGCGCTCTTGCGGCTGGCCCGATTCCCCAATGTCCTCATCGTACCTGTCTGCAGCACGCCGCAGACGTTCACCACCGCAGTGATGCCCGGCCGACCAACCGACTACCTTCCGCACCTACTGCCGACCGATGTAATCTACGCCTGCGGTGCGCCGGCGATGGTCGATTCAATCAAATCGATTGCGGCGCGCGTTGGCGTGGTCTGCTATGCGGATCCTTTCCTGCCGTCCACCGACGACACGGTCGCGGACGGCGGCGTTCTGACGCGCGCCATGGGGTGGCTCGCTGTCCCGTCGACCCGGAAGATCCGGCACCTTGCCGTCGATCGGCCGCGCGCGGTCCGGAAACCGCCAGCGCAGGGGTATAGAATGGCTGAAGCAAGGGTGAGAAATCATAGTGGTCCTCACAGCGCATAGCCTTCAATTGATCCGGATTGGGCGGAAGGCGCTGATCCGGATTTCCCTTCTCCATCTCTGCAGCGCGCTGGTGGTTCTCGGCTTTGCCGCGTATGGCGCCATTGCGTCCGATGCGGCCAAGACCGTCGGTCCAAACGCCTGCGCCGAATGTCACAAGCAAGAGGTCGAAGCCTGGAAGGCCTCGCATCATTTCAAAACCTTTCGTGAAATGCCGCGCAACGCCGAGGCGAACAAAATCGCCGATAGAATGGGCGTGCGGCGCATCAAATCGGAGAGCTTGTGCCTGAACTGCCATTTCACGGTGCAGCAAAAATCCGACAAGCCGGAGCCCGTTGCGGGCATCTCCTGCGAATCCTGCCACAGCGCCGGGCAGGATTGGATCAAGGTGCATAGCGGCTACAGCGGCAAGAAAGCCGACACCGAAACCAAGGCTGAAGAGGAGGCGCGCTGGAAGCTCGCCGACTCCAAGGGAATGATCAGGCCGCGGGCGCTCTACCAGTTAGCCAAGAACTGCTACGGCTGCCATGTCGTGCCGCAAGAGGAACTCGTTAACAAAGGCGGTCATCGCGCCGGCAGCGCTTTCGAGTTGGTGTCCTGGTCGCAGGGCGAAGTGCGGCACAATACGTGGTACTCCAAGGGCAAGGACAATGCTCTGGCCAGCGCGGCGCGCAAGCGGATGCTGTATCTCGTCGGCCTCGGCGTCGAACTTGAGACGGCGTTGCGCGCCGTCGCAAAGGCGACCGTCAGAAAGCCCTATGCATTCTTAATGGCGCAGCGCGTCGACCGGGCGCGCAGGCAGCTCGCGGTCGCGGCCAAAGCGGCGCCGAACGCGCCGGAAATCGCAAAGATGGTGGAATTCTCTCACTCGGCCAGGCTAAAGTTGAACAACGAAAGCTCACTGACGGCCGCTGCCGACGGAGTCTCTAAGGCGCTCGGGAGCGTCACCGAGAAGTACGATGGCAGCACGTTGGCTGGCCTCGACAGCCTGATTCCAGGACCGGAGAAGTTCAAGGGCGCGGCGAGAAAGGCGAGCGCGGCCAATTGATGCCAGTGCGGCTGGCGCTAGCGACGACTTCATGGGCTTGATGGGACAACCACCGCTGCCATGTCTGATTTCGGAGGTCTGTCGTGAGATGGACGGCGCGACTCGCGTCTGACGGCACGATCGGCGGACGCGGTCTGGGCCCAGCGCGCTTTTTCAGCAGCCAGACAGCTCAGGGCCTTCTGATCGCGGCCATCTCCGGCGGCATGTTCTGGCTCGTCTGGATCTACGGCAACAGCCTCCGCGACGCCCGCTATTTCGATGGCTGGATTCTGGCCGGGGGCATGGCCTTGCAGCTGTATTTCCATATCGCCGTAAAGACATCTCGCCTGACGCCAAAGTCCGCCCTTCGTTGGCGCAAGTTTCATATCTTTCTCGGCTACGCGCTGATCGCGGCTTTCATCTCGCATTCTGATTTTTCGTTGCCCGACACCGCTTTCGAATGGGCGCTGTGGGCGGCCTTCGTGCTCGTGGCGCTCAGCGGCGTTTTTGGCGCCTATCTCGCGTGGTCGCTGCCCACAAAGCACGGGCTCGACGAGCGCGTTGGCTATGAGCGCATTCCCGCCCGCCGGGCGGAGTTGGCGCGGGACGCGCACGCCGCCGTGACATCGACGGATCCGGCCGCCTTCGCCATCGCGTTGCCGGCGCAGCCCCATGAGGCTTGGATCGCGGACCTTTACAACAACCACCTCAGGGACTTCTTCGACGGGCAGCGCAACGTCGCTGCACACCTCATCGGCTCGCAGCACCACCTCAAACAACTGACGGATGAGATCGACAACCTGTCACGTTTTGTCGACGCACAGAACCAGGAGAAGCTGGCGGCGATCAGGAACCTCGTCATCGAGAAGGATCGACTTGATTTCGCGCACGTCTATCTCGGGCTCACCAAGGGCTGGCTGTTCGTGCACGTGCCCGTCACTTACACGCTGATCGTCCTCACGGTGCTGCACGCGCTTGTGGTCTATGCCTATTCATCGGGGGCCTGGTAATGCAGTGGCCAGGACGGGTCGGATCGGGTCGACCGCCGCCAGCCGACAGGCCAGAGCGTCCGGCGGACCGGCGCGACAATCTTGCAACTCAACTTGCGCTGGCGACCATCGTTTGCTTGGGGGCCGTCTTTCTTCTCGCAAAGGGCACGACGTTCCTGATGCCGGGACCGCTGACAAGCGCTCACGGCGCGATCAAGGCTTGCAACACGTGCCACACAAAAAGCGGCGAGGGCCAGTTGAGCTGGGTACACGGTCTCGTCGCTGGAGATCCGCTCGCCGACAGTAAGGCCTGTATCGCCTGTCACAAAATGCCGGACACGGCGTTCAACGCGCACAGCGCATCCGCCGAAGCTCTAAAGCAGAGCACAGATCGGCTGACGAAGATCGCTGCGCAAACGCCTCAGCCGGCGTCGGCCCGCGCGCAGAACATTGCCTTCCCGACCCATAACATCCTCGCCCGGGATGTCTATTGCGCGACCTGTCACCAGGAACATCAGGGCGTCAATTTCAATCTGAACAAAATTTCCAACGAGCAATGCCGCTCCTGCCACGTGGTGAAGTTCGATAGCTTTGACGGCGATCACCCAAAATTCGATGGCTATCCGTTCAAGAAGCGGACGCCGATCATCTACGACCATGCCGGCCATTTCGGTAAACACTATCCGGAAGTGGCCAAGAAGGAACCGGCAAAGCGCATTCCCGCGACCTGCTCGACTTGCCATGACAGCCGCGACGACAAGCGCGTGATGGCCGTGACGCCGTTCGAGCAGACGTGCTCCACGTGCCACCTCAACCAGATCATCGGCAAGGAGCGGGCCAGCGGCCCCAAAGGCGTCGCCTTCCTGACTTTGCCGGGCCTCGATTTGCAAACGCTGAAGACAAAGAACGCTGCGATCGGCGAATGGCCGGACGCGTCGGACGCTGCGCTCACGCCGTTCATGCGGGTGATGATCAGCCGGACCGAGCGTGGCCGCGCGGTGCTCAAGACCATTGAAGGCGTCAATCTACAAGACCTTTCGAATGCCGGCGACAATCAGATCAAGGCTGCGACCAATCTTGCGTGGGAGATCAAGTCACTCCTTCACGCGCTGATCTCGGGAAAAGCGTCGGACGTCTTGGGCGACCTCAACATCGGCGGCGGGGCGAAGCTCAGCGCTGCTCTTGTCGCTGACCTAACAGCCAGCATCCCGCGCGATGTCGTCATCGGCGCGCAACAACAGTGGCTGCCCAATCTCGCCGCGGAAATTGCCAACGGCCCGGGCGCGCGCAGTCAACCGCCAGGCGGCGCGAATCCGGCGACGACAGAGTCGAGTTCGAACGGCGCGCCGAATTCGGGGGGATCGTCGGGCGCCGAAACGGCCGTTGGTTCCGATGCGGGCGACCCGCAACAAGGCGGCTCGAATACACAGACCACGGAGCCGACATCGGACGCATCAGCGTCATCCGAGGAGCCGTCTGACTCCGGCGACGGCTCGTCGACTGAGGTCGGCGAAGGCGTGAAAAGGGCCAAACTCGATCCGCCAGCTTGCGTGGTGCGGGTTTTTGGCCAGTGTCTCGTGACGCAGGGCCAGAGCAATCCGGCTGGCGCCGCCAAACCGGATGGGGCAGCTGCGCCAACCGACGCAGCGAACGCTGATGCCGATAGCGGCAAGCAAACGCCCAAGGCGAACAGCCTGCCGGGCAAAATGAATGCTGGCGCCAAGCATGCCGAGGCGGCGGCCGAGCCTGAGGGAGCGGCTGCAAATGCCGATACCGGCAAGGGTGCGCCGTCCGCCTCCGAACCGCCGCAGAACAAGGCGGCGAACCAGTCCGATGAACTGCTCTTTCCGACGGACGAGGAACTGCGCGCGATCAAAGCGGCGCAGCCGGCTGCCGCCTCGCGCAAGGACAATCCCGCAAATGCCGCACCCACTCAGATCCCATCTCCCGATGCGCCATCAGGAGGCGGCGCAGATGGTCCGCTGGATGCGGCGGCTAGGCCTCAAACCGGCGCGGCGCCCGTCATCAGCATCGACAGCGACGTCGATCCGGAAAGCTGGGCTGAATACGGCGGATGGTACCGGCAGGATTACGCGATCTACTACCGGCCGATAGGCCACAAGGACAAGTTCATCTACTCCTGGCTCTTTCTCACGGGTCCCCAAGCGCCGAAAGGCGATCCGAGCCCGGCGGCCGCCGTGTTCGACGTCCTCACGAACAAGGACGCTCAAGGGTCATGCACGAAATGCCACAGCATTGACGACATCCCGGGCAAGGGCCGCGTCGTCAATTTCTCCCCGACGTCGGTCGAGAGCAAACAGGGGCGCTTCACGCGTTTCATCCACGAGCCGCACTTCGGCATCATGGAAGATCGCGGCTGCCTGACTTGCCACAGCCTTGAGAAAGGCCGCCCGTATCTGAAGAGCTACGAGCAGAGCAACCCTCAGAGTTTCGCGACCGAATTCGGCGGCGTGAAAAAGGATCTCTGTCAGAGCTGCCATACCAGCAGCAAGGCGCGGCAAGACTGTCTGACATGCCACGACTATCATGTGAACGGCGTCGTTACGCCGATCACCACGACAAAGCTGCCGACCGACTAACCTTCGACGGCGGCGCCAGCACGCCTGCAGCGTGACGAACGACTGCAGCTAAAAGCCCTTGGCGACGCACCTGCGATGACGAATGGAACAGCGACCGCCGTACCTCCGATAGTATCCGCTTCGGTACAAGTACGGGACGCCATAGTAGATATAGCCCGGACCGATGTGCGTCGGATAAAATCCGCGGGCGTAATAGTAAGGATAGTCATAAGCGAGATAGCTCGGGGCGATGGGGGGAGGGTAAGATCGCAGCCTGCGAACACGACGTTTGACGACAATCACATCGCTTGTGGCGCTTTCGCCGAACTTCAGAGACGGGCGGCTGATTGTTGCGGCGTCGACCGCGGGGGCAATGCCGCCGACTCCCATCGGCACGACGCACGCCATCAGAGCCGTTGCAAACAGCGTTTGACCACGCATGAGATCACCTCGCATAGCGATTGTGTAGGAAGCCATTTGCGAACGTCGCCGTCCGATCCCGCGCACTTGAGGCTTTAGCAGAATTTTATGTCGTCGTCGAACCATTGCCGTCGATTATCGCCGACGGAGTTGCAGCGAAGCGCCGCCCGGATTTACGCGCGGCACAAGCCGTCCGGTTAGGGCGCATGTAGTTGAGTTGAGCAAATCGGCGGGGTAAGTCCGATAAAGTTATCGAACGGCTGTATTGACCAAATTGAACATCGCCGATGGCGCTCCTCGTCCCAATTCGCGTCCAATTCCTGTGTCAGCTAAATCTAGAAGGGGTCGGACATGACACCGCTTTACGCAACGGTCGCCATCGGCACAGCCGCAACCGTGCTGGCGACAATTCTCGTACTATTGCGCGCCCAATTTCATGGCCGCCGGCCCGTGGTGGCGCTCGCTCGGCGATGGGCGACCACAGGCGCACGCACGTCAAGTCTCGTTGTCGCTCTTCTCGCCGCGATCGCGGCTGTTAGCTTCGCATCCATCCCCGCGCTTGAGCAGGGCGCGGCCACTAACGGATTGGCGCTGAACATGCCGGCAAACGCGCCGTCCATGAAAAACACCGTTGTCGCCTCGAACGACAGTCCAGGCGACTCTCAGGCCTTGGCGGATCTCCGCGTCTACGCCAACAAGATCGACGCCGAAGCGCAACCGAACGCCGGCACGCCGTCAATACCTTCGTCCGTCGAAGTGCCCGCCGTCGATACGATGATCGCGAAGCTCGTCGCCCGCCTTGAAAAGGAGCCGAGCGACGTGAGGGGCTGGAAGATGCTTGGGTGGTCGTATCTCAATACAGACAAGCCGCAGGAGGCGGCGCGCGCCTACGAAACAGCTCTCAAACTTCAGCCCGGCGACGAAGAAATCAGAAAAGGTCTGGAGGCGGCCAAGTCGGCACAGACTGCCAAAGCCGAAAGTTCGACGCCCGTTACCGCAAAGTCACCGACGGCGGAGGACATCAAGGCAGCTGACAGCCTGTCGGATTCCGAGCGTGACGGCATGATCCGCGGCATGGTCGACAAGCTCGCCACGCGCCTCGAAACCTCTCCAAAGGACGAGGAAGGCTGGCTGCGTCTGATGCGCTCGCGCATGACGCTAGGTGAAAACGATGCGGCAAAAGCCGCGCTGGCCAAGGCGCTCGAAACGTTTGCGAGCGACGAGGCTGCGAAAGCCCGACTAACGGCTGCGGCGCGCGAACTCGGCGTCGCGAGCAACTAGTCGGACCCTCCTGAAGTCCGGCGGCGATCGTTTGAAACGCTCCCTCAGTCTGTAACGAATCCGCTAAGCCATGCGGCGAAGCGCGGGTTGCGCCGATCGCTCAAATTCACGGGAGTGGTGTCCTGCCCCCGAAACATATCGTGCTTCTCGGCGGCGGCCACGCGCACGTGTTCGTCTTGAAGGCTTTCGGGAAGAACCCGGCGCTAGGCGTGCGGCTGACGCTGATCGCGAAGGAGACGGCGGCGACCTACTCCGGCATGCTCCCGGGCTTTGTGGCGGGGCACTACGGCCTCGACGACATCCACATCGATCTCGAACGTCTGGCGCAGTATGCCGGCGCACGCATGATCCATGGCGCGGCGGATGGGATCGACCGAGCGGCGAAACGCGTCAGCATCGAGGGACAGCCTCCGGTTCCCTACGATGTGCTGTCAATCAATGTCGGCGTAACGCCGCGCGTCGACGACATTGCCGGCGCATCGGAGCACGCGCTTCTCGTCAAACCGATTTCGTCGTTCGCGGCTAAGTGGCGAGCATTCGAACAACGGGCTTTGATGCGGGAGTGTCCGCGTGCGATCGTCGCCGTCGGCGGCGGCGCGGCAGGCATCGAACTCGTCCTGGCGGCTCGGCATCGGTTAAGAACGCTCGCGGTCGGGGCGGGAATCGACCCGAATGACTTCTCTTTCGCGCTCGTTGCGGGCGGCGGTCTTCTGCCAAGCCAAAACGATCGCGCGCGTCGACTTGCGCGCGCGGCGCTGTTCAATGCCGGCGTCAAATTGATCGAACACAATATGGCGACGCGCATGACTGCGACTTCGGTTGAATTCTCCGATGGTTCGCAGATCGCATCCGACTGCACGCTCGTCTCGACCGACGCGGCCGCGCCGGCGTGGTTCTCCGACCTTGATCTCCCGCGCGACGCTGAGGGGTTTGTTGCCGTCAGGCCGACGCTGCAATCTCCTGCTGATGACGACGTCTTCGCCGTCGGCGATTGCGCCTCGGTTATTGGACATCCGCGACCGAAGTCCGGCGTGTTCGCCGTACGCCAGGGGCCGGTCATCGCTGAAAATCTCAGACGGCGCGCTGCCGGGCGGCCAACGAAGTCCTACTTTCCGCAGCTGAGATTCCTGTCCCTCATATCGCTCGGCGATCGACGCGCCATTGCGGCGCGTGGCGGGTTCGCAGCGGCAGGCGCATGGGCGTGGCGGCTGAAGGACTGGATCGATCGCGCGTTCGTCCGGCAGTTCACAGACCTGCCTTAGAGAGACAACGATCGACGAACGGTCGAACAAATCTTGAAGTCGGCGTCCATGGGCCGGGGAGGCGCCGGCCCATGGTCGAGCGTCGCCGCCGTCAGGAGATTTTGTCGCCCATCGGCATCGAACGCATTCGCTTTTTAGTCGCTGCGAAGATCGCATTGGCCAGCGCCGCGTGGAACGGCGGCAGGCCCGGCTCGCCGACGCCGCTCGGACGTTTCGGATTGCCATCGATGATGTGCGTGCGGACCTTCTTGGGATAATTCGACATCCGCGCGATCGCGAAATCCGTGAAGTTGGATTGCTCGACGGCGCCGTCCTTGTAGGTGATGCCGCTGTAGAGCGTATTCGACATGCCCATGACGGCGGCGCCTTCCATTTGCGAACGGACGCGCTCGGGGTTGACGCAGAGCCCGCAGTCAATCGCCGTGTCGACCTCGGGGACGGTGATGAGCCCGTCCTTGTCGATGGCGACGTGAACGACGGTTGCGACATACGATTGCCACGCGCAGTGCGCGGCGATGCCGAGACCTTGGCCGTCTGGCAGTTTCTTACCCCATCCGGCCTTCTCCGCCGCGACGCGGATGACGTTCTTCAGGCGCGCGGTGTCGATCGGAAACTCCTCATAGGGGTCGCCGTAATGCCAGTAGTCTTCGGGGAAGCCAAGCGCCTTGGGATCGAGTTTGCGATCCTTGCCGATCAGATCCAGAAGGAAATCCTTGGGATCGCGCTTCAGCTGATGGGCGACTTCGGCGACGGCCGACTGCGTGGCGAACACGCGAGGAATGTTGGAAACCGACCGAAACCAGCCGATCCGCGTGTGCGCCATCGCCTTGCCGTTCTCACAGCGAACATTCGGGATGTCGAACGGCATGTTGACGAAGCCCATGCCGTACTCGATCGGGAACTGATAGCCGTTGTCCGCCTGGAACGTCGAGACGATGGACGGCGCCACGGTGCGATGGCGCCACCCGGTGACCTTGCCTTTGTCGTCGATGGCCATTTCGACGCGCTCAACGGACACGGTGTGATAGAAACCGTGGCGCATGTCGTCCTCGCGCGTCCACTGCAGCAGCACCGGGGCGCCGTCGAGCTTTTGCGAAAGAACGGCGGCTTCGACGATGAAGTCCGACTTGGATTTGCGGCCGAAGCCGCCGCCGAGCAGCGTCATGTGCATCGTGACGTTCTCGACCGGCAGTTTGATTGCGCCCGCGACGTCGGTACGCGCGCCATAAGGGCTTTGCGCCGGCGCCCACACCTCGGCCTTGCCGTCGACGATCCGCGCCACGGCCACCAGCGGCTCCATCGCTGCGGGAACGAGATGCTGAGCGTGGTAATCGGCGGTGAAAACCGTCTTGGCCTTTGCGAAGGTCGTATCGGGATCGCCCTGGTTGCGAATGACCTTGCCGGGCGCCGCCGCCGTCGCCGTCATTTCCTTGTCGTAGGCAACCGACTCGTAGCTGACGTTCGGACCGTGGTCCCACTCGGCCTTGAGGGCGTCGCGCCCTTTCATCGCCGCATACGTGGAATTGGCGACGACCGCGACGCCGCCGAGTATCCCGAACTTGCGCGGGTTGTCGTAGACGCCCTCGACTTCGATCACCGCTTCGACGCCCGCAACCTTCTTGGCGGCCTCCGCATCGAAAGATTTGATCTTGCCGCCAAGAACCGGCGGACGCGCCATCACGGCGTACTTCATGCCGGGCAGGCGGACGTCGGCGCCGTAGATGGCCTTGCCCGTAGTGATATCGCGGACGTCCGTGATCTTCACCTGACCTTTGCCGATCAGCGAAAATTCATTCGCGCTTTTGTAAAGCAGCGTCTCTTGCGCCGGCACGGGAAGCGCCATCGCCGCCGCGGCGAGTTCGCCGAATCCGAGCGATTTTCCGGTCTCCTTCTCGGAATTGTCGAGCAGGACGACCTGATGGTTCTTCGCCCGGCATAATTTGGCGTCGACGCCCCACTTTGCGGCGGCGGCGGCTTCGAGCATCTGGCGCATCGACGCGCCGCACTGGCGCATCGGCTGAATGAAGTGCCGCATGCTGCGCGAGCCGTCGGTATCCTGATTGCCGTACTTCGGCTCATCGCCCGGAGTCGGCAGGATGCGCACGCGCGACCAGTCCGCCTCCATTTCGTCGGCGACGACCATCGGCAGGCTCGTCGTGATGCCCGTGCCCATTTCAGCGCGATGCGACGCGATCGTGACGTTGCCCTCGGGATCGATCGCAATGAAGATGCGAGGATCAGCGATGGTCTTGTGAGGCATCCCATCGCCGCCAGTCCCGTAAGGCTTCAACGCTTCGCGGGCTAAGGACGGCGAAACGTTGATCGCCAGGATCAGGCCCGTCGACGTCAGAAGTCCGCCGAGAACGCCGCGCCGGCTGACGTTTTCGATCGCCGCCAGCATGCGGGGCTCATGCGTCGTCGTGCCTGATGCCTGCAGTTTTTCCAGATAATGCAACATGATCAAACTCCTCCTGCCGCAAGACGCACGGCGTCATGAATGCGCTGATAACAACCGCAGCGGCAGAGGTTGCCGCTCATTTCGGAGACGATCTGATCGTCGCTCGGCGCGCGATTTTTGCTCAAGAGCGCCGCCGCCTGCATGATCTGTCCGGCTTGGCAAAAGCCGCATTGCGGCACGCTCAATTCGCGCCACGCCTTCTGCACGGCGTGTTCGCCGTCGGCGCTCAGGCCTTCGATCGTGGTGACGGTCTTGCCCGAGGCCTCGCCCGCAGTCGTCAGGCAGGCGCGCACGGCGACGCCGTCGACGTGCACGGTGCACGCGCCGCACACCCCCGCCCCGCATCCGTACTTCGTGCCTGTCAAATTGAGATCATCCCTGAGAAACCAGAGCAGCGGCATGTCGGAGTCGCCGCTGAAATCCCGGGCCTCGCCGTTCACAGTGATGGTTGGCATCGCATGTTTCTCCCTTTTCTCCTGACGGCCGAGTGCGGCCGCCACTTTCCTCAACGACGTTTCGTGTTCGCCGGTTCGACGCGCGCATAGGGTGCGCAATTTATGGCGAAAGCAGCGTGAACGGCCAAACGTAGGCCTGTCCCATGATGAGGAGGCCGACGAGCATCGCGAGTGCGACGGAATGGAAAAAGACGAAGCGGAGGATCGAGCCTTCGTGGCCGTACCATTTGGTGGCGGTCGAGGCGACGACGATCGACTGCGCGTCGATCATCTTGCCCATCACGCCGCCCGAGCTGTTGGCCGCCGCCATCAGAACCGGATTGAGCCCAAGCTGCTCGGCGGTGATGCGTTGCAATCCGCCGAACAGGACGTTCGACGACGTATCCGATCCGGTGAGCGCAACGCCGAGCCAGCCGATCATCGCGCCGAAAAACGGATAGGCCCATCCGGCGCCGGCCATCGCCAATCCCAGCGTGGCGTCCGTTCCGGCGTATCGCGTGACGAAACCGATCGCCATCATGCAGGAAATGGTGATCAGCGAGTAGCGCACCAGATAGAGCGTCCTCGCGTACATGTGCGCCAGCCCCGCGAGGCTGTAGCCCAGATAAAGGCCTGAGATCACCGCCGCGATGAGAATTCCGGTTCCCGTGGCCGAGAGCAGATTGAGATTGAAGATCGCACTTTCGGCATGCGGCTTCGCTACCACCGGCGGCGTCTTTTGCACCAACTCGTGCAAACCGGAGACGGGGAGCTTTTCGACCCAGATGCCGTCGAGCGCGGCGCGAACCTGCGGCGTGCCCCACAAAAATACGAACGCCGCGAGAATGACCCAAGGCGTCCAGGCGCGGCGCACTGCGGAAATGCTGTCGGTCACTGCGCGCGCCATGGATGCGGGCGGCTTGGCCGCCGAGCTGTCCGCCGGAACAACCGTCATCGGGGTCGCCGGCTTCCAGATTCTGAGGAATGCCGCGAGGCACGCCATCGACGCCATCGCGGCGACGATGTCGACAAGCCAAGGTCCATGAAAGTTCGAGACGAGGTATTGAGGGATGGCGAACGAGAGGCCCGCAATCAGGATCGGCGGCCAGACTTCGAGCATCTTGCGAAATCCGACGAAGGCCCAGATCAGCCAGAACGGCACGATGACGGAAAAGAACGGCAGTTGCCGCCCGATCATGCCGCTCAAGTCGTGAAGGTCGAGTCCCGTGACGGCGGCCAAGGCGATGACCGGCGTACCGAGCGCGCCGAACGCGACCGGCGCCGTATTGGCGATGAGCGACAACCCTGAGGCCGACAGCGGCGAGAAACCGAGCCCGATCAGCATCGCCGCCGTCACGGCGACCGGCGTTCCGAAGCCGGCGGCTCCCTCGAAAAAGGCGCCAAGCGAAAACGCGATGAACAGCAATTGCAGCCGGCGGTCGTCGCTGATCGCGCCGATCGAGCGCTGCAAAACCTCGAACTCGCCCTTCTCGTGCGCGAGTTGATAGAGGAAAATGACGTTGAGGATGATCCATCCGATCGGGAGCAGCCCGAACGCGGCGCCGTAGGCGGCGGCCATCGCCGCCATCTGCGCCGGCATTCCGTAGGCGAAAACCGATACGATCAGTGCGGCGGCGAGGCCCATGATCGCGGCCAGATGCGCGCGAACCTCGAAAAACGCGATGGAACCGAGCAGCACGAAAACGGGGATCGCAGCCACCGCGGCAGACAGCGCCATGCTGCCGAAGGGGTCGTAGACCTGCGACCACATGCGAGGCGTTCCCCATTGATGCGTTACCAGTCGAGAGGTTTGCTCTTCCCGCTGGTAATTTAATTATACCAACTCTAATGTCTGGTCAAAATATCGCGATCCAGGGAAGGCTTCACACGGTCGGCGACGGCGCGATAGGGTGCAGGCTTACCTCCGATCGCGTCGGATCGAAGTCCGAGGGACTACCGCATGATGGACGCCATCCGCACGCAAAAGATCGCCGACGCCATCGCGCTGCACCTCGAGACGCTGATCCTCGAAGGCGCTCTGAGGCCCGGTGAAAAACTGGCGTCCGAACGCGACCTCGCGCTGAAGCTCGAAGTGTCGCGCCCATCCCTTCGCGAGGCGATAGACAAATTGGCCGAACGCGGGCTGTTGACGGCGACACGGGGCGGCACATACGTCGCGCAATTCCTGACGCCGATGATGAAGCCGTTGGCCAGCCTCTATCGCGATAATCAGAACTCCGCTGCAGACTATTTCGAGTTCCGCCAGTGGGTCGAGGCGCAGGCCGCGCGCTCCGCAGCTCTGCGAGCGACAGACGTCGATAAGACCGCTATTCGCGCGTGTCTCGCCGAAATGCGCAAAGCGCATAAGATTTCCGATCCGGCGCAGGAGGCCCAGGCCGACGTCCATTTGCACATTCTCATCTATGAGGCTGGTCATAACATGATCGTTCTGCACGTCATGCGCGCGCTGAGCGAGTTGCTGCGCAACAACATCTTCTTCAATCGCGAACACCTCTATCGCCGTCCAGGCGTACGCGAAAAGCTGCTGACGCAGCATATCGCGATTGGCGAGGCCGTTTTGGACGGCGATCCCGTACGCGCCGAGCAGGCCGCCGCCGATCACATTCGCTTCGTCTTCGGAACGGTCGAGGACATCCAACGCGACGACAAGCGCCTCAAGTCGTCGCTGCGCCGCGCCGGCCGCAACGAATTCCTTGCGGATTAGGAACGGGCTTCCAATGGCATCGCCGGCGCGGGACTGACACAATGACTTTCAGCTTCCAGAATTTCGGAGCGACCGCCGACCTCATGTCTGAAGAGGACGTGCTGCCGCACTTGATGCGATGGAAGGCTGACGTCAGAAAAGCGGCGCTTGTAACTCTGATCGGCGTCGAAGGCGGCGCGCCCCGGGAACCCGGCGCGCAGATGGCCGTCTGCGAAGACGGCGCTTATGTCGGCTATCTGTCCGGCGGATGCCTGGAGCAGGCCGTGGCGCTCGAAGCGCAGGACGTCCTTCGCATCGGCCAGCCGCGTCTCGTAAGATACGGAAAGGGTTCGCCCTACTTCGACGTCAAGCTGCCGTGCGGCAGCGGCCTCGACATTTATTTTGATCCGATGCTTCCGCGCGAGTGCGTCGCCGACATGCTTGCGCGGCGAACGGCGCGACGCGCATTTGCGCTGCGAACTTCGCTTCCAACCGGCGAAAGCGCGATCGAGGACGTTACGGCTGAAGGCGCGGTCGGGAAAAGCGGACGCTCAGGCGATGCGTTTCGCCGCGTCTATGTTCCAAGTCTGCGGCTGCTTCTTCTTGGCGGCGGTCCCATGCTCGTCGCTGCGGCAGCATTGGCGGCGACGACCGGGATCGAAGTGGCCGTCACAACCGGCGACGACTCGACCAAAGCCGCGTTGGCCCGCGCTGGACTTGGAAATCTCTTCGGCGATGGCGGCGGCGACGCCGGCATTGAGCGTCTCGACTTCGCCTCCGCCGCGATCCTGTTTTTTCACGATCACGTCCAAGAGCCCGACCTTCTGGCGCGCCTTCTGACGACGCGGTGCTTCTATATCGGGGCTCTCGGAAATCACGCGGTGCACCGCGACAGGCTGGCGATCATGTCGAACCGCGGCTTTGAACCATCTGCCCTTGCGCGCATCCATGCGCCGGTTGGATCCATCGCCGGCGCCAAGAGCGCGGCGACGTTGGCGGTCGGCGCGCTCGCGGCGCTATTGGCGGAAGCCAAATCCAAGAATCTGATCTCCTAGTTCACGCCTGGCGTCGATCAATCTGCAGAACCGGAGACTTCGTTGCGCCTCGATCGCTGTCACAACGTCGCCGACTTTCGAGCGCTTGCCCAGCGCCGGCTGCCGGCGCCGATCTTTCACTATATCGACGGCGGTTCGGACGACGAGACGACGCTGCGTCGTAACTCCGAAGCCTACGAGCGGTGCGATCTGGTTCCGAACGTACTCGCTGGCGTCGACGCGGTCGACTTGTCGGTCACCGTCATGGGCCAGAAGATGGCCATGCCAATCTTCTGCGCTCCGACGGCGCTGCAGCGGCTTTTCCACTACGACGGCGAACGCGCGGTCGCGAAGGCTGCAGAAAAGTTTGGCGTCATGTTCGGCGTGTCGTCCCTCGGAACTGTCAGCGTCGAGGACATCGGATCGACGATACGATCGCCGAAGATGTTTCAGTTGTATTTTCACAAGGACAAGGGGCTGACGAAATGCCTGATCGAGCGTTGCGCAACCGCGAACTTCGACGTCCTGGCGCTGACCGTTGATTCCATCACCGGAGGGAATCGCGAACGTGACCTGCGCACCGGCTTCACCTCGCCGCCGAAGCTGACGCTGCAAAGCCTCGCGAGTTTCGCCCTTCGCCCTCGTTGGGCGTTCAATTATCTTGCGCACGACAA
Source organism: Hyphomicrobium sp. (assembly GCA_052386495.1). Lineage (GTDB taxonomy): Bacteria > Pseudomonadota > Alphaproteobacteria > Rhizobiales > Hyphomicrobiaceae > Hyphomicrobium_B. The sequence continues at coordinate 156,675 of JBQTKA010000017.1, read as the reverse complement.
ATTCGATCTGCCGCAACTCAAGGGCTACGTGCGCGAGGGTTCTGAAATTTCGGTGACGGTCAGCGACTATTTCAGCGCCATGCTCGATCCCGCCATGAGTTGGAAGGACGCCGAGGACGTTCGCAAGTCGTGGGGCAAATCCTTCTGTCTCAAGGGCGTCATGAGCGTCGCCGACGCACGGCGCGCCGTCGACGTTGGCGCGACATGCATCATGGTTTCCAACCACGGCGGCCGACAGCTGGACGGTTCAAGGAGCCCGTTCGATCAGCTTGCCGAAATCGTCGACGCCGTCGGCGACAAGATCGACGTGGTTTGCGACGGCGGCATCACGCGCGGAACGCACGTCCTCAAGGCGCTTTCGGTCGGCGCAAAGGCCTGCTCGGGCGGCAGGTTCTATCTGTACGCGCTGGCCTGCGGCGGGCAGGCGGGGGTGGAGCGCGCGCTCGATCTTCTCAAGCGCGAAATCGAACGCGACATGATGCTGATGGGCTGCCGGAGCATCGCGCATCTAAGTAGAGAGAACCTCCGGTGGAGATGAGCCCGCCGCCGGCTCCACGGCGCATCAAGGCACGGTGCGACTCAAGATGGCGATGCCTGCAACGACGAGCGCGATGCCGGCCAGGCTTGCGAGAGAAACAGGCTCGCCAAAGAATCTGGAGCCCGCAATCGTGACGCCGATTGCGGTCAACCCGGTGCTCATCGGATAGGCCGCCCCCAACGGCAGAAATCGGATCGCCAGAAAGTACGAAACGAACACGATCCCCGTCAGAACGAGAGCCAACCACAACATCGGGTTCCAAATGATTGCGACGGCGGTTTTCATATCCAGTGATTGAGGCGCCTGCTGCGACAACGTCTTGAGAACGATATTGGACGCGATGTTGGCGATAACGCAGACGGTCAAAGCCAGCCAAGGCAACCAGTTGGTCATTGGGCGCGTGCTTCCCTATTCGAGTGTTCGGCCGTTGAACGTCGGCGCTAACGCGACGGCGTCCGTAGCATGAGTTGGGATACCGTGTTTTCCGCTAAGGTCATCTCGAGAGCATGAAAACGCTTAAGGCGCGCCGCGCATGCAGCGACGTTTCTATCCCGCCCCGCGCGAAGAGCGACGTGCGTGACCGGCGACCGAAGCGTACGACTTGGTAAACTCATACCGCAAATGACGACAACGGCGCGCCCATCCGAACTTGGGGAGCAGCCATGTCATATAGCATAGATAGTGGAGTGCACTTGTCAGTTGACGCTATCCATCACACTGTTCAGATCAAAGCTCCGATCAAACGCCGCAAGCCGGTCAATCGACTGCCATCCGCGATAGGATACTGACATGAAACTCGTTGCGCCTTCGGCGCGCTTCTGCGCGCGTCTTGGTTCATCAGCGATCGCATTCGTGAGATCGTTCATCACGGCCGCGGTGGTCGTTGTCGCTCCAGCGCTCGCCCTTGCGCAGCCGGCGCCGCCTGCTTTGCCTGTTACCGTCTCGCCGCCGCTCTCAAAGCGGGTCACGCTGTGGGACGAATACTCGGGACGCTTCGAAGCGGTCGAGCGCGTCGAGGTTCGTCCGCGCGTTTCAGGCTTCATCGAAACCGTGGAATTCAAGGACGGGTCGCTTGTGAAGTCGGGCGACCTGTTGTTCACGATCGACAAGCGGCCGTTCGCGATCGCCGTTGAATCGGCGAAGGCTGAAATCGCTCGCCAACAGGCGCAAGTCATATTGGCTCAAGCCGATGTAGCGCGCGCTGAACCGTTGGCGGCCTCTCGCGTCATGAGCGAGCAGGTTTTCGAGCAGCGCAAGGCGACACTGAGCCAAGCCCAGGCGCAACTGCTCGCAGCGCAGGCTGCCTTGAAGTCGGCGGAGCTCAATCTGGATTGGGCCGATGTCCGCGCGCCGATTTCGGGCCGGATTTCCGACAAGAAGGTCGATCCGGGCAACCTTGTGGCAGGGGGCCAGGACAGCGCCACCATGCTCGCCACGATCGTCAGCCTCGACCCCATTCATTTCGTCTTCGACGTATCGGAGGCCGACTACCTCCGCTATTCGAGGCTGCGGCTTTCGGGCGAGCGCAAGTCGTCGCGCGAAACGCCGAACGCCGTACGGATCAAGCTCGCCGACGAAACGGATTGGACGCATGAGGGCGTTATGGATTTCGTCGACAACGCCTTGAATGAGCGTTCCGGCACGATGCGCGGTCGCGCTATCTTCGACAACAAAGACGAACTGCTGACGCCTGGCGTCTTCGCCCGCCTAGCGCTCTTCGGCGGCGACTTCGATGCGTTTCTTGTTCCCGACGCGGCCATCGTTTCGGACCAGGCGCGCAAGATCGTTTTCGTCGTCAATGCCGACAATGTCATTGCGCCGGCGCCGGTCACACTTGGTCCGATTATCGATGGCCTGCGCGTCGTCAAAGCCGGCCTGAAAGCCGACGACAGGGTCGTCATCGAGGGCCTGTCGAATCCAGCGGTGCGGCCGGGCGCGAAGGTTGCGCCAACCCTCGGCGAGATCAAGACGGCCGAAAAATAGACCCCCCTCCCGCCAAGGCGACGATACATGCGCTTTTCACACTTCTTCATCGACCGCCCCATCTTCGCGACGGTGCTGTCGCTGCTCATCGTCATCGTCGGCGCCATCGCGCAGATGGCGTTGCCGATCGCCGAATATCCGGAAATCGCCCCTCCAACCGTCAACGTGCGCGCGACCTATCCGGGCGCATCGGCGAAGGTGGTGGCGGACACGGTCGCAACTCCGCTCGAGCAGGAGATCAATGGCGTCGACGATATGCTCTATATCTCGTCGCAATCGACCGGCGACGGCCAGCTGTCAATCAATGTCGTGTTCAAGGCCGGCACGGACGTCGACAAGGCTCAGGTCTTGGTCCAAAACCGCGTCTCCGTTGCGGAGCCACGCCTGCCCGAAGATGTGCGCCGCGTCGGCGTGACGGTGCGCAAGGCATCGCCCGACCTGATGATGGTCGTGCACATGCGCTCGCCCGACGGCACGCGCGACCAGCAATACATCTCAAATTACGCCACGCTCAACGTGAAAGACGTGCTGACGCGCGTCGACGGCGTCGGCAACGTGACGGTGTTCGGCGCGCGGGATTTCGCGATGCGCATCTGGCTCGATCCGGCGAAGCTGGCGCAGCGCAACCTGACCGCTTCCGACGTCGTCGCCGCGTTACGGGCAGCCAACTTGCAGGTCGCCGCCGGCGCCATCAATCAGCCGCCGGCCAAATCGCCGGGCGGCTTCCAACTTTCGGTAACAACGCTCGGTCGCCTGACGACGACCGAACAGTTCGAAGAGATCGTCGTTCGCGCTGAAACGGACGGCTCGGTTCTTCGCTTGCGCGACATCGCGCGCGTCGAGCTCGGCGCGCAGGACTACCTCGTCAATTCATATCTCGACAACAAGTTCGCAACCGGAATCGGCATTTATCAGAGGCCCGGATCGAACGCGCTCGCGACGGCCGAGCAAATCAAGAAGACGATGGAGTCGCTCGCCAAGGACTTCCCGCCGGGGGTTGGCTACACCATCGTCTACAATCCGACCGACTTCATTCAGTCGTCCGTCAACGCCGTCGTAGAAACGCTGTTCGAGGCGGTGGCTCTGGTCGTATTGGTCGTGATCTTGTTCCTTCAGACCTGGCGTGCGGCGGTCATTCCAATCGTCGCGATTCCGGTATCGCTGATCGGCACGTTTGCGATCATGAGCGCCGTCGGCATTACCTTCAACACGCTCTCGCTGTTCGGCCTCGTGCTCGCAATCGGCATCGTCGTCGACGACGCCATTGTCGTCGTGGAGAACGTCGAGAGGCGATTGCGGGAAGGCATGTCGCCGCGCGAGGCGGCGCACAAGACCATGGAGGAAGTCGGCGGGGCCGTGCTCGCAATCAGCCTCGTGTTGATCGCCGTTTTCGTGCCGACCGCGTTCATCACCGGTCTTCAGGGGGCCTTCTATCGCCAGTTTGCGATCACCATCGCCGCCGCCACCGCTATTTCGGCCTTCGTATCTCTGACGCTCTCGCCGGCGCTGGCCGCTCTGCTGCTCAAGCCGCACAAGGAGCATCAGGAGAGCGCGGGGGTTCTGTCCGCCTTGGGCGCGCCGTTGCGGTGGTTCTTCAACGGCTTCAACAAGACCTTCAACGCCTTTTCGACCGGATACGCATGGCTGACCGGGAAGGTGATCCGAATGGGCGTGATCATGCTGTTGGTCTACGCCGCGTTATTAGGGCTGACGTGGAGACAGGTGGCGACAACGCCGACGGGACTGATCCCGCAGCTCGACCGCACCTATTTCATCATCGCGTTCCAGCTGCCGCCTGGATCGACGCTCAGTCGGACCGATGACGTCATCCGCAAAGCCGGCGATCTCTTGCGCGAACGCCCCGGCGTCTTCGCGACGGTGCAGATCGTCGGTCTCGACGGCGCGACGTTCACGAACTCGCCCAATGCCGGCGTGATCTTCCTGCGTTTGAAGTCCTTCGAAGAGCGCATCGCCCTTGGGTTGACCAAGGACGGCATCTTGAACGACGTGCGTCAGGAAATGGCCAAGCTCCGGGAGGCGTTCGTCCTCGTCATCGAGCCGCCGTCCGTGCCTGGCATCGGCACCGGCGGCGGACTCAAGGGCTACGTGCAGGATCGGGCGGGACGCGGATTGCAGGCGCTCGAGACGGCGACGTTTACGGCCGTCGGCGCCGCCAATCAGACGCCCGGGATCGCGCAAGCCTTCTCGCTCTACAATACGCGCACGCCGCAGATCTTCGCCGACATCGACCGCGTGAAAGCCGAGAAGCTCGGCGTTTCGATCAGCCGCGTGTTCGATACGCTGTCGGTCTACATGGGCTCGGCCTACGTCAATGACTTCAACCTGCTCGGACGCACCTTCCGCGTCACCGCGCAAGCCGACAATCCCTATCGTCTCGAAGTTCGCGACGTCGCCAATCTCAGAACCGTCAACGCCGAAGGCAACATGGTGCCGCTCGGCTCGGTTGCAACGTTCAACAACGTGACCGACGCCTATCGCGTGCCGCGCTACAATCTCTATCCCGCGGCTGAACTTCAGATCGCGATGGCCCCCGGCGCGTCCACCGGACAAGGCATCGACGTGATTGAAAATATCGCGGCGACGAAGCTCCCCTCCGGCTTCGGCTTCGAATGGACCGAGATCGCGCTTCAGCAGAAGCTCGGCGGCAACACGGCGTTCGTCGCGTTCGGACTGGCGGTCGTATTCGTCTTCTTGCTGCTCGCCGCGCTCTACGAAAGCTGGCTGCTTCCCCTCGCCGTCATTCTCATTGTGCCAATGTGCATTCTGGCGGCGATGATCGGCGTCGGGATCCGGGGCTTCGATCGGAATATTCTGGTGGAGATCGGACTGGTGGTTCTGGTCGGGCTCGCCGCCAAGAACGCGATTCTGATCGTCGAGTTCGCCAAACAGGCGGAGGAAGAAGGCAAGTCGCGCTTTGACGCCGCGATCGAGGCGGCGCGAACGCGGTTACGCCCCATCATCATGACCTCGTTGGCCTTCATTCTCGGCGTGGTGCCGCTCGTGTTCGCCTCCGGGGCCGGCGCCGAGATGCGTCAGTCGCTCGGCACCGCCGTTTTCTCCGGAATGATCGGCGTGACGATCTTCGGACTGATCTTCACGCCGCTGTTCTACGTACTCGTGCGTGGACTGTCGCGGTCAGCCGCCGGCGAGCGCCCATCGGCGATCGACGACGTCAAGCCGGCGACGACGGGGCAACCCTAGGCGACGGTCAACGGGATCCGCCTGACGCGAGACTCCGTGCAAAAGATCGCAGTCGTTAGCAACAATCGCGTATTGGCGTCTCTCCCGCCCCAATATCGGCTAAGTACGTTCTTTGAACGATCCGGTTCTTGCCGGAGCACGACAACTGGTAGACGACACGACCGTTCTTGCGTTATCGCGTTACGACCTGGAAGCACTGAGAAAACCGAAACATGACCGTCGTCAAAAAGCCATCGCTCGCAGAAGTGGAAGCCGCGATCAAGACCATCATTCGTTGGTCGGGGGATGATCCCGCCCGCGACGGTCTGAAGGAAACCCCGTCGCGCGTCGCGCGCGCCTACGAAGAGTATTTCAAGGGTTATGACGAGGACCCCGAGGCTATCCTGCGCAAGACCTTCGAGGAGATCGAAGGATACGACGAGATGATCCTGCTGCGCGGCATCCGGTTCGAGAGCCACTGCGAGCATCACATGGCGCCGATTGTCGGACGCGCCTGGGTCGCCTATCTGCCGCGCGGCCGCGTCGTCGGCATCTCGAAGCTCGCGCGCGTCGTCGACGCCTACGCCAAGCGATTGCAGATTCAAGAAAAGATGACGGCGCAGATCGCCAACACGATCCAGAAGGTGTTGGAGCCCGACGGCGTCGCCGTCGTGATCAAGGCCGAGCATCACTGCATGACCACGCGCGGCGTGCACAAGCACGGCACCGACATGGTGACGAGCCGCATGCTGGGCGTATTCCGCGAGAACGCAATCACGCGGCAGGAATTTCTCGCGATGGTGACGGAAGACCAAGGCCGAATGTGACGCCGCCGGAGCGGACTAGAAGGCGCCGGGGGGATAGTCGACCACCGCAAGATAGAGCCCCGCGGCCGGCGCAATCGGGCCGCACGCCGTTCGATCGCGCGCTGCGAGCGCTGCGGCAAGCGCTTCGATTGACCATTTGCCTTCGCCGACGAGCTTGAGGCTGCCGACCATGGATCGCACCTGACTGTGCAGGAACGAGCGCGCCGCAACGCGGCAATGAATTTCGTCGCCTGACCGTGAGACGACAAAAGCGTCGAGCGTCTTGACAGGCGACGCAGCCTGGCACTGAGCGGCGCGAAACGTCGTGAAGTCATGGCGCCCAACCAGCGTCTGCGCCGCAGCAGCCATGGCTTCGAGATCGAGAGTTTTCGCAACCCGCCAGACCCGATCGCGGTCGAGAACCGCCGGCGCGCGCCGAATGAGGATGCGATACAGGTAGTGGCGCTTAATCGCGCTGAATCGCGCATCGAACGTCGCCGGAACCTCGGCGCAGTCGAGGATCGAGGCCGGCTTCGGCTTCAGATGGAAATTAATGGCGTCGCGGACGCGCGACGGCTCCCATGGCTTTGCAACGTCGAAGTGAGCGACCTGGCCCAGTGCGTGCACGCCGGCGTCGGTACGACCTGCGCCGAAGAGCGACGGCGCTTCGCCGCTGAATGCGGCGATCGCCTGCTCAATCGCTCCTTGAACGGACGGCAAGTCGGATTGGCGCTGCCAACCGGAAAACGGCGAGCCGTCGTATTCAATCAGCAGACGATAGCGCGGCATGCGTGGGCCTCAACTCGGCGACGCGGTCGCGTCGCATCGCCAGCCCTTCGACACCGGAAATCTTTCGAGCGCAACTCTGTCGTGCGGCTGAGCGCTAGCGGGCTCCGGCCGGCGCGCGGGGCGAGCCGTTGCCGACGCCAGGAACACGCATGATCTTGCCGTAGCCCTGGCCTTTTCCGCCATAGCCGTAGCCGCCGCCGATGTAGCCGTAGGCGACGCCGCCGCGCGGCGCGTATTCGTCTGCGTTCGAGTCGTGATAATGGCGAACGACGCGATTCTCGTAGACGCGCGTCTCGTTGAAACCGAGCGAGAGCGGCGTTCCGTGATCCGGATTGATGATGACTTGGCGTTCAGGCGGCAACGGACGAATGACGCGTACGCCTTCCTCGAGCGTGATGACGGCGCCGTAGAATGGGCGCGGCTCGATCCGCGTCGTATAGCTCTGCGCCGACGCAGCGACCGCGCAACCGGCAAGCGCTGAGAATGCGGCGACGAAACGAAATACAAACGGACGAAGCATGGCGGCGAACTCCTGACCAGTCGCGATGTATAGACCTCGACTGTAATCGGGCGAGCGTATTTGAACGCGCGATTTCGCGGCTATGATTAACGCGATCGTCAGCGGACGATGGCGCCGGGGGCGAGGCGGAAGCCGCGGAGAAACTCCTCGCGTGCGACGGGCTTCCTGCCGGCGCGTTGCACCAACTTCAATCGGACCGCCGCTTCGGCGCAGGCGATCGTGAGTTCGCCGTCAATAACCGCACCTGGCGCATCCGAGCCTTCGACCGCTTCGGCCTCCAGAACCTTGATGCGCTCCAGTGCGCCGCCGTCGGCGCCGACTTCAAACCACGCGCCGGGCGCGGGGGCCAGCGCGCGAATATGGTTGACGACGTCAGCGGCGGAACGCGCAAAGTCTATGCGCGTTTCGGCCTTGTCGATCTTTGCGGCGTAGGTCACGCCGTCGACCGGCTGCGGCGCCTCAGCGAGCGTGCCGGCTTCCAATCGCAACAAGGCGTCCACGATCAGCTCGGCGCCCATTCGCGCCAAAACGTCGTGCAAGCGCCCTGCCGTCATGTCGGAGGCAATGGCGACGTCGCGACTGAGGCAGACGGGGCCGGTATCAAGGCCCCGCTCCATGCGCATGATCGTCACGGCGGTCGAAGAATCGCCGGCCATGATCGCGCGCTGGATCGGAGCCGCACCGCGCCAGCGCGGCAGGCGCGATGCATGGATGTTGAAGCATCCAAGGCGCGGGGCGTTGAGGATCTCCGCCGGCAGGATCAATCCATAGGCGACGACGACGGCGACGTCGGCGCCCAGCGCCGCGAAGGCTTCGCGCTCCGCTGCGCCCTTGAAACTCTCCGGCGTAACGGTTGAAAATCCCAACTCCTCGGCGCGGCGTTGGACGGGGGATTTGACCGGCGCCATGCCCCTGCCGGCCGGCCGCGGCGGCTGGCTGTACAAGGCTGCAATGCGATGGCCCGCCGCGTGCACGGCGTCCAGCGCCGGGACGGCAAAGTCCGGCGTGCCCATGAAAACGATCTTCAGCGCCATGACGGAAAACCTCGCGCGCCGATGCGCCTAGTCGCGGGAGTCGCGCGCAATCTTCTTGAACTTGCGAATGACCATGTCCCGCTTCAGCCGCGACAGAAAGTCGATGATCAGATGGCCGTCGAGATGATCGATCTCGTGCTGCAGAGCCGTGGCCAGCAAGCCAGTCGCCGCGAGCTCTTGCGTCTTGCCGCTGCGATCGACATAGCGAACGGTGACGCCGTCCGGCCGCTCGATGTCGACGCGCACGTCGGGAATCGACAGGCAGCCTTCCTCGTAAATGCGCGTGGTTGGCGACAGCGCGACGATTTCCGGATTGACCAACGCGAGCGGCTTTTTCGCCTCGCCCTCGTCCGCTGTATCAAGCACGATGATGCGTTTTGGAACGCCGACTTGTATCGCCGCCAGACCGACGCCGGGCGCCGCGTACATCGTCTCCAGCATGTCGTCCATCAGCTTGGTCACGGACGCGTCGACGCTCTCGACGGGATCGGAGATCTTGCGCAAGATGGGATCTGGAATCGTGATGATCGGAAGGATACTCATGGTCGTGACATATGAAAGGCCCGGGCTCGGGTCAATGCACGGCGTGGGCGTCTCCGCCGAAAGTCAGGACTGAGGCTCAAAGAGAGTCCGGATCAGGCGGTATCCGATCAGGACGCTGACCACGCCGAAGGCGACGCCGCCGATCATGTTGCCCGCGAGCACGCCGTCAGCCCCGGCCCAAGCGCCGCCGGCGAGCACGAACGGCGCCGTTCCGACCGTCGCGCGCCCCCAATTCAACGCTGTCGAGTAGTGGGGCCGGCCGAGCGTATTGAAGGCCGCGTTGGCGATAAACAGGGCCCCGAGAAATACGAAGAGCGGCGCCAGCCACCGACAGAAAAATACGATCAGTCGCCGCGCCTCCGCACCGGCGTTGAAGGCGTCGGCGAGCGGGTGGGCCAATGTCGCAAGCAAGAGCCACGCGACGGCCGTAAACCCCGCCATGACGATCAGAGATTGCGTGAAAACTTTTTCCATCCTGTCGGGCGCGCGCGCGCCGAAGTTCTGGCCAAGGATCGGGCCAACCGAGCCTGAAAGCGCGTAGATGGCGCCAAACGCGACGGGAATGATGCGTCCAATGATGGCCCAGCCCGCCACGGCGCCGTCGCCGTAGGCCGCTATCGCCCACGTGACATAGGCGTTGCTGACCGGCGTCGCGATATTGGTGAGAACGGCTGGCAGCGCAATAGCCGAGAAGGCGACGGCGTCCGGCGCCAACGTCGCCCGCTTTGGACGCCCCATCAGCCTATGGACGGCGATAACGCCATAGAGCCCGATGCCCAGGATCGCGATGCGCGAGATCGCGGTGGCGATTGCGGCGCCCTCGATGCCCCAACCGAGTTGCACAATCAGAAGAACGTCAAGCAGCGTGTTGACGACTGCGCCGGCAAGCGTGATGTGCATGGCGCGCCTTGCGTCGCCGACCGACCGCAGAACGGCGGCGGACGTCATTCCGAGCGCCAGCATCGGCAGCGTCGGGATCAGCACCGACAGGTATCCGCTGGCGAGTTCGAGCGTGCGGCCCGTCGCGCCGAGAGCCGCGAGCATCGGGTCGATGGCGAACCACATGGCGAGGCTGAGCAATGCCGACAGCGCGACCGTCATCACGTGCGCATGCGCCGACAGCCTGCGCGCGCGAACTCTCAAGCCCGCGCCGATCGCAGGGGCGACCAGCGACGTCGCCGCAATCGAAAGTCCGATGCCGATCGACGTCGATACGAATAGAATCGAACTGGCGTAGCCGACGGCGGCGATGACCGCTTCGTCCCCCAGTCGCGACAAGAAATAGATGTTGGCGAGATCGCCGACGAAGATCGCCATAAGCCCGACGGCGCCAGCGCCCGTCATTTCCAGGATATGACGAAGGATCGAGCCCGTGACGAACTTCGCCGGACGCTGGCCCCGGCGCAGCGGCGGCGCGCCGGGCGGCTCTTCAGGCGGAAGGGCGGTCATTGTGACGTTGGCATCCTTCGGGCGCTCATCGGCGCCGCGTCATGCTAAATACGACGACGGGATTTGAACGCCGCGGCCAGCGTACCGTCGTCGAGATAGTCGAGTTCGCCGCCGACGGGAACGCCTTGCGCCAGTCGCGAAACGGCGACCCCCGTCGCCGCAAGCTGGTCCGACACGTAGTGCGCCGTCGACTGGCCTTCGACAGTGGCGTTCAGCGCGAGCAGAATTTCGTTCACCTCGCCAGCCCGTGCGCGTTGCAAAAGCGTGGGGATGTTGAGTTGCTCGGGACCGACGCCGTCGAGCGGCGAGAGGCGTCCGCCGAGGACGTGATAGCGCGACGCGACGACGCCGGCGCGTTCGAGCGCCCACAGGTCGCCGACATCCTCAACAACGACGATCAGCGACGGATCGCGGCGCGGATCGGCGCAGATCGAACATGGCTGCACGGTGTCGAGATTGCCGCAAACCGCACACTCAGAAATCTTGTCGACGGCTTGCCGCAACGCCTCGCTCAAAGGCAGCAGCAGATCGTTGCGACGCCTCAATAGCGCGAGCACGGCTTTGCGAGCGGAGCGCGGGCCAAGACCCGGCAGCCGCGCGAGCGCCTGCACGAGCCGTTCAATCTCGGGTCCTGCGATTTTCTTGGACATGGCGCGGGCGCCGGCCGCCTCAGAACAACTTCATGCCGGGCGGCAGCGGAAGGCCGCCCGTGATTTCCGACATCTTGGCCTGCATGGCGGCGTCGGCCTTGCCGCGGGCGTCCGACGCGGCGGCGACGATGAGGTCTTCGAGAATTTCGACTTCATCGGCCTTCATCAAGCTCGGATCGATTCTGACGCGCTTGATCTCGCCTTTGCCGTCCAGCGTCACTTTGACGAGGCCGCCGCCCGACTGACCCTCGATCTCGGCGCGCGCCAATTCCTCTTGCACTTCTTTCAGGCGGGCCTGCATCTGCCCGACCTGCTTCATCATGCCCATCAGGTCTTTCATGCGCGTCCTCGAGTCGTGTTCAGATTGCGTATGTTGCGGAGCAGATGCGCCTAGCCGGCCTTGCTTTCGTCGTCGTCGCGGCGCTGGACAGCGGCGATCGTGCGAACTTCGGCGATCTTTGCGTCTGGGAACTCGGCGAACACCGCGCGAACGGCTGGGTGCGCCTTGAGCGCCTCAATCTCGGCCGCTTCGCGCGCCCGGCGCACGACGCCGATCGCTGGCGCGCCTGCGGTTTTGGACAGCACCACCATCCAGCGCCGCCCTGTCCAGCTGTTGAGCTTCTCGCGCAGTTCATTGGCGATCTCGGCAGGCGCGCCGGGCAAGAGAAAGAGATCGATCGAGCCCGCGGCGGCGTCGAACTTCACCAGGCTCACATGATCTTCGAGATGCAGTTTCAGCTTGGCGTCTCGCTTCACGCCGACGAGCGCCACGACGTCGGCGAACGAGCGCGGGGCCGCGGCATGGGACGGCGCCCGCGCCGGCGGCGCAACCTCGGCCGAATCAAGTTCGAAACCGAGATCGCCGTCGCTCTCGTCAGTCTCGTCGATGGGCATGTCGGCGGCGTCAATGAACGCATCCTCGTCGGCTTCGGCCCGGGGCGCAGTCGCCGGCGCGGCATTGAGCGTGCCGCGCGCCGGCGCATCGCGCGGCGCGGGCGCCTGGCGACGCGTTGCGACGGTGTCGCCGCCGAGCGTTCGGATGATCTCGTCCGGCGTCGGCAAGTCTGCGACATAGGCAAGACGGATCAGCACCATGTCTGCGGCGGCCAGCGGGTTGGGCGCCCGCGCCGTCTCTTCCAGCCCCTTGGCCAGCATTTGCCAGGCGCGCGCAAGGTAGGGCATCGAAAGTTCATTGGCGAGCGCGGCGGCGCGCTGCTTTTCCTCGACCGACAAAGCTTCGCCGGCAGGCTCGCTGCCGACGGCCTTCACGCGGGCGACGACATGCACGGCTTCGGCCAGATCGCCGATGATCTGGCTCGGCTCCGCGCCGTCGCCGTGGAGCGCGTGAAATCCTGCGAGCGCGGATTGGATATCGCCGCGAAACAATGCCTCTGCCAGGTCCATGACGCGGGCGCGATCGGCCAGGCCGAGCATGGCGCGCACCGCCGTCGCGGTCACCCGGCCCTGGCCCATCGCGATCGCCTGGTCTAGGATCGAAAGGCCGTCGCGCACGGAACCTTCGGCCGCGCGCGCGATAAGCGCGAGCGCGTCGTCGGCGGCGGCTGCGCCTTCCTTCTCGACGATCGTCTTGAAATGCGCGACGAGCGCCGGCTGCTCGACGCGGCGGAGATCGAACCGCTGGCATCGCGACAACACCGTGACCGGCACTTTGCGGATTTCGGTCGTCGCGAAGATGAAGCGGACGTGCGGCGGCGGCTCTTCCAGCGTCTTCAGAAGGGCGTTGAACGCGCCTTTCGATAGCATGTGCACTTCGTCGATGATGAACACCTTCGTCCGCGCGATCAGCGGCGTATATTGCGCGCTGTCGATAATCTCGCGGATGTTGTCGACGCCGGTGTTGGAGGCGGCGTCCATCTCGAACACGTCGGGATGACGGCCCTCCATGATGTCCTGGCAATGCGCGCCGAGCGCCGGCATGTCGATCGTCGGCTTGTCGACGCCCGGGGCTTCATAGTTCAGCGCGCGGGCGAGAATACGCGCCGTCGTCGTTTTGCCGACTCCGCGCACGCCGGTCAGCATATAGCCTTGCGCGATGCGTCCCGTAGCGAACGCATTGCGCAGCGTCGTCACCATCGCCGCCTGGCCGATCAGCTCATCGAACGTACGCGGGCGATACTTGCGCGCCAGCACGACATACGGCTTCGCCGTCGCGCCGCCATCGGCGACTGCGCTATCGTCGCCACCCGAAGATTTCTTCTTTGCCATGCCTTGCCTCTCCTATCGCCCGAAGGGCGGGGGAGCAAGGCGACCCGCGGCGAGCCGCGCCCCCGCGGAGGGCGCCGGATCGCGACGCGATCCGATTGCGCCCGTGAGCGATACAAAGGAGGCTGGCGAACGACCCGAGTTCAAAATCGTTAGGGCTGCTTCCTTCCGGACCTGACCCGGTTGGCGACGAATTCGTCCGCCGCCAACCTCCCGCCGTCATAATAGGGCTGCTGGCCCCTCGCACAACCCCGCACGAACGCCCGACGCCGCAATGCCGCACAGAAATCCGGCATGACTCGGCCGCCAATCCGCATTTTGATTGAGCAATTGCGCGCCGGGCTCTTGAAATTCTCCATCAGCCGCCAAGTTGAACCAAAAGGCGCTGGCCGGCGTTGTGCTTCTGCGGATAGCGCGCGACGTTCATGTGCCTTAGTCTCGTCATCGAATTTCACATCAGGCGCCGAGACGGCGGGGACAGATGCCCCCTACTCAGCGCCCGTTCGCAGCAGGGTTCCACGCATGGCGATCACCATCACCGTCAACGGCGAGAAGCGAACGATCGACGCCGACCCTGAGACGCCCCTGTTGTGGATCGTCCGCGACGAGCTGAAATTAACGGGCACGAAATTCGGCTGCGGCGCGGCGCTGTGTGGCGCGTGCACCGTGCATCTCGACGGCGAGGCCGTCCGCTCCTGCCAGATTCAGCTTCGTGACGCGGAAGCCCGCGACGTCACCACCATCGAGGGCGTTTCCGGCGATATCGCCAATGCCGTGAAGGCGGCGTGGATCAAACTTGACGTGGCGCAGTGCGGTTATTGCCAACCGGGCCAGATCATGTCGGCGGTTGGCCTGTTGTCGCAAATCCCAAAGCCGACGGACGACGATATCGACAAGGCGATGGACGGCAACATCTGCCGCTGCGCCACATATCACCGCATCCGCGCCGCGATCCACGAAGCTGCGAAGTCGATCTAGCCGTCATTTCAACTCCGAGCGTCACACCATGCGTGAGAATTTTTGGCGGTATGCGTTCCTTGCGGTCGGGCTCGGCGCAACCGCGGCGTTCGTGTTTTTGCAAAGCCGCTCCACGGCGCCCGAAGGGCCCGCTACCACGCTCGCCGAAGCCAATGCGGGACCAGCCCCGGCAGAACCGACAAATGCAGATCCCGCTCTCTTTTTTCCCATCGCGGCCGTACTGCGCGAACCTCGCTGCATGAACTGCCATCCTCGCGGCGATCGCCCGCGACAGGGCGACGACGCCCATGTCCACCTCCAGAACGTCGTGCGCGGACCCGACAATCTCGGCTTCACGAACGCCCGGTGCACGGCCTGCCATCGCGACGAGAACAATGCCTACTCGGGCGTGCCTGGCGCGCCGAACTGGCACTTAGCGCCACTCTCGATGGGGTGGGAGGGACTCGACGACAACGCGTTGTGCACGACGCTCAAGGATACGAAGGCGAATGGCGGAAAGGACGTCGCCGCGCTTGTCGAGCACATGACGACCGACAAGCTCGTGCTTTGGGGATGGGCGCCGGGCGGCAAGCGCAAGCCCGTTGCAACGCCGCACGCAGAATTCGTGACGCAGCTTCAAGCCTGGGCCGCCGCGGGGGCGCCGTGCCCTGCGAAGGCCTCCAAGTGAATTTGGGCAATTAATTTCGCGAAGGACTCAAACGCCGATGACCCAGACGACGCCGAAACAGCGCGCGAATGCTCGGGGAGGCCGCGCCGGCATTTTCGCGATTGCGCCCGAGGCGCCGACGCAATCGTCGCGCCGCACGTTCTTGAAAATATCGGGCGGCGCCGGACTGATATTGGGCCTATCCGCGCCAATGCCGAATCTCGGCGGCGCCGCGGCTGCAAAAGGCGCCGCGCTCGCGCCGAACCCGTTCCTGGTCGTTGCGCCGGACAACACCGTCACCGTCGTCATCAAGCATCTCGACAAGGGCCAAGGCGCCGCGACGGGTCTGGCGACGCTCGTCGCCGAGGAACTTGACGCCGATCATGCCCAAATCAAAACCGCGTTCGCGCCTGCCGACCCGGTTAAATACAAGAACCTCGCGTTTGGCGTGCAGGGCGTCGGCGGCTCGACGGGCCTGTCGAATTCGTACGAGCAGTACCGCACGGCTGGGGCGACGGCGCGCGCGATGCTGGTTGCGGCAGCGGCGCGCGCTTGGGGCGTCAACGCGAAGGACGTCACGGTCAAGGCCGGCGTCCTGAGCGCCAACGGCAATAAGATGGCGACATTCGGCGAGATGGCCGAGTTCGCCGCCGCCGAGAGCGTGCCGGACGCGCCGGCGCTGAAAGATCCGAAGGATTTCGTCTACATCGGCAAACCGTTCCCGCGCGTCGACAGTCCGAGCAAGGTCGACGGGACGGCAAAGTACACGATCGACCAACAGCTGGACGGCATGCTCATCGCGACGATCGCGCGGCCGCCGTTGTTTGGCGCCAAGTTGAAGTCGTTCGACGCGGGCGACGCGGAGAAGATCAAAGGCGTCGTCAAGGTTCTCAAAGTCCCGCAAGGCGTCGCCGTTCTGGCCGAGACGACGTGGGCGGCGCTCAACGCCCAGCGCGCGCTCAAAGTCGAATGGGACGACAGCGGCGCGGAGAAGCGCGGGTCGGCGGACATCGTCGCGGAATACAAAGCGCTGCTCGATAAACCCGGCGCGGTCGCCAAGCAGACCGGCGACGTGGAGGCGGGCCTCAAAGCCGCCGCCAAGGTCATCGCCGTCGATTTCGAGTTTCCATATCTGGCGCACGCGCCGATGGAGCCGATGGATTGCGTGATCAAGCACGACGGCTCATCGGCGGAAATTTGGACAGGTTCGCAATTGCAGACGCTTGACCACGCGTTCGCGTGCAAAATTTTGGGGTTGAAGCCTGAAGCCGTCAATCTTCATACGGTCTGGGCTGGCGGATCGTTCGGACGGCGCGCCATCGCCGACTGCCACTACGTCGCCGAAGCGTGCGAGATCGCCAAAGCCTACGGAAAGCCCGTTCCGATCAAGGTGATCTGGACTCGCGAGGACGACATCAAAGGCGGCTGGTATCGACCGATCTACGTGCATCGCATCGCTGCGGGCCTCGATGCGGACGGCAAAATCGTCGCCTGGAAGCACACGATCGTCGGCCAGTCGATCGCAGCGGGCACGCCTTTTGAGCCGAACATGGTCAAGGACGGCGTCGACGCGACGTCGGTTGAAGGCGCCTCGACGCTCCCTTACGCCATCCCGAACTTCAAGGTTGATTTGCACACGACGAAAGCGGGCGTGCCTGTGTTGTGGTGGCGCTCGGTCGGCTCGACGCACACGGCGCATGCGACCGAGCACATGATTGACATTCTGGCGCGCGAAGCCGGCAAAGACCCGGTCGCCTTCCGCCTCGACATGCTGGCCAATCATCCGCGTCATGCCGGCGTGCTGAAACTCGCCGCGGAAAAGGCAGGCTGGGGGACGCCGCCGCCCGAAGGCGTCCTGCGCGGCGTCGCGGTGCACGAAAGCTTTGCGTCCTACGTTGCGAATGTCGCGGACGTGCGCATCCGGGACGACGGCACGGTGAAGGTCGAGCGCGTCGTCTGCGCCATCGACTGCGGCGTCGCCGTCAATCCGGACGTCGTGGCGGCGCAGATGGAGGGCGGCATCGGCTACGGACTCGGCGCAGGCCTTAAAGGCGCGATCACGCTGAAGGGCGGCGAGGTCGAACAATCGAACTTCGACGGCTACGACGTGCTGCGAATTTCCGAGATGCCGAGGGTCGAAGTGCACATCGTCCCCTCGACCGAAAAGCCAACGGGCGTTGGCGAACCCGGCACGCCGGTCGTGACGCCGGCCGTCGCGAACGCATTGCTGTCCGGCGGGGGCGTCCGCACCACCGTGCTGCCGATCAACCGGCAGAAGTATAAAGGGCAGAGTTAGATTTCATTTGTCATCCCGGCCGTTGCGAAGCAACGAGCCGGGTCACACGGGCGCGTCATAAATTCTGGCGGGAGGGATTCTGAGTACCGGATCGCGATGCGCGGCGTCGCGTCCGGGATGACAACTCGAAGCTCAAATGCACCGCCCGCCATCGACTTCCAGCGCGACGCCGGTGACGAACGCGCTTGCAGGGTCAGCGAAAAATAGCGCCGCATTGGCGATGTCGCGCGGCGTCGAGAAACGGCCGAGCGGGATCCCTGCTGTGAACTTCGCGCGATTTTCCGGCGTGTCCGGCACACCCATGAACTGCTCGATCATCCCCGTCTCGCCGATGACCGGATTGATCGCGTTGACGCGAATGTTTTTGGCCGCGAGTTCCGTCGCCATCGATTTTGTCAGAGTGATAGCGGCGCCCTTCGAGCCGTTGTACCAGGTGAGGCCAGGTCGCGGGCGCAAGCCTGCCGTCGACGCCGTGACGATGATGGAGCCGCCGCCGCGTTTTTCCATCTCTGGAACCGCTGCGAGCGTCGTCAAATAGATCGACTTCACGTTGACCGCGTAGATGCGATCGAACTCGGCTTCCGTTACCGTCATCAGCGACTGGTTCTTGTGAGTCACGCCGGCGTTGTTGACGAGGATGTCGAGGCCGCCAAAGCCGGCGACGGCGGCGGCGACCATCGCATCGATGTCGGAGCGGCTGGTGACGTCGACTTTTACGGCAAGCACGTTGCTCTGGCCGATGGCCGCGGCGACGTCTCGCGCGCCGGCGTCATTGACGTCCGCAATGACGACATGAGCGCCTTCCGCCGCGAACAGCTCCGCGATGCCCCGGCCGAACCCTGACGCGGCGCCGGTGACAATCGCAACTTTGCCGTCGAGGCGACCTGGCATGGCGCCCTCAGATCGACCGCTTTGCGGCGGCCATTTCTGCGGCCTCGCGGCGGTAGGGGCTCGCGGGATAGGTGCCGAGGATCGTCGTCTCGGTCGAGAAGAACGACAGCTCTTCGAGCGCGAGACGAACCGAGCGATCGACGGGGTGTCCCTCGACGTCGGCGAAGAACATCGTGGCGTTGAACGTACCCTCGGTCTGATAGCTCTCGAGTTTCGTCATGTTGACGCTGTTGGTCGCGAAGCCGCCGAGCGCTTTGTAAAGCGCCGCCGGCACGTTGCGCACGCGGAACATGAAAGAGGTGATGACAGGGCCGCTATCGGGCTCGGCGTCGTCGGGCTCTTTCGACAAAACGACGAAGCGCGTCGTGTTATGCGACTCGTCCTCCATGTCGCTTTTAAGAATCTCGAGGCCGTAAATTTCCGCGGCGAGGCGCGAGGCTATGGCGCCGACGCTCGCGTCGTCGCCTTCCGCGACAAGGCGCGCCGAGCCCGCCGTATCGGCCTCCGGCACCGGCTTGATGCCGAGCTTGCGCAGCGTGTTGCGGCATTGACCGAGCGCTTGCGTATGGCTCATCACGCGCTTGATCGAGCCGAGGGCAGCGCCAGGCTTGCCCATCAACTGATGACGGACGCGCAGGAAGTGTTCGGCGACGATGAACAGCCCCGCGCCCGGCAACAAATGATGGATGTCCGCGACGCGGCCCGCAACCGAGTTCTCGATCGGGATCATGGCGTAAAGCGCTTCGCTCGATTTCACGGCTGCGAGCGCGTCTTCGAAGGTCGGGTAGGCGATTGCTTCAAGCCCCGCGAACGCTTCGCGCGCCGCAAGATGCGAGTTTGCGCCGGGCTCGCCTTGATAGGCGATGCGCTGAGGGCCGTCGGCAATTCGCGAGGCGTGCGGCATGGACTTTCGAAGCGCTCGGATTTGAGGGAGGACGATGCGGAACTATGACGCAAGCAGGTTGCGCGCCCGCGCGAGATCGGCGGGAGTATCAATGCCGAGGGGAACGGTGTCAACGATCGCCACGTCGATGCGCATCCCGCCTTCCAGCGCGCGCAGCTGTTCGAGCCGCTCGCGCTTTTCCAGCGGCGAAGGCGGCAGCGCGACAAAGCGGGCTAGGCTGGCGCGGCGGTAGGCGTAGATGCCGATGTGGTGATAGAGCGGCCCATCGCCCCAGGGCGCCGTCGCGCGCGTGAAATAGAGGGCCCGCAGCCGATCGCCGGCGAGCGGCGTGCCGACAACTTTCACCACGTTCAAGTTGGTTCGCTCGCCGGCGTCGTGGATGACGGCGGCGAGCGTCGCGATGTCGACCGACGGGTCGTCGAGCGGCGCCAGACACGCGGCGACGAGCTTGGGTTCGAGAGTCGGCAGGTCGCCCTGCAGATTGACGATGCGGTCGCAATCGCCGCGCGGGTCGCTACGCGTGACGGCTTCGAATACGCGATCCGAGCCGGACGGGTGATCGGCGCGCGTCATTACCGCCTCGCCGCCGGCGGCCTCAACCACGCCTGCGATCTCGGCGCTGTCGGTGGCGACGACGACGCGCCCGACGTCGGCCGCGAGCGCGCGACGCAGCACGTGGACGATCATCGGCGCGCCGCAGATGTCGGCAAGCGGCTTGCCCGGCAACCGGGTCGCCTGCATGCGGGCTGGAATGACGACGAGGGCTTTGGCGGTCACGGGCGGATGCGACTTTCGGATCAACGAACGGATCGGTGACAAATAGTCTCGCCAATCAACCCGCGGCATAAGGCGTTACGCGCTTGTCACGACGCCGGCAGCTTATATACGTCGAAACAGAATCGTCAGCTGCGAAATTCAGGCGGCGACCTATCCCAACGAGGTTTCAACGGCATGGACAGCTTCGAACTTACGAAGGTCGCAGGCGCTGCGCTGGCGGCGCTGCTGTTGATTTTCGGCACGAAGACGATGGTTGAAATGAAGACCGGCCATCCGTCCGAATCGCCGGGATATGCGCTGCCGGGCTCAGAGCCCGCCCCGGAAGAAAAAACGGCGGCTGGGGATGAAACGCCGGCGTCAGCCGAGGGCGACAAGAAACCTGCCGAGGCCGCCAAGGCCGAAAGCGCGGCAGAAGCCCCGGCCGAAAAGTCGGAAGCCGCCGCGCCCGCCGACGGCGGCGGCGACGTCGTTGCGCTTCTCGCCAAGGCGAATGCCGACAACGGCAAGGCGGCGTTCTCGAAATGCAAGGCCTGTCACGTCGTCGAAAAGGGCAAAGCGTCGACGGTCGGACCGAACCTGTGGGGCGTCGTCAACCGCAAGAAGGCTTCGCTTGAGGGCTTCGCCTATTCGGAAGCCATGAAGGCGAAAGGCGGAGACTGGTCGTTCGACAGCTTGAGCCAATTCCTCCGCAGCCCGAAAGGCTATGTCGCCGGTACGAAAATGGTCTTCAATGGCGTCTCCGATCCGGCGGTCGAAGCGGACCTGATCGCTTATCTTGCATCGCTGGCGGACACTCCCGTTCCGCTGCCTAAATGACAGCAAGTTAACTCGCTAAGGCTGGTGAAGTTTGCGACCCTGCCGCCCGTCCGGCAGGGTCTTTTTTTGTGTTTTTTCCGGACGAAGTTATCCCCGCCCAAATCGGCCGTGTTATCCTGTGAAATTGGACGAGGCGCCGAGATTAAGGACTGAGTGAGACCGTGAAATTGACGAGACTTTTGCAAAGGACCCTGTCGTTGCGCCCGAAATTTTCCATCCTCGTCGCCCTCGCCGTCCTGCCGCTAGCGTTAACCTTTCCCGCCGCCGCCGAGGAGGCGACGTGCCATCACGCCTTGTCGCTTGTCGGCGCGCCGAAGGCTGCCGCCGACTTCAAGCATTTCGACTGGGTCAATCCTGACGCGCCCAAGGGCGGAACAATCCGCCAGTTTGTCGACGGCACGTTCGACACCCTCAATCCGTTTTCGGACAAGGGCGTGAAGGCGGCGGGACTGGGCCTGCTGTACGACGGCCTGATGGCGTCAAGCGCCGACGAACCATCGACCGCCTATGGCCTCATCGCCGAGTGCGTGACCTATCCCGACGATTTCTCGTCCGCGACGTTCAAGCTGCGGCCCGAGGCGCGCCATCACGACGGTGCGCCGATCACGCCGGAGGACGTCGTCTACTCGCTCGATACGCTGAAAAAGATCAATCCGTTCTACGCCTACTATTACAAGAACGTCGCGAAAGCGGAAAAGACCGGCGATCACGCAGTGACATTCACGTTCGACTCCACGGGCAATCGCGAGCTGCCGATGATCGTCGGCGAGCTGACGGTTCTGCCGAAGCATTATTGGGACGACGGCAAGCGCAAGATTGACGAGACGACCGTCGAAGCGCCGGTCGGCAACGGCGCTTACAAAATCAAATCCGTCGAGACGTCGCGCAAGATCATTTACGAGCGCGTCGCTGACTATTGGGCGAAGGACCTGCCCGTGATGCGGGGTCAGTTTAACTTCGACGTCCTGGACTTTACCTATTATCGCGACCGCACGCCGGCTTTTGAGGACTTCAAGACGGGCCGACTCGACCTCTGGGTCGAGAACCAGGCCGGCGCGTGGGCGACGCAGTACGATTTCGAGTCTCTCAAGAAGGGACTTGTGAAGAAGGAAGCCATCCCGGTCGAGCGCGTCGCGCCGATGCAGGCCTTCGCTTTCAACCTGCGGCGCAAGCAGTTTCAGGATGTCCGCGTGCGCCAAGCCTTCAATCTGCTGTTCAACTTCGAGGAGGCCAACAAGAAGCTGTTCTATGACCTCTACGTGCGCGTCGGAAGCTACTTTGAAAATTCTGAGTTGCGCTCGAAGGATCTTCCCGAGGGCCGCGAACTGGAAATCTTGAACGAGGTGAAAGACCAGATACCTCCTGAGGTCTTCACGACCGAGTGGAAGAATTCGGTGAACAAGGAACAGGGCGATTTCCGCGAGCATCAGAAGGCGGCGATGAAACTGTTCAATGACGCGGGCTGGAAGCTCGGCCCGGACCGCGCGCTGAAAAACGCGGCCGGCGAGCAGATGGTCGTCGAATTCCTGATCGACAGCGACACGTTCCAGCGGATCATTCTGCCGTACGTGAAGGACCTTGAGGTTTTCGGCATAAAGGCGAGCGTCCGCGTCGTCGACAGCGCGCAGTACAAGCAGCGCGAGGACAAACGCGACTTCGACATCATCGTCGACAATTTCGCGCAGTCGGTTTCGCCCGGCAACGAGCAGCGCCAGTTCTGGGGCTCCGACGCAGCAGACAAGGACGGTAGCCGCAATACGATCGGCATCAAGAATCCGGCGATCGACAAGCTGATCGACAAAATCGTGTTCGCGAAGGATCGCGCCGAACTCGTCGCCGCGACGCATGCGCTCGACCGCGTGCTGTTGTGGAATTTCTACGTCGTGCCGCACTGGCACTACCCTTACGAGCGACTGGCCTACTGGGATATATTCGGCAGACCGGCGAAACTTCCGTCGCAGACGTCGGCGCCGATGCAGATCTGGTGGTACGACGCAGAAAAGGCGAAGACGACGAACGCCGGGCGGGGCCAGTGATGCGTCTGGCCGAAACGTTGCGCCATTCTTGGCTCGTCGCGTTTGCGATGGCGGCGCTCGCGGGCGTGACGGGCGCCGCGAATGCCGAGCCGCGGCATGGCCTGTCGATCTTCGGCGAGTTGAAATACGCGCCCGACTTCACGCATTTCGACTACGCCAATCCCGATGCGCCAAAGGGCGGGCGAATGTCGTTGATCGGCTCGGGAGGCGTCACGACCTTCGACAGCTTCAACAATTTCATCATCAAGGGCGATGCGGCGCAGGGGCTCGAGCTGTTGTTCGACAGCCTCATGGTGCGCGCGGCAGACGAGCCCGACGCGGTGTATGGTCTTGTCGCAAAGTCCGCCGAACTTGCCGACGACCGAATGTCGGTGACGTTCAAACTGCGCCCGGAAGCGAAATTCGCGGACGGCGCGCCGATCACGGCCGAAGACGTCGCCAATTCTTTCGCGCTGTTGAAGGAGAAAGGCAGGCCCGTCTACCGGTTTTCGCTCGCAGGCGTCGAGCGCGCCGAGGCGATCGACGCAGAGACCGTCAAGTATTCGTTCTCGGGCGATCTCGTGCGCGACTTGCCGATCATTGTCGCCGAGCTGCCGGTTCTGTCCAAGGCCTTCTACACGGCGAACGCGTTCGATGAAACGTCATTGAAAGCGCCGCTCGGCTCCGGACCGTACTCGATTTCAGACCATCGCCCTGGATCGCAGGTGACGTACAAGCGCCGCAATGACTATTGGGCCAAGGATCTGGCGGTGAACCGCGGCCGGTTCAACTTCGATGAAATCCGTTTCGAATACTTCCGCGACCGCACAATCGGCCTCGAAAATCTCAAGGCCGGGGCATTCGATTTCCGCGAAGAATTCACGTCGGTCAACTGGGCCACCAGCTACGACATTGCGGCCGTCAAGGACGGCCGTCTGGTGAAAGAGTCGCTGCCCGATGGAAGCCCGTCCGGCGCGCAGGGCTTTTTCATGAACCTCAGACGCGACAAGTTCAAGGATGCGCGCGTGCGCGAAGCCTTCGGCCTGGCCTTCGACTTCGAATGGTCGAACAAGAAGCTGTTTTACGATCTCTACAAGCGCACGACGAGCTACTTCGAGAATTCCGACATGAAAGCGGTCGGCCCGCCGAGCGCCGAAGAACTGGCCTTGCTTGAGCCGTTTCGAGACAAGCTGCCGCCGGCCGTATTCGGCGAGGCCGTGCTGCCGCCCCTGACCGACGGCAGCGGCAACAACCGCGAGAACCTCAAGAAGGCCCGCGATCTGCTCGTCGCCGCAGGTTGGAAGAAAGCGGATAAGGTCGAATTCCTGCTGTTTGAAGACGGCTTCGTGCGCATCATCGATCCGTACGTCTCAAACCTGCGCAAGATCGGCGTCGACGCCTCGATCCGCATGGTCGATCCTGCGCAGTACGAACAACGGATGAAGTCCTTCGATTTCGACGTCGCGATCCAGCGTTATTCGTTGCGGCTGACGCCGGGCGTCGAATTAAGAACTTTCTGGAGTTCCGAGGCGGCAAAGCAGGATGGATCCTACAATCTCGCAGGCATCTCTGATCCGGTCGTCGACGCCCTGATCGACAAAGCCATAGCTGCAAAGTCGCGCGCCGAGCTCGTGACCGCGACCCGCGCTGTGGACCGCGTGCTGCGCGCCTCGCACTATTGGACGCCGCAGTGGTACAAAGCCAGTCACGGCGTCGTCTATTGGAACAAGTTTTCCAGGCCGGCGACCAAGCCGCTGTACGACATTGGCGTTCTCGATACGTGGTGGTTTGATCCCGCCAAGGCCAAGACCCTTGCCGACGTGCAGGCCGGGGCAAGCGCCGCAAAGGATGAGACTCGTCCCTGATGGCCACCTATCTTCTGAAACGCGTGCTGCTGATCTTCCCGACGCTGTTCGGGATCATGCTGTTCTCGTTCGTCATCATCCAGTTCGCGCCGGGCGGTCCCGTCGAACGGATGATCGCCGAACTGATGGGTCACTCGTCCTCGATCGTGACCCGCATGGGCGGCGGGGGCGGCGACGGCATGGCGGGCGGAGGCCCCGGCGCGCAACTCGGCGGCGGCGCGGCGGACGCGGTGTCGTCGAAGTATCGCGGCGCGCAGGGCCTCGATCCGAAATTCATCAAGGACCTTGAGAAGCAGTTCGGCTTCGATAAGCCGGCGCACGAGCGGTTCTTCCTGATGATGAAGAACTATCTGACGTTCGACTTCGGCAAGAGCTATTTCCGCGATGTCTCCGTGCTCGACCTCATCAAGGAAAAGCTGCCGGTCTCGATCTCGCTCGGCCTGTGGATGATGTTGATCACGTACATGATCTCGATACCGCTCGGCATTCGCAAGGCGGTGAACGACGGCGCGCCGTTCGATTCCTGGACCAGCGCCGTGCTGGTCATCGGTTACGCCATTCCCGGGTTTCTCTTCGCCGTGCTGCTGCTGATCCTGTTTGCAGGATCGTCATTCCTCCAGATATTCCCCTCGCGCGGGCTCTTCTCGGAGAATTGGGACGAACTCTCGTTCTTCGGCAAGATCGCCGACTATGCTTGGCACATGACGCTGCCGCTGATCGCGATGGCGGTCGGCTCGTTCACGGCGATGACGTTCCTGACAAAGAACTCGTTTCTCGATGAAATCCGCAAGCAGTACGTGGTGGCGGCGCGCGCCAAGGGGTTGAGCGAAAGCAAGGTTCTCTACGGTCACGTGTTTCGCAACGCGATGCTGCTGATCATCGCGGGATTTCCTGCGGCCTTCATCGGCGCGTTCTTCTCGGGCGCGCTGCTCATCGAGACGATTTTCTCGCTCGACGGTCTTGGCCTGCTGTCTTTCGAAAGCATCGAAAAGCGCGACTATCCCGTCGTATTCGCGTCGCTTTATATTTTCTCGCTCGTCGGGCTCGTTGTCGGCATCATCACCGACTTCATCTATACGCTCGTCGATCCGCGCATCGACTTCGAGACGCGGGAAGTGTGAGCGCCATGGACATTCCGGTCGAAACGGGCGCAAAGACCACGCCTCCAATCGCGAGGCCAGGTTGGCTGGTGCGTCTCGGCGAGCGCTACGGCTATCGCCTCTCTCCGGTCAACAAGCGGCGGCTCGCGCGTTTCAAGGCGCACAAGCTCGGCTATCGCTCGTTCTTGATCTTCGCTGCGCTGTTTCTGATGACGCTGTTCGCCGAGTTCATCGCCAATGACCGACCGCTGCTCGCCTACTACAAGGGCGAACTCCTAACTCCGGCGCTCGTCGATTATCCGGAAGAGAAGTTCGGCGGCTTTCTCGCCGAAACCGATTATCGCTCGCCCGACATTCAAGACGAGATCAACGCCAACGGCTGGATGATCTGGCCGCTGATCCGCTATTCCTACGATACGATCAACAAGGATTATCCGGGCCGCGTCGGCACGGGCGGCGTTTGCCTCGGGTATCCGGCGCCGCCGCCCTGGTCGTCGTCGCTGCCCTACTGCGACGCGCCGCCCGAACAGATCGCGCGCTATCAGGCGCTTGGAAACACCAATTGGCTCGGCCTCGACAACCAGGGTCGAGACGTGGTGGCGCGCGTCATTTACGGCTTTCGCGTCTCCGTGCTGTTTGGTCTGCTGCTGACGATCGTGTCGTCGTTGATCGGAGTCTTCGCCGGCGCCGTGCAAGGCTATTTCGGCGGCAAGACCGACCTCATCTTCCAGCGCATCTTGGAGATCTGGAACTCGATACCGGAACTGTTCGTGCTGCTGATCATTTCTTCGCTGTTCGTGCCGGGATTCTGGACGCTGCTCGGCATACTCCTTGTCTTCAGCTGGACATCTCTGGTCGGCGTGGTGCGCGCCGAATTCCTGCGCGGGCGCAACCTCGAATACGTCCGCGCTGCGCGCGCGCTCGGCCTCTCGGACTGGCAGATCATGTTCAAACATCTGCTGCCGAACGCGATGGTGGCGACGCTGACATTTCTGCCGTTCAAGCTCTCCGGCGGCATCGCGGCCCTGACGGCGCTCGATTTCCTGGGCCTCGGCATGCCGCCGGGATCGCCCTCGCTCGGCGAACTGCTGTTGCAGGGCAAGAAGCATCTCGAGGCGCCGTGGCTCGGCATTTCCGGCTTCGTCGCCGTGTCGATCATCCTGTCGCTGGCGATCTTCATGGGCGAGGCCGTGCGTGACGCCCTCGATCCGCGCAAGACTTTCAGGCAGGGGAAGACGTGATGAGCGCTGATCCGCTGGTTGATGTTCGTAATTTGTCCGTAACTTTCGGCGAGGCCGCCGACGCAGCGGAAGTCGTCAAGTCCGTATCCTTCAGCATCGCCAAAGGAGAGACGGTGGCGCTCGTTGGAGAGTCGGGGTCGGGCAAGACCGTGTCGGCGCTTTCGATCCTGCGGCTTTTGCCAAACTCCGCGTCGCACCCGAACGGCGAGATACTATTCGAGGGCAAGGACCTTCTGAAGGCCGACGAGGCCGCAATGCGGGCGATCCGCGGCGATCGCATCTCGATCATCTTCCAGGAGCCGATGACGACGCTCAACCCGCTACACACGATCGAAAAGCAGGTTGGCGAGATCATCAAACTGCATCAGGGGCTCTCAGACGAAGAAACGCGCCGTCGCGTTGTTGAACTCTTGAACAAAGTCGGCATCCGCGATCCGGAGAAGCGGCTTGATTCGTTTCCACACCAATTGTCGGGCGGACAGCGCCAGCGGGTGATGATCGCAATTGCGCTCGCCAACGAGCCCGATCTGCTGATCGCCGACGAACCGACGACGGCGCTTGACGTGACCATCCAGGCCCAGATTCTCGAGCTTCTGAAAAAGCTGCAAAAAGAGATGGGCATGGCGATGCTGCTGATCACCCATGACCTCGGCATCGTGCGACGGATGGCGGATCGCGTGTACGTGATGCGCAATGGCGAGGTCGTCGAAACTGGCGGGGCGCAAGCCGTGTTCGAGACGCCGAAGCATGCCTACACCAAGCATCTTATCGAAGCGGAGCCGAAAGGCGCGCCGCCGGAGACCAATCATTCGGGCCTCGTCGTGCTTGAGACGGACGATTTGAAAGTCTGGTTCCCGATCAAGCGCGGGCTGCTCCAGCGCACGGTCGATCACGTCAAGGCCGTGGACGGGCTGACGATGAAATTGCGCGCCGGCGAGACGCTCGGCGTCGTCGGCGAGTCGGGTTCAGGCAAGACGACGCTCGGCCTTGCGCTCTTGCGGCTGATTTCCTCTGAAGGGCCCATTGCCTACGTCGGGCGACGCATCGACGCCTTCACGAACAAAGAGATGCGTCCGCTGCGCAAAGAGATGCAGGTCGTATTCCAGGATCCGTACGGCTCGCTCTCGCCGCGCCTGACGGTCGGGCAGATCATTGAGGAAGGTCTTTTAATCCAGCAGCCGGAGCTTGACGAGCACCAGCGCCGCACCCGCGTCGGCGCCGCGCTCAAGGAAGTCGGCCTCGACGCCAACTGGCAGGACCGCTATCCGCATGAATTTTCCGGCGGCCAGCGCCAGCGCATCGCGATCGCCCGCGCCATGGTGCTGGAGCCGAAGTTCGTCATGCTGGACGAGCCGACCAGCGCGCTGGACATGAGCGTGCAGGCGCAAATCGTCGATTTGCTCCGCGACCTGCAAAAGAAGCGCGAACTTGCCTATTTGTTCATCAGCCACGACTTGAAGGTCGTGCGCGCGCTCTGCAACTACGTCATTGTCATGCGCAACGGAAAGGTCGTCGAAGAAGGCCCCGCGCGCGAGATTTTCGAGAACCCGCGGGAAGACTACACCAAGGCTCTGTTGGCGGCGGCGCTCGACATGAAGGTGGCGCATCGCGGCGAACTCGCCAGTTAGCGATCTGCGGTTATCGCCCTGCCGAGGCTTGATTCATGAGACTGCTCGGCCATGGTGGCGGTTATGAAAGAACCGCCGATTCGCTCGCCGCTGCGGCTTCCAGACGACGTGTTCCGCGCGCGTCTCGCAGAAACCGTGCAGGCGATGGAGCAATGGGCGGACGAGATGCGCGACGCCGCCGACATCGCCATCCGTGAGGCGGCGACATTCTGGAAGATCGACGCGGCTCCGTTCGCCCCAGGCGCCTGCCGCTTCGAGACGCTCTTCAACGCCAATCAGACTTACAGCCTCGTCGTCGCCGGCGAAACCTACGAGAACCGTCCCTTTGACCGCTTCGAGTTTTTTCCTATGCTAGCGCGCGCGGTGGCCGCCGGCCGCGTCGAACGCATCGAAACGCTGAGCGCGTTGACGGCGGCTGTGGAAATGATCGAGACGCGCATTGAACTCGAGGACGGCTGGGCCTGGATCGGCGAACGGCGCGTCGGACCTCGCGTCGGGCGCAGATTAGAAGTCGCCGAGGAGCGGCGGGTGCGGCGGTTCCTGCCCTATCGCCGCTAAGACGGATGGTCCACGGCTCACGGCGGCAATCAAGCCGCAAGAGCGCCGATGCGCTTCACTGCCGTTATCGGCCCGCTCGATTTTTCGATCCGCGCGACCGCTTCCGGAAGCGGCTCGACGACGACGGCCATGTGATGCGCATTGGCGTGCACAAGCATCAAACCGTCGAGCATCATGCCGACGTGGCCCTTCCAGAACAACAGATCGCCGCGTTCAAGGCCTTCAAGGCCCGTCGGAAACGGCAGCAGCCGTCCTAACTCGATCATTTGCATGTCGCTGTCGCGCGGACAGGCGAATCCAGCCGCTTGCAGCGCCGTCTGAATCAAACCCGAGCAATCGATGCCGATGCGCGTGCGGCCGCCCCAGAGGTACGGGCTGCCGACGAAGCGCTCGGCGATATCGGCATAGTCGCGCGCGGTACGGTCAAGCGGCGCGAGGTGACGCGCCACGATGAAACCGCCTGACTGGAGCTCCACGAACCGGTCGACATCATCGACCGCCGTCACGACGGCGTTCATCGGAAGATGCATGAGCGGCGGCGTCTTGATGTCCGCTTCCGCGTAGAGAAATGTTCCCAATGCCTGCACGCGATGCGTCGGCACGACGACCTCGCGCGTCAGCGCGTCGGCCGGCACATAGCCGACATAGCCGTCGCGCGTCAGCTGGACCCACGCCCAGCCGTCGATTTCCTCGAAGACCTCGAGCGTCTCGCCGAACAGCGCTTCCGTCTCAAACCCTAGCGTCACGTCGGGTGCCTTGCGCAGAGGGGCCGCCCCGCGCGCAACATGCGCCAGAGCGCCTTCAACGAACCTCTCGGCCGTCACCTTGCCTTCCAACCGCTTGGCGGCGAGATCGGCGCGAAAGGCGTTGCGCCGCGGGTCGAGAATTGTTTGAGCGGCCTTCAAGTCCGTGTCGGTCACGTTGCGTAGTCCTGAGCAAGTAACGCCATGACGGCGCGGGCGGATTGCACTTCGCCGCCCTTAGGCCCGAGCGGCCGCGATGACGTGCGCCAACCGTAAAGATCGAAATGGGCAAAACGACGGGCCCGCGTCACGAAGCGGCTGAGAAACAGCGCCGCGGTGATGGCTCCGGCGAATGGCGTGTCCCAAACGTTGTTCATGTCGGCGACATCGCTGTCGAGATGGCGTTTGTAACCGGGCCAGAGCGGCAAGCGCCAAACGGGATCGCCTAAGCTCGCGGCCAACGGCGGCAGCGCCGCGCCTAGCGCCTCGTCCGTCGTGAAGAAGGCCGGCAAATCGGGGCCCAGCGCCGTGCGGGCCGAACCGGTGAGGGTGGCGAAGACAAACACGTTGTCAGGCGACTCTTCATCGGCCAGCGCCAAGGCGTCGGCGAGAATCAGCCGGCCTTCGGCGTCGGTGTTGCCGATTTCGACCGTCAGCCCGGCCCGGCTCTTCAAGATGTCGCCTGGGCGAAAGGCGTCCCCGCTGATCGCATTCTCGACCGTCGGTATGAGCACGCGCAGGCGACATTTGAGTTTCTGGCCCATAATCATATGCGCAAGCGCCAGGGCCGTAGCAGCCCCGCCCATGTCTTTTTTCATCAGCAGCATGCCGCTGGCCGGCTTGATGTCGAGACCGCCGGTGTCGAACGTGACGCCCTTGCCGACGAGCGTCACTTTCGGCGCGTCGGGCGATCCCCACGTGAGGTCGATCAACCGCGGCGCGCGTGAACTGGCGCGGCCCACCGCGTGAATCATGGGAAAGTTCTGCGCGAGCAGGTCGTCGCCAGCAATGACGGAGATAGCAGCGCCGTGCCGAGCAGCCAGTAGCCGCGCCGCCGTTTCAATGTCGGCAGGGCCAAGATCGGAGGCTGGCGTATTGATAAGATCGCGTCCGAGCCAAACGGCTTCAACGGCGTTGACGACGCGGCTCGCATCGACGCCTTGCGGAATGCGCAGCTTGGCGCGCCGGGGCGCCTCAGCCAGAGTCTTGTAGCGCGAAAAGGCATAGGCCCCGAGACCCCACGCGATCGCAGCAAGTTCGGAGTCGTCTGCTTCAGCCGCCAAACGATACACGCCGACCGGCAATGACGTCGCCAGCGCGCCCACGAGCAGCGCTGAGGGTCCACTCGGATCGCCGCCGTCGTCGCCGCCAAGTCCGAACGCGACGCCCGCCAGTCCGCCAGCTTCGTTCGGAACCAGCACTTGCTTCTTCGCTTGACCGGCAAACTTCTGCGTCGCGAGCCAGGCGCGGGTCGTCGGCGGCACGTTCAAGTCGTCGATAGCGCCGCTCGAACACAGCCAAATTGGAATGTCCCCGGTCACTGGCGCGTCCGTCTCGAACGCTTGCGCCGCCGTCCACGCCGTCGTCTCGACCATGTCTTTGCTCCGCAGCTGCCAGTGCCCCGCGGCCTCATCCGGCGCGCCAGTCGCTTCACAGATACGCGTCGCGCGCGCCGGCGCAAGCCAGAGCCGCGCCGCCAGTTGCATCTGCGACAGATGGCAAACCTTAAAGGTTTGTTGAGAGCTGTCTCACAGACTGAGCGTCGCACAGATTCGCTTAAGCGCGCCGCGTCGCGGGCGCCATGGAGACGACCGAAATGACGCGCGACCCGAGCCAAGCCGGCCGCTTGCGGGTAAATGTTGTTCGCTTCGGCGGCGCGATCGCCGCTCTTTCAGCGGCGCTGATGCTCGGGGCCTGTTCGCAGTCCTCCGACTTGCTGGGCTCCTACAAGCTTGCCGATGCCGGCGACGCGAAAGAAACAGGGGCAATTTCGGGCGGCTCTGAGCTTCAGAAGGCGACGGCGTACTGGGGCCAGGAATATAGCAAGAACGCCACAGACCTGAAAACCGGCATGAACTACGCCCGCAACTTGAAGGCTATGGGCGAGAAGCGAAAGGCGCTGAGCGTTCTCGAGCAATTGAGCGCTGTGCACGGCGGCGATCGCGAGCTGGCCGGTGAGTATGGCCGTCTGGCGCTGGAGCTTGATCAAGTCGGCGCGGCGAGCCGGCTTCTGGCGGAGGCCGACGACCCCGCCAACCCTGACTGGCGCGTGATCTCGGCGCGCGGAACCGTCTTCGCCAAGCAGGGCGACTACAAGCAGGCCATCAGCTATTTCGAGCGCGCCCTGGCGCAGTCCAACAATCAGCCGTCGGTTTTGAACAACCTCGCGATGGCGCACGCCATGAGCGGCGACGCGACCAAGGCGGAAGAACTCTTGCGGCAAGCAGCGTCGACCGGTAGCGCCGATCCGAAGGTGCATCAAAATCTGGCGCTGGTGCTCGGATTGCAGGGCCGGTACGATGAAGCGAAATCGTCAATCGTCGCGAGCCACGGTTCAGCCTCGGAATCGCGGGCCGTAACGTCCGACGCCGACCTGCTGCGCCGGGTCGTCAAAGTCGACGCGAAGCCGGCCCCTGCCGTGACGCCTGCCATGGCCACCGCGACCCTCGCCGCTCAGGCCGAGACGCCGGCGTTCACGACGCAGGTATCGCGAGCGCCCGCCGCTCTTGCGTTGCGGCCGGCTGTTGCGGACACAAATCCGACCGAGCCTGAGACAGCGTGGCAGACCAGCATTGCCGCCAGTTCGCCGACGCCGTCCGCCTCCGCTCAATAGCTTCAGCGATTGTCCCAGCCGCCTCGCCGCGCGCCTTCGATCCGGCTTTGGCGCGTCGGCGCGCTTTGTTGCGCCCACACCGCGCCATCCGCACATAAAAGATTCCGGCCGGATCCCAGCGAAGGGATCCGGCCGGAGGGAACGCAACACGAAACGGAATGGAGCAGCGCCGGCAGCGCGGCACGCCACGCTGAAGGCGTCGGCGACGCCGACTTACTTGACCGACATGTTCGAGTAGGTGAGGCCAGCAGGTCCAAGAATCACGATGAACAGAACGGGCAGGAAGAAAACGATCATCGGCACCGTCAGCTTCGGGGGCAAAGCCGCGGCCTTGCGTTCGGCTTCCGACTGGCGGATGTCTCGGTTCTCCTTGGCCATCGTGCGAAGCGCCTGGCCGACGGGCGTACCATAGCGCTCGGCCTGGACGAGCGCCGTCGTGACGCCCTTGACGCCCGGCAGTCCGGTGCGCTTGGCGAGGTTCTCATAGGCCTGACGCCGGTCTTGCAAGTACGACAACTCGGCGGTTGTCAGAGTCATTTCTTCCGCGAGCTCGAGCGACGACGTCGAGATTTCCTTGCCGACCTTGGCGAACGCCGCCTCGATCGACATGCCCGACTGCACGCAGATCAACAGCATGTCGAGCGCGTCGGGAAACGCCTGCTTGATCGACATCTGACGCTTCGTGGCGCGGTTCGAGATGAACACGTTCGGAAGGTAGAAGCCCAGAAAACCGCATCCGAGCGCGATCATGAAATTGACCGTGGATGGGTAGCCCGTTTCCTCGAGCACAAACACGTAAAGGCAGCCAAGAATGAAACACACGATCGGCGCGGCGACGCGGAAAAACAGGAAGCTAACGACGTGAG
Organism: Hyphomicrobium sp.; assembly: GCA_052386495.1. Classification (GTDB taxonomy): domain Bacteria; phylum Pseudomonadota; class Alphaproteobacteria; order Rhizobiales; family Hyphomicrobiaceae; genus Hyphomicrobium_B. Next base: position 122,782 of record JBQTKA010000017.1, on the reverse strand, counting down.
ATTGCGCGCGCAAGCCTGCGCGCTTCAAGTTCTCGCGTAGATCCTCGTTATCGAACTTCTGACGCAGATCGAGGTGCTCGACGATCCGCACCATGAAGCCTTTGGGCGCCGAGCGCAGCTTCGCGCCCTGGCGTTCCTTCGACGCCATATCGGCGAGGCGCGCGGACCGCATTTTGCTGCGCTCGGTCGCCATTTCCTTCATACGCCGGTTCATCTGATCGCGCTGCAGCATCGGCATCGCGATGGACAAGACCGTCGCGAACACGCAGATCGCCGACATCATCACGGCGACCATCTGCGGGTTCAGGATCGATTCAATGAAAGAAGACATGGCGGCATCAAACCCTGGTTGCGTCGAGCCCGAACGATCGGCGGCCTAGAACTTGAAGTTGATCATCTTGCGCATGATCATAATGCCGGTCAGCATCCACACGCCGCCAAACAGCAACATGAAATTGCCCTGAGGCGTGGCGAACAGCGGCATGATGTAGTCGGGCGACGTCATGTAGACCATGCCCATGACGCCGGGAGGCAGCGACGCGAGCACCGCGGCTGAGGCCTTGGCCTCCGCGGAGAGCGCCTTGACCTTCATCGCCAGCATGAAGCGATCGCGCAGCACGCCCGAGAGGTTGCCAAGGGCTTCCGAGAGGTTGCCGCCAGCCTGCTGCTGGATGGCGATGACGATCGTCAGAAAGCGAACTTCGGCGATCGGCATGCGCTCGCACATACGTTCCAGGCAATCGCCGAGCGTGACTCCAAGCCGCTGTTGCTCGACGACTTCGCGGAACTCACCCGATAGCGGTTCCGGCGACTCGCGCGCCACGACCTGAATGCACTCGTTGAGCGGCAGACCCGACTTCACGCCGCGCACGATGATGTCGATGGCGTTGGCCAATTCGGCGACGAACTGCTTCTGCCGTCGCGCGATCAACTTGCCGAGCACGAATCGCGGCAAGCCAAGGCCGCTGACGAATGCGATGGCTATATAGCCGGGCAACGGAATGCTGAGAAACGCAAAAACAACGCCGCAGATGACCACCGCCGCACCGGCGGAAATCAAATAGAAGTCGCGCACCGAGATGTCGAGGCCGGCGCGCTGAAGACGCAGGCGCATCGTGATCTTTTCGCGCGACTTCTGACGGTTCTCCATCTCCTTCAGCGTGTCGGCGACGTTCTTCTTGCGGCTGTTCATCGCTTCGGACGCGGCGGCGCCGGCCCTGCGCGCCCGCGCGTCGATGACGTTGCTGATGCGCTTGTCCTTCTGCCGGTCTCCCGACACGTAGGGATAGATGACGGCGTAGACCACCGCGGCAAGCGCCACGGCGGCGAGGCCGGCCATCATCATCGGCGACTCAAGCATTTCTGTCTCCAAGCGGATTGCCGTTGTCGTCCGCCACTTCCGACTCCGCCAGTGCGCGCGCCAGCCGCTCTGTTTCGCCGTAATACTCGGCGCGGTCCCAGAATCGCGGACGCGCGATGCCCGTGGACCGGTGACGGCCCGTGAGCTTGCCGTTCGCATCCTCGCCGGTAATTTCGTAAACGATGATGTTTTGGAGCGTCACCGTTTCCTCTTCCATGCCGAGCACTTCGGTGATGTGCGTGATCTTGCGCGATCCATCGCGGAGGCGCGACGCCTGCACGATGACGTCGACCGAGCCGGTGATCATTTCGCGGATGGTCTTCACGGGCAACGTGAATCCGCCCTGCATAATCATCGATTCGAGTCGGCTGATGGCTTCGCGCGGGCTGTTTGCGTGCAGCGTGCCCATCGATCCGTCATGGCCCGTGTTCATGGCCTGAAGCAGGTCGAAGGCTTCGGCGCCGCGGACTTCGCCGACGATGATGCGCTCCGGACGCATACGCAGGCAGTTCTTGATCAAATCCTTCATCTTGATCTCGCCCTCGCCTTCCAGGTTCGGCGGGCGCGTTTCAAGTCTGACGACGTGGGGCTGCTGCAGCTGAAGTTCGGCCGAGTCTTCGCAGGTGATGATGCGCTCGTCCATGTCGATCGAGCCGGTCAGGCAGTTGAGAAGCGTCGTCTTGCCCGAACCCGTGCCGCCCGAGATGATGGTGTTGCAGCGGACGCGGCCGATGACCTCAAGGATGGTTTTCGCCTGCGGCGTGATCGAGCCGAACTTAACAAGCTGCTCAAGCTTCAACCGGTCTTTTTTGAACTTTCGAATGGTGAGCGCAGGACCGTCGATCGCGAGCGGCGGCGCGATGACGTTGACGCGCGAACCGTCCGGCAGACGCGCGTCGCAGATCGGGCTTGATTCGTCGACGCGGCGGCCAACCTGGCTGACGATGCGCTGGCAAATGTTCATCAGCTGCTGGTTGTCGGCGAAGCGCACGCCGGTTTTCTGCACCTTGCCGCCGACTTCTATGAACGTTGTCTGGGCGCCGTTGACCATGATGTCGGCGATATCGTCGCGCGCCAGAAGCGGCTCCAGAGGGCCATAACCGAGCACGTCGTTGCAGATGTCTTCGAGCAGCTCTTCCTGCTCCGCGATCGACATGACAACATTTTTGATCTGGATGATCTCGCTGACGATGTCGCGGATCTCCTCGCGCGCGGCCGCGCCCTCCAGCTTGGCGAGCTGCGTCAGGTCGATCGTATCGATCAGCGCGTTGAACACCGTCGTTTTGACGTCGTAGTACTCTTCGGAATGCTTGCGTTGAGGCTCGGGCGCCTCGATGCGCACCTGCGGCGCAGGCGCAGCAGCCTGACGTTGCTGCGCGGCTTTCATTTCCGCCTGGACGGGCGCGGCGGACGCGCCGGACGGCTGCGGAGCGATGCGCTTCGGCGACGGAGTTTCGTTGGAACGCCTGCCAAACATGCGTGAATTTCCTTAACGCTTGAGCTTGAATTTCTCGAGGAGCGGCCCGATGGCGCCGAGCGCGGAGTTGCCGGCCTTTTCGGTCTTGATGTCGCGGCGCTTCGTCATTCTGAGAGCGATTTCGCGAAAACGCTCCGTCGCCTTAGCCTTGGCGTTGAACTCCTCGATCATCTGGCCATTGTTGGCCGCCTGACTAAAGGTCTCGCAGTCGTATTCGACGACCGCCATGGCCTTAATGTCGAGCGCCTGCTCAAATTCCTTGAGCGTGATTTCCTGACGCTTCGGCATGTTCGCCATGTTGATGACGAGGTGCGGCTTGCCGTCGTTCTTGCGCGATTGTTTCAATAGGTCGACGATGTTCTTGGCGTTACGCAGGTTCGCGAGATCGGGCGCGGCGGTGATGATGACTTCGTCGGCCTGCAGCAGCACGCGCTTGGTCCACGGAGCCCAGCTGTGCGGCAGATCGACGGCGACGAACGGGACGTTCTGGCGCACGACGTCGATCACCATATCGCAGGACTCGGGCGAGATTTCATAGTCGCGCTCCAGCACCACGGGCGCGGCGAAAATAGAGAGATGCTCCGAGCATTTCGTCAGCAGGCGATCGAGCAGCTGGTCGTCAAGACGCTCGGGCGCCTGCAACGCTTCCGCGATGCCTTGAACGGGGTCCTGGTTGAAGTCGAGGCCCGTCGTGCCGAACGCAAGATCGAGATCAGCTATCGTGACGTCCGATTTCAGGACCTCTGAAAGCGTCCAGGCCACGTTGTGACAGATCGTTGAAGAGCCTACGCCGCCCTTGGCGCCGATGAAGGCGAACACGTGACCGACCGGGTCCGTGTCGGGATTGTTGTAAAGGTTCGAGATGCTCTCCATTAGCGCCGCCGGCTCGACGGGCGTGACGAGATACTCGCTGACGCCGCGCTTCAGCAGCTCGCGATAGAAGAGCACGTCGTTATGGCGTCCAACGACAATAACTTTCGTGCCGGGATCGCAGCTTTCGGCCAGGCGGTCGAGTTCGCCGAGCAACGCCGCGCCTCGTTGCGCGCTGTCGACGATGATGAGGTTGGGCGTCGGGCTGTCGACATAATGGGCGATCGCCGCGGCGATGCCGCCCATGTGGACGCTGACGTGAGCCTTCGATAGCCGGCGGTCTTCGGCGGCGAACTGAAGCGCCTCGGCGACGCGCGCGTCATCGCAGAACGCTTGGATGGAAATGCGCGGAATCGGCCGTGCGCGATCGAGCGCCTGCATGCCGGCGGCTTCGCCGTCTTCGCCTAAATCGTCGGCGGTTTGAAGAGCGTTCTGCGATTGATTTGCCATGACTGTCGTCAACCCTTAATTGGCGCCGCGGACGCGGACGCGCTCATCTTCAGACTTGTCGGCGCCGGTCGTCTCGCCCTTGGTCCACTTGCCGAACACGTCGTCGCGACGCGCGCCGTCGCGCGGCGATTCCGAGCGCGGGCCAAGGAGGTCGGCCGGATTGGCGATCATCGCCGCGAGGTTATGCTGCGCCGTGCATCCAAAATTCGGATGCGCTATGTTCTTGCGGCTCGTCGCCAGATTTTCGGACCAGTCATGTCCGCAATCCGGGCCTTCCGCGACAAAGCTCATGTATGAGATGCGGACAGGCGCCGAACGGCGGCCTTCTTCGTGATACGCCTCGACCGCGATCAACGCTTCGTTGAAGCCGCCTTCGAGCAGCAGGCCGCGAATGTCATCGACGGCGTTCATGGCGGCCACCTCGTTGTCCGCGCCGCTCGGCGCCGAAATGACGAGGCGGCTGTTGCCCGCGTCGCCGGCGCGGAAGCGCGCTGCAAATTCGGCCACTTCCGCGCGTTGCGACGGCGTCAGTCCTTGAGAGCCGCGCGCAACGTGCAAGTTTAAGTGCGCAGGCTGCTGAGACACGATTATCGGATGGCGCTGCTGCGGTTCGACGACCACCCAGCCAGCCACCTTCGAGCCTTGATCAAAATGCTTGCAGCCAACCAGAGCCAGCGGAAGCAAGGCAACGGCGACCATCCTACCCGACGCGCGGCGCAAGCGCTTCACGTCGCGGGCGATACGAAATGTTGACGTCATGGATCGCGTCTCCGGAACCTGGTGCTATTCAACGATGAAGCCGTAGTCGCCCTTGAGATCGCCGACGGGCACGGCTTCGTCCTTGCCGTAGATTCGATTGAGGTGGCCGAGGAAGTTCGCCTTCATGTCGGTCGCCGGAGCGAGGCCATCGCCTGGCGTGACCAGCTGCTGGCGCGCGACCGGGCGCACGAGGTACGGCGTGACGATGACGACGAGTTCGGTTTCGCTCTTGATGAAGTCGCGGCTGCGGAAGAGCGTGCCGAGGATCGGAATGTCCTTCGCTCCCGGCAAACCATCGATGTTCTGGCGCACGTCGTCAGAGATCAGGCCGGCGAGCGCCAGCGTGCCGCCGGAAGGAAGCTCAACCGTCGATTTCGCCTGGCGCTTCTTCAGCGCGGGAATCGAGATGCCGCTGAGCGTCACGGCGCCCTGGTTGGTCAGTTCGCTGACTTCCGTCTCGATCTTCAGGCTGATGCGGCCTTCCGAAAGAACGAGCGGCGTGAAGGCGAGGCCAACGCCGAATTCCTTGAACGTGACGCCAAGCCCGCCGACGCCGTCGACTGTCGGCACCGGGTATTCGCCGCCGGCGAGGAACTTCGCCGGCTCGCCCGAAACGGCGGTGAGGTTCGGTTCGGCCAGCGTTCGGATCAGGCCGTCGCGCTCCAAGGCGCGGATCGCGTGCGAGAGTCTGGAGTTTCCGAACGTATTGGAGCCACTGAGGCCGGAGTTGCCGAATGTATCAGCTGTCGGACCCGCATTGTAATTGCATAGGACCCCCCCTGTCGCGCAACTGGGGGTGCCGCCCGCAGCCAACGCGGCCGTACCCAAACCGGGAATCGGCAGCGTGCCGAGGCCGGCGGCGGCGGTCAGCGGCAGCGCGTTCTCGGTCAGGATCGACGTCGTGAAATTGCCGGCGTTGATCACGCCGCCGAGGTTGACGCCGAGCTGCTTGAGAACGGAGCGCTGGACTTCAGCGACGGTGACCTTCAGCATCACCTGCTCTTCGGCTTCCACCGCGAGCATGTTGATGACCGTTTCGCCCTCGCCCTTGCTGACTTTGTCGATGGTCGCGCCTTCCGCGTTATTTCCGCCCTTGACCTCAAACTCGACCGTTGCAAATTGGCGGGCGATGCTGGACGCACGGACCGAATCGCTCGGATTCTTGACGCTGCCCGTCAGAACGACCGTCTGGTTCAGCATTTCGACTTTTATGGACGAACCGACGATCAGGCGGTTCAAGAGGCTTTCCAAGCCGGCCGTCTCGCGCTCGACGTAAATCTCCATCGTTGCGAATTGATCGCCCGATCCGTCGAAGAAAAAGGCATTGGCCTCGCCCATTTTGCGCGCCAGCAGAAACACGCGGTTGGCGCTGAGTACCACAGCGTCGATCGCCGCCGGGTTCGACACCATCACGTCACGAACGTCGCGCGGAAATTCAATGAGCACGGACTTTCCAAGTCCGACTTTGATATTCTTGCGAATCGGCAATTCGCCTTGATCGCTGATCCGGATGTAAGACTGGTGCGCGCTCGTCGGCATGATCTCGCGCCCGCTCGATCGCATCGGATCGCCGCCAGCAACGGCGGATTTTTCACCGGCCCACGAGAACAACGCAGCCGCCGTCAGCGTCAGCATGACCGCCCGTCGTCGGAATGGAACTTCAACTTTATTCGACATGATTTTCTGCCTTATGACGACTGACGTCGCGCCCCTCAGTTCACGCCATACGCACGAGACTTGGCGCCGTAACGCAGAACCCGCACCGCGTTGCCACGCTGCTTATTGAAATCCATTCCGCCGGATGCGGCCGGATCGCTGCCCATATCGGCGACGCTGCGCAGCGACAGCGTGATCTCCCCCATGGTATTGGCGAGCGCCATCATCTCGGTCTGGCGCGGCGTGAGTTCGAGGGTCGCGGTCGTGTTGCCGCCTTCCGCCGACTTCTTGCCCTCTTTCGTCTCGATCTGTTGGCCTATCGCGATCACGCGAACGTTGCGAAACAGCGTGTCGGCGACAACGTCTTCGCCGCCGGTCTTGCTGCGCAGGCGGCGGATGAGGATGACGTCGACATGGTCGTTCGGCAGGATGAGGCTGCCCGCGGCCGTTTCGGGTTTGATCTTGGTGGATATTGCGCGCATGCCTTGCGGCAGGATCGCGGCGAGCACGCCGCCCTGGCCTGCCTTGATGAGCTTCTGCGTCGTGATCGGTTCGCCGGCGATCAGCGCCGAGCGCGCGACCGATCCCGCCAGATCGCGCTTGCGCTGTTCGCCGCCGTTCTGCTTCGTGATGTATCCGGCGGCGGCCGACTCCTTCGGCCAGGACACCCAGCGGAAGCTGCCGTCGCCGACAATCTGGCCAATCGCGATGTCAGCGCCGGCGACCAGAACTTCCGTGCTGTCGACTCTCGTTTCAACGACGACCGGCGCCGGCGGCGGCTGCACGAACGTGTTGGCGATGTAGAAGGCGACGGCGGCTGCGCCCATGGCGATCGAAATCGCGACCAATTGTACTCGCTTCATCGCGCGCGCAGTCCTTTCAAGCCCAACCGGAGAGTGACTTGAGCCCGATGATGTCGGAGAAACGTCAATGTGAGGTTAATCGCCGTCCCAGAACCGCACGATGGGTCAGGCGGAGGCGAGCGGCCGTTACCCCCGGCGCGCGGAGGCGAAAGACCTCGCCGCCGCGATCGATCTCAGCTGCCTGCGCGGGCTCAAACCGCGAAGGCGCGGAACCATTCCGTCGAGGGGTAGACCAGCAGCGCTGCTGCGGCGATGGCGATGCCATACGGAATTCCGGAACCGCGCAGGTGCAAGCGCACGGCCCAACCTGGCAGACCCACCGCCTCGGCCGGCACGAACTTCCGATAGGCGAGTATGAGAATGGAAAGCCCGCCGCCAAGAATGGTCACATACGCGACAAACGGAAGAACGTAGTCGGGCCCCATCCAGAGCGCTCCCACGGCCATCAACTTGGCGTCGCCGCCGCCGAAAAGATTGAAGGAAAAGAGCGTGAACGTCGCCGCCAGCATCGCCGCTCCCACGCCGACATAGAGTCCGAACGTCTCGAGCGGCATGCGCATGTAGAGCGCGGAAACGAGGAAACCAGCGATCAGGACCAGCGAAATCTTGTTTGGGATCCGCATCGTGAACAGGTCGTTGGCCGCCGCAAACGCCATCGCGACCGGAAAAATCATGAGTAGCAGCTGTCCGATCACACGAGGCTCCCTGTGCGGCAGTGGCGCGAAGACTTTGCGTGGACGGTGCCATGTCGCCGTTAACGGCCGCTTAAGGACGACGGCCGGCGGCGCTCGCAGAATTGTGGAATCGAGGCGCGGCGGCCAACATTCAGAGCGCGTTGCCGATACCGCTCGCGACGCTATTGAAGGTCGACTGAAGGTCGCCCCGGACCACTCTCAAACTCGCGGCCATCACGATCGAGAGACCGCCGGCGATCAGCGCATACTCGATGGCGGTAGCGCCGCTATCACTCTTCAGAAACGACCGAAACTTCAAAGCGAGCGTCATCGCGAGGCACCCTGGTTCAGTTGACGCCGGAGTGCGCCCGGCGAAAGGCGCATCGCGCCACACGTCGATGTAGTGTATCGGCCGCGCGTTAATCTTTCGTCGCTCCGTTTACTGAAAGTCGGGTTGAAACAGACAAATTTTGCGTAAACTTCCGAGACTTCTGGGAGAACTTGGCGGCCGATCGCGACTCGTTAGTTCGGCGACGCAATCCCAAAAACGCAATACGCCCGAGGCGTCGGCCTCGGGCGTGATTGGGGCAATGATTTGGCATTGCCGCTTCGAGACGATCCGGTCGGTGCGACCGGCGCCCAAACTTAGCTGCCGGCGAGTTCCGAGGCGACCGAGTTGAAGGTCGTCTGCAGGTTGTCACGGACGTTGCCGAGAACGGTGATGATGCCGACGCTGAGAATGGCGGCGATGAGGCCGTATTCGATAGCGGTTGCGCCCGACTCATCCTTCATGAAACGCGAAAACTTCGTCATAGGTACTCTCCCAAACTACACTGACTGCGATCTTCCGATCCTGTCCATCGGGGGAGCGCGTCCGCACCGCTGAACTGACTTCAAAGTAATCTAGAGAAATTAATGGCGAGTAAAAAGGCGGGGTCAGTGAATAAATAGGTCCTGACAGAAAATTAATACTGACTTATCAATTAGAAATTCTTGGTTTTTCGAAGTATTATTCTGAGAATATCTTTCCAGTCGACCAGTTTTTACTTGATTACATGGCTTATTCATGCCTTACGAGGTGTTAAACTCGAGATTTTCGTCGGGGCGCGAGCCTGTATATCTTGGGCGTCGGATGGACGTTGCTGCGAAACGGCAGTCGACTGTCGGGAACGTTTGTGACGCCCGTTCATTCGATTGCGGGAAACACTCGTGATCGTACAAAGACGAGCGGCACGGCGCGCTCTCCCGCCTCACGAATTTCTGCGGATCCACCGCCATGGAGTTCAAACCGGCGCCATCCGGTGCGCGCTGCGTTCGAGTTCGCGACGCGCGTTTGCAGTTCCTTCACCTTTTCTTGCGGTAATGAGTCATCAGGCTTCATTCGGGAAGACGCCCATGCGCAACCGCGTTCAAATTCGCCTCGCCGCCATGTTCTGTGCAGCAAGCGCAGCGATGGGAACCGGGGCGTCGGCCGGCGATCTCATCGTCCGCTACGATCAATCGCAATTGCTGCGCCTGCCGCGACCGGCCACAGAAATTATCATCGGCAACCCGTCGATTGCGGATGTCACTCTGCAAGGCGGAAATCTGATGGTAGTCACCGGCAAAACCTTCGGCATCACCAACATCATCGCCCTGGATGCGGAACGCAACGTCATTCAGGATCAGCGCGTGATGGTGGAGCGCGACGACCAGAAAGTGGTCAACCTGCACAAGGGCTCGATGCGCTTCACCTACTCATGCACGCCGAATTGCGAACCGAACCTGACGATCGGCGACGAAAAGGCCTATTTCGAGGGCGTGCTGGCGGCCAACGGCGCGAAGATAAAGTTCTCCGAAGGTTCGGCTGAAACCGCCGGCGCCAGCGCCAACGCGCAATAGCGTCTACTTCGAAGGCCACTCAGATGCGACACGTGCGCGCCGAGGGCGCGCGCGACCGGTCGCGCTGCCGCGCTCGGTTCCGTAAATTTCGAGGCTACGACTTAACACTCCCTCAACCAGCTCATTCGAATTACGATTGATTAAGGGCATATTTAACGCCTCAACGCCTAGCTTACCTCCTGTAATCCCGTCTGGAATTCACGAGGTAAAGCCGTGCGGATGTCCACTGAGCGCAATGGCGCAATGCGCCGCATGATCTGTGTTCGTCCGTTCTATCGCTGGAGGCGCAACGAAGACGGCGCCACCGCCATCGAATTCGGCGCGATCGCGTTCCCCTTCTTCATGTTCATCTTCGGACTTATCGGCATCGCGCTCCACTTCTTTATTATGAACTCGATCGAGAAGGGCATGGACCAGACGTCGCGCCTGGTTCGAACGGGTCAAGCCCAGAAGACGAACATGACGGTCAAGCAATTCAGAGACTCGGTCTGCGACAAAGCCGGCTACTGGATCAAATGCGACAAGTTGAAAATTTTCCCCGATCGGGCCGGAAGTTGGGCTGAGGTCGCAGGCAAGCTGCAACCCTGCGTCGTTAACGGCGCCATCAAAAACAGCCCCGCAAACGACAGCGATTTGATCGCGCAGTACGTTGGGGCCGACAGCGCCATCGTCTTCGTGATGGCGTGTTACCACTGGGAGCTTCCCGCTTCGATCCCTTTTCTCAAGCTTGGCAACTTTGGCACCGGCAACAACAAGACGATGGTCATGCAAGCGGCGACGGCGTTCCGCACAGAACCATACAAGTAGGCCGCTGCCAGCTCAGGTAACGTCGCTTCAATCGCAGACAATGACAGGACTTCGCTTCATGTTCCGCAACAGACCAACCGGTTTCCTGATGTCGATCCGCCGCTTCGTCGCCAATACCGCCGGCGTCGCCATGATCGAGTTCGCGGCGCTCGTGCCGCTGATGGCTTTGATGGCGCTTGGGACGTTCGAGGTAGGCCGCAGCGTCATCGTCCATAAGCGCTTTCAGCGCGCGGTCGCCATGGTCGGCGACCTCATCGCCCGCGAGCAATTCCTCGACAACCAAAATTCGACCGCGAAGACTCCGGAACAGGAAACCCTCGACAATCTTGACGGCATCATGGATGCAGCAGAACAGGTAATGTGGCCCTACGACACGGCGCCGCTCAAAATTGGCGTCATGCAGATTTTTGCGCCGGCCGCAAACCCGAACAACACGAGCATCGTCTGGCGCTACCAGCACCATTCCATGTCGATCCCGACCTGTGGCAGCAACAAATCCATGCCCGCGACCGGCATGATCGTGGGAAATTCCTACGCCATTCTCGTCGAGGCCGAATATAAGTACACGTCCGTTCTCAAGAACTTCATGCCGTACGATTTCAGCAACAAGCCGTTCAAGGACACCGTTGCGAACTCTCCACGCAACAATTGCGTCCAGTACGCGTCACGGGCCTGCAACGCGGCTTGCCCTACTCCGTGAGATCGAACTAATTTCCGATAGCTGTTGCGGTTTCGACGCGTTAGAAAGTTAGTCGCGGATCGCTAACCATGTATCGCGATCCTATTATATTGTGTACAATTCTTCTGCGGCAATCGGATGATTTTGCCGAATTGACCGATGTTCAAAACGATAGCGGGATGAACTGCACCCGTCTGCGTGGCGCCGTGACAGACTTTCGTCAGTGGGCTGCTTGTTTGTGCGGCGCAATCGGCTATCGTCCCGGCATTTTGAAAAGGGGCGTATATTACAATGGGTCGTCGTTCTCTCCACACGCCGGAACAACTCCGCAATCTTATTTTGGATGCGGCGCGCACAATCATCGAAACACAGGGCCTGCCAAAACTTTCAGCACGCGAGATCGCGCGTCTGATCGGGTACTCACCGGGCACGCTTTACAACATCTTCGAGAATCTGGACGACGTTCTGCTGACGCTGCAGGCGCAGATGCTGGGCGATGTTGTCGAGGTCATGCAGGCGGCGTCAGCCGCCTCGCCCAGCGCCCAGCGCGTCGACAACCTGTCGAAAGCATTCCTCAATTTTGCGCTGTCGAACCGCCAAATGTGGAATGTCCTGTTGGCGCACTATCCCGACGAGGGCGTTGCAATCCCCCCGGCATTGCACGACCGCGTCAACGCCATCGTCACCATCGTTGCGGAGAGCTTGCGGCCGCTAATGAAGAACGCTGAGCCGGCAGAAGTTGATCTCGCAGCGCGCGCTTTGTGGGGCGGCGTTTATGGCCTGACGTCGATCGCGGTGACGTCCAAGGGTCCTACGATGACGCCCAGCAACGCCGAACTCTACGTGCGCAAACTGACGTCGACGTTCGTCAAGGGTCTCGCTCAATCGTAATCGGCGGACGCTTGATCTCGACACTGATGCTGGCGCTCGCTGGAGTGGGCGGCGCTGTTGGGGCCAGTTCCGGACCGCCCGGAGGCATAGCGGGCGCGGCGGCGCTCGCGGCGGCAGGCGCGGACACAGCTTCCGGCAATGACCCAGTCGTCAACTCCGTCGACTTTTCCTCAGCGCGCGCGAACAGCCGCTTCGGAGATATGACTCCGAACCAAAGCCCGTCGCTCGGAAGAATACGTTGATGCAGGCCCGTCCAAAGACTTTTTGAGGCGACGCCGTCGACGAATGTCTTGGTCGGCGGGGCGACGAAGAGCACGCCGGCTGTCGCCGCCGCCATGGCCGCCGACGCGCCGAGGTGGCGCATGTCGATGAGCTTCAACGCCGTGCCGAAGGATGCCTTCACGCGCGTATCCATGACATCGACGGAGTACATTTCGTCGAGCGCCAGGTGGGTCAGAAACCCGGCCATCATGAACGCCGCCGCCAGCCACGCGACGCCCTCGTGCCGGCCGAGAACGTGATAGTAGACGACTGCGGTCGCAACCGACGAGAACACAGCCGCCAAGATCGAATGCCAGATGCCGCGGTGTCGCGCGAGCCGGTGAAAAATGGCGTGCAGTCCGTAGCGCACCGCGACCAGCGTGCCGAGCCACACGATCCAGAGTTCGGCGATCGACAACTTCGTCGCAGCGTTGAACAAGGCTGCAAACGAGAAGAAGACGCCGAGCCCGGCAAACATGGCGCGGCTCGGTCGCGAGTCCTTGAGATCAATGTCGGGCAAAACCGAACCGAGCACGCCCGCGAGCGTGACCGCCACTAGGTTCTCGGGTGCCACGACGTCGGCCGCGAGCGTGAGCGTGGCGAGCGCGCCGGAGACCACGGTCCCGACAGCGATATGGGTCGTGAAGTTGGCCATGACGCCTCCTCGGGTCGGCGCTGCTGATTCCGCGCGCCGCACCCTCTGGAGCACCAGATTCGCCAGGATTCCGCGAGGGCGAAGGTCGCCTCACGTCGACGAGGCGTGTGGATAAACCGTTGGCGAAAGTGGCGAGGCATGCGAAAGCCACGCGGACGGCGCGTCGTCGCCCAATGCTGAGCGGCTGACGTTCGCCCGGTCTATCCGAAGGATTATCGCCGATGTCTTCCGCCCCCGACCGGGAGCGCACGGCCGTCGGGCATGACACGATCATGCTGTTCGCAATGGCCAATATCGTCGTGGCGGCCGGCGTGATGGGCGTCAAATATTTCGCCTATCTGGCGTCCGGGTCGGTCGCGCTCTACTCGGACGCGCTGGAGAGCATCGTCAACGTCGCTACCGCCGCCGCCGCGCTGGCGGCTGTCCGCGTCAGCGCCAAGCCTGCCGACGCCGACCATCAGTTCGGCCACCACAAGGCGGAATTCTTCGCGGCGATTTTCGAGGGCGCAATGATCATCGTTGCGGCCGTCTTCATACTGATAAAGGCGTATTCCGCCTTTGCGACCGGTTCCACGCTGCACGCGCCGGGCCTAGGCATAGCCATCAATGCGGCTGCCGCCGCCCTCAACGCCGGCTGGGCCTGGTTGCTGATCAACCGCGGTCGGTCGTGGCGCTCCCCCGCCCTTGTCGCCGACGGCCAACACCTTGTCACCGACGTCTTGACTTCCGCCGGCGTCATCGTCGGCCTTGCCCTTGCGGTTGCAACCGGCTGGCAGCTCCTCGATCCCATGCTCGCCGCGCTCGTCGCGATCAACATCCTCTGGACTGGCTACAGAATCGCATACGCTTCGATGTCGAGCCTGCTCGATCAGGCGGCGGCTCCCGACATCGCCGAAAAAATTCGCGCCGCGATCGCCGCCAACGGCGACGGCGCGCTCGAAGCGCATGACATTCGGACGCGTCAGGCGGGTCGCGCCCTGTTCATTGAATTTCACCTCGTCGTGCCGGGCGCAATGACGGTGCAGGACGCGCACGACATCTGCGACAGGCTCGAGAACGCTATCGAAAAGGCGATCGAGGGTTCCGAGGTCGTGATCCACGTCGAGCCTGACCACAAAGCGAAGCCGTTCTCTGGCGGCGCTGTCTGGATCGACGGGCGCTAGACTCGCTCGCCCCATAGGTCGTAGTCGTCGGCTTCGACGATCTTGGCGCGCACGATGTCGCCCGGCTTCACGCTCGTTTCACCATTGAGGAACACATTGCCGTCGATTTCCGGCGCATCCCACGACGACCGGCCGGTCGCGCTGTCGTCGTCGACCTCATCAATCAAGACGTCGATCTCGCAGCCGACGCGCGATGCGAGCAGAGAGGCGCTAACCTCTCTCTGCACGGCCATGAAACGCCGCCAGCGATCGTCTTTCACGTCATCAGGGATCGCCGCGCCGAGCGCATTCGCCGCCGCGCCGGCGACCGGCTCGTACTTGAAGCATCCGGCCCGCGTGATCTTCGCCTCACGGAGCCACTGCAGCAGAAACTCGAACTCCTCGTCCGTCTCACCCGGGAAACCGACGATGAACGTCGAGCGGATGGCAAGATCAGGACACGCCTCGCGCCAGCGCGCGATGCGAGCCGCCGTCTTTTCCTGCGCGGCGGGGCGGCGCATCGCCTTGAGGACGCGCGGCGACGCGTGCTGAAACGGGATGTCGAGATAGGGCAGGATCCTACCCTCCGCCATCAGCGGGATCACGTCGTCGACGTGCGGATAGGGATAGACATAGTGCAGCCGCACCCACGCGCCGAGGTCGCCCAGCGCCCGCGACAGATCGAGAAACTTGGCGCGCAGCGGCTGGCCCTTCCACGGGCTTTCGGCGTATTTCAGATCAAGCCCGTAGGCGCTGGTGTCCTGGCTGATGACCAGCAGCTCCTTGACGCCGGCCTTCACAAGTCGCTCGGCTTCCGTCATCACGTGATTGGCCGGGCGGCTGGCAAGATCGCCCCGCAGGCTCGGAATGATGCAGAACGAGCAGCGGTTGTTGCAGCCTTCGGAAATTTTCAGATAGGCATAGTGGCGCGGCGTGAGGCGCAAGCCCTCTGGCGGCACCAGATCGACGAACGGATCGTGCAGCGGCGGAACCGCGTCGTGGACAGCCTCCACCACTTTTTCGTATTGGTGCGGGCCGGTGACGGCGAGCACGCCAGGATGCGCCTCGCGGATGCGCGATTCTTCAACGCCGAAACAACCGGTGACGATGACCCGGCCATTGGCGTTCATGGCTTCGCCGATGGCGTCAAGACTCTCCTGCTTGGCGGAGTCGAGAAAGCCGCATGTGTTCACGACGACGACATCCGCGCCGTCATAGTCGCTGGCAATCTGGTAGCCTTCGGAACGCAGCTTGGTGATGATGCGTTCACTGTCGACCAGCGCCTTCGGGCACCCGAGAGAGACAAAGCCGACCTTCGGAGCGGACAGGTTTGGCGGGCTAGGTCTTGCTGGCGTCGTTGTCTTGGCGGAGGCGTTGCTCATGGTCGCGCTTCTAGCCGCGCTGCGGATCAGGCGCAATCGCGACAACGACGCTGACTGGGCCAACGCCGCGTGCATCGATCCTTAAGGGCAATGTCCATGTTCGCCAGACCATGAAAATCGCAGCAATTCTACTGGCCGCAGGCCGCTCCAAGCGGTTCGGCGACGCCGACAAGCTGCTGGCCGAAATCGGCGGCCAACCGATCATACGCTGTGCGCTCGATGCGCTCGATGCGTCGTCGGTCGCCGAAATTGTGGTCGTTACGCCCGAGGATAGCGGTCCGCTGATAGCAGCAGCTGGAAAGGGTCGCTGGCTATACCACGCAAACCCCGATGCCGTTCATGGCATGGGAACGTCTCTGCGCGCGGGGCTCGCGAAGATCAGCGACGATTGCTCCGGCGCCCTGGTTGCGCTGGCGGACATGCCATATCTCTCTGCTTCATTGATTGACGACCTGTGCGCCGCATTTGCGCAAGCAAACGCCATCGCCATCGTGTTCCCAGAAAGCCCTGCGGGCCGACAGGGCCACCCCGTGATCTGGCCACGCCGGTTGTTCTCGGCGCTTTCAGCCGTTGAGGGCGATCAGGGCGGCAAGGCGATTTTGAAGGCGCACAGCGACGCCTGGCATCCCGTGCCCATCGCCGACGACGCAGCGTTCCTGGATATCGATACGCTGGCCGATCTACGGGACGCAAAAAAATTTCAGCGTTAGGCGATGCGCCGCAGATGATTGTCGAACGCGAGGGTGGCGAGTTCGGCTTCGGAGATGATCGAACCGGCCGGCGTTTCGCGACGCAGAGCGCCGAAGCCCGACGAAACGCAGAAGGAGCCGTCCTCTTCGCCTGCCACGCCGCAGGCGTCGCGAAGCATGCTTTGCGAGACATTCCTGCCCGTAGCGCAATCGATGTAGACGACGCGGCCCGCTTTCGGCGCGCTTGCGGCAAAGATCGAGCCGCGCGCGTCGATTGCAACCGACCCGATATATCCTTTCAGGGACCGGGCCGGCGCCTCGCCGTCGGCAATCAATTCGAGGTCGCGATCGATGCCGGCGCTGCCGATCAGCGCCGGCGCGTTCGAAAGATCGCCTTCCCACTGGCCGCCGAACCAGACGCGACCGAAGGCGTCGGCCGCGATGTGCCGCAATGAGAGGCGGCGCAGATCGCCGGTCAGCGCGTGACGCGCCTTCAGCGCCCCTGTTCTCGAATCCAAGAAGGCCAGAGAGGGCTCCATGGCGTCGAGATTGAGATTTTCTCGGCCAGCTTCCGGCGCGGTGTCCAGTCCGCCATTAGCGACGGCCAGCGTGCGGCCATCGCCTAGCAGGACGATCTCGTGCGGTCCCAGCCCGTGGCTCGGATGCTCTCCAATGCGGCGGTAGTCGCTTTCGGCATCGTAAATCCCGATCACGCCGCGCGCACCCGCGATGTCGTTTTCCGAGGCGAACAAGAGTCGACCGTCGAGAGAAAACGCTCCGTGGCCAAAGAAGTGTCGATTCTCGATAGCGTCGAAGACGATTGGCGCGCCCGGCCGGCGCACATCAAACGCGACGGCGAATGTTCCGGGTCGCCGCGCGAACGCCACCGCGCGGCCGCTGACCCGATGCATCGCCACGTCATGCCCACGCGCGGAAAGGGGAATATTTCTGAGCACGGCGCCGTCTCGCGACAGCAGTACGAGCGCGTGCGTGCCGTCGTCCAGCCGCGCGGCGGAGGCGTAGGCGGGCGACCCGCGCTGCGTCGCCGCCGCAGCGAGAGGATGAGCGCCGATTGCTGCGACCGTTCCAAGCAGAAGCGCCCGTCGATCGAGCATGGTCAGTCGCCATCCAGTTCGTTGAAGCCGACGGTCAGTCCCGCCGCGGCCGACATGTCGCGCGTCACGAGCCTGCGCAGATGGGTCATCCGGTCGAAGAGCTCGCGCAATCCTGGTCCTTCGCGCGTTGCGCCGGCGGCGGTTCCCCCGAATCCGTCGCTTGCTCTAATCGTGCGCCAGGCGCCGGCTGACCAGCCTATGATCCATGCGCTGTTCTCGTCGAGGTAAGATTCGAGATCGAGCGCGCCGTAGAGCGCTTCGAGAGACGCGACGCCAGCGCGGAAATAGTCCGACGACAGCTTCGCTTTCGCATACGGGCCGATCGCGCGCGCCTTGCCGTCAAGCCGCGGTTTAATCTGCACGTCGGCGACGAGCGCCAGACCGGTCAACAACGCTTTCACAAGTTCACTCGCCGCCTCCTGCGGCTCCTTGTAGGTGTCGTTGTCCGAGCCGGGCCGGAGCATCTTGTCTTTCCAGCCGCCGGGCTTGGTCCAGCCGTCGTCGACGGCGACCGCAAGCGCGACTACGTTGGCGGCGATGGCGCCGGCGAGCTTACAGCGATAGACCGCCGGTTCGCCGGGTCCGAGCGGATGCTCGGGGTCGAACATCAGGATTTCGAGCGCCGGCAGACCCTCGATCGCAGCGCTCTGTTTTGCAATCGCCGCCGCGGTGGCATTTGCGGCGTCGCTGCTGGCAATCAGTTGACGCAACTGACGCGGAACAAAGCCGCGCGGATCGGGCCAAAACGAGAGGCTCTCGCGGCGACCCGCCTCGACAAGCGGCCCGAACCGCAGAAATTCGATGGCCGCGTACGCGGTCACGGCGCTATTGAATTTCAGCTCAAGATTTTTGCGCGCGGACGCGTCGCCAACCGCGCAAACCTGCGAAACGGCGCCCGGCAATTGTTCGGCCGCCGCGCGCAATGTTGCAAACCGCGGCAGCACGTAACCGTCGACCGTCGCCTGCACAAGGGCATAGTGCGATCTCGGCGTCGCCGAGGACGCCGACCCGGCGCCCATCGCAATCGCGAAGGCGCCCATGACGCACGCCAAGATTGAATGAACCAACCAGCTCATAAACCCATCACGTACTTGACCAGCCGGCGTCTGGCGCGGGCCGACAATTTCTCGAATGCCGCACGGCTTGCCGCGCCTTCGCCGCCATGTTTCGCCACCGCTTCGCCAATTGTCGCGGCTGATCCGTCATGAAGATACCGCTGCCCGGAGCTGCGGGGATAAGTTTTTTTTCGGAGCGGCGCAGTGCGCCATTCCGACGATGCAACGCCGGGTTCGCCGACGCCGTCGTCGAGCGCGGGGCCCATGTCGTGCAGCAGTAAGTCGGTAAACGCGGGGATAACTTTGCCGCTGCGCGTCACCATCTCCGGGGTGTGGCACGCGGCGCAACCGGTCTTGGCGAACAGCGCCGCTCTGCCCGGCTCTGTTTTTTGCGGCGACGGCCGCAACGTCTCGAGATAGGCCGACATCAAACCGATCATTGCCGTCGAAACCTCCCGACCATCGAACCGGGCGCTTTCGCCGTTTGGCAAAGGACGACACTCGGCCTGCTTCTCTGTGCAATCGCCATTCGGTCTGGGGTCCAATGGACTTGAAAGCCCAAGATCGGTCGCGAGGGCGTGCGCAATCTGTTCGCCGAGCGTGACGTGCGCGGCCTTCCACCCGAATCGCCCCATCCCGCCCGGCAACCGATTTGCGCGGCCGGATATGCCGTCTCCGTTCCGGTCAACGGGATCGGCGCGTTTGAGAATTTCTTCGTCTGAGACCTGATCGAATCCGGCCACGCCGAAAAGCGACGGAGCAAGTCGCACGCCGGTCCGAACGCCGGGGTCAAGCGCGCCGCGCTCCAGGTGGAGCGATAGCTTGGGCAAGAAGCGAGCGACACCTTCCGGCGCCAGTCCAGGAACGGCATTGGTTTGAAGCTGCTGGCCGAACAGCGGGTCGGTCCTCCCGTCGGCCGCGCCGAAGCGCACGACGGCGCCGTCGATGTCGCTGCGGCCATCCTCACGGCGAACGGCGCGCGCGCCGCCGCCGTCGCGGTGGCAGGAAACGCATCCACGCGCATTGAAGAGCGGGCCCAGTCCGTCCGCCGCGTCCGTCGAAGCAGGCGCCGGTACCCATAACCGATCGAACAGCGCTTTTCCGGCGGCGGCGTCCAGAGGATCGGCGGACGCCGGCGTCGTTGCGGCAAAAACCACCGCAAGCATAAACCACAGAAGCCTCATGCGACGTCGAGATATCCCATCATCCCGGTCTCCTGGTGTTCGAGGATGTGGCAATGGAACATCCAGCGCCCGGGATTGTCCGCGACGAACGCCACTTCGATCCGTTCTTTCGGAACGAGCAGGATCGTATCAGCTCGGTGCGGCGTGAGCTTTCGCAAGTTCGAATTCATCACCTCGAAGGTGTGGCCGTGGATGTGGATCGGATGTGAATGGGGCGTGCGATTCTCCAACTCGAAAATGTAGCTCTGCCCGAGCTTCAACTTCGCAAGGGGCGGACCGAGGTCCGAGTGATCGACGCTGACCCACGACTGCTTGTTGATGGCCCAGTATGAGCGTTTTGCAAGGCACAGTTTGCCGATCGGCAGACCGTCGACGACCGGCAGATCAGCGATCGTCTTGCCGGTCGCAGTGGCCGAGAAATCGAATGTCAGGCGCTGCGCGTTGGCCCGATCTGCGAGCTTTACTCGTTGGCTCTTGAGTGCGGCGGGTTCGAAGGCGCCGCGACGCTTGTCCGGTCCTTCGCTGATGAACTCGGCGAGGACCACCGGCTCGGCCGAGAAATAGTCGATGAGTCGCACAAGACCGCCGGCCTTCGGCGAACGAACCAGTATGTCGAGCCGGCCCGCAGGTCCTAGCCGCCAGCTTTCGAGCGTCATCGGCGCTAAACCATTGCCGTCGACAGCGATCAATGCCGCTTCTGCGCCTTCGACGCCGATCTCAGAAATTCGGACAGGATCAACATTGAGAAAACGGATTCGGACATCGGCCGACGCCGGGATCGCATACCGCGGCCGCGTCACGCCGTTGATCGCGCGCACGGTCCCATTTGTGCCCGCCTTCGCCGCGCCCTCGTCAGAAGAAAACGGCATGAATCCGCCGCTGGCCGCGAGACGCCAGTCCTTCATCATCAAAACGACATCGGCGTCCGACGGCGCAATTTCGTCGCCTTCGACGATCAATGCGCCAACGAGTCCGCGGCCGAAGTGTTCGACGGAATTGCAGTGCGTATGAAAAAAGTACGTTCCGGTGTCAGGGGGCGTGAAACGATAGCCGCCCGTCTCTCCTGGCTGGATCGGCGGTTGCGTCATGTAAGAGACGCCATCCTGCCGGTTCTCGATTCTGAGGCCGTGCCAATGAATAGACACGTGCTCGCCGGGGATTTGCAGGCTGTTCTTGACGGCGACGTCAAACGGTTCGTCGACTTTCACACGCACGACGAGAACGTCAACGTCGTCGCGAAATGTCAATAGCGGCAACGTTTGTCCGGCGAAACACGGCAGCGCAATGTTTCGCTCGGCGATGTCGAGCGGCAATGCAGCGCCTGCCGGTCGGATCGGGGGGGGCGGCGCTACGGGCGAAACAGACGCGTCAGCTACGCCACGCGCGAACGGCAAAGCCGCAACACTGAGCGTTGCGGCTGCGCCCTGCATCAGTCGCCTGCGCGTCGCCATTCCGTTCCGCCTGAATCGACGGTGACGGCGCGTTACTTCGCGCCGACCGCCGATGGATTGTCCAAGCTGTCTGAGCCCTCGATCTTGATCGTCAGCTTCAGCGCCGCAACCACCGCCTCGACGGCGCGGGCTTGCGCGACGAGCGCGTCGACGGCGTCTAGCACCATCTTGTTGCCGGCCGGGTTGTCCGCAGCCAGCATCTGATCATACGCCAGCTCACCGCTGTCCGCCTTGTCTTTAATTGCCTTGAGTTTCTCCAGCGTCGCCGCCATCGCCTCGTCGACGCGCTTGGCCGCTTCCGGCGCCTTATCGCGCGCGAACGCCGCAATGCTTGCGCCGCTGACCGCCTTGGAACCCTCGTAACGGCCGTTCCAGATGTTCATCATGCCTATCTGGTCGTGATAGTGGCTGTTATGCGTGTTGTCGGAAAAACAATCGTGTTCCTCTTCCGGATCGTGCAGCAGCACGCCGAGTTTCATGCGCTCGCCGGCGAGTTCGCCATAGGAAAGCGACCCAATTCCCGTGAGAATGACGGCCAGCTGGCCGTTTTCCTTTTGCGAGGCGATGGCCTTGCGCGCCGCGCCGCCCGGCGCCCAATTCTTCGTCATATCCGTCAGATCGTCGATCAGAAGTTGCGACGCAGCCTTGAGATAGGCGCGGCGGCGCTCGCAGTTGCCGCCGGTGCACGCCTTGACGTCGAAATCGGTGGCCGGGCGTTTGCCGGCGCCGGGACCCGTGCCATTGAGATCCTGCCCCCAGAGCAGGAACTCGATGGCGTGATAGCCGGTGCCGACGTTGGCTTCGACGTCGAGCGCGCTGTTGAGCTTTGCGATTACCGCCTTGTCGATGGTCTTGGCGTTGAGCTTCGACTTGCCGAGTCTTAGCGATGCGTTGGCGATGATGTTGGCCCCGTAGAGCGGGTTTTCTTCGCTCGTCTCGCCGTAGCTCGACTTGTCGACGTAATCGATCAAGCCCTCATCCAAAGGCCATGCGTTGACGTTGCCTTCCCAGTCGTCGACGATCTTGTTGCCGAAGCGGTAGCCCTCGGTTTCCATGTAAGGATCGCGCGAAGCCTTCCACGCCGCACGGGCGGCCGCCAGAGTTTTATCTGACGGCGCAGCCAACAGCGCGTCGAGCGCCGCGTCGAGCGCCTTCGCCCTGTCCGTTGCGTCGCTGTAGGCGGCGTAGGCGATGTCGCCGTATGTCGTCACAATATCTTTTACAATCGGCGTTTCAGCGAGCGCGCCGGTCGCAACGGACGCCAGCCCCAGGCATGCCGCAACGGCTGCGTTCCTCAAACCCATCATCGCATCTCCTTTTGACCCCTCCGGGGTCACCCATACCAGTCGCGTAGACGCTACGGCCCATCCGCAAGCGCTGCGCACCCGCGACACGCCTCGTCGCATTTGATTACTCTACCTGTAAACAATATCCAACCGCGAACTTCGCAATGGCGGCGGCCCTGGGGAGCGGCGTGGTAAAGGGCCGCCATCGCGCTTGCCACCGGCCTCAAATCTGTGAAACAAGCGCTAACAGGCGCCGCTGCGCCGCACGTCGAATTGGCCAGGTTGGCGCAAATGCGATTGACAAAGCAGACCGGTCACGCCATCCGCATTTTGCTCGATTGCGCGCAATCCGATGGAGGCCTGCTAAAGGTCGCCGACATCTCGAATCGTCTTGGCATCACCAAGCAGAACGTCTTCAAGATCGTCCACATTCTGTCTCGCGCCGGCTTCGTCGCAGCTGTACGCGGTCCCTCGGGCGGCGTCAGGCTTGCGCGGCCATCGAGTGAGATCAAGGTCGGCGACGTCGTGCGCGCGATCGAAGTGACCCGCGTGCGCGTCGAGTCGGCCAAGTCCGCGAACCGCGGCGAACAGAACAGCCTCAACGCTGTCTTCGACGACGCTCTCGGCGCTTTCATCGCGGTGCTTGATCAGCATACGCTTGCTGAACTCTCAGACACGTCGGCAGGCGTAGCAGCCGCTGTGCCGGGGCGGAAACGCTCACCGACAGGAAAACGCGCGGCGGAGTCGGTCGGAGGCGGGCTCCGCCGCACAACGTCGCGACGCGCCTGATGGCGCAAGGCGGGCCGAGGATCATCACGCGATGCCGCGAGAGTCGTTGAGCGCACGCGACGGCCGTGAAATTCCGCAACGCCAGTTTCCGGAACCCTTCGCAATCGTCATTGCACTGGCGGCGCTTCTCGCGGCGATGTTGATCCTAACGGAACTTGACGTCATCTCGGCGCGGGCCGCTCTGGTCGCCGCCGCGTTCGCTGCGGCAGCGGCCGGTCTTCTTGCCGTCGCGGCGGTCAATCCCTTGCGCGCCATCGCCAATAGGGGCGAAGCAATCGCTTCGCCTTTGAACCCGGACACAAACATGACGCCAGCCTCTCTCGTCGCCGCCATTCCTGATCCTGCGCTGCTCCTCGACGCTTCGGCGACAATCGTCCACTACAATCACGCCGCCGAACAACTTTTCGGAAAGGCGCTGGCTGGACTGGCGTTGGAGCACGTCAGCCGCGATCCGGAACTGCTGCAGGCCGTCGAGTCGGCAAAAATTCAGGGCGAACGGACGATCGCCCGTTTCGAGCAGTTCAGCGGCGTCGAACGCCAATTGATGGCGACCATATCGCCGATCGGGCCGCAACACGGCATCGTCGAAGCGATGGCGCTCATCACGTTCCGCGATCTTTCGGACCAATATCGCATGCTCGAAATGCGGTCGGATTTCATCGCGAACGCGAGCCACGAACTGAGGACTCCCCTGGCGTCGGTGCGCGGCTTCATCGAAACGCTTCAGGGGCCGGCGCGCAATGATGAAGCGGCGCGGACCCGCTTTCTCGCCATCATGGCGGCTCAGGCCGAACGCATGACGCGTCTGATCGACGACCTCTTGCTGTTGAGCCGTGTCGAGGAGAAAGCCAATCTGGCGCCAACAGGCAGCGTCGATATTGGCGAAGTGCTGACCGACGTTGTTCGCACGCTATTGCCGATCGCGGATGATCGCGGCATTTCGATTGCGCTGCCGCGGCCGGGGCGGCCGGCGACTGTGCCAGGCGAGCGCGATGAACTTTTCCAAGTCTTTCAGAACTTGATCGAGAACGCCGTGAAATACGGCCGCGACGGCGGCTCGGTGAAGATCGAACTTGCGACCTCCGCCACAACGCCCGGGCAGCAACCGAAGATTATCGTGAGCGTCGAAGATGACGGCCCCGGCATCGCGCCCGAACATCTGCCGCGCTTGACCGAGCGCTTCTATCGCGTGAATGCAGACCAGAGCCGGAAAATCGGCGGCACGGGGCTCGGCCTCGCCATTGTGAAGCACGTCCTCAACCGGCATCGAGGGGAGTTGCAGATCGCATCCGAGGTTGGAACCGGGACAACGGCGCGGGTCATTTTACCGTCATCAAGACATTTTTGACATATTTTTCAATATATTAGTATGTCACAAATAGATTACACGAGAGGCTTAGAAGGCTCGTGCGCGTGGAGCGCATGGCTACCGGTTAACTTTAGATCTCCGGAGCCGAACCCAAAGAGGGAGACGTTTCGTGTCCATTCTCAAGCAGGCCAGCACCGCAGCAATCGTCGCTGCTTCCGTCGTCGCGTTTTCCGGCGCGGCGGCTGCCCGCGATCAGATCCGCATTGTCGGATCGTCCACGGTCTATCCTTTCACCACGGCCGTCGCCGAACAGTTCGGCAAAGCCGGCAACAAGACGCCGATCGTCGAATCCACCGGCACCGGCGGCGGCATGAAAATCTTCTGCGAAGGCGTCGGCGTCGACAAGCCGGACGCGACCAACGCATCGCGCCGCATGAAAAAGTCGGAATTCGAACTCTGCGCCAAGAACGGCGTGACCGACATCGTCGAAATCAAGGTCGGCATCGACGGCCTGACGATCGCGCACCTCAAGGGCGCGAAACCGATCGAACTGACGCGCAAGCAAGTCTTCCAAGCGCTTGCCGAAATGGTTCCGGACAAGGACGGCAAGTTGATCGCCAACCCTTACAAGAAGTGGTCGGAGATCGATCCTTCGCTCCCTGACGTCAAGATCGAAGTGCTCGGCCCGCCGCCGACCTCCGGCACGCGCGACAGCTTCCATGAACTGTTCATGGAGAAGGGCGCCGAAGGCTTCGATTCGCTCAAGGAAATGAAGAAGGCCGACGAAGCCAACAAGACCAAGGACTTTGAAAAGGTCTGGAAGTCGATCCGCAAGGACGGGATGTACGTCGAAGCTGGCGAGAACGACAACGTGATCGTGCAGAAGCTCGAAGGCAACAAGGACGCTTTCGGCATCTTCGGCTACTCGTTCCTCGAAGAAAACGCCGCGAAGATCGAAGGCGTGAAGGTCGAAGGCGTCGAACCGAACTACGACAACATCTCGGGCGGCAAGTACAAGGGCGCGCGCGACCTGTTCGTCTACGTCAAAAAGCAGCACGTCGGCGTGATCCCCGGCCTCGACAAGTTCGTCGCCGAGTACGTGTCCGAGAAGGCTCTCGGCGAAGACGGCTACTTGGCGAAGAAGGGCCTTGTCTCGCTGCCGAAGGAAGCCACCGCCAAGGTTCGCGAAGGCGCGACCGCAATGGCGGCTCTCAAAGGCGACGAACTGAAGTAAGTTCGGCCGCATCGGCGGACGCGGGTCTTCCGCGTCCGCATTTCGTTTGCATCGGGACACCGCATGACCGTCGCCTACTTCGCAGCGCTCGCCGCCTTGACGCTCGTCGCGTATGTGCTTGCATCGCGACGCTCAGCGCTGGTCATCGCTTCCGGTCAAAAGCTCCATTCTTTGCCTGCCTATCACGGCCTCCTGGCCGTCTCGATGGTCTTCATTCCCATGTTGCTGATCTATGCGGTCGGCGCGCCGATGGTCGGTTATCTGGCGTCCTCGCACGCCCTCACGAGTCTGCCATCAGAGGTTCAGGCGGACAGTCTGCAGGCCGGCGCAGCGCTGCGCGACATACAAAACATCGCAGCAGGTCAACGATCCGGCGAAGTCTCCGAACAATTGCAACAAGCCGCTGAAGCGTATGAGTCGTGGCGCCAAACAGGATCATATGGACTCCTCGCCGCCGGCTTGCTCGCGGCGCTTGGCGGGCTCGCGCTGTCGCTGAGCCTCATCACGCCGCCGTTCCGCGCCCGTAACCACTTCGAGCGCGTCGTCCGCATGGTTCTCATGGCGTGCGCCGCCGTCGCGGTCCTGACGACGATTGGCATCGTAGCGTCGGTCTTAACGGAAACTCTCCGCTTCTTCTTTGATCCGAACATTAAAGGGCGCCCGGGCGTCTTTGACTTCCTGTTCGGAACGGAATGGAATCCGCAGCAGGCAATGCGCGCCGATCAGGGCGACATCAAATCGGCTTACGGCTTCCTGCCGCTGCTGACCGGAACATTGTTGATTACGTTTATCGCGATCCTCGTTGCGGGCCCGCTCGGCCTGCTGTCGGCAATTTTCCTGGCGGAGTACGCCACCCCGCGAACGCGCCAGTTCGCCAAGCCGGTGCTTGAAATTCTCGCCGGCATACCGACGGTCGTGCTCGGGTTTTTCGCGGCGTTGACGGTGGCTCCGATGATCCGAGGATTTGGCGAGTCCATGGGATTGGACGTCGCGAGCGAATCGGCCCTCGCGGCCGGGCTGATCATGGGGATGATGATCATACCGTTTATCTCGTCGCTCTCCGACGACGTCATCAATGCCGTTCCCCAGTCGCTGCGCGATGGGGCGTACGCGCTTGGCGCCACGAAATCTGAGACGATCAAGCAAGTGGTCTTGCCTGCGGCGCTGCCAGGAATCGTATCGGCTTTCATGCTCGCTATCAGCCGCGCCATCGGCGAGACGATGATCGTCGTCATGGCGGCCGGGCTTGCCGCCAACCTTACGTTCAATCCGCTTGAAGCGGTCACCACGATTACAGTGCAGATCAAGACCATCCTGGTCGGCGACCAGGAATTCGACAGCGCGAAAACTCTTGCCGCCTTCGCGCTCGGCTTCGTGCTGTTCTTCGTCACGCTGATCTTGAACGTCATCGCGCTGCGCATCGTTCGCAAGTATCGGGAACAATATGACTGACGCCGCTGCAACGAGCCTTGACTCGCCCGCCATCTTGAAGCGGCGTGCGGTTCCGCCTGAAGTGGCCGCCGCGCGCGTCCGCAAGCGTTATGCGTCGGAGCGCCTGTTCAAGTTTCTTGGGATTGGCGCCCTTGTGTTGACAGGCCTGTTTCTCGTCGCGCTTCTGACGAACATCGTCTGGAACGCGCTTCCGGCATTCTGGGAGCACCGCGCGGTGCTCAACGTGGCGATTGACCCTGCGGTCGTCGACCCGGATGGGAAACGCAGCCGAGAAGCGCTGAAATCGGCCGACTATGCCAGCCTGACGCGGAGGGCAATCGAAACGGCGATCCCCGGCATCGAAGGCCGCACGGCGCGCAAATCCTTGACAGGACTGGTCAGTTCCGGCGCCGCCGATGATCTTCGCGATCGCGTTCTTGCCGATCCTACGATCATCGGACAGACAGTGAAAATGCCGCTGTTGCTGTCCGACGACGCCGACATCTATTTCAAGTCCGACGCCGCCAAAGTCGATCTGGCGTACGGCTCCATCGACCTCAAGCCAAGCGACGCCAAGGGCGACATTGTTCTCAAAGGGACAGTCGGCGCATTCGCCAATCTCATCAACGAAACAAAGGTGCAGGGCGCGGAAACGGACGTCGACTCGGGCGATACCGTACTGACATCCAGTATCGCCAGCCGGATCGTGATGATTAACGGCGGTCTCGTGAAAATCGAGCGGGTGACGGCGAATGAACTCAAGGGCCGCGTGCTGATGCCGCTCGCAACCGCCGACTTGGCGAAGGGCGGCGCCTGGCAGATCAAGACGTACGCCCAGCCGGAAAGCCGCCGAAAGGCGCAAGATCAAGATGTCGCATTTCTTGAAAAACTGCGCGACATGGGCGCGGTCGAAAAGGCCTTCAATTGGCGATTCTTTACGTCCGGCGACAGTCGCGAACCGGAACTCGCCGGCATTCGCGGCGCCCTCGTCGGCACGGCCCTGACGCTGCTCGTGACACTGATCATCTGTCTGCCGATCGGCGTTCTGGCGGCGATCTACCTCGAGGAGTTTGCGCCTAAGAACAGGCTGACAGACATCATCGAAGTCAACATCAACAATCTTGCTGCGGTGCCGTCCATCGTGTTCGGCCTGCTGGGACTCGCGGTGTTCTTGAACTTCTTCAATTTGCCAAGGTCTGCGCCGCTCGTGGGCGGTCTGGTGCTGGCGTTGCTGGTGTTGCCGACGATCATCATCGCATCCCGCGCCGCCATCAAAGCCGTGCCGCCTTCGATTCGCGAGGCCGCGATCGGGCTCGGCGCATCGCAGCAGCAGGCGGTTTTCCATCACGTCCTTCCGCTGGCGATGCCGGGCATTATGACCGGCGCCATCATCGGCATGGCGCACGCGCTCGGCGAAACAGCGCCTCTGTTGATGATCGGCATGATCGCCTTCATCGTCGACGTGCCTGCAAGCGTGACGGACGCCGCGACCGTGTTGCCGGTTCAGATCTACCTCTGGTCGGACCTTCCGGAAGCCGCCTTCCAGCAGCGCACCGCGGCGGCGATCGTCGTCCTTCTTGGATTTCTCTTTGCGATGAACGGCGCCGCGATATGGCTGCGCAATAAATTCGAACGTCGGTGGTGATGAAGATGGAGAGTGTCGCCGTGGATCTTTCAGCAATCGAGCGCGTAGAAGCGACGCGCACCGCACATATCACCGCCGCGGCCAAACCGGCCAAGGTCATCGGACGCAACGTCAACGTTCACTACGGCGCCAAACACGCGCTGAAGGACGTCAACGTCGACATTCCCGATCGCGGCGTGATGGCGTTCATCGGCCCCTCAGGTTGCGGCAAGTCGACGTTCCTGCGCTGCATCAACCGCATGAACGATACGATCCCGATCTGCAAAGTGACCGGAAAAATCACGATCGACGACCAGGACATCTACGACAAGAGCCTGGACGTCGTGCAACTGCGCGCCCGCGTCGGGATGGTGTTCCAGAAGCCGAATCCGTTCCCGAAGTCGATCTACGACAACGTCGCCTACGGCCCGCGAATTCACGGTCAGGCGTCTTCGAAGGCCGAATACGACGAAATCGTACAGAACAGCCTCGAGAAGGCGGCCCTTTGGAACGAAGTTAAGGATCGGCTGCATGATTCCGGCACTGGATTGTCAGGTGGCCAGCAGCAGCGCTTGTGCATCGCGCGCGCAATCGCCGTCAGCCCCGAAGTGATTCTGATGGACGAGCCTTGCTCTGCGTTGGACCCGATCGCAACGGCAAAGGTCGAAACGCTGATCGACGAGCTGCGGACAAACTACTGCATCATCATCGTCACGCACTCGATGCAGCAGGCGGCCCGCGTGTCGCAGCGCACAGCGTTCTTTCACCTTGGCTCGCTGGTCGAGGAAGGCGCAACGCAAACGATCTTCACCAACCCCAAAGATCAGCGCACGCAGGACTACATCACGGGCCGCTTCGGCTGATGAGGGCCTTTCTTTCGAATTGGATGCCGCACATGAACGAGCACATAGTCAAGTCCTACGAAGAAGAGCTCAAGCTGCTCGACAGGCGCATTGCGCAGATGGGCGGGTGCTCCGAAAAGCTGCTGATTCAGGCTATCGACGCGCTCGAGCGGCGCGATCCAAATCTCGCGGAGATCGCCGTCGCGAGCGACGCGACGATCGATAATCTCGAACGCGAGCTGCAGGACCAGGTGATTACGATGATCGCCAAGCGCCAGCCAATCGCCAATGATCTTCGCCACATCATGACCATTCTCAAGATAGCCGGCGATCTCGAGCGGATCGGCGACCTATCCAAGAATATCGCAAAGCGAGCGCTGGCAATTGCAGGGGAAGCCTACCCGAAGCCACTGATGTCCGGCATGCGCCATATGACCGAAATGGTGCAGACCCAGCTGAAGGACGTGCTCGATTCGCTCGCCGAACGCGACATCGACAAGGCGCTCAAGGTCTGGCGCAGCGATGCCAATGTCGATGCAATGTACAATTCTTTGTTCCGCGAACTCCTCACCTACATGATGGAGGATCCGCGCAACATCGGGCTGTGCACGCATTTCCTGTTCGGCGCCAAGAATATCGAGCGGATCGGCGATCACACGACAAACATCGCAGAGAACGTCCACTACCTCGTTCTTGGCGTGCCCATCGCGGACGACCGGCCGAAAAACGACAAAACTGCAACAACGCTTATCACCCCGCCTTCGAACTGAAACAAACCCGGCAAGAAGCTGAACCGATTTGCCTATGCCCGCCAAAATCATCGTCGTTGAAGATGAGGCCTCGCTGGCCGAACTCATCCGCTACAACCTCGAGTCCGAGGGTTACGACGTGACCGTCGCGACCGACGGCGAGGAAGCGGAGCTGACCCTCGCCGAGCAATCGTTCGACGTGGCGATCCTCGATTGGATGATCCCGAAGGTTTCTGGGATCGAACTCTGCCGGCGCCTTCGCAAGCGCACGGAGACGGCGAACCTTCCAATTATCTTGCTGACGGCGCGCGGCGAAGAGGCCGATCGCGTTCGCGGCTTGACGACGGGCGCCGACGACTACGTAACAAAACCGTTCTCCGTGCAGGAATTGATGGCGCGCATCAAAGCGTTGATGCGGCGCGCCTCGCCGGAGCGGCTGAGCGACGTGCTGGTGTCCGGCGAAATCATGCTCGATCGCCAGGCGCACAAGGTGACGCGCGGCAGCCGCGAAGTGCGCCTAGGTCCGACCGAATATCGCATGCTGGAAGTCTTCATGGAAAGCCCGCGACGCGTTCTCTCGCGCGGCCAGCTGCTGGATCGCGTTTGGGGGCAGACGTCCGAGATTGATGAGCGGACGGTCGACGTCCACATCGGCCGACTGCGCAAATCCTTGATCCGTGGCAATGAGCTCGATCCGATCCGCACCGTGCGCGGCGCAGGATACGTGTTCGACGGGCGAGAAGCCGACGCTTGACGTTTAGCGCTCAACCAGGCGCCACGTTGTAGTGCGCTCCGCCGCCGAGCAACATCAACCGCCGCGACCACTCGACCGGTTGCCCCGTGCGGGTACGCGCGAGGCGCACCACCTCTATTAAGGGCTCTTGGCGCGCGACGGCGAGCCTCGTCGACGCAACCTCATCGGCGGCGAAGGCGGTGATGCGTTCAGAGATTCGATGCACGACAACGTGATAGTCGCGGCGATAGATTTGGAACAGCGTTGGCGTTGGCGTCGGCGGCGGCGCAACTCGGTCCAAACCAGGAAATGTCGCCTCGCGCACGATAATGCGCTCGTAGGCGCGCACATGTGGCCCGGCGCGCCAATCAATATCAAACGCGATGACGCGCTCTCCTGGATTCAGGTTTAGCGCTGCGGCGGCCTCCGCCGTCGGCGACGGTTCAATACCGCCCTTGAATGCCATCACTTCAGCGCAAAGCCGTTTCTCTTCTCGCATCAGTATTGAGAACCGGCCGAAGTCCCCTTGATCGGCATCGTCGACCACAAACGTGCCGCGCCCCTGGCGACGATGTATCAGCTTCTCATCCTCAAGAATTTCAAGCGCCTTGCGCACCGTGCCGATGCTGACGCCAATGTCTTTGGCCAGAGCCGCCTCGTTTGGCAGCGGCGCCGCCGATGTCAGTTCCGACGCCGAGATTTTGCTTCTCAGGTAGGCCGCAACCTGTGCGTAGAGCGGGCCGGAGAAGCCGAACGCAGTTCGATTTTGCGGAATATTCATGATCTTGGTTCCAGTAGGAGCAAATTTTCAAAGCACGCCTGCTGGTTACGCCTCGTTTTCGATGGGTTGTGCGGCTTCGCAGGGTGAACGAGGCAACAGGCATCATCTATCGTTCGGCACATAACGGTTCGAATTCGACATGCTTCGGTTCCAGAAATTTGCCGGTTATGTGTCAATCGGCGCCAGCATGGAAGCACCACAGGAGGCTCATGACGCAGGACCGACAGGGGCCGAATCCGGTTGATGTCGCCGAAGCCTTGCGCGTCGCATTCGACGACGCGCGCGACGCCATCGCCATTCTCGGTCCCGACGGCGAGATCGCCGTCGCCAATGCCGCGTTCGAAAGACTTTTTGGCGATGCAGAGTCGGGCGTTTGGACGCGAAGACTTGAGAGTCTGTTTGTGGATTGGGGCGAGTTTCTCGCGGCGACAGCGGCAATCGGCGCCTCAAGCGCCTGCGGCTCGGCTGCCGCGACCGTTCAAGACGCTCACGGCAGAACTATCGTCGCGCGCGTGAGCGCAGCGCCTTTCGCACGCGCGTCGTCCGCACAGCCCGGAACCGTTGTAACGTTCTATATCGAGAACGATGACGATGACGGCGTGTCGCCTGACGAGCAGAGAGCCATCGCGCTCGAACGGCTTGCTGGAGGAATCGCCCATGATTTCCGTAACGTCCTCGCGGTGATCAAGGGCAACGTCGAACTCGCGGCGCGGCGCACGAGCGACCCGCGCGTGATCGGCCTCCTGGCCGAGGCGGAGCGCGCGGCGAACCTCGGGGCGACGATGACCGAACAGCTTCTCAGTTTCGCGCGCCGAGGCCCTGAGCGCGAACGAAGGATGGATGTCAATCGAACTCTGGCCGAGAGCGCGGCCCTCCTTCAGGCCTCTTCTGGCGACCGTATTGCGCTCCACATCGCCGCATCAAGCGCTCTCGGCCAAATTGAAGCTGATGAGAGCGAGTTCCAGCGCGCGCTCATCAATCTTGTCGCCAACGCCCGGGACGCCATGCCGGACGGCGGCACCATATCGATCGAAGCGCGACCCATTTCATTAGAGCAGTCAATGGCCGTGTCGTCGGGAATCCTTTCGCCGGGTTCATACGTCACGATCGCCGTCATCGATACAGGTTCAGGAATGTCGCCGAGCGTCCGCCGACGCGCGCTCGACCCGTTCTTCTCGACCAAGGCGCCAGGCATGGGCTCCGGGCTAGGTCTGGCGCTCGTCAGCGGCTTCGCCGCGGATGCCGGGGGCGGACTCGATCTCGCCAGAACGCCCGGGGGAGGAACAACCGCAATGCTGTACCTAAAGGCCACCTAGTTTGGGACGACCTGGGCGGCAAACATGTATCCGGCGCCGCGAACCGTCTTGATCAAAGCCGGCCGCGCAGGATCGAATTCGATCTTGCGACGCAACCGGCCGACAAGCGAGTCGATGGCGCGATCGAGCGCCTCGCTGTCGCCGCCGCCGACGAATTCGAGCAGTGCGTCGCGACTCTGCACCCGCCGCGGACGGCTAATGAAAGCCGCGAGAAGCGCAAATTCGCGCGCCGTCAGCGCGATCAGCGAGCCGTCGCGGCCGCTCAAAGTGCGTTCCCCGGCATCGAAGACGAAGCCCTCGAACGTGACCCGCCCGCGGTCTTCTCGGCTCGTAACCGCATGAGCACGCGTTCGGCGCAAGACGGCTCGGACGCGGGCCAAGACCTCGCGCGTATTGAACGGCTTGACGATGTAGTCGTCCGCCCCGATTTCCAGCCCGACGATCCGATCGACGTCCGCGCCCTTGGCCGTGACCATAACGATCGGCGCCGCGCTGAGGCGGCGAATGTCGCGCGCAACCGCAAGTCCGTCATCTCCTCTCAATCCAAGATCAAGCGTGATAAGCGAAATGTCGCTACGCTTAACGGCCTCGAGGGCTTCCCGGCCGGACCGCGCCTCGCTGACGAGGTAACCCTCATCCTCAAACACCGCCTTGAGAAGACGGCGAACGCCGTCGTCATCCTCGGTGATGAGGATGCGGACCTTGGCGTCGGGCAACGGTGGACCAGCCTGCATCTTCGATTTCCACCGGAAGCCGCTGCACGCGCGTTCCTGAATGCGGGATCAACACAACCATCCTTTAGTCACCATGTCGAGGAACGCCATGCCTCAAGCGCGAACGGCGCACCGTTCAGTAGTCCTTCAGACAACCGAATGACCGTGGCGAGATTGTTCTTTGCCACTCAAGATTTACGGCCCGGAAACCTTCGCACGCCATGATCGCTCGGCGTGCAGGGTAGACGGACGCCCGTGTCGCTTTCGTCCGTCTTCCCTGCGACGTTTGCCCGATGACCTAAGTTGCTGGGCGCAAGCAATCCGACAGATTGCGCGCCATGCCCCGCATCAGATCGAAGTACAGGTCCGGCCCGGGCTTCAACATAGCGCCTTCGGCATCGAGCGACCCTGAGCGAGCCTTTGTGCCCTCCGTCACCGCCGCAACAAGTTTCGGCTGAAAGCCTGGCTCGGTGAAGACGCACACCGCTTCAAGCGAAGCAATCTTTTTTCGGACTTCCGTCAGGCGTTTGGCGCTCGGCTGCACGTCGGGACTGACCGTGATCGAGCCTGCGGCCGCGAGGCCGAAGCGATTCTCAAAATACTGCGTCGCGTCGTGGAAGACGATAAATGGCCTACCCTTCACAGGCCCCGTGAGCGCCTCGATCTCAGTCGTAAGTTTTTCGATTTTTTCAACAGTCGCTGCGGCATTGGATTTGAACGCGTCGGCGTGCTCGGGATATTTGGCGGCGAGCGTGGACGCGACGCTTTCGACAATCAATTTGGCGTTCGAAGTATCGAGCCAGATGTGACCGTCTTTGGCCTCGCGATCATGGTCATCATCTTGGTCGGCGGCGGCGTGTTCGCCAGATTTCTTATGATCGTCGTGGTCGTCGTGATCATGTCCGGCCTCCTTCTTTCCGTGATCCGCATGTTCTTCATGGCCTTCGCCGTCATGATGCTCGTGCTCCTCGAAAGATCCCCCCTCGCGCTGATCGAGCAAAGTCAAGCCAGAGGTTTCCGCCAACGTCACAAGCGTGACCGTCTTGGGCAGCGAGCCGACGACCTTGCGGGTAAAGGGTTCGATGGAGTCCGATATGCGGATGAACACATCGGCTTCATTGACCGCCTTGGCGCCCGATGGCTTCAGCGTGAATGTGTGCGGAGAGGCGGTGCCGTCGACAATCAGTTTCGGTACGCCGACGCCCGACATGACGGACGCGACCAGCGCGTGGATCGGTTTCATCGTCACGACCACCTTGGGCTCCTTCGCCAACGCGGGCGCGCTCACCAGAGTTGCGAGCGCCGCGGAGGCGGCGACAAGCGCTCCGATCGGCAAAACGCGCGTCGCCGTCACGTCGGCCTCGGCCAGAAATTTTGCGAAAGAAGCCATCGGACACTCCTATTGCAGTGGTTTTGTATAGTATAACAATCATAAATGGTCGAGTCGGTCTTGTGGCGGCGCCTCGTCGCTGCGAGGCTGCCTCCAAAAACGCAGGGCGGCGGACGCAATCTTGCCACCTTTCCGGCCATCGCTGGACGCCAAATTTGATTTGTGCAGGCGATGCGCTAAATGGCTTTTGACGGTTCCGAAAGTTCGGAGAAATGGTCCATGATCCACGCTGGTCGTTTTTTGCCGGCACTGGCCGGCGGTCTTCTGTTGGCGACGCCTGGCCCCGCTCAGGCCCATCCGCATGTTTGGGTCACTTACGAAACCACGGTGAACTACGATAAGGGCGCAGTGTCCGGCGTCAGTCACGTCTGGACCTTCGACGACATGTACACCGCCATGGCGGTGCAGGGATTGGACAAGAACGGAGACGGCGCTTACAGCCGCGAGGAGCTTGCCGAGCTTGCGAAGGTCAATATGGAGGGCCTGAAGGATTTCGGGTACTTCACGTTCGCAAAACTGGCGTCGGCCGACCTGAAGTTTTCGCCGCCGGAAGACGCTTGGCTGGAGTACGTCAACGGCATTCTGAGACTGCACTTCCGGCTACCGCTCGCTCAGCCGGTTCTCGCGGAAGCGGACGGATTCAACTATTCGATTTACGATCCGTCGTTTTTTATTGCGTTCGAACCTGAGCAGACCGACGCTGTAAAGGTATCCAGTGCTCCATCGGGATGCTCCGCATCGCTCGTTGAACCTACTGCAGAAAAGTCCGCAGAAGACGCCAAACGCCTCGGCGATGCGATGGCCCAAAATCTCGGCGGCGACTTGGCAACCGGATTGGGCGGCATGGGAGCAGCCAAAACCGTCTCGGTGACATGCAAGAAATCTTGACGGCGGCGACGCGCCTCGCGTTCGGGCTGCTTTGGGCCCTTCTGTTGACGGTCGCTGTCCATGCTCAACAGGCACCGATCAAGTCTCCACTTGGCGTCCCTATGTCGCCTGCCCCCCTCACGCAGGGCCTGCCCAATAGTGAACCTGGAGTCGCGACCTCGGCCCCTGCGCAATCCGTCGGACTTGGCGCGAAGGCCTGGAATTGGCTGCTCGAAACGCAAAGCAGCTTGAATCGCGACATGGCTGGCGCGGTTCGCAGATTGAAGAGCGACAATCCGTTGGCCGCGGCGGCGGCGCTGATCGCAATTGCCTTCGCTTATGGCGTGCTGCATGCGGCAGGGCCAGGACACGGCAAGGCCGTCATCTCGTCGTACGTTCTTTCGAACGAGGAGACGGTCCGGCGCGGCGTCGCCCTGTCGTTCTTGGCGGCGCTGTTCCAGGCGCTTTCAGCCATCGTGTTTGTCGGCATCCTCGCGATCGTCTTGCGACAGACAAGCATTCAAATGCGCGCGACCGAAGCGACGATCGAAACCATAAGCTGGGCCCTTGTCGCCGCTGTCGGCGCGTTCCTGTTGTGGCGGCAGATTGCGGCGCTACGGCCTCGACGCGCCGCGACAGATGGCGCCCACGCCGGCGGACCGCCGCGCCACCATCATGCGCATGCGGGACATGACCACGGCCCGGATTGCGGATGCGGGCACGCACACATGCCTTCGCCGGAGGAATTGCAAGGCGCGTGGTCTTGGAAAAGGGCGTTGCCGCTGGCGCTCTCCGTCGGCATCCGTCCGTGTTCTGGCGCCATTTTGCTCCTCATCTTTGCGTTGAGCCAAGGCATGTTGTGGGCTGGCGTCCTCGGCACGTTCGCGATGGCGCTCGGAACGGCGATCACCGTCTCCGTATTGGCGGCGATCGCCGTCGGCTCGCGCAATTGGGCGGAGCGGGCCTCAGGCCCCGCGGGCGTGTGGGCAGGCCGCATCCACGCGGCCGCCGGCGTTGCTGGCGCTGCTCTCGTTTTTGGCCTCGGCAGCGCGTTTTTCCTGGCGTCTCTAAATGGAGCAGCGCCGTTCTAGACGGTAAGCCCTTGCGCCAGCCTGCTCCGCTGGCAATGGTGAATTTCCAATTCAACACGCCTGTTAACGACCGCTTCAACTTTTGCGACGCTTTGCATGCAAATTGCATAAAATGCGAGTGAACCATTTTTGATCTCGCAACCTTCAGGACTTTATCTCCATGCGTACCGGCGTCGTCGTCTCATTCGTGCTCGGATTTCTGGCTGTTGCCGTTGCGAACTCCCGCGCGGCGGTCGACGTAGCCGCAACAGCGCCGACGAGCGACAAACATGAACTTATCGTCGTCGAGGCGCCGGGCTGCACGTATTGCGACATTTTCCGCCGAAACGTCCTGCCGGCTTTCGCCGCGTCCGAGCGCGGAAAGGATATTCCGGTACGCTTCCTCGACGTCAACGATGTCGGCAGCGCCAACCTGCAGTTCGACGGCGCGATCGAAATGGCCCCCACATTCGTGCTTGTGAAGGGAAATCAGGAAATCGGGCGAGTCGCCGGCTTTGTCGGCCGCGACACGCTGCTGCAATCGATTGGGCTTCTGTTGGCGACGCCTCGTTAAGGCTGTCGGCGAAAGCGCATCGGCTCTTCTTGGCCGAGAACTTTGGCATCCGCAAAACCGCGACCGCCCCACGCGCTTCTCTGGCGTGCTTGATCCTACTTGCCGCGCGTTGTCTCCGAAGTCCGTCTAGACGTTTCGAGATGCGGCGCTCCGTCAGATCGGGCGACGGGCCCTTATTTGCGCACCGAGAAATACCGTCGCCGCGGCGCGCGACTGGCGCCGAAGTCAATCCGGCAACGTTAAATCCAGCGGCGCCGACGGACGGCTTTCGCTTTGTGCGGCTATCCGCTAACAATTCGAGCATGAAGAAGCCCAGGGGCCCTGCGTCATGAACGCTCCCTCCCTCGACGAAATCCGCGCCCTCGTCGGCCGCGATCAGGGCGACTATCGAATGGATCAGGTTCGGGAGCTCATCGTGGGCGAGGCCATGCGGCGCATGGAGGCGCGCATTGCCGAGCTCGAAGCGCGCCTTGGCGACGTCGAATTGGGCATCGTGCGCCAGCTTGACGCCCTCGAAACGCGGATCGACGTCCTCGCGAGCGCCGCCGACGGCGACCAACGCGACGCTTTTGAGACGATGGCAAAATCCATAACGGATCTCGGCGAACAGCTTCGCAACATGGCGCGGCGCTAGTTGCGGCTGCCTCGCCATCCTGCCCCCGGAAAGCGACCCTGAGCAATGTCCCAGTCCGTTGCGCGCCTCAAGGAACTGCTGTTCGACGACGAGACGCAAGCACTTGCAGACCTCGCGCGCCGGATCGACGCCGCATCAAGGGAAGGCGCCGAGAGCCGCGAAGCGCTTGCTCACATGATCGCTTCGGTTTCAGATGCCGATGCGTTTGGTCGCGCTGAACTCGCCAAAGCCGTCGACGAACTATTTGCCCGCGCCGTCACCACAGATCGGCTCGCCGACGGCGTCGCCTCTGTGCTCAACGACGCGTTGCGCAAAGCGGAAGTGGTCCAGCATGCCGAACTCTCGGCGAGCATGGCGCCACTCGTCGTCACGACAATCAGAGCTGAACTGCGCAACAGCCAGGACGAAATGGTGGAGGCGCTCTATCCCCTAACCGGTCGATTGGTGAAGGCCTACGTCGCCAGCGCGATGAAGGACCTTGCCGATCAGATGAATCGCAGCATCGAGCAAACCTCGGTCATGATGCGACTGCGCAGCTTCGCGACCGGTCAATCGATGGCCGAATTGGCAATGGCCGACACTCAGGACTTCGAAATCAATGACCTGTTGCTGATCCGCCGCAGCACGGGCGAACTCCTCGCGCAATGGCCGGACGGCGCAGGCGATCGGCGAGATCAGGCGATGAGCGGCGTGCTGGCCGCTATCAATGAGTTCGCCGATGAGGCGTTATCCGCCGATCAGGACCAACTGCGCCAAATCGACCTTGGCGGACACGAAGTCTATCTGCGCGGTTCGCCGAAATTTCTTCTTGCGGCGCGATGTTCCGGAACCGCGCCGCCGAGCATCGGACCGCTGATCGATGAAGCTTTCTTGTCCGCTCTCGAGAAACAGCACGCGCTCCAACACAGCGATGGCGATGACGGAGGCAGCGCTCGGCAATCTGCGCTGGACGCCATCGGACGAGACATGGAAAGCCAGCTGCATGCCGAAACCGCCCGGCTGAAACGATCGGCCGGCAGAGGAGCCCTAAAGACGCTTGCGTTCGTGATCTTCACGCCGCTTGCCTGCTGGCTTGCTTACAGCTGGTATGACGGCTTCATTGCGTCCCGCGCCCGTACCGCCGCCACACAGGCCGTTGACGGCGTGAAGTCTGCGCGCGGCTACCCTGTCGAGATCGACATCGAGTCGCTTGGACGTCGGATCACGGTTTCCGGACTCGTTCCGTCCGAAGCCGCGCGTTTCGAGATCGCGCATAAGTTACGGAGGAGCTTGCCCGACGCGGCGGTCGTGGACCAGCTGTCGATAGTTCCAGGCGCTGCGCTGCAATTGGCGCCACAAATTCCGGACGTTTCATCTGATATCGCCGACTTGCGAAGCCGAATCGCCGACGTTGGTCCGCGCCAGGAACGCGTCAAGGCGCTCGACGTCATCGACCGGTGCCTCGCCCGACTTGAAGCCGCGCGCGACGATCTTGCCCGATCCGGCGCCGCTGCGCTGACTGCCGATCGGCGCACTGCGCTCGTAGTTGCGGCCGAAGAAGTTGGGTCGTTGCGCGAGAGACTGGGTGAGGCCCGCGCCGCGCTCTCCGATGCGACAACCAGTGAAGAGACAGACGCCGCGAGAGGGTCTTTGGGCGCTATCTCGAATTTGATTGGGCCTTTGGCGACGCGGATTCAAGCTGCCGCATTGCCGGCCGGAGCGGCTGGAAAGGGCGATCGTGCATTGGGGCCTGACCTCGTGGGCGCAAACCATGAAACCACGATTGACGCACTGCAAACGCGCACCGAGCGCTTGACCGCATTGGCTGCAGCGGCGTCGATCGCCGTATTGATCGAATCGCGACCCATCGGCCCGCCGCCGATCGCGCCGCCCCTTGACGCCACGGCGCGAGAAAAGCTTGAGGCCGCCGTCCGGGCCAAGGCCGTCTTTTTCACGTCGGGTCTCGAATACCGCAACGCCGAGGCCGCCATGCGAACCCTGGCTATGATCGCCCCGATGATCGCTGAGGCCGGTCTGCTTGTCCGCGTCGTCGGCTACACGGATGAGGCCGGCGGCAATGCGATCAATTCTCCGTTGGCGCAGCAACGCGCCGATGTTGTTCGCGCGGAACTCGTCAAACTTGGCGTTCCGGCGAACCTGGTTGCCGCCGTCGGACGGACCGACCGGGTCGATATTAGCGCAGTGAACGGCGCGGACAGCCCGAACCGGCGTGTCGAGTTCGAAGTCGGCTTCGACGGCGAAGCGGCTCAATGATTGCGCGAAAGCTTATGCTTTTGGGGGAAATTGGCGTCGGGAAGTCATCCCTCGTCAGGCGGCTCGTCCTCGACAAGTTTGAGTTCGACTATAAGCCGACAATCGGCGTTGACGTTTATCGCTATGAAGTTCCCCAAAGTTCAATTCGGCCGGCGATGTCGCTTATCTTATGGGACACCGACGGAAATTTTGGCGAAGCCCTCTTCAAGCACATCTACATGAAAGAAGCCTCCGGCGCTCTGGTTGTCGCCGATCTCAGCCGTCCGCCAACTCTCGACGCCTTGCGGAAACTTGGCGAGGGCTTCAACGAGATGTTCCCTGGCCGCCATGTCGGCTACGTCTTGAACAAATCAGATCTCTTAACGAACGCCGAAGCCGCGCCGCTGCCGCCGTTCCTTTCGACACGCTCAGAATGCGTCATCAAGACAAGCGCCAAGACCGGAAGCCATGTCCAGAACGCCTTCATCGCCGCTGCAGACTCGATTGCCCGCCGCACAGTCTGACGCTGACGCGCAGGAGCGACGCGCGATCGTTGATGCAGCAGATCTGATCGATTCATCCGGATTGCTCGGTCTGATCTGGATCGACCAAGATCTTCGCGTGTGTCGGACGTCCGGCAGACTCGTCGCTTTTGTTCGGACAGGAAGTCACGCAACAGAAAGTTTGCCTGTTCTCGTCGGGCTTGAAGGCGAGCTCTTGGCATTGAGCGCCGGACCGCCGCGGACGTTGGAACTTCCAGCGGTCACCATGATCTCCGCCGACGGCGAAAGCGAACGGTTCAACCTGACATTCTTCTGGTCGCGACGGCTGTCCGCGATCGTTGCGCTTGCCCATCGCAGCGAATCGCAGACGGCGCTGGAACTTGAACTCAGCCGGCAAATACGCGCGCGCCTCATGGCGGAGGGCCTCACCGAGGCGAAGTCGCGAGAGTTGGCGCGCGCCAATGCCGACCTCGAGGACTTTGCGGCCATCGTATCGCATGACCTCAAAGCGCCCGTTCGCCGCATCCATCAACTCGCGTCGAATGCCGACGCAGCGCTAGGCGTGACCGCCTCAGAACTCCGTAAACGACTCGAACAGATCGCCGCGCAGGCTGATCGCATGTCCCAGATGTTGGAAAGACTGTTTGACTATTCCACTCTGGGGCGAAAGTACGAGGCGCTGGACATGGTCGACTTCGGTGAAATTGTCCGGAGTATTGTGACGTCATCGCCGCCCTCCGGCATCGCAGTCGAGGTGACTGGCGATTGGCCGATATTCCCGACGTTGCGCGCCCCGCTTGATCTGGCGTTGCGCAATCTCATCGCCAATGCTTTGCAGCACCACGACCGCGAGTACGGGCATGTTCGCGTCGCATGCGCTGACAGCCAGGACGCCGTGGTCATCACAGTGGCCGACGATGGACCCGGAATTGCGCCCCAGCATCATCGCGCGATCTTCCTCCCGTTCCGAACCATCGCCACGTCCCCTGCGCCGGTATCCACTGGCATGGGCCTCGCACTGGTAGATCGCGCAGTTACTTCGATCGGGGGCGCGGTGACGTTGGCGTCAAATCCAGCGCTAGAGCGAGGCGCATTGTTCGCAATCCAATGGCCAAAGGTTATCGTCGAGCGGGACTGATGGCGAGACGGCGAACCGGCTGCAAAATGCCTCGCGCGCTCCCGAAGAAATGAGTAGGTTCCGGCCGTTGGCTCGCGCCGTCATGCTCTTTGGCGGCGAAAGACTTGAGGCACGACAGCCATGGCGGCGGAATCGACGAAATCAGGCGGCGAATACCTCGCCAAGAAAAGCCGGATCAATCGGAAGCGCGCAGCGATGGCGCCGTTGCTCGACGTGCTCATCGTCGATGACGACGCGCTCGACGCCGATCGCATGCTCGGCACGCTTCGCGTGATGTGCGGCTACGACGCGACGTTGCGGCGTGCGGCCTCGATCGACGTTGCGCTTAAACTGGTGATGGCGAAGCAGCCAGACATCATATTTCTCGACGACATCCTGAAGCCCAGCGACGACGCGGTCCAAACCATCCCATTCCTGCGCCGCACCGGCTTTCGGGGCCCAATCGTCGTTATCAGCGGCCAGGTGACGCGCAAGCGCAAGCCGATGTTGCTGGAAGCGGGCACCACAGACGTCATTCACAAGGATGATGTCGACAGCGTGCGACTCGCTGAGGCCATACAAAAAGCATTTGCGACGACGTCGCGAACTTGAGCGGCGGGCGCTCTGCTCAAAGATCGAGAAGTCCACGCAAATCATCGCAGACGACGTCCGCCGCAAGGTCTGGGTATTCTTCAGGCTGGCGGCGGCGATTGATCCAAACTGTCGAAAAGCCGAACGACTTGGCGCCGGCGATATCCCAGCGGTTCGACGAGACGAAGACGATCTCCTGAGCTTTGTCGCCCATCACATCGAGAGCAAGCTTGTAGACCGCAGGATCCGGCTTGAAGGCGCCGGCCGCTTGGACCGACAGCAGCTGGTCAAACTTGTCAGCGAATCGGGCGGAAGCGACAAGTTCGTCGAGCATATCGGGATCGGCATTGGACAAAATCGCCAAGCGATGCCCCCGTTCCTTCAGGGCGCCGAGCGCAGCGCCGACTTCGGCGAAGGGTTCGAGGCGAGCGTATCGCTCCAGGAGGGGGGCAGCGGCGGTGTTGTCCGCGCCCGTCAACGCCAGAGCCGCGACCAAGCTCTGGCGCGTGATGTCGCGAAAGGAACGCATCCGCCCGCACGCCGAATAAACAAAGGCGTACTCTATCTGTTTGACGCGCCAAATCTCGGAGATGCGCAGCCAATCTTCGCCGAGCATCTGAGCGCACGAACGCGCCGCCGAATGGACGTCAAACAACGTGCCGTAGGCGTCGAAGACAAAGGTTCGCTTCATTTGAGCCCTTGCGCGCCGCATCGCTCAGGCGGCCGCGGCT
Organism: Hyphomicrobium sp.; assembly: GCA_052386495.1. Taxonomy (GTDB): domain Bacteria; phylum Pseudomonadota; class Alphaproteobacteria; order Rhizobiales; family Hyphomicrobiaceae; genus Hyphomicrobium_B. The sequence goes on along the minus strand of JBQTKA010000017.1, from coordinate 78,965 downwards.
TTGGCAGGCTTGGCTGTCTCCGCGAGAAACGCCATGGCGGCGTCAACGCCGCCCTTCTTGTGCGGCACTCCAGCGAGATCGAAGCCCATCTCCACGCCGGTCAATGCGCCCATGATGGTCAGCTCGTTGGTGTCGCCAAGATGACCAATGCGGAACGCCTTGCCCGCGATCTTATTTAGGCCCGTGCCGAGCGACATATTGAAGTTGTCGAGAACAATCTTGCGGTACGCGTCGGCGTTGTGCGCTTCCGGCATGATCACCGTCGTGACGGCAGGCGAGTAGTACTTGGCGTCGCGACACTGAAGTTCGAGGCCCCAGCCCTTCACGGCTCGGCGGGTCGCCTCCGCCAAGCGCTCATGGCGCGCAAAGACGTTCTCGAGACCTTCTTCGTTGATCATGTCGATCGCCTCTGCGAGCCCATAAAGCAGACCCGTCGCCGGCGTGTACGGGAAAAATCCCGTGGCGTTCATCGCCAGCATATCGTCCCACGAAAAGTAAGATTTCTGTAGCTTAGCCGTTTTCGAGGCTTCGATCGCTTTGGCGCTGATGGCCGTAAAGGACAATCCCGGCGGAAGCATCATCCCCTTCTGCGAACCTGCGACCGTGACGTCGATGCCCCACTCGTCATGACGCAGATCGGCGCATGCAAGGCCGGAGATTGTATCGGCCATGAGAAGCGCCGGGTGACGCGCGCCGTCGACAGCCTTGCGCACTTCGTCGAGACGCGTCCGGCAACCTGTTGACGTCTCGTTATGCACGACGCACACGGCCTTGATCTCATGGCCCTTGTCGGCGCGCAGTTTCTGCTCAATCAGGTTCGCGTCGGCCCCGATGCGCCAGTCGGTCGGGATTACTTCGGGCGTAAGGCCGAGCTTTACCGCCATTTGAGCCCACAGCACGGCGAACTGGCCGGTCTCGCACATCAAGACCTTGTCGCCGGGCGAGAGCGTGTTGGTCAGCCCGGCTTCCCATGCGCCGGTCCCCGACGCCGGATAGATGATGACGTTCGACTGCGTCTTGAACAGTCCCTTGACGCCAGCCAGCACGCGCTGGCCAAGTTGCTGGAACTCCTGCCCGCGATGATCGAGGATCTGCCGCGCCATTGCCGCTAGAATGCGCTCCGGCACCGGCGTCGGGCCGGGAATTTGCAGGAAATGGCGGCCGGGCCGGCGGGGCTGTTTCGACATCGTCGTCCTCAAGCAGTGGTCTGTAACTGGCAGTGGTCCTAATACGGCGGCAGGCTCGGCACAATGGGCCATGCCGACCCGCCTGCTCGACACAGAAAAAGTGCGGCTGCCGGGGCGGCTCGAACATCTCGCCGCAATTTTGAAACGGATGGCCGCCCCCTTTCCGATCCCGTAAATGCACATGCCAGACGTCCGATGCTCGTTCGAAAGTAGCAGCTGGCGCCCCAATGCTTTATGCTCGCAACATGATTGCCGCAGGGCCTGAAATGCTGTCCGCCGTCGCTGCTCGCGTCAAAATTGACGCCGGCGAACTGACCTCAGAAGCCCTGGTCGGCGCTTGTCTGGCGCGGATCGCAGCCCGGGACGCGGATGTCGACGCCTGGGCACATCTTGACGCCGCCGCTGCGCTCGCAGCCGCGCGCGCATCCGACGCGGCGCGCAGCGCCGGCGCATCGCAAGGTCGGCTTTCAGGCGTTCCGATCGGCGTGAAGGACATCATAGACACCGCGGACATGCCGTCGGAATACGGTTCAGGCGTGTTCGCTGGACGTCGGCCTGACTCTGACGCGTGCGTCGTCGCACAGCTTCGCGCAGAAGGCGCAATTGTCCTCGGCAAAACGGTGACAACGGAACTTGCGTTCTTTGGTCCCGGCAAGACGAAGAACCCGCGGGACCCGCGCCGGACGCCGGGCGGGTCGTCGTCCGGTTCAGCGGCCGCCGTCGCCGACTTCCAAATTCCGCTGGCGCTTGGCACGCAGACGGCAGGCTCCATCATTCGACCGGCGTCATATTGCGGCACGGTGGGTTTCAAGCCCACGTTTGGCTACGTGTCACGCACGGGCGTACTCGCACAATCCGCGCCGCTCGACACCATCGGCGGCTATGCCCGCACGGTCGAAGACATCGCCCTTTTGATGGATTGCATCAGCGGCTACGATCTGGCTGACCGCGACATGACCAGCGGGGCCAAGCCGTCACTGCTCGCGGCGCTGCAGCAGAGTCTGGCCCGCGCGCCTCGTTTCGCCTTCGTCAAATCGCCGGCATGGCCGCAGGCGGAACCCGCGGCGCGATCCGCTTTCGAATCGTTCGCCGGGAGTTTCGCAGGGCGCGCCGAGATCGTCGAGGTTCCCTTGCCGGCCGACTTCGACTCGAGCCTCCGCCTTCAGCAAATCGTTCAGTTCTCCGATATCGCCCGCAATTACGGCCCGATCGCCGACGCAAACCCAGATAGCGTTTCGGCAAAGCTCAAAGAGATTATTGCCGAAGGACGGACGTTCTCCAACGCCGATTACGCCGCCGCTCGCGCCGAGCGCGAACCGCTCTACGACGCGCTGCGGCCATTGTTGGTCAACTATGACGCAATACTTACGCCTGCAGCGCCGGGCCCCGCCCTCGAAGGACTGGCCGCGACCGGAAGCCCCATGTTCAACGCGCTGTGGACTTACCTCGGAATGCCGTGCATTTCGCTGCCGCTGCTCGAAATCGACGGGCTTCCATTCGGCGTGCAATTGACCGGCGCTCGCGGATCGGACGCCAGCGTTCTACGAGCAGCGCAGTGGCTGTTGCCTGCACCGTCGTAAACCGCTTCCCATGATTGAGACGGCCCTCACGCCAGCTTGAACGGCATGTCCTTGTTGGCGAAGAAGGCGTCGATGTTGTCCAACGCCTCGAAGCCCATTTGATTGCGCGCTTCAATCGCCGCCGATCCTAAGTGCGGGAACAAGAACGTGTTGGGCAGATCATAGTAGCCCTCGTTGATGTTCGGCTCGCCCGCGAACACGTCGAGACCAGCGTACGACAACCGCCCCGACTTCAAAGCAGCAATCATATCGGCGTCATTGACAAGATCGCCACGCGCCGTGTTTACGACCACGGCGCCGTGCGGCAGCTTTTCGATCGTCGCTTTGTTGAAAAATCCGCGCGTCTCCGGAGTCGACGGCGCATTGATCGAAAAGAACTGTGAAATCGCCAACAGGCCATCCAGCGTTTCGTGGTAGATCGCGCCCTTTTCCTTCTCAGGCGGCTGGCGGAAGATGTCGTAGTAGTGGATTTCCATATCGAAGCCGCGCGCGCGCTGCGCTAGCGCTTGCCCGATCTTGCCGAAGCCGTAGATGCCGAGCTTCTTATTGTCGAGGCGCTGGCCGACGAGCTGCAAGGGCTGCCATCCGGGCCACGACCGGGTGCGGATCATTTTCTCGCCCTCGCCCGCGCGCCGCGCTGCGCCGAGCAGAAGCAGCATCGCGATTTCAGCCGTGGCGACGGTCACGCCGTGCGGCGCATTGCCGACCTTGATGCCGCGCGCCTTGCAGGCATCGAGATCGATATGGTCGAAGCCGATCGAGAACGTCGAGATGCACTTGATGTTCTCAGGCATACGGTCGATCACGTCCTTCCGGCATTTTTCATTCAGCGTCAGGAGAAGGGCGTCGACCGATTTCGCTGCGTCCAGCATTTCGTCGATAGTGATTTTCGGGTTATCGCCGTGGGCGGTGACGTCGTACGTCTCACGGGCGCGGGCCATGACCGCGTCCGGCAATGGCCACGTGATCAAGATTTTCTTTTTCGGCATTTTTCGGAGGCTCCCAGGGCGCATACGACTTTGGTTTCAAGCCCGCTTGTGCCCCAGGGCGACGCGACTGACAAGCCCGCGCGCCTGCAGAGTCAGGCGGACGGGCGTGAAGGGGAAACGGCATAAGAGAGCGCTCCCCACCCTGCGAAGCCCGCCTCAACGATTTTTTCACCATGAATGGCGCACGCTACTGAAGGATCCGTCTTGTCAGAAGGCGCGGGCGCACCTGCGCGCGTCTTGAGCGTCGCCGGGTTCGACCGTGAGGTTTGCCCATGCGTTTGTTCGTCGTCGCAATCGCGCTTGTTGCAGGCGCCAAGGTATGGTCGCAGGATCGGCTGTACCGCGCCGCCGTCGGCGAGACCGTGATTGCGGCTTACAAGGACCGTGCTGCGCAGACCTGCCACAAGATTGCGTCGCGGCCGGCTAAAACGGCGGCGAACCCATGGATCACGGCCCCGGCGGCGGAAGTCGTCATCGGGGACGCAGCGGCGAACGTCGCAATGTGGGATTTCGACAATCCGTTGTGGGACGTGCGCTACCGCCATCCCCATCTTGTCTTGACGGCCGCCGGCGCGGAGCCACAGTCGTGCGCCTACGATCTGGTCGCCGGACTTGCGACGGTAAGGCGGCGTTAGCGCTTGGTCGCGGCGACGGCGATTTGAGTCATGAAAAGGTGATCCCAACGCCCTCCGCTGAGCTTCGAGATCAGTTCAGTCCTCGGGCTGAACGGCGTGACCGGACCCACCTCTTGGACATCAAATCCGGCCGCCTCGAACAGCGCCACGAACGACTCCGGCGTGAACCAACGCAAATGCGTGCGGTCGAAGACGCCCCGATCCGCGAGGCGAAAGCGGCCCAGCGCCAATTCTCGGATCACGCGCCAATGTGAGACGTTCGGCGAACTCGCGAGCAGCAGCCCACCGGAGCGCACGAAGCGGGCAAGGCGTCTGACGACCGCCTCGGGTTCGATCAAGTGCTCGAGAATTTCCGACAGGATGACTGCGTCGAACGACGCCGGCGGCCAATCCAAATCCAGCTTTTCGACGTCGCCTACTATCACCTCGCTCAGTACGCCGCGCGCGTCCTCGGCGACGGGCTCCATCAGTTCGACGCCGACATACCGGCCGCATCTGCCTTCTCTAATGGCCAGCGCCCCAGTCGCCCCGTTGCCGCAGCCGATTTCGAGGATGGCCGCCGTCGGGTCGACGGGCAACCTGTCGACGAAATCGATGCGCGCGTTGGCGTAATAGCTGGCAGGTTTGGCGGCATAGGCCGATCGCTTGGCCTGGGTTGCACACGCGGCGGCGGACGTCATCGTCGCGGCTCCCTGTTCGCCAGTCGTTGACGGACAGGTAACACGCCTACAGTCAAGAGAGCCCTAACGGCGTCTCAGCTTTCACCCCACAAACCCCTGAAATTTTGATTCAAAGTGTTTATGCTAATTTTACCGTGTTCAGACCACAGTGCGCGTTGGAGGCGCGCGCCAGAAGCGGCGCCCGCACGTCGCTTTGGTCGAGCCATGGTATCGCGTCGTCTGCTCGATGGCATTTTGCGTTGCTCCGGCGCGGCACTCGCTGCCGTCGGGCTCCTGTCGGCCTGCGCAAACCCCAGCCTCGTCAGCGGACCACAATTCGTCAGCCGGAACGCCGCATCCGCGGCGCCGCGAGTGTATCGCCTCGGCGTTGGCGACAAGTTCAAGATCACGGTCTTTGGCGAAGACAATCTCTCCGGACAATTTGAAGTGAACGCTATCGGGCAGGTGTCGCTGCCGCTGATCGGCGAGCAGCAGGCCAAAGGCCTGACCCTCGACGAGTTTCGCAACCGCATCACCCGCCAGTTGTCAGACGGGTATCTGAAGAACCCGAAGGTCACGCTGGAAATGCTGAATTACCGCCCGATCTACGTGCACGGCGAGGTCAAGAACGGCGGCGAATTTCAATACAAGAATGGCTTGAGTTTGCGCGACGCCGTCGCGATGGCTGGCGGCTACACCTACCGCGCCGATCAGGCGTTTCTCTACATCGGCCGCGATGGCGAGGCTGACGTCGCCGTCAAAATGCCAACCGACGTTCCGGTTCTGCCGGGCGACAACATCCGCATCCCCGAAAGGTTCTTCTGAGGCTCGGGCCGAGCAGCGGCCCCGACATCGAGTTTGTTCCGCGTATGATGGCGACGAAGCCCCTGATCAGCCGCCTATTTGGCGGGCTGATGCGATTCCGCGACCGGCTGATGCTGGCGGCGTCGGCCTGCGCGCTCGGCGTCGTCCTGACGCCGACGCGATTGTGCGCGCTCGATCTCGATCTCAACGGCGTCCAAGGGTTGAATACGGAGACGGTCGCCAGCCGGGATCGGCTGAAGGTCTGGGACAACGTCGAGCAGTATGGGGCCTCAACTGTCGCCAACACCAACCGAAGCGAATTCGCGCCAGAGGGCGTGCGCGTCGGCAACTATTTTGTGCTCCCGACAATTGGCGCCGCCGTGATCTACGATGACAACATCTTCGCCATCGACGATGACAAACGGTCGGATATCCGGACCGAAGTAACGCCGGGCATTCGGTTCAAATCAAACCTGCCACGCCATGTTCTCGACTTCTCACTAGACGGACGCATCGTCAGCTACGCGGAAAATTCCGATCAGGATTACGCAAACTACCGCGCCAAGGTCGAGGGGGCCCTCCACTTCGATCATGCGCACACGCTGTCGCTTAGTGTTGCCTCCGTCCTCAAACACGAGGAGCGAGACGACCCGCTGTTCTCACTGCAAGCGGACGAGCCGATTCCAGTGCTTGAGAATCGCGTTTCGGTTGGGATAACGCGCGACGTCGGCCGGCTCTACGGGACGCTCGGCGCAAGTTATGATTATCGCAACTACTATGACGTCGACGCCCTCGACGGCTCGACGCTTGATCAGGATTCGCGCGACACCGGAACCATCTCGAGCCAACTGAAGATCGGATATCGCTTTTCGCCCGGCTTCAATGTTGTCGGGAAGTTCAAGACCCTTCGTGCTGAAAACCGCGGCGGCCCGACCGGCGATCGGGACTCGTGGGGCTATGAGGCGGTCGCGGGCCTCGCCTTCGAAACCAATCCGCTGCTCAAATGGCGCATTCTGGGCGGCTATGGCGTGCGCGACTTCGAAGACTCCGGCCTCGACGATTTGGCGACCAGCCTGATCAACGCTGACGTTCAATGGTTGCCGACGCAACGGTTGACCGTTTACGCCAGCCTCTATCGCCAAATCGAAGAGTCGCTCGATCTCGACGCGACATCAGTAGTGCAGACCGGCGGCAAGGTTCGCGCCGATTACGAAATCTACCACAACCTCGTTCTCTCAGGGACGCTGGAACTTCGCCAGGACGACTTCGGCGGCGTCGACAGAAGCGATGACGTGGTCTTGGGCCGCGTCGCGCTCGATTACTACTTTAGTAAGAACTGGCTGTTCACCCTCGGCTACGAACATCAGGTCCGCGATTCGAACGTGGATTCACTCGATATGCACCGCAATCGGTACATGGTCGGCGCGAAGCTCCGCTTTTAGGCTCAAGTTGCATGCGCGCCCGCGCCGAAACATACGAGATTGCCGAGGATGGCGCCGGCGCATTGAGCGTCGATCGCGCAATCGCCGCGATCCGCAAGCGGGCGAAATTCGTCGTGGCGCTGCCCATACTCGCCGCCGCTGCGGTTGCAGCGCTTGTCGTGATGATGCCGAACCGGTACGACGCCTCGGCCATCATTCAGATCGACCCTCGTCAAAAATCCATCGCCAAGGTCGACACTGTCGTCTCCGATCTGACCGGCGACCAGCCGACCATTGAAAGCGAGGTCGAGATCGTAAGATCGCGACCAATCGTCCTTTCCGTCATCGAGACGCTGGACTTGAGGAACGACCCGGAATTCGCCAGCCCCGGACTGTTCGACCGCCTGAAGCGGATACTGGGTTTCGCAGCTAACGCCGCCGGCGAACCCGTGCTTCAGCGCGCGCCGCTGCGTCCGCACGACCAGATCGGCGATCTCATCAACATGGATGCTCCCGGGCAATCGGCGCCCGAGCGCGATGAAGTGGCCGCCGCCGTCTACGACCGGCTTAAGGTCATGCGCGTGCGCAACACCTTGCTCATCGACGTCCGGTTCTCGGCCAGCGATGCGATCAAGTCCGCCCGCATCGCCAACACCATTGCCGAGGTTTACCTCAAGGACCAGCTGGATTCGAAAAAACGCGCGGCCGCCACCGCAACGCGTCTCCTGGAAGAAAAGCTCGACCAAATGAGGCTGAAAGTCAGCGAGGCCGAGCGCAAGGTCGAGCAGTGGAAAGCGCTGAACGGCGTCTTCGACTCGGAAGGCCAAATCCTATCCGAGAAACATATGGCGCGATTGATGGAGCAGACTGTCATTGCGCGCAACTCCACGAGCGAGGCCCGCGCAAAGTTTGAACAGGCGCAAAAACTTGCGCGTCTCGGCGACGGCGGAACGGCGATTGTCGAAGTCCTGCAGAGTCACACCATACGACTGCTCAAGGAGCAACTCGGGAACGCGACGCGCAAGAATGCCGAACTTGCGACGAAATACGGCCCGCGGCATCCCGAAATCTTGAAAAGCCGCGCTGAAGTCGGCGAAGCTCAAAGTCAATTGCAGTCGGAAATCAATCGACTGGTCGAGAACCTCAAGAACGAAGCCGAGGTCGCCGAAGCGCGGGAGCGGCAACTCTCGCAGAGTCTCGCACAACTCAAAGAGCAGCAGATCATCTCCAAGGAAGACGGCGTCGCTTTGAAGGATTTGGAACGCGAAGCGGCGACATCCAAACACCTCTTTGAGGCCCTGCTGGTCCGCTACAAAGAGACGGCGGAAACGCAAGAATTTCAGTTGCCGGATGCGCGCATAATCGAAAAGGCCGATGCGCCGCTGTTCCCGGCGTCTCCGAAACGCAAGCAGCTCGTCATCATGGCGGCAGGCGGCGGATTGGTTCTGGCGCTGGCTCTTGCTGTTCTTTTCGAACTCATGGCCCCAGGCATTGTGCGATCCGACGATATCGAGCGCGCTCTGGACGTGCCGCATTTGTCGTCGGTGCCTGCGCCCAGCGTCGATGGCGGCGCCATTCCGCCGGAAAAGGCTGTTCGTTTGATGGTGGCAGAGCCCGCCAGCGTCTACGCCGATGCCATCCGCACCGCACGCCGAGAGGTGGATATGCGGCGCGAGACGGCTGGCCCCCGGATCATTCTCGTCGCTTCTGCGATGCCCGGCGAAGGGGCGGAAGTCGTTGCTTCCAACCTCGCCCATCACTTCGCCATGAGCGGCGGGAAACCGCTGCTGATCGACGGCGACTTTCGCCTCCAGACGCTGACTCGGCATCTTGCGCCGCAACGCAGCACAGGGTTGCTTGATCAATTGGCCACGAAGCGCACTCCTGAAGCCGTCGTCTTGAAGGACGGCATGACCGGTCTACATTTTCTGCCAGCCGCTGGACCGGCCCCCGCGATGATCTCCATTCCTGAGGCGCTTTCCTCGTCGCGGATGCACGAGGCGTTATCCGCCTTGAAAGAGCGTTTCGACACCGTGATTCTCTCTGCGCCGCCGCTGATGCCGGTTCTCGACGGACGCATCCTGGCCGACTACGCCGATCAAATCGTCTTCGTAATGACTTGGCAGCGCACGCCAAAGCAAATCGTCAAACGCGCCATGCGACTGCTGGGCGCCAACGAGAGTAAGATCGCAGGCGTCATTCTGAACGACGTAGCAGACGACGCCTTCGAAGACCGCAGCGGCTATGCCGCCACAGTGGCGCGGCAGGGATCGACCGGCAGGCGCTCCTTTGACGGCCGCGACGCCGCATGAAAGCCGGCGCGGCATCGGCTAACGATCCGTAAATTCCGGCTTTCTGAACTCAATACAATTTTAGGCTCTCTAGGCTAACGTTTAGAGGATAGAGCGGCGGCGAACGCATGACGCCGCGCGTTCCCAGAATTGGAATGAGTCCTGGTTCGGTCAATGTCAGCCGCAAATCTAGCACGCTCCGAAGCACCGTCAGCGGCGACAACGGAGTGTTTGGTTGGCCTCTGCGCTAGGGAAACGCGCCCGAAAAGGCGCCTTTCGCGCGTGGTTGCGGCCGACGCCGTCGCGATTGGCGACGTCCTCGCTATCGTGATCGGCGGAATGATCCCCGCGCTCATCTACAACACCGCTGGCGGCGTTGCGATGGAGCAGATCACAGTTCTGCAATCGACAATCATTGCCGGTTTCCTTGCGCATCTTTGCCTGCGCCTACGCGGCATGTACGACACGACGCACATGGCCGACTTTCCCGATGCGCCGATCGAACTCTTGATCGGCGTCGTTTGCGGCTTGGTCGGCGTCCTCGGCATTGGCTTGCCCCTGGCGCTGCGCAACTTTCACCTCGTTGTGTGGTACGCGGCGTGGATTTCGGCGAGCACGACGCTGATCCTGCTCAATCGGATCGTTGCGCGGCGCGTTCTCGCGCGATTGGCGTCAGCCGGCCGATTTGATCAACGGATTGCCGTGTTCGGCGCCGGCGGCATCGCTCGACGCGTGCACGACTACCTGGCCGGACCGGGCCTTGGCATCCATTTCGCGGGCGTTTATGACGATCGCGCTGACCAGGATCGCGTCAATCCCGAAGGCCTCGTAGTCGCCGGCAAACTCAATGATCTCGTGACCCAGTGTCGCGAGGGCCGGATCGACCGGATCGTCGTCGCCCTGCCGCCCACCGCGGACTCGCGTCTCGCAAACATCGTCGAGAAATTCGACAGCCTTCCAGTGTCAACGCACATCGTCACGCACATCACGTCCGATCTCGTTTCAACGGAAACCGGCAACAATGTCTCCGTTCTCGGCCCGATCGGACTTCTCGACGTAAAAAAAAAAGCCTGAATGATTGGGCGCCCGTTTCCAAGCGACTCGAAGACCTCGTTCTTGCAAGCCTGATGCTGGTCGCCTCGCTGCCGTTGTGGCCGCTCATCGCCGTCGCCATCAAACTCGACTCGCCTGGCCCCATCCTTTTTAGACAGCGCCGTCGCGGCCGGCATCAAACTGTCGTCCATATTCTGAAGTTCCGCACCATGAGCGTCGTCGAGAATGACGGCGCCATCCGACAGGCCGTGCCCGGCGACTCGCGCATCACCCGCGTCGGGCGCTTTCTGAGACGCACAAGTCTCGACGAATTGCCTCAACTTCTCAACGTCCTGTCGGGAGAAATGTCGATCGTCGGGCCACGCCCGCACGCATTGGCGCACGATGAAGAATTCGCGCGGATGCTCGATCTCTATCCGAACCGCCATCAGATGAAACCCGGCATGACCGGATTGGCGCAGGTCAGCGGACTGCGCGGTCCCACGACGCGCCCAGGCGCGATCGAGGCGCGAGTCGAGGCTGATCTCGACTATGTCCTCAGCTGGTCGTTGTGGCTCGACCTGAAAATTCTCGGGCGCACGATCGCCGCCGTCATCCGAGGCGAGAACGCCGACTGATGAACGTCCACATGATCCATACGACGAGAGCGCCGCAATGGCGATAGCGACTGGCGGCAACAGAACCCCATGGCCCGTTGCGCTGCTCATCGCAGCGTTTCTGTGCCCGACGGAGTTTTCCCTCTATCTTGACGGTCTGCGCCTGCCGCCGCATCGAGTCGCGCTCTTGCTCCTACTGCCCTTGGCGCTGTGGCGTCTCCTTGCCCAGCGCAACCTGAAGTTCCGCGCTTTCGATGCATTCTTCATTCTGTTCAACGTCTGGACGGTGGGCGTCTTCATGCACCATCAGGGCGCCGAAGAGGGTCTGGCTTATGGCGGATCTCTGGCGCTTGAAAGCTTGGGCGCCTACCTGGTCGCGCGCACATGGGTCCGATCTATTCAGGACTTTGATGGTGCGCTTCGAGCGATGGGCATCGCCATTGTGGCCGCAGCTCTGATCGCTTTGCCTGAAACGCTACTTGGGCAAACATTTACACATGACGCTCTGCGCGACCTCACCGGTTACCAGCATCCGACGAGGGTAGAAACCCGTGTAGGCTTGACCCGAGCGTACGGCACCTTCGACCATCCAATTCACTACGGCGCCTTCTGCGCGGCGCTGATGGCGATGTTTTGGTTCGCCGCCAAGAACGTGCACGAGGCCCGTAAGCGTGTCGCATGGCTTACTGGCGCGGCGATTCTCGGTCTGTCGGCCGCTCCAATCCTTTGCCTCTTGCTACAGGGCGGAATGCTCGTCTGGGAAAAGGCGACTCGCGGCGTCGCGAGCCGCACGAGTCTTTCGCTGGCTGCGCTTGTCGGGCTTTACATCGGCGCTTCGTTAGCTTTGACGCGCTCGCCTATCAATTTGATCGCGACGGGCCTCACGTTCGATAGCTGGACCGGATACTACCGGCTACAGATTTGGGAGCATGGATTGAGCAACGTCGCCGCCAATCCGTGGTTCGGCATTGGCCTCAGCGACTGGGCCAGACCCTGGTGGATGGCCTCCTCGACGATCGACGCGTTCTGGCTCGTCGTCGCAGTGCGCGAGGGCGCCCCTGGGTTCGCTTTGCTCGTGCTCGCGGTCGCGCTTCTTGCCCGGCGCGTCGTAACGCGCGGTCTCCGAAATCCTGACGTAAGAATTCGTCATCTCTCACGTGGCTGGATCATGTCGCTGATCGCGCTCTCGCTGATTGGATGTACGGTGCACTTTTGGAACGTGCTCTACGCATTCTTCTTCTTTGTCGTTGGTCTTGGCGGATGGCTGGGCGATCCCGCGCGCCTCCGCTCGGTGGCAGAGGTCCAGCCGCAGCGCTTGCATCGGCGCAAGATTTCGCCGAAAGGACGCCGCCACGCCTACCCGGTCCAACTTCGCCCGATCGACTTTGGCTATCCCGCGCTCCGGCCGCTGCCCGCTTAAGCGGCCTGACGTTGCTCCTGCGGGTCGGCGCCCAATGACGCCAGCGCCACGGCGATTTGCATGGACTTGACGTCCCATCCTTCGCCGGCGACCCGCTTGCGCGCGGCCATCGCATCATGCGGCTCGCGCAGCGCCGCCTGGATCGCTGTCGCGAATTCACCAGGGGTCGAGGCCGTACGGACAAGATCGCGATAGGGTTCGAGCGCCGGAAAATCCGTCGTGACGATCGGACGGCCAACCGCTACATACTCTTTCAGTTTGATCGGGTTGCATGCCTCGATCCACGCGCTGTCGTTCCACGGCATGATCAGAACGTCCATCGCCGCCATGTAGCGGGCGACCGACTCGTAGGGCTTGCGGCCGAGCAGCGTGACGTTCGCGAGATTGCACCAGCCCGCGGGCAGCGAGCAGCCGCCAACCAGCACAAATGAGACATCGGGAAGGCGCTGCGCCGTTTCAACAAACAGCGACGGGTTGAATGTGTGGGCGTCCACGCCACCGACGAAGCCGACGCGCGGACGCGGTAGCCCGGCGACGTCCATCGGGTCGGCGCCGTGTTCTGTCCCGGCCGAAGCAAATGCTTCGAAATCGACTCCGTGGCTGACCAAAAGTTGCCGGTTGACCGAGCCGCGCTCCTCGGCCATCAGAGCGGCGTTGCAGTAAATGACCAGATCGGCGCGCGCCTTTAACGCGGATATTTGGGGCCCCACGGTCGCTGGATCAGCTTCCGGAAACGCCTCGAAACGATCCGTGCGTTGCAAGACCAATGCACGATGTGGCAATTCGTCGACAAGTCGCGCGCCAGCTGGGCAATGCACCCATAAGAGCGGCCGGCGAATTCCAACACGCGCAGCGGCAAGCCGAATTTGAGGTGCAAGCGCCCAGCCGGAGAGCAACTGACCTGGCCCGCCAGGAACCGACAGCGGCGACAGAACCCAAAAATTGTTCTCGACGCGAACGAGGCCCCGCGACAAGCTTTTGATCTTGCGGCTTACGCGCGCCACAAACTGTGCCCCATCGTCAATCGACGGCATGCGGACGGCGAGCGAATTCACAAAGAGAACAGGCTGGCGCACTGCGAGTCGCCGCATGATCTGGAAATCGAAATGGCCGCGATTGTGGTACCACCAGTCCTCGCCGCCGATGCAGATAATCCCGTCGAACGCCGCCTCACTGCGTTGACCGTGCGCGATCGTCATTGCCATTCCCGCCCACATCATATTCCGCCGGCTGACGCGGCTCTTCAGACCCAGGCCGGACTATGCGCGCTGTCGCGTTAATCTGTCGTTAGCCGCTCGTTGCGTGCGACGGGATCGTTAACGAGGCGTTAGCCCGCGAACCTTAGCGTTCCGCTCATCCGAATCGCGGGCACGAGTCGCGCCATGAACATTCACGATCCCATCGACGTATCGATCTTGATCGTGAGCCACAATACCAGGACGCTGACCGAAGTGGCCTTGTCGTCCATCCACGCCGAAACGCGTGACGTTACCTACGAGACGATCGTCGTCGACAACGCATCAAGCGATGGCTCGGCAGTGATGATTGCCGCACATCCGCTGAAGCCGCGTCTGCTGACGCTCGAAGAAAATATCGGCTTTGCGCGCGCCAACAATCTTGCAGCTCGAGAAGCGCGCGGGCGTTATCTGCTTCTTCTAAATCCGGACACCGTCATTCTCGATCGCGCCGTCGAACGCCTCGTTGCATTCGCCCGCGAACGTCCCGAAGCGCGAATTTGGGGTGGCCGAAGCTTGTTCGCTGATGGTCGGCTCAATCTGGCCTCGTGCTGGGGAAGGATGACGCCTTGGAGGCTTTTCTGCCGGGCATCAGGACTGGCCGCCCTCTTTCCGGACAGCGACGCCTTCAACGGCGAGGCAATCGGCGGCTGGCGACGGGACTCGGTGCGCCAAGTCGACATCGTATCGGGGTGCTTTTTCTTGATCGAAACGGCGCTATGGCGCGAACTCCGGGGCTTCGATCCGCAGTTCTTTATGTACGGCGAAGATGCCGATCTGTGTCTTCGCGCCGAGGCGTTGTCCGCCCGACCTGTTATCACGCCAACAGCGACCATCATCCACCATGGCGGCGCCTCGGAACGCGTCCGCGCCGATAAAATGGTGCGATTGCTCGCGGCCAAAGCATCGCTGATCAAACATCACTGGAAACCGGGTTATGAAGCATTCGGGTGCACGCTGCTCGCGGCATGGCCGTTCTCGCGGGCCGCTGCGACGACTCTGGCGGCGGCCGTTGCGAGAACGCCTTCGCTGATGGAAACGGCGCGGACCTGGCGCATCGTTTGCGCGCGACGCCGCGAATGGCGCGACGGGTATGCGGCGAAGGGCAGTGAAAACACTTCGCGCCCCGAGACGCTCACGACGATGTCGGAGCGCGCGGCATGAGCAAACCCACGGATCACGTCCACGCGTCAGGCGCGGCGCCGACGGAACGCCCGAGCTACACAATCGGGACGCTGGTGACCGAGGCCGCGCAACACGACGCCATGCGCGCCTCATTCGTCGCCGGCGGATTCTCAGACTCCGACTGCGAGTATATTTTCATCGACAACACGCGCGGCGCCCAGATCGACGCCTATCGCGGATTGAATGCGATCCTCAACGCCGCACGCGCTCCCTACGTCATCCTATGTCATCAGGACGTTCGGCTGCTCGACGACGATCGCGCCGCGCTTGACGACCGGCTCGCCGAACTTGCGCGCGCCGATCCGAATTGGGCGGTGGTCGGCAACGCCGGCGGCATGGCGCCCGGTCAATTGGCGATCCGCATCACGGATCCCCACGGCGTCGACCAGCGCGCGGGCGCCCTGCCCGCCCGCGTCCAGACGCTTGACGAAAATCTGCTGATCGTCCGCCGCGATGCGCGGATCGGATTTTCACGCGATCTCTCCGGTTTTCACTTCTATGGCGCCGATATCTGCCTTCACGCGGCGCTGATGGGGTGCTCGGCCTACGTTATTGACTTCCATCTCGAGCACTTGTCGCCCGGAACGAAGAACGACGATTTCACCGAAGCGCAGAAAGCGTTTGAGGCGAAATGGTCCCGAGCGCTCAGGTCGCGTTGGCTGCAAACGACCTGTAGCCTCGTCCATCTATCGGGAGTGCCGCGCCAAGCCATGTTCGGCCGACTCATCGCGGCGCCGCTCGCCAAAATTTCCCGCCGCCTGCCAGCAGCCAGCGGCTGGCAGCACCGCGCCAAGGCCGCGACATGATCCCCGTCACAGCAATGCGGGCGCCGAGAGCGCCGCTCGACCGCGCCACGGCCACTCAAAGCGCATGGCTTTTTGGCGGTTTCGGCGTCGCGCAGGTATGCGCCTTCGCGCGCAACGCTATTTTGGCGCACGTATTGTCGAAAGGCGACTTCGGCGTAGCCGCAACCCTGACTCTCATGCTGCAGGTTGTTGAGACGATCACCGATCTCGGCTCTGACAGGCTGATCGTCCAAGCGGTCGACGGCGGCCATCGGCGATTCATGGCGGCGAGCCACTTCGTCCTAGCGGCGAGGGGGATCCTAGTCGGTGCAGTCCTGCTGACCATAGGTCCATCAATGGCGCGCTTTTTTGGGGCGCCGGACGCAGCGGTTGCGTTTCAACTCTTGGCCATTACGCCGATTTTGAAGGGCTTCGTGCACCTTGACTTCCGTCGGGCGCAGCGTCGATTTGACAGCCGCCCGTTCGCAGCGCTGGAGGCGGCGCCCCAAGCAATTGCTCTGACGCTTACCGTACCTGTATTGGCGTTGACGCCGACGTTCGAAGCGGTCGCTTGGCTTTCGATTTCTCAGGCCATGGCCACGGCGGCTCTCTCGCATCTGACGGCCCGCCGTCCGTATCGCATCGCTTTCGACGCCGAGGTCGTCAGACGCCACATTGCCTTCGGATGGCCGATCCTCGTAAGCGCTTTGCCGCTCGTCGCCGTCTACCACGGCGACCGCGCGATCATCGGACGCCTGCAAGGTCTTGAAATTTTGGCTGGCTATACCGCCGCCTTTCTGGTGACGATGGCGCCGGGAGTGATCGCCGCCAAGGTCGGTAACGCGCTAATGCTGCCGCACTTCTCGGCCGAGTTGCGGCGGAGCGGCGCCCTGTCCGATACTTTCCGACTCATGACGGACGGCGTCATCGCATTCGCTGCACTGTATCTGGCGTTGTTTATCGTCGCCGGCGAGCCGCTATTGAGTCTGGCCTTTGGGGCGAACTACACGGACCTCGGCGCCGTCGTGGGCTGGCTGGCCGCCATGTGGGCGTTGCGCATGGTCCAGGCGGCGCCAGGAATGGCGTTGATGGCCGCGGGCGAAACAAAGCCGATGCTCGCCGCCGGGATCATCCGCGCGCATGCGCTGCCGTTCGTGCTCCTGGCAGCTTCCTTTGACGCGAGCCTCGCCGCGCTGGCGGCGGTTGGATTTGCCTTTGAGGCGCTCTCGTTGGCTTACATCGTGGTGCGGGTCGAAAGGCTGGAGTGCGGATTGGGCGCCGCGCTGCTGGCGCGCGCGTCGCTTTTGGCGCCGATTGCGGTCTTAGCGGCAGCTGCCCGCGCTTCCAACTTGCAGGATCCGCACGGCGCGACGTACGCCGCGGTTCTGACGCTCTCCATCATGCTTGCGATTGCAATCGTGGCTTTTCCGGCGCTGAGGCGCCGCGTGCATTACGCCGTCATTTCAGCGGTTAGCAGCGCCGGAAAACCGCTCGACGCGTCGACAATAGAACGCAAACCTACGACGCCAACTTCGGCGTAACTGTTCCATTGGCATATGGCGTCGCCAGCGCGAAATCGTAAGCGGCCAGCAATTGCAGCCGTTCTTGATCCCAATTGAGCGCAGTGCGTGCGCGCGCTTCGCCAGCCTTCGACACCGCGCGGCGCAGGCAGCCGTCATCGACGAGGCGCGCGATTTCGGCGGCAAGATTGCAAGGGTCGTTGTTGGCCGCGTATACGGCCGCGCCGCCCGCGGCGCGACGCGTCTCGACCAAATCGAAGGCGATGAATGGGATTCCGAGCGTCATGTACTCGATGACCTTGTTCATCGAAATCTTGTCATTGTAGACGTTCTTGGGATCGGGAATGCAGCCGACGTCGAACGTTGAGAGGGCGCTCATCAGACTGTCGCCAGAAAGAAACCCCGTGAATGTGACGTAGTCAGCGAGGCCCATGTCCAGGGCTATGCGCTGCAGTCTCGCCAACTCTGTGCCGGAGCCGACGATGGCGCACTGGATATCACGGCGGCCCTTGGCGTTGACCAAATCGTTCATCGCCCCGATCAGCAGATCGACGCCGTCTTGGGCGCCCATGACGCCGACGTATCCAAGGAGAAATTTGCGGCCATTCTTCAAAGCCTCGCGCGGCGCGGCGCGTCGAAAATGCGCGACATCAGGCGCGGATCGCACCACGAAAACGCGATTGGCCGCCGCCCCGCCGCGCGCAATCGCAATGTCCTTGAACGCTTCGTTGGTGGAGATTACGACGTCGGCGGTCGTGAACGTGAGCCTTTCGAGCAAAAGCAATAGGCGATGCATTGCGCCCCGGCGCCCGTACTTGGCTTCGTAAAGTTCTGGGTTGATATCATGATGATCGAATACGAAGCGCTTGCCGAAAAGGTGTTTCCAGAAAGCGCCGATGATGAACAGCAGGTCGGGCGGGTTGCAGGCCTGGACGACGTCGAATCCAACCTTCCAGTAAGCCTTGATCGAAAGCGCGAACTCCCACGCGAGGGCCCAACTATATTCAAACGCGTATCCAAGCGCCCCATCCGCTTCGAGCGGCAGCGGATGGCGGAAGATATGAATTCCATCGAGGACCTCGTAGGGCGCGACATGCGCCCCGCCCTTCGGGCAAATGACCGAGACGACATACCCAGCCTGGCGCAACGCGCATGCTTCTTGCCACACGCGCCGATCGAGCGGCACGGTCAAATTCTCGACGATTATGAGGACGCCCGGCGCCTTCGATGCCACTCACGACTCCTGTGCGGCGCAGCGACCGCGAAATCTCGAGGCTGAGCATGGCCGCAGGAGGTAAAATAAGTTTGGAGCTCATGCTCATAATTGACTGAGACGCCGTCCCAATTCGGCACATTCGAAAACTCCACAGCCCGAGCAGCCTCGCAGTTGCGCTGCGGCCCGTTCTTTGCGAGATTGAAAAAGTTCACGAAGCCTTAAGATTTCCGTTCGCATTTGAGGCGACCGCCATGTTCGATGCGTTTCTGCCTTCGGCCAAGCGGCTGACTGTCGACATCGACGCAGTGCGCGACACGTTGCGCTATCTCGAAGGCGATCTGCGGCAGAGATCGGAATATGCGCAATTGGCGGAAACGCTGCGCACGGCCCTTGCCGAGATCGATCGCATTGAAAAATCCGGCGCAGCGCCCTCTTCTCCCCGCGCTGTCATCGCTTCGCACTTCAGGCCGATTGATATGTAGTTCGAGGCGACGGAACTCTGCCTCCAACAAAAAAAAAGCGGCGCTCAACGGCGCCGCTTTTGTCGTCTATGAACGCCGGCTCTAGAACTTGACCTTCACGCCGCCGTAAGCCGCGAATGGCATTGACGGTGAAATCGAACGGGGGTCGGTGAAGCCGGGCCCGCCAAGACTAATATCGACGTCGCTTACTTCGTCAGCTTCAAAATACGTGCCGTAGAGACCGTATCTCTGATCGAAGAGATTCTTGACAAGACCATAGACCTGGATGTTGTCCGTGATGTCGTAGGATGTGTGGAGGTCGACGCGCGTGTAGCCGGCGAGCGTCTTCACGACGTCCTCTCCATCTTCTTCTAACTCGGCTGAAACCTCGTTTTCGTAGAACGGCTGGTTGCTGGCCGCGACGAGATCGGCGCCGAATTTCCATTTCGGCGTCAGCCAGTATTCGAAACCGGCCTTGAACCGGTGTCGCGGGATGCCCGGTAGACGGTCGCCGGCCGACAGGAATGCGCATTCTCCGCCTGGATCTTCCGTGTTGTCGCAGGTGTCGAGCGTCGCGTCGACGAAGGCGTAGGTCGCGTACGTGCTCCATCTCCGCGTCGAGTATGTCGCCGCAAGTTCGACGCCCTGACGCAACGTATCGCCGGCGTTTATGAAGAAGACGCGGCCGCCGGTGTCGGTAATCGGCAGGATGTCGTCCGACGCCAGCGTGCGGAACAAGCCGGCGCTCCAGGTGAAGCGGTCGCCCCAGTTGTTGCCGCCTTGCCCGCGCAATCCGACTTCAGCCGTGCGCCCGACAACCTGATCGAGCGGCGGATCGTCGGTCAGGAAGCCTTCAACGAGACACGGCGCTTCAGGCTCGGCGCAACCCAACTCGGCGGGCGTGGGCGCGCGGTTCGATTCAGAATAGCCGCCGTAAACCGAGAGGCCGGGCGTCAGCTTGTAGTTGGCGCCGACGATGGGGTTGAAACGATCGTACTTGTTGGTCGCGTTGAGGTCCGGGAAAAGACCCGTATTGTCCTCCAGCTTGATCGTCGCGTGATTATAGCGCCCGCCGACTGTCACGGTCAGCTCATCCGTCACGTCCAGGGCATTCGAGAAGTACAGGCCCCAGTAGGTATTCTTCGAATTGAGATCACGCGGTCCAACTTCGTTGGTGTCCTCAGTCGTGGGGTCGCCATCGTCATCAGTCAGAGGGTCGCCATCGTTGTCGGTGAGGATTACGCCTGATCCTGTCACGACGTATTTGTCGCCGATCTGTCCGAGTTCACTTGATGTCGTGTACTTCGAACGACCATGGTCGTACGACACGCCGGCGATGAAAAGGTTCGGGCGACTGAACAACTGCGCTCTTTCCTGTCCCTCGAACGCAGCGCCGTAACTGTCGCTGTCGGTGTTCAGTCGGTCGAGCGTGCCGAGCGGCTCATCGAAGTCATCGGCGTCGAGGATGACACCTGGCGCCGCGGCATCGCGGATTGGATTTGTGCTGCCTTCCACGCAGAACGTGTCGGGATCAGCAGCGCACTCCTCAAGCTCGGTCACGTTACCGTCGAGCACACTGTTCTTGTAGCTGCGATAATAGCCAACGCCCGCGATGGTCAGCGTCTCCGTCGCCTTCACCGAGGCGGACAGCGTCGGCATCAAGACTTCAAGATTGGTCGTCTGCGGCGTGGTGAAGGTATTGCTGTAATCACGCTCCAGCAGTTCGATCGGCGCCGCCGCGCTGGCGCCGAATTCGTTCTTGGCCGCGGTCAGGCTGAAGTGCACCTCGGCCATGCTGCCCTTGAGCCCGATATCGCCGTAAAAGCGTTTCACTTCGCTATCGGAGAAGTCACGGAAACCGTCGTCTTTGATGCCTTCGGCGGCGACATAGATGCCGGCGTTGCCGACCGAGCCGCCGGCCTGCACGCCGACCTGGGCCCGTCCGAACGAGCCGGCCATCACGTCAATCTCGCCGCCCTCGTAACTGAAGCCGTCTTTCATCAGGATGCTAACGGCCCCGCCCACCGCGTTGAGGCCGAACGACGGGTTGTTGCTGACGACCGACGTGCTGGCGATCGCGTTCGTCGGGATGACGTCCCATTGCACCGTGTCGCCAAACGCTTCGTTGATGCGCACGCCGTTCTGATAGACGGCAAGGCCCTGCGAACGGCCGCTGACAGGCGAGGCGTCGAAGCCGCGATACGACACTTCGGCGCGCAGCGGGTTGCCAGCGGCGTCGGAGATGATGATGCCCGGCACTTGCTGTTGCAGCGCCTGTTGGATCTGCATTGTGCCTTCGCGGTCGAGGTCAGTGTCAGTGACCGTCGTCGTCGCGCTCGGAACCGTCGGCAACGGCGTCGCTGCGGTCGCGGCGTCCGAGGCGGCCGCGGCGGCGGTCGCATCGGCGCCGGCGGTTGCAGGCGCAGGTGCCGTCGGTGCGCTGGAGAGCGGCGATACGGCGACGGCTTTCTTCTTTGCCCGGGCAGCTTTCTGCACCGGCGTCTCCTGGACCACTTCGACTTCGGGTAGAACTTGATCGGCCGCCGTCGGCGGAGCCGGCTGTGCAGCAGGCGGCGTTGCTGCAGCAGGCGGCGGATTCGACTGACTCGCGGCCGGAGGCGAGGCCCCCCCGCCAGCGTTTTGCGAAACCGCGGTCGTCGCGCTGCATGCGACCGCAATCGTCACAACGGCTGTCGACGTCAAAAGCCGGACTTTCATTGTCGGCATTCCCCCGGAACGGCGATGGATCAGACCCCGTCTGACCACTGACTGCGAGTGTGTCGCCCGCGCCTACGCGGGAATCGAAACTCCCGCTTTCAGTGCGCAACATTGGATTGACTAACGTACTGCAACTCACCGACAAGACGGGATAATTTCCCGATTGGCGTGTACCGCCCGCCAAGTTGCTTGAACGCAACATAGAACGATTCAGTGCGACGTCCGCTCCGCGCCACGCGATCGAAACGGTTAACGTCGGAGGACTTGCCTTGCGTGTGCATCTAATGCGGAACTACGGGCTGCGAATTCTGCGGCGCGGCGCGCAATCCATCGCCTTTCGCTCAAAAATATCCAAGCGATCGACCCGCCAGCGCCCGCTTTTTCTTTCCAACCGAGCGTACTGAGCACTTCAGGGCGTTTGAGATTGAGCCTCGTTGAGTCGAACGCCGTTATCGGGAATTTTTCCCGCTGCGCCGCATTGCAGCATATTCAATTGACGGACCGAACCCGGTTGAGTGAAAAGCGTGGCGGAGCAACGCGCAGCCGCGTGAACATCAGCCGCATCGGCTTCACGAAAACATGCACGAAACCGGCTTTCCGATGCCGCGTGAAGCCGCTAAACGCTCGTCGGTTGGGACAAACATCTGACGCTGCAAGGGTAAACGCGTGTCATCACTTTCAACTGCATCGAAGCCGTCAGCACGTTTGACCGTTGGACTGACTATTGCCTTCGGACTCGCAATCGCCGCATCAAGCGCGGGCGCAGAACCTCAGACCGCCGCGGCCGACGAACCCGGCCTTGCGCTTGAATTGAATAAGCTGGAGCCGATCGACAAGGGCTGCCGCGCCTACGTGGTCGTGACGAACAAAACGGATTCGACTTACGAGGCGTTCAAACTCGACCTCGTGCTCTTTCAGAACGACGGCGTGATCGGCCGGCGGTTCTCGCTCGATCTTGCCCCCGTCCGACCGCAAAAAAAGGCCGTCAAGCTGTTCGAAATTGACGGCATGGCTTGCGACAAGATCGGTCAATTCCTGATCAACGACGTCATCGATTGCAAAGTCGACCAAGGCGCAACGCCCAACTGTCTGCGTCGGCTGTCAACTTCGTCGCTGACGACCGTCCAACTCTCTAAATAGCGTGGTGACCTCTGTGGATCCTACCGTTGCGGAAATTACCGGACCAGACCTGTCCATCATGGGGCTGTTCCATCATGCCGATATCGTCGTCAAATCCATCATGATCGGATTGGCGATCGCGTCCGTTGTCTGCTGGGCGCTGATCTTCGAAAAGCTTTTCCGGATGTGGCGGCTCAATCGTGAGATACAGCGACTCGAGACGGCGTCCGACTCCGGCGCGCTGCCAGCCGACGGCGGCGCAGGCCTCAACGATTCCATCAGCTCCGCCGCACGGTCAGAATGGAAAGAAGGCGCGCGCGGCGCGCCGAGCGGCGAACTCCGCGACCGGCTGGAACAGGCCATGCGCGGCGCCATGCGGCGAGAATTGAAATCAATTGAGAAGGGCTTGCCGTTCCTCGCCACGCTCGGTTCCGCGGCGCCGTTCATCGGCCTCTTTGGCACCGTATGGGGCATCATGAACTCGTTCACGGCGATCGCGCAGTCGAAAGACACGAGTCTCGCTGTCGTCGCGCCCGGCATCGCCGAGGCGCTGTTTGCGACGGCCGTCGGCCTCGCCGCCGCCATTCCAGCGGTCATCGCGTACAACCAGTTCACTGTGTCGCTCGGCCGCGCTTCGGAGAAGATCACGCCGGCGATTTCCAATCTTGCTCGCAGCCTGTCGCGCCGCGGCGTCGAGGGGGCTCACTGATGGGCATGACCGTTGGCGGCACGCCGCATGATGACGAAGGCTACAAGCCGCTTGCCGAAATCAACGTCACGCCCTTCGTCGACGTCATGCTGGTGTTGCTCATCATTTTCATGGTCGCGGCGCCGCTGATGGTGCAAGGCGTGCCCGTCGATCTGCCGAAGACGTCGGCGTCGAAACTCGGCTCGCTGAAGAAGCCCAAAGTCGTCTCGATGTCGGCCGACGGGCTCCTCTATATTCGCGACGAGCAGGTGACGCGCGACCGGCTCGTACCCCGCTTGTTGGAAATCAAAGCCACTGAAGGCGCCGACGGCATCGTCTACGTCCGCGCCGACCGCACCATCGCATATGGCGAGGTGATGGAGATTCTAGGCCGCGTCGGCGAAGCCGGATTCGCGCGCGTTTCGCTGCTCTCCCAACCGTCGCCGGCCGCCCAGGCGGCGACGAAACCGTAGCGGTCATCGTTCGTACATGAACGTCGCACGAACCATCGCTGTCGTTCTTTCGCTGCTGGTGCACGGCACGCTGGCGTACGCAATGATTGCGCACGAACCGCGCAAGAACGTCGACTCGCTTGAAGCCGGCAGCGGCGACGACGCCGTGACCGTCGAGCAGGGAATCGCCATCGAAGGGCTTGCGAAACTCGGCGACGCACAAGAGACGATCGAAACGGCCGAAGTGACTCCTATCCAGCAGGCGACCCCGCCTCCGATCGAAGAAATCAAGCCGATCGAGGAACTGCGCAACGTCATCACGTCGGAATCGAGCGTCGTCCAAGACGACGTCGTCAAGACTGAGGAGCCGCCTCCGCCCGACGTACAGGAAAAGCCGCCCGAACAGGTTCAGGTTCAGGAACAGCAGCCGGAGCAGGTTGCGATCGTCACCCAGCAAAGCTCGGGCGATGAAAAATCGGGAGGCAATCCGGAGGCGTATTCCAAGTATCTGGGCCAGATCAATCAGCACGTGCAGCGTTCGAAGATAAATCCGCGCTCGCGCGTCGCCGGCACCGTCGTCATGAAGTTTACGGTCGGCCTGCGCGGCGAGTTGATCTCCAAACAGGTGGCGGCGAGTTCCGGCCACCCCTCGCTGGACAACGCCGCGATTGCGGCGCTTGAGCGCGCCGCGCCGTTTCCGCCTATTCCGCCGGAGGTCAGCACCAGCCCTTTGGCGTTCACGCAGCCGTTTCGCTTCATCATGCGCTAATCAGACAATAACCTCAGTACTCGACTTCAACAGAAAGTTTGTAGGTCGTATCGGGCGTATGTTCGTTCAGGCCGAAAAGCGCGCCGGCGCCGATGCTGACTTCGACCTCCTTTTCGTCGTCGTCATCCGTTAGATTGGATGATGCTGCACTCAACTGGCCACCCCGGTGCGGGCTGAACGTGTAGTAGAGCACGGGGCCGGCCCGATGCTGGTTCATGTCGCCGAACAGCTCCGCTTCCTCCGTACGGTTCCCGCTGTCGCCAATTCGATCGATCGTGCCATAGGCCTCGATCGCCAATGCCCACGACTTTGAGAATTCATGCTGCCCCTGAAGGAAGTAGCTGAAGTCCCACTTGTCATCGCGCACGTAATCTAAATCTCCGGGTTCGGCATCGCCGCCCATGTGTTTCACAAAAGCCAGATTTGCGATGAGCGACCACGGGCCTGAATGCGCCTCGATGATCGGTCCAATATAGACTTCGCTTTGCTCCTCGGACCCGCCTTTAACCGGCGCGCCATACTCTACAAGAAGCCCAAGCCCCACCCCGTCCGGCTTCGGTTTGACGAACACAAATACGCCTTCGATCGCAACCTCATCGAACTGAAGCCCGCCAAAGGCGTTCCGATCGGCGAATAGCCCAGGCTCGTCGAGCCGTTCCTGTTCATATTCGACGCCAAGTCGGACGCGAAAGTAGTTCGTGATCCCAAGCTGGATCTCCAGGGCCTCGCGCTGGCGGATTACAGTGTTGTCGTCGTAGGTGAACTCGCCCACAGGATCTTGGACAAAGCGACGCCGCGGCTGCCCGGTCGAAAACGCGTTCTGGCTCTGAAACTCCAATTCGCCGGGGGCGGACTGGAGGTCCTTCACTTCAAATTGATTGATGGCCGGGCCGGACAACGCCCCCCCTGCTCCCAAGGCTGCGGTGACCGCAAAGGCGCTCATCGCCGCCCAAATTCGCGCCATTTCCACGCCCCGTCTGCGCCGGACTATCTTTCGATCCGGCGACAAGACTAGCGCGCAGACGCGGCTTTTGGGAATTATTCTTCATATTTCTGGGGCTCATTTCCCGAGTTGTATATTGGTCACGCCCTCGTCGGCGCTGGCCGCTGTCGGAGCGCCGGTTGCGCATTGGACCGCCCGCCGTGGCCGCCTTCCATGGCGAGGCTTAACTCAGAGTTAGCACCTCCTCCATAAGTTGAATGCTGGATTTAACGTCGGTCGAGCGGGGCCTACGGATGCTGAGCGGAGCCTTCGGGTCTTCCAAGTCGAACTCATTGATGAACGAGTATGCGGTCATGCTCGGCGACGCCGTTTTGCGTCATCGAACCCGCGAGGCCGAGCATGCCGCACGCATCGAAACGGAGTTGGCGAGTAAGGTCAAATCCGAGTTCATTTCAAACATGAGCCACGAGTTGCGCACGCCGCTCAACACCGTGATCGGCTTCTCGAAGCTGTTGTCAGAACATCAACGCCGGAAATTGCCCGACGCCGAAATCGTCGAGTACGCGACGCTCATCAATGACGCAGCCGGCCATCTGTTGTCCGTCATCAACGACATTCTCGACATCTCGAAGATCCAAAGCGGCCGATATACGCTCGATGCGCGGGAAGTCAGCGTCGAAGAAATCCTCGTCAGCTGCGTTCAATCGTTCCGGCAAACGGCGGAACATGCCGGCGTCGCCTTGACGGCGGCGATCGCATACGACCTTCCGGTGGCGCGGGGCGATGCGGCCAAGCTTCGGCAAATCTTCTCCAACGTCATCTCGAACGCAGTTAAATTCACGCCACAGAACGGCGCCGTGAAAATTGAAGCGCTGCGTACGTCCGCAGGCGGCGTCACCGTCGTGGTGCGCGACACGGGCGTCGGGATGTCAAAAGAGGAGATCGCGGTGGCGTTGACGGCGTTCGGCCAGGTCGACGGCACCCGAGCCCGTTGGCGTGAAGGCACCGGGCTGGGCCTCCCCATCGCCAAAGCCCTGGTCGAGCTTCACGGCGGGAAAATCGAAATTCGCTCTCAGAAGGGCGCGGGCACCGAAGTAATGATCGCGCTTCCTGATCGCCACAGCGTCACGGCCGTTACGAAACATCCTATTTCTCAGTTTGACCCCGCGCTCGCTTAGGACATCGTTCGATGCATCTTCATGCTCCATCCGCAGCCCACCGCGATCCCGCGGACACGTCGATCGGGAGAATTGTCTCGGTCACGGGTTCAAAGGCGATTATCCTCCTAGACAGCCAAGGCGACGGCCGCGTCCGTTCGATCAACGAACGCCCTGAGATGGGAACGCTGCTCGGCATCGACACCGCCAACACAGTCGTGCTCGCCATCGTCTCGGCGCTGAGCGTGCCTGTGCCGGCTCAGCGCGAAGGCGATTCCGAAATTTGGATCGCTGAGCTTGGCTTGGTCGGCGAGCTTTGGAGGGGCGTCGAGGGCCGCAAGGCCACGTTCAACCGCGGCGTGACGGTCTATCCGGCGCTCGGCGATCGCTGCCGGGTGGCGTCCAAAGCCGAGCTTGAGATCGCATTTTGCGGCGATTCCGTCGCGGCCGTGCGCGTGGGCTGCATCCGGCAGGACAGTTCGATCCCGGCGATGGTCCGCGTCGACGATCTGCTCGGCAAGCACTTTGCGATTCTCGGCACGACCGGCACCGGCAAGTCGTGCACAACGGCGCTCATACTCCGCTCGATTCTCGAAAAGAATCCGGCGGCGCATATCGTTTTGCTGGATCCTCATAACGAGTACTCCACGGCGTTCAGCGAGTGGGCGGAAGTTATCAATCCGCGCAACATGAGCCTGCCGTTCTGGATGTTGACGTTCGAGGAGATCGTCGAAGTCCTCGTTGGCGATCCGGAGCGCAAAGCGGAAATCGAAATTCTCCAAGATCTCATCCCGATCGCCAAAAGCCGCTACAGCGCGGGGCGCGGCGGCGACGCCGGCAAGTTGCGCCGCGGCGTCATCGATACGGGTCGATACACTTGCGACACGCCGGTGCCTTACCGCATCTCTGACCTGACCAGCCTCATCGACGAACGAATGGGCAAGCTCGAGAACAAGCGCGATCTCGCTCCCTACCGGCAATTGAAGAACCATATCGAGAACATCACTCAAGACGCGCGCTACGGCTTCATGTTCGGGTCGCTGACCGTATATGACGGCATGACTCAGGTTCTTGGCCGCATCTTCCGCGTTCCCGTCAACTCGAAGCCGATCACGATTCTCGAGTTGACCGGCATCCCGACCGAAATCGTCAACGTCGTCGTTTCGGTGCTCTGCCGCATTACTTTCGACTTTGCGCTTTGGGGAGAGGGCCACATCCCGGTGACGCTCGTTTGCGAAGAGGCGCATCGGTACGTGCCGGCCAATCCCACGCTTGGCTTCGAACCCTGCAAGCGCGCCATCGCCAAAATTGCGAAGGAAGGCCGCAAGTACGGCGCATCGCTCTGCATCGTCACGCAGCGCCCGGCGGAAATCGACGCGACGATCCTGTCGCAGTGCAACACCGTCTTTGCGCTCCGCATGTCGAACGACAAAGACCAGGCGATCGTCCAGTCCGCAGTCTCCGATACCGGCTCGGGGCTGCTTGAATTTCTCCCCTCGCTTGGCCAACGCGAGGCCATTGCGTTCGGCGACGGCATGTCGCTGCCCGTCCGCATCAAGTTTGACGAGCTGCCTAAGCACGCGCTGCCGCGCTCATCTACGGCCCGGTTCTCGGAGAAGTGGCAGAAATCCACCAACGACGAGACCTTCCTCGAGCAGATCGTCGATCGCTGGCGCGCCTCCGGGCTCGGTTCAGGGGCCGACAGCAACAACGGCACGGCAATGATGGCGGAGGCCATGGGCATCCAAGGCGGACCATCGCAAGAAGGCCCCGACTCCGAGGCGGGCCTGCCGGAAACAGGCGTCCACCGGACGGCGCCGATTCCTGCTCCCGGATTCGGCTCCGGGGCGGGTCAAGCGGCTCGCGCCGGTATGGTCCGCAGAGATGCTCCGCAACCGCCCCCGGCGCATCCAGAGCGCAGACAGCCTACGTTCGGCGCTCCTCCGCCCCAGGCGACTGACCGACGAACCGCCGCTCCCCCGCCGCCGCCGGCCTCGGCGACGCCTAACGCCAGCGCCTCGTTGCGATCGCTCCGCGATCGACTGACGCGCGGTGCTGACTAGGCGCGGTTCTGACCCGCGTTAATGCTGCCTCAAATCACGCCTTTATCTTGGCGGCATCTGACGTCCAAAGTTAGAGTCGACCCGAAGTTGTTTGGGGACGCATTGCCATGCCAGCGATTTTTCCGGTTATTTTGTCGGGCGGCTCCGGCACACGGCTCTGGCCGCTGTCGCGATCGATGTACCCGAAACAGTTCATCCGGTTCTTCGAAGAGCAGGGGAAGAGCTTTCTCGGCGCGACGCTGCTCAGGCTCAAGGCCGACGCCGGCTTCGAGCGGCCGATTATACTGTGCAACAACGATCACCGTTTTCTGGTGCGCCAGGAGCTTGACGCCGCCGGCGTCGACGCCGGCGCCATCATCCTCGAACCGGTCGCGCGCAACACGGCTCCGGCTATCGCCGTCGCAGCGCTCGCAGCACTGCGCCAGGATCCGTCCGCTGTGCTGGCCGTCGTTCCATCAGACCACTTGATCCGCGACGAAGAGGCGTTCGTTGCGGCGGTGCTGCGCGCAGCGCGCATCGCCGCCGACGGCAAGCTCGTGCTTTTCGGCATCAAGCCAACCGAACCCCATACCGGGTACGGCTATATCAAGCAGGGCGCCGAACTGGCGGGAGGCGACGGCGCCGCGTTCGCCGTTGAAGCGTTCGCGGAGAAGCCAGACTTCAAGACCGCCAAAGCCTATCTCGACAGCGGCAAGCATCACTGGAACAGCGGCATTTTTGTCTTGAACGCGCAAACATACCTCGACGAAATCGAGCGTCTCGAGCCCAAAATCCTGGAAGCGGCGCGCGGCGCGCTCGACAACGCCTCCGAGGACCTGGGTTTCCTCCGATTGGACAAGGCAAGTTTTGCGTCGTCACCCAACATCTCAATCGACTACGCAGTTATGGAAAAAACGAATGCCGCCGCGATCCTGCCGATCGACGTCGGCTGGAACGACGTCGGCTCATGGTCGTCGCTATGGGACATCGCCTCGCGCGACGAGAACGGCAATTACGCGCATGGCGACGCCGTTCTCGATGACACGTCAAACTGTTACGTGCATTCGGAAAAGGCCCTGGTCACAACGATCGGCGTCAAGGACCTCGTCATCGTCGACACGCCCGACGCGCTGCTGGTCGCCGACCGCGGCCGGACGCAAGACGTCTCGAGAATCGTAAAGCGCTTGAAGGACTCGAACCGGAAGGAGCAGGAACAGCACCTGCGCAATTTCCGTCCTTGGGGCTATTTCGAGACGCTCAACATCGGGCCGCGTTTCCAGGTCAAGCTTCTGCACGTCAATCCGGGCGGCAAGCTGTCTATGCAAATGCACCATCACCGCTCGGAACACTGGATCGTCGTGCAAGGCACCGCGAAGGTCGTCATCGGCGACAACGAGCAGCTCGTGCGCGAGAATGAGAGCGTATACATCGTCGCGACGCAGTGGCACCGGCTGGAAAACCCGGGAAAGGTCCCGGTCGAGATCATTGAAGTTCAGATCGGCGCCTACCTTGGCGAAGACGACATTCAGCGCGCCGACGACATCTATCACCGCGCGCCGGAAGAAACCAAATAGTGCGCGGCGATCGTCACCGTGGCGTATCTGTGGTTCGAAGCGGAAAAACGCGGCCTGTCGCAGCAGGAGACTCACCCGGGGCGGCGTCGCGGCCGGCGGCAACCGACTCACGCAACGCGGCATCCGCTGAATCTTCTTGTATCTTTTCCTGGTAACGCCGCCAGCTCACGGGTATCGCCGCCAAATAGGCGAACGTGATGGCTGACAAGGTTTCATAAGGATAGGTCACCAACATCGCAACGCCGCCGATAGCGACGATGAACATCGGCAGTACCCATTCGCGCCCTACCCGCTCGCCGAGCAGTTTGCCGGAGTACGTCGGAATGGTCGAGACCATCATGAAGGCGATGAACAGCGTGTAGACGAGCACGAATTTCAGCGCCAGGGGCGATTTCAGCCCATCGAAGCCCAGTTGATACAGATACACGGGCAACAACACGGCGATAGCCGCGGCGGGCGTTGGCATCCCGGTGAAATAGTTCGATTGCCATTTCGGCCTATCGTCGTCGATCGCGGCATTGAACCGCGCGAGCCTGAGGGCGGATGCAAGCGCAAACATCATCACGCAGATCCAACCAGCGCTCTTCAGGTCGCCAAGCCCCCAATTGAAAACCAGGAAGGCCGGTGCGACGCCAAAGTTGACGAAGTCCGCAAGGCTGTCGAGTTCGGCGCCGAACCGCGACGACGCCTTCAGCAAGCGCGCGATGCGTCCATCGATGCCGTCGAGGCACGCCGCAAATACGATCGCCGCGAGCGCCAGATCGTAGCGTCCTTCGATGCCCATGCGGATCGACGTCAGTCCCGCACACAACGCCAGCAACGTGAAGAAGTTAGGAACCAGCATCCGCACCGGCACGCGCGCGTGGCGGAACAGCGGCCGGCGTCTGCGCCGGCTCGTTTCCACTTCGAGGGTCGGGACTTCGGGGTCCATTTGCGCCTCCTCGTTACGTTCTCGCGCGTCCAGGTTAAAATCTCAGCCGCGACGCGCTTCGCGCTCGGGTTCGACGGACGTCAAATCCGCAAATACTGTTTCACCGCCAATCGCCCGCTGCCCGACACTCACCAACGCCGTCTTGTTCGGCGGCAGATAGACGTCGACGCGCGAGCCGAAGCGGATGAGGCCGAACCGCTGTCCAATCCCGACCGTGTCGCCGATCTCTGAAAACGTCACGATGCGCCGCGCGATGAGGCCAGCAATCTGCACGACGCCGATCTGCGCTCCGTCTGTCGTCTCGATCACAATCGCCCGGCGCTCGTTGTCTTCGCTCGCCTTGTCAAGAGCGGCGTTCACGAAGGCGCCAGGAATGTACGTGGACCGCGTTATCTTTCCTGGCGCCGGTGCGCGATTGATGTGCACATCGAACACAGAAAGAAATGTCGAAATGCGCGTTCGCTGCTCGGTCCCGAGTCCGAGTTCCGCCGGCGGCGTCACGCGCTCGATGGACGAGATTCTCCCGTCGGCGGCTGAGACGATCAGACCTGGGCGCAAGGGCGTGACGCGCGGAGGATCGCGGAAAAAGTAGACGATCCATGCCGTGACGAGCGCCGCGGCCCAACCGAGCGGCGGATACAGCCAAAAGAAAAACAGCGCGACCGCGGCGCCGATGGCGACGAACTTGTGGCCATCGGCATGCACCGGCGCCATCGTATCGAATATCGTGTCGAGCAAGCCGTGACGTTCGGACAAAGGGGCCTCCGGGCGAATGCAGTCGATGCGTGGGTTTGCTTAGGGCTTTTCATCCGTCAACGGCACTGCGACGAAGCGCAAATCTCCTTTGCCGTCTTCCACGCGGAGCAGAACGGCTTTTCGGCCAGACGATTTCACCTTGCCGACGCTGCGTTCGAGGTCGCCGGGCTTGGTCACTTGGTCCTGCGCGGCTTCCACGATGACGTCGCCTTCCTTGAGTCCCTTTTGGGCTGCCGGGCTTTGCGGATCGACCTCTTCGACGACGACGCCGGTGATGCGGTCGTCCAGGTTGTATTTCCGCCGCAGCGCCGTCGTCAAAGGCGCGATCTTCAGTCCAAGGACGGGCTCGGCCGACGGCGACGGCGATTGCGG
The DNA here is from genome assembly GCA_052386495.1 of Hyphomicrobium sp. Taxonomy (GTDB): domain Bacteria; phylum Pseudomonadota; class Alphaproteobacteria; order Rhizobiales; family Hyphomicrobiaceae; genus Hyphomicrobium_B. The sequence continues at coordinate 46,407 of JBQTKA010000017.1, read as the reverse complement.
CTTATCTTCCGGTTCCGTCTTCACCAACGTTGGGCTGTCGTCGTCCTCGAGCAGCCCCACCGCCACTTGCTTCGTGAGCTTCTGGCCCTTGCGCAGCACCTCGACATCGACGTTGCGCCCGATCTGCGTTTGGGCGACGAGCTTGGGCAATCCCCGCATCGTCGTCACATCCTTGCCGTCAAATTTGAGGATGACGTCGCCGGCCTCAAGCCCGGCTTCGGCGGCGGGACTTTTTGGCGTAACGGCTGAAATCAGTGCGCCGGTGTTTTCCGGCACGCCGAGCGTCTCGGCGATGTCGTCGGTTACAGTCTGGATTTTGACGCCCAGCCAGCCGCGCCGCGTCGCTCCGAAGGACTTCAACTGATCGATTACGACCGCAACTGTGTCGGAAGGAACGGCGAAACCAATGCCGATGGAGCCGCCCGTCGGCGAGATGATGGCCGTGTTCACGCCGACGACTTCGCCCTTCATGTTGAAAAGCGGGCCGCCGGAATTGCCCTTGTTGATCGCCGCGTCGGTCTGCAGGTAGTCGTCATAGGGGCCGGAATTGATGTCGCGGCTCTTCGCCGAAACAATGCCGACGCTCACCGAACCGCCGAGCCCGAACGGGTTGCCGATGGCGAGCACCCAATCGCCGACTTCGAGCGTCGACGACGACCCAAACTTGACATCGACGAGCGCCTTCTTCGGCGTCACCTTGAGCAGGGCCAGATCGGCCTTCGTGTCACGGCCGAGGATCTTGTCGACCTTCAGTTTCGATCCGTCGTGGAAGTTGATGATGATTTCATCAGCGCCGTCGATGACGTGATTGTTGGTGACGACGAGCCCTTCCTTGCCGTCGATCACGAAGCCGGAGCCGAGCGACGAAATCTTGCGGTCCGACTGCGGGGCGCCGCCGCGCTTGTTGAAGAAGTCCTCGAAGAAATCCTCGAAGGGCGCGCCCTTCGGCACCTTCGGCAATGGAGTTCCCTGGGGACCTTTGATGGATTGCGACGTCGCGATGTTAACCACGGCGTCCGAGAGCTGCTTGGCCAGCGGGGCGACGGAGGCCGGCCCGACGTCAGCAAGCGCGGCGGTCGCGGGGACGAGCACGAGCCCTGCGCCAACCGTGATCTGCGCCAGCGCCCCCACAATCCGCCAAAGCCGCTTCATGGCCATATCTCAGCTCCTTGCCGCCCGCTTTGACGGCCTTAATCTCGACGACGGTTGGTTAAACGCCCGCCGGTGGTCAACGATTGAATTCTACCACGCCCGTCGGAAGCGGGGATAAAGCAGCCACAGAATTTCGATTTTGTCGCGGCGAGACGGGTTAACCGCGGGCAAGCCAAACGAGAAAAACGCCGCCGGCCGCCACGGCAAGCGCCGCGCCTTGAAGCCGGCCGCCAGGGACGTTGGCGATCTCGGTCAGCATTTTGCGCGCGACATTGGGCGCCAGCGCCCACAGCGCGCCTTCCAGCGCCAGCGCCAGCGCCACGCCCGGCGATCAGGTCGTTCATCGCGGATTCGGCGCGCTCAGCGACGGAGAATTCGCCGTTGTGCCGTTGGGGTCTTGGAAATACCGGAAGAACTCGCTGTCGGGAGACAACAGCATGCGCGTATCGCCCGGCTTGATTGCTTCCGTATACGCCTGCATCGAACGATAAAAGGCGAAAAACTCTGGATCCCGGTTGAACGCCTCGGCGAAGATGGCGTTGCGTTTCCCCTCGCCCTCGCCGCGGATCGTATCGGACTTCTGCGTCGCTTCGGCCTTGATGATGGTCACCTCGCGATCGGCGTCGGCGCGGATCTTGTTGTTCGCCGCTTCGCCCTGCGCGCGCAGTTCCGTCGCTTCGCGGACCCGGTCGGCCTTCATACGGTCGAACACCTTGACGAGGTTCTCCTGCGGAAGATCGGCGCGCTTGATGCGCACGTCGACCACTTCGAGACCGTAATCCTTGCCTTCCTTGTTCACCTGAGACGCGATCTCCTTCATCAGGGTCTCGCGCTTGTCCTTGACGACTTCCTGCAGCGTCGATCCGCCGAGCACGCGGCGGATTTCGGATTCGACCAAGGGCCCGACCACCGCACGCACGCGCTCTTCATAACGGACGTTCTGGTAGAATTTCAGCACATCGGTGATGCGATAACGCGCGTAAGCGTCGACGATCAACCGCTGCTGATCAGACGCCGTCACTTCCTGCTCGGTCGTATCGAGATCGAGGATGCGCTTATCGAAAAAGTCGACCGTGTCGATGAACGGCACTTTCCACTTCAACCCCGGCGTCGTGATGACCTGCTGCTCCTTGCCGAAACGCAGGACAAGGGCTTGCTCGTTCTGATGGACGATAAACGCCGAGGCATAGAGCGCCAGCGCGCCAAGCCCGAGCAGCGTCAGAATAAAAGCGAAAAACGCGCGCATTACTGCTGCCCTCCCTCGGTCCGGCGTTTCTGCATCTGATCGAGTGGCAGATAGGGCACGACGCCGCCGCCTTTGCTGTCGAGAATGATCTTGTCGGCGCCGGAGAGCACGCGCTCCTGCATTTCCAGGAACAGGCGCTGGCGCGTCACTTCAGGGGCTTTCTTGTATTCGTCATAGACTTTAAGGAAGCGGGACGCCTGCCCCGTCGCTTCCGCTTCCGTTTGATCACGAAAACCTTCAGCGGCGGCAATGATGCGGTCCGCCTCGCCCTTGGCGCGCGGAATGATCTGGTCCTGATAGGTCTGCGCTTCCTTGATGAAGCGCTCCTTGTCCTGGCCCGCCGCCGCAACGTCACGGAACGCCGCTATAATGGCGTTCGGCGGATCGACCTCGCGGAGTTGAACCTGGTCGATCTTGATGCCGGACTGGTAAGAATCGAGGATCGCCTGCATCAACTTCTGCACATCCTGCTGCGCCTTCTGGCGACCTCCGGTGAGCAGCGGCTGAAGCGCCGACTGCCCGACGACCTCACGCATCGCGCTCTCGGCGACTTCCCGCACTGTGGTCTCGGGCTGTGCGATATTGAATAGGTATTTGACGACGCCGGAATTCTCGACCGGAGTCGCGATTTCCGGATCGATGCGCCAGAACACGACGAACCGGACATCGACGACGCTGCCGTCGCCTGTCAGCATCAAGCCGCTATCGGGACCGCCCGTCCCGCCACGCGGGCCAGCGGCGCCGACCTCGATCGTGCGCTGCTGCGTGACTTTCGGCAGGCGCACCTCTTCAATGGGGTACGGCAATCGGAAATGCAGACCCGGCGGTTCGATGCGGTCGAACTTGCCAAAGCGCAGCACGACGCCGCTCTCGTCGGGATTGACGCGGAAAAAGAAGCCGTAGAACGCCGCGCCCGCGAGCAGCAACGCGCCGATGAGGAAAATGAAGGATCGCGGCACGCCGCCGTCGATGCCGGCGCCGCCTCCGCCGCCGCCGCCGCCGCGCATCACGCGCTTCACGCGGTCCTGGCCGCGCCGCAAAATTTCATCGAGATCGGGCGGCTGGTTGCCGCCGCCTTGTCCCCAGGGGCCCTGACCCCATGGTCCGCCGCCATTGCCGCCGCCTTTTTTGCCGCCGCCTTGATTACTCCAGGGCATAGATCGAGCGCCTCGTTATGGGTTGGAATTGCGCCGCACACAGGCCTGAACAGCGCGGGCGAAATGCCCGTCAGCCGCCCGGCGCATGGTCTCGCATCTGATCGCGGGGTTGGTGCAAAATGCGCGGCAGTCGACGTGCTTATAGGGCAGGGGTCGGCCTCGCGCAATTTCTGTCTCAGAAGCTTCAGAGATTGGATCGGAACCCTTGAGCTTCAAGCCCCTGCGCCAGCGTCCTGAAGGCTTTTTCGCGTCATTCAGCCTCGGGCGCGCGATCATAAACGATCAGCGTCGCGGCGTGCTCATCCTTCGGACCCTGCGGTAACGGCTCGCGCGATTGCTCGGTCCAAACGTTGGGTTTGAGCGCGTCGAAGCGTCGATCGCCTTCTGGCGCGGCATGCACGCGCGTCAGGTAGATGCGATCGGCGATGGGCAAAGTCGCCTCATAGATTGCCGCCCCGCCAATGACCATCACTTCGTCGGCCCCGCTCGTCCGCGCAAGTACGCGCGCAAGCGTCAGTGCGTCGCCAACGGAGTCGGCGGTCGACACGCCGTCGGGCGCGAACGCCGCGTCGCGCGTGACGACGATGTTGTCGCGGCCGTCGAGCGGCTTGCCGATCGACTCGTAGGTGCGCCGGCCCATGACGATCGGCTTGCCCATCGTCAGGCGTCGAAACGTCTTCAGGTCAGAGGACAGCCGCCAGGGAAGACCGCCGTTCTTGCCGATCACGCCGTTTTCGGCCACGGCTACGACGAGGGAAATCTTCATGGCGAAAGCCTCACACCGCCACCGGCGCCTTGATGTGCGGATGCGGGTCGTAGCCGGTCAATCCGAAATCCTCGTAGCTGAATCCGAAAACTGAGGTCACGTCCGGGTTCAAATTCATCCGCGGCAGCGGCAGCGGTTGACGCGACAATTGCAGGTCTGCCTGTTCGATGTGATTGAGATAGAGATGCGCGTCGCCAAGCGTATGCACGAAATCGCCGGGCTTCAGCCCCGTCGCCTGCGCCATCATCATTGTCAGTAGCGCATAACTCGCGATGTTGAACGGCACGCCGAGGAAAACATCGGCCGAGCGTTGATACAGCTGGCATGAGAGCTTGCCATCCGCCACATAGAACTGAAAGAGACAGTGGCAAGGCGCCAACGCCATTTTCGGCAAATCGGCCGGATTCCATGCTGAGACGATGATCCGCCGGCTGTCGGGATTCGACTTGATCTGCGCGACGGCATCCGAAATTTGATCGATTGTCTCGCCGTTTGGCGCCGCCCACGACCGCCATTGCCGGCCATAGACCGGCCCAAGCTCGCCTTCGGGATCGGCCCATTCGTCCCAGATGCCGACGCCGTGCGCTTTCAAATACTCGATGTTCGTCGCGCCTGCGAGAAACCACAGCAATTCGACGATGATCGATTTAACATGCAGTTTCTTCGTCGTGACGAGCGGGAAGCCGTTCGAAAGATCGAACCGCATCTGATGACCGAACACGGAGAGCGTGCCTGTACCGGTGCGGTCCGTCTTCTTGACGCCTTCGGCGCGCACGCGGCGCAAAAGATCGAGATACTGCTCCATCAGTGGCCTTCTAGCGCGAACTCAGGCGCCAGCGCCAGGACGGCCACGATCAGGCCATTGTAAAGTCCGTGACAGACGATCGGCGGCCATAAGCTGCCGGTTTCATGACGCAGCCACGCGAGATACAGACCGATCAGAAAGATCGCGGCCAGACCATAGATCGAATAGGAGGCGTGCAGGACGGCCCACAGCGCGGCCGTCGCGATTGCTGCCCCGATCGGTCCAACGGGCGACTTCGAAAGTACGCCGAACGCGAAGCCCCGAAACATCACTTCCTCCGCAATTGGCGCGCCAACGACGGCGACCAGCGCGAGCAGCGGCCACGCTCCGGTTCGGATCATGCCAGCAAAAGGGCGGACATCATTGGCAATCGCATCGCGATCGACGAGGTAGACCATGGCGCCGTAAAGCGCGGCGGAAGTCAGCAGGGCCAGCACATACTTCGCCATTGCGGCGACGCCGCCCGTCGGCGATCCAAGCGGCGCAAGCGCCGCCCCCGGACGTCGAAAAGCAGCAATCGCGACGAGCGCAGCGAACAGCGACGCCGCCTGGAACGCGATGAGAAACGCCGCGAGCCGTATCGCCGCCAGATATTCAAGCTCGCCGGGACCTCGGACGCCGGGCGCCCCAACGCCATTCCAGCGATCGAACCCCTCAGCCGCTACAGCCGCAGCTAGAGTGGCCGCCGCAACAATGGCGGCCAATGTGCAGACGGCAAGAGCCGCGTGAACCCGTCCGTATGGCTGATCGGCACCGACGTCCAAAGGCGCTTTTTCCGTCTTTGGGGTCACAGCGCCCGCCAATTCGGGGCTTTTGAGCCCGGAGCACGTGCGTCGCGCTTTTTTTTATCCACGCGGACCTCTATATTCAAAGTGCCGGATTCGTTCGGCTATGGCGATAAACGCGGTCGTAATAAGCCGATCGGACCCGGGGGCGGTACCCGGCGCCTCCACCATACGCCGCTGCGGCGACACACCCGCGGCGGCGTCTGATGGGGGCGAAATAGGATCGACGAAGGCGTAAAGGACTTTGCTTTTGCCCGGCATGATACCGCCGTTATCGGGTCATTCAGAATAGTTGCCAATGACAACTATGCTGAGGTTGCTCTCGCTGCGTAATGCAGTGCGAATAGCCTGAACTTGAAGTCCTGATCCTTAGCCGGATCAGGCGCGGCCCGGAGGGCGCCGGGCAACAGAAGCCCTCCACTTATTTCGTACCGCCGCACCGGTCGTGCTGCGGTCGGCCGCGGCGACGGTCGAATGACAGAGGCGCCTACCGGGGCTATGGGAAGTTTCGGCGGGCGGGGCGTTGAGGGGCGCCCCTTATCAGAAAGTCACGGCGGGCGCAGAGGCAGGGAATGGCGACGGAGCCGACGATCGACTATGAGGCGCTTCAACAGGAGGCGATGCGTGGCGTCGTCCGCGCCGTTCTGCAGCAGACCGTCAAGAACGGCCTATCGGGCGATCATCATTTCTACGTTTCCTTTTTGACCCAGGCGCCGGGCGTCATTCTCTCCAAGCGCTTGCGTGAAAAATATCCGCACGAAATGACCATCGTGCTGCAGCATCGCTTCTGGGATCTGATCGTCTCGGATGATCAGTTCGAAGTGAAACTGACGTTTGACAGCGTACCCGAACGCCTCGTCATTCCCTTTGCGGCGATCAAGGTTTTCATCGACCCAAGCGTCCGTTTCGGCCTGCAATTCGAGGATGCGGGCGTCGTGCAGGAAAAGACTGCGCCGCGCCGCTCGCTCACCGTCGATGCGGCCTTTGACCAGGTCGGCGAAGCCCGCGCCGAAAGCCCGCGCGCCACGATCGCCAAGAAACCCCGCCCGGCGCGGAAACCGAAAGCCGAAAAAGACCAGGCCGACGTAAAACCGGCGCCGACCCAAATGGCGGCTCCTCAGGCTGCCCCGTCGCCGCCGCCGGCCGGAGTCCAAGATAACGCGGTTAGGCCCGCCACTGGCGACGCCGGCGCGAAAATCCTTAGCCTCGATCAATTCCGCAAGAAGTGATCGCATGCCGGCACGTCAACCGGCGCGCTTCAACCCGTTGAACGATCGATCGCCGCCTCTGGGATCTTGCGCCTCTGCGCCTTCTGGAATTGCAATTCGAGCTTGCCGTCGCTCAACTCCGAACATTCGACTTCGGCGACAAACGGATCGCTGGCTTCGATCCGCGCCTCGGCCTGGCATGCCGCGGCGTCGGGCATTGGTTTGACGCTGACGCTGTGATCGCCATTGGGCAAGGCGAGCGTAACGATCATGACGATGATAGACGAATCCATGGGGTGCTCCTCGCCGTCGGAACAGGCGCCGGCCAACTGCGGACCGGCGGACAAACAACGCCCTGCACTGAACAGAGGATACGCGCGCGACTCAAAACGAGCGTTAACGAGTCTTTAAGACAGAAGAAGGCTGAATTCTGATGACCTTAAGCTCAGCACGCGCAGATGCGTCGCCGCGGACTGAGTTGGCGCGCGAAAATGACCGCGCGCAAAGCGCAACGCCGACGCGCCGCAAGCGCCTCGGCTCGCGCAACCCTGGTGCGCATGCTATCGCCTGAAACACTTCTTTTTTCGATCGAAACCGAGCGACGCCGCCATGAACATGACCCGCACCGAGACCGACACTTTTGGACCCATCGAGGTTGCGGCGGACCGCTATTGGGGCGCGCAGGCCCAGCGCTCACTCGGAAACTTCAAGATTGGATGGGAGAAGCAGCCGCAGCCGATCATTCGCGCGCTTGGCGTCGTCAAGCGCGCGGCGGCTGAAACCAATCTGGCGCTCGGCAAGCTCGACGCGACGATCGCCGAAGCGATCGTAAAAGCGGCGCAGGAGGTCATCGACGGAAAGCTCGACGATCATTTTCCTTTGGTGGTCTGGCAAACGGGGTCTGGCACCCAATCCAACATGAACGCGAATGAAGTGATTTCGAACCGCGCCATCGAAATGCTGGGTGGATTGATGGGATCGAAAAAGCCCGTCCATCCGAACGATCACGTCAACATGGCGCAGTCGTCGAACGACACTTACCCTACAGCGATGCACATCGCGTGCAGCGAACAGCTCGTGCACGAACTCATCCCCGCGCTCAAACATTTGCACGCCGCGCTCGACGCCAAAGCAAAGGCTTGGAGCGCGATCATCAAGATTGGCCGCACCCACACGCAGGACGCGACGCCATTGACGCTCGGCCAGGAGTTCTCCGGCTACGCCCAGCAGATCGAAAATGGCGTCGCGCGTCTTGAGTCGACGCTGCCCGCGCTGATGCAGCTTGCCCAAGGCGGCACCGCCGTCGGCACTGGCCTCAACGCGCCCAAAGGATTTGCCGAGAAAATCGCGCAGCGCATTGCCGCAATCACGGGCCTGCCGTTCACGACGGCGCCTAACAAGTTCGAGGCGCTCGCCGCCCACGACGCGATAGTGTTCGCGCACGGCGCAATCAACACGGTCGCAGCCTCCCTCTTCAAGATCGCCAATGACATTCGATTCCTCGGTTCAGGACCGCGGTCTGGCCTTGGAGAGCTGTCTCTCCCGGAAAATGAGCCGGGCTCGTCGATCATGCCGGGCAAGGTGAACCCGACCCAATGCGAAGCGCTGACGCAGGTCGCTGCCCATATTTTCGGCAACCATGCCGCCATCACGTTTGCAGGCAGCCAAGGGCACTTCGAACTGAACGTGTTCAACCCGGTCATGGCCTACAATTTCCTGCAATCCGCCCGATTGATGAGCGACGCGGTTCGCTCGTTCACCGACAATTGCGTCGCCGGAATCGAAGCTCGCGAAGACAATATTAAAGCGGGCCTCGAGCGTTCGCTGATGCTGGTCACCGCCTTGGCCCCGAAAATCGGCTACGACAATGCCGCCAAGATCGCCAAAACCGCCCACAAGAACGGCACGACGCTCCGCGAGGAGGCGGTTGGCGGCGGTTATGTGACGGACGCGGAATTTGACTCCGTCGTTCGTCCCGAAAGAATGATCGGACCTGATGCCTAGCGCGTAATGGTCCCAACTACCGGTCCAACGACGGACTGAAGGCCTGGCGGCGACGCCTCGATTGCCTTTCCGCGGAACCGGAAGCCCGTAAGGCTTGTTCATGCCGGCATCCGAGGGTTTGGCTGATGTCCGCCGAAATTGTCAATCTGAACAAGGCCCGCAAGCAGCGGGCACGCGATGAAAAAACATTGCGCGCGGAGCAAAACCGCCGACGTTTTGGCCAGTCCAAAGCCGAACGCACATTCGCGGAGGCCGAGCGTAGCCGTCAGGACCGGACACTCGATGATGCCCAGCGCGAGCTTCCCGCGCGGCTCGATGAAAGCCATGACAATCTCGATCCGGGAAGCGCCTCATGAGCCGACCTCAAAAGCGCTCATTTTCAATCCACGGGCATAGAACCTCCATTTCCCTGGAGGCGGCGTTCTGGTCCGCCCTGAAGCAGGCATCCGCTGAAGAAGGGGTGACGCTTGCGGCGCTGATCAGCAAGATCGACAAGGAACGCGAAGGTGCGGGCCTGTCGAGCGCCGTTCGCGTGTGGCTGCTGCGCCGATCGCAGAATCGCAGCGACAAAGAGCGCAACCAAAGCGCAATGGACCTGTCGAAGGTTTAGAGCGGCAGAGGTACCGCGCCGCCGCGCGAAACTACGGAATGGCGCCGAGGGAGCGCATGACTTCGTCGTTCGGCGAACGTCGCGGAGCGGCTTGGCGTGTTGGACGCGGCCGCGAGATGGGGCGTTGGGCGTTCACGTCTGTTGGCGCGACGGAAATCGAGGCGCCTGCGGGACCGTTGACAGGCGGCGCCTCCGTGCCGCTCGCATTTGCGCCGTCGGTTGCGGCGGGCAGTGTTGTATTTGCGGCTGGCTGGCCTCCGGCTGTCGTAGCCGGTGGTTGCCCCGCCGGCACGGCAGGCGCGTTCGATTGCGGCGCGGGCGCGCTTGAATCGGGGGAGCCGCTTTCTGGGCCGGCGGGACTTGCCGGAGGCGGGTTCTGTACGCTGGACCGGCTGGCAGCCGCGTCTTGGGCGCGTTTTTCTTCAAGCGCTTTTTGGCGCTCCCGTTCGACGCGCGCGCGCTCTTCGTCCATACGGCGGAGCCGCTCCAAGTCTTCGACGCTGCGCTCCATCTGCCGGACGGTCAGATCACGCTGCAGCGCCGTGGCTTCGATTGCGACGTCGAGCGCGCTGAGTTCGCCGACGCGGCCGTTGAACGCCACAGATAGCGGCGGCAACGGGCTCTTTTGCGGTTCCGCCGCGCCGCCGTCGAGGGCTCGGACGATGCGCGGCGCAATCTTCCAGAGGCTGGTCACAGCCCAAGCGCCGATGTCAAGAGACGCCGCGGCGGTGGTCGCGCCGGCATCATCTTCGATCGCGATCGGCGCAATCGAGGCGACGCCGTTGGAAATCTTGAAATCGATTGCGCGTGTGCCCAGGTCTACAACCGATGTCGTCAGAGCGGCCTTCAACGCCGCCGTGACGGCCTCCACCTCGTTCTCCGTTTTCCCCTGCAGCACCGATTCAACGACGCCTTGTGCGGCGGCGTTGGTAGGACCGGCCACCTGCGCCGCGTCGAGTTTGATGTGACCGTCTCCCGAAGATGACGCGATCAACGCCGCGGGGCTCAGCGCGCGACCGCTTAGGGAAACGCTGATTCCAGCCCTTCCGCGCCCTGACGCGCCGAGCGCCGACAGTTCGATCGACTCGAACGTGAACTTGGCGTCGCCGGAAACGCCGCTCTGAGACGACTCCATGATGACGTCGCCAGAAACTTTGCCGGCGGCCGCTGCTCCCGAAATTTCCTTGAGAGCAAGCTTGCCTGGGGCCATCGACAGCGTCATCCGGCCGGAGTTCAGTTGCATACCGTCGCTGATCGACAGACGCGAAAAGGCCAGGGCCACGTCGCCGTTCACATGACCCAGAACGGTGAAATCGAAGCGGCCTTCCGGCCAAGCCGCTGGGCGCGGCGCGTCTTCGACCGCAGGCGTTGCTCCCGCGTCCGGCGCTGCGGCGGCAATCGCCGTCGCCTCGACAAAGGGCGCTAGCAAGCCTTCGGTTGTCACCAGATCGACGTCGACTTCGCCGGCGATAGCGGCGGCGCCGTTACTGCCATCAGCGATGGTCAGGCGGCCCTTGGTCGTCGATGCGCCGACCGAGAACTTGTCCGACGTCAACGACCACGCGCCATCTTTCCGCTGAACGTCGATAGCGCCGTTGGCGCCGGTCCCGGTCAGGCCTGTCGCATGTCCTATGCCTGCGATCGTCAGAAGATCGCCGACGTCGCGCGCGGCGAGATCGAGCCGGCCGTCGATCTCGAAGGGTTGCGCCTCGGGCCAATTCAATCCGGCGTCGTAACTGAGCGCCAATCCGTCGGCGGTGAGTTCGAACCGCGCAGCGGCGCTTTCAGTCAACGCGCCGACCGTGGTGATCGCAAGGCGAACAGGACGGCTCACCGGCGCAGATGGGGACGGGGATCGTGGCGCGCGTCCCAATACCGTCGCGAGGTCGGCGATCGACGGCGCTTCGATCGATGCGCGAACTTCGCTCGGCTGACGGCGCCACTCTGAAAGTCCTCCGTCAAACACGCCGTGCGCCGCGATCCGAGATCCGGCGAGCAGGCCATCGACGCTGACGCTAGCGGATTTCGGCGATCGAGCGCCCAGCTTTACGAGGCCCGCAAGCTTCGTCGAGCCGATCGCTTCCGCGCGGCCGACGTCAACAAGCGCTTCAACGCCCAGGACACGAACCAGATCGCGCATCGCAGCCTGCGACGCGCCGGCGGCGTCGAAGGCGATTTCGCCCAACGGGGCGCCGTCTTTGCTGTCGACCCGCCCTTCAACCGCAACCGTCAGTCCGCCCGCAGTCGTGAACTTGGCCGACGGCACCCGAACGCCGCCATTCTCGAGCGCCACCGTGGCGTCGACGTCGCGATAAGTCTCGGCGCCGTGCTTCATTTCACCGGTCAGCACGCGCAAGACGATATCCATGCCGGGCTCTGAGTCCTTGCCTGCCGGCGCCGTGGCGCCCGCAGGCGCGGCGGCAATTCCGACCGCGCGCCGGATCGCCGCATCGAGCGCTTGCGTCGTCTGAGGAAAGAGATCGCCGCTGTCGAGTGATGCGCTCTCGACCGTAATTTCCGCGCGCCGACGGCCCTCGCCGCTGATCTTGATCTCTCCGGACATCGGGCGGCCGCCGACTTCAGCCGCAGCGTGCGTCAACTCGAAGCGTTCGCCCCCGATGCGAACCTTTCCCTCCGCCGAAAAGACGCCGTCTTGTCCAACATCGATCGCAGCGCCTGAGCGCTCGGCCCAAGACTTCAGCCGGCCGAGGCTGGTGCCGCTGATGAAACCTTCGCCTTCGAAGCTGAAGCCGCTCGACTCGTTGCTTTTGATGTCGCCGAAAAGACCGAGCCGCGATCCGCCCGGCAGGCCTGCGCGCAACTCTTTCAATCGCACCGCGCCATCGATGCGCTCCGCGTCTATCTTCAAGCCGCCAGCTGTCTCGCCGCCAATCTTCACCTGTTCGACGTCGATCTTCGCGCCAGCCGCGCCATCGCCCGCGACCGCGCCGACGACGCCGAGGACCAATTGCTTGATGCCGTGGAACGGCGCGCTCTCCTGGCCGGCGCCTGCAAGTTTGTCCAGGTCGAGCCACTTGGACGTCATTGCGACGTCGAGGCGCGGAGCGCCCGTCCATATCGCCTTCGCCGTCCCGGCAATTATCTGAGGTTCGGCGGCGTTTTCTAACGATAAAGTCATATCGCTCAGAGAAGCGCCGCCCGAATCGGCCACAATGTTCGCCTTGAGCGCCATCGTCGGCTGCGTTTCCGCAGGCGAAATCGAGCCAGGCTTCGCGAAAACCTTCACTTGAGCGCCTGGCAGCGGAAGCAACCCTGTCAACTCGCCTGATAGCTTTGGCTTTGTGGAGAAGGCTTCCACAGCCGCGTCAAGCGTGAACGAATTGCCGGTCGTGGGCGCGGTCGTCACGGCCTTTATGCGAAAGCCGCCGTCGCCGCTCATTTCGGTTGTTGCAAAGCGAATCTCGCGAACGGCTCCCGCCCACATCGTTGTTCCCTTGAACCGATAGGGCCCCTTGATGGCGTCCGCCGAGAGTTCTCCGTTGATGGCCTCGACGCGAGTCGCGAGCGCGGCGTCTGGCGCATAGATTGACACGACCCCGTCGGAAAGTTTGACGGACCGCAAGGTCACATCGCGCGGCACGAACGGCAGAGCGCCGGGTTGTAAGGCAATTGACGACCAGTTGCCGCCCCCGGCGCTGTCAAGCGCGAGACTGAGCACCGGCTTGTTCAACTCGATTTCGGTGGCCTCCAGAACGCCGCGGAGTAGCGCTGGCCCGGAAAGCCGCATCGTGAAATTTTCGACTCGAATGAACGGTTCGCCGGTTTGTCCCGAGACGTCGGCGAGCCGCACCTTTTCGAACTTGACGTAGGGAGTCGGCAGAAGCCGGACATTGACGCCGCCGCCAACGCGCACGTCGCGGCCCAGTAGCTTTGAGGCCTCCTCCTCGAAAACGCCGCGATAGCCGTTCCAGTCGATCATTGCCGGCGCGGCGAAGAGCGCCGCAAGAACAAGGGCAAGAAAACCGCCGAGATAGGCCAAAGCATTGTTCATGTCGTGTTGGTCACACTGGGTTTTTCGCCTTGCGGGATCGCTTGCAGACCCAATACTTTTGGCCCGGCCTATGGAGTCGAGACGGCGGCGCCCCGGTTGGCCGGAGTTATATCGCACATCGTGGCGCCAGCCTGAACTTCAAAGTTGGCGCAATTCCAGGCGCTTGCAGCAAACGTGGTCGATGGCGGCACTCGCTTTTTCAAGGCCTGAGAAGCGCCTAGCGCCGGTTGTCGGATGCAGGTTCATACGCTACCTGCAGATCATGACGCCGATCTGCCTTCCTGCCGCCGGACCGGACGACGATGTCCCGTCCGACAATCCGCCATTTGACCTGCCGCAAGCGCCGCGATCGCCGCCCGCGGCCCCCCGGTCTATTTCGGAGCGCGCGGTCGGCGCGGCGGGCGGACCAGCGGCTTATCTCGAAGGTCTGAACCCCGAGCAGCGTCACGCCGTCGAGACGACGGAGGGGGCCTTGCTCGTGCTCGCCGGCGCTGGCACGGGCAAGACGCGCGTGTTGACCACTCGCATCGCGCACATCCTTGCCTCCAGAAAAGCTTTTGCTTCGCAAATCCTCGCCGTGACATTCACTAACAAGGCCGCGCGCGAGATGAAGGAGCGCATTGGCACGCTGATCGGCGGGGCGGTTGAAGGCATGGCGTGGCTCGGCACGTTCCACGCCATCGGCGTCAAAATTCTCCGCCGCCACTCCGAACTCGTCGGCCTCAAGAGCGGCTTCACGATTCTCGACCCCGACGACCAGTTGCGCTTGCTGAAACAAGTGATTGAAGTCGCCGGCGTCGATAAGGATCGCTGGCCGGCGCGACAACTCGCCGGACTGATCGACGGCTGGAAGAACCGCGGCATGACGCCGGACAAGGTTCCAACCGCGGAGGCCTTCACGTTCGCGGCTGGAAAGGGCCGAGAACTCTACGCCGCGTATCAGTCGCGACTGAAAGACCTCAACGCCTGCGACTTCGGCGATCTGTTGCTGGAATGTCTCCGGCTGTTCCGCGAACGTCCCGACGTGCTCGCCGACTACCACAAGCGCTTTCGCTACATTCTAGTGGACGAATATCAGGACACGAACGTCGCCCAATATCTTTGGCTGCGCTTTCTGGCGCAGGGCTGCCCCAACATTTGCTGCGTGGGCGATGACGATCAGTCGATTTACGGATGGCGCGGCGCCGAGGTCGACAACATCCTGCGCTTCGACAAGGACTTCCCCGGCGCCAAGATCATCCGGCTCGAACGCAACTACCGCTCGACCGGCAACATCCTCGCGGCCGCATCCGGGCTGATCGCCAAGAATGAAGGGCGGCTGGGCAAGACGCTGTTCACCGACGGCGAGGCCGGCGACAAAGTCGCCGTCGCGAATTTCTGGGACGATGAAGCGGAGGCCCGCGCCATCGGCGACGACATTGAAACGCTCCAACGCGCCAAGCAACGCCTTAATGACGTCGCCGTCCTCGTGCGCGCATCGTTTCAGATGCGCGTGATCGAAGACCGCTTCATCACGCTCGCCCTGCCTTATCGCGTCATCGGCGGTCCGCGATTCTACGAGCGCCAAGAAATCAAGGATGCGATCGCCTATCTCGAGATCGTCGCCAATCCCGCGAACGATCTCAAATTCGAGCGCATCGTAAACGTGCCGAAGCGGGGACTTGGCGATACGACCGTGAAGCGCATCCACGAGTTGGCGCGCGCCCGCAGCGTTTCGCTGTATCAGGCAGCGCGCGAGATGGTCGAAACGGACGAGCTGGCGAACAAGGCGCGCAAGTCGCTCGGCGAGCTTGTCCGTCAGTTCGAGCGATGGCGCGGCCAGGTGGACGCCATGCGTCACACGGAACTCGCCGAGTTGATTCTCGACGAGTCCGGCTACACGTCGATGTGGCAGGCTGACAAAAGCCCGCAGGCGCAATCTCGGCTGGAGAACCTCAAGGAACTCGTGCGCTTCATGCATGACTTCGACACGCTGTCAGGATTCCTGGAGCACGTGTCCCTGGTCATGGACGCCGATCAGGGCAGCGACGGCGATCGCGTTTCACTGATGACGTTACATGCGGCGAAGGGCCTGGAATTCGGCCACGTTTTCCTGCCGGGCTGGGAAGAAGGGCTTTTTCCGCATCAGCGATCATTGGACGAAAGCGGCAAGGCTGGCCTCGAAGAAGAACGCCGCCTCGCCTATGTCGGCATGACGCGCGCCAAACGCTTCGCCAAGATTTCTTTCGCCCAAAATCGCCGCAACCGCGGCCTCTATCAATCGGCGATTCCGTCGCGCTTCGTCGATGAATTGCCCGAAGCTCGCGTCGAGGTCATCGAGAATGCGATGCCGTACGGCGGCGCATCGCAGAGCTTTGGGCGCGGAGCGTCCTACGGCGCGAGCCGCTTCGATCGCAGCGCCGCCGCAGAGCCGTTTGCTTCTGGCTATCAGACCCCGGGATGGCGGCGCGCGCAGCAGACCTGGTCCGCGAACAGAGAAGCCAAGCCGTCGCGCGCGCCCGTCACGCTCGAAGGCGAACTCGTCGCGGCGTCAACGGCCAGCGCTCCACAGTTCAAAATTGGCGCGCGCGTTCGTCACGAAAAGTTCGGCGACGGCGCCGTCACTTTCGTCGACGGCAATAAGCTCACGATCGCTTTTGACGACGGCTCGACCAAGCGCGTCGTCGCCAGCTTCGTCGATATCATCTGAAGTCATGAAATCGGCTTTTGCTCATTCGCGCAGAGGTTATGCTCGGACTAGAGATGCAACTGTCACCGACATGTCGCCATATTTCTGTATCACGTTATCCACAACCTGCTCGGGGTGATCGCCGTCGCGTATGTCGTTGGCTTCATGGAACAAACGCAGGGCCGTGCGCGTTAGAGGGGCGTTGCCAAACACGGGAGCTAACGATGAGCGGTTTTTCGTACAAAAGCGCGCGCAAGCGCGCCGGCTCGAAGCTTGGCGCCATCAGCCGACAGGCGGCTCGGCGGCAGCATTCCGGTGAATTTGGGTCGGATGCCGGGTTCGGCTTTGGACCGATGCAAATGATGTCGCAATTCGACTACGGCATCTCTCCACTAAGTGAAGAAGAAGTGCGTCGACTGCCGGTCGCTCACCAGTATTCGTCGTAGTGCAGCGGCGACAAGGCTCGGGTCTAGGGTGTGGAAATGAAGACGGCGCCGGGTATCTCATCCGGCGCCGTTTTCGCGTTCTAGGCAGGGATGCGCGTCAAGCGGCCCTGCGGGTCTCGCGAATCATATCCCACGCGGCATTGATCTGT
Organism: Hyphomicrobium sp.; assembly: GCA_052386495.1. GTDB lineage: Bacteria > Pseudomonadota > Alphaproteobacteria > Rhizobiales > Hyphomicrobiaceae > Hyphomicrobium_B. The sequence goes on along the minus strand of JBQTKA010000017.1, from coordinate 29,399 downwards.
TTCATGCGCGCCTCGCGCCGCTTACGGTCGGGTTCATCTCGAGCGTGGTCGGGATGCCAAGTCATCCGCAACGCTTCGACCAATTTCTTTACGGCTGCAGGCGGGGCGTCGGCGTTGAGACCAAGCACGCGGTAGGCCTCCAACTGCGACTGCGGCGCGTTGCACGTCTCGTGCTCATCGCGCTGCGTGGTCGCGGCGGCGCCCTGCGCGATTCGCGAGATGCGATCGAGATCGCGATGCAGCCCGCGGAAAATCGCTGCCGATCTGTCCGGCGAGCGGGCACGGATTCTGCGATCGGCGTCGGCTGTCCGCTGGCGCACCTGCTCGATCTCCGTCTCCAGAACTTCGCGGAGCAACAGTCCCTCCGACAGCGCCGCCAGAGCGAGTTCGGCTTCCGCCAACCGCGCATGTATCAACAAAGACGCATTGAAAAGCGCATGCGTGCGGGGGCAATCGTCGCGAGCGGACCGTGGAGCAGAACCGCTCCAAAGTCGGACTTCTATGGATCGACGGGCAGTGCGGACGGCGTCGAAAACGCGGATGCCTGCGGCGCCGAACGTTTCAGCCATGCCTTCGAACGCCAATGCCTGACGTCGAAAACGCCCTGCGACGGCAAGGCTCGCGCCAAGCATGGCCAGCATCAGCGCAGCAACCCAGGCAGCCACGCGGGCCGCGCCGCCATCAAGCGCCGGAGCGGCATCTGCGCTCACGGATGTAGTCCATGTCTGTTCCCGTCGACGGTTTGGCGGCGCGGCGGAGATCGTCACGCTGTCGGGCGACAAATCCTGCATGGCGACCCGAGCCATGCCGGCCGCATCAATCCGCGTCAGCGACGGCAATACGATCCGCCCGGCAAGCGCGCTGACGGGGGCGAAGCCGCTCGGCAAGTTGTCCGGAATCTTCGCGCCGGCGTTGCGGCCGGCCTCCGCGACCCGCGCCCAGGAGAAACGGGCCCCGTCACACTCGATCGTGAAGCGATGCACCATCATAGTTTCACAGCGCGCCGCGGCGCCCTTCGCGCAGGCCAAGAACGGCTGCTCGTCGCGTCGGCCGATGATTTTGAAATGGGTCTCGGGTCCGGGATAGAGCTTCGGCTCACCTCCCTCGACGCCGCAGACGTAGGGCATCGCAAGCTGATCGGCTGCGGCGGCCGAACCACAGTCCGCCTGACCACAACCCCACATGGCGACCGCACTTAGAATCGCTTTCCGCACAACTCCGCTCAGCACCGCAGCCCCCCCGCGTTCCCTCACTGCCCGTTCTGAACGATCTTAACCAAACGGCGCCACGACTGTGGCAAAGATTCAAGTTATGAACCTGTTTCCGTGCAACACCCCAGTTTTGCTCGGAAATGTTGCAACGGACGTTGAACTGGGTCGCCCTGAGTCCGCTGCGCAGAGAGCGCATATCTGACAAATTCTCGAACCGGCAAGGAGCTACGCTCGACACTCGAAGTTGCTTGCCGCTAAGAACGTCATGGCGTCCGGCGAGGCTCCAAGTCTTGGCCCGCGCCGCGCTTCCGAGGGGAGTTCAGGGTTATGTCGTCAGCGGATGTGGCAGGCTCGCGAGCGCCGGGCAGAATGGGCTTCATCCGGCGTTTGAGCGCGCTTCAAGCCGCGATGACGCCAACGCCCAAACCCGACGTCGCAACGGACGATTCACGCTCGCTTCCCGACGGCGACGTGTTGCGCCCCGACGCAGAACGCAAGCGCGAACGCTTCATTCCCGTCACGCGCTATGCGCTGATGGATCGCCTGACCCTCGACATGGTTTGGAAGCCGGGACAGTCGCAAGAGGCGCGTCGGTTCTTTCGTTACCTCGATTACTGGCGCCAACAGCAATACAATTCGGTTTTGCTCGATCTTGAACAAAGCTACGAGCCGTTTTCTCCTGACAGCGACTTACTGATGACTCGCTATTTCGGCCCGGAGGACAGGGCGGCGATGAAGCGGCGGCTCGTCACCGGCGTCGAAAGCCTACTCCAACATGCGAACTACGAGCGCATCGACCCCAAGGACGTCTCCTTCATTCTGACGCGCGATAGCCATTATGGCCTCGACCTCTTTGTCGACATGGACGCGTTCGAAGACATACTGATCTACTACCGAGGCGCCTCGAACAAGAAATACGAGCGGCGCCGATTGCAGAAGTTCATGCGCAAAGAGGAATTCGACGTACCGATCTTCCAACGGCTCTTCCTGCTGTTCAAGCTGAAGTCGTTTGACGCCCGCGTCGAGGAGATGATGGCCAAACATCGCCTGTCGCGCGATGCCGCTGAAAAGAAGGTCACCAATCTGCGCGCAGCGCTGCCGCCCGGCATCAACGACAGCAACATCTATCTGAAGCTCTTCAAAAACATCCCGCGCACCGATATCGAAATGGTGTTTCCAAATACGCAAGTGCGCTTCCGCATGTGGGACAAACTTCGCCTCGGCGCCAGCGCCGGGGGCGGTCTGGGCATGGGCGCAGTCGGCGCCGCCGGCAAGTTGGCGCTGCTGACGACAAACCCGATCGCAGCGGCCGGCGCCGCGGTCGGCCTTGGCGGCATTGCCTTTCGCCAGGCTGTGGGCTTCATGAATCAGAAACAGCGCTACATGGTGGTGATGGCGCAGAACCTTTACTTCCACACCATGGCGGACAACCGCGGCGTAATCCTCAAGATCGCGGCGCGCGGCGCGGAAGAAGATATCAAGGAAGAGATGCTGCTCTACAGCGTGCTCGCCAAGGAGTCGGCGTCTCGGTCCGACCTGCCGGCGGTCGACGCGGCGATCGAGCAATTTCTGACTCAGACCTTTGGCATCAAGGTCGATTTCGAGATCGATGACGCGCTCGACCGACTGATCCGGGACGGCATCGTGCGCGAGGACGCTGACGGACGACTGCACACGCTCCCCCCCGGCGACGCCGCGCGCCATATCGATCAGATGTGGGACCGCTTCCTCGATTATCTGCCTGACCCGCCGACGGTCGAAGGCTATGAGTACGGCGGCAAGCGCTAGGCCGTGCGCATTTGCCTCCGCCAATGACGCTGCACAAGATCAGTGCTGATTTCAGCGATCGCGACCGCGCGTACAGCGCAAGCGGCGCGCTGCAAGACCTGCTCGACCCACCCCCGAACGCCATGACCATTTTTGAGAACGGTCCCGGCCTCTGGCGCATCGAGGCCTATTACGAATCCGGCGCGCAGAATCGCGACTTCGATGCTGAACTCGCCGCCGTCATGGGCGGGGGATTGCCGCGTTTCGTCGCCGAGCCCGTCCCAGAACTAAACTGGGTGGCGATTTCGCAAGCGGCCTTGCCGCCCGTCACGGCCGGGCGGTTCACCGTGCACGGCAGTCACGATGTCGGCCGCGTGCTGCGGGGGCCCATGTCCATCGTGATCGACGCCGGCGAAGCGTTCGGCACGGCGCATCATGCAACGACGCTGGGCTGCCTCTTGGCGATCGACCGGCTGACGCGTATCGCCTCATTTGGCTCCGTTCTCGATCTCGGTAGCGGCTCGGGCGTTCTGGCCATCGCCGTCGCCAAGGCCCTGCCGCGCGCCGATATTGTTGCGACAGACCTCGATCCCCAATCAGTCCAGGTTGCGACCCAAAACGTGCGCATCAACGGCGTCGCCTCGCGCATCGCGCTGACCGCAGCCAACGGCGTCGAGCACATGTGGCTGCGGCAATCGCCGCCATTCGATCTCGTCATCGCCAATATCCTGGCGGGGCCGCTTGTCCGGCTGGCGCCTCGCCTGTCGCGCACCGTCGCGCGCGGCGGCGTCCTCGTGCTGTCCGGGTTGCTGATCCCGCAGGCCGCTGAGGTGATCGCCGCCTATCGAACGGCCGGCTTCCAACTAATCCGCCACGACCGCATTGCCGGCTGGGCGACGTTGACGCTCCGACGACGCTGAACCGGCGTTGCCCAACGGCCGCCGCCGACCTAGAACGAAGCCATGTTCCAGACTTTCGAATCGTCGCAGGGATCGCAACACGTCGCTGCGCGTGTCGCCGCGCTTCGGACATGGATGGCAAAAGCCAAAATCGACGCCGTGCTCGTGCCCCGCGCCGACGAGCATCAAGGCGAATATGTGCCGCCGTGCGCGGAACGGCTCAAGTGGCTCACCGGCTTCTCCGGCTCAGCCGGCCTCGCGATCGTCGCGCGCACATCGGCTGCCCTCTTCGTCGATGGCCGCTACACGGTTCAAGCCAAGACCGAGACCGATACGAAGATTTTCGAGCTCTCTCCGCAGCCACGCCCGCAAGTCAGCATGTGGCTCAGCGAGCACTTGAAACCGGGCGCAGTCGTTGGTTTCGATCCCTGGCTTCATACCGCCAGCGAAGCGGCGCGCCTTCGATCGACATTGGCCGATAAGAAAATCAAGTTGAAGGCGCTGGCGAAAAACCCAGTTGACTTGATCTGGGGCAAGGCGCGTCCGAAGCCGCCCGCCGCGCCCATCATCCCGCATCCGCTGTCGTTCGCCGGAAAATCTGCCGCAGACAAGATCGCCGACCTTCAAAAGACCCTGAAGGACGAACGCCAGAACGCGGCCATCCTCACTCTTGCCGACAGCATCTCCTGGCTGTTCAACATTCGCGGCGGCGACGTCGCGCACAACCCCGTGGTGCTTGCCTTTGCGATTGTGCCCGCCAACGGCAAGGCCGAATTGTTTGTTGCGCCCGAAAAAGTCACGCGGGAGGCGCGCGCGCACCTCACGGCCGTTGCAAAGCTATCGCCGCCCGAGGCGCTGCGCAGCCGCATTGCGGCTCTGAAATCCGGAAAAAAGCGCGTTCGGCTCGATCCGAACTCCGCGGCGGCCTGGTTCGAGACGGCGCTCGGACCGAAGTGTATCGCGCCGGCGCCGGACCCTTGCATCCTGCCGAAAGCCATCAAGAACGAGACGGAAATTTCGGGCGCGCGCGCTGCTCACGTCCGCGACGGCGTCGCGGTCGTGCGCTTCCTCGCATGGCTTGACAAGGCGGCAGCGGCAGGCGCGCTCGATGAAATTTCCGCCGTCAAGAAACTTGAAGCGTTCCGCACCGAAACCAACGCGCTTCGCGAAATCAGTTTCACGACGATTTCGGGATCGGGTCCGAACGGAGCCATTGTCCACTACCGCGCGACGGAGGCGACGAACCGCAGCCTTCGGGCCGGCGAACTGTTTCTGATCGACAGCGGCGGGCAATACGAAGACGGCACGACGGACATCACGCGCACCGTCGCCATCGGCGAACCCGACGCCGACATGCGCCGGCATTTCACGGCCGTCCTCAAGGGTCACATCGCCATTGCGACGGCGCGCTTTCCGAAAGGCTCGCGCGGCGTCGATCTCGATCCGTTCGCACGGCGTGCGCTGTGGGACATCGGCGCAGATTTCGATCACGGAACGGGCCACGGCATCGGCAGCTATCTTTCGGTGCACGAGGGCCCCCAGTCGATCTCGCGCGCCGGCCAAGCCGTACTGAAGCCCGGCATGCTCATTTCCAACGAGCCGGGATACTACAAGGAAGGGTGCTATGGCATTCGAATCGAGAATGTCCTGCTCGTGACGCCGCTCGCTTCAGTTCCCGGAGGCGACCGCGAGATGATGGCGTTTGAGACGCTGACGCTCGCGCCGATCGACCGCCGACTCATTGACATTGCGCATTTGACCGCAGCAGAACGGGAATGGCTGGATACCTACCATGCGCGCGTAAACAGCGAGCTTTCCAAGATGTTGGATGCGCCGGCCCGCGCGTGGCTCGCTGCGGCGACCGCGCCGCTCTAATCCGTCGCGGTTCCTCAGGTAACAGCGCCGAGGACACGGTCCCGCATAAGTCTCCGCCATACCCAAAATCGGAGACCCGCCAACGATGGACCCCATTCTAGAAATCAGCGCCGCGCCGCACTTGCCGGTTTCGCTGCGCGCGCGGCTTGACGGCGCCGAAGACGATCAAGCGTCGGCGACGAGCGCAATCCAGTCGTCTTCGCTGAGCACCTTGACGCCAAGCGACTGAGCTGTCGTGAGATTCGAGCCTGCCTCGGCGCCGGCCACGACATAGTCGGTCTTCTTCGACACCGACCCCGCAACTTTGGCGCCGAGCCGCTCGGCCTGCGCCTTGGCCTCATTGCGCGTGAGTTTTGTCAGCGTTCCGGTGAACACGACCGTCTTGCCGGCGACTGCCGAATTTACGTTCGCCGCACGCTCATACGGGGCGAGCGTCACTTCGCGCAGCAGGTCGTCGAGCGCCTCGCGATTGTGCGGCTCGCAGAAAAAATCGATGAGCGCGTCAACCACCGTCTCGCCAATGCCTTCGATGTTGTCGATATCGCGGTAGGCTTCACTCTCCCGTCCCGAGTCGATCGCGGCCATGACGGCGTTGCGAAGGGCGCCGAAATCCCCGTACGCCTTGGCCAAATCTTTCGCGGTCGTCTCGCCGATGTGGCGAATGCCGAGTCCGTAGAGAAAGCGCTCGAACGAAAGCTTTCGGCGCGCCTCGATCGCCGCGAACAACTTGCCGACCGATGTCTTGCCGAAACCCTTCAGCGTCGCCAATGGCGACGCATGCGTAGCGTCGCGCTTGGCGAGCGTGTAGATGTCGGAAAGAGACGCAATACGGGCGTCGTCGAATAGGAACTCTATTTTTTCACCGCCAAGTCCCTCGATGTCTGCGGCGTTGCGTGAGACGAAGTGCTTCAAGCGTTCCTTGGCCTGCGCCGGACAGACGAGGCCGCCTGTGCAGCGCTTGACCACGTCAGCGACGCCCTTTTCGTCAGCGTCGCGAACCGCGCGGCTGCCGCAGACCGGGCAGACGTCAGGAAATTCATACGGTTTTGCGCCCTTTGGCCGCCGATCGAGAACGACTTCAACCACTTGAGGGATGACGTCGCCGGCGCGTTGCACGACAACCGTGTCGCCGATGCGAATATCCTTGCGCGCGATTTCGTCCTCGTTGTGCAGCGTGGCGTTCGACACCACGACGCCGCCGACGGTGACGGGTTCGAGCTTGGCGACGGGCGTCAGCGCGCCGGTGCGGCCGACTTGAATGTCGATGCCGCGCAGCGCCGTCATCGCGCGCTCGGCGGCGAATTTGTGCGCGATGGCCCAACGCGGCGCGCGCGATGCGAAGCCGAGGCGCTCTTGATAGTCGAGGCGGTTTGCCTTGTAGACGACGCCGTCGATGTCATAGCCGAGCTTGGCGCGGCGTGCGTCGAGGTCGCGGTAGAAGGCCATCAAGCCTTCGGCATTGCGAGCCACCGCCATCAGCGGATTGACCGGTAAGCCCCAGCCCTTGAATGCGGCGACCACGCCGGCCTGCGTATCGGCCGGCAGTGACGACGACACGCCCCACGCATAGGCGAAGAATTTCAACGGGCGCTTGGCGGTGACGCTCGAATCCAGTTGCCGAAGCGACCCCGCGGCCGCGTTCCGCGGGTTGGCGAAGACCTTGTCGCCCGACGCCGCCTGCGCCGCGTTCAATGCAGAAAAATCAGCATGGCTGAGAAAAATTTCGCCGCGAACGTCGATGACGTCCGGAACGCCTTTGCCCTTGAGGAGCGACGGAATCGCCGCCATCGTCTTGACGTTAGCGGTAACGTTTTCGCCTGTGGCCCCGTCGCCGCGCGTCGCAGCCGAGACGAGCTCGCCTCTTTCGTATCGAATTGAAATCGATAGGCCGTCGATTTTCGGCTCTGCGGTGAATTCCACGTCGTCGCCTTCACTCATGTTGAGAAATCGGCGCACGCGCAGGACAAACTCGATCACGTCCGCTTCGGAAAACGCGTTTCCGAGCGACAGCATCGCAACGTCGTGGCGTATCTTGCCGAAGGCCGACGCGGCAGGCGCGCCGACCTGTTGGGTCGGACTATTCGCCGTCGCTAGGTGGGGGTGCGCCGCCTCTAGGTCGCTCAAACGCCGGCGCAGCAAATCGTACGTGGCGTCGTCAATCTCGGGCGCGTCCTGCTGATAATAGAGCGCGTCCTGCCGCTGGATCTCGTCCGACAACCGGGCGAATTCCGCCGCTGCGTCGGAGGCATCGACGCGCGGCGCCGCCTTTTTTGATTTAGGCTGCGGTGCAATTTTCGGCGGCGTCACACGTTTCGCCATGGCGCAGCGGGCTCGCGATCCTCGGCCTCAGACATAAAAAGAGCGGCAGGTTTGCACCGGCCGCGCCCGTCTTTCAACCCGCCTCGAAGCTTTGCGCCGCCGTCAGCCGGCGCTGCCGAGCCCGAAGGTCGGCACCGACTTCAAGGCCTTGGAGATCCATGAGTCGTCGTCGCCTCGCGGCGCAAGTCCTCCGGATTGCAGCAGCGCGTAGCTGTCCTTGTACCACTTGCTGTCCGGGAAGTTGTGGCCTAGCACGGCGGCGGCATTTTGCGCCTCCTTGGTGATTCCGAGCGCCATGTAGCATTCGGTGAGGCGCGCCAGCGCTTCCTCGACGTGCGCCGTCGTCTGGTAGTCGGTCACGACGGTCTTGAAGCGATTGATCGACGCCACGTAGTTCTTGCGGTTGAGGTAATAACGGCCAACCTCCATCTCGGCGGCCGCCAGATTGTCCTCGGCGATGCGAATGCGGTTGTCGGCGTTCTTGGCGTATTCGCTGTCGGGGTAGCGCGTCTTCAGCGTCTTCAGCTGTTCGAGCGCCTTGCGCGTCGGCGCCTGATCGCGATTCGGGCCCTTCATCTCGTCGAAGTACGCCGACGCGATGATGTGATGCGCCAACGGCGCTTCCTTCGTCCCGGGGTGGAGCGCGACGTAACGCTCAGCCGAGGCAATGGCCTCCGGCGACTTGCCGCCGCGGTAGTAGGCGTAAGCGGCCAACACGATGGCGCGTCTCGCCTCCGGCGAATAGGGATGCTCCCGATCGAGCATCTCGAACTTTGCGGCCGCCTCATCGAACTTGCCGGCGCTCATGAAGGCGTCGCCGTCCGCCAGCATCTTGGACGGCGGGTCGGGGTTGAGCGCGCCCGTCAAATCAGCGGATGATGAGGCGCAGCCGGCCAGAGCCAACGCCACGGCGAAAGCGACCGCGCGCGCGATGGGCGCAAAACCTGCGTCAAAAACCTTTCTGTTCGCCGTCATGTCCAACCAGAAAGCCCTGAGCGTTCAGACCATTCGACGCGCGACGATCGATACGGCGTTACCTAGCATTGTCCAGCGCGGCGCGAAACCCAACCCTGATAGCGGACCTTGAAGGGTGGGATACGACTCGCCAAAAGCTCCCCCTTGACCCAACATCGTCAACGAATGTGGTGGCAAGCGGGCTTCGACGCCGTCAGGCCGTCAAAAGGACTTGGAGAGCGGAGCGCATTTAACCCTACTCGGCGGCGGCGGCCACCGCCGGGACTGACAAACCCGGAGCGACACGCGCCGGACGCGTGCGGGGGGCCTGAACCTGCGCCCAGTTGGAGTCATCGGCGAATAGAGCCTGCAAAACCATCGAGTTGAGTTTATGTCCGCCGCGATATGAGCGATATGCACCCAGGATGGGCGCGCCCGACAAGGCGAGATCGCCAACAGCATCAAGCATTTTGTGACGAACGAACTCTTCCGGATAGCGCAGACCTTCGCGGTTCATCACCTTGTCTTCGCCGATCGCAACTGTGTTGGTGAGGTCGGCGCCAAGGGCCAAGCCGGCCTTCCAGAGCTTTTCAACGTCGCTCATGAAACCGAAGGTGCGGGCCTTGGACAGTTCGTGGCGGAACACGCCCGGGCTCATTTCGAATTTAATGCGCTGACGACCAATCACTGGCGTCGAAAAGTCGATTTCTACGTCGAGGCTGAAGCCAACGTGCGGGACAATCTCGCCCCAGCAACCGTTTTCTTCTACGCGGACCGGCTTCAGAACCTTGATGAACTTCCGGGGCTCAGATAGTTCGCGAATGCCGACGCGATCGATAGCATCGACGAAGACGGCCGAGCTGCCGTCCATGATCGGAACTTCTTTGCTGTCGATTTCGATGTAGAGATTGTCGACGGAGAGGCCGCGCAGCGCGGCCAAGAGATGCTCGACGGTTCCGACCGTCACGCCGGCGTCATCGCCGATCACCGTGCAGAGCGTCAGGTTCTTGACGTGGCGAACATCGGCGGGAATTTCAGCGATCACGCGACCGCGCTTGGTGACGAGAAAACGGAGCCCGGTATCAGCTTCTGCCGGATGCAGTGTAAGCGATACCGGTGCTCCGCTGTGCACCCCCGTGCCTGTCAACCGGACTTCACGCGCAAGCGTGGTTTGCCGCGCCCCGATGAAACGATTCGACATTCTTCGCCGTCCCTCGATGTCTTCTAGCGAGCCGCTGCTCCCCAGCATTGATGCGGCTTGCTACCCCCCGAACCCGCTGGAAAGTCCTTTCTTTTTAACCCTCAAGACCCGACTGAAGTTGTAGGGGGTCTACGAGGAAAGAAGCGCTTTCTTCAAGTTCGATAATGAGACGCTAACTGCTTCGCCGGGGCGCCACAAATCACGCTTTCTTACACTCTGTTACGATTTTACAGTGCGTGTCACACATGCTGAAAACTCCAGCAACGGGCATATTTCAACGTCGTTCACGGCCTTTCTGAGTGGCCGCGTGACGCTCATGGTCGCCATTCTGTGAGAGCGTTTCAGAGGTTCGCGCGCCGGCATCCGACGTCTCGCCAGCGCGACGGCCAATCCCAGTGAATCGACCAAAGAAACCGACGCTTTTGCGCGGCTCGGCGCCGCTGCGATCATCGCCATTCGCGTGATTGGCTTTCCACGCTTTCTGACCGACCTGTGGAAAGTCTTCGACCGACGGCATGCGTCGGCCGCCGCGCGGAATTGCGACCGGCGGCGCCGGTTGAAAGGTTGCGTGGCCTTCGACGCCGTAGGGCTGAGTGTCCCTCATCTGCCGATTCCGATCGACGCCGGCGCCGGGCGACGAAGGCGGGAATGCAAACCCCTCCTCGATCGTCACGTTGCCGGGGCCCGCCCAAGTGGCGCGCGGATGCGCTCCCACCTCCCGGGCGTGGTGGATTTGATCCTGCAGATCTTGCGGTTGCTCGGCGGTCATAGCGGCGATCGGTTGGGCCCCCTGCAACGCCGCCGCAAGGCGGCGATGCAGTTCTTCGGCGTCTTCACGGGGAATGGGCGGCGCAGGCGGCGGGGCCATGTACCGCGGCGCAACGCCATGTGCGCCCATCGCCTGCAATGAGGGTTGTTGCTTGGGTTGGGCTGGCGCGAAGCTCTTTGACGCCTGTCCGGCGAGTTCTCCGGCGCGGCCCATGCCAGACGCGACGATCGACACCCGAACCCGATCGCCGAGGTTGTCGTCGAAAGTGGCGCCGACGATTATGTTGGCGTCCGGATCGACCTCCTGGCGAACGCGGCTGGCCGCTTCGTCGACTTCGTAAAGCGTGAGATCGCTCCCGCCTGATATCGACAGCAAAAGGCCCTTCGCGCCCTTCAGGGTCACGTCGTCCAGAAGCGGATTTGCGATGGCTTCCTCCGCGGCGAGAAAGGCTCGGCGCTCGCCGGTCGCCTCGCCGGTGCCCATCATGGCGGTGCCCATCCCGCTCAAAACCGTTCTGACATCGGCAAAGTCGAGATTGATCAGACCTTCCTTCAGAACCAATTCGACGATGCAAGCGACGCCGGAATAGAGCACCTGATCAGCCAGCACGAACGCCTCGGCAAACGTGGTGCGTTCGTTGGCGATGCGGAACAAGTTCTGGTTTGGGATCACAATGAGCGTGTCGACGTGCTCGCGCAGCGTCTGAACGCCCGCATCCGCGATGCGCATCCGTCGCGCGCCTTCGAACTGGAATGGTTTGCAGACGATCGCCACCGTCAAGGCGCCGCTTTCGCGCGCCGCGCGGGCAATGACGCTGGCGGCACCCGTGCCGGTGCCGCCGCCCATGCCGGCGGCGATGAACACCATGTGCGAGCCGACGATGTGCGAGCGAACTTCTTCAAGCGCCTCTTGAGCGGCGGCTTCGCCAATCTCCGGGCGCGAACCGGCGCCGAGCCCCTCGGTCAGATTTGCCCCAAGCTGAATGCGGTGTTCCGCGCTGGACGCCGCGAGCGATTGAGCGTCGGTATTGGCGACGACGAACTCCACGCCCTGAAGCCCTGCAGCGATCATGTTGTTGACGGCGTTGCAGCCGGCGCCTCCGACGCCGATGACAGTCAGACGCGGCTTGACGTCGACCAGTTTCGGCAGCTGCAGCTTGATGCTCATGACGCCCTCGCGTAATGCGGTTGGTGATCTCCGCAAGGAGACCTTCCTTGACGGCTCGACTCGGAACGCACGCGACGCAAAGGCAACTAGAATCCGGCCTTCAACCACGACCCCACGCGGCCGAGATAACCCCGCGACGGCGACGCGCCGAGCGGGGACGAGAAATCTGCGTCGCGGTTCGTCGCGGCAAGCGCGAGTCCGGCGAGCGTCGAAAGCTGCGGCGTTGACGCCGCCGCCGTCAGTCCGCGCATGGGGCCTGGCCGCCCAAGCCGTCCTGGCCGGCCAAATTCGTTGGCGACAAAGTCTGCCGCGCCGATCAACTGGCTGGCCCCGCCCGTCAACACGAACTTGCCGGCCGATAGAGCAGCCGCTTCGTTCGCCGTCATTCGCTCGCGTGCGAGCGCGACGATCTGGGCCATCCGCGGGCGAATGATTTCGGAGAGGCGCGCCCGCGTGGTGTCGGACCCCGCCGACGACTCTTCGCCGGCAATGGGGTACGAAATCGTTTCGTAGTCGTCGGACTGGGCGACGATCAGTGTGCCATAAAGCGTTTTGATTCGCTCAGCTTCGGCGAGTGGCGTCTGCAACGTCTTGGCGATGTCGAAGGTGATGTGCTGGGACCCGACTGGTACGACGTCGGCGCCGACGAAGCGTCCGTCCGCGAACATGGCGAGCGAAGTCGTCCCGGCCCCGACGTCGATGCAGACGACGCCAAGCTCGCGTTCTTCCGCCGTTGTCGCTGCAAGGCCACTGGCGTACGGTGCGGCGACGAGGCCGTCGCAGTTCAAGTTGCAGCGGTCGATCAATACAAGGAGGTTGCGAAGCGGCGCCTCGTCCATCGTCACCGCATGAAACTGCACGGCGACCTGACGGGCCGCGAGACCACGCGGATCGCGGACGCCGGCGGCGCCGTCGATGCGGAACCCCAGCCTATTCAAGTGCACCAGAGCGCGCCCGTCGCGTTCCGCGTAGGACTGTCCGGCCGCCTGAACGCGGATGAGATCGTCGTTGGTGACGACGCCGGCTTCGGTATGTGCATTGGCCGCGAAATGTCGTGACCCAAGTCGCCCGCAGGCGACGGCCGCCACCACGCCGTCAATGGTCACGCCAGCCGCGCGTTCCGCCTGGCCGATTGCGGCTCGGACGGCATGTTCGGCTTCGTCAAGGTCAATGAGAACACCGGCTTTTACGCCGCGCGAACGGTGAGAACCGAGGCCGGCAATGCGCGGCGAGGAAAGCCCTTCTACGGCTGAAGGCTCAATGACGGCGACGGCGGCCGTCACGGTTCCGGAGCCAATGTCGAGGAGACCTTGAATTCTGCTGTGCGTCCGCCGATCCGCCATGGTCACGGATCCTTCGGCGAACGAACGGGCTTGACATAAGCGACTTTGTCGCCGAGCGGGCGAACGGCGACGCGTCCCGCAGACCGGACGTCGATCGACACGGGCTCACCGGCAAGCGCATTGCGCAACGCGCTCGACTGGGCCACCTGATTCAGGCCCTCGATTTCGCGCTCGGCTGCAAGTTCAATTAGTCCGCCATTGCTGAGCCGAAGGCGCCAGCGCCGATCGGCGACGCGCTCGGATGTCGCAACGCGCCTTGCGATCTCCGGATGCCGGGCTAGCGCCGCAATCAGCGAGGCGGCGTCGGAGTTTGCGCCTTCGCCGGAAATCTGCGGCAAGACCCAGGCATGAGTCGTTGCGGCGGGGGAAAGCACGCGCCCCGTCGCATCGACGAGGTACTGCGCATCGCCGCGCATCCACAAAGCAGCGGGTTTGCGTTCCCGGATTTCGATATCGAGGCGCGCCGGGTAGACCCGCGTGACCTGCGCCGTGTCGACCCAGGCGATCCGCTCGATGCGCTTCAACGCCGCATCGGCGTCGAGCTGCCAAAACGTGCGAACATTACCGAGATCGAGCGCGTCGAACACGTCGGCGTCGGCAACAAACCGCTGACCTGTGAGGTTGACTTGATCAATCCCGAATCCCAGCGCGACCGCGCCCTCGACCACGCGGGCGGAAATCCGATCGCCGATGACCGCAAGACCCGGCGCCTGTGCGGATATTACGAGAATTCCTGCCGCGGCGGAGATCACGAGCGCGGCAGACATGGCGGCCGCGCGAGCGATGCGATGCTTTGCCCGCCGTCGCGGCCGGAAACGACGGTCGCCGCGCGGGACCTCCAGCACGAATGGGCTCGGCGCGACGCGGGAGGCCGGGTGAAGGCGGCGCGATTGGAATGTGGGAGCCGCGGGTTCGGAGACCGGCGCATCATACGCCCGCCACCAAAATCTCGAAACGGCCCCTACCTGTTGCAACTCGCGTCCTCGACCATCCATCGGACGAGTTCGCCGAACGACCATCCGGCATAACCCGCAAGCTCAGGCACCAGAGACGTTCCCGTCATGCCCGGCTGAGTGTTGACTTCGAGGCAGATCAATTCGCCGGTTCCGCCCGCGGTGTCGTCGTAGCGGAAGTCCGCCCGCGACACGCCCCGGCAGCCCAGCGCCTGATGCGCCTTAAGGGTTAAGGAACGGACTGATTGGTAAACAACCGGTAAAAGTTGCGCCGGCATCTCGTGCTTCGAACCGCCAGGGGCGTATTTCGCCTCATAATCGTAGAAGGCAAGACCCTTCAACGGCACGATCTCAATGACGTCGGTAACGAAATCGCCGATCACGGCGCAGGTGAGTTCGCGACCGGCGATAAATCGCTCGACCATCACGATCTCGTCCAAGCGGCCGTCAGCGGCGATCGAGTTCGGCGGCCGCTCCGCGTCTGGCGCCACAATGACGACGCCGACGCTCGAGCCTTCCGACACGGGCTTGACGACGTAGGGCGGCGGAATCGCGTGACGTTCGAGGGCCTCGCCGCGCGTCACCAGCCTTGCTTCCGCGACCGTGACGCCGGCGAGCTTCATCACGTCCTTCGCGCGCTCCTTGTGCATCGCGAGCGCGGACGACAGAACGCCTGAGTGCGTATAGGGAAGGCTGAGCAGCTCCAGCACGCCCTGCACGCAGCCGTCCTCGCCGAATTTTCCGTGCAAGGCATTGAAGCAGGCGTCCGGCTTCGCCGCGGCAAGCTGCTGCGCCAGATCGGCCCCCACATCGATTTCCGTCACTGCGTAGCCTTCGTCACGCAAGGCTTCAGCGACCGCGGCGCCGGACCGCAATGAAATTTCGCGCTCCGCCGACAAGCCGCCTTTCAAGACGACGACATGATTGCGGGTGCGCTTCGGCGCACGCCCGAGCCTCGACATTATGGAGTCTCCGCAAGCCTCTCGCCGACCGGGCGGCCGGGTCGCGGCAAGCCGAGGCGGATGATTTCCCAATTCAGCGTCACGCCCGACGACGCTTTGACGCGCGCACGCACGGTCTCGCCGAGCGTCTCGACGTCTTCGCCCGTCGCCTGCTTGTCGTTGATCAGAAAGTTGCAGTGCATGTCAGACACCTTTGCGCCGCCGACGCGCAGCCCGCGGCACCCGGCCGCGTCGACGAGTTTCCAGGCGCTGGCGCCAGGCGGATTCTTGAAGGTCGAACCGCCGGTGCGCTCCTTGATCGGTTGGTTCTGTTCGCGATATTCGGCGACTTCGTCCATCTGCTTCAAGATCTCGGCGGAATCGCCCGGAACGCCCTGAAACAGAGCCTCTGTGAAAATCCAGCCGTCCGGGACGCCGCAATGGCGATAGGTGAAGCCCATGTCGGCCAGTGAAAACTCGTAGACATTGCCGTCGAGATCGACGCTGCGCGCGCTGACCAGGCAATCTTTCGTCTCGCGGCCGTGCGCGCCCGCGTTCATGCGTAGCGCGCCGCCGATAGATCCCGGGATGCCGCGATAAAAGGCGAGTCCCGATATGCCGGCTTCCGCCGCCGCGCGGGCGACCTTCACGTCGGGCACGGCCGTACCGACCCGCAGCCGGCAGCCGCTTTCAACTTTGATTTCGCTAAATCCACGGCCAAGCCGAATCACCACGCCCGGCACGCCGCCGTCACGCACCAACAAGTTCGATCCAAGCCCGATGACATTGATCGGCACGCCGTCGGGCAGCATCTTCAGGAAGTAGGCGAGATCAGCCTCATCTGCCGGCGCGAACAAGACCTGTGCGGGACCGCCGACGCGAAACCATGTGATGTCCGCCAGCGGCGCGTTCGCCGTCAAGCGGCCGCGCAATTCCGGCATCGCGGCGCGCAGATCGGACGTCAGATCCTCGAACATCGCGATCGAGTCTGTCACAGCGGCCCCGCGGCGCGCTTTGGCATGTCCGCGAGTTCGGCGGGCAACGCGTGCGCCCACTCCGTAGACAGCCCGGCGCCGAGGCAGATGACCATATCGCCGGGACGCGACCACGATCGAATCGCGGAGGCGAGTTCGTCTGATGCTGCGACCGTTTCCACCGAACAGTGCCCGGTCTGGCGAATGGCCGCGGCCAGGGACCGATGATCGACGCCTTCAATCGGCAATTCGCCCGCGGTATAGAGTGGGGCGACGATCACGTGGTCTGCGTCCTTGAAACATGCGGCGAACTCATCGAACAGATCGCGCACCCGCGTGAAGCGATGCGGCTCGACCACCGCAATGACGCGGCCCTTCGCGCCGCCGCGCGCGGCCGAGAGCACGGCTGTGATTTCCGCTGGGTGGTGGCCGTAGTCGTCGTAGATGGCGACGCCGTTCCATTCGCCGGTGTACTGAAAGCGCCGCTTCACGCCGGAAAAGCCCGCCATTGCCGCGCGGATTTTCTCGTCCTCGATGCCGGCTTCCGTCGCCACCGCAATCGCCGCCAGCGCGTTCAGCGCATTGTGCGCGCCGGGTATCGGCACGGTCCATCCGTCAAGCCGTCGTGCGCCGCCGCGAACCTGCGCGCCGAGTCGCGCGTCAAAAGTCGTGACATTGCCGGAGATCGCGACGCGCTCGAGGACCAAATCAGCGGCTGCTGTCCGGCCATAGGTCAGCAGCCGGCGGCCATCAGTCCGCAAGTCGAGCCTTTCCACCATATCGGCGACGACGGGATGATCGATGCAGGCGACCGAAAGACCGAAGAACGGAATGGCCTTGAGAAACGCCTCATACTCGCGATGCATGGCCTCGACGGACCCGAAGTAGTCCAAGTGCTCGGGATCGATGTTGGTGACGACGCCGATTTCCGTCGGCAGTCGCGTAAACGTGCCGTCGCTTTCGTCCGCCTCGACGATCATCCACTTGCCCTGGCCGAGCCGCGCATTCGACCCCCAGGCATTGATGATGCCGCCGGTAATCACCGTCGGCTCCAGACCTGCTTCGGTGAAAACATGCGAGAGTAGCGATGTCGTCGTGGTCTTGCCGTGCGTGCCCGTCACAGAGACCGTCGCGTAGAGGCGCATCAATTCGGCCAGCATTTCCGCGCGCCGGATCACCGTGAGGCCCTTCTGGCGGGCGGCCGTCAGTTCCGGATTGGACGCCTTCACAGCGGTCGAAATCACGATGTAGCGCGCGCCGATCAGGTTGACCGGATCGTGACCGACGAACACGCGGATGCCCTTCGCGCGCAACCGCTTGACGTTGGCGCTCTCTTTCTGATCGCTGCCCTGAACCGAATAGCCCTTGGCGACGAGAATTTCGGCGATCGCGCTCATGCCGATCCCGCCGATGCCGATGATGTGGAAGGGGCCGATGTCGCGCGGCATTTGCATTTTAGCGCGTCCTCAAGTCGTTGCGATCGACGGGGTTTCAACGGATGCGGAAGGCCGATCGCCAGCGAGCGCGAGCGCGAAATCGGCGAGCCGGCTCACCGCATCCGGCCGCCCGGCACTTTTAGCGGCCGCCGCCGCCGCCGCAAGCGTTTCGGGCGCGGCGACGAGCCTTTCGATCTCGTCTGCGAGGCGTTCCGGCGTCAGGCGCTTCTGTTCGACGCACCATCCTCCACCCGCCTCGCTCAATCGCAGCGCGTTGTTCAGCTGGTCATTGTCCAGCGCGTGCGGCAAGGGCACGAGAATCGACGGCCGCCCGATCACCGTCAACTCGGCGACGGTGGAGGCGCCGGCGCGTGCGATGACGAGATGCGCGGCCGCCATGCGCTCGGGCAGGTCTTTGAAGAACGGCTCCACTTCAGCCGCGATCGCGGCCTGCGCAAAGGCGCGGCGCACGCGATCGACATCTTCTTCACGCGCCTGCTGCGTGACGCGCAGGCGTGCGCGCAACGCATCCGGGAGTTCGATCAGCGCCGGAGGCGCTGCGTCGGAAAAATAACGAGCGCCCTGGCTGCCGCCGAAAACGAGAATACGGACATCGCCTGTTGCAGTCGGCGCTTCATAGGCCCGATCGGCAGCCGCAACCACCGTGGAGCGCACCGGATTTCCGGTGAGCGTCGCCTTCGCCGCCTGGGCGGCATCAAGGCCGTTCGTGTGTTCGAATGATGTTGCGATTGCCGTGACGCGCGGGGCGAGCAGGCGATTGGCGCGGCCAAGCACCGCGTTCTGCTCATGGATCGCCGTTGGAATGCCGCGCAGTCGCGCCGCGACCAGCGGCGGGAATGTCGGATAGCCGCCGAAACCGACAACGGCGTTGGGCTTCACCTCGCCAAGGATCCGATGGGCCGCCTTTGTGCCGCGCGCCAGGGCAATCGACGTCTTGGCTATTTCGCCCGCCCCGCGGCTCGCCAGCGTCGCCGACGGCACCTGATAAATTGCGCGCGCAGGAAAGTCGGAACCGTAGCGATCGCCGCGCATGTCAGTGATGAGATCGACGCAAGCGCCGCGGCGCTGCAACTCTTCGGCGAGCGCAAAGGCCGGGAACAAATGTCCGCCGGTTCCGCCGGCCGCCAGCATGACGGAGATCGTCTCGCTCATTGCGCGCGCAAATCCCCTTTAACTCTGGCCCCTTGTACATTGGGCTCTTCGAGATCAAACCTATCCATCGTCGGCACCAATCGCGGCTTTTTCAGGCGCTGCGGATCGGAGCGGCGCCGCGTCAGCGCGAGCAACATTCCGGCCGTAACGGCAAGCGCCAGCATCGACGAACCGCCAACGGATATGAAGGGCAGAGTCATGCCTTTCGGCGGCAAGAGCCCAATGTTGACGCCCATGTTGATCAGCGCTTGCAGGCCGAAAATGGTCGCCAGTCCCTGGACGGCCAGTCTGTTGGCCGCGTACGGTTCGTTGGCGGCCACAAACAACGCGCGCAGCACGATAAATGCGTAAATGGCGACGATGGCCAGACACGCAATGCCCCCGTATTCCTCGCCGACGACGGCAAAAATGAAATCAGTGTGCGCGTCCGGCAGAACGGATTTGATGGCGCCTTCGCCAGGCCCGCGGCCGAGCCATCCGCCTTCTGCAAAGGATTGGATCGCACGGTCGAGCTGAAAATTCTCGGACGACGCCGCCCCGAAAAAAGCGTCCATGCGCACGCGGACGTGAGGAAAATACTGATACGCCAGATAAAGTCCCCCGCCGCCTATCCCAATCAATGCAGCGGCGCCCAAGAGCGACAAACCTGCCAGCACATAGAGCGCGCCGCCTGTCGCGCTGATCAGCGCCGTTTGTCCGACATCCGGCTGAAGCACCAGAAGCGTCGCTAATGCGGCCCAGATTGCAAATGCGATGGGCGCCGCCGGCACATCGCGACGCTCCGCTGCTTCCGCGAAAAGCCACGCCATCACCACGACAAACGCCGGCTTGGCGAATTCCGAGGGCTGCAGCGTATGCCCTGCTAGGGCCAACCACCTCTGCGCGCCGTTGACCTCGGCGCCGTAAGCGTGAACGAGCCCAAGGCCTACGAACGCGGCGGCAAGAATTGCGGCAGCCAATCGGCGAACGCTCGTTGGCGCCAGCAACGAGATCGCCAGCATAACGACGCCGCTCAGAGCCGCGAAGACGAGGTGCCGTTCGACGAAATAATACGTCGGCAAGCCCTTCTTGATCGCGACGGCCGGAGAGGCGGCAAACGACAGCACGACGCCCAGCGCGATCAACCCCGCAAACGCCGAAAGAAGCGCATGATCGACCGTGAACGACCAGGCGGCGAAGCGGCTCCCGTCGGCGCGGCTCAGTTTCATGAGCGCGGCCTCGCGACAATTCCCGGCAGTTTCGAAACGAGATCGCGAAAAGCATCGCCGCGAACCTCGAAATTCTTGAATTGATCGTAGCTGGCGCACGCGGGCGAAAGAAGCACCACGGGTTGTTCGGCGGCGCTCGCCGCCGCGTCGCGAGAGGCCGCCGCCACGGCGCGTTCGAGCGTCGCACAACGCTCCATCGGCACGCGCCCGTCGAGCGTCGCCGAAAAGGCGGCGCTCGATTCTCCGATCAAATAGGCCTTCACGACTCCGTCCATGTAGGGAAGGAGCATATCGATGCCGCCATCCTTCGGCTTGCCGCCGACAATCCAATACACGTCGCGTGAAAACGAAAGCAGCGCCTTCTCGGTCGAATCCGCGTTCGTGGCCTTGCTGTCATTGATGAAGAGCGTGCGCCCCAACACGCCGACTTCTTCCATGCGGTGCGCCAAGCCGGGAAATGTCGCAAGTGCATGGTCCCAGTCGAGAACATCGGACTGACCGACCGCGCGCAGGCATTCGCGGACGGCTGCGACCGCGGCCACCGCGTTCTGCGCATTGTGCGCGCCGCGAAGCGTAGAAATGTCAGCCAGGTTGCCGAGTTTCACCGCCATGCCGGTTTTATCGGCGCATACCACGTGCTGTTCATGCACACTGTAGCCGGGAGCGATCGAGCGCCTGGCGCTCAAGGCGACGGCCCCGCCGTTCGCGATCTTCCGTTTCAGCATGGCGACGCCGTACGCGTCGTCGACGTCGACCGCGGCGATGTCGGAACCTTCGACGAGCCGTTCCTTGATCGCTGCGTAGTTCTCGATGGTTCCGTGCCGATCAAGGTGGTCGGGCGTGACGTTCAGCATCACGCCGATCGTCGGGTGGAGCGTCGGCGTCAAATCAATCTGAAACGAACTCAACTCGACGACATGAAACCGGCCAGGCGCCGGAGGGTCGAGCGTCAGCACGGCGCGACCAATGTTGCCGCCCATCTGCACGTCTTTTCCGGCGGTCCGCAGAATATGGGCGATGAGCGCTGTCGTCGTCGATTTGCCGTTTGTGCCCGTGACGGCGATCCACGGCGCGACCGGACAGATCGCGGCGCGCTCACGCGCGAAAATCTCGATATCGCCAATGATCTCGACGCCCGCCGCGCGCGCTTGTCTGACCGTCCAATGCGGGTCGGGGTGCGTCAGCGGCACGCCGGGCGCAAGCACGAGGCTGGAAAATCTTGACCAGTCGCATGACGCAAGATCGACCAGCGGCAGACCCGACGCAGCTGCGGCCGCGCGTCCGGAATCACTGTCGTCCCACGCGGCGACGTCGGCTCCGCCAGCCAACAACGACGCCGCTGTCGCGGCGCCCGAGGCGCCGAGCCCGAACACCGCGACGGATTTTCCTCGAAACGTATCAGCGCGAATCATCGTCGAAAATCTAGCGCAGAACCCGGCTTTTGGCTGTGCGCTCAGCGCAGCTTCAGCGTCGCAAGGCCGACAAGCGCCAGGATCACTGAAATAATCCAGAAGCGGATGACGATCGTCGATTCCTTCCACCCCTTCTGTTCATAGTGGTGGTGGAGCGGCGCCATGCGGAAAACGCGCTTTCCGGTCAGCTTGAACGACACGACCTGGATGATGACGGACATCGTCTCCAGCACGAACAGCCCGCCGACAATGGCCAGAACGATTTCATGCTTGATCGCCACGGCGATGGCCCCCAGCGCGCCGCCGAGCGCCAGCGAACCGGTGTCGCCCATGAAGATCATCGCGGGCGGCGCATTGAACCACAGGAAGCCAAGGCCGGCGCCGATAAGCGCGCCGCAGATCACCGCCAGTTCCGCCGTTCCGTTGACATTGTGTATTTGGAGATAGTTCGCAAAATTCTCGCTGCCGACGAGATACGCAATGACGCCGAACGTCGCCGCGGCGATCATCACGGGCACGATCGCCAGCCCATCGAGCCCGTCGGTGAAATTGACCGCGTTGCCCGCGCCGGCGATCACGAAGACGGCAAAAACGACGAAGAAGGGCCCAAGATCGAGGGTCAGATTCTTGAAGAAGGGAAACGTCAGAACGGAGCCCAAATTGTTGGACCCGAGTTTCATGATGGTGTAGCCGGCGGCGGCCGCAACCATGACCTCCAACAGCATCCGAGTCAGCCCGGAGAATCCGTCCGTCGTGCGTTTGCTCACCTTGACGTAGTCATCATAGAAACCAATGGCGCCGTAGCTCAGCGTCACGAACAGAACTACCCACACGTACGCGTTCGAAAGCTGGCCCCACAGCAGTGTGGCGACCGTCACCCCGATCAGGATCATAAGGCCGCCCATCGTCGGCGTGCCGCGCTTGAGAAGGTGCGTTTGCGGACCGTCGTCGCGTATCGGCTGGCCCTTGCCCTGCTTGACGCGCAGGAGGTCAATGATGGCCGGGCCGAACATCATGACAAACAAGAGCGCGGTGAAAATGGCGCCGCCCGTTCGAAACGTGATGTATTTGAAAACGTTCAGCGCGCTGATGTGTTCGCTGAACCCGACCAGTTCATAGAGCATGCTGTCGTCGTATCCCCCGCTTGACGGCGCGTTGCGCTGTCATCGATCCGCGGTCGGCGCCGCAAATCGCGATTTCATGTGTTCGACCAAAGAGCCAAGGCGCATTCCATTCGAGCCCTTGACCATTATGACGTCGCCAGGCCTCATCGCCGCCTCCAGGTCGGAACGGAGTTCAGCGGCCGTCGCCGCATAGCGTCCTCTCATACGCTCCGGTAAGGCGTCATAAAGGCCTTTCATCTGCGGCCCACATGCAAAGACCAAATCCACACCGGAGGCAATCACATCGTCTAGGACGCTGCGGTGCAGCGTCGCCGCCTCTTGTCCTAGTTGGAGCATATCGCCTAGCACCGCGATCCGCCTTGGAAATTTTGCGCGCGACGCATTCGCCAACGTCGCAAGCGCGGCCGCCAGCGAGGCTGGGTTCGCGTTGTAGCTCTCATCGATGAGGAGGGCCGGGCCTGCGGTCAATTCGAGAATTGTCCGCTGGCCGCGCCCGGGCGGCGGTCCCAAATCCGATAGGGCCCCGAGAGCGGTTTCAAGGTCGGCGCCGACGGCGTCCAACGCGGCGACGACAGCCAGGGCATTTTCTGCAATGTGTCGACCATGCATCGCCAATGCCACACTCACCCGGCGGCCGCCAATGTTCGCCGTCATCCGCGCGCCGTCAAATGCAACGGCGAGATCGTCGGCGGAGACGTCGGCGCTGCGATCGAAACCGAAGGTGACGGGCTGGGCTCCGCAGCGCTGTGCGATATCGATCAGCCGCCCTGCGTGCGGGTTCGCGAACTTGATGATTGCGGCGCCGCCCGGCGTCAGACCCTCGAAGATCTCGCCTTTGGCGTCGGCGATCGCTTCGACGCCGCTGAAATGCACCAGATGGACAGCCTCGACCGTGGTGACGATCGCCGCATGCGGCCGCACCATCTTCGTCAGCGGGCGGATTTCGCCAGCGTGATTCATGCCGATCTCGAATACGCCATAGCGCGTGTCGGCCGGCATGCGGGCCAGCGTCAGCGGCACGCCCCAGTGGTTGTTGTAGGATTTCTCCGAGGCGTGGGCCGCCCCGACTCGCGAGAGGCACGCGCGCAGCATCTCCTTCGTGCCGGTCTTGCCGGCGCTTCCGGTCACGGCGATGACGCGGGCCTCGCTCGACAGACGCTGGCGCGCCGCCCGGCCCAGCGCCTCCAACGCCGCAAGCGGATCGCCGACGCGCAACAATGCCCCATCGTTGGGCTGGCGTGTGTACGTTTCGGAGACTAGCGCGGCGGCGGCGCCCCCTGCGAAAGCCGGTGCGACGAAGTCATGGCCGTCTCGTTGATCCTTCAACGCCACGAACAGGTCTCCGGACGCGAGCGTGCGTGTGTCGATCGACACGCCGCTGACGCCGGACGCAGCGCCGCCATCGGCCGTCCCGCCGGAGGCCGCGATAAGGTCCATCCAGGTCCAGAGCGGGGCGGTCATTGCGCGGGGCGACCCTGCAACGCCCGGGCGAGTTCTTCGTGATCGGAAAACGGGATCACGCGATCGCCAACGATCTGCCCGGTTTCGTGGCCCTTTCCGGCGACGATCACGACGTCGCCCGGTTGCATCATCCCGACCGCGGTTGCGATCGCCTCGGCGCGGTCGCCGATCTCGCGAGCGCCCTTCGCGCCGGCCAAAATCTCGGCTCGGATCGCCTCCGGCCGCTCGGACCGCGGGTTGTCGTCGGTCACGATCGTGATGTCGGCTTTGTCGACGGAAATGGCGCCCATGATCTGCCGCTTTCCGCGATCCCGATCTCCACCGCAACCGAAAACGGAAATCAACCGGCCTGTCGCAAACGGCCGACACGCGTCGAGGGCGGCGGCAAGCGCCTCCGGCTTATGCGCATAATCGACAACCGCAAGCCCGCCGTTGGCTTCGCCAATGATTTCGAGTCGCCCCGGCACGCCCTTCAAGTGCATAAGCGAGTCCAGAACATCGGCCGTCGCTTCGCCGGCCGCAATCGCGAGACCCGCCGCGACCAGCGCGTTCTCGGCTTGATACGCGCCGACGAGCGGCAGGCGCACGACGTAATCTCGCATGCCGGCGCGAATGTCGAGCCGCTGTTGGAAGCCATCGCGCGCAAGGCCCACAAGCCGCAGCGATTCCCCGGCCGCGCCGACGGTGAGCATTTTCAGCTCCCGCGTCTTGCAGGCGGCGATGACGGCGTCAGCATGCGCGCCATCGGCGTTGATCGCCGCCGTCTGCCCGGGAGCGAGCAACTCCGTAAACAGGCGAAGCTTGGCCGCAAGATAGGCCTCCATCGTCGGATGGTAGTCCATGTGGTCGCGGCCGAGGTTCGTGAATGCGGCCGCCGTCAGTTTGACGCCGTCCAGACGATGCTGATCGAGGCCGTGCGACGACGCTTCGAACGCCAGATGCGTGACGCCTTCCGCCGCGAGACCGGCGAGCATGGCGTGGAGCGTGACGGGATCAGGCGTCGTCAACGATCCGTAGACGGCGCCGTCCGGTTTGACGACGCCGATCGTGCCGACGGACGCCGCGCGGCGTCCGAGCGTTGTGAAAATCTGCCGCGTGAAATCCGCGACCGAGGTCTTGCCGCTAGTGCCGGTCACGGCGACGGCGATATCAGGCTGGCGGCCCGCGAAGCGCGCGGCGATCAAGGCCAAAGCGCGTCGGGGATTGTCGGACTCGATCAGCGCTACGCCGTCGGGCACCGATAGTCCCTTGCCGCGACCGACAAGAACCGCCGCCGCGCCGCGCGCGACGGCATCCGACACATAAGCAGCGCCGTCGACCTTCGTTCCGGGCAAACCCGCAAATAACATTCCCGGCGTGACGGCTGCGCTGGCCGACGTCACGCCGACGACGTTGATGTCTCCCAATCCGCGGGCCAGCGGTATTTCAGGAGGAAGAACGTCGCTCAAGCGCATGGCGCCCCGTCCGTGGGATCAAAGCCGCGCCGCCGCTGCGACGGGGCTCGGACCGGTTGATAAGTCGGCTTGGTCGAAGCGTCAAACGCAGTCGGATCACTGCGTCGCGACGACGTTCAGCGGCGCCACGTCAAGCAAGGGCGCGATCCGCGTAATGAGCTGGCTGGTGACAGGCGCCGCGTTCGCGGCTGCCGTCCGCTGGCCGCCGGTTTCGGCTGAGGCCTTCGGTTCGAAGAGAAGCACGAAGGTCAAATAGCGCGGCGCATCCATCGGGAAGGCGCCGAGAAACGACGACAACGCCGCATCGTCGCGATAGCCGCCGCCCGCCGCCAGATCGGCCGTGCCGGTCTTGCCGCCGACGCGATACCCTGCCGCCTCGGCTTTGACGCCGGTTCCGTCCGCGTTCGTCACGTTCAACCGGAACAGGCGCGCCATCTGCCGCGCTGTTTCGGCGGTGACCAGCGGTTTCTGTTTCCCGTCGTGCGACGCGTTCGACTTCACCAGCTTCGGCGTCACGCGGATGCCGCCATTGAGGATCGTGGCGGCCGCGGCTGCAAACTGGATTGGTGCCACGGCCAGGCCGTGCCCGTAGGACATCGTCACCAACTCAGCGCGCTCCCATGCGCGCGGCGTCTGCGGCGGACTGATGGGCCCGGACTCAATTTGCATGGGCGTCAGCAGCCCAAGCTTCGTAAAAAATGCCTTCATCCGTTCCGGCCCGGCCTTGAGCGCCAACAGGCCCGCGCCGACGTTGGACGAATGCGTGAACACCTCCGTCACCGAAAGAGGTCGATCGCCTCCATGGGCGTCGGAGATGAGGTAAGGTCCGACCGGCAGCGGCTCGCGGACGTCAAGCATCGTCGACGGTTTCGCCAAGCCTTCGTCCAAAGCCATGGCCACGCTGATGATCTTGAACACCGAACCAAGTTCAAAGGTGGCGCCCGCGTTCTTGTCCAGATACTGCGGATCCGGTTTGGCTTGCGGCCGCGCGGGATCGATACGCGGCAATGACGCGCTGGCCAGGACCTCGCCGGTCCTGACGTTGAGCACCAAGCCCGCAGCGCCGACGGTTCGATAATTGCGCATCGCCCCGCCAAGTTCGTCTTCCAGAGCATGCTGCACGCCAAGGTCCAGCGATAGCCGCACCGGCGCCTTTGTTGAAAGCGTCGCCGCATGCACCGCATCGACGCCGACCACGTCGTCAATGTACTTCTCGACGCCGGCCATGCCCTTATTGTCGATGTTGACGTGGCCGAGCACATGCCCAGCCAACGTCCCGGCGGGATAAGCGCGGCGCAACTCGCTGCGAAACGACAGTCCAGGCAGCCCGAGATCATGCAGCCGCTGCGCGACCGCGGGCGACAAGCCTCGACGGATCCAAACGAAGCGTCTCTGTTTGTCTGAAAGCGCCGCGCGCAATTCGGCCTGATCGATGTCCGGCAGCACCGTTGCAACTTTCTCGACGACCTCGTCGCGATCGATGACCAGCATCGGATCTGCGTAGAGCGACGGCGTTTCGAGATCAGTCGCAAGCAAGCGTCCGTTGCGGTCGACGATATCCGGCCGGCTGAAGTTCTTGGCGATGGGCTCAGCAACGGCGAGCGTCATGGCCGGCCGCGCTGTTGCGCCTAGGTTGACGAGCTGCGCAGCGACGCAGCCGAAGGCAGCGACGACTCCGACGAACAACCCGCCTTGGGCCAGACGTTGGCGCGCCGCTCGATGCGTTCGACTTGCAGGCAACATCGCTCGAAGTCCTCCGCCGTCGTCTGGCGACTACTCGCCCGTCGCAATCGCGCCGCTTTCGGCGAGTGCGGAGAGTTCGCCGGATGGCGCAAACTGATCCGGTCGCGGCGGTCTCAATCCTAATTTCCGGGCCAGGGGATCGATGCGTTCGGGCCGCGTCAGGTGGCTGCGCTCGGCCTTCAGAACGGCGATGTCGCTGCGCGCCTTCTGCGCGACACGTTCTTGCGCCTGGACCTCAGCCTCAAGGCGGCGCGTTTCATAATTGAGACTATAGAGGAGCGCGGCGCTGGAGATCGCGAAGAAAAGAGCGGCGGTGTTCAAGAGACGCATCGTCGAACTCCCGTTGACGTCGAGCCGTCCGAACGCCGTCCTAAAGTTTCGGCGACGGGACCTCGAGCGCGTCGAGATCGAGCGGCCAGACCGGCGCATCGGTGCGGATCGCGGACCTGAGGCGTGCCGAACGGGCGCGCGGGTTCAGATCCAATTCACCTTTAGAAGGTGTTAACGGGCGCGAGTTAACAATTCGAAAACTCGCGGGCGAAACTTGTATCGATTGTTCGGGCAGGTGGCGCGAACCCTTTGGTTCTTTGCCCGACCTTACGCTGAGAAATTTTTTGACAATGCGGTCTTCGAGGCTGTGAAACGTCACGACGACAAGACGCCCGCCAGGTTTCAGCGCGCGTTCGGCGGCCGACAACGCGGTCGCCAGTTCTCCAAGCTCGTCGTTGACGTGAATTCTTAGCGCCTGAAATGTCCGCGTCGCCGGATGGCGACCGTCGACCTTGCGTCCATGAAAGACATAACTTACGGCGTCGGCGAGTTCGAGCGTCCGTTCGAATTTTCTGATCGCTCGCGCCTTGACGATCGCCCGCGCGATCGCGCGCGATCGATGATCTTCTCCATAGGCGTAGATCACGTTGGCGATGGCCTCTTCGTCGGCCTGATTGACGAAGTCGGCGGCGCTCATGCCGCTTTGGCTCATGCGCATGTCGAGCGGACCGTCGTGCATGAACGAAAAGCCGCGTTCCGCATCGTCGAGCTGCATCGAAGACACGCCGATGTCGAGCACGACGCCGTCGACGAGCCCGCCTGCGGCGTCATCCAGGTCTGAAAACGTGGTTTGGATCAGCTGGAGCCGCGCGCCGTATTGGCCCCGCATCGGCGCCGCGGCGGCGATCGCCGTTTGATCGCGATCCAGCGCGATCACCCGGCAATCGGCGGCGTCGAGAAGGGCGCGGGCATAGCCGCCAGCGCCGAACGTCCCGTCGATGATAACTTCGCCCGATTGCGGCGCCAAACTCTCAACTACTTCCGAGAGCAGCACGGGAATGTGGCGAGGCCGCTCATGGCCTCCGGCGGTCGGCGCGGCGTCAGTTGGCGCGCCGCCCCGCGTCATTCCCGTGCGCTCCCGTCGTCGTCGCCTTGAGAGGCGACGCGGCTCCCCGCGCCGAAGAGTTTGCGAGTCGATTGCACTTTGCTGCGGGCCTCTTTCCGGCGCTTTTCGAAGCGTTCCGGTTCCCACATTTGAAACTTGTCGCCAAGCCCGACAAACGTGACTGCGGCGTCGAGGCCGGCGTGCGCGCGAAGCGCTTCAGGAAGGACGATGCGACCGTCGCCGTCGATCGTGAGGATCTGAACGTCGCCATAGAGCGCGACAGATAGTTCATCGCGCTCGTCCGAATAGTCCGGCAGGCCTGCGAGAAGCCCATCGATCTTTTTTGCAAGTCTCTCGCCGCCTGCATCGAGCGCCGGAGCGTCGAGCGAGGGGTAGCAGTAGACGCCGCCGGCGTAGCCGTCGCGCTCGAGCACGGCCCGGAAGGACGCAGGAACGGAGACGCGGCCCTTGGCGTCGATCTTGTTTGTGACTGTCGAGACAAAGCGATCCATCCCCGGTCTGCTGACGCGCACCCTCTTTTACTGGGCGCTGGCGACTCGCGTTCCGCGAGCCGGCCGCCAGCGCCGAAAACTTCCCTTGCGCTGGCGACTCGCGTTCCGCGAGCCGGCCGCCAGCGCCG
>JBQTKA010000016.1:0-121708 GCA_052386495.1 Hyphomicrobium sp. | reverse complement strand
GTTTTGGGTTTTTTTTTTTTTCTTCTTGCTTCTCTCCCTCTCTCCCCTTCTGGCCCCCCCCCCCCGCGCCGTGGCCGCCCCCCCCCCCCCCCCCCCCCCCGCGGCTCGCGCGGATTGCGCGGCTGCCCCTAACCCCGGCCCTCTCCCCATCGCGAAGGGGCGATGGGGAGAGGGAGTAAACGCGATGACGACGACATCACACTCCGGCGGATGCCAGTGCGGCGCGGTGCGCTTTCGCGTCGAGGGCAAGCTCGGCGACGCATCGGTCTGCCATTGCCGCATGTGCCAGAAGGCCTTCGGCGGCTTTTATGCCCCGCTCGTTTCGACGCGCGGGGCGAAGCTGACGTGGACGCGCGGCGGCCCCAAGTATTTCCAATCGTCGAATGTCGTGCAGCGCGGCTTTTGCGGCGACTGCGGCACGCCGCTGACCTACGAGGCGCCCGACGGCGTCGCGCTCGCCATCGGCGCGTTCGATTCCCCCGAGCGCGTCGCGCCCGTCATGCAGTTCGGCGATGAAGGCAAGCTTCCGTACGTCGACGCCATCCCGGCGCTTCCGACGCGGCATACGCTCGCCGACCTCGAAGCCGCGCCGTTCTTGAGCGAGCTTGTTTCCTATCAGCACCCCGATCACGATACCGACCGATGGCCGCCGAAATGAAGCGCGGCGCGACGCTCAGAAATGCGCAGGATTTGATCGGCGCGGGATTGGCGCAGGAGGGCGCTCGCGCCGGAATCGATGCGATCGGCGCGCGCTACGCCATCGCCGTCACGCCGCACATTGCGCGCCTTGCTCGCAGCGATGGCGACGCAATCGCGCGGCAGTTCGCGCCCGACGAGCGCGAACTTGTGACGCTGCTGCAGGAGCGCGCCGATCCGATCGGCGACAAAGCGCACAGCCCCGTTTCCGGCGTCGTGCATCGCTATGCCGACCGCGCGCTGCTTAAGATCGTCGGCGCATGTCCTGTCTATTGCCGGTTCTGTTTCCGCCGCGAAATGGTGGGGCCGGGTCGCGGCGAAAATCTCTCCGCGGAAGAATTTGCGCGTGCTCTTGATTATTTTCGCGCGACGCCGGCGATCCGCGAAGTGATCCTGACCGGCGGCGACCCGCTGATCCTGTCGCCGAGGCGCGTGCGGGAGGCAACGGCAGCGCTCTCTGCGATCCCGCACCTTCAAAAATTGCGCTGGCATACGCGCGTCCCGGTCGTCGATCCCGAGCGCGTGACAGCGGAGCTCGTCGCCGCGCTGACGGCGACGGGGAAGCGCATCGTCGTCGCGATCCACGCCAACCACGCGCAAGAATTTTCAGAAGCTGCGCGACGCGCCATTGAGCGTCTTCGGGTCGCTGGCGTTTCGCTTCTCAGTCAAAGCGTGCTGCTCAAATGCGTCAATGACGATGCCGACGCGCTGGACAGCCTGATGCGTGCGTTCGCGGACAACGGCGTCGCGCCCTACTATCTGCATCATGGCGATCTGGCGCCGGGAACCGCGCATTTCAGAACGACGATCGCGGTAGGCCGCGCGCTGATGCGGGAGCTTGCGACGCGGCTGCCTGGACATGTGCTGCCGCGCTACATGCTCGACATTCCGGGCGGCTACGGAAAGATTGACCTGATGGCGCCGAGCGTGATGGATTTGGGCGACGGCGCCTGTCGCGTCGTCGACCGCTTCGGCGCGGCGCATGTGTATCGGGATGCGGTTGCGTAGCGGTGGTCAGATTTTGTCGTGGAGGGCCGCCTTCGCGGCCATGACGATGGGGGTCATCAGTCCAGTCGTGATGGACTAAAGTTGAAGTGCTTTCTTTCGAACATTCATGCTCCCGCGGCATCGCCAATCTGTTGCTGCGCAAACCCGCCCCATCCCGTCATGGCCGCGAAGGCGGCCATCCACGACACGTCACAGGCCTTTGGTGGCTCGCGGTCATCCTCGAACTCATCCCCGAGTGTCTAACGCAGCGCTCGCATGTGCGGAGCGATGGATCCTCGGCGTCAAGCCGAGCATGACACTGGCTATATTGTCATCCCGGACGCGATGCCGTGCATCGCGATCCGGGACCCAGAACAACGCCCGGCGGCAGGCGCGACGAAGGAGAGCGCCGGGCGCAAACAAAAAATGGCTCCCGGCTCTCGCCACGCAGCGGCTCGGCCGGGATGACAGAATCAACACAAGCAATGTCATCCTCGGGCTTGTCCCGAGGATCCAATGCTCCACGCGGATGCAGGATCCAACATTCCGCCCACATATGGCGTGATGGATCCTCGGCATGAAGCCGAGGATGACAGTGGTTCTGTTGTCACTTCGCCCGCAGCGCGCTTTCGGCGTCGACGACGCCGGCGCCGATGTCGGCCGCCTTGCCCGGCGCGCGGGCGGTGCTTTGCAATCGGTCGCGAATGTCTTTCGGCGTGAGCTTCGGGTTTTTTTCCAACATCAGCGCCGCGACGCCAGAGACGTGCGCGGCGGCGAGCGAAGTTCCCGATGAAATATCGTAGGCGCCGTTCGGCGCGGCGGCGATGATGTCGACGCCCGGCGCCGCGACCGCGATGTAGTCGCCGCGGTTTGCCTGTGCGAACGCCGCGTCGCTCGCGTCGGTCGCGGTGACGCCGATGACCGACTTGAACGCCGCCGGATAGGCGGGCTTCGCTTCCGGTCCGCCGTTGCCGGCCGCCGCGATGATGACGACGCCGCGCGCCACCGCCGCGTCGATCGCGCGACCGAGCAGCATATCTTCAGGACCCGCGAAGCTCATGTTGACGACGCGCGCGCCCTGGGACACGGACCAGTCGAGCGCCTTGAGCAGCGCCAGCGTGTGCGACTGCGCCGGACCCGACGCGGCCTTCGCGAATGCGCGCGCGCTCAGAATTTCGGAGGCCGGCGCGACGCCGACGAAATCCTTGCGCGCGCCGACAATGGCCGCGATCGCCGTACCGTGCGCTTCGGCTTCGCCCTTCGTCTCGCCGAGCGCGTCGAAGGACGCGGCGATCGCGCCGTCGAGCGCCGGATGCTTGGCGTCGAGCGCCGTGTCGATGACGGCGACTTTGACGCGCTTGCCTTGCGCGATTCTGTGCGCCTCGCCGAGCCGGAGTTTTCCGGGCGCGTACTGCGGGACGGGCAACGGCTTGGCGGCGCCCTGGCTCGATACGAATGCGTTGTTCGGCTGCGCGATGTCGACGCGCGAGTCTGTCGCGAGTTGCTGAAGCACGTCGGCAATGGAGCGCGTGTCAGAAATGCGGAAACGCGCGACGCGCACGCCGAGCAAGTTCGACGCATAGGCGGTCTGACCGTCGAGGCCGAAATCCTGGGCAATGTCGAACACCGTGTTCGCGTCTGAGCCGGCCGCGAGCGTAACGAGCACTTCGCGCGCGCGCGCCTGCGGCCCGATCGCGCCGACGATCGCGGGACCGGCGCCGGCCGGCCTTGGGCTGGGACGTGCGGCGAATGGGGCGTTGGGCGCGATCGTCACGACGCGCGGACGCGGCAGCGGCGCATCGTCGTCGCGGTCGCCGCCCGATTGCGGCAGCGGAATTCTGATGTCGGGCGGACGCGGGGCGTTCTCGTCGATCGACAGGCCGCCGCGCGGCGGAAAGCGCGGGATGCGGCGCAGGATGTCGATGACGGTGACGGCGTCGGGAAGACCGCCGACGCTCGATCCGCCGCGATCCGGTTGGGTCGGCGCGTTCGGAACGGTGGGCTTGTCGCGCGATTGCGCGTGAGCAGTTCCGATCAAGGAACTGAGGAACAGCGCGACGACGGCGATCCGGCGCATGGCGTCCTCCGTCATTTGGTCCGCGCGCCAAGCGAGGCGAACGACACGAGGTCGCCGCGCTCCTTCAAGAGATCAATGACCTTGCCGATCTCATCGTCGGTCAAAGTCGCGTCGCCGAGCCGCACGCGATAGACGCCGCCCGAAATCGGACCTTCGACGATCGTGAACTTGTATTGCGCGAGAAACGCGGAGAGCGCGCCCGCCGGGGCGCCCTGCTGGAAGGCGACCAGCGCATACGTGCCTTGCGCCGCAGACCCCGGCGCGGTCGCAACTTCAAAGCCGTTCGCCGCGCCGCGCGAGAGCAGCGCGC
Organism: Hyphomicrobium sp.; assembly: GCA_052386495.1. Taxonomy (GTDB): domain Bacteria; phylum Pseudomonadota; class Alphaproteobacteria; order Rhizobiales; family Hyphomicrobiaceae; genus Hyphomicrobium_B. The sequence continues at coordinate 117,638 of JBQTKA010000016.1, read as the reverse complement.
CGATGGAGGCGGCCTGCACGGCGACGAGCGCCGCCGCCGCGAGGCCCGCGTACGCGAGTTGACGCGGCCCGAGTTTCGCCAGCCAGTCGCCGACCTGTTCGAGAATTGACGTTTTGACCGCATAGATCCGCGCGCGCGGATCGGCGGCGATGCTCGCATGCAATTTCTCGAGCGCGTGGTAGAGCGCGGCGCGCGGCGGCGCGACCGCCTGGTTGGCTGCAAACACCGCGTCAGCTTCTTCGCGCGCGACGGCGATGTGCTTCATAATCTGCGGGTTCTTGTCGGCATAGGCGTCGATGCGCGCCCTGTCGGCGTCGCTGATGCGGCCCGTGACGTACCACGGCAGCATCGCGGCAATCTCATCCGCCTCGCTCAACGTCGCCGCCGCTTCGGCTTCGGCCGCCACTTTCGCTTTCGACTTCGCGCGCGGCTTTACTGGTTTCTTCTCAACCATCTTACGGCCATCCCCTCTCGACGCCGCGCGCTTTCAAAAGCTCGGAGAGCTTCTTGCGGGCGTAGAACATCCTCGTCTTCACCGTCGCCTCCGGAATACTCAGAATTTCGGCGGCCTCTGAGACCGATTGCTCCTGGTAGTAAACGAGGTCGAGAATTTCGCGGTGTTCGCGCGATAGCGCCTGCATGGCCGCCCGCATCGCCGCCGCCTTGTCGAGTTTTAGTGTGGTCGCCTCGGGCGTGTCGGCGTCGTCGGCGATCTCGGCCGCTGCGTCCTCGTCGTAGCCGTCGACCTCACGCTTTTTGCGCAGCGCCGAGACGGCTTTGTTGTGGGCGATCGAGATCAGCCACGTCGAGGGCTCTGACCGGCCCTCGTAGCGCGCCGCGCTTTGCCATACGCCAAGGAATGTCTCGTTCAAGAGTTCCTCCGCCTGCGCCTCGTTGCGCATGAGCCGCGCGAGATAACGGAACACGCGCGTCTGGTTGCGGGCGAAGAGACGCTCCAGCGCCTTCGCATCGCCGCCGGCGATGGCCTTGATCAGCGCCCGGTCGTCGGAAGCGGGGTCCATTACGTGTCGTCGCCCTTGAGCCGTCCGTCGCGGCGGCTGTCTAAATGGTTCACGGCGAAATCCGGAAAAAGCATCCCGTTAAGCCTGCCAGATAACCAAGGCCCCTGTCAGCCTTGGTTTTTTGTGCGGCGCACGTCGGGGATAAAAATTTAATGCGCGAGATTTATCCCCGCATTCCCGGCAAGGCTTAAATTGAACCTTCCGCCGCTGAAGCGCGACGGAGGCCATGACAAGCGCCTGGTCCGCGTGGTGCGGACGGGCGGCGCGCATGGAGACGTGAGATGATTGGCGTTAATGCCGGGTGCGGCAAGAGGCTGGGGCAGGTTTTGACCGCGGAGCGCAGTTTCAGACGCCGGATTGCCGGCCCAGCTTTGTCGGCTGCGCTGTGGATTGCGGCTCTTGCGGCGGGCGCGCCCGCGCAGGCGCAAGACGCCAACCTCATCAAGCCGGGGGACGCGGTCGTCACCGGCTATTCCGGCGTCAAGACCGAAGCCAACGTGCCCGCCGACACGCATCCGCTCGACCGCACCTTTATCGACCTCGACGGCGCTTCGGCGCGGTTCTTCGACATGTCGGCGCTCGGCTCCGCGCCGCGCGGCCAACTCTCCGACGTGCCGGCGACGCTGTCGATTAAAGCGCGCGACATCGGCCAGGTGTTCGGCGCCGCGGTCGACGACGGCACGGACAGCGGCGGCGCGCCCAACGCCTACGTCGCGGCGACGTCGCTCTTCGGCTTGAACCTCGTCGGCAAAAGCGATTCAGGGCGCATCAATCGCCTGCTGAAAGGGCAGAAGGGCGCCGAGTGGATGGCCGGCCAGTTCGGTCCGGGTGGCGCCGGCGCGATCTACAAAATCGACGGCAAAACCGGCAAGGCCGCCGTGTTCGCGACGCTCAAGGCCGACGGGCGCGAGAATGGCGGCGCTGGGCTTGGCAACATCGCCTTCGACGCCAAGACGGCGCAGTTTTTCGTCTCCGATCTCGAAACCGGGCTGATCTATCGCATCCTTCGCAACGGCGCGGTCAGGAGCGCCTTCGATCACGGCGTCAACGGCCGTCAGGCGCAGGGGCTCGATCCCGTCGAGTTCGACGCCTCAAAGCGGCTCGACATCGCGAGCAAGGATTTTAACAGCGAAGACCCGGCGACATGGGGCTACGCGGAGGATCGCCGCCGCGTGTTCGGCCTCGCTGTGCATCGCGACCGCGTGTTCTATGGCGCCGCCGATGGCCCCTCGATCTGGTCGGTCGGGCTCGACAAGGACGGCGAGTTCGCGGACGACGCGCGTCTCGAATTCGACGTCATCGGCACGCCGGACGGAACCGACGTCACCGACATCGCCTTTGACGGCGCGGGGCTGATGTATCTGACCCAGCGCGGCGCGCCGGTCGGCAGCTACGATTATGCGTCGTTCGCAACGCCGCAGCGCTCGGTCGTGCGCCGCTATCGCTTCGACGAACAGACCCAGCGCTGGAGCGAAAAGAGCGAAGAGTACGCGATCGGCCTGCAAAAAGGAGGACGCGCCACCCAGGGCGGCCTCGCGTTCGGCTACGGCTACGACAAGAACGGCGCCATCGACCGCGGCGCGTGCCGGCAGACGCTGTGGACGACGGGCGAGCAGTTGCGCGAGGGCGACGACCTGAAGATGGTGTCGCTCGGCGGCGCGTCCGCCGTCAACGGATTGCAGGGCGTCTATCTCTCGAGCGTGCTGCCCGACAACAATCCGCCGACGCGGAGCTGGTTCGCCGACTACGACGGCCGCGTGGATGACGCCGCGACGCACGGGCGCATCGGCGACGTTGCGATTTTCGCGCCGTGTCTGCCGGAAGTCCGCACCGATACGCTGATCGAAACCTACGTGCCGCCCTATACGCCGCCCGTCGACGATCCGGGCCTGATTCTCGAAAAGCGCTGCTTTGCCGGGCCGATCGGCGGCAAGATCAAGTGCACGATCTCGGTGACCAACGTCGGCGACGTGATTGCCGCCGAGGACGTCAAGATCTTCGATCTGACGAAGGCGATGTTTGGACCAGGCGCGGGCGGGATCATTCCCGTCGTGGCGTTCGCGGTTCCGAACCCGGCGATCCTCTGCGCGGCGGCGCCGTCGCCTGATTTCTGGTGCACGATCCCCGCGGCGCTGCTGCCGCCGGGCGCGATCATCGCGTTCGACGTCTGGGTCGACACGCATCCCTTGCTGCTCGCCGGCGGCGCGGGGTTCCGCAACTGCGCGGTGATGAAGCATCCGCTCGGCTTCGGCACGGCGTGCGCCGAAGGCGGCGCCGACATCTATGTCGAAAAGATCGGCCCTGGAACGTGCATCGCCGGCGCGGCGTGCAAGTTCGGCCTCAAGATCGGCAACGCCGGCTTTGAAGCCTTCGACGGCGACGTGCTGCTGGCCGACGCGTTGTTCAAGGGCGGCGCGGTGCTGAACGCGCCCGTGACGTCGGTCGCGCCGCCGATCGCCTGCATCGCCGGCGATACGAACCAGCTCCCCTTCACCTGCCTGACGCATCTCTCGCTGATGCCGGGCGAAGAGCAGATCCATTGGATCGAAGCGACGATGCCGGCGCCCGGCGGCTACTGGGCGCAGAATTGCTTCGGCGCGCTCGATCCCGCGCTTGTGCCGGTCGGGCCGGTTCCGCCCGGCTTCGGCTTCGGCGGCGCGGGCAATCCGAGCTGCGTCTGGGTGCAGGTCAAGGCGCCGTCGCCGAACCTGCGCGTCGAAAAGACGGCGATGCACGGCGGCTTGTGCGCCAAGGCCGAGCCCGACCTCATCTGCGATTTCGAGGTGAAGCTCATCAACGAAGACGCGGTCGCGTTCAGCGCGCCCGTTACGTGGGCCGAAACGCTGCCCGCCGGCGCGACGATCAATTCGATCACGGCGCCGTACGCCTGCGCGGGCGGTCCGCCGGTCTATGCGTGCGATACGGCTGCCGTGCCGATCAACATCCCGGCGTTCTCGACCGTGTCGCTGATCGTTAGCGTCAAGATCCCCGTCGTCGATTCCGAAGCCAACCTCTGCAAGGTTCCGAATACGGTGAAGCTCGCCGTTCCGGCGGGCGGCGCGGCGCCGAACGTGGACGCGACCGACGACGAAGCCAGCGCGCAAGCCTTGACGCTCGGCCTCTATTGGGAAGACCCAATCACGGGCATCACCTTCGTCATGTGCGATCCGACGAACCAGGTCGTCGCGAAAAAAGTGACGACGCCGTTCGTCAAGACCGCGGCGGGCTTCGAAGGCGCCTATGCGGTGACGATCACCAACACCGGACCCGATCCGTACAAAGGGCCCTACAAGCTCGACGAAAAGTTCGGCGTCGCGCCGACGGCCGTGTCGTTCGAAGGCGGCGACTTCAACTGCGTCGGCGCCGGAGCGAACTACGCCTGCGAAACGCCCATCGTCGAAATGGCGGTCGGCGAAGTGCGGATGCTCAAGGTCAAGGCGACGTTCCCGGACAACGGGGCGTGCGAAGCGCCGAACACGGCGTCGCTGACGATGCCGCCCGCAGGTTCGCGCGGCAACGGCAAGGGCGAAGACGACAGCGCGTCGGCGACAGCGCCGCTGCCGTCGGAGACATGCGCCAAGCCGCCGACGACATCGACGCCGCCTGTCGAGCGCTGCCCCGACGGCTTGCCGATCCCGCGTTCGGGCAAATGCCCATGCGCCGTCGGTGCCACGTGGAACAGCGCCGCCAACGTTTGCGACGGCGGCGGCGACTTCGTCGATGACGACGTTCCGCAAGGCTGCATCCCCGGCGTCAATGAAGTGGCGACTGACAGCGGACGCTGCATCTGCCGCGCCAACTACGAGCGCGACGTCAACGGACGCTGCCGCCCGGAACTCGTCGTCGAAGGTTGCAAGCCGGGTCCGAATGAGATCAAGACGGCGGCCGGCCGCTGCATCTGCCGCGACGGGTTCGTGCGCAACAACGATCGCCGTTGCGTGCCCGAGCGTATCGACTGCGGCAAGGGCAAGCGCCTCGTCAACGGCAAGTGCGTGTCGGACGATCCTTCCGATCAGTGCCGCGAGCGCGGATGGATGTGGACCGGCAAGCGCTGCGTCGAGCCGCCGACGGCGGAAGAACGCTGCCGCGCGCTTGACAAGGTGTGGACCGGCTCGCGCTGCATCGACCGACAGGATCCGGGCGACGTCTGCCGCAAGGCGGGCGGCCGGTGGACGGGCATCAAGTGCGTCTATCCGCCGAAGGAGTGCCCGCGCAATTATGTGGGCACGCCGCCGAACTGCCGGCTCAAGCTGCCCGACACGACGCCGAAGTGCCCGCTTGGCTCCAGAGGCAAGTGGCCGAACTGCGTGCTAATCCAGGATCGCAAGTGCCCGCCGGGCTTCCGCGGAACGCCGCCGAATTGCATCCGACCGGCGCCGCCGCAGCTCAACACGACGCCGCGGATCAATCCGAACCTGATCAAACCGAAGCCGAATTTCGGGACGCAAAATCAGTTCCAGCAGAAGCAGTAGACGCCAAATGCTGGGAGCGTGGCTGGACGTGCGGGCCGGCGCTGATTGAGACGACTTTTGGCGTTCCGCTAAAATATAGGCGGAACGCCGCCGCTGCGGTGCGAGATCAGCGCAATTGATCGATCCGGTTGGGGTTGCGGAAGGCGTCGGCAGGATGCCACACTGATGCACCGCAACACGCGCGAGCGAGAGCCGCAAAGGCCCGTCAACCGGAGGAACTTTCCCGATGAACGAGCAGGTCAAATCCGAAGTCTTTCACGGCGCTTGCCCGCATGATTGCCCCGACACGTGCGCCATGGAGTATCACGTTCGCGACGGCAAGCTGGTCGATGTGAAAGGCCGGAAGGACCATCCCTTCACGCGCGGCGGCCTCTGCGTGAAGCTGAAGGACTTTCACGATCATCACGCCAACCCGGATCGGATTCTCTACCCGCTGCGCCGCGTCGGCGCGAAGGGCGCGGGGCCGAACGGCGGCAACACCTTCGAGCGCATCACCTGGAGCGAAGCGATCAAGGCCATCGGCGACAATTGGCGCCAGACGATCGCCAAGTACGGCAGCCAGGCGATCATGCCCTACAGCTATCTCGGCAACATGGGGCTCGTGCAGGGCATCAACTCGGGCGATCCGTTCTTCAATCGTCTCGGCACGACGGTGAACGAAAAGACGTTCTGCACCAGCGGGTCGTCGACCGCGTGGCTGCTGACGCACGGGCCGACGGGCGGCGTCGATCCCGAGAGCTTCGTGCATTGCAAGTATATCGTGATCTGGGCGTGCAACACGATCTCGACCAACCTGCACCACTGGCCGTTCGTGCTCGAAGCGCAGAAGCGCGGCGCCAAGATCGTCGTCGTCGATCCGTATAAATCGCGCACGGCGAAGGGCGCCGACTGGCACATCTGCCCGAAGCCCGGCACCGACGGCGCGCTCGCGATGGGCGTCATCAATGCGATGATCGAACAGGGTCTCGTCGATCAGGATTACGTCGACAAGTATGTGCTCGGCTATCCCGAGCTCAAAGCGCGCGCGGCGGAGTTCACGCTGGATTACGTTGAGAAGGTCACCGGCGTCAAAGCTGCTGACATTACCAGATTCGCGCGGGAGTTTGCGACGGCGCAGCCGTCCGCCATCCGCATCGGCGTCGCCATCGAACGTTCGGCGGGCGGCGCGCAGGCGTCGCGCGCGATCTACGCGATCCCCGCGCTCGCCGGCTCATGGCGCCACGTCGGCGGCGGCATGCTGCAATTGCCGCTCTGGGATTTCCCGGTCGACTGGGTGAAGGCGGCGCGGCCGGATTTCATCAAACCCGGCACGCGCGTGGTCAACAATCTGCGCTTGGGCGCGGCGCTGACGGGCGAGATGAAGCTCGATCCGCCGATCATGTCGCTGTTCGTGTTCTGCACCAATCCGGTGAGCCAGTCGCCGGAGACGAACAAGATCGTCGAAGGCTTGAAGCGCGAAGACCTGTTCACCGTCGTCGCCGAACACTTCATCACCGATACAGCGAAATACGCCGACATCATCCTCCCCTCCGCAATGGCGGCGGAAGCCGAAGACATGATGTGGTCGTGGGGCACGCTCTACTTCACGTACAATCAGAAGGCCGTCGATCCGCCCGGCGAATGCAAGCCGACGAGCGAGATGTGGCGGCTGCTCGCGAAGGAAATGGGCTTCGAAGAGCCCGTCTTCAAAATGACCGACACAGAGCTTTGCGCCGAATACATCAACTGGAACGATCCGAAGATGCGCGGCGCCGACATGGATTACTTCCGCGAGCACGGCTATCTCAAAATCGACGTCGGCCACGAGGATACGCGCGCGCCGCACAGCGAGGGCAAGTTCCCGACGCCGTCGGGCAAAGTGGAAGTTCTGCTGCCCGACCACACGAACTTCGTCGCGGGTCCGTTCCGCGCGATGTACGACGGCGAGCAGGACGGCACGCCGATTGATCCGCTGCCGGCCTACGATCCGCCGCGCGAGAGCCCAGACACCAATCCGGAACTCGCGACGCGCTATCCGCTCAACATCATCTCGCCGAAGAGCCACGGCTTCCTGAACTCGTGCTACGCCAATGAGCCGCACAAAATCAAAGGCCAGGGCGAGCAGTTTGTGATGATTTCTGCGGAGGACGCCGCGAAGCGATCCATTCGCGAAGGCGATCCGGTGCGCGTGCACAACGACCGCGGCGATTTCCAAGGCGTGGCGCGCGTCACCGACGACGTCAATCCCGGAATCGTGGTGGCCACACTCGGCTACTGGCGCTCGCTGAACCGCTCGGACGGCTCGGTCAATTCGATTTCGTCGGACGCCTGGTCGGGCCTCGGCCGCGCGCCGACATTCTCGGATAATTTGGTTGAGGTGACGCGGGTGAATTGACGCGGGATCGACAGCGGGGGCGCTCGCCCTCTCCCGTCATGGCCGGCTTGGCCGGCCATCCACGACAGGCAGGGCGTTCGAGGCGTGGTGGATTGCCTTAGCCGTAGGCGGCCGCCCCTGCGTTTGCAGGGACAGGCTCCGTGCGGTCGCGACTTTATGGGGCATCAGTCTTAGCGGGGAGTTCTTTTGCCGTGCGCCTCACGAGTCGCATGGCGGGTGGGCGGAGAGCGGCCGGCCAAGGGGTAGTCGCCAGGCAAGGTCTTTCGTCAGAACGCATATTTCGCTGCTGAGCGAAATCGCCGATGCTGGCGCGGTGCGGCGAACGGCGGCGGCGCGGCTGGAGCCGGTGCCTTGACACCGCCCGGAGACTGTTACTTTGGAGACAGCAGCGGCTGTCCCTTTCGTTATAGACAAGCGGGCGGCTGCGGGGGCGGCAGCGGGACGGGCGACGGAAATGCTTGCAGGTTCGGAAATCGCCGGCGCGCACGCCGCCCTTGCGGCGGTCGCCTATTTGATGGTGAAGCACGCCGCCGCTGATTTCTTTCTCCAGTCGGAACGTCAGCGCGAGGAGAAAGGCGTTTACGGAAAGCCGGGCGGCGTTCTGCACAGCCTGACCCACATCGCTTTAACGCTGCCGGTCTTCCTGCTGGTCCCGACCGTCGGCGTCGGCGTCGTCGCCGCGCTGCTGGCCGCCGAATTCGCCCTGCACTATCACATCGATTGGACCAAGGAGCAGGTCGTTCGCCGCAATGGCTGGACATCGCACGACACGCGGTTCTGGTGGGCGGTCGGCTTCGACCAGATGCTGCACGGCCTCACTTACGTCGGCCTGCTTTGGGTCGTATTCGCCGCGTGAGGCAGGCGACCGCCGCCGCGCCGCGCCCAGAGCGCGTCCCGCCCCTATGCCGCATGGCCAAGACCCTGTAACAGAGGCGGGTTCGACGCCGTAATCAATCCTACGAGGCTTGTGTTTGGACCGGAAAGCGCGGGATGCGGAGTGGTCGCAATGGATGCGATCGGCAATCCAAGGCGATGAGGCTGCTTATCGGCGGCTTCTGACCGATCTGACGCGAGCGCTGCGCGGGATTGTCCGGCGCGGATTTGCGAATGCGCAGGTGGGCGCCGGCGAGGTCGAGGACGTGGTGCAGGAGGTCATGCTGGCGATCCATTTGAAGCGCCACACATGGGATGCTTCAAAGCCCATCGGCCCATGGATCGTGGCGATTGCGCGCAACAAGATGATTGACGACCTGCGCCGCCGTGGCCGCCGCGGCGAGGTTTCCATCGACGGCATGATCGACGTGCTGGAGGCCGGCGGCCACGAGGACTCCATTCACGCCCATGACGTCAAACGCGTGCTGGACGGGCTCAAGGGCAAGAGCCGCGAGATCGTCCAGGCGATCGCCATCGATGGCCACACGGCGCGCGACGTGGCCGAACGCTTAGGCATGACGGAAGTCGCAGTGCGCGTATCCCTGCACCGCAGCCTCAAGGCGCTGGCGCAGGTTTATCAAGAGACGAAGACATGAAGACGGATGATCTGATCAAAGCGCTGGTCGCGGACGCGCCGGCCGCCGAACCGCCCATCGGGCGGACGCTCGCCGTCGCCTTGGGGCTGGGCGTCGCCGCCGCGGCGTTCGTGTTCGCGATGCTAGCCGGCGTGCGCGCCGATTTCGGCTATGTCGCCACGCATTCCTGGCACTTCCTTCTGAAGTTCGCTTTCACGCTCGGCGTGTTGATCCCGGCGCTCGCCATGGTGCGTCGTCTGGCGCGCCCCGACGGCGACGCGGCTTCGATCGCGAAGTGGCTTTTCCTGCCGGCGGCGATCATCGCGGCGGCGATGATCTATGATCTCGTCGACGCCGGCGCCGCCAACGCCGGCTCAATGGTGTTCCTGCCCAACTGGATCAAGTGCGCGACGCTGATTCCAATTCTGTCCGTCACGCCGCTGCTGGCCGTGCTCTACGCGCTGAAGCAGGGCGCGCCGGCAAGCCCGACCATGGCCGGCGTCGTCGGAGGTCTGCTCTCGGGCGCGATCGGCGCCACGCTCTACGCCAGCCATTGCGACGCCGACAGCCCGTTGTTCGTCGGCGTGTGGTATCCGCTGGGCATCGCCGTGATGGCGGCGCTTGGCGGGTTGATCGGTTCGCGACTGCTGAAGTGGTAAGACGCGCGCGACGTCATTCTTGCGCGAGCGCGACTTAGGTCGCGTCGAAGCGCGGGAAACCAGCGCAAGACTTCTATGGCAATAAGGAGCCTGCGGCGCACTTTGCGCTGGATCCCCCCCGACCTCTGTCGCTCCGCTCCTTCGGTCGAGGATGACGTGAGGGCTTGATCCAGCGCCCGCCTACAGCAAATCCTTGAGCCGATAATACAGCATCCCGAGCGCCAGCATCTGGTTGCCGAGGAAGCGGCCGACCGGCAGGCGGATGTGGCGGATGCTGTCGAACAGATCGAGCCGTTCCGTCGTGCCGGCGATCGCGTCGGCGACGATGTCGGCGGCGATATGGGTGGCGTTGACGCCGTGGCCGCAATAGCCCTGCATGTAATAGACGTTCGGCGCCATCCGCCCGATCGCCGGCACGCGCGTGAGGACGATGCCGATGCGTCCGCCCCAGGCGTAGTCGATGCGCGCGTCCTTGAGATCGGGAAAGAGTTCGATGAGGCGCGGGCGCAGCGCTTCCGTCAGATCGCGCGGATCGCGGTTCGAATAGTTGCAGCGCCCGCCGAACAGCATCCGACGGTCGGCGGTGAAGCGGAAATAGTCGAGCACAACGTTGCTGTCGGCGACGGCGAGATTTTGCGGATTGAGGCGATCGACGAGCGCGGCGTCGAGCGGTTCGGTCGCGATGATGTAGCTGCCGGTCGGGAACAGCAGGCCGTTGAGGCGCCCGCGCTGGAAGGGATGATCGGTGTTGCCGGCGAGAACGATGGATTTGACCTCAACGCGGCCGGATGAGGTTTTGACGAACGGCTTGGCGCCGCCTTCGAAGGCGACGACGGGGCTCTCCTCATAGATTTTCACGCCGAGCGACGCCGCCGCGCGCGCTTCCCCGAGCAGCAGATTGAGCGAATGGATATGGCCGCTGCGCCGGTCGATGTAGCCGCCGTGGTAGGCGCCGGTGTCGAGCACGCTGCGGAAGTCCGCCGGTTCGACGATTTCAAGGCCGTCGCCGTCGCCGCCGGCCTTGCGCTCCTCGACGTAGGCGCGCAGCTCCGTCATGTGGCGCGGGCGCGCGGCGGCTTCCATCCAGCCTGGGCGGTAGTCGCAGTCGATGGCGTATTTGGCGATGCGATCGAAGATGATGTCGTGCCCGCGATAGCGGATGTCGCGGACGAGTTTTCGGCCTGCGGCGCCGAGTTGCTGGGCGATCCTGTGCTCGCCGCTGATGCCGGCGATCACCTGCCCGCCGTTGCGCCCCGATGCGCCCCAGCCGATGCGCCGCGCTTCAAGCAGCACGACCGAATAGCCGCGTTCGGCCAGCGACAGCGCGGAGGCGACGCCGGAAAATCCGCCGCCGATGACGCAGACGTCCGCAGACGCGGCGCCTTCGAACGTCGGGTAGCGCGTCAGATCATTGCGCGTCGCGGCGTAATAGCTGTCGATGTGGCCGTCGGACATGAGGTCTTCTTGCGAAGCGTTCGAGAACGAAAACGGGCGGCGTCGGCGCGCCGCCCGCGACCAATCACAGGCCGGAGCAAAGCTCAACCCTTCACGGCCTTGCGGGTTTCCGCCTCGACCCGGATCGACGCCTTGCGCTGCACGTAGGCCGCCGTCAGCACGCCGACGGCGACCAGCGCGATCATAATGGTCGAAATCGCGTTGATTTCCGGCGTCACGCCGCGGCGCACCTGACTGTAGATTTTGATCGGCAGCGTCGTCGAGCCCGGGCCCTGCGCGAAGCTGGCGATGACGAGATCGTCGAGCGAGAGCGTGAACGCGAGCAGCCACGCCGAGACGACGGCGGGCGCAATGATCGGCAGCGTCACCTGGAAGAAGGCGTTGACGGGGGTCGCGCCAAGGTCCATCGCCGCGTCCTCGACCGACTTGTCGAAATCAAGCAGGCGCGATTGCACGACGACGGCGGCGAAGCACATCGAGAATGTGATGTGCGCGATCGTGACGGTCCAGAAGCCGCGATCCAGGCCGATGGCGACGAACAACAGAAGCAGCGACAGGCCGGTGATGACTTCGGGCATCACGAGCGGCGCGAAGATCATGCCGGAAAACAGCGTACGTCCAGGGAAGCGGCCCATGCGCACCATCGTAATGGCGGCGAGCGTGCCGAGGATCGTCGCGATCGTGGCGGAGATAAACGCGACGCGCAGCGTCACCCAGCCGGCGTCGAGCAGATCGGCGTTGTTGAGCAGGCTTGCGTACCACTTCGTCGACCACCCGCCCCACACCGTGACGAGTCGGGATTCGTTGAACGAGAAGATGATCAGCAGCAGGATCGGAATGTAGAGAAACGCGAAGCCGAGCACGATCGACGTGATGTTGAAAGTGGAAAGCCGCCCGTTCATCGTCCGGCCTCCTGCTCTTTAAGTTGCATGCGCTGAAACAGCATGATCGGAACGATCAAAACCAGCAGCAACATGACGGCCACGGCGGACGCGAGCGGCCAATCGCTGTTGGAGAAAAACTCGTTCCACAGCGTCTTGCCGATCATCAGCGTCTCGGAACCCCCGAGCAGATCGGGAATAACGAATTCGCCGACAGCCGGAATGAAGACGAGCAGGCAGCCCGCGAACACGCCCGGCAGCGACAGCGGCAACGTCACCTGCCAGAACGCCTTCCACGGCGGCGAGCCGAGATCCTGCGCCGCTTCGAGGAGGTTCGGGCTGATTTTCTCAAGGCTCGCATAGAGCGGCAGGATCATGAACGGGAGGTACGAGTAGACGATGCCTATATAGACGGCCGTATTGGTGCCCATGATGGTCAGCGGCTCATTGATGAGCCCCATGTTGATCAGCGCGAGGTTGAGCAGGCCTTCCTTTTTCAGGATGCCGATCCACGCATAGACGCGGATGAGGAACGAGGTCCAGAACGGCAGGATGACCAGCATCATCAAGGTAGGGCGCCACTCGCGCGGCGCCTTCGCCATGCCGTAGGCGATTGGATAGGCGACGAGCAGCGTCAGAATCGTCGAGATCGCCGCAATTTTCAGACTGGAGAAGTAAGAATTGACGTACAGCGGATCGCTGAAGATGAAGGCGTAGTTCTCGAAATCCAACTGCGAGAAGAAGTCGCCGAGATTCGAGAAATCGATCGTCGGCACGTAGGGCGGCATGGCGCGCACCGAGTCCGACAGCGAAATCTTGAAGACGATGAAGAACGGGATCAGGAAGAAAATCGCGAGCCACAGATAGGGCGCTGCGATCACTGACCAACGGCTTTTCATGTCACTGCTCCATGCCGGCGCGCGGGCGCCGCAGGCGTTCCGCCTATCGCGTCAAGACGATGCCGGTGTCGGCCGGCCATTCGAGCCACACGTCGTCTTCCCAGCTGATGGCCCGGTCGGTGAGTTGCGCCGAATTGGCGCGAAGAGCCGTGACGCGCTGCGCCTCGCCGACGCGCACGTGATAGTGCGAGATCGAACCGAGATAGCCGACATCGTCGACCTTGCCGGGGATGACATTGACGGCGCCCGCCGGCTTGGCGTGGCCAATGGTGATTTTTTCGGGCCTGAGCGCCAGCCAGACCGTCTGCCCGACGCTCGTGTCGTCGGCGCATTTCGCCTGGAATGTCCCTGGGCCATGCGTCCATTGAATTTCGACGCCTGCCGGCGTTTTCGCCGACACCTTGCCTTCGAGAATGTTCACGTCGCCGATGAAGTTCGAAACGTAGCGCGACTTTGGCGTCTCATAGATGTCGCCGGGCGTGGCGACCTGCGCGATCACGCCCTTGTCCATCACCGCGATGCGGCTCGCGACCGTCATGGCCTCTTCCTGGTCGTGCGTGACGATGATGAATGTGGTGCCGGTCGATTCCTGAATTCGCATCAGCTCAAACTGCGCCGTCTGACGAAGCCGTTTGTCGAGCGCGCCCAGCGGCTCGTCGAGCAGCATGATGCGCGGCTTCTTGGCGATGGCGCGGGCGAGCGCGACGCGCTGCTGCTGGCCTCCGGACAACTGGTGCGGTTTGCGCTTGGCGAACTGTTTCAGTTCGACCATGCCCATCGCCTCTTCGACGCGCTTTTCGATTTCCTCTTTCGCCATGCCCTCCTGGCGAAGGCCAAAGCCGACATTGCTTTCGACCGTCATGTGCGGAAAGAGCGCGTAGGATTGGAACATCATGTTGACTTGCGAGCGCTCATAGGGCGGCAACGAAGTGACGTCTTGTCCGGCCACGAGAATGCGGCCTTCCGTCGGCGTCTCGAAGCCGGCGAGCATTCGCAGCAGAGTCGACTTTCCGCAGCCCGACGGCCCGAGCAGCGCGAAGAATTCGCGCTCGTAGATGTCGAGCGTGATGTTGTCGACGGCGACGAAATCGCCGAAGCGCTTGGTCACGTTCTCGAAACGCACCATCGGCGTCTTCGCAGGGTCCTTCCACGGCGCAAACCCCGACTGCGGCGCGAAACTGCGCGGGCCGGAGCGCTGGCCCGGTTGCGAGGGCGCGGCGGCGCCCGGCTTTGCCTCGTTGGCAGCCATGCTTGTGGACATGCGGCGCTATCCTGGGCTGTTGCGGAAGGAAACTGCGGCGTTGTGGAAGGCCGAGACGACCGCGGCGCCGGAGGGTTTTAGCTCCGGCGCCGCTGATATTCACTGCCCCGTCGTCACTTTCGTCCAGATTCGCGTCACGACCCGCTGTGTTTTCTGGTCGTACGCTTTCTTGACGAAGAGCCGTTTCAACGTCGCCTCGTCCGGGAAGATCGAGGGATCGCCCTTGATCTCGTCAGTAATGAATTGCTGCGAGGCGAGGTTGCCGTTGGCGTAATTGACGTAGTTCGACGCCTTCGCCATAGGCTCGGGAAGCAAAATATAATTCAGAAACTCGTGCGCTTCGGCCACGTTCTTGGCGTCAGCGGGGATCGCCATCTGGTCGAACCACATTTGCGCGCCTTCCTTCGGCAAAGAGTAGTGGATCACGACGTTGTTCTTGGCTTCCGCCGCGCGATCGCGGGCCTGCAGAATGTCGCCCGAATAGCCGACGGCGATGCAGATATCGCCGTTCGCCAGAGCGTTGATGAATTCCGAGGAATGGAATTTCTGCACGTTGGGACGCACGCTCAAGAGCAGCGCTTCAGCCTTCTTGAGTTCGTCGGGGTTCTTGGTGTTGGGATCGAGTTTCAGATAATTGAGCGCGGCCGAGACGATGTCGTCGGAGGCGTCGAGCATGTGGATGCCGCAATCTTTGAACTTTGCGGCGATCTCAGGCTTGAACACGAGGTCCCACGAGTCGACCGGCGCATCCGGCATCCGCTCCTTGATCTTCGCTTCGTTATAACCGATGCCGGTGGTGCCCCACATCCAGTTGACGGAGTACTCGTTGCCGGGGTCATAAATGGCGACGCGCTCGTTGACGAGCGGCCATGTGTTCTTGAGGTTCGGCAGCTTGGATTTGTCGAGTTTGGCGAAGACTTTGGCTTCGATCTGCCGCGATAGAAATGCGCCCGTCGGAACGACGATGTCATAGCCGCTGCCGCCGGCGAGCAGTTTGGTTTCCAGCACTTCATTGCTGTCGAAGACGTCGTAGACGACCTTGATGCCGGTTTCCTTGGTGAAGTCTTCAAGCACCGCGGGGTCGATGTAGTCCGACCAGTTGTAGATTCTGACTTCACGGTCGGCTGCGATAGCGGACGACGCGACCGCGGCGGCTGCGACCGCGCCAAGAATGGCCTTGTGGAACGACGCCATAGTTGTCTCCTTGTGACCCTCGACACATGCCGGCGGCACGGCTGAACGCGGCTGGCGTTGCGGCTTTCGACGGCCGGCGCTCTACCTTACAGCGTAGCCATCTTGCTCGGAACGGATGCGGAGCACAACGGGTGACGCAAGAAATGATGGCGCCTTCAAGCGCTTCCGGCGTCGGCGCCTAACGGCTGCGCAACGACCCCCGTCATCTGATGATTGTGTGAGCAGGTGCAGCATTGGGCGCGGGGTCCCGACCCTCCTAATCACGGACTTGTGCTCCGGCGGTCGTGAGCAATCGCGAAACCAAGCGCGGAGCGTGCGCTTGAGATCGGCCTCGAAGTGTGGTGATCCTTGGACATGCCCTTTGTCTCGACGACTTAAGGTTAAACGGCGGCGGAGACGCCCGACCGTCTCCGGCGCCGTTGCCGGACGCCCGGGATTGATCCGCCCCCGCTGCAAAACGCAATACGCTCAGGTGCTCCAATGCCCCCCCGTTCCGGCGCAAATCCCGAAGTCGCCGAAACCCTTGGTCGCGGCGCAACGCCCGACAGCCTGCAAGACTGGCTTCGCCGTCACCGCATCGAGGAAGTGGACTGCGCCGTCCCCGACATCGCGGGCGTGGCGCGCGGCAAAACGATGCCGGCGGAAAAATTCGTCAAGCTCGACAACATCCATCTGCCGATCTCGATTTTCCACCAGACAATCACCGGCGACTACGTCGGCTTCGAAGAGGACGGTCAGGCGCTCTACGCCGAGAGCGACATGATGATGACGCCGGATCTGACGACGATGCGTCCGGCGCCCTGGGCGTCGAGCCCGACGGCCCAGGTCATCAATGACGCCTTGTGGCAGAATGGCGAGCCCGTCGAAATTGCGCCGCGCAACGTGTTGAAGCGCGTGGTGCAGCTCTATCGCAAGGAAGGCTGGGCGCCGGTCGTCGCGCCGGAACTCGAATTCTATCTGACGAAGACGAACCCCGATCCCGATTATCCCTTGGAGCCGCCGACGGGACGCTCGGGGCGTCCGGGCGCGGGCCGTCAGGCCTACAGCCTCGGCGCCGTCGATGAGTACGACAAGATTGTCGACGACGTCTACGATTTCGCCGAACGCCAGTACCTGAAGATCGACACGATCATTCAGGAGGGCGGCGCGGCGCAGCTCGAAATCAACCTGCTGCACGGCGATCCGATCGACCTCGCCGACCAAGTGTTTCTTTTCAAGCGCACCATTCGCGAAGCGGCCTTCACGCACAATTGCTACGCGACGTTCATGGCGAAGCCGCTGGCCAACGAGCCAGGCAGCGCGATGCACATTCACCAGAGCGTCGTCGACGCCAAAACGGGCAAAAACATCTTCACGACGAAGACCGGCGAGCCGAGCGCACTCTTCCATCATTTCCTCGCCGGCCAGCAGGCCTATCTGCCGGCCGCCATGTGCCTGTTGGCGCCCTACGTGAATTCGTACCGCCGCCTCGTGCCGAACGGCGCGGCGCCCATCAATGTCGAATGGGGCAACGACAACCGCTCGGCCGGTCTGCGCGTTCCTTTCTCGCCGGAGAACGCGCGGCGCGTCGAAAACCGCTTGCCGGGCTCCGACGCTAATCCTTACCTTGCGATCGCGGCCAGCCTCGCCTGCGGATATCTCGGCATGAAGGCGGCCCTGCAGCCGCGACCCGCTGTCGTCGGCAACGCCTATCGCAACGACCACCAGCTGCCGCGCGGCCTGCTCGAAGCCTTGACCGAGTTCGAAGACAGCAAAGACCTGCACGCCATTCTCGGCGAGCGCTTCTGCCACGTCTATCTGGCGTTGAAGCGCTCGGAGTTCGAGGAGTTCATGCGCGTCATCTCGCCGTGGGAACGCGAGCATTTGTTGCTCAGCGTCTGAGGCGTTGAGCGCGCTGCGGCGCGCGACAGGTGAGACTGCGACCAACCGTCCGCACCCGCGGGAACCATTTCCTTCGCCAGTCGTTTCTTCCGAGACCGCCGGGACACAACGGCGTGCAGGTGAACGATTGTCACAGCGCAATGGAGGAATGACATGAAATTCTCTCTCTCCGCATTTGCAGCCGCGTTGATGTTGAGCACGGCCGCCCTCGCGCAGACAGCTCCGACTGAGCCGGCCACCCCTTCGGCCACCGCTCCGGCCGAGAAGATCACGCCGCCGATCACGCCGGAAGCCGAGGCTCCGGGCGCTTCGACGGCGATGCCGGCCACCCCGGCCGCCGAGTCGGCTGCCGCATCGGCCGGTCCGATGTTGAGCGATGACGAAGCCAAGTCTTGGATCGACAAGGTCGTCTATTCGAGCGACGAGAAGAACGTCGGCGAAGTGTCCGCGATTGAGCGCGACGCCTCGGGTAACGTGAAGGAACTTCACGCTGACATCGGCGGCTTTCTTGGCCTCGGCGAAACGCGCGTTCGCTTGACGCCGGACCAGTTCAAGTTGGTCGGCGACCGCGTTGTTCTCAACTTGACGAGCGATAGCGCCAAGACGCTTCCGAAGGTCGAGGGCTAAACTGACCAACCCGGAAAAAGCGCCCCGGACTCCATCGCGGAGCCCGGGGCGTTTTCGCGTCGCGGCATCGGCGCGAAGTCGCCGATTTTGGCGAGCCTGAAAAAGCTGCTAGGCTTCCGGCGGATTCGCATTCACGCGCAACGCAAGGTGGCCATGCCGACGCCTGAACATCACGAGCAAAAAAAGCTCGCGCGCCTGATCGATCGGCTGAAGGCAGTCTTGCCCGACCGCGCGGCGGGCGTCGTTGCTTGGCTCGTCAGTCCCGCCGGCATATTCATCCGCATCCCGCTCGGTCTGCTGCTGATCCTCGGCGGAATTTTCTCGATTCTGCCGTTTCTCGGACTCTGGATGCTTCCGCTCGGCCTGTTGCTGATCGCGATCGACGTCCCATTCGTACGCCGTTGGGTTATCCGGACGTGGCCGAAGGTAGAGGCGCGCTGGCGGCTCTATCGTGCGCGGCGCGCGAAGAACGGCGAGCAGAGCTGAGCGCCTTTATCTCTCCGGCAAGCGTTCAAGTCGCGCGCACGCCAAGCCCGCCGCGCCAGCCCAGAAGGCGCCGAGCGCCCACCCCCCCAGAACGTCGGACGGCCAGTGCACGCCGAGGTACACGCGGCTGACGCCGATCAATGCGATGAGCGCACTGGCAAGCCCGAAGGCATAAGCCCGGGCGCGAGGATCAGAAGTCGCCTGTGCGAGCGCTCCGGCGAGAGTCAGATAGACGACGGCCGACGACATCGCGTGGCCAGATGGAAAACTCGAGGCGTAGACTTCTGCCCCGTGGGGCACGAGATCCGGTCGCGGCCGTTGCACGATCAATTTGACGGCATTCATCGCAAGCCACCCGCTGAACGAGATCGCGAAGACGCGCATCGCCGCGATGCGCCGTCCCGTAGCCGCCAGAAATCCCGCAACTCCGAGAACCACAAGCGAAAGAACGCCGAATCCGCCGAGCGCGGTGACGTCGCGCATATAACCTTGAAGCCATTTAAGACCGATGGGGTTTGCCCCATCGCCTGCCGAGCGAAGCGCGAGCAGGATGCGTCGATCGAGGCCGGCGGCGTCGCCGTCGATCGCGAGACCGACAAGCGCGAGAACTGCGAGCACGGCGCATGAACCCGCCGCCAGACCGAAAGCAACGGTCGGGTGGTTCGAGCGCACGCCGTGGGGAGGCACCATTGGGATCTCGCGTGTTGGTCAATTCTGGCGAGCAGGCAGCAGAACGCTCAAGGCCTTGGGATGGGTCTTGTAGCGCAACGGCGTCGAGAGCGTCTGCAATTCGCCGTCATTTGAAACGCGCAGCCAGTTTCGGGCGACCCGCACCGTGATGTTGCGGCCGCGAAACTGTTCGAGATGGGGATCGCCGCTCCAGCGGCCGAGGATCGCGCGCACAAGCGCGCGGGCCATGCCCCAGCCGCTTCGATGCCGCGAGGCGTAGACGGCAAGTTCGCCGCCGTCGAGGACGGGACGCGTCAGGCCGATGCCGGGTTGTTCGCAATACGCATTGTTCGCGACGGCCATCGACAGCACGCGCAGCGGTCTTAACTCGCTCCCGTCGTCCACGGCGACGCGCAGACGCTTGCGGCTGCTCAGGATCGATTTGATGACCTGCGCATAGCCTGTCATGCGCTCGCGCCAGGGACGGCCCCGGAGCCGCTGGCGCTCCGCGGAATAGACAGGCGGCAAGCCGATCAGCGAATTGCATAGGTAAAGATGCCCGTTCACGCTGGCGACGTCGATGCGCCCTGTCGCGCCAGCTGCAAGCGCGGCCGCCGCCTCGGCGACGTCGAGCGGAATCCCGAGATCGCGCGCCATGCGGTTCAACGTGCCCAGCGGCAGGATGCCGAGCGTTTTTCCGTTTGCGATCGCGATTTGGGCCCCGGTGCGGACCGTTCCGTCGCCGCCGCCGACGATGACGACATCGACGTCGCGCTTCGCGGCAGCCTCGATCCGCGCGGCCAGTTTTTCAGGAGGCGAGAACTCGACCACGATCTCATGTCCGTGACGTTCGAACGGCGATTTGATCGCCGCTTCGATCGTCGAAAGATCCTGGCCGAGCGCGCCGCCGGCGCGGTCGTTGACAATGGCGTGGATGCGCATGTGGCCCACAACGCGGAGCCGGGCGCCGAGTTCCGCCGACCGAGGCGTCTAGTGCGATACGGGCGGAACCGATCCGCTCTGCGGCGCATCGACCAGAAGATGGTTCTTGAGGAGATAGGCCATGCTTCGCGACCAGGATTCATCCGTGTTGCCGCGTATGTCCACGCTCTTCAGGAATGTCATTCTGTTGGTTTCGACGTCCGCCATGTAGACGTTCAGGTTGAGGATCAGATTTGAAATCTTCTGCACCGTCACCCAAGCGATCCGATCGGCGCCGAGTTTCTTGCCGTACTCAACTTCGCACCCGCCGCACTCTCCGATGAACTGGCCCTTGTCGATCGCAGTTTTAACGCCGGGGGGAACAGGAACGTTCGTGAACTTGCCGGACGCGACCAAAGCGGCCTTCAATTGATCGCCGACGTTGCGAATGCGGGCCAGTTCGGCGGCGCTCAGCGGATCGAGGCCTTCGTTATCGTTGATGATGCGGGCGTCGAGTAACGCGACGCGCAGCGGCGTCGAGGCCCGCGCCGTCGAGGGCGGTGCGGCGAAGGCGCAAGCGAACACCAACAACGCGCACGCCGATCGCACGAACCCGCGATTGAAAATCAAGCTCAAGGCCATCTCCTTGCAACGCTGCAAAGCAGTTCTGGAAACGTCATGTCGGCGCTGAGCGGCTCGCTTTTGAGGTAACGAGCGACACGATCGAACTTGAACGCCGCGACTACCGGCGACCCGCGGGCATGAACGAATTTTTCGACGGAACCATTTCAGCCTCCGCCGGTTGCCCTCATACAAACCTATAGGAGGTCAATATGTTCCGCAAGGTTTTGCCGCGTCTGCGTCTGCGGCGGAAGTTGGCGCTCGTCGCCGCCGCCATGCTGCCCGCCGCCGTCGCTATCGCGCAAACCGTCGAGCCCGCGCCGCAGCAGGCTGCGCCAACCGACGCTGCGATCCCGTCTCTGATGTTCTTCACGCTCGGCATCGGGCTGATCCTCGGACTTGGCGCGCTGGCGCTGTTCTTGAGCAAACGGAGCAACCGCGAGGCGACGGAACGCGTGCTGAACCCGAACCATCCGTCCAATCAGTAGACGCCTCAGATTCGGGCCGTTGCTTCGGCGAACGCCCAATCGAGCCAGGGCGTCAGCGCTTCGAGGTCGCCGCGCTCGACCGTCGGGCCCGTCCAGATCCGGAGGCCAGGCGGGGCGTCGCGATACGAGCCGATGTCGTTCGCGACGCCCTCGTCTTCGAGGCGTTGCGCGATCGATCTCGCGAACGCCGCCTGCGCGTCCAGCTTCAGGGCTCGCACGGTGGGATCGACGATCTTGAGGCAGATCGACGTGTTGGAATACATTGCTGGATCGACGGCGAGCGGTTCGACCCATGCGGTCCGCCTGATCCAGTCATAGAGAACCTTGGCGTTGGCGTCGGCGCGGCGCATCAATCCTGCCGCACCGCCCGACGCGTCGGCCCAGGCCAGCGCGTCCAGATAGTCTTCGACGCAAAGCATCGATGGCGTGTTGATGGTTTCGCCTTCGAAAATCGCGGCGTTGAGCGTGCCGCGCTTCGTCATGCGAAGAAGCTTCGGCAATGGCCAGGTCGGCGCGTAGCTTTCGAGCCGCGCGACGGCGCGCGGCGATAGGATGAGCATGCCGTGCGCGGCCTCGCCGCCAAGCGCCTTCTGCCAGGAGAACGTGACGACGTCGGTCTTCGCCCAATCGATCGCCTGCGCAAACACGGCCGAGGTCGCGTCGACAAATGTCAATCCGCTGCGGTCCGCGGCGATCCACTCGGCGTTCGGAACGCGCACGCCCGACGTCGTGCCGTTCCAGGTGAAAATGACGTCGCGCGCGAAATCGACTGTTGACAGATCGGGAATGCGGCCAAATTCGGCGTCGAGCGTTCTGACGTCGGCGAGTTTCAGATGCTCGACGACGTCGGCGGCCCAGACCTTGCCGAAGCTCTCCCAGGCCAGCACGTCGACGCCGCGCGCGCCGAGCATCGACCAAAGCGCCATTTCAAACGCGCCGGTGTCGGAACCGGGCGTGATGGCGACGCGGTAGTCGCTCGGTAATTCGAGCAGGCGCTTTGTTTCATCGATCGCGCGCCTGAGCCTCGACCTGCCCTCGGTCGAGCGGTGCGAACGGCCAAGGAGCGCACTTTGCAGCGCGGCTGGCGTCCAGCCCGGCCGCTTGGCGCACGGGCCGGAGGAGAAATTCGGACGGGTTGGCCTGCGCGTCGGCCGAAGAAGGGTCGTCATCTAGCGTCGCAGCGGCAAATTTTGCTGAAAGAGGCGGTGCTACGCCCAAGATCGAGCGTGCGCTTCGAGGCGATGTTATCGCGCGCCCTGCTGCTGATCCAGCCACGCGACGTTGGCTCCGGCCACTCTCCCGATCGCCTTGCGGGCGTTCCGCAATCGACCCTGCTCGGTGAACCCTCGAACCTTGATCTTGATCTGATCGATGAACGAGAGGTCGACGCCATCCCGAGCGTTGAGCACTTTTTCGCAGTACTCACGAATCTCGGCCCTCGCAAACCCACCGGGCTCGCAAAGCTTCTCGACCTCTGCAATGAACTTTTCCGCCAGCCGGGCGCGCTGAGGACCTGACCAACGGTCCTCATGCAATAAGTGAAAGACAAACGGCTGATCGACAGACATCGGCCTCAGTCCTTCGAGGTACATGCGGATCGGCAAGTAGTGATCCCACCACGGCAGGCCCATAACCATCGGCCCCCCGTCGAAGCGCGCCAAATCAGCGGCGTGATAGACGAAGAGGTCGTAACCAGCCTCGAAGCGCCGCCCCCTGCGCGAATCGACATCGTTGATGTCCACGCGCTTCT
Source organism: Hyphomicrobium sp. (assembly GCA_052386495.1). Classification (GTDB taxonomy): domain Bacteria; phylum Pseudomonadota; class Alphaproteobacteria; order Rhizobiales; family Hyphomicrobiaceae; genus Hyphomicrobium_B. The sequence goes on along the minus strand of JBQTKA010000016.1, from coordinate 94,470 downwards.
GAACGATGCATTCGCCAGGCTCGAGGTTTTCGATTTGCTTGCGGAGACCGGCCGGCACGTCAAGGATGATGTCCGCGTTTGTGATTGCGACAGGCCCATCGGCCGCGCCGCGCGCCGCCTGAATGAGGTCGCTGAGATAGACGAGAGGCTTGCCGAACTCGGCTTCAGCATCCCGGTCGACCAGCACCTGCTTGACGTTCTCGTCAACGATCACCTGCGCGCGCCCTTCGCGCGCCGCATTGACGGTGATCGGATCAAACCCGGACTGGCGCCATGAGCGGATGCACGCGTGTGCGTAGTCTCTGCCGACGTCGGAACCATCAGCCGCGCGACGCGAAAATAAAGACGGAATTGAAGTGACCAAAGGGATCATGGAGCAGTCGCCAAGAACGTCTTAGGCGGTCCTATAATAAGAGTCCGTTCAATTACTCAGTGACGATACGCAGAGGTTCAATTGAGATGCAAAATGTTACGCGAGGCAAAGCGTTTTCGATCATGGTCCGCGACCCCACCTAGAGACTGCGCGTTGCAACCTCACGGATACGAATACATTATTCTGGGCGCGCTTCCAACTGCCGACGCCGGGGTCGCTGGCCGCCGGACACAAATGGCCAGGATGCAGAGTCAAATTTGCTACACTTCGCCGTCATCGCCAGGAAAATAATTGGTGGGTGATCACAGGCTCGAACTGTGGACCCGCTGATTAAGAGTCAGCTGCTCTACCAACTGAGCTAATCACCCGCCTACCGTCATATTGGACGGCAACGGGGCCCAACCGGACCCCGCCGCCGAGCCTCTAGCACCGCCGGTCCGGCCTGTCCAGCCCAGCGGCCGCGCGCCCGTCCAGCGGCCTGATTTGGGGTCTTGCTACGCGCCTTGGGCCGCCCGACGTCAGTGCGACGTCCTCCGCTACTCAGCCGCCGCTGCATAAGCTTCCATCGGCGGGCACGAGCAGACGAGATTGCGGTCGCCGTGCACGTTGTCGACGCGATTGACGGGCGGCCAGTATTTGTCGACGCGGAAGGCGCCGCCCGGAAAGCAAGCCGCCTCGCGCGAATAGGGCCGGTTCCACTCGCCGATCAAGTCTTCCACGGTGTGCGGCGCGTTCTTGAGTGGATTGTTTTTGGGATCGGCGCGCCCCTCTTCGATGGCGCGCGCTTCTTCGCGGATCGCAAGCATGGCGGTGCAGAAGCGGTCGAGTTCCGACTTGGTTTCCGACTCCGTCGGCTCAATCATGAGCGTTCCAGCAACCGGCCAGCTCATCGTCGGCGCGTGGAAACCGCAGTCGACCAGGCGTTTCGCGATGTCCTCGACGGTGACGCCGGCGCTTTCCAGCAGCGGTCGCGTATCGATGATGCATTCGTGCGCGACGCGGCCGTTAGCGCCCGCATAGAGCACGCGATAGGCTTTTCCCAGCCGCTTGGCGATGTAGTTGGCGTTGAGGATCGCGACGCGCGTCGCCTGCGTCAGCCCGCGGCCGCCCATCAGCAGACAATAACTCCAAGAGATCGGCAGGATCGAAGCCGAGCCATAGGGCGCGGCCGAGACGGCGCCGTCGCGACCGTCGGTCTCGGGATGGCCTGGCAGAAACGGGATCAGATGCGTCTTGACGCCGATCGGTCCCATGCCGGGTCCGCCGCCGCCGTGCGGGATGCAGAACGTCTTGTGCAGATTGAGGTGCGAGACGTCCGAGCCGATGTCGCCCGGCCGCGCGAGGCCGACGAGCGCATTCATGTTGGCGCCGTCGAGATAGACCTGACCGCCGCTGGCGTGCGTGATCGCGCAGAGCTCGGACACGGACTCTTCGAACACGCCGTGGGTCGAGGGATACGTGATCATGCAAGCCGCGAGCCTGCCGGCGTTCGCTTGCGCCTTGGCGCGGAAGTCGACGACGTCGATGTTGCCATTTTCGTCCGTTTTCACGACGACGACAGTCATCCCGCACATCTGCGCGGAAGCGGGATTGGTGCCGTGCGCCGAGGATGGGATCAGGCAGACGTCGCGTTGATTGTCGCCGCGGCTCTTGTGATAGGCGCGGATCGCGAGCAGGCCCGCGTATTCGCCCTGGGCGCCGGAGTTTGGCTGCATCGAGATCGCGTCGTATCCCGTAATCTCGCACAGCTTCTTCGAAAGATCGTCGATCAACTCCGCGTAGCCGAGCGCCTGATCGGCGGGCGCGAAGGGGTGCATCTCCGAAAACTCCGGCCACGATATCGGCAGCATCTCGGCCGTGGCGTTGAGCTTCATCGTGCACGAGCCGAGCGGGATCATCGAGCGGTCGAGCGCCAGATCGCGGTCGGCGAGCCGGCGCATGTAGCGCGTCATCTCGCTCTCGGCGCGGTTCATATGGAAGATCGGATGCGTGAGATATTCGGACGTTCGATGCAAATCCGCCGGCAGCTTCGAGGCCGGATACTCGTCATGATAGACGAGGTCGAATCCGCCGAAGGCGCGCCACACGGCTTCGAGGATGTCGGGGCGCGTGCGTTCGTCGACCGTAATGCCGATGCGATCCTTGCCGACCTTGCGCAGATTGACGTGATTGTCGACGGCGTTCTTCATGATCAGCCCCTGATACGGCCCGACCTCAACCGTGATCGTGTCGAAATAGGCGGCCGGGCGCACCTTGAAGCCAAGCGACGTCAGACCTTCTTCGAGCCGCACGGCGTCGCGATGCACGCGCTCGGTGATGGCTTTCAGTCCGCGGGGCCCGTGGAACACGGCGTACATCGACGCGATCACGGCGAGCAGCACCTGCGACGTGCAGATGTTCGAGGTCGCCTTTTCGCGGCGGATGTGCTGTTCGCGCGTCTGGAGCGCGAGGCGATAAGCGCGATTTCCCCGCGCGTCGACCGAAACGCCGACGAGACGGCCGGGCAGCGCGCGCTTGTAAGCGTCGCGCGTCGCCATGTAGGCGGCGTGCGGTCCGCCGTAGCCCATCGGCACCCCATAGCGCTGCATCGACCCGACCGCGATGTCGGCGCCCATTTCGCCGGGCGGCTTCAGCAGCGTCAGCGCGAGCGGATCGGCGGCGACGATCGCAAGCGCGCCGGCGGCGTGCAGCTTTTCGCTCAAGGCCGAAAAGTCGTGGCAGGCGCCCGTGACGCCCGGATACTGGAACAGCGCAGCGAACACTTTGCCCGGCTCGAGATCGGCGAACGGATCGCCGACGACGACGGTCCAGCCGAGCGGCTCGGCGCGCGTTTTAACGACGGCGATCGTCTGCGGCAGGCAATCCTTGTCGACGAAAAAGCAGTCCGCCCTCGACGTCGCGACGCGCTTCGCCATGGCCATCGCTTCGGCCGCCGCCGTCGCCTCATCGAGCAGCGACGCGTTGGCGATGTCGAGCGCCGTCAGATCGGAGACGAGCGTTTGAAAATTCAACAATGCTTCGAGCCGACCTTGGCTGATCTCCGGCTGATACGGCGAATAGGCCGTGTACCATGCCGGGTTCTCGAAGATATTGCGCTGGATCGCTGGCGGCATCGTCGTACCGTGGTAGCCCTGGCCGATCAGCGAGGTGAGCAAGCGGTTTTTGTTCGCCGTGGCGCGCAGCTTCTCGATGGCGCGGCGTTCGGACAACGACTTGCCGAAATCGATGCGCATCGTCTGCCGGATCGACGCCGGGACGGTCTCGTCGATGAGCGCGTGCAGCGACGGCGCGCCGACAGTTTCGAGCATCTCGGCGATTTCGGCCGCCGACGGACCGATGTGGCGCCGGTTGGCGAAGTCATAGGGATCGTATGAGCCCGGCATGGCGGCCCTCCGCGGTTCGATGATCAGGCGATCAAGGCTTTGTAGGCGGCGTCATCCATCAGCGCGTCGAAATCGGCCGGATCGGCGAGTTTCAACTTGTAGAGCCAGCCTTTGCCGAGCGGATCGCTGTTGACGAGCGAGGGGTCTTTGACGACGGCGTCGTTGAGTTCGACGACTTCGCCGGCGAGCGGCGCATAGACGTCGGACGCTGTTTTGACGGATTCGACGACGGCGGCGGCGGCGCCTTTGCTGAGCTTTGCGCCGAGCTTCGGCAGATCGACGAACACCATGTCGCCGAGCTGCGTCGCGGCGAACTCGGTGACGCCGACCGTCGCGACGTCGCCGTCGAGCGTCAACCATTCATGTTCTTCGGTGAATTTCATTGTTCCCTCTCTGCGATGAGGCGGCCTCAGCCGCGTTTGAATTTCGACGAGATGAACGGCAAGGCCGTAACGGCGAGCGGCAACCGCTGGCCACGGACTTCGGCATGGACGCGGTCGCCCGGTTTTGCATGCGCCGCCGGAACATATCCCATCGCGACGGGGCGATTGAGCGACGGCCCGAAGCCGCCCGATGTCACGAGGCCGATCGGTTCGGGCGATAGTTCGGTTTCAAAGAGCGCCGCGCCGGCGCGGACGGGCGCGCGGCCTTCGGCAAGAAGGCCGACGCGAAAGCGCGACGGGCCGGTTTCAAGCTGATCGAGGATGATCGAGTCGCCGGGAAAGCCGCCGGCCCGCGCGCCGCTGCGGCGTCGCACCGGCTGGATCGCCCATGCGAGCGCTGCCTCGATTGGCGTCGTCGCCGCATCGAGGTCTGATCCGTAAAGGCAGAGGCCGGCTTCGAGCCGCAAGGAATCCCGCGCGCCAAGCCCGATCGGCGCGACGCGCGGATCTTCGCACACTGCGGCGGCGATCATTTCGGCGGCGTCATTCGGGATCGAGATTTCGAATCCGTCTTCGCCCGTGTAGCCGGACCGCGACGCAACGCATCGCGCGCCGCAGATCTCGACGTCCTGCACGTCCATGAAACGCATCGTCTCAACGCCCGGCGCAATCCGCGCGAGCGCGGCTTCCGCAGCAGGGCCTTGAAGGGCGATCAGCGCGCGATCGAGGCGTTCGATGTCGCAGTCGTCCGCGAGATGCGTGCGCAAATGCGTTTCGTCGGCCGCCTTGCAAGCGGCGTTGACGACGAGCAGCAAATGATCGCCGCGGTGCGCCACCATCAGATCGTCGAGCACGCCGCCGTTTGCATTCGTGAATAGCGCATAGCGCTGGCGGCCGGGCTTCAAGCCGAGGATATCGACAGGAACGAGCCGCTCCAGCGCGCGCGCCGCATCGGCGACATCGCCGGACTTCGGACGGAGCGCGAACTGCCCCATGTGCGAGACATCAAAAAAGCCCACGGCGGCGCGCGTTTGCAAATGTTCTTTGAAAACGCCGGACGGATATTGGATCGGCATGTCATAGCCGGCGAACGCGGCCATCTGCGCGCCGCGCGCGACGTGCATCGCGTGAAGCGGCGTGCGCAGCAGCGCGGCCGGCGTCTCGGAACTCATCAGTCCGCTCACGCAGAGTCTCCGGGCTCAGCGACGCATCTTCATGCGTCCAGTTGAGCCCCCTCTGTCTCGTGACCTGAAAGATTAGGCGCGCGCCGCGGTGCAGAATGCGGATGTGCGCCGTGTCATCTTCGGTGGGCTGAAACGAAGCGTGCGTTCAGCCGCTTTCCAGAGCGTCATCGGACTGCGGTCCGTTTGCCTGAGAGTTTCCGGGGCGGTTGCTCCTTCGGCGCCGGACGGTCTTGCGATCCGTCCGATCTCTCCCGCAGTCCATTTCTGACAGAAACATTTTGCTGAGTTGCGCCCCCAAGGTCAACTCATCAATTTGTCCTTGAACAGCCGCCCCTGACGGCATGAGGGTCGGTTGACGGGTCACCAGAACGGCGAAAGGTCGCGGGACCTGAGTTTTTCGTCGCGGTGGACGTCGCTCGACAACGCCAAGCCAATCGCGATCATCACCGTCGTCATCGACGTGCCGCCATAGGAGATCAGCGGCAGCGGCACGCCGACCACAGGCGCCATCCCCGCAACCATCGAGAGATTGATGAAGACGTAGACGAATACGGTCACGGCGGCGCCCGCAATGACAAGTCTTCCGAAGCGATGGCCGCACCGCCACGCCATTGCGGCCATCAGGCCGAGCAACGTCGCATAAAGCAGGAGCAGCATCGCAAGTCCGACGAAGCCCCACTCTTCGCCGATCATCGCGGCGATGAAATCGGTGTGCTTCTCCGGCACGAAGTCGAGCTGGCTCTGCGTACCCTGCATATAGCCCTTACCCGAGACGCCGCCGGAGCCGAGCGCGATCTTCGATTGCGTGATGTGATACCCGGCCCCAAGCGGATCAAGCGTCGGGTCAAGGAAGACCTGCAGGCGTCGGCGCTGATAATCGTACAAATTGGAGATGATCGCCGGCAGGGCGGCGAACGCGATCAGCGCGCCGGCGGCGAAATACGCGAACGATACGCCTGCCAAGAACATCATCGACAGGCCGAGGGCGGCGAACAGCACGGCCGACCCGAGATCGGGCTGCGCAAGCGTCAGCGCGACGGGAAGCAGGATCATGGCCAGCGGGATGGCGACCCACTGCGGCCGCGAAACCTGGTCTGCGGGCAGCCATTGGTAATAGCGCGCCAGCGCAACGACGAGCGCCACCTTCATCAGCTCGGACGGCTGGAAGGAAAATCCGCCGACCCCAATCCAGCGCCGCGCGCCAAGCGCGTCGACGCCGACGATCGGCACAAGCGCCAAAAGCGCGAGCGCAACTGCGAGAACGGGATACGCCGCTTTCAACCAGATCTCGACGCGGACCACCGCGATTGCGAGGGCGAACGCAAGCGCCACCAGAAATCGCAAGGTATGTCGCTCGGCCCACGGCTGGAACGATCCCCCGGCGACCGAATAGAGCGTCGCTGCGCCGAGCGCCGCCAGCGCCGCGACGACGATCGCCACGGGCCAGTTGACCGCCAGCAGTTTGGCGGTGAAACCGGAGCGGCGCAGATATCCAGGCGCGTAGACCATGGCCCAGCCCTACCCCTCGCGCCCGGACGACGGCGGCGCCGACGCGCCGGCGGACGCCTGATCCCAGACGAGGCCCAGCACGTCCCGCACCAACGGCGCCGCGGTGCTGCCGCCGCCCCCGCCATGTTCGACGACCGCCGCCGCGGCATACCGCGGCGAATGAGCCGGCAGATAGCCGACGAACAGCGCATGATCGCGATCGCGCCAGGCGAGGTCCTCGGTTCTGGCGTCGGTCGAGGCGCGCGACACCTGCGACGTGCCGGTCTTGCCGGCGATTTGCGGCCCGCCGTTCAGCTGGGCGTTGACGCCGGTGCCGCCGTCTTCATTGACCACAGCGACCATGGCCGAACGTACAGCTTCCAGGTGTTTGGACTCGAAGGGCAAATTGGCGAACGCCGAGGCCGCGACTCCAGCCTCGGCGCGCATCAAGGTCGGCGCAACCTGTCTTCCGCTCGCCAGCCGCGCCGTCATGACGGCAAGCTGCAGCGGCGTCGCCAGCACGTAGCCCTGCCCGATTCCGGCGAGGATCGTTTCACCGCCGTGCCATCCCGTGTTCCATTTTCCGCGCTTCCAGTTGGGGTCAGGAATGAGGCCCGGCTTCTGGCGCGGCAACCCGCCGTCATACGTCTGCCCGAGCCCCAGTTGGCGCGCCGCGTCCGCGAGCGCATCGATGCCGGCCCGGCGCGCAAGCTCAAAAAAGTACGCATCGCACGAGGACCGGAGCGCCTCGTGCAGGGTCATGGGCCCATGGCCGGAACGCCTCCAGCAGCGGAACGTCAGTGCGCGAAACTCAAAGCTGCCGTCGCAGGAAATCTGCTCATTCAGTCGGACCACGCCGCGCTTCAGCGCCGCAAGCGCCGTCGCCATTTTGAACGTCGAACCCGGCGGATACTGTCCGGAAACGGCGCGATTGAGCAGAGGCTTTTCCTCCGACTCGACGAGTTTCCGCCACGCGTCTTCCGATATGCCGTCGACGATCGCGCCCGGATCGTAGCCAGGCGTCGAGGCCATCACGACGACTTCGCCCGTCTCGACGTCGAGGACGACGCACGCCGCGCGCCGTTCGCGCTGAAGGCGCGCCAAAACCCGGCGCTGGAGTTCGACGTCGATGGCGAGATTGACGTCGCGTCCGTTCGCCGCCGCCGTCAGATCGAGATCGCGCACCGTGCGCCCACGCGCGTCGACTTCGATCCTCTGGACCCCGCCGGCGCCGCGCAATTCGGTTTCAAGCGCCGCCTCGGCGCCGCTCTTGCCGATGCGGGCTTCCGGCAGTCGCATCGCAGCGTCGTCGTCGATGCCGATGCGATCGACGGGCCCGACATAGCCGACGACATGGCCGACCGCAGCGCCCTCCGCGTATCGCCTGCGCCACACGACGTCGGTCCGCACGCCGGGCAGTTCCGGCGCCAAGACATTGAGCCGCGCGACCTGCTCAAAGGTCAGATCGTCGGCAATGACGGCGGGAACATTCCGGCTCTGCTTCTTCGTGCGCCGTATGATCTTTTCGATATCCTCCTCGGACAGAGGCAACACCGCCGACGCCGCCCACAACGCCGCCGCGACGTCGCCGGCCAGCGCCGGCGTTATGGCCGCGCGAAACGTCTCGTCGTTGTCGGCGATCACGCGTCCCGTTCGATCCAGGATGCGGCCCCGCTTCGGGGCGAGAACCTGCAGCGCGATCCGATTGCTTTCGGCCAACGGCGCATAGAGGCCGCTGTCTAAGACCTGGACTTGGAAATAGCGCCAGCCGACCGCCGTCAGCGCCGCCGCCTGCAGGCCGCCGAGCAACGCCATCCGGCGCGTGAAGCGCGCTCGACCGGCGGTCTCGTCGTCGCGGTCCGCGAACACGGTCTAAACTCCCCGCGCCAATCGCGCGTTGTCGCGTTCGCGGCCGCCGCCGTCGAGGGCGCGCAACGCCGGAAGTAGCGCAATGGCGCAGATGCTCGCCAAAATCGAGCCGACGGCATAGGGACGCCAATCGGCGAATTGGACGAAGTAGAGCGAGGCGACGGCCCAGCTGAGGATGGCGACGCCCAACATCGCGCCGGCCAGGAGCACGAGGCGGACGACGGGTCCGTTGACGGCGACGGGGGCGCTGACGACGGCAAAGGCGTGGGCTGCGAGGTAGATCAGCGACCAGTATCCGAGCGGCCCGTGCGTGAGGATGTCGAGCGCGAGGCCGGCAAGAAACGCCGCCCACTCAGGAAGCAGCGCATGGCGGCGCAGGCTCCAATAATGGATCGCGATGACGGGAAGCAGCGGCAGGAAAAAGCGATCTTGGGATGGGAGCCCCCATGGCAGCGCCGCCAACAGCACGAGCACGGCGACCGACGCCATCGGCGCAATGCTCTGGAGCGGTCGCGCAACCTTCATGGCGCACCTCCCACGATCGTCGCGTTCGGACTGTCGGCGCCCGGCTGGTCCCTGCGCCTATCGAGAAGGCCGGCGCGTTTCGACCCAGGCGTTCCGACGCCCGCCTCATCGTAAAACAGCACGCTGACGTATTCGAGCTGGTCCAAGTTGGCGCGAAGATCGACATGCGGATGAGCGGGGTCGCCCGTCACTTTGCCGATGCGCAGGCCGCGCGGAAACAGCCCGCCTGCGCCGGACGTCGCGACATCGTCTCCGATCGCAATCTTTGCGTCCTGCGCCAAAAAAATCAGCCGTGGCGACGGACCACTATCGCCGGCGAGAATGGCGCGCGCGCCCGAGGCCCCCACGACGACGGGGATGCGGCAATTGAGGTCCGTCGCCAGGAGTACGCGCGCTGATCCCTCGCCCGCTTCGATGACGCGGCCGACGAGGCCGTCGGCGTTGATGACGGGGTAGCCCGATTTGACGTTGCGCGCGCGGCCGGCGTCGATCAGCACGCTGCGCACGAAAGCGCCGCTCGAGTCCGCGATCACGCGGCTCGTCACGAAATCAATGCGCGCTTCCGGCATGACGCGAGCGAGCCGCTCCAGATCGGCGAGCTTGCGCTCGAGTTCGCGCGCACGCCACTCCCAGCTGCTGAGCTTCTGGTTTTCGGTCTTGAGATGCTGCAAGTCTTCCGCGAGCCGGACCTGCGTGGCCACCTGCCGACCCACGTTGCGCAAAGGACTGAGCGGCGCGGACGCCGCCTCCAGCGCCGGACTGAGAACGGCGCTGATGCGCCCGCGCACGTCGACGATCGCAGTGTGATTGAGGCGACTGAGCACGAGTAGACCGACCGACACGAACATCAGGAAGGGCAGAGCGAGACGGATGCGGCGGCCGGCGCCGGCGTCGACGCCGCGGCGCGTCAGGTTCATTTTGTCGTCGCGAAATCGGCTCATGAAGTTGTTTCACGCCTTGCCAATGCGGGGTTGCGCGCTCCTCGCGTCGTCGCCTTTCAAGGTTTGATCAGCAGATGTTCACGGTCCTTGAGCGAGCCGAGAATAGCTGCTGACCCGGCAATGACGCAGTTCTCAGGCTTCTCGGGGCGATGGAATTTCAGCCCGATGCGCCGCTCGAGTTCTTCGTCCAGTTTCGCCAGATTCGAGCCCCCGCCCGTGAGGTGGACGCCCCGCTCGCAGATGTCGGTCGAAATTTCGGCCGGCAGATCCTCGATGGCGTGCTGAATGAATTCTGCAATGTCGTCGATCGAATTCTCGAGCGCCTGCGCGATGTCCTGTGGGCCGAGCACCACAGTCTTCGGCTTGCCCTCTCGCATGTCGCGCCCACGAATGTAGATTTCCGCGGTCTCGCCGTTGGCGACGCGCGACGCGGACCCGGCCTCTATTTTGATGCGCTCGGCGTTGTACTCGCCGATCAGCAAGTGATGTGCGCGCCGCACATGACGAACGATCGCCTCGTCCATGGCGTTGCCGGCGCAGCGCAACGACCGCGCCTGGACGACGCCGCCCAGCGAGAGCACTGCGATGTCCGTGGTGCCGCCGCCGATGTCGACGACCATCGATCCCTTGGGCTCATCGATGGGAAGGCCGGCGCCGATTGCAGCGGCGACCGGCTCCTCGACGAGAAACACCTTTCGCGCGCCGGCCGATAGGGCCGTCTCGTAAACCGCGCGCCGCTCCACCGGCGTCGCGCCGGCCGGAACGCAGATGAGGATGCGCGGGCGGATGAGTTCGAACGCCGTCTTGGCGCGTCGAATGAACTGGCGCAGCATCTCTTCCGTGGCGACAAAATCGGCGATCACGCCGTCGCGCATCGGCTCGATGCTCTCCGGCGTGCGCCCAAGCATCAGTTTTGCTTTGTGGCCGACAGCGAGCACATCGCGCACGCCGCCGCGCGACTGGATCGCGACAACGGAGGGCTCATCAATGATGATCCCGCGTCCGGCGACGTGCACGAGGGTATTCGCCGTGCCGAGGTCGATGGCAATGTCGTCCGCGACGACGCCGTTGACGCCAAGACTCAACATCGCAACTGAACTCGGCCCCTTGAACGCTACGCGGCAATCGTCCGTACCCTGGAAATAAACAGGTTCGGCGCGACAACGAACGCCCGGTGCGCGTCAGGGTTAAGCCGCGCGTCGGGATTGAACCTCGGCCCATGGACCATAGCGCCAAAGGCCGCGCTCCGGCAAAGCAAAGCGCGGCGGCGTCAGTGGGGCGACAATGCGCTGTTATTACCGTCGCGGGTCAAACCGCTTGTTGCGCCTGCGCAAGCTTCTGGCGTTTGACGACGAGCTTGTTCAGCGCCGCCACATAGGCGCGCGCCGACGCGACCAGCGTATCGGGGTCGGCCGACCGCCCGGTCACGATCCGGCCCTCCTCCTCCAGCCGTACGGACACCTCGGCCTGAGCGTCCGTGCCCTCGGTCACGGCATGAACTTGGTAAAGATCGAGCCGCGCTTCGTGAGGAAGGAGCATCTTGATTGCGTTGAAAGTGGCGTCGACCGGTCCGTTGCCGATGCTCTGCACGGTCTTCGACTGGCCTTCGATGTCGAGCGTCAGCGTCGCCGTCTGCGGACCCATCGTTCCGGCTATGACGGTCAGCGCCGAGACCTTGATGCGGTCGTGCCGGTGCGCAACGTCGTCGTCGACGAGCGCCTCGATGTCCTCGTCGTAGATGTGCTTCTTGCGGTCGGCGAGCGCCTTGAAGCGGTTGAAGGCGTCCTCGAGCGCGTTGTCGCCGAGATTGTAGCCCATCTCCTTGAGTTTCGACTTGAACGCGGCGCGGCCCGAGTGCTTGCCCATGACGAGCGACGACTTGCCGACGCCGACGCTTTCAGGAGTCATGATCTCGTACGTCTCGACGTGTTTGAGCACGCCGTCCTGATGGATGCCGCTCTCGTGCGCGAAGGCGTTCCGGCCGACGATCGCCTTGTTGTACTGAACCGGAAAATTGGTCACGGCCGACACGAGCTTGGATGCGCGCGCCAGCATCTCGGTCTTGACGCCCGTCCTAAGCGGCAGCAGATCGCGGCGCGTGCGGATCGCCATCACGATTTCTTCGAGCGCGGCGTTTCCGGCCCGCTCGCCAAGGCCGTTGATCGTGCATTCGATCTGCCGCGCGCCGGCGCGCACGCCCGCCAGCGAATTCGCCACTGCGAGGCCGAGGTCGTCATGGCAATGCGTTGAGATGATCACCTTGTCCATGCCGGGCACGCGCGCGCGCAGCATCGTAATGAGATCGTAGTATTCCTCCGGCAGCGCGTAGCCGACGGTGTCGGGAATGTTGATCGTCGTCGCGCCGGCCTGAATCGCCGCTTCGCAGACGCGGCAGAGATAATCGTGTTCGGTGCGCGTCGCGTCCATCGCGCTCCATTCGACGTCGTCGGTGTATTGGCGCGCCCGCGTCACCGAGGCTATGACGCGCTCATAGACCTGCTCCTCGTTGAGCTGAAGCTGATGCTGGCGGTGCAGCGGAGACGTGCCGATGAAGGTGTGGATGCGACCGCGTCGCGCCGGCTTGATCGCCTCGCCGGCGCGGTCGATGTCGCCGATGCTGGCCCGCGCCAGACCGCAAATCACCGAGGTCTTGGCGAGCTTGGCGATCTCCTGCACGCTTTCGAAGTCGCCTTCGGAAGCAATTGGAAATCCGGCTTCGATGATGTCGACGCCCATGTCGTCGAGCAGTTCGGCGACCTGCAGCTTTTCCTCGAACGTCATCGTCGCGCCGGGGCATTGCTCGCCGTCGCGCAGGGTGGTGTCGAAAATGAAAACCTTGTCTTCTGATCGGGGCGCCGCAGCGCCGGGCTTGGCATCGGTCATGGACGGTGATCCTTGGCGGGGAGGCCGGTCAGCCGGCGCGCTCCCATTGGCTAGGCTGATCTCTTGATCCTTCGATCCCCTGGCGCCTGCACGGCTCAAGCCGGCATTAAAAGGCGCAGGGGCGCCTAAGCAGCGTCAAGGGACGCGCACGCAAACGTCCGGAATTTTGGATCAGGCGCGGCATGTGCCTTGAAACCGGAAAAGAACCGCCTGCCCAGCGCAGACCTGACGCTCAATACCGTCAAGGGGGTAAACAAATCAAGTCGTAGCCCCGGCTAACCCCAGAGCAAGCGCCTAAAGCAGCGCACCTTCGGCAAAGCGCATACAGTGGCCGCCGATCCCCACGGCGTCACGGCGGTCGTCGAATTGCCGGATGTCACGCGCCGAATCCGCTGATTTCGCAGCCGGTTCCTGCGTTTGCGGCGTGGCGTTGCGCGGTGGGGTTGTGCAAGAGCAATTGGCCAAGTTTTCGACGCTTGGATAGGTCAAAAATCATATCAATTGTTCGCCGAGCTGCAGCCATGTCGAGGCGCTGATGTCGTGGAAGGCGCTCAAGTTAGGAAGCGTGCGACTGGCCGTCAGCCTCGGCCTTTTGGTTTGCGTGGTGGTTGGACCTTGCCCGGTCGCTGCGACCGAAGACACTGTCGGCGCTACGCAGGAGGCCGCCCGAATGCGAGACCTTTCGGATCGCGTTGCGGCGTTGAAAGCCGAGTGGGAAAACGGCGCAGTCGATATTGAGGGCCTGAAGTCGCGTCTGAACGAGATCGCTGCGCGAATAGCGGCCCTGAAGAGCCGATCAACGATGGACAAGGCGCTGCCGTCCAAATCGTCTGCGACCGCAGCGCCGACGACGACGAAGTTGTCATCCGCAAAAATTCCTCCGGCCGACGAGGCGACCGAGCAGCGCGCGTTTGCAAAGAAACTGGACAACACGCTGAATACGCACCGGCCTACCGTCGCCCCTGGCGACGCCGTCAAGGCTGGCTCTCCGAGGGCTGCCGCGTATCTTCGAACTCTCGAGAATGCACTGGCCAAAGCGGCGCCGTTGCTCGAAACAGCGAGCGACAAGCTGGACGCGTCGGTCCGCGACCTGCCGGTCTTTCCCGATACGCGCTAGCCGCCGTTCTTCACTGCTGCGATCGTCCCTCGATTTGAGGCGCCGCCGATTCTGCCGCGGGTCCGCCCGGCAGGGCGCCCCGTGCGCTGAAAATCGTGTACTCCGCGACGGCCTTCAGCGCCTCGTTTCCCCGGTTCTGGAGCGTGTAGCCGAGCGCCACCCAAGCGCGCGGATTGGTCGGGTGCGCGCGCACGGAAAAATAGTCCCCCCACACGCCGATCTTCTCCCAGCGCTCGTTGACCAGCTGGGTCGGACCGTTGAGACCCGCCCGGGTCACCTTCAGTTGCCACGACCAGTCGCTCGGTTGCGCGCCGCGCTTCAGGAAACCGACTGCATGGCTCGGATGATCGCGCGGGCCGCCGAAAGCGACTGACAGACCAAGATCGCCAAGATCGTTGATCCCGGTCGCGGGATAGGCGATGGCGACATTATTGCTCCAGACGTGAGGTTCATGGGCCGGCCTCAGCGGAAGAAAAGGTTCGCCGGGCTCATCGATCGCCGCGCGCGAGATGATCGCGACGCGAACATGCGGCTTCTCGAAGCGATTGTCGCGCCCGACTGTCCAAGCAAACCCGATTTCCTCGTTTGTCGCCCACCCAGCCGTGATCCGGCTGTCGCACCGATCAATCCATGGGTGGCGATTTGGCCCTTCAGCGCCCGAGGTGTCGGTTTCTGCGATCGTGAGCCAGCGCTCGACGGCGACGCGGTGCTCGCCGCTCGGCGCCTCCTCATCGTCGGACCAGCTCCTCACGATCAGTTCGCCGGTATCCCCATGCCCGGCGAAGTAGATCCGATTAAGACTCTGGCCCTGTGTGAGCCTCAGACTGCCGACGCGATAGTTGTAAAGCTGCAGCGTCGCCTCCCGGCCTTCGGCTAGGTCGTCGAGAGACAAGCGCATCACGGCCGTGCCGGTGTAGAGGTCGCCGTCCGCCGCATTGAAGATGTTTAGCGTCAGGTACAGGCGGCCGCCGCTGACCGCCATGTCGGGAAAATCGAGCCAGAGGCCATCCTGGCCCAGAAGCGTTCTTGAATCGTAAGTATAGGTCGTCCATTCCCCAGCTCGGAAGGCTTGCTCGCCGCGCGCTACAAGAAGCTTGATCGAGTTGTTTCCCGTCGAGCCCTTGTTGCCCTGCATGAACCAAAGCACCAGATCGCGCTGCGGCTCGAACAACGTGACTTGATCGCAGCAGAAGCCGCCGCCGACGGCGTCATCGCCGAACGCGGCATACGGATCGACAAGCTCGAAGGTGGCCCCGTTGTCGGTGGAGCGGGCGGCATACCAGTTGCCTGTGGCCATCATTCCGTAGTCCGCGACAGCGATGGTCGGTTCCGAAACCGGCGAGGCCCAATAGTAGTTGATCGACGCCTTTCCGGTGACGCTTCCCTGGTCCTCGATGACCACGTCGGAGCTGACGTTCACCCGTCGCGGCTTTGGCCGAATAATGCTGCGGCCTTGCGAAATCTCCGTCGCCAGCGGTTTGGAACTTGTGGACAGCGGCACGAGCCGGTGGTGGCTGCGAATTCGAGCGAGTCTGTCGAGATAGCGCGCCTGCCGATCTGGCGGCAGCGTCGTTGGCGATGGCGGAATCACGCGTGCGACGGGCGCTGCGGAAACAGTTCGGGAGCTAGGCGACTGGGCGAATGTCTCTCGAGAAAGCACGCTCCCAAGCAGAAGCATCGAGAAAATAAAGATACATCTCAATCCAATTGCCGACATGGCGGCGCCCCCAATGAAAGAAGATTATAATTGGGATTTTAGAGCGGCGAAGCGCGCTTGTGAATTCACATCGCGCGCTTCAGTCGTTCAGCGTTCCTTCGGCAAAGCGCACGCAGTGTCCGCCAATTCGCACGGCGTCCAACTGCCCCTTTGTTACCGTCGTCGTCAGCAGGATGGCGCTCGGCCGGCCCATTTCGACGCCCTGCTCGATCGTGCGCTTGTGGACGCCGTCGGGACAGTCGTCAAACTGTTGGACAACGCGCGCGAAGCCGATCGCCGCCGAACCTGTCGCCGGATCTTCCGGAACCCCGAGATCCGGGGCGAACATGCGCGAATGAAATTGGGCGTTCGCCCGCACCGCCTGACGGCAGTACACGTAGACGCCTTCAACGCCGATATCCGTGAAGGCGCGGGCCCAATGCGCCGGCGCCGGCTGAACTTTCGCCATCGCGTCGAGGTTGGCGACAGGGACGTAAGCGAACGACGGCTTGCCATCGAGACGCAGTGGCTTGTGGTTTTCGAAGGTGAGTTCGCTTGGGATGAGGCCCAGCGCGGCGGAGACGTCATCGACATCGGATAGCGGCTGCGTCGGGCCCGGCAGACTCGGGGCGTCGAACTCGCCAAAGTGCGCCGCGCCGCTCTTGAGGCGTACGCCGACTCGCACGCTGCCGACCTGCTCTTCGAGCGCGATAATCGCATCGTGTTCGCCGTTGACCGCGGTGGTTCGCAGTTCCGCGAGAAGCACGGCGGCGCCGAGCGTGGGATGGCCGGCGAACGGCAGCTCCCGGCTTGGCGTGAAGATGCGAATGCGCGCCGTATGTCCGGGGCTCGTCGCCTTGAGTACGAACGCGGTTTCGGAGAGATTGAACTCGCGCGCGATCGACTGCATCTCGGCGGCGCTGAGCCTGTCGGCGTCCAGCACGACCGCCAGCGGATTGCCGCCGAACCGTCGTTCCGTGAAAACGTCGATGATGTGATAGGCGAGCCCCATCGCGCGGCGTCTCCAAACGGATCGACGCCGGCCGGCGCCGCCTTTCGCCTAGCAGTTTCCTCGTCGGTCCAACAGCGTCACGACGACGCGAAGACGTGCTTCATCAGGAGAGCGGCATAGGGCGGCAGCGTCGAGCCCGCGAGGTCGTTCCGTCGGCGCACGGCGACCACTTCTTGAAGCTCGGAGTGCGGATCGCCGTCGAGCCGGCGCATAATCTTACCGACAAGGGCGTCCGCGGTTGCTTGCGCTTGGTACGTGACGGCGAAAGACAGTTGCGGCCCGACGCGCGTCACGAGCAATCCGGGCGCAGGGACGCCGTCGGCCGCTCCCAGCCCGGTTTCTTCTTCCAGTTCCCGCAACACGCTGCCGACAATATCGACGCGGCCGTCGGCCGCGATGTCGCGCGCATCGATGAAGCCGCCAGGGAGATACGTCAGTCCGGAATTGATATGGCCCGGGCGCTGACGACCGAGCAGAACGGCGCCGTCGGCGCTCCTGATCAGCGCCGAACCAAACCCGTCGAGAACGCTGGCGTCGGCAAACCCGCATTCGCGCCAATACAGCACTGCTTTGAACTGGGCCGCCAACAGTTCGGCGCGCACCACGGCATTCTCCAGCCGCGGATTGGCGGTCAAATACACGACGCCGTTGAAATAGCGCGGGTTCGCGGCGCACGCGGCATCCCAATGACGGTCGATCGCATCGCGGTTTTCGTTGGCGAATGGCCATGACCAATCAACGACGCGCAGGTCGGCGGCCGCAGCCTCGAAAACGCCGAACGGGCAGTCAGCATCCAGCATCCATGACCGTCAAATCAGCGTTGTCTCGCGCGCATGAGGCCACCATTACGCCCACAGGGCGCCACAGGGCGTTTCGCCAAGGCCGGCGCCGCGAAATGCTCGAATAACTGATATTGAACGACAATCCCAAGCGAATTCCCGCGAAATATTGGTTTGCCCGAAGTCGTCCGCAGTTCGGTCATCAGACGGTCACGATCGCTGGGTCTTATCGCGGCATCGACGTCGTCGCCGGGGGGCGACAGTCAAGCTCTCCCAGTGGACTCGATCCCATCCTTGAGGTGGGTGTGGCTTTGGGGTTCGGGGGCTGCGACGACCGGGGAGTTTTTCAGCCAATCGTGAACCTAGCTTGAGTTGCGCTCGCTTGCCGCGTCTGCGGTCCGGCGAGCGTCAAACGTCTCCGAAGTCGACGCGTCAGCGTCGCCATCGGGAACGGGCGGCGGAGGTCCCCGCTCCTCTGCCGCCCGTGTCGGCGCCGGCCTTACATCCGTATCAGCGGACGCGGGCTGGGTTCCGACAGGACCGCTCGCGCTGCCGCAACGAAACCCTCCCCAAGAGAGCGGCGGCGCGAGTTCCTCTTTGGTCATTCATTGAGTTCCGTCAGAGGCAGCCCGTGACGGTAGATCCGCATTTCACGTAATTATTCAGCAGTTCCCACTGACAGCACGGCTCGTCTTTAGGGCAGACCCAAACCGTGTGCTCGCCGTCGCCAAACTTGAACCGACAAACCTTCTCGCCCGGCTGGACCGGGCGGCTCGATTTCGGCCAACCCGACTTCGAGCGCGCTTCGCCTTCGGCGGCGACCGCGATTTCCGGCGCGACGGCGAACGACGGCGACAGCATCGCCGCACACATCACAACCACAGCCCAACGCTGCACAACGATTTCCCTTGATGCGTCAATCGAGTTGTAGATCGTTGGCGGATTATGGCGCGACCCCGGCGCCGTCCGCTAGGACGCCACGGCATCACTCCGCCGAAAAATGGATGTGATCGCCGTGAGGCGATGGGTCCACTTGGACGATTCAATCACGGTGTGACGTGAACGTCGCAGGATCACATCAGTGGGAAATTTCTATGCAGTATCGCTCTCGTTCCGGACTTGGCGCGGCGTTTGGCGCGCTCGCTTTGGCATTCGCTGGGCAACCGGCGCTCGCTGATCACACCGGCGCGCCGTGGGGCGGCCTCTACGTCGGCGCACACGCGGGCTACGCAAGCGGCGACGTAGATTGGACCTAAATCGCCGTTCCAATCGATCTCGGCGGACCTGTGAACTCGACGGAAGGCAATCGACACGATGGCTTCATCGCTGGCGTTCACGCCGGTTACGAGCACCGGATGGACAACATCGTCGCCGGGGTCGAGGTGGGCTACAGCGGCGGTGAATTTTACAGCGAGACAAGCGCCATGCCGTTTGATCCGGACGAGACGGTGACGACGGATATGAACGGGCTCTTCACGGCGACAGCAAAACTCGGCGTCATCATCAACAATAACTTGATGCTCTACGCCAAGGGCGGTTACGCCAGCGCCAACATAGACGTCATCACCAATGACGCTGAGGTCTTTCCAGGCGTCAGCGCTGCTGCCGACACGTCGGAGCGACACAACGGCTGGACCATCGGCGGCGGCGCCGAATTCGCCCTCGCCTCAAACCTGACGCTTGGGATTGAATATGCCTTCATCGACCTTGGCTCGGAGGACCACGAGACTCTGAGCCTGGCGAGCGACGGTTTTCGGTTCCAGTATGATCTCGACGTGGAACCGGACGACATTCACTCGATTTCGGTGCGCTTGAATTTCAAGCTGAATGGCGCGGCCCACGCGCCGTAACCGGCGCACGCGGTCGCTAGCAACAATGGGGCCCGGCGACATGCCGGGCCCTTTGCCGGGCCAATGACCGCTCAGGCGATCAATTCCGGCCTTTATCGACCAGCTTGTTCTTGGCGATCCACGGCATCATCGCGCGGAGCTTCGCGCCGACTTCTTCGATTTGATGGGCGTCATTCAGCCGGCGCGTCGCCTTGAAGCTCGGCTGACCGGCCTTGCATTCCTGCATCCAGTCGCGTGTGAAGCGGCCGCGTTGAATATCGGTCAGCACGCGCTTCATTTCGGCTTTCGTCTCGGGCGTGATGATGCGCGGGCCGGTGACGTATTCGCCGTACTCCGCCGTGTTGGAGATCGAATAGTTCATGTTGGCGATGCCGCCTTCGTAGATCAGATCGACGATCAGCTTCACTTCGTGCAGGCACTCGAAGTACGCCATTTCCGGCGCATAGCCGGCTTCAACCAGAGTTTCGAAACCGGCGCGGATCAGCTCGACGAGGCCGCCGCACAGCACCGCCTGCTCGCCGAAGAGATCGGTTTCGCACTCCTCGCGGAACGTCGTCTCGATGACGCCCGAGCGCCCGCCGCCGACGGCGCTCGCGTAGGACAGAAACAGATCATGCGCGTTGCCGCTCTTGTCCTGATGCACGGCGATCAGGCACGGCACGCCGCCGCCCTTCTGGTATTCGCCGCGGACCGTGTGCCCGGGACCTTTCGGCGCCACCATGCCGACATCGAGATCGGCGCGCGGCTCGATCAGATTGAAATGCACGTTCAAGCCGTGCGCGAACATCAGCGCCGCGCCTTTCTTCATGTTGGGCGCAAGGCTCTCTCGATAAATGTCGGCCTGCAGTTCGTCCGGCGTCAGCATCATAATCACGTCGGCCTGCTTGGCGGCGTCCGCGACTTCGAGAACCTTCAATCCTTCCTTCTCGGCCTTCGCCGCCGAGGGCGAGCCCTTGCGCAGCGCCGCAACGACGTCCTTGACGCCGCTGTCGCGCAGGTTCAGCGCGTGCGCGTGGCCCTGGCTGCCGTAGCCGACGATCGCGACCTTCTTCGACTTGATGAGATTGATGTCGGCATCACGGTCATAGTAGACGCGCATGGGCGGCCTCTCGGGTTCCCCGGTCGAAAGCGATCGGAACGGGCTGGGTTTCGTGGACGGAACGCGGGTGGACCGGGCCCCAAATCAGGGGGGAACCTAACGAGATCGCTCCGGCGTTTCAACGCCCCGCGCGGCCTCATTTTGCGCGGCGGCCTTTTGGCGCGTCGGCCTTTTGGCGCGTCGGCCTGCGGTTGCGGGCGTCAACGCAACCGTTAACCGATCCCTAACTTGGCTCGGGCAACATAAGAATTCGAAAACTCCATTTGATCGGGCCGCCGCCAATGACGACTTTCTTCCGTGTTTGCCTCGCGTTGGCGCCGCTTGCGCTTGCCGCGTGCAGCGAAGCGCCCAAGGCGCCGAAAGCACCTGCGGCTCCGGTTCCGAAGGGCATCTTCATTTCGAGCAACGATTGCGCCGAGACCGGCAAGTTGACCGGCGATGAATGCGGCGCCGCCATCGACAGCGCGTTGGCGATGCATGAGAAGCAATCGAAATCCTACGACACCGCCAAGCTGTGCGCCGCCGCCGAAGGGGCCGATCGGTGCGATAAGACCGTCGACGGCAAGTTCCGTCCCCGCCTCCAGGCCTTCCTCGTCACCATGAGCAAGCCGCCGAAGGCTGAACCGCTCTACCCGCCGGCGAAGAAAAAGAGGATGGTCGGCTTCCGCTCTCCGACCCTGCCGGCGATCGACGCCAGCGACGAGGCGTTCATCGTCTCCGCCTCGGCGCTGAGGCTGGCGCATCAGAATTCGAGCCTACCCTAGTCGCGCATTGCGATCTTAGAGCGTACCCGCCCCGCGCCCGATCGCGGCTATGCCGGTGCGCGAAACTTCGACAAGTCCGAGTTCGCCGATGATCTGGATGAACGTCTCGATCTTGGACGGCTTGCCGGTGATCTCGAACACGAAGTGCTCGGTCGACGTGTCGACGACCTTCGCTCTGAAGATCTCCGCGAGACGCAACGCTTCGATGCGTTTCTCGCCCTTGCCCGCCACCTTCACCAACGCGAGCTCGCGTTCGATCGACTCGCCTTCGGCCGTCAGGTCGCGCACGCGGTGAACGGGCACGAGCCGTTCAAGCTGGTGCTTGATCTGCTGGATGACGGCCGGCGTGCCGCGCGTAATGACGGTGATGCGCGACAGATGTTTTTCGTGCTCGGTTTCCGTCACCGTCAAGGAGTCGATGTTGTAGCCGCGCCCCGAGAATAGCCCGATCACGCGCGCCAACACGCCCGGCTCGTTGTCGACAATGATCGACAGCGTCCGCGAGACGACGCCCTCGGCTCGGAGCGGGCTTGGATAGTGCGACTGTTTGGGATGCTCGGCCATGACGGTCTCGTTTCTTCTCACCGATACGATTGCAGCAAGGTATGGCCGTTCGCATAGTCGGCGATCGTCCACGGCTCTTTGAGCGCGGCATCGCGCCACGCAACGACGTCAGGATGCGCGAGCACCGCATCCATGTAGCGGCGCGTCGCGTTCGAAACCGGGATTTGATAGCTCTCGAGCCGCGTCGCCACCGGCGCGTACATCGCGTCGGCGGCCGAGAATGCGCCATAGAGGAATGACCCTGCTGCGCCGAAACGGGCGCGCGCTTGAGCCCATATCTCTTCCACGCGGTCGACGTTGGCCTTGAGGGCGTCGGTCATCTCCGGCGTCTGGTAACGCGCCGTGACGTCCATCGGGCAACCCTGGCGCAACGCCTGAAAGCCGCCGTGCATCTCGTTGGAAATCGCGCGCGCGTCGGCGCGAGCGATGTGGTCGCGCGGCCAGATCGCCTTGTCCGGATGGCTTTCGGCCAGATACTCGATAATGGCGAGACTCTCCCAGACCGTTTGGTCCGGCGTGATCAGCGCCGGAACCTTGCCCGACGGCGAGACCTCAAGAACGCGCGACCGGCTGTCGGGCTGGCGCAAGGGGATCAGCAGTTCCTCGAATGGAATCGCGAAGGCGCGCATCACCAGCCATGGGCGGAGCGACCAGGACGAATAAGCCTTGTTGGCGATGACGAGTTTCAACATCGGCGCGCGTCAGTTCTTTTTGTCATTGGGCGCCTCCGACGCGGGGGGGGGCGGCTGCGCGGCGTTCGGGAACACTCCTTTGACGAACACCGGCACGCCATGCTTGTCGACCAGCGCCTTGAACGTCGTGACGTCGGCCGCCTTCATCTTGTACTGCGCGAAAGCCACCACAAAGCGCTCGCCGAGCGCCTTGGCGATGTCCTCGGCGGATGGATTCTTGTTCTTGGCCCTCTGCTCGGGCGGCACGCGCGCGTAGATCGACGCCAGAACGTTCGAGTGCATGTAATCCTGCGCCAGGCACGCCTCGAGTCCGGCGCTAAAGTCGCTCGCAAGCATGTGCGTGCGATAGCAGGCGTCGAGGAACTTCAACACTCCGGGCGACCCCTGCCGCTTGTGGAGCGTCACCAAGCGTTCGGCGGCGCCTTTGATGTTCGCGGCGCGGTCCCAGTCGATCGCGGCCTCGGCGGGGACGACGCCGACGCCCAGGATCGTCGCGGCGAGCGCCGCCCTGGCGCGCGCGCGTCTCACACCAGCACCTTGCCTTCCTTGCCGATCGCCTTCGACACCTCTTCGTCGCTGACGTCCTCGCCCAGAAGCATCTCGTTGTGCGCCTTGCCCGACGGAATCATCGGGAAACAGTTGGCGAGCTTGGCGACGCGGCAGTCGAACATCACCGGGCCCTTGTGGTCGATCATCTCCTTGATCGCATCGTCGAGATCGGCCGGGTGATCGCAGCGCATGCCGTGCCAGCCGTAGGCGTCGGCGAGCTTGACGAAATCCGGCAGCGCCTCGGTGTAGCTCTCCGAGAGCCGGTTGCCGTGCAGCAACTGCTGCCACTGGCGCACCATGCCCATGTACTCGTTGTTCAGGATGAAAACCTTGACCGGCAGCCGATACTGCACGGCCGTCGAGCACTCCTGGCTGTTCATCAGGATCGCGGCGTCGCCGGCGACGTCGACGACGAGCGATTTCGGGTGCGCGACTTGCGCGCCGATTGCGGCGGGCAGGCCGTAGCCCATTGTGCCGAGCCCGCCCGACGTCAGCCAGCGGTTCGGCTCTTCGAAATGAAGGAACTGCGCGGCCCACATCTGATGCTGGCCGACTTCGGTCGTGAAATAGCAGTCGCGATCCTTGGTCAGCTCATAAAGCCGCTGCACCGCGTACTGCGGCATGATCACGTCTTTCGAATTTTTATAGGCCAGCGATTTTCGCGCCCGCCAGCCGTCGATTTGCTTCCACCACGCCTTGTGCGCGGCCTTGTCGAGCATCGGCGCTTTCGCCTTCCACACCCGCAGCATGTCTTCGAGCACGTACGCGCAATCGCCGATGATCGGGATGTCGACCTGCACGACCTTGTCGATCGAGGAGGCGTCGATATCGACGTGGATCTTCTTCGATCCCGGCGAAAACGCGTCGAGACGGCCCGTGATGCGATCGTCGAAGCGCGCGCCGATGTTGATCATCACGTCGCAGTCGTGCATCGCCATGTTGGCTTCATACGTGCCGTGCATGCCGAGCATGCCGAGCCACTGCCTGTCGGACGCCGGATAGGCGCCGAGACCCATCAGGGTCGATGTGATCGGATAACCCGAGAGCCGCACGAGTTCGCGCAGGAGTTGACTCGCCTTGGGACCCGAGTTGATGACGCCGCCGCCGGTGTAGAACACCGGTTTTTTGGCGGACGCGATCAGATCGACCGCATCGCGGATCGCGGGCTGCTCGGGTTTAAGTTTCGGCTTGTACGTCTTGTGCTGGATGTTCGAGGGGCCGATGTACGGCCCCGTCGCGAACTGAATGTCCTTTGGAATGTCGACGACGACGGGGCCCGGCCGCCCGGTGCGCGCGATGTGAAACGCCTCGTGCATGATGCGCGCGAGGTCGTTGACGTTCTTGACGAGATAGTTGTGCTTTGTGCAGGGCCGCGTGATGCCGACGGTGTCGCACTCCTGGAACGCGTCGTTGCCGATCAGATGCGTCGGCACCTGCCCCGTGATGCACACGAGCGGAATGGAATCCATCAGCGCATCGGTAAGGCCGGTCACCGCATTGGTCGCGCCCGGACCGGACGTCACGAGCACGACGCCGACCTTGCCGGTCGAGCGCGCGAAGCCTTCGGCGGCATGAACCGCGCCGCCTTCTTGGCGCACCAGGATGTGGCGAACCTTGTCCTGCTGGAACAGCTCGTCGTAGATCGGCAGCACGGCGCCGCCCGGGTAGCCGAAAATCACCTCGACGCCCTGATCGGCCAGCGCCGTCAGTACGATTTCCGCGCCCGTCATCGTCCGCGCCATGTGCAGTCCTCGTCCACGCGCCGCAAGCAGACCCCGCGTCCGCTTCGAAAACGATCGGCAACGTAGAAAGTTGACGATGCCCGGTCAACGCTAACAATCAATAAATGCTATAGCTAGGGCAATGTAACTTTCCATATCTTTCGTTTCTAGCCTATTCCACGAAATCATTCTCTGACGAAGCCACGTTTGCTGCCGTTTGATGTATTGGCGCGTTTCGGCCTTGGCGGCAGCTGTCGCAACTTCGATCGAGATTTCGCCGCACGCGGCGGCGATCAGCGGCCTGACGCCGATGGCGCGCATCGCCGGCAGCGATCCCGGCAATTGAAGCGCCGCCAAAGTCGCGGCTTCTTCGAGTGCCCCCGCAGCCATCATGGCGTCGAAGCGCTGCTCGGCGCGCGCGTGGAGTTCGGCGCGATCCGGATGGAGCACCAGGCGGACGGCGTCGGCGGCGTCCACGACGGGCGCCGCCTTCGCAGACTGCCAGTCGGCGAGCGATTGTCCCGTCGTCTCGAGAACCTCGAGCGCGCGAACGATGCGTTGGCCGTCGCCGGGCGCCAGCCGCGCCGCCATCCTTGGATCCCGCAGCTTCAAAATCATGTGGAGCTGTTCCGGGCCGACCTGTTCGACTGCTCGCCTCCAGAAGTCGCGAACGACCTCGTCGGCCGGCGGAATTGGCGACAGTCCTTCAAGCAGCGCGTGGAAATAAAGCCCTGTGCCGCCGACAACGATCGGGAGCAAGCTCTTTGCACGGGCATCGTCTATGGCGCGCGCCGCCTCTTCGACGAACCGCCCGGCCGAATAGGCTTCCGCCGCCGGAACGTGTCCGTATAGAAAATGCGGGGCGCGCTTGAGGTCGGTTTCGTCCGGCCGCGCCGAGATAATGCGCAGCTCGCGATACATCTGCATGCTATCGGCGTTGATGATCGCGCCGCCGAGCCGATCGGCCAGCGCGAGCGCGAGCGCCGACTTTCCGCTCGCTGTCGGACCGGCGATCAGGATGGGGCGACGATCAGTCATGCCCGCAACTTAGCGGGTCGGACGGTCCGCCGTCACGGGCGGCACATCGGCTGGCGCGGACGGCGGCAACCGCGCGGTCAACGGGCTTCAGTTGAGATCGAAACGAAGCCCCGTGAACGTCGTTACTTCGACTTGCGCGTCGCGGGTCGTCGAGAAGCCAGGAATGACGCTGCTGAATTTGCCTTCATCGGCCCAGTTCAACGTCCATTGTGACGTCAGAGCGACGCCCGGCCTCAGCTGCATTTCGTAGCCGGCGTGAAGGGCGGCCGCGAAAACCGTATCGGTGCCGTCGTCAGTAAAATCGAAAGGCGGCGTGAAGATTGGCGCCCCCGCCTTGATATCTGTCTTGTCTAGGATTTGGAGGCCGATGCCGGCGCCGACGAACGGCTCGATCGTCCCGAACATCGTATCGAACGAGCCAACCGTGCGGAGCACATTGAACATGACGTTATGCGACTCGCCGTGCCCTTCGAGCTGCAGATCGAGGCCAATGTCGAATTTCACTTCGCCGTCATTGCCGCGCAGATAGCGATACGAAACTTCCGCGCGCCAGCCATTGCCGAGGTGCTTGCCGACGGCAGCGTTGAAGCCCAGGCCGCTGTCGGGATCGTATTCGCCTTTACCCAGCAGCGTGAACTCCACGTCCTGGTCGATCGGCAGCGCCGTGCCGATCCTGCCGAGAATATAAAAGCCGGAACCGGCAGTCGGGACCGCGTCGTTTGCCGAGGCGACCGCAGGGACCAACATCGCCAGCGCGCCAAGAGTGAAGACGCGAATTCCGATCGTCATGTCCTTGCGCTCCCAGGGCAAAACAACAGTCCTGAAAGCCGCGTTATCTGATTCGTCGACCCGTCGGCGGACGTTTATGCTCAAGACGCGAATTCCGCTGTTGAGCGCGCCAAAACGACAACGCCTCCCGATGCACGGACGGGTCGTGCGCCAGGAGGCGTTGATCTCGAACAGAAAAACGAAAAATGCCGAACGCCGCTCGTTAGAACGCGATCTTGGCCCCGGTGATGACGGTGTGAAAATCGTCGATGTTTTCTGAGGCGACCGCCGCGCCGCCGGCGTCCCGCAGATCAAACTCGGCTTCATGCAGACGATAGCCGGCATACAGCTGCATTTCGGCGGCTTCGATATGCTGCACGACGCCGAAGCCCCAGACCGTAAGCTCGCTTCCTGAAATACGATCTGTCGCCGCGCCGCCGAGGTCGGTGACGATCGCCGCGGCGTCGGGATCGGCGCTGTCGACAGCCGTCACGTAATTTTCGAACCAGCCGTATTCGCCATAGAAGGCCGTCGGCCCGAGACCGTGGAGCTTCGCGATCCAGCCGACCTTGCCGTAGACGAACTTCGCGTCGTCTGGCGAACGATCCACCGTATCGGTGTCGGTGAACGTTCCGTCGAACTCGCGATGACCCGCAGCGACGAGCGCGTTGAGGCCGGACGGCTCGTGTAGCACGGCGAGTGAGCCGACAACGGTCGACTGATCGAGATCGGCGAACACGCCGTCGTTGTCGGTGATCTCGGTATAGGCGATCGTACCCGCCACCTTAAGACCCGCGACGTCGCCCTCATACTTCAGGCCGGCATCCCAGATATCGTCCTCGCCCCAGCTCACCGATGCAATGAAGCCGGCCAACTCCGGCGTGTCATAGCGCACGAGATTAGCGGTATCGCCGTTGAAATGATTGCCGAGATCGCCCCAGGCAAGACCGACCGGCGCGCCGCTGCTGGTGCGCAGGCCGAAGGCGCCGCCGATGTCCTGGACGCCCGCGTAACCGGCGACGCCGGCTTCCGAGAGATCGTTTTCCGGCGCCGTGTCGGTCACCCGCGAGGCGAGACCGACAGACAGCTTGCCGAGCTTCTCGCTCTCGATCCACCAGTGCGATTGCCAGAGCTGGAACGTGTCGCCCGAGCCGTTGTCGATGTCCTGATCGACGTCGTCGGAGAGATCATCGCGCAGACGCAGAGTGAGATCGTAACCCGCCGTCCAGCCTGGCGCGAACTTGGCGTCGCCGGTAAAGCTGAGGTTCGTCTGGTCGTTCTTGTTGCCGACGATGTAAGCGTTGCGCTCGGAGCCGTCATCCCAGAACAGGATCGTCTTGTTGACCTGACCGGCGACGGTCAGAGACACCTTGCGGTTGCCCTTGCGCGCAGCGGTGGCTTCGAGTTCTGCAATCCTCTCTTCGAGATCGGCGCAGCAGTCGCCGCCGAAATCGGCGGCGAGCGACGGCGACGCCGAGACGAGCGCGAATATCGGCAGCGCGACCACGGCAGCAGTAACTTTCATCGAGTTCCCCTCAATCCCAGCAGCGCGCGCCGCCACCCCGCAACGCCTGCGCCGATTCAATCCCGTTGACGACACGTTCCGTTAGTGGACACGAAAAATCAACAAAGGATTGTGCGACCTTTTAATGTTATACTATCCACTTTGTCAACGTCGGGAATTTTTCTCTAGAATGGCTTCGAGGCCACCGCCCAATGCCCTCGGAAAGCAGCAAAATTCCAACAAATCCGCGTTGTTGCAAGGTGGCCACGTGCTGCCGAAAAAGCGCGGATCAAGCCGCGCCTCCTCGGAACAGGCGGGCTCTCAAGCTTGCGAAACCCGCGCGCGCACGGGCGACGGACGCGGCGACCCAAGGCTTCACCAGCGGACCGAAACGCCGCCAGGCGCGGCCCGCCTCGAGCTTCACGCGCGTCTTGACCATCCGCCCGTAGCGCCAGATCCACGAGGCGCGGATGATCGCGAACAGATGATCCTTCCACGGCATGAACCAGCCGTAGGCGCGCGCAAACCAGGGGATGCGCATCAGCGCCGGCTTGGTCAGCAGAAAAATGCGAGCGATCAGCGCGGTCGAGGCGACCTTTGCCCCGATGAACAGGCCCGTCGCCGCCGCGACCTGGCCCTGCGCCAGAAGCCACATCGCCACGAATTTCAGCGGCAGCAGCAGCGTCGTCGGCAGCGCGAACACGAGCAGAGCCGCATAGGGCGGAGCTTTCGCAATCGCACGCTCGATCGCGGCGACCGGCCGATAGCGCGCGAGCCGCGCCAGCAGGTTCGAAAGCGGCCGCCAGCCCCACTCCTCGAACAGCACGAACAGCGCGGCGAGGATATTAACGGCGAACAGCACAGGGGCGCGCGCCACGCTCCACGCGACGCGCAGAACGCCACTGAGGGCACGGAGGACGGCGATCAACGCCCGCCAGGCGGACGCTGCGACAGTTCTTGGAGCCTCGCTCAAAGTCGTTTCACGCCTCTTGAATGCAGCCATTCCGGCCAAGCGCCGGTCAGATATGAGAGTAACGCACGCCAGAACGGCGGGGTTAACTTTCGCGGAATTTTTTGCGGCGTCTGACGCGTTGTGCGGGCGTCTGGCGCGACGCGCTTTTCCCCGATCGCGCGCCTGCGTCATCGCCGCCCTTGATGGGGCGATGCTTTTTCTATACTTTTTATGTAATGATTAATCCGGCGACGACGGCGCCTACGGTTGACGCTTTCGCGGCGGAAAGACATCGCGAGCAAGTTGGGACGCGGCGCCGACCCTCTTTCCCGTTGGGCGTTCGCCGAGTCTCGAGACGGCCCCGAGGTGCGGCCACCCAGCCACGCATCTCGGGGTCAAGTCTCCACACATGGCGCGGCCGCGCCGATCCGATTGACGTCACGTTGGCTCGCCAAGCTCGGCGCGGTCGCGTTTGACGTCGGCCGCTGTCAATGCGCCAGACCGTTCGGCTTCCTCGAGTGCGTGCGCGAGGTCTTCGCGCGCCTTCTCCGCTTGCCGCTGACGCGCCCAGAGCGACGCATAGAGCCCGCCCTTCTCGATCAGCTCCGCATGCGTTCCCTGCTCGGCCACCTCGCCGGCCTCGAGCACGAGAATTTTATCGGCGTGAATGATCGTCGAGAGGCGATGGGCGATCACGACCGTCGTGCGGTCGCGCGCCACGCGATCGAGCGCGTCCTGGATTTCCTTTTCCGTATGGCTGTCGAGCGCGCTCGTCGCTTCGTCGAGAATGAGGATCGGCGGTCCCTTGAGGATCGTCCGCGCGATGGCCACGCGTTGCTTTTCGCCGCCCGATAATTTCAAGCCGCGCTCGCCGACCATCGTGTCGTAGCCGTCGGGTAGCGTGGAGACGAATTCGTCGATCTGCGCCATCTTTGCCGCCGCAATGACCTCTTCGTCGCTCGCGCCGGCGCGGCCGTATTTGATGTTGTAGAAGATCGTGTCGTTGAACAGAACGGTATCCTGCGGCACGACGCCCATCGCCGCGCGCAGCGATTTCTGCGTGACGTCGCGCAGGTCCTGGCCGTCGATCGTCACGCGCCCGCCCGTCACGTCATAGAAGCGCAGCAGGATGCGCGCGATCGTGGATTTTCCCGCGCCGGACGGCCCGACGATGGCGATCATCGTTCCCGGCGCCGCCTCGAACGAGACGCCTTTGAGAATTTCGCGCTCGGGGTCGTAAGCGAAGCGGACGTTGTCGAAACGGATCGCTCCGCCTGCGACGGCAAGCGTCTTCGCGCCCGGCCGATCGGCGACCTCGGGCGACTGATCGAGCACGTCCATCATCTTTTCGATGTCGGTCAGCCCCTGCTTGATCTCGCGATAGACCATGCCCATGAAGTTCAGCGGCATGAAGAGTTGCAGCATCAGCAGATTGACCATCGCGAAGTGCCCGACGGTGTGCTGGCCCGACACGACGTCCTGCGCCGCCATGAGGAGACAGATCGTCAGCGCGATCGTGAAGATCACCGCCTGGCCCGAGTTCAGCACCGCGAGCGACGTGTAGGTCTTGATGCTCGCCTTCTCGTAGGACGCCATCGACTTGTCGTAGCGCGCCGCCTCGCGCTCCTCGGCGCCGAAGTATTTGACGGTCTCGAAATTCAGCAGGCTGTCGACGGCCTTGGTGTTCGCGTCGGTATCGCTGTCGTTCATCGTACGCCTGAGCTGAACGCGCCAGTCGGTCGCCTTCACCGTGAACCAGAGATAGAGCACGATCATGCCGACGATCGTCGCGATGTAGCGCCAGTCGAATTCGATGGCGCACACGACGATGATCAGCGCAAACTCGACGATTGTCGGAATCAACGTCATCAGCGCCATGCGGCTGATGTTTTCGATGCCCGCCCGGCCGCGTTCAAGCACCCGCGTCAGCCCGCCGGTTTTCTTTTCCAGATGAAAGCGCAGCGAGAGCCTATGCATGTGCTCGAACGTCGAGAGCGCGAGCTTGCGAACGGCGTGCATCGCGACCTTCGCGAACATGCCTTCGCGCAACTGCACGAGCAGCGTCATGATGATGCGCGCGAGCCCGTAGAATAGGGCCGCCAATAACGGCGCGCCGATCAGCCAGGGCGCCGTCTCGCTGGCGGGAACCTGCCCGCCCGTCGCCGCGACGAGCGCGTCGGTCGCCCACTTCAGCGTGTAGGGCACCGACACAGTGACGATCTTGGCGATGAGAATGAGCAGCAATGACCACACGACGGTCGCCCGCAGATCGGGCCGATCGTTCGGCCAGACGTACGGCCACAGCGCCTTGAGAACGCGCATCGTCTCGGGAGACGGCGTTAGCCGCGCCGCAAACCCGCCGCGCTTGCGATCAGGGCCGGGCGCGCGCTCAGTCGGAAGGGCACGCTGCATTTTTTACGACATAAGATCGCTGGAGCCCAAAGTCCATTCAGCGCCGGCGCCGCGGCACATAAAATCTCTGGCAGGGATAGATTCGGCTGGGGTGGGCAATGAGCCGGCGGTTGGCGCGATAGATTTTTCGATACAGCCGTCCCGTTCGATAGTGCTTCGAAGAAATGCGCCAGAGGCTGTCGCCGCGGGCGACGGTGTAGCGTCCCGGCGGATGGATGCGGCGCCCCGCAGCGCGGCAGACGCGTGCGGCATATCGGCGATGCATCCACCGTTTGACTCGGGCGCCGTGGCGCCCGCGCCGACTCGGCCGATCGGCGCGCGCTGACGGAGCCGCCGCGTTCGCTTCCGTCGGGGCCGGACGACGAATGGGTTCGGCGGTCACGACGACCGCGCGCCGTTCCTCGACTGTTGGTTTCTCGATTTCGGGTTCGGGCGGCGATGCAGCTGCCGCGGGCGGCGCGGGCTGAGCGGCCGCTTCGGCGCGGCGGCGCTCCTCTGCAATCCGCGCCTCGGCCTTGCGCTGCTCTTCGGCGAAACGCCGCGCTTCCGCTTCGGCCGCGCGGCGCTGGTCGGCGTCACGTTGCGCCTGCTCTTCGCGCTCGTTGGCGAGCCGCTGCGCTTCGGCTTTCGCAGCGGCGTTTGCCGCGGCTTGGGCGGCGGCGGCGGACTTGGCTTGAAGTTCCGCTTCGGCTTTCGCCTGGGCTGCAAGTTTTGCATCGGCTACGGCTTTGGCGTCCGCCGCAGCCTTGTTGGCCTTGGCGTCAGCCTCGGCTTGGGCCTCAGCGGCCTTCCGCGCAGCCTCGGCCTTCTCGGCGGCCTCGCGTCGTTGCGCTTCTGCGGCGCGCTCGGCGTCGGCCTTCGCCTGCGCCGCCGCGCCCCGCTCCGCCTCCTCGCGCGCTTTGGCGTCCGCCGCCTGCCGGTCCGCGTCCGCCGACGGACCTGTGGCGGCGGCGCGGGCTGCGTCCCGGCGCGTCTCCTCGATCTTGCGGGCGATTTCGTCGGACGCCGCATCGCCCGCCTGAGGGATGGAAAGCCCTTTGATGACGACGCCCTGATAGTCGCGGTTGGCGCGCGCAAGCCAATCCTGCACAACGCCCATCGCGCCGCCATATCCCGGCGGCGGCGTGCCCTGGTATGCGCCTGCGCCGTCCGGCGCCGCCTGCGCCACTACGATCCGGCCGGACCCGCCGTTGGCCGCCGCAGCTCTGGCGCGGTCTGCGTCAAGACCTGCCTGGAGGTCCGGCGTGACCGAAATCAGCGCTGTCAGACTGGCCGCAAGACTGACGCCCAGCGCCGTGAGCCCGCCAATTGGCATGCTGAATTTCCGCGTCGGGATAGGCGTTTGCGCCGACTTCATCATGTGACCTCGCAATGCCGCGGTCAGTAAAGCATGGCCCCGGCTGCCCCGCCAAGCGCCGCGGCGTCCCGTTAACGGCTCAACAATCTGAAAGACCGATGTGCCATGCTCTCGTGCAATTGATGAGGCATGCCTATCTGCGTCGGGCGGACCGGCAATCGGTCGGCCATGAAAGTCGAGACATGAAACACGATTTAAAGACTGTCGAATCCCTTGCCGCTTCCTCAAAAACCACGACCTCCGCCCGCCGCATTGACAGCGTCTGCGTCTATTGCGGCTCTGGCAAAGGCCTTAATCCGGCGTACGCCTTGGCCGCGCGCAAACTCGGCAAGGCGCTCGCCGCCGACGACATCCGCCTCGTCTACGGCGGCGGCAGCCTCGGGCTGATGGGCGAGGTCGCGAAGGCGACGCTGGGCGCCGGCGGCAAAGTGACGGGCATCATTCCGGAATTTCTGGGCGCACGCGAAAAAATGCTCAAAGACGTCGATGAACTCATCGTCGTCGAAGACATGCACGTGCGCAAACGGCTGATGTTTGAAAAATCGGACGCCTTCGTCGCGCTGCCGGGCGGCATTGGCACGCTGGAGGAACTGGTCGAACAGTTGACATGGTCTCAGCTCGGCCGTCACACGAAGCCGATCGTCGTCGCCAACATCGACGGCTTCTGGACCCCTTTCCTCGATCTCCTGACGCATATGACCAGCGAGACGTTCATCCGGCCCGGTCTCGACGTCCGCTTCACGGTTGTCGATGCGGCGGAGAAGATTTTGCCGGCAGTCCTCGGGGCGGCCTCCCCCCAGACGCCCGAAAAAGATCGCGCCGTCGCCGAGAAGTTCTGAGAGAGCGCTCGCGCCGGTTGCACTCTTTCCCCTTCCCGCCTATCAGCGCAGCATGACCGCGCCGCCCCCCGCCGCCGCGCCGCCCGCCCGCATCGACCTCGCCGACATCGGCGATGTGATCGCGCGCATGCGCGCCGGCGAACGGCGGGCAATATCGAGCGTCATCACCGAACTCGAACGCCTCTCCGCCGCCGCGCCCGAATTGCTGAAGGCGCTGCAGCCGCATCTCGGACACGCTCTCGTCGTCGGTTTCACCGGCCCGCCCGGCGCGGGCAAGTCGACGCTGGTCAACGCCGTCATCCAGGTGCTGCGTCAGCAGGGCCGCAGCGTCGGCGTCATCGCCGTCGATCCATCGAGCCCCATCTCTGGGGGCGCCATCCTGGGCGACCGCATTCGCATGACGGCGGCGCTGGATGACGACGGCGTGTTCGTACGCAGCCTCGCCTCGCGCGGCTACCTCGGCGGCCTCTCGCCGGCAGCCGTCCGCATCATCGACGCGCTCGACGGCGCCGGTTTCGATATTGTATTGCTGGAAACGGTGGGCGCGGGGCAAAGCGAGATCGACGTCGCCGAGGTCGCCGATATCCGCGTCGTCATCTCGGCCCCGGGCCTCGGCGACGATATCCAGGCGATGAAATCGGGCCTGCTCGAAATCGCCGACGTGATGGTCGTCAACAAGGGCGATCGCCCCGGCGCCGAACAGACGATGCAACAGCTGATCGGCGCACTGTCGATCCGCGCGACGGTGGCCGACAAGGTTCCGGTACTGAAAACCAGCGCGCTCAACGGCGACGGCGTCCCGAAACTCGTCGAGACGATCGA
Organism: Hyphomicrobium sp.; assembly: GCA_052386495.1. Lineage (GTDB taxonomy): Bacteria > Pseudomonadota > Alphaproteobacteria > Rhizobiales > Hyphomicrobiaceae > Hyphomicrobium_B. The sequence goes on along the minus strand of JBQTKA010000016.1, from coordinate 59,906 downwards.
CGACATCGGTCGCCGCGTCGCGGCGGACGGTCCGCTGGCGAGGCGGCGCCGACGCGCCCGCTATCTGATCGCGCGCGCCGCCGCCGACGTCGTGGCCGCGCGCATCAAGGCCGACGGCAAATCCGGCCTCGATGGGATGGCTGATGCGGTGCTGTCAGGGATGATGACGCCCGACGCCGCGGCGCGCCGCGTTCTCGAAGGATGAGGCGCGTTATCCACAATATTCGCGTGATCGAACAACGTGCTCGGCCCGTTTCGTAACCGTAGGCGCATTTGCTGCATTGCAGCGGGCTCGGAAAGTCCATAGGGTCGATCATCCAAGATCGTTAACTTAAGTTTTAATCGCTCGTTACGGGGTTAAGCATGACGTTGCGTGGTGCACTTTTCGCAATTGCCGCGGCTGCGCCCTTGGCGCTGGCTGCGCAGCCCGCCAATGCCGGGCAGTTGAACGCCGCCGAACTCAAGATCCTTTTGGCGGGAAAGACGATCAGCCTCTCCGCGCCGTTCGGCTCTTTGCCGATCCGCTATTCTCATAGCGGCACCATGGTCGCGAAATCCAGGGCGATGGGCCTGTTCGCAGGCGTGTCTGAGGATCGCGGCACCTGGCGGATCGCGGGCGACCGCTTCTGTCAGCGATGGAGCGTCTGGAACAGCGGCAAGGAACAGTGCTTCACCGTAACCCGCACGGGGTCGACGGTGCGATGGGTCAGCAACGACGGCATGTCCGGAACGGCTTACGCCGCGAAGTGACGTTCTACTGCGAGCGGACCACTCTAAAGGCCCGGCGTGTTCGCCGGGCCTTCTGCATTTCAGCCCCACGTCGTCTCACGCGTCGCCCTAACTCAATGCAAACGCATCGGCGGATTTGGCTCCGCCGCGGCCGTCTCGTCGTCGAAGCAGGCTGAGGACTGCGCCGCGGCCTGCCGCATCCCGTCGGGCTGCACCAGCGCGGTGGCTGCAGCCAGAATCCGGCAAACGTGATCGCGTCCGGCAAGCGTTTGCGCGGCGGATTTCAACTCGGCGAACGGTCCGGTGCGGGCGAGACGTATCACGCGCATCAGATCAGCTTCGTCCGAACTCACATACATGCTGCCCGCCGACATGTACGACAGCGGACGGTTTCGCTCGACCAGCAGCGCACGGATCAGCGTGGTCACGCGGGAGACGACATACGGCCCTTCGAACGGGCCTTCGGCGCTCTCAGCCAAATTCATCGCAGCCATCCAAGACGGCGGCGCCGCATTGCGGTGCATGTCGAAAATCAACCGCGACAGATCAAGGGCGCGCTGTTCGAAGTTCGTATATCCGAGCGTCTTTCGGTGCGGCAGATCGGCGCCGGCGTCAGCGCCGCCCGCCAAATCCCGGCCGCGGACGGCGCATCTCACGTCGTCGCGCTTGGAACTGGTCATGCCCAGGCCTCCAGCGCGCGCGACCAGACGCGGGAGAGTTGCGCCGGGAGGCGCAGCAAGTTCATCATCGAAGCGACTCCAAGCAGCAGGGTTCAAGGCCCCGCGTAGGACGAGACAAGAAACTACTTATTCTTTACTCGCATTGTCAAGTTTTAGGATGCCCGCCCGTTGTGCGACGTTCGCCCCCGCAGCCGTTCGATTGACGGCGCATTGAGACCAGATCGTAGACCGGCGCCGAGCGGCGCAAAGAGCGGAGGATGCCGATGTCGGACGAAGCGGTGGTCGCCCAGACCGGGCCCTACACCGTCCAGCTCACGGAAGGCCAGGAGTATTGGTATTGCCGCTGCGGCCGCTCGAAGTCGCAGCCGTTCTGCGACGGCTCGCACAAGGGCACATCCTTCGAGCCGCTGATGTTCGTCGCGGACCGATCGGGCGAGTTCAACATCTGCGGCTGCAAGGCGACCGACGACGAGCCGTACTGCGACGGCACGCATAACATGCTGTGACGTTTGCGCTTGGCGACTCGCGTTCCGCGAGCCGGAAGCGCCGGAACTCCGCGCCCGGCGGCCGGCTCGCGGAACGCGAGTCGCAAGCGCCAAACATCAAGCCAGTTTGCTGTGCCGGATCGAATACAGGAAATAGATCACCAGGCCCGCAAGCAGCCAGAGCACGAAGCGCACATGCGTGACCAGCGGCAGGAACGCGATCAGCGCGCCGCATGAAATGATTCCGAGCAGCGGCAGCAGGATGCCGAACGGCGCCTTGAAAGGCCGGGGCATGTCGGGGTGCGTCTTGCGGAGCACGATGACGCCCGCGCAGACCATCACGAAAGCCGCGAGCGTGCCAATGTTGACAAGTTCGGCGAGCACGCCCAGCGGAGTGAGGCCGGCCGCCAACGCCATGATAACGCCGGTGATCACGGTCGTGCGCACGGGCGTCTGCGTCGTCGGGCTCACTGCCGCAAAATACGGCGGCAAGAGGCCGTCGCGCGACACCGCAACGATGATCCGCGTGAGCGCGTAGTAGAGCACAAGCATGACTGTCGTCAGGCCAAAGATCACGCCCGTCGCGACCAGCGCCGACGCCCAGTTGTATCCGATGAGCTGAAGCGCGTGCGCGACCGGAGACGAGACGTTCAGTTCGCCGTAAGGCACGATGCCCGTCAAAAGCCCGGCGACGATAATGTAGATCACTGTGCAGAAGACGAGCGAGCCGAGAATGCCGATGGAAACGTCGCGCTGCGGATCGCGCGCTTCTTCGACCGCGGTTGAGACGGCATCGAAGCCGACGTAGGCGAAGAACACCAGCGATGCGCCTGCCAGCACGCCGATCGTCTTGCCGTCTGCGGTCGTATCGAACCAGCCGAATGGCATGAACGGCGACCAGTTTTCAGGACGCACGTTGAAGACGGCGACGGCAACAAAGATCGCGATCGTCAACAATTTGACCGCGACGGCGATGGCGTTGGCTCGGGCGCTCTCTTTGACGCCGACGATCAGCAGAACCATCAACGCCAAGATGACGCCGACGGCCGGCAGGTTGATGAGGCCGCCCATTCCGGCCTTTTGCGCCGCCTCCGACGCCGGATCAAAGCCGATGACTTCAAGCGCGCCGCCGAGATACGCGTTCCACGCCAACTCGGTCGGACCCTTGATCAAGTAGTCGGGGAGGCCAAGACCGATCGCGGTGAGCGCGTTGTTGAAGTAACCGGACCAACCATTGGCGACCGCGGCAACGGAGACGCCATATTCGAGGATGAGATCCCAGGCTATGATCCAGGCCAGAAATTCGCCGAACGCGGCGTAGCTGTAGCCATAGGCGCTGCCGCATCCCCCGACGCTGGCTGCGAGTTCGGAGTAGGCCAGAGCCGCGAAGGTGCACGCCAAGCCTGCGACGACGAACGAGAGCACCACCGCCGGCCCCGATTGCGTCGCCGCCGCGTGGCCAGTGAGCACGAAGATGCCTGTTCCGATGATGGCGCCGATGCCAAGGAGGACGAGGTCGCTCGCGCTCAAAACGCGTTTCAACCCCGAGTCTTCCGAGTGCGCGGTGATAGGCTTCTTGCGGTAAAGAAAGTCCATGGCGCATTTCCCTCAAAGGCCGCTCGGCGGCGCGACTCCCCCGAACCGCGCGCAACCCTAGGGCGCCGCAATCGCAGGGCGCAAGCGCGTCGTAGGCGGCTTGGCGGCGCCCCTTGATCCGTCCCGCAAAGGCTGTTGAACATGCGGAGCAATGCGACAGGGCGCTGAAATCTCGGCCATGGCGGCGCAACGTTTCGCGCGCGGCGCCGCCGTTCTGCGAGGTCTTTTGCTCGCAGCGCTCCTGACCGCTCCGGCCCGGGCCGATGTCGTCATCGCGGTCGCCGGACCAACCGCAGGACGCGAAGCCGAACGCGCAGAATCCCTCATGGCCGCTGTCCGCGCCGTCGCCGCCGAGATCAATGCGAATGGAGGCGTTAACGGCGAACCGCTCGCGGTGGACGCGGCGGACGACGGCTGCGTGCGCGGCAAGGCCGAGACGACCGCCGGCGAACTTGCCGCCCGCAAAGTCGCCCTCGTCCTCGGTCATCCGTGCGCGCCGGCGGCGCTGGCCGCCGCTGCGGTTTACGGCAAAGCGCCGACGCTCTTTATTGCGACCGCGACGCGACACCCTGCCCTGACAAAAAAACGGGCGGGCCCAACCATCTTCCGCATCGCCGGGCGCGACGACCGCCAGGGCGAGACGGCAGGGCGGCTGTTGGCCCGAGCCAATCCCAAGCAGCGCGTCGCCGTCGTGCACGATCGCTCGCGCTACGGCCGCGAACTCGCTGAAGCCGCGGTCGCCGCCTTCAAGCGCGAACGCGGCGGCGAGCCGATAACCGCAAAGATCATCGGCGGCGATCTCGACTACAAACGCACGATCGCGAAGGTGAAGGACGCACAGATCGTATTTTTCGCCGGCTTTCCGTTGGAAGGCGGGCTCATCTATTCGGGCCTACGAGACGCCGGATCGCAGGCCGAATTCATCGGTTCTGACAGCCTCGCCACGCAAGAGTTCGCAACCACGTTCGGCGCACGCGCCAAGGGCGTGCGCGTTCTCGTTTCCGCTTCGGCGGCGCCGGGACTTGATGCGGTCGCGAGCGTCGCGGCTGAAGACGCGGCGCGCGCGCGCGCCGCCGTTCAGGTCTTCGCCGCCGCGGCCCGCAGGGCGGAAAGCAACGATGCCGTGAAAGTCGCGGCGGCGCTCGCAGGAGGAACCTTCGCGACGGTCCTCGGGCCGATCGCCTTTTCGGACGACGGCGACGCGCGCATCCCGTCGTTCCAGCTCGTCGAGTGGCAGGGCGAGGCGTGGGGTCCCGTTTCCGCGGCGCCATAGCTCAGGAAATAAAAAAGCTGCCCGGCAGGGCAGCTTCAACGAGGCGGACCGGTACAGGCCCGGATCATAGTCTCAAGTCGGGCCGACTTAGCGGCCTTGCGACTGCGCCATGCACTCGGTCATCAGCGCGCGCTCCATGCGCACCAGATCGTCCGGCGCCTGTCCGCCGGCCTGACGAATGGCGCTGATGCGCTCGCGCACCAGGGCGTAGCACCGGCGCGGATCGTCTTCCGACTGTTCCATTTGTTGAACGAGGTCGGCGATCTCGCCGCTGCCCATCTGCTCGGTCATCGTGCTCAAGTCTCCCCGCGTGGGTTGCGGACCGATCGCCTTATCTTCGATGCGGTCCGTCATGGGTTGAATCACTTCGATCCATCTTTCGAGACTAGCGGAAGAATCTGCTCCAACCAGTCAAGTTTGGAACCGAAAACTAAAGTCCCGGTTAAGAGTTGCCGAAACGCCATGAATGACGAATGAACGATTCATGGCCAAATCGGCGCTGACCCTCGCCCGTCAGTCTGCAATCCAACGTGGCGGGAAACGGACGCCAATTCGGCGCTTCTGTGCGCCGCACATTCTTCTGCTGCACAGCGGCAATTTTGCTGCACATGGCTTTGGCCGAAGCGCCGGCCCATTGATTGCTGAGCACTTGCGCGTCTGCTACCCCTGCGGCGCCGCATCATGGATTCCTCTGAGATGATCCCACGTTACGCCCGCCCCGAGATGGTCGCGATCTGGTCGCCGGAAACGCGGTTCCGCATCTGGTACGAGATCGAGGCGCACGCGGCCGATGCGCTCGCTGACCTCGGCGTGATCCCGAAAGAGGCCGCCGCGACGATCTGGCGCAAGGGTCGCGACGCGAAGTTTGACGTCGCCCGCATCGACGAAATCGAGGCGGTGACGAAGCACGACGTGATCGCCTTTTTGACCCATCTTGCCGAGCTCGTCGGGCCCGAGGCGCGCTTCGTGCACCAGGGCATGACCTCGTCCGACGTGCTCGACACCTGCTTCAACGTGCAGCTCGTGCGCGCGGCTGATCTGTTGATGGCCGACGTTGATCGGTTGCTCGCGGCGCTGAAGCTCCGCGCCTTCGAGCACAAGGATACGATCACGATCGGGCGCAGCCACGGCATCCACGCCGAGCCGACGACCTTTGGCGTCAAACTCGCGTTCGCCTACGCCGAATTCGCGCGCTGCCGCGAGCGCCTTGCCGCCGCGCGCAAGGAGGTTGCGACCTGCGCCATCTCCGGCGCCGTCGGCACGTTCGCCAACGTCGATCCGCGCGTCGAAACGCACGTGGCGGAGAAGATGGGCCTTGCGCCCGAACCCGTCTCGACGCAGGTGATCCCGCGCGACCGCCACGCCATGTATTTTGCGACTCTCGGCGTCGTCGCCTCCTGCATGGAGCGTTTGGCGACCGAGATCCGGCATCTGCAGCGCACGGAAGTGCTCGAAGCGGAAGAATTCTTCTCGCCGGGCCAGAAGGGTTCGTCCGCGATGCCGCACAAGCGCAACCCGGTTCTGACCGAAAACCTCACCGGCCTCGCGCGCATGGTGCGCGCCTACGCGCTGCCCGCCATGGAGAACGTGGCGCTCTGGCATGAGCGCGACATTTCCCATTCCTCCGTCGAGCGCATGATCGGACCCGACGCGACGGTGACGCTCGACTTCGCGTTGGCCCGCCTCGCCGGCGTCATCGAGAGGCTCGTCGTTTACCCGGAGAACATGAAGAAGAACCTCGACAAGCTCGCCGGCCTGCACAATTCGCAGCGTGTGCTGCTCGCGTTGACCCAGGCCGGCGCGTCGCGCGAGGACGCCTATGCGTTGGTTCAGCGCAACGCCATGAAGACGTGGGAGCAGGGCCGGGATTTCCTCGCCGAGCTCAAAGACGACCGCGACGTCGTCGCGCTCCTGCCTCCGACCGCGCTCGATCAGATGTTCGACCTCGGCTATCACACCAAGCACGTCGACGCGATTTTCAAGCGCGTGTTCGGTTAGAGCCTGCCTTCGGCTCCATAACTCGGCATGGCCGCGACGGCGGCCATCCACGTGATCCTAAGACAAAAAAGCCGTGACAAGCCTTTATCAAGCCGGAATGAGCGGTCGGGCTCTGTGGCCAAAGCATAGCATCAGCCGAAACGGCAGGCCGTAAAGATCAAGATATCTTCGTCTTTCGTCGGATTAGGCCGGCGCCGGATGCGCCTCGCGCCGGTTCGCGCCGCAGGCCGGCGCGACGATGGCGGTTGCGGCGAGCCACAGCGCCAGCGCCGCCGCCGCAACGCCAGCAAGCGTCAGGAACGCCGCCCAATAGCCGACGTGCTCGGCGACATAGCCCGCCAGCGTCGTCGACAGCGCCGCGCCGACGGCCTGCAGCGTCATCACCGCGCCGAGCCCGGCGTTGACGTGGCCGGTGCCGGCGAGAATGCGCGCGACCAATCCCGGCACTGCGACGCCCAAGAGGCCTGCGCCAACGCCGTCGAGCACCTGCACCGGGATCAGCACGAACGGGTTATGAACCAAGCCTGCGATCAACCCGCGTATGGGCAGCGCGATGAGCGCCAGCACGAAGACCAGCCAGTATCCCTGCTTTAGCGCGATGCGCGCCGCCAGCAATGCCATCGGCACCATCGTCAACTGCGCGATGATCACCGTCGCCGCCGTGTAACTGTTGGCGTCGCCGGACGTCCCGCGCGCCACCATCGCCTGGCCGAGGATCGGCAGCATCGCCGCGTTCGCGAGGTGGAACAGCATCAGCGTCGCGGCGAGCACGAGCAGGGGTTTGCTCGTCAGCAGTACGGAAAAACTCGACGCGCCGGCGCCGATCTTGCCGCCCTCGCCCGCTTCCAAACCGCGCGCCGCGTCGTGATCGATGTCCTCTGGCCGCACCATCGTCACGGACGCAATCGCGCCGACGGCCATCGCCGTCATCAGCGCGAAGACCGCGGCGAAGCCGAAAAAGTATCCGAGCGCGCCGCACAACACGGCTGCAAATGCGTTGCCGCCATGGTTGAACGCTTCGTTGCGGCCGAGCTGATGCGCGTAGCCCTTCTGGCGGACGATGCCGAGCGTCAATCCGGCGATCGCCGGCATAACGGCGGCGGCCGCGATTCCGGAAATGATCTGCGCGCTCGACGTCACCGAGAAGTTCGGCGCGAAATAGTTGACGCCATTGGCGACGATGATGGCGAGCGCCGCCGCGACGAGTATGGCGCGCTTGGCTTTGGTCGAGTCGACGAGCGCGCCAAGCGGGGTCGTCGCCAAGACGCCGGCCAAGCCCCCGATCGTCATCACAAGCCCGATCTCGGCGGGCGTCCACCCTTGGCTCTGCAGAAAAACCCCAAGAAACGGTCCGAGTCCGTCGCGCACGTCGGCCATGAAGAAGTTCAGCGCGTTCAGCGCCGACGTCGACGTGCTCATGAATTCCGTCCCCTCTTTCGCTCAACCGGCGAACGACTCTGTGAACAGCGGACTTGTTCCCGCGCATTCGGCGGTTCGGGAAGCCTTGCCCTGCGACGGAACTTCGCAACGGTCGGCGCGTTTGGGGTCAACAACCAACCAAGGGAGACCGCCATGAGCGACCGCATCGACGCGTTGAAAGCCCTGCACACGAGCCTCGTCGACAGCCGCAACGGCTACGACGAAGCCGTCAAGCAATCGAACGGCGAAGGCCTGGAGCCGCTGTTCCGCAGCATGATCGAGCTGCGCGACGCAGCATCGAGCGAACTTGCGCAGCAGTTGACGTCGCTTGGCGAGACGCCCGACGCCGACGGGTCGTTCATGTCGACCGTGCATCGCACCGTGATCGATATTCGGTCCTACGTCACAGGTCTTGATGCCAGCGTGCTGCCGTCGCTGATCAGCGGCGAGGAGCGGATACTTGCGTCCTATGACGACGCGCTCGCCAAGTCGGCCGCCGGAAATCCGGAACATGCGGCTCTTGTCGAGCAGCGCGCCAAGCTCATCGCGAAGATCGACCAGATGAAGCGGATGAACGCGAAGGCGGCAGCGTAAGTCGCCTTTGATAAGGCGGCCTGCCGGCCCCGACGCGTCGCGCGTCGGGGCTTTCTTTTTTCAAATCGCGGGCGTGAAAAAGCCGGAGCGAACGTTCGCCCCGGCTTTTCCGATTCAAACTTTTACGACGCTACGCAGCTTCCTTGTTCAACCGGCCCTCGGCGAGTTTGGTCAACTTCTGATCGGCCGCGTATTCTTCCTTGAGCGACTTCTCGAGGATGGCGGCGATCTCCTTCTTGCCGAGCAACTTCGCCCACGAAGCCAGCGTGCCGTAGCGCGTGATTTCGTAGTGCTCGACGGCCTGCGCGGCGCCGATCATCGCGGCGTCGCGCGTATCGGCGTCGGTCACGTCCGACATCAAGCCCTCGCCTTCTTCGAGAATGCCCTTGATGGCGGGGCACGGCGTCGCCTTCGGTTTCTTGCCCAGGTGCTTGAATATCTCTTCGAGGCGCGAGACGTGTTCCTCGGTTTCTTTCAAGTGGCCGTCGAAGGCCTTCTTCAGCGCCGTGGAGTCCGACGCCTTCGCCATCTGCGGCAGCGCCTTCAGGAGTTGATTTTCGGCATAGTAGATATCTTCGAGCGTGTGCTCGAACAGCTGTTCCAGGTTTTCGATTTTCATGTGGCTTTCCTTCCTTGAACCATGGAGCCCGGGGGGGGGCGCGGGACGTGTCCAGGCACAATTCCTCGCTTCCGCGATGGTTCCCGCGCCGTGGAGGCATGTCCGCGGAACGCCAGAACGCTGCGGCTTTCGCGGACCGGCCGCTTCGGCTAACACCGGCGGTCATGAAAACATCCGACGTCGATATTTTGATCGTGCCGGGCTGGCAGGATTCAGGTCCCGATCACTGGCAGAGCCGATGGGAACGCAGCCTCAAGACGGCGCGCCGCGTCATCCAGGACGACTGGGACAATCCCAATGTCGATGCGTGGGGCGATCGCATGGCGAAGTTCGTCGCGGGCGCCACGCAGCCCGTCGTCGTCGTCGCGCATTCGCTCGGCGTGCCGGCCGTCGTGTTTGCGGGCGACAAGCTGAAAGCGAAAGGCGTCATAGGCGCGTTTTTGGTCGCGCCTGCCGACGTCGACTACGCACAGTTTTGGCCCGACACGGGCGGCGAGCGCTGGCCTCCGCAGACCGGCGATGGCGGATTCAGCGCCATGCCAAGAACGCACCTGCCCTTTCCGGCGCACCTCGTCGTCGGCAACAACGATCTCTATTGCAGTTACGCGCGCGCTGAAGTGCTCGCGGCGTCGTGGGGCGCGACGCTGAGCGACGCCGGCGAGAGCGGCCATATCAACGTCGCGTCGGGCCACGGGCCATGGCCCGAGGGGCTGCTGCAGTTCGGGCAGTTCTTGCGCCAATTGGGATGACGTCGCTCAGCTTTTGTTGCTCTCAATGTCGGCGACCGCCTTCGCCAGCGCCTCGGCCATCACCTTGCGGATGTCAGCGTCGGCGATCGCCAATCCCTTCGCCGCGAGATCGGCCTTGACCTTGCCGAACACGTCGTCGTCGCCCTTCTCGGCGAGATCCGCTTTGCGCACCGCCTTGATGTAGTCGTCGAGTTCCGCGCCTGCGTAGCCGAGCTTCGCGCCGGCCCATTCGGCGAGCGCCTTGTTGCGGCGGCTCTCCGCCTTGAACTTGAGGTCCGCGTCATGCGCGAATTTTTTCTCAAAGCTCTTTTCTCGGTCATCGAACGTCGTCATGTCGCCTGCGCTCCCGATCGTTGTTTCAGCCGCTTCTCAACGCAACCCTGGGTTTTATCTGCAATAAGCGCCCGTTAAGCGGGAGTTGCAGCGCCGCCTCGGCCGCCGTCTCAGCGGACCGTTACTCGGCCTCCCGTGACAAATCAACGGCTTGGCCAAGGCCGTCCACCAAGCCCTCGTGCGGCTCATGGTCTACATTGTTTCTCGGGGGGCGTTCGGCTAGTGTCAGGGGTGAAAAAAGACCCGCGCCGCAGCGCCTGTCGCGACCCCCAACATGTGAGAATCGCGTTGGAAAATCAAAGGCCAACAGCTGCGCGCCTGTCGCTGATCGCCGCCCATTCAACCGCGTGAGTAGGACCTGCTAGATTGATCCTCAGAGGACCCGGAATGACCAAGCGTCGCCGCATCTACGAAGGCAAGGCCAAGGTGCTCTACGAGGGCCCCGAGCCCGGCACGCTCATTCAACACTTCAAGGATGACGCCACCGCGTTCAACGCCAAGAAGCATGCGTTGATCGAAGGCAAGGGCGTGCTCAACAACCGCATCTCGGAATATGTCTTCCTCCGCCTCGGCGAGATCGGCGTGCCGACGCACTTCATCAAGCGGCTCAACATGCGCGAGCAGCTGATCCGCGAAGTCGAGATCGTGCCGCTCGAGGTCGTCGTGCGCAACGTGGCCGCCGGTTCGCTGTCGACGCGGCTCGGTCTTGAGGAGGGCGCGCAGCTCCCGCGTTCGATCATCGAATTCTATTACAAAAAGGACGAACTCAACGACCCGATGGTGTCCGAAGAGCACATCACCGCGTTCGGTTGGGCGACGCCGCAGGAAATCGACGAGATCATGCAGCTGGCGCTGCGCATCAACGATTTCATGGTCGGCCTGTTCCTGGGCATCGGCATCCGCCTTGTCGACTTCAAGGTCGAATTCGGCCGCCACTACGACAACGACCAGATGCGCATCGTGCTGGCCGACGAGATCAGCCCGGACTGCTGCCGCCTGTGGGACATCAATTCGGGCGACAAGCTCGACAAGGATCGCTTCCGCCGCGACCTTGGCGGCGTCCTCGAGGCCTATCAGGAAGTGGCGCGACGGCTCGGCGTGCTGACGGAGAGCCCGCGGCCGCGCGGTGCCGGCCCGGTGCTCGTCGCCTCGAACCCGATCGTCACCGGCCCGGTCAACGGCAAGCCGAATTAGTCGCGTTGTCATCCCGGACGAACCGAGCGAGAGCGGGGTTCGATCCGGGGCCCGCCGCTTGACTGCGCAGCTCCCGTGAGCGCCCAAGTCTAGTCTGGGTCCCGGCTCTCCGCTTCGCTACGGCCGGGATGTCAAGCGATAGGGACCGAAATGAAAGCCCGCATCAAGATCACTCTCAAGAACGGCGTGCTCGACCCCCAGGGCAAAGCCATCGAAGGCGCCGTCAAGGGCCTCGGCATTTCAGGCGTTGGCGACGTGCGCCAGGGCAAATATATCGAAGTCGATCTGGCCGAGACGGACGCCGCCAAAGCCAAGGCCATCGTTGAGCAGATGTGCAAGGACCTGCTCGCCAATACGGTGATCGAGAATTACAGCTACGAGATCGGCTGACATGCTCCGTTCTGCCGTCATCGTCTTCCCTGGAGCAAACTGCGACCGCGACGTGAAGACCGCGATCGAGCGCGTGACCGGCTTCGCGCCGACGATGGTCTGGCACGGCGACGCCTCGGTCCCGTCGTGCGACATGATCGTGCTGCCGGGCGGGTTTTCCTACGGCGATTACCTGCGCTGCGGGGCGATGGCCGCGCATTCGCCGATCATGAAGGACGTCATTGCACAGGCGCACGCCGGCACGCCCGTCATCGGCATCTGCAACGGCTTCCAGATCCTGTGCGAGAGCGGGTTGCTGCCCGGCGCGCTGCTGCGCAACGCGTCGCTGCACTTCATCTGCCGCGACGTGCACTTGAAGGTCGAGAACGACGAAAGCGTCTTTACCCGCTGCTATCGCAAGGGCGAGGTGATCAGGGTTCCGATCGCGCACGGCGAGGGCAACTATTTTGCCGACGCCGCGACGCTTGACCGCCTCGAAGGCGAGGGGCGGATCGCCTTCCGCTATTGCGACGCAGCCGGAGTCGTATCGCCCGAGACGTGCCCCAACGGAGCCCAGCGCAACATTGCCGGCATCGTCAACGAGACGGGACGCGTGCTCGGCATGATGCCCCACCCCGAGCGGCTCTCTGAGCCCGCGCTCGGCGGCACCGACGGGCGCCGCGTCATCGAAAGCGCGCTGCTGACCGCGCTCGAAGCCGCGGCCTGAAGTTTCAACGGCCTATCGCGCCGTGTTTTCGGCTTTTCGCGCGGGTCCGGCCAGACCCATTCGACGGGCGCAATTTTGTTAACTTCAGCTTGAGGTTCTTGACCTCAACCTCCCAAAATTTACCGAAAATTAGCAATGATCTGGACGCGGATCATTCAACCCGTTCTAGATGCCGAGCCGGGGGGACCGACGCGCCGGTTTCAACCCGTTTTCCGGGGGCATTTCGCGTGTTCACCAAGCGACCATTTTCGGGCCAGGCCCAAGAGGATATCATGGCGAGCAATCCAAACACTCCGTCGTCGTCGACAAAATTCGATGGGCCTGACGGCGCCGTGTTCATCGGCAAGGGCACACAGGTCGTCGGCGAAATTTCCGACTGCATCAAGGCCGTCATTCGCGGCCGCATCGAAGGCAACATCGATACGCGGGAACTGATCGTCGAGAGCGAGGGGTCACTGGTCGGCAATATTCGAGCCCACCATATGGAAGTGCACGGCCGAATTGAAGGCAACGCGAACGTGCAAGAACTCGCCAACATCAGTTCGACAGGCTTGATCACCGGGGATCTCGTTTATGGCCAATTGGCCGTGGCGGCAGGCGGCCAGGTGCATGGCACGATCCGCCAGTCGTCCGGACCGGATCGCCCCGCGGACGAGCGGCCCGCCAACGGCAACGGTGCGACGCTGACCACCGAGCCCGAGCCGTCTACGATCCAGTGACGGCTTTCCGTTCGGTCAACGTCGCGCCACGGACGCAAAAACAAAAAAAAGGGGCCGCAAGGCCCCTTTTTCATTCCGGTCGAACCGCTGCGAATTAGCGGCCGTTCGATCGACGCTGCGGCTTGCTGCTCGTAACCGGAGCAAACGAACTCATAAGCGCGAAAACAATCGCCTTCATGGCATCACCTGTTGGGTTGAAACGAAAGGTCCGCAAGGACCGGCCCGGATCACTGGATCCCGGCGCCGAGGCCGTCCGTTCCCGACGGAGCAGTGCGGCCGCGCATCGTGTTATTCTACGATGTAGATATATCAGCCCATGCGTTTTGGGAAGGGCTTGGACCGCAGGCCGGCCATGCGCGCTACGCAACCCGGGTTAACCTAATTTAACGTAATGATTTCAGTTATTAAAGAAAACTAGGGAGGGCGCCTTGCGGGCCCTCCCTACATCGAACGTTCGCAAGCGTGGACTTGAAATCGTCGAATGTTCTAGGTTGTACTGCCGATTTACTTCGCAGGCGCAACATAAGCGAGCCGCTCAAGCGGCTGCACCGTCATCGTCGTCGCGCCGGGCGCGCACACGAACTGCAGCGACGGACCGCCCTGCGTTTCGAATCGCGTCGCCGATCCCGACTGAATGACGGTGCTGAAACGAACCGGCGTCGATACGGCTCGGCTCTCGTCCGAGAAGCCGTCGGCGATCATCATGGTGAGATCGCAATGACCGTTATTGGCCGTAAAATAGCCGATTGCGCGCTTCGGACCCACGGTCAAGCTGATGCCCTTGGCCGGCGCGAACACTTTCAACGAAGGCGCGCTTTCGGCATTGACCGGAACCGCGCCCTTGACGAGGGCCAGGCCGACGAAGACGGCTGAGAGGCTGAGTTTCGAGAATGAGGTCATGGAAGGTCTCCACTGTCCAAGACCGCGGCCGTTCAAACCCTCGCACGATTGCTCAGGCGTGCCGACCGCGATGGGTGGTAAATAAACCCCTGACCTCGCGAAGAAAATGCATAGCTATGCATTTCCGGAATGCGTCTGGTGCAGCGCGAAACGGTCACAGCCCAATTGGGTAGCGGCTCCCAGTTTGCGCGTGCCGACTCGCGTTCCGCGAGCCGGCCGCCACGCGCGGAGCGTCGGCGAGTCGCCACGCGCAGGCATTAAGGCACAACGTAGTCGCAGGGGTTTGCGCTCGCGAGACAGCGCCACTTGCCGGTGTTGAGCTTCACGCAATCGACGTCCTTGTTCGACGCGATATTCCATACCGACCACGACAGTCCATATTGCGAACTTGCGCTCGACGACCAGTTGGCGCGCGACGCGGCGGTTGCGGCGTTCTGGAGTAGGCGCACGCCGACGGCCTGATGCGGCGAATTCTTGCAGACATAGGCTTCGGCGGGCGCCGACGCGGAGAAGACGGCCGCAGCGGCGGCGCAAGCGGCAAGGCTCGAGGACTTCACGGACATTTGGGAACTCCAAGGGAAAATGGAACGCGCGGGATTGCAGCGTTACGAGCCTTGGTCACGCGCCAAGCCGAGTCGGTTCACGGGCGCGGCGAACGCGACGTTTGGCCGTTGAATCCACAGGCTCCGGCGGGCGACAAACGCGCCCGAGGCCCGTATAAGCGGACGCGAATTCACCAACGCGCAGAAAGCGACATGACCGCCGCTGTTTCCAAAATCACGCCCGAAATCGTCGCTGAGCACGGCCTGAAACCCGACGAATACGTTCGTCTTCTGGAGATCCTCGGGCGCGAGCCGCGGATCTGCGAACTCGGCATTTTCTCCGTCATGTGGTCCGAGCACTGCTCGTATAAATCGAGCCGCGTCTGGCTGAAGACGCTCCCCACAACCGGCAAGCAGGTGATCCAGGGACCTGGCGAAAACGCCGGCGTCGTCGATCTCGGCGATGGCGACGCGGTCGTGTTCAAGATGGAAAGCCACAACCACCCTTCCTACATCGAACCGTTCCAGGGCGCGGCGACGGGCGTCGGCGGCATCATGCGCGACGTGTTCACGATGGGCGCGCGCCCCGTCGCCAACATGAACGCGTTGCGCTTCGGCAGCCCGGATCATCCGAAAACCAAGCGGCTGGTTTCCGGCGTCGTCGCCGGCATCGCCCATTACGGCAACTGCACCGGCGTGCCGACGATCGGCGGCGAGACGAACTTCGACGAAGGCTACAACAACAACATCCTCGTCAACGCCATGTGCGTCGGCGTTGCGAAACAGGACAAGATTTTCTATTCGGCCGCAAAAGGCGTCGGCCTGCCCGTCGTCTATGTCGGCTCGAAGACGGGACGCGACGGCATCCATGGCGCGACGATGGCGTCAGCTGAATTTGACGACAAGTCGGACGAGAAACGCCCGACCGTGCAGGTCGGCGATCCGTTCACCGAGAAGCTGCTGATCGAAGCCTGCCTCGAACTGATGGCGACCGATTCAATCATCGCCATTCAGGACATGGGCGCCGCGGGGCTCACGTCCTCGACGTCCGAAATGGCCGACAAGGGCGGCGTCGGCATCGAACTCAATCTCGACCTCGTGCCGCAGCGCGAAACCGGCATGACGGCCTACGAAATGATGCTCTCCGAAAGTCAGGAGCGCATGCTGATGATCCTGAAGCCCGAACGCGAAGCCGACGCGAAGGCGATCTTCGCGAAATGGGGTCTCGACTTCGCAATCATCGGCAAGACGACCGACACCGGCCGCATGATCATCACGCATAAGGGCGTGGTCGAAGCTGATCTTCCCGTCGATAAACTCGCCAACTCGGCGCCGATGTACGAACGCCCGTGGGTCGAGCCGAAGAAGCCCTCGGCGATTTTGCCCGAGTGGGTGCCCGCGCCGAACTCCATCCTTGGCGCGCTCCGCGACATGATGGGAGGACACGCGCTCGCCTCGCGCCGCTGGATCTGGGAACAGTACGACCACATGGTGATGGGCGACACGATCGGGCGCCCCGGAGGCGACGCCGGCGTCGTGCGCGTGCACGGCGCGAAGAAGGGCATCGCCGTTTCGTGCGACGTGACCCCGCGCTATGTTCTCGCCGATCCCGAGATGGGCACCAAGCAGGCCGTCGTCGAAACCTGGCGCAATCTCACCGCCGTCGGCGCCGATCCCCTCGCGATCACCGACAACATGAACTTCGCAAACCCCGAACGGCCAGAAATCATGGGGCAGTTCGTGGCCAGCGTGCGCGGCATGGGAGAGGCCTGCCGCGCGCTCGACTATCCCGTCGTCTCGGGCAACGTCTCGCTTTATAACGAGACCAATGGCGTCGGCATTCCGCCGACGCCCGCGATCGGCGGCGTTGGCCTCGTGCCGGATACGTCGAAGATCGCCAACATCGCCTTGAAGTCCGACGGCGCAATGCTGATCGTCATCGGGCTCGAAGCCGGATGGCTCGGTCAGTCGCTTTATCAGCAGCACGCCGCCGGAAAATTCGACGGCGCGCCGCCGCCCGTCTCATTGGACGACGAAATCAAAGCCGGCCGCCTGATCCGCGCATTGATCCGCTCGGGTCAGGTTTCAGCGGTGCACGACTGTTCTGACGGCGGGCTTCTCGTCGCGATTGCGGAAATGGCGCTCGCAGGCGGCAAGGGTGTCGAACTCTATCCGTATGAAGGCAAGCTTCCCGCACACGCCGTGTGGTTCGGCGAAGACCAGGGCCGCTACGTCGCCGAGGTCGCGCCGGCGAAAGCCGAAGAGATTCTCGAACGCGCGCGCCTCTTGGAACTGCCCGCCCGCATCGTCGGCAAGACGGGCGGCGACGCGATTTCGCTCAAGGGCGAGACGCCGCTGGCGCTGTCGGATTTGCGCACGGCGCATGAGGGGTGGCTGAAGGGGTTGATGGGCGGGTGAGCGCGAGGCGACTCGCCGAAACGCTTGCCTTTCAAAATTGAGGAGGCTCCGCGCTGTCGTCGACCCGCTCGCGCAAGCTCTTGAGCGGCGGGCCTGAGCCGGCGACGCGCGTGTAAAGCCGTTCGTAGTCCATCCATTCCGTCGCGAACATCCGATCGAGAACGCGCGTTGCGAGGCCGTAATTGCCGGTGTACCGCGAGTGATGCAGCGAATGATAGGCCGTCGTCGTCAGCAGCTTGCCGAAGAACGCGTTGTAAGTCTCGGGCCGGAACTCGAAGTTGGCGTGACCGAACGAATTGACGATCAGATAGCCGACGTACCAGGCCGCGATACCGTAGAAATTGAGCGCGACCAAGCTGTCGAGGGCGGCCAACGCGCCGAGGTAGCCGAGGTCGAAAATCAGCTTCTCGGAGAACGAGAACGATATCGCCGTGAAGGGGCTGTTGATATGGCTCTTGTGATGCTCGGCGTGGATCCAGTGCAGGGCGTTCACGTGGAAGGCGCGATGCGAGACGTAGTGCCAAATCTCCGCCCACACGAACGCCAGCGCCAGCGTCGCGAAAAACCCTGCCCCACTCCGCTCCATGAAGAAGCCGGCGAAGAGGAATGCCGCGAGAAGAGCCGCATGGATCGGCGTATGAATGGAATTCAGCAACTCTCGCCGCATCTGCTTGTCGCTGATCTTGAGATCGTAGATTTTCTTCTCGCAGATCGTCCACGCGTTCGTGTAGGCGACGTACCAGACCGCGGCCATTGCGTGCCCAAGCGTCGCGACGACGAGCAGCGCTGCAATCTCTCCGGCTGACATCGCCTTACCTCGCGTTCGAGGACGGCCTGACCACCAAACCTCTCAATCGGAAAATGCGCTTGGCGTAGCGGTCGATGTCGAGGCGCAGCGGATGCGATCGTCCGTTCTCGTAGTGCAGGAACGCCGGCCCGGACGCCGCGAATCCGACAGACGTGAAAAACGGCTTGAGCTGCGGAATGCAATCCATGAAACAATCCCTGATGCCGTAACGCTGCGCCATTTCAACGGCCGTGGCCATGAGGTTGAATGCGACCGACCCGAGCCGGTGTTCGCTCTTGACGATGAATTTCGTGACGATCGCCGTCGCCGCCGGGTGATGGGCGCAGTCCTTCATGCAGTAAAGATCTTCGAGGATGCCAAGGCCGCCGTCCCGGGCCATGTTCAAGCGCATCGTCGCCACGGGTGCGCCGTTGTCCAGGGCGAGGAGAACGTGCCCGGTCACGTCGAGATCGTCGGCGATCGTGCGCGCCGCCGGATCCGCGTACGGCGACGTTCGCCCGAGTTCTTCGCAGTAAATCTGATAACGAATGCGTTGCGCTTCGAGGAGCTGTTCGGGCCGCCGGCACAAGATGATCTCGGGCGCACTGTCAGAGCCGGACGCTTTCTCGCTCTCGACGAACAGCAAATTGTAGCTTTGCCGGCCCTCGGCGATTTCGGAGAGCTGGCGGTAGAAAGCAACGGCCGTCTGCGGCACCCGCTTTTCGATCGCCCGCCAAGCCGGTTTGTCGATGTAGAACGCACTGACGTCGGTCTTGGCCGTGACGGTCGCCGTCGCCGGCGACCCCGTGATAAAACCGATTTCGCCGATGGGCGCGCCGCGGCCCGCCGTCAATCGCGCTGCTTCGTCCGGCGAATTGTCGAAAGCGACTTCGACCTCGCCAGTCGTGATGAGGTACATGTCGACCGACAGCAGCCCCTTGACCCTGAGCGTTTCGCCGGCCGCGAACGTCACTTCCTCGCAAATTCCGGAAAGAAGCTCCGGGTCCAGGTAGGCCCGAGGGGCGGTCGTCGACAGGCTCGTCATTCACGCACTCGCATATCGCAGCAGGACCGTTCCAACTTCCGCTGTTGATCAGGTTAGATCAAAGGCGATTGGCGCGCATCCCATTCGACTCTGGTTTGGACAGGGCCGCGAGCGCCGCACGACGCCGAACGAGCGCCAGAACGAAGTCATTGATTTTGTATGTCGTGTCCGACGATTGCGCGGCATCGAACGAGGGCGGAGGAAGCGTAATGGCAAGAACGGCCTTAACGACGACCCGACAAAGCGCGCCGGGAGATCGGCGACCATGTCCGGCGCCCCGCGCCAGCAATCCAAGGCCATCCGCGAATCCAGCCCTGCTTGACGGAGCGCGCACGAAAACGTCTCCGTGTTATCATTGCGCCCGGCAGACGCCGTTCAAGAAACCCACGGAGTGCGCCATGCAAGAAGCGCGGATCGAACTCCTGCAGCGCATGCCCATTTTTGGAGGAGTCCGGAAAGACACCCTTGAATTCCTGCTCGTCTTCTGCCCGGTCGTCTCCGTCCCGACGAATGCGTATTTTTTCCGCGAACACGACCAAGGCGATTCGCTGTTCGTCCTGGAAACAGGCAAAGGGGCTGTTCTAAAATCTTGGCGCGGACAGGAGCGCCTCATCCAAACTCTGAACGTGGGAGATTGCTTCGGGGAGATGGCGGTCATGGACCTCTCTCGCCGCAGCGCGTCCGTTCGCGCCGAGGAGGATTGTACCGCAATCTGCATTTCAGCCGCCAACCTGTACAAAGTCTATGGACAGGATCTGAAGCAGTTTGCGCTCATGCAAATGAACCTCGGACGGGAAGTCTGCCGCAGGCTTCGTGAAGCAAACAGCCGGCTATTCAGCGTCAAGATGGCGACGCCGGACGCCGGCATCGAGCACGATTTCCCGGCCGACTAGAATGCGCCTCGCAACTACGCCTCCGGTTGATCTGAAAAAAAGGGCGCCGACACGCCGGCTTTCATGAAAGCCAGGGCGTGACGGCGCTCGAGTCGACGGGAGGGAGGAAACAAGCGGGCGAGGTCGCGTCACTTCACGGCGGCGGCAAATTGCGCGTCGCGAGTCACCGACATCGACGCTGCGTCGGCGGCGCAGGCAAACGTGACCACGCCCGCGTAGCGCGTCGAGAGGCCGGCCGAGATCGAGGTCTCAAAGCGGTGGACCGTGTGGCCATCCGACCGTCCGTCCGGCGAAACGGCGCGCGTCACCACGAGACGGCAGCCCCCGTCGCGCGCGGTGAAGTAGCCGACGGCCCGTTCGGCCCCGATTTCGAAACTCACGGCGTGCAGAGGCTTCAAAGCGGTCGTCCCGGCGTAAACGGGACTGGCGGCGAATGCAGCGAATGCCGAGAGCGAGGCGGCGGCGATGGCGTTGGCGCGGGTCATGGTCGGTCTCCGTTGATCCTGGTTTCGACAGCATCGAGGGATCTCGATGCGATGGGAGGATCATCGGCGAGGGCGGGCAGCGGCGCTGTGAGATTTCTCACAGGGCGAAAAAAATCCGCGCCGCCCTGTTCAGCGCCGCTGGCGGGAGTGGGCTTCGCTGAAGCCTATGTCTTCGCGTTCCGCGCCTTTTTCGCAATCTTGGCTTCGCGCTTGGCGGCGTTCTCGATCTTGCGTTGCGTCGCCTGAATTTTCCGGCGGCGCAGGTTCGACATTGTCGGCATTGAGAAATCCTCCCTTTTGGCCGTGTTCTGCGGAGGAAACGGCGTGAAGTCAATGCGGTCTCGGCGCCTCGAACATCACGCGCCGACCCGCACGCAAACATTCCGTTCCCAACAGCGCGCGTTCACGCTAAAGACGCGGCCTCGTTTGCGCCCCACACGCCGGAGCACGTCCATGCCAGATCGCCGAAATGCGCCGAAACGCCGCTTACGCGCTGCCGCGGCGATCCTCGCCCTCGCCGTCGCAGCGTCGATCCCAGCGCCCGCTTCCGCTCAAACCGAAGGACCCGCCATGACCACCACCGCTTCCGGCCTACAGATTGCGGATATGACGCCGGGCGCCGGCGCCTCGCCAAAGACCGGGCAGACTTGCGTGATGCACTACACCGGCTGGCTCTATCAGGACGGCGTCAAAGGCAAGAAGTTCGACTCCTCCGTCGATCGCGGCCAGCCGTTCGAATTCACGATCGGCGTCGGGCAGGTCATCAAGGGCTGGGACGAAGGCGTCGCGACGATGAAGGTCGGCGGCAAGCGCACGCTCATTATCCCGGCCGCGCTTGGCTATGGCGCGCGCGGCGCGGGCGGCGTCATTCCGCCGAACGCCACGCTGATGTTCGACGTCGAACTGCTCGGCGTGAAGGATTGACGGCGGCGGCCGCGCAGCGTTAAGCCACATCGGACACGAGCGGTGCGGAGGCCGCGCGCATGACGTCGATCCTGCTGCTTGCCGCCGTTATCATGCTGACGCTCGGCGGGCTCGCTTATCTCGCGGAAAAGCAGCGCGCCGATCGCGACGCGCCGCCGCCGGTCTATTCCCTGCTGCCGGGCGACATCAAATACGAAAGCCCGGACGGCAATTTCCATTTCTACTTCCCGATCACCACGTCGATCGTGGTGTCGATCGTGCTGTCTCTGGCGATGTGGCTGTTTTCCTGAGCGCCGCCGAGGCGAATGCAGCGGCGGCGCTCCTTGGCCGTCACTTCGCCAGATAGTTTTCGTGCGTCCAGCCCGCGCTCGCAGGCGATGAGGCGAAGTACACGGCGCGATCACTGTCGCGCATTTCAGCCTGCTTCGTATCGCTCAACGCCGTCTTCTTGACGGAGCCGCTCTTTGCGGCGGCGAGGAACGCTGCTACGGCCGCCGCCTCCGGCGACGCCTCGGCCTTTTCGGACTTCTCGCCGATGGCCTCCGTCGCAGCCGCTTGCAACTGCTTCGACCACATCTTGCGGAACAGCCCATTGGACGCATAGACGTCGGCGCTGTTCACTTTGCCATTGATCGCAAAGGAATAACCAACGATGTCGTCGCCGGCTTCGCCCGCCTGTTGCAAAGCCTTGACATAAGCGGCGCGGCTTTCCTTCAGTTTTTTGTTCTCAAGCGCCAATTGCAGGCTCGTTTCCGACTCTGCCGATTTGACTGCCGCGTTGATCCCGCTGGCGAGTTTCATCTGCGTCTTGGCGACCGAATCCCAAACCTTCTGCTGGCGCATGTGCTCTTGATCGCCGACGCGCTGCCGCCCGCCTTCGCCGACAGAGGCGGTCGCCATCGGCGCCTTCATCGCGAGCTTGGCTTCGCGCGACGGAACCGCTTCCGCCGAACTGGCGAAGTGGGAGACGCTTTCTGCGCCCCGGCTCGACCAGCGGCCCTGCTCGACGCAGAACGACGCCAATGAGACTTCGCCGGACTTCGGCGGCAGCACGAGGCTCGCGGTCACCGCGCGATCCTGCTTGCCGCCTTTCACGATGTCGCCCGATTGGATGAAGATGGCTTCGTCGCCGATGTTCTCGATCTTGAGTTCGTTGACCTCGCCGGTTTCGATCACCTTGACTCGGCCCCTCTCCATCGCCTCCGCGAGCGTCAGCGGAATCGGTCCGCCGGCGCTTGGCCCGTGAATGAAGTAGACGGCCAGATTCTCATGTACGTGCGGGCCGGTGATCTTCGGCGCGGCGTCGCTTTCCGCGCCGGCTTCGGTCGCGCCGAGCGCCCAAAGAGCGGCGACGGCAAGGGTCATCAAATGGAGTTTGAGCATTGGCACACCCATCCTTAATGTTGGAATGAATGTATGATGCGCCGTCATCGTGGCTCGGCCTCGGCCGTCGCGTGACCGGACGGCGCGGAAGCGATGGCGGGATCGTGGCCGGACGCCCGGCGCATCCCTGAATTCGCCATGAATCAGGCTCACGCCCGGTTTCACGCGAAGCTGAGGGAGACAGATCATGCTGGGCAAGGCCGTATCTTTGGCGATGATGGCGTTCATTGCGGCGGCCGCCGTCGCGCCGCGCGCCGAAGCTGCATCCGCGCGCGAGATCGACGCGGGCGTCGACGCCACTCTTGATCAGTTCTTCTATAAAATTCGCGGCGCGCGCGAACTGGCCGGCAAAGCCGTCGGCATTCTGGTGTTTCCGTCCGTCGTGAAGGCCGGGATCGGCGTCGGCGGCGAATACGGCGAAGGCGCGCTGCGCATTCGCGGCGAGACGGTCGATTATTTCAACACGCTCTCGGCGTCCGTCGGTTTCCAGCTCGGCGTTCAGGAACGCTCCGTCATCATCGCCTTCATGACCGAAAGCGCCTTGCGTCAGTTCCGGCAAACGAAGGGCTGGAAGGTTGGCGTCGACGGCTCGGTCGCCATCGTCACGCTTGGCGTCGGCGGCTCGATCGACACCAACAAAATCACCAGCCCCGTCGTCGGTTTCATCCTGGACCCGAAGGGGCTGATGTATAATCTCACGCTCGAAGGATCGAAGATTTCGCGCATCTCGCGATAGCGGCGGCGGTTCAGCGCTTGCGCACGAACACGGTTCCCGCCGAATAGCCCGCGCCGAACGAGCAGATGAGGCCCGTATCGCCCGCCTGGAAATCCGAGCTCGCCGTGTGAAAGGCGATGATCGAGCCCGCCGAGCTCGTATTGGCGAACGCATCGAGGATAATGACGTTTTCGCCAGGCGCCGGCTCACGCCCGAGCACCTTGCGTCCAATCATCTCGTTCATGTTGATGTTCGCCTGATGCAGCCATAGCCGCTTGAGGCGTTGCGGATCGATGCCGATGTCGCGCGCGTGTTCGAGGATCAGATCGCTGACAAGCGGCACGACCTCTTTGAAGACCTTGCGACCCTCCTGAACAAAGAGCTTGTCGCGCGCGCCTATCCCTTCCGGCGCGGCGCGATTGAGAAAACCGAAATTGTTGCGGATGTTGTTCGAGAATTGGGTGCGAAGCCTCGTGCCGAGGATGTCCCAGCCGCCGGTCGCGTCCGCCGCATCTTCGACGATCACCGCCGTCGCAACGTCGCCGAAGATGAAATGGCTATCGCGATCCGTGAAATTCAGATGTCCCGAACAGATTTCAGGATTGACGATCAGCGCCGCTTTGCATGTTCCCGATGCGACGAAATCGGCCGCGGTCTTGATGGCGAACGTGGCCGACGAGCACGCCACATTCATGTCGAATCCGAAGCCGCCGACGCCCAGCGCGTTCTGCACTTCGATCGCCATCGCCGGATAAGGCCGCTGCATGTTGGAAGCGGCGCAGATGACGGCGCCGATTTCGCTCGCCGGCTTGCTCCAGCGCGAAAGCGCGTCGTGCGCGGCGGCGACTGCAATTTCCGCGAGGATCGAGATTTCGTCGTTCGGCCGCTCCGGAATTTTCGGCCGCATAAGCGCCGGATCGAGCACGCCCGTCTTGTCCATCACATAGCGCGACTTGATGCCCGACGCCTTCTCGATGAATTCGACGGAAGACGGCGCCAGGGCGGCGATCCGGCCGTCAGCGATCGCAGCCGCGTTCTCACTGTTGAACCGCTCGACATAGGCGTTGAACGCCGCGACGAGCTCGGCGTTTGACACGCTGTGCGGCGGGACGAACAGGCCCGTCGCGGAAATAACGGATTGCGGCACGGCGGGCGTTTCCAGAGGCTCCGACGCACAAAGGCGGGCGGCGGCCCGCAGCCGGCGTCATGTTGTTCTTGGCGAAAGTGATAGCACGGCAGCGGCCGCCGTCACGCTCGGCCCATTGCCCGCCGCAGCCGGCCTGGACGGCTTCCAGGGGCATTTGCCGCACGACGGGAAAATCGTGCTACGCTCGCGAATGAGCGATTTCCCTTACGATGCCCCGGCCGATCTCTTCGTCGCAACCTCCATGCGCCGTAACGGCGCGGTCAAGTATCAGCGGTTCGACACGGCCGCAGACGCGCTGCGTTTTGCAATTGAAACGCTCGATCCGACCTTGCTGAAGGGCACCGTTCTTGAAGTCGACGAAGAGCGCTATGACGCCGCAGCGATGCGCGCGTTTTACGACGGCGACGGCTATCCCCACCCGCGCAGCGTGCGTCCGACGATCTGACGCGCGGCCCAACGCCGCCCTTTGCGCGCTTGAACCCTTTGCGTCGTCGCTGCGACGCATCAGAATGGAGTTCGAGGCGCCGGGGTGTTCCGTAGGGAACGGGCGCCCGCACGAAAATGCGCAATAGAACCGGCTTCGGATCCCTGCGCTCGAATGAAGGATGTCGCAATGCCAGGACGAACTGCTCTCGCTTTGTCGTCGGTCCTCGCCGGACTGACGCTCATCGCGCCTCTGGCGCATGCCGGCGGCGATCCGACCGGCGTTTGGCTTAACGACACCGGACGCGGGGTCATCGAGATCAAACCATGCGGCGCGAACCTCTGCGGCCACGTTGTATGGGTCAAGGACGAAGCCGACGCCGCAAAGGGCTGCGGGCGCCAGATCATCGGCGACGCGAAGTCCGTCGGCGGCGATCTCTGGGATAATGGCTGGATTTATTCACCCGAGAAGAAGCGCAAGTACGATGTCGAACTGAAACGTCTCGACAACGGCAATTTGCGCGTCACCGGATATGCGGGCGTAAAATTCCTGTCAAAGACAATGATCTGGACACCGGCGCCCGCGGACTTACACCGCTGTACATCGACCATCGACGCCAAAGCCGCGCCGACCGCAGTCGATCCGGCCGCGAAGTCTGACGCCGCGTCCGTCGCCATCGAAACCGCAAAGGCAAAACCCGCCGATGCGCCCGAGACCGCCGAATCTCAGAAACCGGCCGATGGCGCGACGCCGCCTGATGCCGCTCAAGCGGAACCCGCCAAATCCGGCGACGGGCCGCAGCCACCCGCTGAGAAGGAAGCCTCGAAAGAACAGCCGTCGAGCGAAGACGCCGAGGGTACGGGCGGCAAAGGCGGCTTGAAGATCGGCGACCTCGATCTCGACAAGGTGCTGACGCGCACGAAGAGCGGCAAATGCAAGCTGGACCTTCCCTGGGTGAAGGTCGACTTCGACTGCAAGCGCGGCGAATAGGCGGCGCTGAGCCGCCCCAAACAAACGAAAGCGGCGGGAAAGCTCTCAGGCCTTCCCGCCGCTCTGAATTCTGTGATGTGAAACCGACGCTTAGATGAGGTCGATTTCGGCCGGCAGGTACGACGTCACTTCGAGGCCGACTTCCTGCTCGCGAACGGCGGGCTTGGTCCAGGTCTTCATGGTGTCCTCCATCAGACTTAAGGAACGTTGCGTTCCCATGCCTAACGATGTAGCAAGCCGCCTCGATAACGTCCAATCGCGTTTGCGTGAAAATTTCATTAGATTTCCTGATCGATACTATTGCCGCGCCTGATCGTTCGCCGCATATAGCCCGCGTCCGCGCGCCAGCGCCGATGCGACCCGGAGATTCCGCCATGCCGATGCCCGCAGCCGAAATCGAACGGCTCATCAAAGCGACTTTTCCCGACGCTGAGATCGATCTCAAAGATCTCGCCGGCGACAACGACCACTGGGCCGCGCACGTCGTTTCGGCGGCGTTCAAGGGCAAGAGCCGCGTGCAGCAGCATCAAATGGTCTACGAGGCGCTCGGGGGACGGATGGGCGGCGTCTTGCACGCGCTGCAGTTGACCACCGGCGCGCCCAAAGATTGACTTCACTTCGACCCTCGCCCACATCTGACCGAAGATCCGGCGCCGGAAAACGCACCCCGCACCGCGAAAATCAGGAGCCTCCCATGGCAGACGATCCCGCCCGCGCAGCCATCGCCAAGACCATCGCCGACAACGACGTCGTGCTGTTCATGAAGGGCACGAAGCAGTTTCCGCAATGCGGGTTCTCGGCGACGGCGAGCAAGATTCTCGAGCACCTCGGCGTACCGTACAAGGACGTCAACGTGTTGGAAGACCAGAACATCCGCGAAGGCATCAAGGCCTTCTCGAACTGGCCCACGATCCCCCAACTCTACGTCAAAGGCGAATTCGTCGGCGGCTGCGATATCATGCGCGAGATGTATCAGGCCGGCGAATTGCACGATCTGATCTGCGCCAAGGGCATCCCGCATAGCCACCACCACGGCTGAACTCCGTTCGCGAGGAAATTCCGCGAACGCCCTGAATTCGCCGTCTGCAGGTGGTGCTTGAAGAAACAGCCGGGCCGCGGGAGCCTGGCGCGCTGCGGCCCCTGCCGCATCAACCAGGGTAGACGCGCGCATGCGCCTCGGCGGTCGGCGATTCATTCTGAGCCTGACGATCCTGGTCGCCAGCGTCTGTTTGGCGCTCGGCATCACGCTGCCCATTCTGAAGCTGACGCGGCTCGGCCTCTGGGACTCCGAGCATTCGCTGATCTCCACCGTGTCGGTGCTGATCCGCGACGGCCAGACTTTTCTCGGCCTGATCGTGCTCGTGTTCTCGATCGTGCTGCCGGTGACGAAGCTGCTCTACCTGCTGCTCGTCTCGACGCTGCCGCCGGCGGAAATCGTTCGCCAGCAGCGCCGCCTGCACGCGCTCGAATGGCTCGGCAAATGGTCGATGCACGATGTCTTGGTGCTGGCGCTGACGATCTTCTTCGTCAAGAGCCAGGGCGTCTATGACGCCGCCAGCCTCAACGGCGTCTATTTCTTCACCGCCGCCGTGCTGCTGATGATCCTGGCCTATGCGTGGATCCGCACCGACGGCATGGCCGCCGCCCCGCAGCTGACGCCCGTGCTGCCCCAGCCCGACACCGGCGACGACGCGCGCCCGCGCGCCCTGCGCAACTTCATGCTGAGTTTCTTGATTATTCTTGCAACAGTCTTCTTCGCGCTCGGCATCATCCTGCCGACGATCCGCTTCACCACCGTTTACGTGTGGACCAACGAGCACTCGATCCTGACGATCATCTACGCGCTGTTTGAAACAGAGGAATTGTTTCTGTGCGCCGTGGTCTTTGCGGTCTCGGTGTTTTTTCCGTTCCTGAAGCTGTTCTATCTACTGACGCTATTGATGTCGCACGATCTGCCCGCCGACTTCCGCAAGAAGTCGATTGCGACGATGGAATGGCTCGGGCGCTATTCGATGACCGACGTGATGGTGCTCGCCTTGATGATCTTCTACGTCAACTCGTCGGGCTACACGGAAGCGCGCGTGCTGCCGGGCGTCTATTTCTTCGCGGCGAGCGCCCTGATGACGATGCTCGCCTACGGCTGGGCCAACGCGAACCCGCCGACGCGGCGCCGTCGCGTCAAGGGCAGCGGCCCGGCGTTTTCGATCGCGGCAACGAAAAAGGCCGCCTGAGCGGCGGCCTTTTTTGGTTGTGCGTCGCGACTCGCGTTCGGCGAGCCGGCCGCCACGCGCAGATGAGCGGTCCGCTATCTCGAATAGAATTCGACGACCAGATTCGGCTCCATCTGCACCGGATAGGGCACGTCGGCGAGCGCCGGGATGCGCGTCAAGGACGCCGTCATCTTGTTGTGGTCGGCGTTGACGTAGTCGGGGACATCGCGCTCCGCGCTCTTGATCGCTTCAAGAACGAGGGCCAAGCCCTTGGCTTTTTCGCGAACCTCGATGACGTCGCCAATGCGGACGCGATAACTCGGGATCGTGACGCGATGACCGTTCACCGTCACGTGGCCGTGCGACACGAATTGGCGCGCGGCGAACACGGTCGGCACGAACTTGGCGCGATAGACGAGGGCGTCAAGGCGCCGCTCAAGAAGTCCGATCAACTGCTCGGACGTCGAGCCTTTCATCGAAGACGCTTCGGCGTAAATGGCGCGGAATTGACGCTCGGAGACCGAAGCGTAGTAGCCCTTGAGCTTTTGCTTGGCCTTTAGCTGCTGGCCGAAGTCGGAAAGCTTGCCGGAGCGGCGTTCGCCGTGTTGGCCGGGCCGGCTCTCTCGGCGGTTGAGCGGGCTCTTCGGCCGACCCCAGATGTTCTCGCTGAGGCGGCGGTCGATCTTATGCTTGGCGCGGATGCGCTTCGTCATCGTCTAGCACTCCAAAAGTTGCATGCGCCGCGAAACAATCTTCGCGACGGCGCTGGAGCGCCCCCTCCTCTGCTTACTCTCGGAAGCTGACAGGCATGGACCTTCAACAGTCCCGCCCCGGGTGCGCAGAAATCAAACGCGGGCCCGATCGGACCCGCGCGACGACTGTCTGGTACGCGTGGAGAGCCGCCCCGTCAACCGCCTGGCGACGCCGCGCCGCGCCTTATTTCTGGGCGGACGGCGCCGGAACCGGCGTGGCGGGCTTGGCCGCTGCGGCAGGCGCTCCGGCCGGGGCAGCCGGCTTGGTCGTCGAACCTGTCGCCGCCGGCGGACCCGCTGCTGGCGCAGCGGCAGCCTTCGGAGCGGGCGGTTCAGGGCTGGCGGCGACATAGGCCGTGATCAAGTCCTTGACCTTCTTGCGCTGCTCGTCCGTGCAGGTTTGGTTCGGCGTCTTGCCCTCGTCGACGACCACTTCCTTGTCGCCGTCTTTTTCGACCAGCTTGATCTTGCCCGTCAGCAGCATCACCGTCGTCAGGTGCAACTGGCTGATGTAAACCTCTTGCTGGGGCGTCCATTTGCCCTTGGCGATCTCACGCCGCATCATCGCCCGGTGATTGCCGATTTGGTCGTCGCGCAGATCGCAGACTTGGGCATGGGCCGATAAGCGGCCAACCTTGATGACCTCGCGCGCCACTTCGATCGGAATCAGCACGGCGTCCTTTTTCTTCTTGTCGATGACGACCGTGCTGCCGTCCGGCTTGGAGAACTGCTGCGGCGTCAACGACCACGCGTAATCCATGAACGACCGCACGGCCTTCTCACTCAATTCCTGAGCGCTTGCAGACGTTTGCGTCCCCAGCAGCGCGAACGCGAACGCGCCCGCCCACACAATCCCCGCCCTCTTCGTCATCCGGTTCTCCACTTGAGCCTCATTCCCGCCGGCGCGTCATACAAAACGAGCCGACCGGCCCGAGCGCCCGCTGTACGGCGGCGTGTCGCAGGCCGCATGCATAAGCGCCAGTATGCCGTTTCGGATGGCATCGCTCGGCTCAAAACGTGTCCAGATCAAGGCACTTCGGAACTCGGTTTACGACCTCTGCCCTTGCCCTGTGCGAGCGTGGCAACAATGCCACGAAGCGTGCGGACCTCCTGCTCGGTCGCCCCCAATCGCGACAGAAGCGTCCGCAGATTCTGGCTGACGATCGTCTTGCGATGCGCCGGATTGAAAAACCCGAGCCGCTCCAGTTCGTTTTCGAGATGCTCAAACAAACCAAGCAATTCTTCTTTCGTCGCTGGCCGGTCGTGGCCCAGGTTGACGCCTTCGGTTAACGGCCTCTCGTAAGTCGTCACCCGGCCGAGGCTGCGCATCGGCGCCGTTCGCATCCATTCGTAACCGAGCAGCAACACCGCCTGCGCCAGGTTCAGCGACGCGAAGCGCGAATTGACCGGAATCATCACGAGCGCGTCCGCATTGGCGACCTCGCTTGTCTCAAGCCCGTTGCGCTCCCGACCGAACAGGATGCCGCAGCGCTGACCCTTGCCGATCCGCGTCCGCATTTCCGCGATCGCCTGCTCCGGCGTCATCACCGGCTTTCGCAGATCGCGTTGACGTGCGGTGGTGGCGGCCAGCCACGTCAGATCGGCGATGCTTTCGTCGAGCGACGAAAAAGCCTTGGCGTTGTCAATGATGTAGTTCGCGCCTGACGCGGCGATGCGGGCCTTCTCGTTCGGCCAGCCGTCGCGCGGGCTGACGAGGCGCAGGTCATCCAGCCCGAAATTGGCGCAGGCGCGCGCCACCATGCCGATGTTGTCG
Source organism: Hyphomicrobium sp. (assembly GCA_052386495.1). Lineage (GTDB taxonomy): Bacteria > Pseudomonadota > Alphaproteobacteria > Rhizobiales > Hyphomicrobiaceae > Hyphomicrobium_B. The sequence continues at coordinate 29,033 of JBQTKA010000016.1, read as the reverse complement.
GCGAGCTGCGGCTCCATCAGGATGACGCTCGGCGTCTCGCCCTCGCCGGCGACCGCCTCGCCTTGCATGTCGGCGCGGCGAACGCCATGGCGCAACTTGCGAATGACTCGGCGCGCCCAGAACCAATAGTTTTCGCCCGACCATTGCTTGGCGAGCGTCTCGAGACACGGAGTGCGGACGGTTTCGACGCCTGCGCCGACAAGCCGGACGCGGCCGTCGCCGACGATCACTTCCTTCTTGGACAGCACGTACTGGTCGAGCGTTTCAACGCCAAGCGCTTCTGAGCGGCGCTTGCAGCCCGGGCACGTCGCCCGGTCCTCGACGCACTGGAGGCGTGCGCAGTATTGCAGCACGTCGTCGAGACTGTCGCGATCGAGACCGGGAATTGCGAGCTGAGCGATGCCCTGATCGATCGTGCTCACGTGGCAGGCATGCACGACGGCGGCGACGGCGGTCGGCGTCGCTCCAACCCGCGGTTCGAGACCGTTGGCGCCAGGTTCAACGAGTATCCTCACGAGGCGGCTCCTGTCGCGCCGAGACGCGCGATCTGAACCGCTGCTTAGCGATCTTCGCGCGCTTCGGCTACGGCGCCGGTTTGGACAGGTGACGGCTGGACGCCTACTGCCGCGGACGACCGACCTCCAATCACTCGGCGGCTTCGATTTGCCGGCCGACCGGAGCTTTGGCCGGGGCCGGAGCCGCAAGCGCCAAGCGCGACCACATCGACGGCCGCCTGTTGCACTTGTCGATCAGCGCCAGGCACGCGATGAAAACGGCGCCTCCGCCGATAATATCAACCAAATAGTGGCCGCCGACGGGAATCGTCGAGACGATGACCAGGACGTTCAACGCCGCGACGGGCCAAAACGCATACTTGAAACTGCGCATCCCATAGACGGCCGTGAACGCGACCATCGCATGATAGGACGGGAACGTGATCAGCCCGGCGTTCTTGCCAAATTCGAACGCCGCGTATTGGCCGCTGTGGAGCGCCAGCACGTCCGCAACGTGATAGCGGCCGATGCCTGGGCTCATCTTTTCGAGCGCGTCGTAGCTGGCGGGATCGACGCCGTAATAGGTGTACGGCGCAATGGCCGGAACGAGGCCCGAGATGATGACCGTGACGATGCACCCCAAAATCAGCAGAGCAATGACGTTCCACAGATCGTCGGTTCGTCCTACCGCCGCGAGCAGCAGAAGGATGACGAAGATTTGCTCGATGCAGCTTTGGTAGCTGCGGATCAGAAGCCAACCGATATCGGGATGCGCATTGAGAAACCCGACGAAGCCCGCAAAGTCAAAACCGAACGCTGAGTCCATGCGCGCGAACGCGGCGTCCTGCATCGGAAACCCGGCGCTGAAGATCAGGTAACTGAGCAGCACCGCCGCCGGCGCGAAGATCAGCAAAGCCTGTATCGCCGCGATCAGCTCGTAGAACCGCGTCGCAACGGTCTTCATGATCGTCGCTGGACGCGAATGGTCGGCGGCAAACCACCGGACGAACGCGTACGCCGCGAGCATGTAGATGCCGCACATCAGCGCCGCGCCGAGCGGCGCTTTGAAGCCGGCGAATTCGATGGCGAAGGGCGCCTGCAACGCCCACAGGCCCGCCACGGCGTAGCAGGCCGCAAGGCTGGCCAAACACAGCTTGACCGTCGGCAGTCGCCAGCACTCGAACACGCGCGCCACCCTGGGGTCGGAAACTCGGCCGCACGCTAACGGCTAGAGGTAAAGACTCATTGAAATAGCGGGGCTCGGTCGCGGGTTTGGACCTGGCGAAGGTGCCAAACGCGGCTCAACCAAAGCGGCATCGCGACGTCTTGTTGCAGCGCAGCAGCCCCATTAATGTGCGCGAAATCGATCAGCCGGGCCACGGGAGTCCCTATGAAAAAGATCAAGGTTGCAGGCGCCGTCGTCGATCTCGACGGCGACGAGATGACTCGCATCATCTGGAAGCTCATCAAGGACAAGCTGATCCACCCCTACCTCGACCTGACGATCGACTACTACGACTTGAGCGTCCAGAACCGCGACGCGACCAATGACCAGGTCACCGTCGATGCCGCGAACGCCATCAAGAAGCACGGCGTCGGCGTCAAATGCGCGACGATCACGCCGGACGAGGCGCGCGTCAAAGAGTTCAACTTGAAGGAAATGTGGAAGTCGCCCAACGGCACGATCCGCAACATCCTCGGCGGCGTGATTTTTCGCGAGCCGATCATCTGCCGGAACGTGCCCCGCCTCGTGCCGGGCTGGACCCAGCCCATTATCGTCGGCCGCCATGCCTTCGGCGATCAGTACAAGGCCACCGACTTCAAGTTTCCGGGCAAGGGCACGCTGACGATCAAGTTCGTGGGCGACGACGGCAAGACGATCGAGCGGGACGTCTTCAAAGCGCCCGGCGCCGGCGTCGCGATGGCCATGTACAATCTCGACGACAGCATCAAGGAGTTCGCGCGGGCGTCGTTCAACTACGGGCTCAACCGCAACTATCCTGTTTACCTCTCGACCAAGAACACCATTCTCAAAGCCTACGACGGGCGCTTCAAGGATATCTTCCAGGAGGTCTTCGACGCTGAATTCAAAGACGCGTTCACCAACCGAAAGATCGTCTACGAGCATCGCCTGATCGACGACATGGTCGCAAGCGCGATGAAATGGTCCGGCGGTTACGTCTGGGCGTGCAAGAATTACGACGGCGACGTGCAATCCGACACCGTCGCTCAGGGCTTCGGCTCGCTGGGGTTGATGACGTCGGTCTTGCTCACGCCGGACGGCAAGACCATGGAAGCCGAAGCCGCGCACGGCACCGTCACGCGCCACTACCGCGAGCACCAAAAGGGCAAGGAAACCTCGACCAACGCCATCGCCTCGATCTTCGCGTGGACGCGCGGCCTGCTCCACCGCGCCAAGCTCGACGACAATGATCAGCTCGCGACCTTCGCGGCCACGCTTGAGAAAGTCTGCATCGCAACGGTTGAAAGCGGATTCATGACGAAGGACTTGGCGCTGCTTGTCGGCCCCGAGCAGAAATGGCTGACGACAACCGGGTTTCTCGACAAGGTCGACGAGAACTTGAAGGCAGCGATGGCCTAGGATCGATGGCGGTCGGAGCGCCCGATCGGAGGCTATTCCGCCGCCTCCGGGTACGTCGACGCCTGCTCAGCGGCGCGAGGTTCTTGCGCAGCCCGCGCGCGGTCGAGCGCTTCAACGCTGGCGCGAATTTTCTTCACGATCTGCCGCTTGCTCCAGCGATTGGCGGCCTTGCTGAAGCGTTCGAGCGGGATCAGCGTCTTGAAGCCAACTCCGTCGATCAATTTGAAGTGGTCGCCATCCTCGGGCGTATGCGCGTAAACGATATTGCTCGGGTGCGCGTCGCCGACGATCACCGATGACCGGATGATGTCTTCGAAAAATTGTTCGAGCTTCATCCTGGCGGCGCGGTCGAAACGGCCGGACTTCACGAGCGACGTCAGCGTCGGCGCCAAGCGCCCGGATTTGTCGACGGCCGCTTCGACAACGAGGCCAAGGCCGACATCGGTGCGCGCCAGCCCGACGACGTTTTGCAGGAACGCCGGATGCGCGCCGTCGAGCGCATGCTGGGCGATATGCTCGCGGATTTCGCGGAGATAGCTGATCAGATGCCGATATCGCCGCTTGGCGATTTTGTACCAGGGCCGCCCGCTGCCGAATTTTTCTTCAATCGTGGACTGGCGCACGACCTTGATCAGCAGCAGCGGATCCGCGGGATGCTGGTAAACGTCGCGGATGCTGCCGCTCGCAATCGGAACGACGGAACTCAGTCGGATCGGCGTCATGAATCTCACGTGTCGGTTACGTGACGTGAGCATGACAGTCGTTCGCAGATTCACGAAGCGATTTTGACGCTATCCACCGGATTGGCGGCGCCACAGACACATCGACGGAAAATTGCTTACGCCTGGCTATCTAGCGCTAACTTTTTGAAAATCCGATGTTTCCGACGCTTTTCGGCGGCGGCACAGGCGTTGGAATGGCGCCAGACGGCTCTGGTTCTCGTCGGGTCGAAAACCGCGGTCACTTCTTCTCGGCGGCAATCTTCTGCTCGACCTCGGTCTGCATCCTGGCGAGCAGTACGTTGAAGTCGTTTTTCAGCTTGAGGCAGGCTTCGCTCTCGCCGTCGCAGATGACTTCCATCTTGATGACGGCCGAGTCTCCGATTTTCTCGATTTTGCGGCAGACAGCCGCCGGATGCGCGGCGTGGCCTTTGATGGTAAACGTGTACATCACGGTCGGGCTTTTCTGGTCGTCCGCGTAAGCGATGTAATCGGCGCTCTTGTAAACTTCCTTCAATGACGAGGACGTCGAATACTTCTGAAACAACTCGTCCGCTTTGCCGGTGGCCTCGCCGCAAAAAGCTTGTGCGGCCGCGACCGTCGGACCGGCGGCGGGCGGCGGCGTCGGCGCAGGCTTGACGATGTCGTCGGCGGCAAACGCGGGCGCGACTGCGAGCGCGGTCAAGGCAAGGGCGGCACAAGCCGCAGAGCACTTGAAGTTCATCAGGGAAGTCCTCCAGAAGCGGATTTTTTCCCGCTTATAGCGGCTGGCGCCGCCCAGTCTTGTGAAATTTTCGCAAGCTCGCGTTTGAGAGCGTCCGCTCCCATGCAACATCGATAATGTCATCGCGGCATTTGTCGCCGGGATCCATGTTTCAACCTCCCTCGGCGTTTGCGGATCGCTGGGTCCCGGGGGCAAGCCCCGGGATGACGCTTGGCGAAGGTCAAGACCCAAGTTTCGCTTCGATGGCGGCCAGCGCGTCGCCGGCTTTGGCGCCGTCGGGACCGCCCGCCTGCGCCATGTCCGGTCGCCCGCCGCCGCCCTTGCCGCCCAGCGCTTCGGCGCCGGCCTTTACCAAATCGACGGCGCTGTAGCTTTTGACGAGATCGTCGGTCACCCCCACCGCGAGCCCCGCCTTGCCATCCTCGGTGACGCCAACGACGGCGACGATGCCGGACCCGACGTGTTTCTTGCCGTCGTCGATCAGGCCACGCAGGTCTTTCGGGTTCAAGCCCTGCACCGTGCGCGCGAGCAACTTGACCGCGCCGATGGTTTTGACCTCGCCGCTCGCGCCCTCTCCCGTCTTGAGCGCGCCGCCGCCCAAGGCGAGCTGACGCTTCGCGTCGGCAAGTTGCTTTTCGAGCGTCTTCTTCTCTTCGACGAGCGCCTGCAGCCGTTCGACGAGATCTTCGGGTCGCGTCCGCAGGACGGCGGCGGCCTCCTTCACGCGGGCGTCCTGCTCGGCGAGATAGGCCCGCGCGCCCTCCCCTGTCAGCGCTTCGAGGCGTCGGACCCCGGCGGCGCTGGCGGATTCCGCGATGACTTTGATCAAGCCGATGTCGCCGGTGCGCTTGACGTGCGTGCCGCCGCATAGCTCGACCGACCAGGCGTGATTGGCGCCGGGGCGGCTGGCGCCCATCGACACGACGCGCACTTCTTCGCCGTACTTCTCGCCGAACAGCGCGCGGGCGCCCGAGGCGCGCGCGTCATCGAGGGCCATCAGCCGCGTCACGACTTCGCTGTTTTCGGTCAGCACGGCGTTGGCGATCCCTTCGACGGCTTTGACGTCGTCGGCGCTCATCGGCTTGCCATGCGAAAAATCGAAGCGCAGGCGATCGGGAGAAACGAGCGATCCTTTTTGAGCGATGTGATCGCCGAGTTTCTGGCGTAGCGCCTCGTGCAGCAAATGCGTCGCGGTGTGATTGGCGCGGATCGCCGAGCGGCGCGCATGGTCGACGACAAGTTCGACGGAGTCGCCGGATTTGAATGCGCCCTTTTCAACTTTGCCGACGTGAACGAAAAGATCGCCAAGTTTTTTCTGCGTGTCCGATACGCGGAACAGCGCGCCGCCGGGCCCCTTGATGACGCCGGCGTCGCCGACCTGTCCGCCGCTCTCGCCGTAGAACGGCGTCTGGTTCAGCACCAGAGCGCCCTCGGCCCCTGTCTTCAAGGCCGCCGCGTCCTTACCGCCCGACACGATCGCCACAACGACGCCTTCCGCCGTCTCCGTGTCGTAGCCAAGGAAATCGGTCGCGCCCATCTTCTCCTTGACGTCGAACCAGACTGCGTCGGTCGCCGCCTCGCCCGAACCCTTCCAAGCGGCGCGCGCGGCGTCCTTCTGCTTTTTCATCGCGGCGTTGAACGCGCCGGTATCGACGGCGATGCCGCGCCGACGCAGCGCGTCTTCGGTCAGATCGAGCGGAAAGCCGTAGGTGTCATAGAGCTTGAAAGCGAGGTCGCCTGAAAGCGTTTCGCCTTCGACCATCGATTCAGTTGCGTCACCAAGAAGTTTCAGGCCCGTCCCGAGCGTCTTTTTGAACTTCGTCTCCTCGAGTTTCAGAGTCTCGGTGATCAGCAACTGACCGCGGACAAGTTCGGGAAATGCGTCGCCCATTTCATGCACAAGACTAGGCACCAAGTGATGCATCAGCGGCTCTTGGCAACCGAGCTGATGCGCATAACGCATTGCGCGGCGCATGATGCGACGAAGTACGTACCCGCGCCCTTCGTTCGACGGCAACACGCCGTCGGCGATCAGGAAGCTTGTGGCACGCAGGTGGTCAGCAATCACTTTGTATGGGGCATTGTCGGGACTACCGACTTGATAAACCACCCTTTGCAATTTTTTTAGGCCTGCGTCGTCGTCACTGAGATCGTCCCCAAGCGCTACCGCTCCAAGTTTGACGCTCGTTTCGCGGATGTTTTTGATCAGCGCTTGAAAGAGGTCGATCTCATAATTGTCGTGCTTGCCCTGCAGCACGGCGGCGATGCGCTCGAGGCCCATGCCCGTGTCGATCGACGGCTTCGGCAGCGGCACGCGGTCCCCCGGACCGCGCTGCTCAAACTGCATGAAGACGAGATTCCAGATTTCGATGAAGCGATCGCCGTCGGCGTCGGCCGAGCCGGGCGGGCCGCCCTTGATCTTTTCGCCGTGATCAAAAAAGATTTCCGAGCACGGACCGCACGGCCCCGTGTCGCCCATCTGCCAGAAATTGTCGGATGTCGGGATGCGGATGATTTTGCTTTCAGGCAGCCCCGCAATCTTCTTCCACAGCCGGAACGCCTCATCGTCATCGTGATAGACGGTGACGAGCAGCCGCTTCGCGTCGATGCCGTAGTCTTTCGTAATGAGCCGCCACGCCAACTCGATCGCGCGCTCCTTGAAGTAATCGCCGAATGAGAAGTTGCCGAGCATCTCGAAGAACGTGTGATGCCGCGCCGTATAGCCGACGTTGTCGAGATCGTTGTGCTTGCCGCCCGCGCGCACGCACTTTTGCGACGAGGCGGCGCGCGGGACGACGCGCGTCTCCTGCCCCGTGAACGCGTTCTTGAACTGCACCATGCCGGCGTTGGTGAACATCAAGGTCGGATCGTTGCGCGGCACGAGCGGCGACGAGGCCACGACCTCGTGGTCGTTCTCCTTGAAATACTCGAGGAATTTTGAGCGGATTTCGCTGACGCCGGCCATCGGAACGTGTGCTTTCGATTGAACTTTGAATCAGGCGCGCTGTTGTAACGACGCCGCGAAAGCGTGTCCAGGAACGCGCCGGACCGTACATGTACGCCCGAAAACGCCAAAGCGGGGCCGCATATTCGCGACCCCGCCTTGAAATCCAATCTGCGCGTGCGCGCCCGAGCCGCGCCGCTTATCGCTTGCCCTTCGCGACTTTCTTCGCGCCGACATCTTCATCGGGCAGCACGCCGTCGGCGTCCGGCTCCTCGCCGTCATCCTCGCCCGCGTCCGGATTGACCAGCAGCTTCTCGACGATCAGCCCGGCGTTGGCGCGGATGGCGCGCTCAAGCTCGGCGGCGACCGCCGGGTTCTCCCTCAAAAACGTCTTGGCGTTCTCGCGACCCTGGCCGATGCGCTGGCCGTTGTAGGAAATCCACGCGCCGGACTTTTCCACGATGCCGGCCTTGACGCCGAGATCGACGAGTTCGCCGACCTTCGAAATGCCTTCGCCGTACATGATGTCGAACTCGACCTGCTTGAACGGCGGCGCCACCTTGTTCTTGACCACCTTGACGCGCGTCTGGTTGCCGACCGCCTCTTCCCGCTCCTTGATCTGGCCGATGCGGCGGATGTCGAGACGCACGGAGGCGTAGAACTTCAGCGCGTTGCCGCCCGTCGTCGTCTCGGGATTGCCGAACATCACGCCGATCTTCATGCGGATCTGGTTGATGAAGATGACCATGCAGTTCGAACGCGAAATCGAACCCGTCAATTTGCGCAGCGCCTGGCTCATCAGGCGCGCCTGCAGGCCGGGAAGGCTGTCGCCCATCTCGCCTTCGAGTTCGGCCTTTGGCGTCAACGCCGCGACGGAATCGATCACGAGCACGTCGATCGCGCCGGAACGCACCAGCGTGTCGGTGATTTCGAGCGCCTGCTCGCCGGTGTCGGGCTGCGAGATCAGCAGGTCCTCGACCTTGACGCCGAGCTTGCGCGCGTACTGCGGATCGATCGCGTGTTCCGCGTCGATGAAGCCGCACACCCCGCCCCTCTTCTGCGCTTCGGCCACGACCTGCAGCGCCAGCGTCGTCTTGCCCGACGATTCCGGGCCATAGATTTCGATGATGCGGCCCTTCGGCAGGCCGCCGATGCCGAGCGCGATGTCGAGCCCGAGCGATCCCGTCGAAATCGCCTCGATGTCGACCAGCTTCTCATTGGCGCCGAGCCGCATGATCGACCCCTTGCCGAAGGTCTTGTCGATCTGCGCCAGCGCCTGATCCAGCGCCTGCTTCTTGTCCATTTTGCCCCCCTCGAAAACCGTGAAATCCGACCGGTCCATCAGCGTTATCCTCATCCCTATGGCAGAAGCCGCCGCGCTTCAATTTACCAAACGAGTACCTGATTTGTTCTCAGTCGTCAATCACGTTTTGTTCTTTTTTCCTGGCGCATCCGACTCGCGTTCCGCGAGCCGGCCGGATGCGCCGGAACTCCGACGCCGCCGCGCGCGGAGCGCCTGAGGACAGGCGACCGACAACCGCGCACAATCGATCGTGCGCGGGGGTTCGACGATCCGGTCGATGACCTACGACATCGCGGGAAACCTGCTCACCGACTCGCGCGCACTCTTCGCGCCCGGCGGCCGGCTCTCGGAACGGGAGTCGCCGGGCGCATGGCAAAGAGGCGGGCCCTATGCGTTCACGTACAACAACGCCAATCGCCTCAAGACGACGACGGTCGGATCGAGCCTAGTCGGGACTTATACCTACAACGGCTACGAGCAGCTGATCAGTCGCGTCATCACCAACTCTGGCGCGGCCGACGGCGCTGCTGACGGTCCACGCCGCCCACTCGCCGCCCCCTACTTCGCCAGTTCTTCCTTCACCTTCGCCGCGAGCTGCGGCAGCGAGAACGGCTTCGGCAGGAACGCGAAATCCTCGCCGCCGAGCTGCTCGCGGAAGGCTTCGTTCGGATAGCCCGAGACGAAGATCACCTTCATCGACGGATTGCGCTTGCGCAGTTCCTTGAACAGCGTCGGCCCGTCCATTTCCGGCATCACGACGTCCGAGACGACGATGTCGACATCGCCGTGCTTGCTCATCACCTCCAGCGCCTCGACGCCGTCGGACGCCTCCAGCACCTGATAGCCTTTGCTTGTCAGCGCGCGCACCGCGAACTGGCGCACTTCAACTTCGTCCTCAACGAGGAGCACGCGGCCCTTGCCCGTGAGGTCGACGGCCTTGGCGTCGCGCTTGGCGGAAAGCGCCTTCACCGGCGCTTCGACCTCGTCATCCGCCTCAAGAACGTAGCGCGGCAGATAAACCTTGAACGTCGTGCCTTTGCCGACTTCGCTTTCGGGCAAGATAAACCCGCCCGTCTGCTTGACGATGCCGTAGACGGACGCGAGGCCGAGCCCCGTGCCCTTGCCCACCGCCTTGGTGGTGAAGAACGGCTCGAAAATCTTCTCCATCACCTCCGGGCTCATGCCGCTGCCCGTGTCGGCGACTTCGACCAGCACGTACTCTCCCGGCGTGAAACCGCCAAGACCCGCCATTTTCTGACTGTCGCGCTCGCTGACGTTCTTCGTCGAGATCGTCAGCTTGCCGCCCGAAGGCATGGCGTCGCGCGCATTCTGGCAGAGATTGAGGATGACGTTGTAGATCTGGTTTCCGTCGGCGCGCACGGTCCAAAGATCGCGCTCCGATCGCATGTTGAGCGCGATCTTCTCGCCAATCGCCGTCTTGAGCGTCGGCGTCATGTCGGTCGCGAGTTCGCCGAGGTTCAGGATGGCGACCTGCTGCGTCTGCTTGCGCGAAAACCCGAGCAGATTGGCGACGAGCCCGGCGGCGCGGTAGGCCGACGACTGGATATTGCGGATGTCCTTGTAGTCGGGATCGTTCCGCCGCTTCGTCGCCAGCAGCAAATCGGAGAAGCCGATGATGGCGGTCAGCACGTTGTTGAAGTCGTGGGCGATGCCGCCCGCGAGCTTGCCGACGGCCTCCATCTTCTGCGCCTGCGCAAAACGCTGCTCGAGCGCCTTCTCGTCCGTCGCGTCGACCACGTACAGCGCGGCGGCTTCGCCGCTGGCGCCCGCCGCGATCGGGGCCATGTAGATGCGCCGCGTAAACTGTTTCTGTGCGCCCGCCGTGATTTCGATGGGCTGCGCCGCGCTGCGTCCGGCCAACACCTCGGCTAGGCACGCGGCGACGGCGGCGCGCTCGTCCGGCTCCGCCGTCGCGCACATCGAGTCGATCGCAGGCGCGTCCTTCGCCGGCCGGCCGTCAAAGACCATCCGCGTGAACGCGATGTTGCTGCTGGTGATGCGGCCCGCCCCGTCGAGCGTCGCGATCCCGAACGGCGCCGACTGAAAGAACGGCGCGATGCGCGCTTCCGTGCGGCCGCCGCCGAGCGCCATCGCCGGCGACGCGCGGTTCATCGCCGTCAGCGTGAAACCGCCGTTGCAGGGTTCGACGAACAGCGTCAGCGGCACAATGCGGCCGTCGCTGCGCGGCAGATCAAGGTCAACCGTGCGGCGCTCCGCGACGGGGTCGGCCGCCAACAGCGCCAGCTGGCGTGCGCCCTCGACGCCGGCGATATCGGCAAGACGCGCGGCGCGCGCGCGGAGCGAGCCGCTGGCGTATCCGAGCCAGGACTCGAACGTCGCGTTGATGTGGAGCAGCGCGCCGTCCGCGGCCGCCGCGAGAAATCCCGCCGGCATGGAATCGATCGAAGCGACGGCCGTTTCGAGGGCGGCGATGCGGTGGGCTTCGCGCGCGGCGTCAGCCGTGACGTCGGTGAACCGCCAGTGGGCGAGCCGCGATCCGCCGCCTGCGCCGGCCTCGCGCGAGGCAAACGGGCGGACAACGGCGCGGAGCGCCCGCTCCCGTTGCGCGACGGAACTCTTGAGGCGGAAATCTTCCGAGCGGTTTTCGCCGCGCTCGGCGGCGCGCGTCAAACGGAATAGAGCCTGTGCGGCGTCGGCATCGTGACTGAGCGCAGACTCGAGCGCGGCGAACGGTCCGGCGTTCGAACGACCAAACTGCGCGTCGAAAGCGGCATTGCGATAAAGTGAAACGCCGTCGGCGCCGGTGATGAACACCGCATCCCCGGAGGCGTCGGAGGCGGCGCGCAAAAGGTCGCCGGACGGCGAATGGGCGCCGAGGCGCACATGCCCTGCGCCGATCGCAAACAGGAAGAACAGGCCGAGCATCGCCAGGACGGCGAGGAGCGTCAGCAGCAGCGGTTCGCCCGAACCCGTGGCGATCAATCCAAAGACCACGGCGCCGGCTGCTGCGGCGACGACGATGACCGGCAGGACGCCGCCGAATCCGTCCGTGCTGATCGGATCGAGCGCGGACGACTCGATTTTGGCTGCCTCGCCGGTCTTCATGGACGCGGAAACTAGCTGATTCTCATAGGCGGAGGCGTCGGCTGTGGCCATGGGGGTACTCTTACGCAACTGACGGGCGCGCCGCTTTGGGGCGGCGCTTTCTGATCTGTCAACAGTTCGATTATTAAGGTTAAAATGCCGTCAATTCCGGTCTATGAGGTGATTGCGGGGCTGCAAGGCCGCAGCTCCGTCTCCGGGGCGCGGAGCATGCTCCGGAGATTGTGCGCGTTTCAGCGGACGTCAGGGGGCGGCGATGCTGGAAATTCTCTCTTGGCTGGCGATCATCGTCGTCATCGCCGGTCTCGGCGCCGGCGCCGCATTTGTCGCCCGCGGCGGCTCTGCGAGCGACCTGACGCGCGGTTTCTTCGGGCCGCGTCCCGAGCCGCGCGTTGAGGTCGTCGAATATGCGCCGATGGACGGCAAGCGCCGCCTCGTGTTGATCCGACGCGACGACGTCGAACACCTGCTGCTGACGGGCGGTCCCGTCGACGTCGTGATTGAAACCGGAATCGGAATTCCGCTCCTTCGGCCGGCGGACGCGCAACCGGCGCAAGCCGCGGCCGTCGTGACGCGGCCCGCCCGCGGCTTTGGCCACCGTTCGCTCGACGCGGCCAACGCGCCGCCGGCGCTCAATCGCGCCGCGCCGCAGGTCTTCCGAGCGCAGGAACCGGAGCTGTCGGGACCCGACCCGGTCGAGGCGCGGGTCGAGCGCGGATGATCGCGACCCGTTGACGATCGCTCAACGCAGCGCTTCGACGTCGCCGAAGTCGGCAAGATCAAGTTTCGAGAGATTGAGCGGGCTGATGGCGACGGCTACCGTCGCCGGCGGGGCAGCACGAAGGGCGCTTTCAAGCGGACGCGACGACGGCGGACCGGCGATCATCGCCGCGACCACCGGAAGCGCACACGCCAAACCCACATGACGACTGGACACAGCGCAACACCCTTCAAACGACCCAACGATACCGTTGAAGCGTCTCGCGAAATACCTAAGAAGTCGTGAAGCGGCGTTCGATTCTGAGCCAAGAGGCCAAAAAGTCGCTGAAAGCCTGGGCGGGCTACTCTTCGCGGTACACCTTTTCGCGCCGCTCGTGGCGCTCCTGCGCTTCGACCGACAGCGTCGCGATCGGTCGCGCGTCGAGCCGCTTCAAGCCGATCGGCTCGCCGGTGTCCTCGCAATAGCCGTAGCTGCCGTCGTCGATCCGCGTCAGCGCAGCGTCGATCTTGGCGATCAGCTTGCGCTGGCGATCGCGCGTGCGCAATTCCGTCGCCCGATCCGTTTCCGAGGTCGCGCGGTCCGCGAGATCGGCGTGCTGGGTCGAATCTTCGTGGAGGATCGCCAGCGTCTCGCGCGTCTGGCGAAGAATTTCCTCTTTCCACTCCAGCAGGCGCTTGCGGAAGTAGGCGCGATGCTTGTCGCTCATGAAAGGCTCGTCTTCCGACGGTCGATATCCCGGCGGCAGTACGATGTCGGCGATCTTGGCGCGCGATGCCATCTTCTTGGGTCGTCCCTCTGTCTTCGTCGGCGCGGTCGGCTTGGACGCCGCGATCGTGCGCGGCGGCGACGTTGCGATTGATTTGGCGACCGGGGCTTTAGGCGCGCCCGACTTCCCGCTCTGCGCCGGTTTCGCGATGACTCGCGGCGCAATTTTTGACGGCTTGGCGGCCTTGGCGCTCGAAGATTTGGCCGCAGGTTTGCCGGCGCGTCCAGCCGGCGACGGGGCCGACTTCTTCGCTGTCGCCTTTGCCGTCGCAGTCTTTGCGCCGCCGGACTTGGAGCCGCGGGATTTGGCGCCGTTTTTCTTGCTCATCGATCGCCTCCTATGAGGCTACGTGTGCGGTTGACCGACTTGCCTGATCGAACAACGCCGCAGGTCGCCAGACGACTCGGGCTCTGCTTTCAGGCGGCACGACTTCTAAGGGCCGCGGCCTCCAAGTCAAGCGCGGGACGCGCTCAGGGCCAAAAACCAGCGGTTGCCGATAATTTATATGTGACAATAGGTTATATCAGTTTTTCGTGAACACGGCCGCCGCGGCGATCGCTGCGCCGATCCGATCCGTGAGCGCGATCGGTCGCCTTGCTGCGACGCACCTCGACGCCTAGGGTATCGGCTGATCCGGAGCGGGGCGATTTTCTCAACAATGCAGTTCGACGGCACGAAGTCCTACGTCGCTACCGGCGACCTGAAAATCGCCGTCAACGCCGCGATCACGTTGCAGCGCCCCCTCTTGATCAAGGGCGAGCCGGGCACGGGAAAATCCGTGCTTGCCGCCGAAGTGGCCCGCGCGCTTGGCCTCGAACTGATCGAGTGGCACGTCAAATCCTCGACCAAGGCCCAGCAGGGCCTCTACGAATACGACGCCGTGTCGCGATTGCGCGACGGCCAGCTTGGCGACGAACGCGTCAAGGACATCGCCAACTACATCAAGCGCGGCAAGCTCTGGGACGCCTTCACGCGCGAGAAGCGCGCGGTGCTGCTGATCGACGAAATCGACAAGGCCGACATCGAGTTTCCAAACGACCTGTTGCAGGAACTCGATCGTATGGAGTTCTTCGTCTACGAGACCGGCGAGACCGTGAAGGCCAAGCATCGCCCAATTGTGCTGATCACGTCGAACAACGAAAAAGAGCTTCCCGACGCGTTCCTCCGCCGCTGCTTTTTCCATTTCATCAAGGTCCCCGACGCCGAGACGATGCGCCAGATCGTCGAGGTCCACTTCCCGGGATTGAAGGGTCGCCTGGTCAACGAGGCGCTGCGCGTCTTCTACGAGCTGCGCGACGTCCCGGGCCTGAAGAAAAAGCCGTCGACGTCGGAATTGCTCGATTGGCTGAAGCTGCTCTTGAACGACGACATCGACCCTGCTCTGCTGCGCGAAAGCGATCCGCGCAAGCTTGTGCCGCCGCTCGCCGGCACCTTGATAAAAAACGAGCAGGACGCCCACCTTCTCGAACGCCTCGCCTTCATGGTGCGCCGCCGCGGGGAGTAGCCCGCTACCGGTTCTCTTCATCACGCCCTGTCTTGCGCGCGTCTTACGTTTCGCGCGATGCTCGACGCCCATTCTCCGGGGGTTGGCAATGTCGTCCGCGTTTGCCTCGTCGCCGCGCATCTGGTCCGGCGCGTGTTTTCTCGCTCTCTTGCTGTTGCCTGCACTCGCAGAGGCAGCAGCAGCCGGGCCTATCGTTGCGACGCGGAAAGGACGCGTCGAGGGCGTCACGGCCGGCGGCGTCACATCGTTCAAGGGCATCCCCTACGCGGCGCCCCCGATCGGCGAACGGCGATGGCGCGATCCGGTTCCGGCGGCGGATTGGAACGGCGTGCGCAAGGCGAGCGACTACCGCCCGGACTGCCTGCAGGCGACGCCACCGCCAGGCGTCATCGGTCAAAGCGCGCCGCGGCCGCAAAGCGAAGACTGCCTATTTCTGAATGTTTGGACTCCGAATCCGAAATCCGGCGCGAACCTGCCCGTCATGGCGTGGATTCACGGCGGCGCCTTCGTCATCGGCTCCGGCGCGCTCGACAACACCGACGGCGCGGCGCTGGCCAAGAAAGGGGCCGTCGTCGTCTCCTTCAACTATCGGCTTCGCCAGTTCGGCTTCTTCTCCCATCCTGCGATTTCGGCGAACAACGCCGACACGACCGCCAACTTCGGACTGCTCGATCAGATCGCGGCGCTGAAATGGGTGAAGCGGAACATCGCTAACTTCGGCGGCGATCCGGGCAACGTCACGATCTTCGGCGAGTCGGCCGGCGCAAAAAGCGTGCTGGCGCAGTTCGCCTCGCCCCTCTCCCGCGGTCTGTTCGATAAGGGCGTGGCCGAAAGCTCCTATCTCATCCCCGACATGACACGCGCCAAGGCTGTCGAGATGAGCGTCAAAGTCGCCGATGCCCTCGGTCTGCCCGGCGCACGCGCCACCGCGAAGCAATTGCGCGCCGTCCCAGCTGAAAAAATCGCGGCGCTCGAAGGCCAGGGGCTGACATCCGCGCCGGTCCCGATCAGCGGCGACAAGGTGCTGCCGCGCTCGATCGAAGCCGTATTCCGCGCCGGCGACCAGAAGCCGCTTCCGCTCATCGTCGGCAGCAACAGCGACGATTCTAGCGTCGCGACGGCCTTCGGCGTCGACCCGGCGGAGGTCATCGGCAAGATCGCTGCGGCGGGCTTCGTCGTGAAGCTGCTCTATCCGGGCGTTGACGACGAGAGGGAGCGCGCGCGGCAGGCGACGCGCGACCTCATTTTCACGATGGCGGCGCGCTGGACCGCCGACCGCCACGCCAAGCTCGCGCCGGTGTGGCGTTACTATTTCGATTATACCGCGGAGAAGCTTCGGCCCGAGCGGCAGAACGGCGTGCCCCACGCCGATGAGATTCCCTACGTGTTCAACACGGTCGATCGCGACGCCGTGACCAAACCCATCGCGACAGACACGGATCGCGCCTACGCGGAAACCGTCAGCGACTACTGGTTCAACTTCGCAAAGTCGGGGACGCCGTCGGCTAAGGGCGGCCCGGTCTGGCCGCGCGACACGCGGTTCCTCGACCGCACGATGATCTTCGCCGATCCGATCGAGGCGCGCCCCAATTTCATGAAGGTCCGCCTCGACATCATGATCGGGCTGACCAAAATCATCGGCGCCGTCGCGAAGCCCAAATAAGGCGAAGGCCCCAGCGCCCGGCGAGCCGCGCTCCGGCCGCGAGATGAACGGCGGATGAATTTCGTCTTCACTGTCTGTTCAAGGCCTCGGGCGTAAACTTCGAATCAGGATCGAGGAATTTCGTCGCAGCGCGTCTGCGCCACGGCGACGGAGCGCAGATTCTGCGAGATCCTCTTACACAGGCCCAGAAGGAGGGTCGCTATGCCTGAAGTCGTCCGCTCCGGCGTTATCATGCTGATGGGAATCGTGGTCATGGGCGCCGGCGTCGCGGTCGTCCTCTACGGCTGACGACCTGCCTCGCCCGCCAGGCTTGCCGCGCCCATGAAGTTGGGTCACAGAGGGAGCCTCCGGGTTCCCTTTTTTCGTTGGCGATTGGCGCGCCGTGGCCGACATTTCCACCTCCGATTTCATCAAAAGCGCTCAGACGCGCATCGGCGATTATCTGACGCCGTCGATCCGGCTCGGCGTCACCGGGCTGGCGCGCTCGGGCAAGACCGTTTTCATCACCGCACTGGTGCGCAACCTGGTTTCGGGCGGGCGGCTGCCGTTCTTCGCGCCCGACGCCGAGGGGCGCATCGTCCGCGCCTATCTGGAGCCGCAGCCCGACGACAGCGTGCCGCGCTTCGACTACGAACGCCACATCGGCGAACTCGCAGCCGATCCGCCGCGATGGCCGGAGAGCACGCGTCGCATATCGGAACTCCGCGTCACCATCGAATACCGATCCGAGAGCCGGATCAAGCGCGCACTCGGGCTTTCCAAGCTCCACCTCGACATCGTCGACTACCCGGGCGAGTGGCTGATCGACCTGCCGCTGCTGGCGCAGGACTATCGCCAGTTCTCGGCCGAAGCCCTTGAGCTTGCGCGGGCGCCGGAACGCAGCGCGGCGGCCAAACCCTGGCTTGAATTTCTCGCGGGCACGGACCCGGCCGGCGGCGAAGACGAGCAGATTGCGCTGACAGGCGCCAAATTGTTCACACGGTACCTCGGACAGCTCCGGGCGAGCGGCGCGCCCGCGACGCTCGCGCCCGGACGCTTCCTGTTGCCGGGAGATCTCGAAGGTTCGCCGCTTCTGACCTACTTCCCGATGCCGCTCGCGAGCGAAGGGCGTCTGCCGCGCGGATCGCTCGCCGCCATGATGGAGCGCCGCTTCGAGAGCTATAAGTCCGAGGTCGTCCGCCCCTTCTTCGATCAACACTTCGCACGGCTCGACCGCCAGATCGTTCTCGTCGATCTGCTTGGCGCGCTGGACCAGGGCGCTCGCGCCGTCGCCGATCTCGAGCGCGCGATGCGCGGCGTGATGCTTGCCTTCCGGCCCGGCGCGAACTCCTGGCTATCGGCGATCGTCGGCAAGCGCATCGATCGCGTAGTGTTTGCGGCCGCCAAGGCCGATCACCTTCCGGCGTCGAGCCATGATCGGTTGGGCGCCATCCTGAGCCTCGTCGTCGCCGCTGCGTCCTTGCGAGCGGAAGAAGCGGGCGCCGAGGTGCGCACTGTCGCGCTCTCGGCGCTGCGGGCAACGCGCGACTCGACCGTCAAGTCGAACGGCGAAACGCTCCCTTGCCTCATTGGCACGCCGATGAAGGGCGAAAAAATCGACAGCGAAACGTTCGATGGCAAGCGTGAGGCCGCGATCTTTCCAGGCGATCTGCCAGCCGACCCTGCCGCGGCGCTCAATGCCGCGCGCTCCGCCAAGCCGGGTTCGCTTTCTCTCGTGAGATTCGAGCCGCCGCGGCTGCCGTCGCTGTCCGCCGATGCAAAGGGCGTCGCGCTGCCCCATATACGTCTGGACCGGGCTCTTGAATTTCTGATTGCGGATTATCTCACATGACGCAACGAACATGACCACGCGCCGAGCCGAGCCGTCTCCGCAGCCGCGCGCGCCGCGCGCCTTTCGCATTGACGATCCGGGGATCGAACGAGCTGACGCAGACGTTTTCGCCGACGCCGGCGCCGTGACGTCGAAACGCGACGCCGTCGAACCCCGATCGTTGACCGGAGAGGATTTGCGACGGGGGCTTCGATGGGGCGGCCTGTTGCTTTCTGCGACGGCGGCGCTCGCCTCGCTTGCTGCCGGACTTTGGTTCACGCGGTTCGTTTCGATTGCCCTCGAGCGGCAAGACTGGCTTGGCTGGGTCGCGACGGGCCTGCTCGGCGCAATAGCTTTGGCGCTCGTCTCAATTCTTGCCAAAGAGCTGCTCGGTTTTCGTCACATGGCGCGGCTGTCGCGCCTGCGCAAAGCTGTGACGGCGGCACTAGCGTCGGGCGACGGCGCCGGAGAGCGCGCCGCCGTCGCGGACCTCGCGCGGCACTACCGCGGTCGCGCCGACATGACGTGGGGATTGGCCCGCCTCAACGATCACAAAGGAGACGTGCTGGCGCCGGGCGAACTGCTGCGCCTCGCCGACCGCGAGTTGCTGATCCCGCTCGACGGCGAAGCTCGACGGGTCATTCTGACGTCCGCCAAACGCGTCGCGACCGTCACCGCGCTGTCGCCAATCCTGTCGCTCGCCATGGTCTATGTGCTGGTCGAGAACGTGCGCATGTTCCGCGCGATCGCCGCACTTTACGGCGGCCTGCCGGGCGTTTTCGGGGCGATGCGGCTCGGCAAGCTGGTGGTCGGGCACATCATCGCGACGGGCGGCGTGGCGATGACCGACGATTTGCTCAGTCAGTTTCTGGGACAGGACGTCTTGCGGCGCGTCTCGCGGCGTCTCGGCGAAGGCGCCTTCAATGGCGCGCTGACGGCGCGGCTCGGCGTGGCCGCAGTCGAGGTCACGCGACCGCTGCCGTTTCTGGATGCCGAAAAACTGCGCGTGCGCGAGATATTTCAGGAACTGTTTCGTTCGCTGCGTGGGGCGAAGTCGCAGCCCGAAACCGCTTCAGGCGAACGCGCCTAGGCAGCTTCGCGATCCGGCGTTGCGGCCATCGCAAGCGCATCGAGCCGTCTGCGCCATGCCGTCGCCGCCGCGTTCGCCGCGATCAAAATCGCCGGCGGCGCTTTGTCCTCCATCGTCGCGAGAGCCCAGCGCGAGGCAGCGCTGGCCTTCAAAGACGTGTACCAGGCGACAGGGCCTGCGAGGACCAAGCCAAGGACGACGGGGGCCATCCACGCGAGCAGGCCGGGCGACACGTTCCACGCGATCACCGCGACGACGAATCCGATCAGCATATGCCACCGCGCAAACCAGAGGGCGGCGGCTAACGGCAAGCGGCCGTCGTCGCGCTTTTGGGCTGACCAGCCCGAATCGAAGCCCAGAAGAATCTGAATGGCGCCGATCGTCTGCGTCAGCATCAAAATCGGCGCGATCAGCATCGAATAGACCGTCTCGAACATGACGCCGGCGGTGACGCGCAGCGCGGCTGCAGCCGAGCGGGCGCGCCGCCACTCGAGGATCAGCCCGAGACCTTTAGGAAGCAGAACCACAACCAGCGTCGCCAGAAACAGTCTCAGCGCCGCGCCGGGATCAATGACCGGCCAGATGGGAAACAGCGTCTTCTCGTCTTGGAAGTAGCTCGGGATCAACTGCTGGCTCTGCAGCGCCAGGATGACGCCGACGACCAGCGACAACGCCCAGACGCCTGAAATCAGATACGACGCAGCGCCCATGCCGAGGTGCACGCGGCCCATCGGCGTTACGCCCGGCTGCGAGACGATCGCGAGATGCTGCAAATTTCCCTGCGCCCAGCGCCGGTCACGCGTCACGACATCGACGATGTTCGGCGGCATCCCTTCATATGAGCCTTCCAGCGTCGGCATCATGTGCACGCCCCATCCGGCGCGCTGCAGCAGAACGGCTTCGACGAAGTCGTGACTGAGGATATGCCCGCCGAACGGTTTTCGGCCCTGCAGGTCAGGAAGTCCCGCGGCGGACGCGAACGCTTTGGTGCGAATGATGGCGTTGTGGCCCCAGTAGTTGCCCTGGTCGCGATGCCAGAACGCAATTCCCGCGGCGACTGACGGGCCATAGGTATTTGACGCAAACGCCTGAAGCTTCTGCAGCAGCGTTTCGCCGCCGACGAGGCGCGGGACCGTCTGAATGAGGCCGGCCTTGGGATCGCGCTCCATCGCCAGCGCCAGCGTAACAAGGGTCGCGCCCGTCATCACGCTATCGGCGTCGAGGATCACGAAATGTTCGTACGCGGCGCCGAAGCGCGTGATCCAATCTTCGATGTTGCCGGCCTTGCGCGCCGTGTTCTTGAAGCGACGGCGATAATAGACCGGCAGGATCGGCCGCAGCTTCGCCGCCAGCGCCTCATAGGCCGCAGCCTCACGGTCGCCATCGACTTCGCCGCGCGTATCCGAAAGAACAAAAATGTCAAAGTGGGCGCTGCGATCCAGGGCCGCGAGCTCTTCCGCCATCGCCTCGATGGCGCCGGCGATGCGCGCCGGGTCTTCGTGATACACCGGAAACAGCAAGGCGGTGCGCGTGCGCATCGGCGTCGTCAGCGGTTGGGCCGCGATCTCATCCGGCCGCTCGCCGGCAAACAGCGGCAGGAACCCTAGCGCGGCGCTAAGACTGCCGATCGCGATCCAGCCGAACGAAACCGTCGAGAGCACGAGAAACAGGAACTGCAGCGGCGTCATCACGCCGAACGCCAGAATGCCGAACAGTTCACGGGCGAAAGCGGCGGTGAGCACCGCCGCGCCGACGAAGATGGCGGCGCGCGGCACCCAGAAACTTCGCCTGCGCGGCTCGCCCTGCAACTGAAGCCGCGCCGCGAACTCCTGTTCGGGCATATCGAGCGTCGCCGGCGCCGGAAGCGACGTCCAAGGTCCTGCGTCGAGCGGCGCCGGCTCTGCGAACTCCGGCCGCGGGCCGATGAAGTTCTCGTTTACGGCGTGGTCCATCGATATAGCCAAGTCTCTGAGAAGGTCTGGTCTTGCGCCTTGAGAACCATACGAAGCTCAACAAGTTCCGCGCCTTCAGGCGCCAATTCGAACGCGACGCGAACGCCGGGCAACTCGGGATTGCGCTGAACCACCACGTTCGAAACCGTTCCCGTGGACGCCGTGACGTCAGCAATCGGCAAATCACGAACATCTTGAACGGCGGCGCCTTGCATATCGATGACGAAAAGAAAGGCGTCCGGCTTTTTTGCGCGTCCGACGCGCGTCGTAGCGACGCGGGCGCCCGACCAGGCCGCCGGAACGTGCTCGGACCAGTGAAGCCGATAGTTAAGCGTTTGCACGAGGCCCGGCTCATAAGCGGCGGCCGGCTTCCAGTAGACGACGATGTTGTCGTGAATTTCATCCTCGACCGGGATTTCGATCAGTTCGATGAATCCGTCGCCCCATGACCCCTTCGGCTCGACCCAGACCGAGGGGCGCCGCTCGTAGTGCGCCTCCAAGTCTTGGAACGACGAAAAGGCCCGGTCGCGCTGCCACAAACCGAAGCCCTTCGGATCTTTATCCATGAAGGCGCTGATCTGCAGCGTCTTCGGATTGGTCAACGGCCGCCAGATGCGTTCGCCCGCGCCGGTCCACATCGCCAGCCCCTGGCTGTCGTGGACCGCGGGGCGAAAATCGGCGAGCGGGCGCTGGTCGGCGGGACCATGCAGAAACATGCTCGTTAACGGCGCGATGCCGACATGCCCCAGCGCCTTGCGCGGAAACAACGTCGCCTCGACGTCCATCACCGTCGCCTCGCCGGGCTGAATGACGAAACGGTAGGCGCCCGTCGTCGACGTGCTATCGAGCAGCGCGTGGATGACGATTTCGGTTGCCCCCGGTTTCGGCTTTTCGATCCAGAAGGATCGAAACATCGGGAATTCTTCGCCGCCCGGCCGCGCCGTGTTGAGCGCGAGGCCGCGCGCCGACGCGCCGTAGGACTGACCCCGACCGACGGCGCGCAGATAACTTGCGCCCTGAAACACGACGTATTCGTCGAAGTAGTCGGCGCGATTGAGCGGCCCGTGAATGCGAAATCCGGAAAAGCCGAACGGCGCCGCGTCCGGCCCCGTGCCGATCAGCGGGCCGATCGAAAACAGCTTGCCGTCGGCGATGAGTTGGTTCGCCTGGCCGTCATCGACAAGCCACAGCTCGACGGGCGACTCATAGAGCCAGCCCATCGGGAAGGGTTGAATCTCGAAGTCGATCTTCTCGCCGCGCCAGAT
Source organism: Hyphomicrobium sp. (assembly GCA_052386495.1). Classification (GTDB taxonomy): domain Bacteria; phylum Pseudomonadota; class Alphaproteobacteria; order Rhizobiales; family Hyphomicrobiaceae; genus Hyphomicrobium_B. The sequence goes on along the minus strand of JBQTKA010000016.1, from coordinate 6,392 downwards.
CGACCTTTCCGTGCGAAAACGAATGTCGCGATACTGGTCATAGCCGAGCTTGTCGAACGGCGGCGGAAGTTCCACCGTCGGCTTCGCGTACTCGGCCGCGCTCAAGGTTCGCGCGCGGTCTTTGACGACGTCGGCGCTGAAGGGCGGCGCAGAGGGCGCGGTCGCGGCCGGCGCACCTTCAGCCGGCGGCGGCGCGGCTTGAGCCAAAGCGGAGGTGTGGACGGCGCCATATTTCGCCAGCGCCGTCACGGCGGCCAGCCCCGCGGCCCACCCTACAACCGACCGACGGTCGATTCTGTCATCGTTCATGTGCTGCTGTTCGCTACCTGACTCCCCACGCGGCCGTTCCCGACCGGCCGCGACCCCCGGCGCCATGCTGCGCTGCAATTCCGAGGAATTCCCGGTCCCTAGCGCTCGATTGTGGCGGATTTTCCACTGCGCGCACGACAAGTGTGGCAATCCTGTCATGCACCGGCGTCAAGGATCGGCGAACGCCAAGGAAGATCGGCTTTGTCCAACGCTTGGTCGCGGGGCCGGCCTTCGATATAGACGCAGTGGGGCGGCGTCGCGTGGGGAGTGAAAAATGAAGGTCTTGGATGAATCGACGCTCGTCGAAGCCATCATGGACGCGCGCGGACAAATCGACTTCCTCTGGCAGTTTTTCGTCACCGTCCACATCGCGCTGTTCGCGCTGGTTTTCATCTACGGAACCGCTGTCGAACGCTTGAATTGGCCGGCGCGCATTCTCAGCCTGTTCGGCATCGCCGGCTTTGAATGGATCAATGGCAATGCGTTGGCCAAGACGTACATGCTGGTCGATGCGATGCACGATCAATATCGCTGGAGTTTCGGACAGGTCGAGCGTTTTCATCCAGCATTTTATGAGCATTTCGTGCTTGCCGAATTCGCCACGCGCCCGTCCATGGTCGTGATGACTCACGCGTCCGCGCTCGTCGTCGTCATTCTGGCCTTTCTTTCGCAGCGATTCCTGCAGTCGCGGCGCGCGGCGAACGATCCGGCGCGCCAACTCGCGCGCGGCTATGATCCATCCGATCCCTAGGCCTTTACGGGGCCAAGTTTTTCGACGTCCGCGCAGGCCCCAAAATTGGGCAGGAAATCCAAGTAATCACCACGGCGACTACAAATTCACTCGTGGCTTTTGTGTCACAAGCCCATCGAAAACCTTGGACATCGGCGCGAAGCTTATTTCCTGAGCAGTTCAGACATGCTTTAGAGGGAACCCTGTGCGGTGATTCGGGGGGAACCTGAGGCCGCCTAAGACGGGTCGACAAGACGGGTTAGACGAGCACGCGGTACAAATTGAGTGTTGGGCAGAGCCAGTTGCGTTCCGTCCGTCATTCGTAAGTTGAGCAGACGGGAGTAGGTCAATGAACAAATATAGTCTCAGCGCCTTGGTGGCGGCTGGTCTGCTGGCAGGCGGGATGACCGCTGGCAGCGCATCGGCAGCTGACCTCGGGGGGAACTGCTGCGCGGATCTTGAAGAGCGCGTGGCGGAATTGGAAGCCACGACGGCGCGCAAGGGCAACCGCAAGGTCTCGCTCACCATCTCGGGCTTCGTCGCCCAGCAGGTTTTGGCCTGGGACGATGGCGACGAGCAGAACGTCTACATCACCGACACCGGTTCGGTTTCGATCGGCACGCACGTCCGCTTCGCCGGACAGGCGACCATCGCTCCCGGCTGGACGGCAGGCTATGTCCTGAAGCTGGAAGCGATCCAGAACGACTCGCTGCTGGTCAACCAGGGCAACGACAACGGCCTATTGGGCTTCAACAACGCCCAGGCGGCTGTCGCGAACAACAGCTCGAACTCGGCAGTCGCTGTCGAAAGCTCATACTGGTTCATCAAGAGCGAAAGCCTCGGCAAGCTGTCTCTCGGCAAGCAGTCGTCGGCTGTCGACAACCAGGCCATCCTTCCGGACGGCTCGGGCTCGCTCGTCGTCGCCAACTACGTTGCTTACGACGTCAACGCCTTCGGCATCGTCGGCGGCGTCGGCGGCTGGGGCAATAGCATGGCATGCGCCACGCTGAACGGCGGCGGCGGCGTCTCGGGCGACTGCGACGGCTACCCGAACAACAACCTGCGCTACGACACGCCGGTGTTCGCTGGCTTCTCGGCTTCGGCCTCCTGGGGCGAAGACGACGTCTGGGGCGTTTCGCTGCGCTACGCCGGCGAGTTCAGCGGCTTCAAGTTCGCAGCGGCTGCTGCGTACAACGAGTCGAAGGACGAGAACGGTCCGGGTGGGTTGCTGGTTGTGCATGACGAACTTGATGCTCAAGCATTCCAGGTCGGCGCGTATTTGCAGCACGTCGGCACGGGCCTGTTCGTCTACGGCGCCTACAGCCGCGAATACATCGATGCACTCAATCCGGCAGGCGCCGGCGATGCATCTGGCAAGCCGGAAGGCGATCAGTGGTACATCAAGGCCGGTCTGCGTCAGCGCTTCTCGCCGCTTGGCCACACCGTGTTCTATGGTGAGTATCAGCAGCTTGACGACCGCATGGACAGCTCCGTCTTCCTGGCGGGGGTTACCGACACTGAAGTTACGCAGTACGGTATCGGCGTCGTGCAGGAAATTGACGCTGCCGCGATGTCCGTCTGGCTCGCATGGCGTCACTATGAAGCCGACCAGTTCTGCAACGGCGCTGCCGGTTGCGGTGGTGTTGCCGGCGATCTCGACACCGAAGATCTCGACATCATCAAGGCTGGCGCTCTGATCAACTTCTGATCCGAACGCACACTTTCAAGCCTCGAAAACAGAAGGCCGCTCGCGAGAGCGGCCTTTTTTCGTTGCGGTCGTCATGCCTTGTCCCCGGCTACGGTGGAGATCGTCGAACTGTGGCCATTGCGCCATACAAGGCTATTTTAGCTATATTTATCAGTTTATTATTACGGCGGGCTAAGAAAACATCGCGGCCAATTCCGTTGCCCATGCGCAACAAAGGCCGGACCGTCGCCCCGATTTCGCAAAGCGTAATTGTTGGGCAACCGCGAATCGCAGAGGGTCCCGACCAAGCGGCGATTCACTCGGACTGTGGTCCGCCGTCGGCTGCGAGGGAGCAGCTTTCGAAGATCACGGCGACACGCCGAGTACCGCGTTCACCTCTAGAAGTGATGAAGACGGGAGACTTACATATGAAAAGATACAGCCTCGCCGCTCTGGTAGCTGCAGGCGTCCTCGCTGGCGGCTTCGCCACGAGCGCCTCTGCAGCCGACCTTGGCGGCAACTGCTGCGCGGATCTCGAGGAACGCATCGCCGAACTCGAAGCCACGACGGCGCGCAAGGGCAACCGCAAGGTTAGCCTGACGATCTCGGGCTTCGTCGCCCAGCAGGTTTTGGCCTGGGACGATGGCGAAGAAAGCAACGTTTACATCACCGACACCGGTTCGGTTTCGATCGGCACGCACGTCCGCTTCGCCGGACAGGCGACCATCGCTCCCGGCTGGACGGCGGGATATGTCTTGAAGCTTGAAGCGATCCAGAACGACTCGCTGCTCGTCAACCAGGACAACGACAACGGCCTCTTGGGCTTCAACAACGCCCAGGCCGCCGTCGCCAACAACGGTTCGACCGCTCCGGTCGCCGTCGAAAGCTCCTACTGGTTCGTCAAGAGCGACACCTACGGCAAGCTGTCGGTCGGCAAGCAGTCGTCGGCTGTCGACAACCAGGCCATCCTTCCGGACGGCTCGGGCTCGCTCGTCGTCGCCAACTACGTTGCTTACGACAGCAACGCGTTTGCCATCCGCACGACGGGCGGCGGCGCTATCACCAACTGGGGCAGCTTGATGTCGTGCGCCACGCTTGACGGCGGCGGCGGCGTCTCGGGCGACTGCGACGGCTACCCGAACAACAACATCCGTTACGACACGCCGGTTTACGCTGGCTTCTCGGCATCGGCCTCTTGGGGCGAAGATGATGTCTGGGGCGTTTCGCTGCGCTATGCCGGCGAGCACCACGGCTTCAAGTTCGCTGCCGCTGTGGCTTACAACGAGTCGACGGACGAGAACGGTCCTGGCGGCTTGGCGCACGATGCGCTTGACGCTCAGGCCTTCCAGGTCGGCGCCTACTTGCAGCACATCGGCACGGGCCTGTTCGTCTACGGCGCTTACAGCCGCGAGTACATCGACGAGCTGATCCTGGCCGGTGGTCCCGATGTGTCGGCTAAGCCCGAAGGCGACCAGTGGTACATCAAGGGCGGTTTGCGCGCCCGTCACCATGCGCTCGGTCACACGGTGTACTATGTCGAGTACCAGAAGCTTGAAGACCGCATGAGCGGTGCGGCTTTCGCGGCCGGCATCACCGACTCGGAAGTCGAGCAGTTCGGTCTTGGTGTGGTGCAGGAAATCGACGCCGCCGCAATGTCGGTCTGGCTCGGTTGGCGCCACTACGAGGCTGATGTGAACGGCTTCACCACCGAGGAAGACCTCGACATCGTGAAGGCCGGCGCTCTGATCAACTTCTAATCCGATCAGAAACACCGCCACCGAAACTTGGAGGCCGCTCGCAGGAGCGGCCTCTTTGCTTTTGCACATGTTGTCCCCAACAACTGGCCGCCGCTTGCAACACCGCTGTTGCGTTTTCCGCGCCCGCCGTTTGCGTGGCTTATGCGCAACTACGGTTTCACGGCCGGCTTGAAAATATCGCGCGCAATTGTTGATCCGGCGCGAATCGCAGACGGTCCGAGCGGTAATTTGGAAAGCTGGGGGACGTTTTTATGATGAGATATCGCTTTGCCGTACTGGCGGCGGGACTGATGTTCTTCGGTTACGCGACGAGCGCCTCTGCAGCCGACCTTGGCGGCAACTGCTGCGCGGATCTCGAAGAGCGCATCGCCGAACTCGAAGCGACGACAGCGCGCAAGGGCAACCGCAAGGTTTCGCTCACCATCTCGGGCTTCGTCGCCCAGCAGGTGTTGGCCTGGGACGACGGCACGGAAAGCAACGTCTATATCACCGACACCGGGTCCGTTTCGATCGGCACGCACGTCCGCTTCGCCGGACAGGCGACGATCGCTCCCGGCTGGACGGCCGGTTACGTCCTGAAGCTTGAAGCGATCCAGAACGACTCGCTGCTCGTCGATCAGCTCGACGACAACGGCCTCACGAACAACGCCCAGGCGGCTGTCGCCAACAACGGCTCGGACTCGCCGGTCGCCGTCGAGAGCTCTTACTGGTTCGTCAAGAGCGACACGTACGGCAAGCTCTCTCTCGGCAAGCAGTCGTCGGCCGCTGACAACCAGGCCATCCTGCCGGACGGCTCGGGCTCGCTCGTCGTCGCCAACTACGTGCAGTACGATAACAACGCGTTTATCCTGCGCGCTAACGGCGTTCTGTTTTCAGATCCGGTTGATGGAACGTTCCGCTGGGGCGATCTGGCGTCGTGCGCCACGCTCGACGGCGGCGGCGGCGTCGTCGCCGATTGCGACGGCTACCCGAACAACAACCTACGCTACGACACCCCGGTGTTCGCCGGCTTCTCGGCTTCGGCCTCCTGGGGCGAAGACGACGTCTGGGCCGTGTCCGGCCGCTATTCGGGCGAGCATCACGGCTTCAAGCTCGCGGCCGCCATCGCCTACAACGAGTCGACCGACGAAAACGGTCCGGGCGGTCTTTCGCATCTCGCGCTCGACGCTCAGGCCCTGCAAATCGGCGCCTACATTCAGCACATCGAGTCCGGGTTGTTCGTCTACGGCGCCTATGGACGCGAATACATCGACACGCTTGTGCTCGCCAACGGCAACGATGTTTCGGACAAGCCCGAGGGCGACAACTTCTACATCAAGGCCGGTCTTCGCGCGAAACACAACGCGCTCGGTCATACCGTCTATTTCGGCGAGTACGGCGAAAATGACGATCGGATCAGCGGGGGCTTTTTCGAGCAATTCGAACTTGCCGGCTTGACCGGCGTCTCGACCGAGCAGCAGCAGTATGGGTTGGGCATTGTCCAAGAGATCGACGCCGCCGCGATGTCCATCTGGCTGTCCTGGCGCCACTATGAGGCAGAGCTGAGCGCCACAGACGCTCTTGGCAATCGCGGCTCCGTAGACCTTGACGATCTCGACATCATCAAGGCCGGCGCGCTGATCAACTTCTGATCTCAAAGCCCGTCTTCACACAAGGAAGCCGCACCTCACGGGGCGGCTTCTTTTTGTTTGGCGCGGGCGAATGGCTGGGCCCACTCCCTCTCCCCGTCGCGCACTTTGGCGCGAACGGGGAGAGGGTTGGGGTGAGGGGCGGCGGCCCCAATCGAGCAAGCGGCGGGCCCGAACCCGTGGCCTCTACCCCGTTGGGGGATTGGGGGGGGGGGTGATTAACCGCCAAGGTGGCGACCATATTGCAAGGGCTGCGCAGCGCCAAGCGGCCCGGCACGCGC
>JBQTKA010000015.1:0-118453 GCA_052386495.1 Hyphomicrobium sp. | reverse complement strand
GCATCACGAAGCCGATGATCCGCGAGAAGATCACCGACCCGTGGCGCGAGGTCGGCTGGGACGAAGCGATCGCCTTCACGGCCGGCAAGCTGCGCGGGATCCAGGCGAAGTACGGGCCGGCGTCGATCGGCGCGATCACCTCGTCACGGTGCACGAACGAGGAGACGTACCTCGTGCAGAAGCTCGTGCGCGCCGTGTTCGGCAACACCAACGTCGACCCCTGCGCGCGCGTGTGTCACTCGCCGACGGGCTACGGGCTCAAGACGACGCTCGGCGAGTCGGCCGGCACCCAGAACTTCGACTCGGTCGAAGAGACCGACGTGATGATCGTCATCGGTGCGAACCCGACCGACGCGCATCCGGTGTTCGCGTCGCGCATGAAGAAGCGGCTGCGCGAGGGCGCGGGGTTGATCGTCGTCGATCCGCGCGCGACCGATCTCGTGCGGCAGCCGCACGTCGCCGCGCAGTACCACCTGCAGCTGCGGCCGGGCACGAACGTCGCGGTCATCAATTCCCTCGCTCACGTGATCGTGACCGAAGGCATGCTGCGCGAGGAGTACATTCGCGACCGCTGCGATCTCGTCGAGTACGAGAAGTGGAAGGCGTTCATCGCGTCGGCGGAGAACTCGCCGGAGACGATGGAAGCGGTGACCTGCGTGCCGGCCGCGACGATCCGCGGCGCAGCGCGGCTTTCCGGCCTGGCACGCAACGGCGCGATCTACTACGGGCTGGGCGTCACCGAGCACAGCCAGGGCTCGACGATGGTGATGGGCATCGCGAATCTCGCGATGGCGACCGGCAACATCGGCCGCAAGGGCGTCGGCGTGAATCCGCTGCGCGGGCAGAACAACGTGCAGGGCTCGTGCGACATGGGCTCGTTCCCGCACGAACTGCCGGGCTACCGCCACGTCTCGAACAACGAAGCCCGCGCGGTGTTCGAGAAGGAATGGAACGTCAAACTCGACAACGAACCGGGCCTGCGCATTCCGAACATGTTCGACGCGGCGTCCGATGGCTCGTTCCGCGGGATCTTCATTCAGGGCGAGGACATCGCGCAGTCCGATCCCAACACGCACCATGTCGAGCACGCTTTGACGGCCATGGACATCGTCGTCGTGCAGGACCTGTTCCTGAACGAGACGGCCGCCTTCGCCCACGTCTTCCTGCCGGGCACGTCGTTCCTCGAAAAGGACGGCACTTTCACCAACGCCGAGCGGCGCATCAACCGCGTGCGCAAGGTGATGCGCGAGAAGCAGGGCATGTCCGAGTGGGAGGTCGTGTCCCGTCTCGCGACCGCCATGGGCTATCCGATGCACTACAATTCGGCCGCCGAGATCATGGACGAGATCGCCCGCGTGACGCCGACGTTCGCCGGCGTGTCGTTCGCGCGGCTCGACGAACTCGGCTCGATCCAGTGGCCGTGCAACGACGAGCACCCGACGGGCTCGCCAATCATGCACACGGACGAGTTCACGCGCGGCAAGGGCCGTTTCATGCTCACCGGCTTCGTGCCGACGGCGGAACGCACCAACCGCAACTTCCCGCTCGTGCTGACGACGGGCCGCATCCTCGCGCACTACAACGTCGGCGCCCAGACGCGGCGAACGGCGAACGTGGCGTGGCATCCCGAGGACATCCTCGAAATCCACCCGCACGACGCCGACGTGCGCGGCATTGCCGACGGCATGATGGTGTCGCTCGCAAGCCGCGTCGGCGCGACGAGCCTGAAAGCAAAAATCTCCGACCGCATGCCGCAGGGCGTCGTCTACACGACGTTCCACCACCCGGTGACCGGCGCCAACGTCATCACCACCGAGAATTCCGACTGGGCGACCAACTGTCCGGAATACAAGGTGACGGCCGTGCAGGTGACGATCTCCAACCGCCCGTCCGAGTGGCAGGAGGAGTGGGAGACGCGCGATGTCGAGAACAAGCGCATCTCGAAGGAAAAACGGCTCGAGCCGGCGGAGTGATCCGCCGGCCGGCGCGAACTGACCAGGAGCTGCAACGGCCATGAACGCAGCGCCGAACCAGGCGGACTTCGCGAAGACGGCTGACGGCGACGCTTGCTCGCGCGCCGCCGATGGCGTCGCCTATGCCGCGAACGGAGCTTCCGCCGCCGTCACGTGGCGTCTGCCGGAGGAGACTCCGGTCGCCATCCAGTTCAATTCCGAGCCCTATACCATCATGATGGCGACGCCCGCCGATCTGCGCGACTTCGCCATTGGCATTTCCATCGCTGAAGGCCTGGTTTGCGACGCCGGCGCCATTCAGGGCGTTCTGGTCATGCCGGTCGAAAACGGCGTGGCTTTCGATATCGCGGTACCGGCGTCCGCGATGGTCAAAGAGCGCTTCGTGCGCCGCGCCATTGAGGGCCGCTCAGGCTGCGGGCTGTGCGGCGTCGAGGATATTGCGTCCGCGCTCCGGCCATTGACGCCGGTGGCGCGCGAGTGGGCGCCGTCCGCCGCCGCGATCCGAAAGGCCGCCGCCGCGCTGCAGGCGAAACAGCCGATGAACCAAGTCAACCGCTCGGTGCACGGCGCCGCATGGGCGTCTCACGACGGCGAAATTATCATCGTTCGCGAAGACGTCGGCCGGCACAACGCGCTCGACAAGCTCATCGGCGCTCTGGCTCAAGCGAAAACCGATATGTCGTCGGGCTTTGTGTTGATGACCAGCCGATGCAGTTTCGAACTCGTGCAAAAGTGCGTCACGGCCGGCGTCAGCGCACTTGTCACCGTTTCGGCGCCGACGGCTCTGGCGCTCGATCTCGCCAAATCCGCCAATCTGTTTCTCGCTTCGCTGCAACGGGGCGAAGCCGTCGTATTCAATCCTTAGTCGACTGACGCCAACTCCCTAGTCCCAGCGCCATCGCGCGCGCCAATCGAGTGCAACGAACGATGCAAGCCTCCGACCTCGTCCGCATGGCCAACCAGATTGCCGACTATTTCGCGCCTTATCCCAAGACCGAGGCGATCGACGGCATAGCCAAGCACGTGCACGCTTTCTGGGACCCTCGCATGCGCAACGCGCTCAAAGCCCATATCGACAAGGGCGGCGAAGGTTTACAGCCGCTGTTTCTCGAAGCGGCCGCCGAATACTTCAAGGGGCCTAAGTCGCCGACTGCGCCGAAAGTCGCGAGCAAGAAAGAGCCGAAGGGCGCCGCGCCGAGCCTCGCGCCAGGCGGCGGCGACGGCGGCTGACACGCGCGAGCCCGTAGCCACACGCTCCGCCGTCATCCTCGGCTTGATGCCGAGCACCCATGTCTTCAAAAGCGCCGATGCAAGCGGTTGGCTGGATCCTCGGGACAAGCCCGAGGATGACGCCCAAGTGGCGGATTATTCCTGCGCTCCTTGTTACTCCGCCGCCTCCTTCGCCGCCAGCACCTGATCCTTCAGCCGCCCGCTCAGCTCAGCGAGATGATCGAACTTTGCGGAGTACGACCCGACGCCCGCCGTCGCCGATCTGAGATCAACGATCAGGCTGTCCATCTCGGACGCCGGAATATGCGCATGAATCAAATCCCATCCGGGCCAGCCGTCGCGCGCGTCAAAGCCGAGAATCTGGCCTCGCCGCTGCGAAATGATGCCGTTGATCCGCGAGTTTGAATCCGACGGCGCCGCGATCGCCACCGCCATCACCGGCTCCAGCAGGACCGGATTGCATTTTGGCATCGCGTCCGACATTGCGAGCCGCCCGGCCTGGCGAAACGCCATATCGGAGGAATCGACCGTGTGGAACGACCCGTCGGTCAAGGTGACGCCGATATCGACGCACGGGAATCCGAGCGGTCCCTCGCTGAGATAATCACGCACGCCGATCTCGACCGACGGGATGTAGTTTTTCGGAATCGCGCCGCCGGTGATCTTTTCGCTGAACAGGATGCCGGAGCCGCGCGGCAGCGGCGTCACTTCGATGCGAACGTCGCCGAACTGGCCATGACCTCCCGATTGCTTTTTGTGTCGTGCGCGCACGTCGGCGCTGGACCTGATCGTTTCTTTGTAGGCGATGCGGCGTTTCTCACGCTCCACCTCGATGCCGTGCTTGCGCAGCAGCCGTTCGAGCGCGACGCGCAAGTGCATCTCGCCTTGTCCATGCAGCAAAATCTGGTGCAACTCGGCGTTATGTTCGATGCGCAAGGAGGGGTCTTCATCGACGAGCTTCGCCGCCGCCGCCGACAGCTTCACTTCATCCTTGCGATCTTTCAGACCAAGCCCGACGGCCACGGCCGCTTCCGGCGGCTCGGGCGACGCGATCTGCGCCACGCCGCCTTTCGTGAGCGAGATCGTCTCGCCGGTCGCCATGCCGTCGAGCCGACCGAAAGCCACCGTCTCGCCCGCCTTCGCAGGACCGCGCTTCGCCGTTTCTTCGCCGCGGATCGTGAAAATTCCGGCGGCGCGCTCTTCCTTGCCGTCCGGGCCATGGAACGTCGCGTTGTCCGGCACGTCTCCGGCAAGAATGCGCGCGTAGGACAGCTTGCCGCCCGCTTTGGTATGAACGCTTTTGAAAATGTAGGCGGCGGATTTTCCCGGATCGAGCTTCAACCGTCGGGCGGTATCGTCCGCGCACGGCGCTTCATGGCGCAACGCCTTCAACAGCCGAAGCACGCCATTGCCATGCTCGGCGGAACCGAGCAGCACAGGGCAAATCAGACCGTCGCGCAGTTCCTTGGTCAGATCGTTGAAGACGCGATCGTTCGGCGGCGGAATATCCGCGAGCAGCTGCTCCATCAATTCGTCATCGTAGTCGGCGAGCTTTTCGAGCATCTCGAAGCGCGCTTCCTTCTCGCGCGCCGCGATCGCCGTTGGCAGCTCGATGATCGTGCTCTCGCCATGTTCGCGATAGACGTAGGCGCGCTCGGACGCGAGATCGACGAAACCTGTCGCGATGCCGTTTTCCCAGATCGGAATTTGCCGGAGCACAAGCGGCTTGGCGCTCGCCGGCTGCAGCGCCGGAATGATGTCGCGAACCGGGGTTGAGAAGCTGTCGATCTTGTTCAAGAACAAGAGATGCGGAACGCCGAGGTCTTCGATCCGCTTGAGGATCATCTGGAGCGCCGGTACGCGCTTGGCGTCAGGTTCGCACACGACCACCGCGGCATCGCACGCAGCCAGCGCGAGCGCGCCTTCATGCGCGAATTCGACGGAGCCCGGACAATCGATGAAGGTGAAGGTCTCGCCGAGAAATGCCGTCTCGACGACATTGAGGCCGACGCTCATGGCGTGGTGGCGGGCCTCTGGGGAGCTATCGCCGACCGTCGATTTTGCGGCGATCGAGCCTGGCTTCGAAATGCTGCCTGTGCGGGCGAGGATCGCTTCGAGGAGCGTCGTCTTACCGCTTGCGAAGGGCCCGATCAGCGCGATGCAGCGTGCGCCGCGGACCCTGCTAGCTCTGGCGCCGTTTGCGCCATCCGAATTTCCCATCGTCGCCTCCGAGTTTTTTGGGCGCGCCCAGCACATGCCGCGCCCGCGCCTCGAAGGAGCGGCGGGACGATCGTCCCTCCAATTTTCAGAAACGACAACGGCTGCGCGTCGCACAGTTTCGTGAAAGCGTCGTAGTGCAATGCGAAGAACGGTTTCGCTGCAACGCAGTTCGATCGTCTCGCGAAGAGCGATCCTGAAGCGCGTTTTTCATCAATCTGATTTGCTAGTGAAAAAATAACTTGAATTGCGGCAAACTTGTCGCACTATGAACTTATCCACGTTTCGCGCGTTGGCGGAATGCAAGCGAGAAACGGGATGAGCCAGAGGGCTTTGGCTCAGAAGGAGTGAGGCTGGGTATGAGTATCGAAACCTTGATGTCCGCCGCGCATGCGGCTGGTTACGTGATGGTCGCGGAAGACGAGCTGCCCGATACGTTCGGTTCGCAGCCGGAAGTCTTTGAATATAAAGCGCAGCCTGCCACCGCCGTCGCCATCTGGCGCCCCGTCGTTCCGGCCCTTGACGGCCAACCGATCGGCGCAAGCGCGTCGGGCGAAGGGCACATCGCTCATGCTTGGCATTGGTTGACCGGACGCTTCGCAGGTGGGGCGATAGCCTAACCAGCCGCGTTCCGAAGTTCTTTTTCGAGAATGACAAGCGCCGCAATCAATTGCGGCGCTTTTTGTTTGCGGTGCAGCAAAAATTCGCTGCGATTAGCCTTTAGATCGGTTGAAAATACCAAGTCGCCATCGCCGCCGCCAAGGTTATCGCAAGTCCAAGCCGCCATGCCCGGCATGTCGCGCAAGCCGGTTTTTCGCCGCCGGCCGTCACCGCAGATTTCCGCAGAACCGCTGAATGCGTTTGCACGCCTCTTCAAGCGCCTCGGTCGAGGCTGCGTATGACACCCGAAACGACGGCGAACCTTCGAATGCCGCGCCATGCACGACGGCCACGCCCTCTTCTTCGAGCAGCGCCGTTACGAAATCCTCGTCCGTCTTGATTGCGGCGCCCGTCTTGGACGTCGCGCCGATCGCGCCCTTAATCGACGGGTAGACGTAGAACGCGCCCTGCGGCTTCGGGCAGACGACGCCCTTCGCCTGGTTCAGCATGCTGACCACGAGATCGCGGCGCTTGACGAACGTCGCGTTGTTCTCGGCGATGAAGTCCTGCGGCCCGTTCAACGCTTCGACGCCCGCCCATTGCACGATCGACGACGGGTTCGACGTCGACTGTGATTGCAGTTTGCACATGGCCTTGATGAGCGGCTCCGGTCCCGCCGCATACCCGAGTCGCCACCCCGTCATGCAATAGGCCTTCGACAACCCATTCATCGTCAGCGTACGGTCGTAGAGTTTCGGTTCGACTTCGGCGATCGTGGCGAACGTCAACCCGTCGTAGAGCAGATGTTCGTACATGTCGTCGGTCAGCACCCAGACGTGCGGATGCTTGAGCAGCACGTCGGTAAGCGCCTTGAGGTCTGCGGCCGAATACGCCGTGCCGGTCGGGTTCGACGGCGAATTGAAAATGAACCACTTGGTCTTCGGCGTGATCGCCTTGTCCAGCGCCTCCGCTTTCAGTTTGTAGCCGTCTTCAAGACGCGTCGTCGCGAACACAGGCTTGCCGCCGCCGAGCAAGACGATGTCGGCGTAGGACACCCAGCAAGGCGCCGGCATCGCCACTTCATCGCCCGGGTTCAAGGTCGCCAGCAAGGCGTTGTAGAGCACCTGCTTGCCGCCGGTGCCGACCGTCACTTGGCTCGTCTTGTAGTCGAGATGGTTCTCGCGCTTGAACTTCGCGGCGATCGCCGCCTTCAACTCGGGAATGCCGTCGACGTCGGTGTACTTTGTCTTCCCGGCGTCGAGCGCGCGCTTAGCCGCGTCCTTGATATTCTGCGGCGTATCGAAATCGGGTTCGCCCGCCGACAAGGAGATGATGTCGCGGCCCTGCGCTTTCAGCTGACGGGCCTTCGTCGACACCGCGATGGTGGCGGACGGCTGGATTCGATTGAGACTGTCGGCGATGAAGCCCATGCGGCGTGAAACCTGTCTGTGAACGTGGAGACGGCGCCTGTCGCGACCCACAACAATCATTTCGCTAGTGCGAAATAAGCGGCCGGGAAGCTATGCGCAATGCAGACTCGCTGCAAGCCGGCCTTTGGGCGGCGTCTGAAGCGACGGAAAGGTTCGCCGCGCCGACGGATGTGCCGACCGCGCCACACCCGATCGAAAGATCGCGCTCTCTGGACTTTGCTGCGCGATGGCCACATTGCCGGCCCATCCGCGCCCAGAAGCGGGGTCACGCTCTTTCCTGCGCCGAATCTCGGGCGCAACGCGGGATACGAGGGAGTGCACGGATGATTGGCGGGCGGATTCATAGGACTGACGTCTCGGCGGCAGACGCGGCCGCACGGCCGTCGAGGCGCCGGATTTGGACCAAACCGTTGCGCGACGCGCTCGCGGCCGGCGCGGTCTTTGCGCTGGTTTCAAGCCCGCTCGTCTGCAGTCCATCTATCGCCGGTCCCCATGGCGCCTCCGCGACCATGGCCGCCGTCGCGCCTGCGCCGTTGGCGAACCCCGCGCTGGCCGACGACGAGCCGGCGCCGCTGGTCCAGATCGCCACCGCCAGTTCGCCGTCCGGCCCGGACGCCGTCTACAAGCGGACCAGCGCCGACGCGGCTTGGCTCCTGCTGGGCCTCGCCTTTTCGGTGCTTGCGGCCCTCAATCTCGCCACGTTCCGACACGTCCGGCGGGCTTATGTGCGCCCGGTACGGCGTGGCGAGCGGCGGAAACCATTTGGCAAGGGCGTTGTCGAGTAGAACGGCCATCTGCGGCGAGTCGTGCTATGTGCATAAACGGTCGCCGCCTCGATATTGATGAACCGAAGGACTTGTTCATCCCTATATAGTGTTGAGCGCAGGCAAGGAGGAGTTTCGGAATGACGACACGGTCTCCCACGTCACCATTGCTCGCGATCCGCCGATTTACGTTTGTGGCGCTGGCCGCGTCAGCTGCCGCGATCGCCGGAGTGATCCTTCAGGCCGCAACTTCTGAAACCGCCATCCGAAAGAGCTTCACGGCCGCGCTGGAAACTACGCCGATGAAGGCCGCGCCGCTCGTCGGCACTGAGGAATACTGGTTGAGCGCGCTGCGCCCGGACGGACCCGCGCCGGTGACGAAGACGGTCGCCGTCGGCGATCGCATCGTGATGACGCTGAGCGGCGCAGAGCGCACGTTCCTGGTCGCCTCCGTCGCCGAGTTCTCGCCTGAGATCACCGCGGTCGACACGTCGTCGGCGCCGACGCGCTTCGTGCTCGTGACTGCGCGCGACGCGAAGAATGACGCCGCGAAGCCGATCCGGTTTGTGATGGAGATCGAGGGCGCGCCCGAGACGGTCGCTACGCGCCGCACGGATCGGGCTCTTTAAGCCGACATCGAAAAGCGATCAATTGGGACGTCCGCAATCTTCGCAGTTGCGGACGTCTTTGTTTTTGCGTCACCACGGCGTCGGGGCTTTGTCGTGAAAGAAGCCGCCCGTCGGGCCATCGCTGCCCAAAAGAGCGAGCCACACGGGCGTCTCCGCGCCCTGCTCGACGCTGCGTGACGCCTGAGGACCGCCCATGTCGGTGCGCACCCAACCGGGACATGCGGCGTTGACTTTGACGTCGCCGCGCTTGGCTTCCGCCGCCGCAATGCGCGTCAGAGCGTTGAGCGCCGTCTTCGACATGCGATAGGCCGGATAACCCGAGCCCATGCCGTCGAGCTGCCCCGCAGTCGACGACATGTTGACGACACGGCCGTAGCCGCGCGCGATCATGCCTGGCAGGATGGCGCGGATCAGCGCAGCCGGACCGAGCACGTTTGTGCGCCAGGTGCGCAGCATCGCATCGTCGGTCATGTCGAACAGGCTCGACGAAAAGCCGCCAGGTCCGTCGATGAGAATGGCGGCGTTGTTGACCAGCACGCCGATTGCGCCATGTGCGCGCTGGATGTCCGTGACGATGTCCGGAATGCGCTCCGTCTGATCCACGTCGAGCGCGACGGGCGTCACGGCGCCTTCGAGTCCGGCTGCCGCGGCGCGCGCTTTGTCGTCATCCCGCGCGGCGAGCAGCACGCGTAAACCGGCCGCCGCAAGCTGTCGCGAAATCTCAAGTCCGATGCCGCGATTGGCGCCGGTGACGAGGGCGATGGGGGAGTTGTTCATGGTGGCGCGATAACCGCCTCTTCACAGTGCATCGCGTCCGGCGCATCGTTCAGACGGAAAATAACCATACGGAATGACGGCAACGCATCGGTAAAAGTTCGTTTACGAGAGAACAATATCGTGGAAGCGGCGATGCGCCAATTTTTCATTCATATCTTAAGGCGGTAATTGAAAATGAGCTTCGGCAAACGTGGCGCCGCGCCACTAGATCAGCCGCCGTCTAGCCCGGACGCGCACCACCCAAAACACGCAAATACCGTAGCGCCCATGTGGTTGATTGGCTTCCTCGTCGGCTCGGCGGCAATTGTGGGCCTGATCGCTTTGAGCAATTTTGGCTTTCGCCGCTTGGGCAAGGAATTGGATCAGGCCTTCGAGGCTCGTGTGTCTCAATCCATCAGCCCGCAACCGCCGCTCGCGCTGCTCAAGTCAACAGTTGCCGATGGGTGGCGGCTTGGCCGTTGCGCACTCAGGCGGCCGCCTGATGTCTTCGACCAATTCCAACAGGGCCGTGTCTACGAACGCAACTCTAAGTTCGACGGCTGGATGGGCCATGCGGGTGCGGACATGTCGGCGCCGCTGGCAGACACGGCCGACTTTATCGATTGCGTCTCAACTTCTGAAGCAACCCAACTGTGCTCAAGTCCAACGCGTGAAGCCTTCATCACCGATGTGTTGTACTTTTACCGCGAGCACAAAGTAGTGGCGACGATGCTCGCGCAAAGCCGGCAATCCGAGAGGACAGATAAAAGGTTTGCCGACGTGATGACGACGCTCAGAGAAGCTCATCCGGATGTTTTGCATCAACGGGACGAAGCTCAAGATACGATCGCCGAAGAGTTAGCGGCTGCAAAGAAAAAGGTCGATCAAGCTATTCGCAACGCGAGCGCTTCCGGACACATCTCGAAAAGTGACTTTGGATTCTTCGCCTCATCGTCGATGAAGCGGCTTGCTGACCAGCCGAACCCCGGCAAACCGTGTCCGTAAATCTAAATGGGGATTCAGAGTGAAAACCTTTCGTCACGGTCTTATTTCAGCGGTCGGCGCGGCGCTTGCGATTTTTCTCGGATCGCACTGGCTCCGCGTGGAACGGCCTTTCGACGCGGCCACGGTCGCCTGCTTTCCAGTTCCGAGTACAGAGGGGCAAATCGCGCCGGTCAAACCGCAGTTAAGATTGGTCGGTAGCGAAGTCGAGCGGCGGCGGCGTGTAATGCAAACGCACATCTCCGTCGTCAGGAAAGCAGAAGCCGGTTGCACGGTTGACGCCTGCGAAGGGGGCGCTTTCAAACAGTATCGAGCGGCTCTATCCCATTACCTGTTCGTTCGCGAGAACATCACGCGAAATCTCTTCCGCGAGCAAGGTGAAGACGGCCTGAAAACAGCCGCAACCATATTTGACACGGCCGATGATGCCGAAGTCATTGCAAACTTCAAGCAATGGTATGCGGCTGGAAAAATCCAGCTGACGGACTTCAAGTCAACGAAGGAAACAGCCGCTTTGCTGGTGCTCAAACCTTTGGACGCCTATCGGCCGTGCGCCGGGGCCAGCGGCGAAAGTAGCCGCCGCCCTGTTGGGTCCTGAGACACTTGAACGCCCATCGGCCCTGCGCTGAGGCGTGCGGCAAAGCCAACCGTCGACGCTGCACCTCATGGATGGACTCGCTGAGAGCGCCCTCAGCGTCGACACGGTCCCTTGCCGCAAGGCGCGCGAGTCTTCAGATGCCGAGACGATCCGCAAACTCCCGATCCGCACATTGACGCAAAAATATACCGCCGTATCTCAGATTGAAAAAGTCCGGTCGCCCTATACGCGGATCGACACGGCATGGTTTCAGAGCCCGTCTGCGGCTTCGTCGCCGCGGTTGCTCGGTTGTCGATGATGCATGACATCCGCATAGTATCCGCCCAATTGGCACTGAAAGGCGCGTCCGCCGTTGGAAGACATGGTATCCCCCGCCGTCGGACCGCAGCGAGGCGGCGTTCTGCGAGCAGTTCTCTCTGGGCTCCTGATCATCGCGGCGGTTCCGGTAGCTTTCGCAGCAGGCCTCACTGGACTGTTCTGGATGCGCCCGGATTCGATGACGCTCTACAGCACAATCTTCGGCGATCGGGGCGCGCGCATCGAGAGCGACGTCGCTTATGGCGATGGCCCGCGCCGCCGGCTCGACGTCTATCGTCCAGCGGAGGGCGCGAAAGCGTACGACGCGGTCATCCTGTTTCTCTACGGCGGATCGTGGAGCAGCGGCGATAAGGCCTTCTACGCCTTCGTCGGACAGGCGCTCGCGGCGCGCGGGTTCACAACCGTCATCCCCGACTACCGGCTTTATCCCGACGTGCAGTTCCCGGCGTTCGTGGAGGATGCTGCGGCGGCCTATGCCTGGACCGCGCGGACGCTCGCCAACGCCTGCGAGCCCGCACGACCCATCATCATCGCCGGACATTCGGCAGGCGGACACATGGCGGCGCTGCTTGCCTTGGATCGCCGCTATCTAGCGCGTGCGGCGCCGGAGGCGGCAGCGCCTGCCGCCGTCATCGGACTTGCCGGTCCCTATACGTTCGAGCCGACGACATGGCCGTCGACGAAGGACGCCTTCGCCAGCGTCAAGGCGACGCCCAACGTTGCGCGCCCGATTACATTCGTGACGCCGGGCGCGCCGCCCACGCTTCTGCTGCACGGCCTTGCCGACGATCTCGTGAATTTGAAGAACACGCGCGAACTGGCTGCCGCGTTGCGCGACGTGGGTACGCCGGTCGAAACCGCGGAATATCAGGGCATCGGCCACATCGGCCTACTGCTGACGCTGTCGCGTCCATTTCGCTGGCGGGCGCCGACGCTCGAGAAGATAGTCGCGTACGCGGCTCAAGTCGTATCGCAGCCGCCGCTCAAACAAACGTGCGGCGCCGCAACTTCGAAATGAACGGCGTTCTAGCCACACCTACAAATTGTTTCGGCGGCCCCCTGCAATAAAGTCCCGCGGCTCTGCTACCGTCCGGCCGTTTGGGGTTGCGTCAGGGGAGCGAATATCATGCGTTTTTTCATGCGTCGCGCGGCGGTAGCCGCCGTGGCAATTGCGGGCGTCGCCTTTGTTGGAGTCGGCGCCCACGCGCTCGAAGCAGGCAGCGGCAATAAGGAAGCCGTGAAGGTTCTCCAGCGCCTCCTGAAATCGAACAAGGTCTATAGCGGCGGCGTCGACGGCAAATACGGTCCGGCGACGACGAAAGCCGTCAAGGCTTACCAGAAGAAGAAAGGTCTGGAGCAAGACGGCAAGGTCGGCAAGTCGACGTGGGGCAAGCTCATCACCTACAAATCGACGCTCAAGCAGGGATCGAGCGGCATCGGCGTCCGGTGGCTTCAGACGCTGTTGAGCGACGATCTGAAGGATTCCGAAGTGGCGATCGACGGCAAGTACGGCCCCGGCACCAAGGGCAACGTCGAGGACTTGCAGCGCAAGTACGAGTTGACCGTTGACGGAAAAGTCGGACCCAAGACCTGGGCCAAACTCAAGGACTGACGAAATGCGCTCAACAGTCCCGCGCACCGCGCGCGGGACTGCATGCGCGTGGCGTCTTCAAGACTTCTTGTCCGGCGCTTTAGCCGCCGTCGATTTCGCGTCGTACAATTGCTTCTTGCACGTCGCGCGGAACGCCTTGCGCTCCTTGCCGTGAAGGCCCTTGGCGTCGGCCTGCTGCGAACAGGCGATCGACTCAGGCGAGTGGACCTTTGCCGCTTTGGCGGGCTTGGCGGGCGTTGCGGCGAATGCGCCCGTGACGCTTAGGGCGCACAAGGCGGCGGCGATGATCGTTCGGAACGTCGACATTCAGCGTACTCCCAATGTTGATGAGATCCGTCGGCCTGAGCTGACGGCACGGCGGCGATTGCCGCGTGAACAGTTTGGTTTTAGCGGCGTCACATCTCCGCAGCCTGGACTCCGGCATACATTTTGGTAAGGCGGCGGCGAGCTTTGGGGCGACCTGTCACGGGCTGGAATTTCAATTCGCGCCAAGCCATATTCCGCCCATGCTCCGCCCTCCGAAATCCGAGTCGCCGAAACGGCCGCGTCCCTCGCGCGGACGGTCCGGTAAGCCGACGCCGCCTCCGATTGAAACGGCGGCCGGCACGCCGGGTTTGAGCGAAGGCTACGCGCGCTATTTGGCTGCGCCTTCCGACTCCGCTTCGCGAAGCCGGCCGGAAGGCGCGCTGCCTAGCCTTCCGGCGCTCCGCGGCGGCGCGCCGCGTCCGCCGATGGGCGGCGAAAGCCTGACCGACAGCCTGACGGCGCTGCTGACCAAACCCGCCGAGCGATCCGATCGCGCGAAGGAATTGTTGGCCCGCCAGCCGCTGATGGCGTCGCACCCGATCGTCGCCGGGACGACGCCGCAGTTCATCATCCCGCACCGTCCCGAGCGCCCCGAAAAAAGCGAAGGCGGCGTGCGCTTCAAGATCGTGTCCGAGTACGAGCCGAAGGGCGACCAGCCGACGGCCATAGCGGAGCTGGTTGACGGCGTGCGCAAGTCTGAGAAGAACC
This sequence comes from Hyphomicrobium sp., assembly GCA_052386495.1. Classification (GTDB taxonomy): domain Bacteria; phylum Pseudomonadota; class Alphaproteobacteria; order Rhizobiales; family Hyphomicrobiaceae; genus Hyphomicrobium_B. The sequence goes on along the minus strand of JBQTKA010000015.1, from coordinate 104,310 downwards.
AAGTTTTGCTCGGCGTCACCGGCTCGGGCAAGACGTTCACGATGGCGCACGTCATCGAGGCGACTCAACGCCCCGCCCTCATCCTCGCGCCGAACAAGACGCTGGCCGCCCAGCTCTACGGCGAGTTCAAGAGCTTCTTTCCCGACAACGCGGTGGAATACTTCGTCTCGTATTACGATTACTACCAGCCCGAAGCGTACGTGCCGCGCACCGACACCTACATCGAGAAGGAAGCTTCGGTGAACGAGCAGATCGACCGCATGCGCCATTCGGCGACGCGCTCGCTGCTCGAACGCGACGACGTCATCATCGTCGCGTCGGTGTCGTGCATCTACGGTATCGGGTCGGTGGAAACGTATACGGCGATGACATTTACGGTTCGCCAGCACGAGAAACTGTCGCGCGATCAGCTGCTCGCCGATCTCGTCGCGCTGCATTACCGCCGCAACGATGCGAATTTTCAGCGCGGATCATTCCGCGCGCGCGGCGACACCGTCGAAGTGTTCCCGGCGCACTTGGAGGACCGCGCGTGGCGCTTCTCGCTGTTTGGCGATGTGATCGAAAGCATCGTCGAGTTCGATCCGTTGACCGGCGCCAAGACTGACGAACTTTCGCTGGTGAAAATCTACGCCAACTCGCACTACGTGACGCCCAAGCCGACGCTGCAGCAGGCGATCAAGGCGATCAAGACGGAGCTGAAGGCGCGTCTCAACGAGTTGCATGACGCCGGCAAGCTGCTCGAAGCGCAGCGCCTGGAACAGCGCACGACGTTCGACATGGAGATGATGGAGGCGACGGGATCATGCGCCGGCATCGAGAACTATTCGCGCTATCTGACAGGCCGCAACCCGGGCGATCCGCCGCCGACGCTGTTCGAATATCTGCCCGACAACGCGCTCGTCTTCGCGGACGAAAGCCACGTCACCGTGCCGCAGATCGGCGGCATGTTCCGCGGCGACTACCGGCGCAAGGCGACGCTTGCCGAATACGGCTTCCGGCTGCCGACCTGCATGGACAATCGCCCTCTGCGCTTCGAGGAATGGGACGCGATGCGTCCGCAATCGGTATTCGTTTCGGCGACGCCGCAGACGTGGGAACTGGAGCAGACCGGCGGCGCCTTCGCCGAGCAGGTCATCCGCCCGACCGGCCTCATCGATCCGCCGGTTGAAATCCGCCCCGCGAAGCAGCAGGTCGACGATCTTCTCGACGAGGTTCGGCAGACCGCGAAGAAAGGCTATCGCGCGCTCGTCACCGTGCTGACCAAGCGAATGGCCGAAGACCTCACCGAATACATGCACGAGGCCGGCGTGCGCGTGCGCTACATGCACTCCGACATCGAGACGCTGGAGCGCATCGAGATCATCCGCGATCTGCGGCTCGGCGCCTTCGATGTTCTGATCGGCATCAACCTGTTGCGCGAAGGCCTCGATATTCCCGAGTGCGCGCTGGTCGCGATCCTCGACGCCGACAAGGAAGGCTTTCTGCGGTCGGAGACGTCGCTGGTGCAAACCATCGGGCGCGCGGCGCGCAACCTCGACGGCAAGGTGATCCTCTACGCCGATCAGGTCACCGGTTCGATGGAGCGCGCGATCGCCGAGACGAACAGGCGCCGGGAAAAACAGCTCGCGTACAACCTAGCCAACGGCATCACGCCGGAATCGATCAAGCGCAACATTCACGACGTGATGCAGTCGGTGTACGAGCAGGATCACGTGACCGTCGATGCAGGGCTGGCAAGCGGCGACGCCGTACCGGTCGGCCACAACCTCGCAAAGGTCATCGAAGACATGGAGCGGCGCATGAAGGCCGCCGCGGCCGATTTGGAGTTCGAAACCGCGGCGCGGCTGCGCGACGAGATCAAACGTTTGCGGGAAACCGAACTTGCGATCGCCGACGACCCCCTCGCGCGGCAGTCCGACGTCGAGGACCGCGCGGGCGCGTTCAAGGGCGCGAAGAAATATGGGGCGAGCGCGAATGCGCTTTCCTCTCCCCGCAAGCGGGGAGGGGGTCGGGGTGAGGGGCAGTCGCAAGCGCCGTCGCCCGAAGCCGCCCCTCACCCTAACCCTCTCCCCGTGAAGGACGGGGAGCGGGGATTTTCATCACGCATCCACACCGAATATGAGCCGGTGCAGCCGTCGCACGCCCAATCCACGTCGCGGATCAAGAAGCCATCGCTCGACGACATGGGGCCGGGAACGGATCGTCCGATACCGGCGGCGCGCATTCAGGACGTCGATGCGCGCGTCAAGGCCGGCGCCTTCGGCGAAAAGATCGCGGGGCCGCACAAGCCGACGCTTGACGAGATGGGACCGCACGCCTCGCTGCCGGTGAAGTCCGGCGCGAAACCGCTGCCGCCCAAGCCGATCCTTACGCGCGAGTTCGACGACCCGTCGACGACACAAAAGGGCAAGCGCCGCGGCCGGCCGAAGAAGACGGGCCGACCTGGTCAGTAGCGCCCGCGGAACTAGGCGCGCCCCGCGCAATCATGTGATCGCCGGCGGCCTCCAACTGCCGCAAACGGAGCGCTATACTCGCCTCCATGACGGGGAGCGCCCGATCGCAAGGGAGGTTCACATGGCGACCTACATCGTTCTTGCCAATTTCACCGACAAAGGCGTTCACGACGCCAAAGACACCGTCGGCCGCGCCGAAAAGTTCAAGGAGATGGCGAAACAGGGCGGCGTCACCGTCAAGGACATGTGGTGGACGATCGGATCGTGCGACATCGTCACGATCTGCGAAGCGGCCGACGATGAGACGGCGACGGCGATGTCGCTCAGCATCGCCGCCCGCGGCAACATTCGCACGCAAACGATGCGCGCGTTCTCGGCGAGCGAAATGTCGGGAATTCTGAAGAAGATGGTCTAGCGTCCGCCGACCAGCATCCCGAAGAGATCGTTGAAATTGGCCTTGGCGGTCTTGATGAACACGCCCTTGTAGCCGCCGCCGCCGATCGCGACCGTGTGCTCGCCGCCGGAATAGGCCCAGCCCTGCTGCGGCGTCCATGCCATGCCGCTCAATTGCGTGAACGCGCCGGCGAGTACATTGAAGTTCATCGTCACCGACGCGCAAAACTGCGCCGCCATCGCCGCCATTTCCGGCGATGCGCCGGCGCCCGATTTGTGCGCCGTCAGTTTGCCGTCCGGCGCGAATTCGAACGCGAGAACGACGCCGTCGATTTTTGCGAGGTCTTCGAGAGTGGCCATTGCGACGCTCCGAGCAACATTGCTTCTAGGCATTCAAGCACTGTAGTTCGCGGCCAAGGCGCTACGATAGGGGCAAGGTTCGCGCGCGCAACATCTCCGCGCGCAAAAAAAACGCGCCCGCCTCGGCGGCGAGCGCGTTGGTCGCTGCAATCGTTCAGCCTCTATCAGGCCGACTGCGAATTCGTGTGATAGGTGATCATCAGCATCGCCATCAGGACGGCGGAGAGCAGCCCTGCGATCGCGCCCAGCACGCCAGCGCCGGAAAGCCCGCCGAGGTTCCACAGATCGTGCGCCGCCAAGCTGCCGGCGACGGACGCGATGGCTGCATTGACGACCAGAACCATCGGCACCTTCGACTCGTCGGGTCCGGTTCCGGCGCCGAGGAAAACGAGTTTGTAGCGCGCGATGCTGGCGATCACGACGGCGAGAAAGCCCGCGAGAATGGCAAGCAGCCGATTGCCGGGCGGCAAGAGCCCTTCAAAGATGATGGCGGCCAGCGCGCCGATGGCGGCGGCGACCAAAACCAAGATGATCAGGCTCGCCGAAACGGCTCCCGAATTGTGTGCGGCAGGCATGCGTAAAGTCCCCCAATCAGAACGTTGATTTTATGCCGCACACCTGTTGGCGGAAATCCTCGAGGAGTCAAGCGCAACGCTTTGATGCAGCATGGAACTGGGCGTTGTGACGCGCGTTCCTGGTGACATTGAATCACGCGCAGGAGATCCCCATGACCAAAATCAAGAACGCCAAGATTCTCGTGCTGGCAACCGACGGATTTGAACAATCGGAACTGGAATTTCCCCGCGACAAGCTGCGACGCGTCGCGCAGCTCGTTCACGTGGCGGCGCCAAAATCGCGAAAGGATAAAAAGGGCATCAAAGGTTGGAAGGACGGCGACTGGGGCGGCGTGGCGCCCGTGGATGCCGAGCTATCGGACGTTTCGACGTCCTTTTACGACGCGCTCGTGTTGCCGGGCGGTCAGATGAACCCGGATTCGCTGCGCGGCGACGAGACGGCGATCGCGCTCATCAAATCGTTCCTCGCCGACGGCAAAGTCGTGGCCGCGATCTGTCATGCGCCGTGGCTGCTCATTGAGGCCAACGCGTTGCGCGGCCGCAAGGCGACGTCCTACGGTTCGATCAAGACGGACATGATCAACGCCGGCGCTGATTGGGTTGACGAGCCTGTCGTCGCCGATCAGGGCATCGTGACAAGCCGTAATCCGGGCGACCTCGACGCCTTCGTCGCCAAGATCATCGAGGAAATCGAGGAAGGGAGGCATGAGCGCGCCGTGCTGGCCGCGTAGTCGGCGATGCCGCCCAAGGGGTCGGCCGTCGTTCTGCCGGCTCAGCTCGCCGCTCGGACGCCGCGAACCTGCCGGCTGCTTTCCAGGCTGCGCAGGATCATCAGCAGCGTGTGGCGTACGGCTTCTTCGATGTCGTCGACGAACACGTTATCCGAGGTGGAATTGGCGTGAACCCAGCACAGCGTGCCGGCCGTCACGCGCCAGCTGCCGAAGTAGGTGCGGCCGCGCAGAACCGTGACGCCCGCGCCCGTCAACCCTTCGCGCACGACGAAGCCGCAGTCTGCGACTTCCGGGATATCCGCAAGACGCTCGAGCAGGAGACGATCGGGGGCCGCTTCAGACATTCGAACCAACGCAAAAAAACCGGACGAACCGCGCCCGACAAAGCGACTCTAATCAACGAACATTGCGCAAACGTTGCCGAACGCCCGGGAGCGACCGGATTCGCGGGATCGGGCTCGGGCGAAAGATTGAGCATTTTGGCGCTCTAGCCCTCTTCGCCTCGCGCCGTTAAGACGTTGGCAACACCTGTGACGCCCATCCTCCGGTTGCGCGAAGCAAACCCGGCGCGCAACGATCCATCGTGCGGAGAACCATGGCTGACGATCGCTCAGAGACCGCGCCGCCCCTTGGCGAGCCATCGATCCGCACCATCGCCATGCCCGCCGACACCAATCCGTCCGGCGACATTTTCGGCGGCTGGATCATGGCGCAGATGGACCTTGCCGCCGGCAACGCCGCCTCGCGCCTGTCGCAGGGCCGGTGCGCCACCGTCGCGGTCGAAGCGATGACCTTCTTGTCGCCCGTCAAAGTCGGCGACGAGGTGACGGTGTGGGCGCCTCTCGTCAAGCGCGGCCGAACGTCGATGACTTTCGACGTCCAGGCGTGGCGGCGCCCGCGCGACGGCGAGTTTCAAACGTGCGTTACGCGCGCATTATTCACATTCGTCGCGCTCGATGCGAACGGGCGACCGAGACCGCTCCCCGAACTCGGCGGCGCGTGGGTTTGATCGTTCAGGGGCGACATTCGACATGACGGCGCCGAGAACAACGCGGCCCTCAGGGCGGCCGGTGGCGCGCGCAATCCTTCTCGCGATTGCGGGGGCGTGGGCGGCGTTTGTCGGTTGGCGCGCGTGGAGCCATTGGCCGCGCTTGCCGCTGGACAGCGCCGGCGACGCGGCGACGCGCGCCGCTTATGATGTTGCAATGAAATCGCATCTGACCACCGCCCTTCTGATCGGATCGGCAGGCATCGCCCTGTTGCTCGGGCTCGCCACGTTGGCCGGGCGTCGGCGTGCAGACATGGGCGCAACTGCGACGCCGACAAGCCTCCAGTGGACGGGCCCGTCGCGCATCCTACTCACCCGTCATGCCAAAAAGACGGGAGACCCCGACGACATCCACCTATCCGCAGCAGGGCGCAAGCGCGCCGACCGGCTGGCCACCTACATTCCGGAAACCTTCGGCAGACCCGATTTCATCGTCGCGGCGGCGCGATCGCGCCGCTCGATCCGGTCGATCGAAACGATGGAGCCGCTCGCCGTCGCCCTCGGCAAGGACGTGCGCCATGACATCGAAGACAAAGATTTTCCGGAACTGGTCGAGACTTTGAGGACCGATCCCGCGTATCGCGGCGCGCTCGTCGTCGTCTGCTGGCATCATGGCAAGTTGCCTGACATCGCCGCGCAACTCGGCGCGCCCGACGGCAGCTATCCGCCCGACTGGCCGGACGAAACGTTCAACATGATATTGGATCTGGACTATCGCCGCGGCGCGCCGCCTGAAGTCAAACAGATCATCGAGCCGTTCTAGCGCGGCGGCGCCGTCTTCAACATTTTTTCAACGTCGCCATCAGTTCCCGGAACACGTCGGATTTGGCCGGCAACACTCTGACGGATTGATCGCAGCCCTGGCCGGCGACCGCCATCCGCGCCTCGAAGTATCGTCCAGTCAACTGAACGTCGAAGCCGTCGGAGGTGACGCTTCCGGTCAGGGAACCGTCAATTTCATTGATCTTATCCTTCCAGCGGCCCGTGACCTTCTCGCCTTCGACAACCAGTTCCGTCGCCGCATGAAGCTTGAAGTTTTCGCCGTTGTCGCAGCGAAGATTCTGCTGCATGCCCGGCGCATCCTGGCGAGGCAGATACGTCACGACGCAGCTGAAGTTCGATTGAGGCCCGGAAACCGGCGTCATGACCGCTTGACCGATCCAGCGGCCCGCCAAGTGAGCCAACGGATCGACAGGCGACGCTGCGCGATTCTCAAATGCGCAAAGACTCGACATGGATAGCGCGGCGAGGATGGCGGCGGCGCGCTGCTGCGAAATCATGACTTCTACTCCCTCAACGACTGCGGATGTCGCGACGCGCAAGCGTCCGAGTGGTCACGTTCAATGTGCGCAGCGCCCCCGCCCGGATCCGAGAAACCCATGTTTGCTGGCGAGCAGCGCAGACGGGCGACGGAAAAAGCATGGTTAAGGTGCGCGGAGATCGCGACGCTTTCGGGGCTCAATTGCGGAGAAATCGCGAGAATGTGACGCCGCGGCGCGCAGCAATCCAGAAACGACGGCAGAATAATTCGCGTCCAGCGCCTTGCGGCGGAAGCGCGAGTCTCCCATCCTACTTATTGCGGGATTCGACCCGCGTCGGCGGCGGCCGCCGGCGCCTTCTTGCAACAGAGTTCCGCAGACAAGGATCACGACCATGACGCTCATTCGGCATGCGACCGGCCCAGCCAAGTCGCTGGCTGTGATGCGTAAAGATCGCCAGTTGGCTAAGCTCATGTGGATCGCGACGCTCGCCGTCGCCGCAGCGCTGGCCGCGCCCGCGCCAGCCCGCGCCGACGCCTTCAGCGCCTTGAAAGGCGGGTGGTCCGGCGGCGGGAGCGCAAAATTCACGGGCGGACAATCCGAGAAATTGCGCTGCACAGCCCGCTATTCAGGGGGCGGAACCAACTTGGCCCTCAACATCAAGTGCGCCAGCGCCTCGGCCAACATCAACCTCACCGGCAATCTCTCGGCCAACGGCAACAGGGTTTCCGGCGGCTGGAACGAGAATTCCTTCGGTCTTTCGGGCTCGGCGGCGGGATCGCGCAGCGCCACCGGCGTCCGTCTCAAGATCAGCGGCAGCACATCCGGCTATTTGACGCTGAGCGTCGCGGGCAACAGCCACAGCTTCGCCCTGTCGTCGCAAGGCACGCCATTGACCGGCGTGCACGTCAGCATGCGCCGGCGTTAGGAGAGCAAAAAGCGCGGCGCCCCATGACCTACAGCCGCGCAGCTAAAACCACCTTATAACTGGACCGTAGACCGGTTGGCGGCGCCTGCCCACAGGTGTCTCTCGACCGCCACACTTTTTGTCTTGAGAAGGCTCGCTAAATAAGGTCCGGCGGTCGATAATGACCGCCCTTTTGTAACCCTGCTCAGGGAGGGAGTTTCGTGTTCCGTTCGACGTCGTCTTGGACCCACAGGTACCGCGCGGCTGTGGCGGCGTTTCTCGCGGCCGCGGGCATTGCCGTTGCCCTTTCGGCCAGCGCACGCGCCGCTGAAAACCCCTTTCCGTCGCTGGTCGGCACGTGGAACGGCTCGGGGACCGCGAAATTCGAGGGAGGCAAGACAGAAAGTCTGCGTTGCAAAGGCTACTACACGAACGGGGGCGGCGGCTCGAATCTCGGCTTGTCGATCCGTTGCGCAAACGCCTCGGCCAAAGTCGAGCTGCGGGCCAATCTCGTTTACGCCAACGGCGCCGTGACGGGCGATTGGGAAGAACGCACGTACAACCAGTCCGGCTCCGTCTCCGGAAAGGCGACGGCGAGCCGATTGAATCTAGCTATCAGCGGCGGCATCGAGGGCTCGATCGCGATCAACATCAATGGCGGCAGTCACTCGGTCGCGGTATCGACTGGCGGCCCGACCTTGAAGGGCATCAATCTGTCGATGACGCGATGACGCCGCTGCGCTTCGCGACGCACTGGGGGAATGGCATGTTCGCTGCAAAATTTCTGACCGCTCGAACGGCGCTGGCCATGCTCGCTGCTTGCGCATCTTTTGCTTCGGCCGGCGAAGCCAATGCGCGCCGCGCCCTCGACTATCAGGACGGAATGACGATTGAAGCCGTCAGCCGCCACGGCAACGGCAGCCAGCTCGGCGTCGTGCGCAGCGCACGTTACGGCTGGGAAGTCCGCCTGCCGCGCGGCACATGGGTTTCGTGCCGCAGAAGCTGCGAGGAAACGCTACGGGTCGAAACGGTCGACCTCTTCGAAACCGAAGACGCATTGACCGGCTACGGTTCGGCTGCCCACGAATGCGGCGTCTTCGGCTGCCTCGAAATCCGTTATCCGAGGTAGTTTTGCGTTTGGCCCTGGCGGCCGGCGCCGCGAAGCTGAGTCGCCAGCGCTGAAAACGAGAGCCGTCAAACCAGAAACGGATTTGTCGTTCTCTCCTGCCCGAATTGCCCGGGCGGCCCGTGGCCGCAGATGAAGGCGATGTCGTCGCCTAGCGGAAAAAGCTTGGTCTTGATCGACCGGATAAGGCTTTCGTGGTCGCCGTAGGGAAAATCGGTCCGCCCGATCGAGCCGCGAAACAGAACATCGCCGACAAGAGCGAATTTCTGCCCGCGGTTGAAGAAAACGACGGACCCCGGCGAATGACCCGGGCAATGCAGGATCTCGAACGTGTGACCCGCGACGGTCACGCTCTCTCCTTGCTCCAACCAGCGATCCGGCGTGACGTTTCGCACGCCGTCGATGCCGTAGAGCTGCGCTTGCTTGTCGAGCGCTTCGAGCAGGATCAGGTCGGCCGGATGCGGCCCCTCAATCTTCACGCCGAGCCTTTCGCGCAACTCGTCGGCCCCGCCGGCGTGGTCGATGTGGCCGTGTGTCAAGAGTATCTTTTCGATTGTGATCCCGGATTGCGCGATGCCGCGCTCGATGACGTCCAGATCGCCGCCCGGATCGACGACCGCGCCGATCTTTGAAGCCTCGTCCCAGATGAGCGTGCAGTTCTGCTGAAACGGCGTGACTGTCACAATGGCCGCCTTCAGCGCGGACTTTCCCGGCATTTCCGATGTCATCTGATGTCCCAACCCGCCGAAGCTCGGCTGCCTGATTAGGCGAACTTGCCGGACAGCGCCAGTTGGGCGCACAATCCGCCGCAAGTCATCCCATGATGGATTGCGACGGATTGGAACCTTTCAACCGTTCCAGCACTTGATGCCCTGGGTTTTCGAGACGTCTGGGGGCGGACTTTGCGTGATTAAATGCTGGCGTTGGACGACCGCGACCAGCGCGCGCCGGAATATTGCCATTGCCGAGGGGCTCATTCGACATGCGTGCCGCGCTTTTGACGACACTCTTGATTGCGGCAGGCGCATATGCGGGCGCGGCGCTCTACAGGCCCGACCTACTTCCTTCGCCGATGCGTTTCGGCGCGGCGGATAAGACAGCGCCGCCAAATGCCCATTCGTCAGCCGACGCCGTGCCGGGCGCAACGCGGCGCTCTCGATCAGACGTGGTCGTCGTCGAAGCGTCGCCGGCGCGGCAGGCGAGGGCGTCGGGCGATATTCGCGCCGTCGGATCGCTGATGTCGGATGAGTCCGTGCATGTGGCTTCTGAGGTGGCCGGGCGCGTGGCTGAGATACCCTTTGTTGAAGGCCAACCCATCAAGGCGAACGACGTGATCGTCAGACTCGATGAGGCGCTGGCGAAGGCTGAAGTCGCGGACGCGAAAGCGCGCTTGGAGCTCGCCAAGGCCAACAACGAGCGGGCGAACGCGCTCGTCCGCACCGGCGCCGTCACCGAACGCACGCGCGATGAGGCCGTGTCGAATTTCGAAACCGCGACCGCTGGGGTCGCGCTTGCCGAGACGCGGCTCGAAAAGCATACGCTCCGCGCGCCGTTCGACGGCGTCGCAGGCGTGCGCAACGTCTCCGTTGGAGCGTTCATCGCCGTGGGCTCGCCGATCGTCAACGTAGAGAAGATCGACACGCTCAAAGTCGATTTCAAAGCGCCGGAAATCTATCTCCGGCAGATAGAGGTCGGCCAGAAACTGGCAATCACCGTCGATGCCATTCCGGGCAAAACGTTTGACGGCGAGATCTATGCCATTGATCCCCATATCGACGTGAACGGTCGTGCGCTCACGATCCGAGCCCGACTGCCGAATCCGGATTTCATCCTTCGGCCGGGCCTCTTCGCACGCATCACCATCCAGGGCCTCGCCAGCCGCGAGGTGACGCTGATCCCCGAGAGCGCCATCGTGCCGCGCGGCGGGGAAGCCTTCGTGTTCCGCGTCGACAACGGGAAGGCGGTCGAGTCGCGCGTCAAGCTCGGGGCCCGAAAGGACGCCGAAGTCGAAATCCTCGAAGGGCTCGATCCGAAGGCCACCGTCGTCACGGCCGGCCAGCAGAAGCTGCGCAACGGTTCGGCGGTCGAGATCATCGCCGCAACGCCCGCCGCACCCGTCGATCCGGAGGCGCCGGCCGCCAAGCAGAGCGAGCGGCTCGGCAGGAGCGGCTGATGTTCGAGTTCTGCATCCGCCGACCGGTCTTCGCGACGGTCTTGAGCTTGATCCTGGTGCTGCTCGGCGTCGTCTCGTTTCAACGGCTGACGGTGCGTGAATATCCCAACGTCGACGAGCCGGTCGTCTCCGTCTCGACCACGTACGCCGGCGCCTCGGCCACGATCATCGAAAGCCAAGTCACCCAGGTCCTTGAAGGCTCAATCGCGGGCATCGAGGGCATCGACGTGCTCGAGTCCTCAAGCCGCTCGGAATCGAGCCGAATTACCGTCCGCTTTCGCCCCGACATCGACCCCGACGTCGCCGCGAGCGACGTGCGCGACCGCGTCAGCCGCGTGCGCGGCCGGCTTCCCGACGAAGTCGACGAGCCTGTCATCGCCAAGGTCGAGGCCGACGCCCAGGCGATCATGTTTCTCGTATTCTCAAGCCCGCAGAAATCCGCGCTCGAAATCACGGACTACGTCGACCGCTTTATCGTCGACAAGCTCAAGAACCTGACCGGCGTCGCCGACGTGCAGATCTACGGCGAACGGCGCTACGCCATGCGCATCTGGGTCGATCGCGAGCGCCTCGCCGCCTTCAATCTGACGGTGCAGGACGTCGAGGACGCGCTTCGCTCGCAGAACGCTGAAATCCCGTCGGGCCGCATCGAAAGCAGCGACCGCGAATTCAGCGTGCTTTCGCGCACGGGCCTGACGACGCCGGAGCAGTTCCGGCAGATCGTCATCAAGCTCGCCGACAATCACCAGGTGACGCTCGGCGAGGTCGCGCGCGTCGAGCTTGGCGCGGTCGATGAGCGGCGCGTGAGCAATTTCAACGGCACGCCGGCCATCGCCGTCGGCGTCATCAAGCAGGCGACGGCGAACCCGCTCGACGTCTCGACGGCCGTCAACGACGTGCTGCCGGAAATCAACCGGACGCTGCCGGATGGGTTGCAGGCTGCGATCGGCAACGACGACAGCATCTTCATCGAACGCTCGATTGAAGCTGTCTACAAGACGATTCTCGAAGCCATCGCGCTCGTCATCCTCGTGATCGTGCTGTTCCTGCGCTCGCTGCGCGCGGCGATCATTCCGATCGTGACGATTCCGATTTCGCTCATCGCGACGTTCACGCTGATGTATGCGCTCGGGTTCTCGGTCAACACGTTGACGCTGCTCGCGATGGTGCTGGCGATCGGCCTCGTGGTCGATGACGCCATCGTCGTCCTCGAGAACATCTATCGCCACATCGAAGACGGCATGAAGCCTATTCCGGCGGCGATCAAGGGGACGCGCGAGATCGGTTTCGCCGTCATCGCTATGACCTTGACCCTCGCCGCCGTTTACGCGCCGATCGCGTTCGCGCCGGGCAAGACGGGGCGGCTTTTCCTCGAATTTGCGTTGACGCTCGCAGGCGCCGTCATCGTCTCCGGTTTCGTCGCCCTGACGCTGACGCCGATGATGTCGTCGAGGCTGCTGCGCCACGACGCCAATCCGGGCTGGTTGTTCAGCGTCATTGAACGCGCGCTCGTCGCGCTCGAGTCAGGATACCGGAGAACGTTGGACGCGTCTTTGAAAGTGCGTCCTCTCATTCTTTTGGCGGCGCTCGGCGTCGCCGGCCTGAGCGGCTTCTTCTATTCGCAGCTCAAGTCCGAATTGTCGCCGCTCGAAGATCGCGGCGTGCTTCGGCTGCGCGGCACGGCCCCTGAAGGCGCGACGATCTCCTACACGTATCGCTACGCCAATCAGATGGGCGAGATTATGAAATCGGTCCCGGAGGTCCGCGATCGGCTCGTCATCGCCGGCACGCCCGAAGTGTCGCAGTCGCTAATCTTTGCGCCGTTGACGGACTGGAGCGCGCGCGATCGCTCTCAGCAGGCGATCACGGCCGACGTCAATCCGAAGCTGCGCCGGATTCCCGGCATCCTGGCCGTGGCGCAATCGCCTGGCGCGTTCGGACAGCGCGGCGCAGGCCGGCCGGTCGAATTCGTCATCCAGTCGTCCGGCACTTACGAAGATTTACAGTCCTACGTCGACAAGATGATGGAGAAGGCGAACGAAAATCCGGGGCTTGAGAGCCTCGACAGCGACCTCAAGCTCAACACGCCGGAATTCCGTGTTGAGATCAACCGCGCCAAAGTCGCGGATCTTGGCCTCGATCTCTCCGTCGTCGGCCGAACCCTCGAAACGCTGCTCGGCGGACGCCAGGTGACGCGCTTTGAACAGAACGGCGAGCAGTACGACGTCATCGTCCGGCTCTCGGCGGAAGACCGCGCGACGCCGGAGGCGCTTTCGACGATCTTCCTGCGCAATGCGGCCGGCGAAATGATTCAACTGTCGAACGTGGTCAAGATCGTCGAATCCGTCGCGCCGAAGGAGCTCAAGCGGTTCAACCAGCTCCGCTCCGTCACCATTCAAGCGAACCTCGCGCCCGGCTATTCCGTCGGCGAGGCGCTCGATTTTCTCGATCGAACCGCACGCGACGTCTTGCCGTCAACCGTGCAGACCGACGTCAGCGGTCAGAGCCGCGACTTCCGCGCCTCCGCCGACAGCCTCGCGATGGTCTTCATCCTGGCGCTTGGATTTATCTATCTCGTGCTCGCGGCGCAGTTCGAGAGTTTCCGCGATCCCGTCATCATCATGCTGACGGTGCCGCTGTCGATGACCGGAGCGCTCGGCGCTCTGTGGCTGACAGGCGGCACGCTGAACGTCTATTCGCAGATCGGTCTTGTCACGCTCGTCGGCCTCATCACCAAGCACGGCATCCTGATCGTCGAGTTCGCCAACCAGCGGCAATCGGCCGGCCGCGACAAACGCACGTCTGTCATCGAAGCCGCCACGCTGCGGTTGCGCCCGATCCTGATGACGACCGGCGCGATGGTGCTTGGCGCATTGCCGCTGGCGCTGGCTTCGGGCGCGGGCGCGGAAACCCGCCAGCAGATCGGCTGGGTCATCGTCGGCGGCATGAGTCTCGGCACGCTGCTGACGCTGTTCGTGATCCCGGCGGTCTATTCCTACATGGGACATACGCCGGCGCGCGACGAGGATCACCCTCGTCCAGTCGCCGCAAATCCCGCGCCGGCAGAGTAGGCATGCGAGACAAAAATCAGGGGCCTTGGCGGGGCCCCTGATGAAGTTTTGACGATCGTGCAGGATGCTGAAGGGACGCTGTGATCCTCTACATGCGCGCGCCGATCAGGCCGCGGCGATGCCCTCGTCGCCCGGATCGCGCAGCACGTAACCGCGGCCCCAGACGGTTTCGATATAGTGTTTGCCGCCGGTCGCGGCCTGCAGCTTCTTGCGCAGCTTGCAGATGAACACGTCGATGATCTTGAGTTCCGGCTCGTCCATGCCGCCGTAAAGGTGGTTGAGGAACATTTCCTTCGTCAGCGTCGTGCCCTTGCGGAGCGAGAGCAGCTCCAGCATCTGATATTCCTTGCCGGTCAGGTGCACGCGCTGGCCGTTGACGTCGACGGTCTTGGTGTCGAGGTTGACGCGCAGGTCGCCGGTTTCGATGACGGATTGGGCGTGGCCCTTGGAGCGGCGGACGATCGCCTGGATGCGGGCGACGAGTTCGTCCTTGTGGAACGGCTTGGTCATGTAGTCGTCGGCGCCGAAGCCGAGGCCGCGAACCTTGTCGTCGATGCCGGCGAGGCCTGAGAGGATCAGGATCGGCGTCGAGACCTTCGAGACGCGCAGGGTCTTCAGGACTTCATAACCGCTCATATCGGGGAGATTGAGGTCGAGGAGGATGATGTCGTAATCGTAAAGCTTGCCGAGATCGACGCCCTCCTCGCCGAGATCGGTCGTGTAGACGTTAAAACCTTCCGACTGCAGCATCAGCTCGATGCTTTGCGCCGTGGCGCTGTCGTCTTCAATCAGGAGAACCCGCATTGCCGTTCCTCTCGTGCCTCGTCTGCGTTCCGTCTGCTCTCTGCCCAGGGAACGCACACCTGCTTCGAGCTAATTCAGCGTTAGGAAGTTAGCGGCGAGAGGTTAACAAAGCCTAATTTTGTATTTGCGATTTGACCGAATTCGGACGCTTCTTGAGTTGGCGGTAACGCCTGTCCAAGAATTCCCGATGATCGGAGCGAATTGAGACAAGCCGAAGCCAGCCGTCCCCGTTCGCGCCAAATCGGCCCGTCGAACCCCGCAAATTTTCAAGCAATCACCCTTCGCGCCCGTTTCCGCGGCTCTCTGGGTCCGAATCGTCCCGGGGCGCCCACCCCGAAAAGCTCCGTATTTGACCCGTCAAGCCTAAAACCGGTACGAATCAACAGCTAACAGAATTCGCGAAAACGCCCTAGCGGCAGCATGAAAAAAAACGGCGCCGGCGCGGCGGGGCGTACGACAATTCGCTCAGCGTTGCTTTACCGCAACTTAATGGCGGCATGCTACCAATGCTGCCGGATCGTCAATTCGGGTCAGCAACTTGAATGCAGGAACCTGCTGATCCACTTTAGCCCGGGCTGTCTGACGCCATAGGACGTTGCAAGCCTTTGGCACGCTTCTTGATGGTCAGCCCGCGCAAGTTCGAACGTGTTTGAGGTATCGAACGATGAAGGCACGCGAGCAAGTCATGCGTCATAAGCGTCGCGACGTGGACGAAAAGAGCCGCCGGGTCGAAGACCTTGAGCGAATCATTCGGGAATTCGACCAGATGGCGGCCGATCTCGAGCGCCAAATCCAGCTCGAAGAAGACCGCACCGGGATTCGCGATCGCGGCCACTTCTCTTATTCGACGTTCGCCAAGGCCGCCGCCCAGCGCCGCGACAATCTCCGCACCTCGACCGAGGGGCTCCGAGATAAGCTCGCCGCGGCAGTCCGCGAACGCGACGATACGGTGGAAAACCTGGCCCGCGCCGCGGCGCAGGCCGAGGCGCGCGATCTGCCGCGTGGCGCACGCCGCCGGCCCGACCGCATGGCCTCCGGCGCGGCCCGCTGAAGCGTCCAAAGGCGGACGAAACCGTCCGTTCAGTTCCGTTTTGACCACGCGGCGCCGTCCAAGCGCCGCGTTTTCGTTTCGATCCCTGTGCTAGGGAGTCGGGGCGTCGCAGTCCGATTCGAGAGGCACGCGCGCAGTCCGCCCGCAAAGGACACGCACACGGATGACCTGCCGCCCTACCCCACGTCTCGCTGCACTTGCCGCCGGGCTGGCGCTTGCTGGCTGTGCGTCGTCCTCCCCCGACAGCGAAACCGGCGGACTGTCGTTGCCGAAAATGCCGACGATGTCGGAATTGACGCCGGCACCCGCGGAGCCGCCAGTCGGCTCAGCGACAGAGTTGTATGCGCGGGTCGCGCGCGGTGCCAATTCCTGCTGGTTCGCGGCCAACGGGCCGTTGAAGCGCGGCTACATCTACAACGCCGAAGCCGATGCGCCGTCGCGCGGCGGCAAGGCGGAAGTGACGATTCATTCCCGGGTCGCCGGACAGCCGAACCCGCGTGGACCCAAGGCGTACTTCATTCGCATTACGCCGGACGGCGAGTCCGCCAAGGTTGAGACCGAGAATGTCAGCATGACAGAGCAGGCGGCGACCGAAATGACTTCAGACGTCAATCGCTGGGCGAATGGCGAGCAGGGTTGCGTCGGCAAATCCACGTCGGCCGGGTGGGCGCCGCAAAACGCCGAGCCGCCAGCGCCCGCCAAACCCGAGAAGAAGAAAGCGGCGAAACCCGCGAAGAAACCGGCGGCCTCCGCGACGGCCCAAAAAACGGCCACGCCTTAGTCGCCGTCCCTCGCGGCCGGAGCCGGCTTCGAAGCGCGCCGAAAACAAGAAACGGCGCTTGCGAAAGCGCCGCTCTTCAAGAGTCAATTGTTGAGTTGGACTGCGACGGCGATGCGCCTAGTCGCGGTAGTCCTGCACCTTCGTCGCGCGCAAACCCGGCAAGCCGTGCTTGTCGATCGAACGCTGCCACGACAGGAATTCGTCAACGGTCAGCGTGTAGCGTTCGCAGGCTTCTTCCATGCTCAGCAACCCGCCGCGCACTGCCGCAACCACTTCCGCTTTGCGCCGGATCACCCAACGCTTGGTGTCTTTCGGCGGCAGATCGGCAACCGTCAGGGGCGACCCATCAGGCCCGATCACATAGCGACCGCGCGCTCTCATCTGTTGTTCGGTCATGATACTCGATACACTCTCTGACCACGGGGTTTGTTCTACTTGGTTGCCATTAAATTAGCACTAACCCTTTGAGTAAACAGCCCATAAAAGGGTGTGCTGATTCCTGCATCCAAGCCGCGAAACTAGTTCAGTCGTGACCGGGTATCCCGCTTTGACGCGATCGGCCCGTCACCGGCGGATTCAAAGCGAAATCCGGGCCAAAATGATGAAGACGCCTTCACCCAGCGCGTTTCGCCGCCTTGCTCGCGCCGCCGTTCGTGAGATACTGAGGCCTGAACGTGAAGGCTGGGCCGCGCGCGCCGGACGCTGGAAGCCGCGGCTGTTCAGCCCGAACCCGCTAAAACCTTGAAATCACTGTCATTGCGGACCGCCCTGCCCGCCGACGCCAAACGCCGCCACACCCCTTACTCGGACCTGACGAACGATCAATGACAAAGCCTGCAAAGACCGACGCCAGCGCTTTCGGCGCGTCCGCCCGGCTCCCGGCCGGGACGCCGCCGGTCGTCGTCGCGATGTCGGGCGGCGTCGACAGCTCCGTCGCGGCGGCGTTGATGCATGCCGAGGGTCACGACGTCATCGGCATCACGCTGCAGTTGTATGATCACGGGGAAGCGACCGGCCGCAAGGGCAGCTGCTGCGCCGGCCAGGACATTCACGATGCCCGACGCGTCGCCGAAGCCATCGGCATTCCGCACTACGTTCTCGACTATGAGGCCCGCTTCGCCGCGAAGGTCATTGACAGCTTCGCCGAAAGTTACGTCGCGGGCGAGACGCCGATCCCCTGCGTCACGTGCAACAACGAGATCAAGTTTCGCGATCTTCTGGAGACGGCGAAGGAACTGGGCGCCGAAACGCTCGTGACCGGCCACTACGTCCAGCGCCTCGACGGGCCGGATGGCCCCTGGCTCGCCCGCGCCGCCGACCCCGATCGCGACCAGAGCTATTTCCTGTTTGGCATCACGGCCGATCAACTCAAGACGCTGCGCTTTCCGATCGGCGGCTTCAGCAAGGCCGAAGTCCGCGAACTCGCGCGCCGGTTCAATCTACCGATCGCCGACAAGGCCGACAGCCAGGACATCTGCTTTGTCCCGTCGGGCCGTTACGCCGACATCATCGAACGCTTGAAGCCGACTGCGCTCGCCGCCGGCGACATCGTACACATCGACGGCCGCGTGCTCGGCCGCCACGAAGGCATCGTGCATTATACCATCGGCCAGCGCCGAGGCCTGAAGATCCCGGGGCCAGAGCCCCTGTTCGTCGTCCGCCTCGACGCCGCGAAGAACGAGGTCATCGTCGGTCCGCGCTCGGCGTTGAGAACAACGGGCCTTATTCTCCGCGACGTCAATTGGCTCGGGGAAAAGCCGCTTTCCGCCATCGCCGCCGAGGGTTTCGACCTGTATGTTCGCATGCGGTCTTCACAAGCGCCGCGCGCCGCAATCCTGCACGCGCAGGCGGACGGACCGGTCATCGTCGAACTTGTCGACGGCGAAGAAGGCGTTGCGACCGGCCAAGCGTGCGTGTTTTATGCCGGCAACGGGCCGGGCGCCCGCATTTTGGGCGGCGGCTGGATCGCCAAGACGATCAAGTCGCAGCTGTTGCCGGCGCGCGGGGAAGCCTGCGCGGGAATTGGCGCCGCAGGCGCTGCGGGTTGAGGGGCGGGAACGCACGGGGTCCGTTTCCAACGGTCCGGGCTTAGGAGGAACGACGTGAGTCAGAAGCAGCCGCAAGGATCGCGACGCCCGGCTTCGGCGACTGTGCTGCAGCGTTCGGGCAATCTGCTCAAGCCGCTGAAACCGCACCAGCTCGACGAGAACGACGTGCGGGAAGCCTATCGTCGCTGGGCCCCGGTTTATGATTACACCTTCGGCAAGGTTTCAACGGCCGGGCGCCGCCACGCCGTCGAAGTCATCAACGCCAGCTCCGGCAAGGTGCTGGAAGTCGGCGTCGGCACGGGCTTGTCGCTGCCCTCGTACAAATCGCACCTCGACATCACCGGCATCGATCTGGCCCCAGAGATGCTCGACAAGGCGCGCGAGCGCGTCGAGAAGGCAGGCCTGACCAATGTCGCCGGACTTTACGAAATGGACGCCGGCAATCTGCAATTCGACGACAATGCGTTCGATACCGCCGTTGCGATGTACGTCATCACCGTGGTGCCCGATCCGGTCAGCGTCATGCGCGAACTGGCGCGCGTGACGAAACCCGGCGGGCAGGTGCTGCTCGTCAATCACTTCTCGCAGGAAGACGGCGTGCGCGGCTGGGTCGAACGCTCGATGGCGCCGTTCGCCGATCTCGTCGGCTGGCATTCGGTCTTCGACGTGTCGCGCGTGATGGTGTGCGACAACCTCAGGCTTGAGGAGAAGAAGGCGCTGCGCCCGTTCGGCCTCTTCACGATGATGAAGTTCCGCAAGGACGCCGAAGCCGTCAAGCAGCCGATCGCGGCGGAGTAAGGCGCGCAGACCTCAACACGTCACGTCCGGCGGCCAATTCCGCGATTGCTCGAACTCAAAACCAGGCGTCGCCGCTTGATCTGACTGTCATTCCGGACGCGACGCCGTGCGTCGCGATCCGGGACCCAGAAACTTCGCCGCTTAAATCGATTACGCAGCCCTGGGTCCCGGCTCGGCGCGATGCGCGCATCGCTTGGCCGGGATGACAAGCTTGCAGATCGGCGCCACGCGCTTTGCTGCGACCGCACTGAGTTGACAGCATCGGCGCGCGGTCCCTATAGACGGCCATGCATCGCCGGGCCGATTTGAGCCGGCGACGCGGCGTGGCGGGATAGCTCAGGTGGTTAGAGCGAAGGTCTCATAATCCTTAGGTCGGCGGTTCAAGTCCGCCTCCCGCTACCATTTTGATTGCGCGTGCGACTCTCCTTCGTCGAGCCGGCCGCACGCGCGGCGTCGCTGAAACCGTCCGCATATAATCGCTGTGGCGCGTGCCGAGTTGCGCCGTTCTTCGTCGACCGTGCTCACTCAAAATCCGGCTTTCCGCTGCGGTTGCGCTTGACCTGCGACCGCACGCTCTTCGCCTTGATGCGCCGCTCCTTCGACGCCTTGCTCGGGCGCGTCTTGATGCGCGGTTTGGGCGCGATCAAGGCGTCCTCGATCAGCGCCTTCAATCGCGCGCGGGCGTCCGAGCGGTTCATCTCCTGCGTGCGGAACTGATCGGCCTGGATGATCAGCACGCCGTCGAGCGTCAGGCGCCGTCCCGCGAGCCGCGTGAGCCGCGCCTTCGCCGCCGGCGGGATCGAGTGATTGGCGGCGAGATCGAAACGCAGCTCCACCGCCGT
Organism: Hyphomicrobium sp.; assembly: GCA_052386495.1. GTDB lineage: Bacteria > Pseudomonadota > Alphaproteobacteria > Rhizobiales > Hyphomicrobiaceae > Hyphomicrobium_B. Next base: position 83,890 of record JBQTKA010000015.1, on the reverse strand, counting down.
CGACACCTTGTTGACATTCTGCCCGCCGGGGCCGGACGCGCGCACGAAACGCTCCTCCAAGTCGGCGTCGTCGATCTCGATCTGGTCGTTGATGCGCATGGCCCTTTGCTAGACCCGCCGCAGCTTGAAGTCCCGCGCAATTTCGCGCGCCGCATTGCGGCCCGGCGAACCGGTCACGCCGCCGCCCGGATGCGCGCCGGAGCCGCAGAGATAGAGCCCGCGCACGGGCATGCGATAGTCGGCGTGGCCGAGCACGGGGCGCGCCGAGAACAATTGGCCGAGCCCGAGCTGGCCGTGGAAAATATCGCCGTCGACGAGACCGAAGCGGCGTTCGAGATCGAGCGGCGACAACAGCTGGCGATGCCGTACGGCGCCCTTGAAGTTCGGCGCGTGCTTTGAAACCGTTTCAATGACGAGATCGGCGAAGGCTTCACGCTCGTGCGGGTTCTCCCAACTGCGCCCATCCGGCAATTGCGGCGCGACGTGCTGGACAAACAGGCTCGCGACGTGTTTGCCCGCTGGCGCCAGCGTTGAATCGATCGTCGATGGGATCAGCATTTCGATGACGGGCTCTTTCGACCATCCGTCAGCACGCGCGTCGGCATAGGCGCGTTCGAGATAGCCCATCGTCGGCGCAATCATAATGCCTGCCTGGTGGTGCTCCTGTTGCTCTTTGCCGGGCCGCGACGTGAAATCCGGCAACTCCGACAGCGCAACGTTCATGCGGAACGTGGCGGATCCCGTCTTGATGGCGAGAAACGGCGCGCGCACGTCGTCGGCGACATCGCCCGCCGCAATGAGATCGCGGAATAACAACTTTGGCCCGACATTCGCGGCGACGCTTCGCGCCATCACCCTCTCGCCGTCGCGCAAAACGACGCCCGCCGCGCGCCCGTTCTCAACCAGCACGCGCGCGACGGCCGCGTCGGTTCGGATGTCGACGCCGCGCGCGACCGCGCACTTCGCCATCGCCTGACTGATCGCGCCCATGCCGCCGATCGCGTGGCCCCACACGCCCGTCTTGCCGTTCACCTCGCCGAAGCAGTGGTGCAGCAGCACGTAGGCGGTACCCGGATGCTGCGGCGACGCGTAGGCGCCGACGATGCCGTCGTAGGCGAACGAAGCCTTCACATGGTCGTTTTCGAACCAGCGATCGAGAAAGTCGGCGGCGCTCGACGTGAAGAGTTCGAGAAGCTGGCGCTGGTCCTCGATGGCGAGACCGAGCACGCGGCGTCCGACCGCGCCGCCCTTGATCAGATCGACGATGCCGCCGCCGGCGTTGGGCGGCGTCCGGTTGACGAGATCGCGCAGCACCGCTGCCGAACGCTCCAGCGCCGCGTTGTAGAGCGGATACGCTTTCGCATCGTTATCCGAGAGCGCGCGCAGCGCTGCAATGCGCCGCTCCGTGTCGTAGGGGATCAGCAATCCGCCCGCGCGCGCGATCGGCCAGAAATTGCCGGCCGGCCGCTCGATGATCTCAAGCCCGAAGCGCTTCAATTCGAGGTCGGCGATCACCTTCGGATTGAGCAGGCTGACGGTGTACGACGCGACCGAATTGCGAAATCCCGGCGCGAATTCTTCAGTGAGCGCCGCGCCGCCGACGACCGAATTTTTCTCCAGCACAATGACGCTGAAGCCGTCGCGCGCCAGATAGGCGGCGGCGGTCAATCCATTATGCCCTCCGCCGATGATGGCGACGTCGTAAGGGGTCCGGCTCATGGCGACGTGTCTCGCGCGGTTCGGCGTGATTGGCAATGTCCGCCGGCGGCGCCCCGCGCGTTAACGATCGCTTAACGCCCCGACCTTACCCTCGATCCATCGCGACCATCGCCGTCGAATCATCGGAGCCGCGCATGTCCTCCGCCGTCCGCAGCTTGGCGCCCGCCACGGCCATCGCCGCCCCGCGCCTATCCAGCGCTGCTGACAAGGCTGTCGGATTGTCGATCGCGATCGTCGTTCCAACCGCGTTCTGGATCTGCATTATCGCAGCGGCGGGCTCAGCGGCCGGCGCGCCGTTCTCGGCCGAAACGCTGGCGGCGACAGGCGGCGCCATCGCCGCGTTTCTCGGCTTGGTGTGCGCGCCGATCATGCTGCGGGACTAGAGTTCGTACCACGCGCCTCTGTGTGCTAGAAAGCCCCGACCTCGTTCTATCGCAACGTTGAAGGTCGCCACGTGCCGCCAAAGCCAGACTCGCCGCTTGGGCGCCTGCTGGACGGCCCGGTCATGCCCGGCAAGCTCGTCTGGGTCGGCGTCCGCGGCGCGCGTCAGGCGCCGATGCTGACGCCGGATTTAGCGTTGCTGATCGCCGAGCGGGGCATCGACGGCGATCACTATGAAACGCGGCGGAATGGCCCTCGCCAGGTCACGCTGATCGCGACAGAGGATATCGCGGCGATCGCGTCGTTTCTCGGCCGCGAGCGCATCGACCCCGGACTTCTGCGGCGCAACCTCGTCACTCAAGGCGTCAACGTGATGGCGTTGAAGAGCCGCCGCTTCTGGATCGGCGGGGCGCTCTGCGAGGGCTCCGGCGAATGCGCGCCATGTTCGCGCATGGAGGCTGCGCTCGGACCCGGCGGCTACAGCGCGGTGCGCGGCCACGGCGGCATCACGGCGCGCGTGATTGAAGGCGGTGAGGTCAAGATTGGGGATGCGGTGAAGGTCTAGCTTCAAGAAGACTTACGCGCCCCAGCCGCAGCGCAATTCCCGGCAGGTCTTGCCGCGCCGCCCGCCGATGGAGCACCGTGCCGGCACGAAGCTGCATACCCGGCAACTGTAACTCGACACGCAGCCGCGATAGCTGCCGCTGCGCTTGAAATTGCACGTCACGACCGTCTGGCAGTCGCGCTGCGGATTGATGGCGCCGCCGGGACCGACCTGCGCAACGGACGGCGTCGCCGACGCCGCGCTAAATCCGGCGACCACAGCCAACGCAAATCTTGCTCTGCGGAATGAAATCGACGCCATCGCCGCCTCCCGCGTTCTTGCTCAAGAGCTGTAGCATGGCGCGACGGCCCGGTCCGCGCAACGGCGCAACGCCGCAAATCATCGGATTTGGGGGGTGATGTGGCTACTCAGCAGCCGCGCGGGCCTTCGGCCGGACGGCAGCCGTGTAATCATTGAGCAGCGCTTCGGTGATGGCGCCGGGCTTGTAGCGATGCTCGCCGATCTCGGAGACGGGCGTCACTTCCGCCGCCGTGCCGGTGATGAAGCACTCGCTGAAAGAGCCCAGTTCCTCCGGCTGGATCGCCCGCTCGATCACCTCGATGCCGCGCGCCTTGGCTAGGCCAATGACGGTGCGCCGCGTGATGCCGTTCAAGAAACAGTCGGGATCGGGCGTGTGTATGACGCCGTCCTTGATCAAAAACACGTTGGCTCCGGTGCACTCGGCGACGCGGCCGCGATAGTCGAGCATCAAGGCGTCAGAGTACCCGGCGCGCTCGGCGCGATGTTTCTCGATCGTACAGATCATGTAGAGGCCCGCGGCCTTGGCCTTGCACGGCGCGCAGGCCGGATCGGGCCGGCGATACTTGGCGTGCGTGATGCGGATGCCCTTGAGGCGTTGCTCCATCGGAAAATAGGAGCCCCAGTTCCACGCCGCAATCGCCAGATGGATCTTGGACTGTTGAGCTGAGACGCCCATCTGCTCGCTGCCGCGCCACGCGAGCGGACGCACATAGCAGTCGCCGAGCGCATTAGCGGCGACGACGTCGCGGCAGGCCTGATCAATCTCGGCGACCGAATAGGGAATCTCGAAGTCCATGATGCGGGCGCCCTCGACAAGGCGCTCGGAATGTTCCGTGAGCTTGAAGATTTCGCCGTCGTAGGCGCGCTCGCCCTCGAACACGGCGCTGGCGTAGTGCAGCGCATGGGTGAGGACGTGGACCTTCGCCTCCCGCCACGCAACAAGCGCGCCGTCGAACCAGATCAGGCCGTCGCGATCATGATAGGGAACGAGGTCTGCCATGCGAACTGGTGTCCTTGTGGGGCGCGCTGGTCCAAGACGGCGCAACCGCCGTTCCAACAGATGCGGCGCGCCGGGCGACGCTTAACGGCTTGGCGCAGCGCCCGCAAGCTGCTTGCGCCATCCTCGGCCCGGCCCGCAATTTGACTTGAAACATGGACCGATCAAGGCCAATAAGTCAACATGACTGACATATTTTCCGGACCGTCGTCCGCGTCCAGTTCGCCTGTCGTTGCGTCCTTGAAATCGGGGCTGCCGCAGGACGCGGCGCCCGCCGCCAGCCGGGACGATTTGATCGCCTGCGCCGAACTCTTCTATTTCGCCTATCGCGAGTTCACGCGCGATCCCGACGCCATTCTCGCTCAGTATGAATTCGGCCGGGCGCACCATCGCGCGCTGCATTTCGTCCACCGCAATCCCGGCCTCAAGGTCGCCGAACTTCTCGATATCCTGAAGATCACCAAGCAGAGTCTGGCGCGCGTCTTGAAGCAGCTCGTGGACGAGGGCTTCATCATCCAGCGCGCCGGCGACGCCGACCGGCGCGAGCGCCGGCTGTATTTATCCGCAAAGGGAACGCGGCTGACCGACAAGCTGACCGAGATTCAGATCAAGCGGTTGGAGGCGGCGCTGAAGCGCATTGGCCCCGGCGCCGCCGCGCTCGCGCAGCACTTCCTGTTCGCGATGATTGCGGACGAAGACCGCGCCAAGGTGCAGGCGCTGATCGCGTCGGGCGGCGCCGCGGTTCGATCAGGCTCGGGACGGGGCCCATGAAATCGCACTCGTCACAGCGCGCTGAACCGTTGCCCGACAACGCGCCTCACATTCTCGTCGTCGACGACGACCAGAAAATCCGCGCGCTGCTTGGCCGCTTTCTGGCGTCCAACGGTTTTCGCGTCACCGAGGCGGCGGACGCCGCCGCCGCGCGCAGCTATATGCGCGGACTCGCTTTCGACCTCGTGCTGCTCGACGTGATGATGCCGGGTGAATGCGGCCTGACGCTCGCCCGCGACCTCAAGGCGACGCGCCCCGTGCCGATCTGCATGCTGACCGCGCTCGCCGACGCGGAAGACCGCATTTCCGGGCTGGAGGCCGGCGTCGACGACTACGTGCCCAAGCCCTTCGAGCCGCGCGAACTGCTTCTGCGCATCAAAAACATCCTGCGCCGCGGGCAGGCGCCCGGCGCGCCGCGCGATGAAATCCGCATGGGGCCATGCGTGTTCCACATCACGCGCGGCGAACTCAAGCGCGACGACGAGGCGATCAAGCTGACCGAGCGCGAGCGCGATCTGATGCGGCTCTTTGCCCAGCGCATCGGCATGCCGGTGCCGCGCCACGAACTGTCCAGCGACGACAGCACCGGCAGCGAACGCGCCATTGACGTGCAGATCAACCGCCTGCGCCGCAAGATCGAGGCCGATCCGGCTAACCCTGTCTATCTCCAGACGGCGCGCGGCAAAGGCTACATCCTGTATACGGACTAGCGCCGCGCGCCCAAGCCGCCGCGGCGCCTGAGCCCCGAAGAGTCGACATCGCCCATGGTCGCCGCCCGCGAAACCTCGACCGACCTGAATGCGCCGGCGTCGTGGTACCGCCGACTGCGCGAGCACCCGCTCGCCGTCCGGCTCAGCCACATCGTGTCCGAACTGCTTCCCAAAGGTCTCTACGCACGCGCCCTGCTCATCATCATCACCCCGATCGTCGTGCTCGAGGGAGTCATCGCCTTCGCCTTCATGGAGCGGCACTGGCAGGCCGTAACGCGGCGCCTCTCGGAGTCGACGGCGCGCGACATCGCGGCGCTGATCGACATGTACAAAACCGTCGAAGAGCAGAACGACGCCCAGAAGGTGATCGATCTGGCGCGCGACCGCCTTGGCCTGACGATGGAGATTCTGCCGGCGGGGGATTTGCCGCCGCCCGGCCCCAAACCGTTCTTCGCGTTGCTGGACAAGGCGCTGTCGAACGAACTGCGCCGCCACGTGCAGCTGCCATTCTGGATCGATACCGTCGGCGAGACGAGAAACGTCGAAATTCGCGTCAAGCATGAAGACGCAATTCTGCGGTTCGTCGCGACACGCAGTCAGACGTACGCGTCGAACTCGCACATTTTCCTGCTGTGGATGGTCGGCACGTCGGTGATCCTGCTGACGGTCGCGATCCTATTCTTGCGCAACCAGATCCGGCCCATTCTGCGCCTCGCCGACGCGGCCGACGCCTTCGGCAAGGGCCGCAGCATCCCGGACGATTTCCGACCGCGCGGCGCGCGCGAAGTGCGCCAGGCGGCCAGCGCGTTCCTGCAGATGCGCGATCGCATCACGACGCATGTCGAGCAACGCACGACGATGCTCGCCGGCGTCAGCCATGACCTCAGAACCGTGCTGACGCGATTCAAGCTCGAACTTGCGCTGCTCGACGACACGCCGGAGGCGCGATCACTGTCGGCCGACGTCACCGAAATGCAGCACATGCTGGAGGACTACTTGGCCTTCGCGAAGGGCGACGGCGGCGAAGAGGCGACGCCGACCAACCTGCGCGAGCTGCTTCAGGAGATTCATGACGACAGCCAGATCTACGGCAGCTCGATCGAACTCAAGCTGCGCAAGCGGCGGAGCGATCTCATTTTGCCGTTGAAGCGCCAGGCGCTGAAACGCGCGATCACCAACCTCGTCACCAACGCCGCGCGGTTCGGCGACAAGATCGTCATCCGCGCCGCGACGGAAGGTCAATGGGTGCGCATCGAAGTGGACGACAATGGGCCCGGCATCCCGGCGTCGGAGCGCGAAAACGTGTTCCGGCCATTCTATCGCCTGGACCACGCCCGCAATCAGGACGAGGGCAACAGCGGCCTTGGCCTCGCCATCGCCCGCGACATCGCCAAGAGCCACGGCGGGGAGATCGCGCTCGGCGAAAGCTCGATGGGCGGCCTCCGGGCCATCATTTCATTGCCGCTCTAGTCGCTTCATCGCCGCTCCCGGATCCCCGGGAAAAATTCACGATCTCCCGACGTCACGACCTCGTGACTTGCATGTTATGTTATGTCGTTACATTATCAGCACAAGACGGCTTCACCACACGATACCCGTCTGCAGTCTTGGTCTAGGTGTCCTCCAACGACCAAAGCTGAGGTGATCGATCCGTCACGGCCCCGAGCGCCGTGGATTGTTTGGCAGTGGCCAAGCGCTCCATTCGGGGTCCGCCAAATTCAGTTTGGCCGCGAAATTGACAGCGCCCGCCGACACCCAGCCGGCTCAGCTGCCGAGTTCGCGGCCTCTCTGCTTGGCGGCGAGCACCGCCGCGCGCATCAGAGATTTCAGGCCGCCGTCCTCCTTCATCAGCACGTCCAAGGCGGCCGCCGTCGTGCCGCCCGGCGACGTGACGTTGCGCCGGAGCGCCGCCGCATCCTCGTCCGACTGATGCAGCAGTTCGCCGGCGCCGGAAACCGTGGCGCGCGCCAGCGCCATCGCCGTCGCCGCGTCGAGCCCGGCCGCAACGCCCGCGTCCGCCAGACATTCGGTCAGATGGAAAACATAGGCGGGCCCCGAGCCAGAAACCGCTGTCACCGCGTCAATCAGGCTCTCGTCTTCGAGCCAAACGACGTCGCCCACCGCGGCGAGAAGCGCGTGACAGACCGCCTTTTGTTCGAGCGTCGCATGGACGTTGGCGACGGCGCCGCTGATGCCACGCCCGATCGCGGCCGGCGTGTTGGGCATGGCGCGAACGACGGCGGAGCGCGCCGGCAAATGACGCTCGAATGCGGCGATCGATGTGCCGGCGGCGATCGACAGCGTGACGGTGTCAGCGCAGGCGAGCTTGGCGAGCGACGGCCAAACGGCGTCTATCGCTTGAGGTTTGACTGCGACGACGATGACCGACGGCGCGCGATCAAGCGATGAAATCTGCGCGGCGCATTTGACGCCATGCTCGCGCATCAATGCATCCGCCGCGCCGCCGGGCGCCGGCTCCTGCACGACGATCATTTTGGCGTCGAGCCCGCGCCTCAGCCATCCTGCGAGCAGCGCCGAACCCATCTTGCCGGCGCCGGCGAGAACCAGCGGTCCGTTGAGTGAAAGCGTCATGCGGCGCCTGACAAAGTTCGAGAAGCCGCGGCGGCGCGGCTCAGGCCTGGCCCTGCGTCTCGAACATCGTCGACTCCAGGGCCTCGCGGCTTTCCTTACCCGCCCAAACGACGAACTGGAAGGCCTGGTAGTATTTCTCGCAGCCTTCGAGCGCGGCCTTCAGCAACGCCTCGCATTGGCGCGTCGTCGCCACGGCGCCGTTGAGCAGGAGGCCGTGACGGAACATGACGAGACCTTCCTGCGTCCATAGATCGAAGTGGCCGAGCCAAAGCTGCTCGTTGATCTGCGCGATCAGCCGGTACATTTCCGGCAGGCGGTTCGGCGGCACGCGAAAATCGAACGCGCACGCCAGGTGCAGCGCCTCGAGATCTTCGCGCCAATTGATTGACACGTGATAATCAGCCCACGTCCCGGCGACGATGAGGGTCATTTCCTCGTCGCTCGACCGATCGGTCGGCCAATCGTGACCCTGGGCCAGATGCTCGATGAGATCGATCGGATTGTTGATCCGATCCGAGCGGCGTTCGGCCGATGCCATGTCCGTCGATCCTTCCCTAAACTGTCCGTCCGCAGCGTCTGATTGCGCCGCCGCGCCTCGGTTGCGCTGGACGAAAACAGAGGCGCCCCCGAGTCGCAAGGCGACCGGATCGGACGCGCCGCCTTGTCCACGGGCAAAGTGGCGGCGCTCTGGCGAACATGGGACAATCGCAGCGTTATCAACGCCGCATACGGATTTCTGGTGAGAACTTTGCCGTGGGCTGTGGATCGCCGCGCGCGATGGGCGTCGCGGATCAGGCGCCCTTGAGGCGCGCCACCTCGGCTTCGAGCAGCGCGAGTCGCGCGGCGAGCGCGTCGTTCTCTTCGCGCGCCTTCTGCGCCATCGCTTTAACGGCTTCGAAATCCTCGCGCGCGACCACGTCCATCTCGCGCAGGAAGCGTTCCGCCTGACCTTTGACCATCGTCTCCGCTTCGCGCTTCATGCCCTCCGCGGCGCCGGCGGCGTCGGTCATCAACTTGGCGAAATCATCGAAGATGCGATTGCTGGTCTGAGTCATGACGCGATCTCGGTTCTGAGCGACGGGTGCACCACTATATGTGCCGGGCGTCGCGTCACGGCAAGCGCGCATCGTCGCGCCGGCCAGCCGGGCCAAACTTGACTTTACGAGCCTGATCCCGAACAAGGAATTCACTATCAGGGATGACTGGCCGCATGCCCGGAGCGTCGCATGTTTTCGTTCGCCGCACTGACCTTTCCGGCCATCGATCCCGTCGCGCTCGAAATCGGCCCTTTCGCGATCAAATGGTACGGCCTCGCCTACATGGCGGGCCTTCTGCTCGGCTGGGCCTATGTACGCCATCTCGTCTCGACGCCGTCGCTGTGGGCGCGCGGCGCGGCGCCGTTCGGCGTCGACCGCGTCGACGACCTTCTGCTCTTCATCACATTGGCCGTCATTGCCGGCGGACGGCTCGGGCAGGTGCTGCTCTACGATCCGAGCTACTACCTCGCTAACCCGCTCGACATCCCGGCGGTCTGGAAAGGCGGCATGAGTTTTCACGGCGCGCTTGTCGGCTCGGGCTTGGCGATCCTTTACTTCGCCCGGCGCTACGGCGTCTCTGCGCGTTCAACGATGGACGTCTGCTGCGCGGCCGTTCCGTTCGGACTATTCTTTGGACGGATCGCGAATTTCATCAATTCGGAGCACTGGGGGCGCGTGACGGACTCTTGGCTCGGCATGGCGTTCCCGAACGGCGGACCCGAGTCGCGCCATCCCAGCCAGCTTTATGAAGCGGCGCTCGAAGGGCTCGTCATGTTCGTCATATTGCGCGTCGCAACGCACTCTTTCTTCGCATTCAAGCGGCCGGGACTCGTCACAGGCGTCTGGCTCGTTTGGTACGCGATCGCGCGCGTCATTTGCGAATTTTTCCGCGAACCGGAGGCCGTGCACGCATTGAATATTGCGCCGTTCACGGCAGGCCAGCTCTACTGCGTGCCGATGGCGCTGCTCGGCGCCTACTTCATCGCGACGGCGCGGCGGAAATCTGCGGATGGAAGGGCGGCGGCGTGACCAACGAGGCCGCGCTCCGTCGCGACACGCCGCTGGCGCGCATTATAAAAGATCGCATCGGGGCCGAGGGGCCGATGCCGATCGCGACGTATATGTCGTACTGCCTCTGGGATGCGCAGCACGGTTACTACGCCACGAAGCAGGCCATCGGCCGCGCCGGCGATTTCATCACGGCGAGCGAGATTTCGCAGATCTTCGGCGAGTTGATCGGCTTGTGGGCTGGCGTGGTGTGGCGCGAAGCGTTCAGCGCGCCGCATCGCGTGACGTTCGCCGAATACGGACCGGGACGCGGCGCGCTGATGCGCGACGCCATCCGCTCCGGCCGCGTCGTTCCCGGTTTCATCGGGGCTGCGCATGTGCATCTGGTCGAGATGAGCCCGGTGCTGAAGGCCATTCAGCAAACGACGCTGCAGGACTGCGGCGCGCCGGTCGCGTGGAGCCAGAACCTCGCCGGATTTCAGGCGCCGGCGATCATCGTCGCCAATGAGTTTCTCGACGCGTGGCCCGTCACGCAATGGATCAAGACGGCGGACGGATGGCGGCTTCGCGCCGTCGGCGCGGATGCGGCCGGCGACCTTGAGTTTACCGCGCTTCAGGGCGGCCCTCTCAACGCCGAACTCGACGCCGATTATGCCGCCGCGCCCGTCGGCGCCATCTATGAATCTCTCGACGTCACGCGCTTCGCAGGGGCCCTCTCCGCCATCGGAAAGTCCGGACCGATCGCCGCGCTGGTCATCGACTACGGCTACACGACGCCCGGCGCCGGCGACACGCTGCAGGCGCTGCGCAACCACGCGATCGAACACCCGCTGGCGAGTCCCGGCGAGGCTGACCTCTCGACGCACGTCAATTTTCATGCGCTCGCCGTCGCGCTGCATCGCGCCGGTCTCGCCATCGACGGGCCCGTGACGCAAGCCGAGTTTCTTGGCCAGCTCGGCATCGTCGAGCGGGCCTCGCGCTTGATGAGCGCCAACCCGCAGCGCGCCGGAGAAATAGAGGCCGGCGTCGCGCGGCTCTTGGCGCCGACCGGCATGGGCGCGCGATTCAAAGTGGTCGGCGTGCGCCGCGCCGACGTGCCGCCGCTTCCGGGCTTCGCCGCGGCGGCCGCCGGTTGAAGCGCGCGCAAGGTCTGCCTAGAAGACACAATGGTCAGCGCGCGACACGACCCCGGGCTCAACGCCCTTTCAGGCATCCGCCATGGATTTTTCACGCGGCGCGGCGGCGCCTCGGAGGATCTTTACGCGAGCCTCAATTGCGGGCTCGGATCATCGGATGACGCACAGCGCGTTCTGGAAAACCGCAAGCGCGTGTCCGATGCGCTCGGCGCCGGCGCCGGCGGCGTCGTTACGCTGTACCAGGAGCACGGCGCGACGGCGTTGACGATCGATGCGCCCGTCAAACGCGACGCGTTGCCGAAAGCCGATGCGATCGTCACGTCAAAGCCTGGACTTGTCATCGGCGTGTTGACCGCCGACTGCGCGCCCGTGCTGCTCGCCGACGCCGACGCCGGCGTCGTCGCCGCCGCGCACGCCGGTTGGCGCGGCGCTGTTAGCGGCGTCCTCGAAAGCGCCATCGCCGAGATGGAGCGCAGCGGCGCAGATCGCACGCGCATCGTCGCCGCGGTCGGCCCCTGCATTAACCAGAGCGCCTATGAAGTGGGCGCGGATTTCGAGCGCGAGGTCGTGGCGGCAGACTTGGCCGCAGACCCCTATTTCCTGAGGCTGGGAGGGGGCGCCAAGGCGCGCTTCGACCTGCCCGGCTATGTCGCCATGCGGCTGAAACGCGCCGGCTTGAGGCGCGTTGGCGACGCCGCGGCGTGCACCTATGAGAACGAATCGGAATTCTTCAGTTTTCGGCGCGCAACGCATCGCCAGGAGCGCGACTACGGTCGCCAAATCTCTGCCATTGTCGTGGCTTAACTGCACAATCCACAGAGATCTGGCGCTGTTGGCCAGCGTTTACCGCGCTGTCGGCACTTTAACGATGCGGCCATCTGGACGGGCGCCGAAACGCTGTTTTACAGCTTTAGGCATCAGTACCGGTAATCTGTGAGGCGTTGAGGCCGCGGGGATAGTATCCGGCCGCCGGACGTGTGCGGTCGGATCAACGGGGGGACGTCAACGTGACGACCTTGAACTCTGCATCGGCGAACACCGCTTCGGCGCGCCATCGCGCTCAGCCGCTCCGCGCCTTGACCCTCGTCGCGTTTGCGGCCCTCGCGCTCGCCGGATGCGAATCCAGTTCGAACATTCTGCCCGAGGGCGGCTCGGCCGCCCCGAACGTCGCGGTTGCGCCGACGCCCGGCGAAGCTGGCGCGACGCAATCGGCAAAGATCCAAATCGCTCCGATCATCGGTTCGCCCGAGGGCGTCGCGCGCGAACTTCAGACGCAGCTGACGGCCGCCATCGAGCGGCGCAACATCACCGTCGCAAAGACCGCGAATTCATCCGGCGAGTATGTGCTGCGCGGCTACATCGTTGCGGCGCGCGAAAAAACCGGCGCCAAGGTTTCCTATATCTGGGACGTGACGGATCAGACAGGCACGCGCGTCCACCGCATCACCGGGGAAGAAGCGGCGTCAGGCGCCGCCACGGATCCGTGGTCGGCCGTGACGCCGCAGATCGTCCAGAACATCGCCGACCGCACAGCATCGCAGATCGCGACTTGGCTGCCGGGCCAGAGCGCCGCGTCGTCTGTTCCGATCGCCGGAGCGCCGACCGCGACCGGCGCGAACCAGATCGCAGCGGCGACGCCGGACGCCGCCGCGCCGTCCTCGGCGTCAACGGCGCCGCTGACCACGGCCGCGGTGCCGAGCGCGCCCGCCGCGCCGACGACGGGCAGCATCGAAGCCGCAGGCCCCGTGACGACGTTCGTTCCGCAGATCACCGGCGCTCCGGGCGACGGCGGCGCAACGCTGACCTCCGCCATTCAGCGCGAGCTGTCGCGCAACGGCGTGACGCTGACGCAGGCGGCCTCGCCGCAGACGTACAAGGTCGAAGGCAAGGTCGCGATGGGTCAGGCGAAGGACGGCAAGCAGCCGATCCAGATCGACTGGAACGTGCTCGATCCCAAGGGCAAGAAGCTCGGCACCGTGTCGCAAAAGAACGAGGTGCCGCAGGGTTCGCTCGACGGCGCGTGGGGCAAGACAGCCGACGCCGCCGCCGCCGCCGCCGCGCAGGGCATCCTGAAACTCCTGCCGCAGAAGACCGCCGCCAACTGAGCGGCGCCAACGTCTCACCGTAACGATGATCGGAGATGCAAGGGGGCCGGGCGGTTGAATCGCGCCGCCCCCCTTGCTACAAGCCCGCCCATCGGCGAAACCCGGGATCGAACATGCCTTTCGACGCCAGAGGCGAAGGTCGGACGAGCCCCACGCGCGGCGCCGACGGCCAGGGAAAGCTCAACGTGAAACTGGTCGCCGGAAACAGCAATCGGCCGCTCGCTGAAGCGATCAGCGCTTACCTCAAAATCCCGCTGACCAAGGGCCAGGTCAAACGCTTCGCCGACCTCGAAATCTTCGTCGAGATTCAAGAGAACGTCCGCGGCCAGGACGTGTTCGTCATTCAATCCACGTCGTTCCCGGCAAACGACAACATGATGGAGCTGTTGATCCTCATCGACGCGCTGAAGCGTTCCTCGGCGCGCCGCGTCACCGCCGTCATCCCCTATTTCGGCTACGCGCGGCAAGACCGCAAACCCGGCCCGCGCACGCCGATCTCCGCGAAGCTCGTCGCCAACCTGATCGAACGCGCCGGCGCCGACCGCGTTCTCACCCTCGATCTCCACGCCGGGCAGATCCAGGGCTTCTTCGACATCCCGACCGACAACCTCTTCGCCGCGCCGGTCATCACGCGCGACATCGAAGAAAACTTCGGCAAGACCGACGACGTGGTCGTCGTCTCGCCCGACGTCGGCGGCGTGGTGCGCGCCCGGGCGCTGGCGAAACGCATCAACGCGCCGATCGCGATCTGCGACAAGCGCCGCGAGCGCGCCGGCGAGAGCGAGGTGATGAACGTCATCGGCGAGGTGGACGGCAAGCGCTGCATCCTGATCGACGACATCGCGGATTCAGGGGGCACGCTCGTCAACGCGGCGGATGCGCTGCTGAAGGCCGGGGCGTCGGAAGCGTCCGCCTACATCACGCACGGCGTGCTCTCGGGCGGCGCTGTCAACCGCATCCAGAACTCGCGGTTGAAGTCGCTCGTGATCACGGATTCAATTTTGCCGACGGAAGCCGTGCGGGCTGCGAAAAACATCCGCGTCATCTCGATCGCGACGCTGATCGGCGAAGCCATCCTGCGCACGAGCCGCGAAGAGAGCGTGAGCAGTTTGTTTTATTAGTTGCGAAACGGCGGGTCGTCCCCCTCACCCCCTTAACACGATCTTCCCGAAGTGCGCGCCGCTTTCCATGTAGCGCAAAGCGTCGGGAAAATCGGAGAACGCAAACGTCTTCGCGTCGATGACGGGCTTCAATCCGTTCGCCCCGATCGCGCGGTTCATCGCCTCGAACATCTCGCGGCTGCCGACGAAGATGCCCTGCACCGTCACGGCCTTCATCAGGATCGGGAAAATGGGCATCGCCTCGCCGTCGCCGCTGGAGAGCACGCCGATCATGCTGACGCGCCCGCCCGTGCGCACGGCGGCGAGCGATTGCGCGAGCGTTCCGGCGCCGCCGACCTCGACGACATGATCGACGCCGCGCCCTCCGGTCAGGTCGCGCGCGCGCCTGCCCCAGTCGGGCGTCGACTTGTAATTGATGAGGTCGGACGCGCCGAGCGCCTTCAGCCGTTCGAGCTTCGCGTCGCTGCTCGACGTGGCGATGACGCGCGCGCCGAGCATTTTCGCGAACTGCAGCGCGAAGATCGACACGCCGCCCGTGCCCTGTACGAGGATCACATCGCCGGCCGTCAATTTGCCCGCCGTTACGAGCGCGTTCCATGCGGTGAGCGCCGCGCAGGGCAGCGTCGCGGCTTCTTCATATGAAAGACCCGCCGGGACGTGGACGAGACCTTCGGCGTCGAGCACGACGTATTCGGCCGCAAGCCCTGGAATGTCGCCGCCGAGCGCGCTCGCGGACTTTACGTCGTCAGGCCCGCCTTCGATCCACTTTTGCATGAACGCGCCCGCGACACGGTCGCCCGACTTGACGCGCGTGACGCCTTCGCCCACCGCGACGACCTCGCCCGCGCCGTCCGAAATCATCTGAAACGGAAACTGCAGCCTTGGCTTGTAGAGGCCGCGCACGACGAGCAGATCGCGGTAGTTGAGCGACCACGCGCGCATCCGGACGAGCGCCTGGCCCGGTTCTGGCCCCGGCTGCGCGACGTCTTCGAGCGCGAGATTGTCGATGCCGAAGGCGTTCTTCAGCTGAAAGGCTTTCATATCGGATATTCCCTGGTCACGCGGCGTGTGATGCGCGCGGTCGGGCGCCGCCGATCATGCCGCATTCTGGTTGAGGGTCGGGGATCGGTACAGCTCGACTTTAGCGCGCCTCGGCGGCGAGGCACGCCGCGCAACGGCCGCGCAGTTCGAGCGTCATGGACCGCACCTGGAATTTGGCGGCCTTCGCCCAGGTCTGCAGCGCCTTGATTGCCGCCGCACTGTTGAACTCCGTCACCGTGCCGCAGGAGTCGCAGATCGCGAACACGGCCTTGCCCGGGTGGTGCGGGTGGTTGCAGGCCACGAAGGCGTTGAGGCTTTCAAGGCGATGGGCGAGGCCGTCGTCGATCAAGCGTTGCAGAGCCCGATAGACCGTCGGCGGGGCCGTGACGCCATGCCCGCGCACCTGTTCGATCAATTCGTAAGCGCTGACCGGGCGGCCGACGTCGCGCAGCGCATCGACGATGATCTTGTCCTGAGCCGCGGCGGATCGGCGTTTGGTCGATTTGCGGGGCGTGGGCACGGGCGGTCCTCTGATTTGAGAACCCGCAACATAGGGGCGAATCCCCGCAAAGTCAGCGGTTTGCGCGCCCGTTTTCCCCCTCGCGACCGGCGGTTGCGTCTTGGCCTGCCGAAAGCTATAAGCCCGGCCATCTCATGATTTCCATCCTGAGACGCCGCCCGGCACCCTTGGAGGCCGGCTCGCGGCTCTATTGGCGCTTGGCGAATGGTCGCTCGCGCCAGCTAACCGCACGGAGACGATGCCATGTCTGAGCTCATCCCGCTCAAGGCTTCGGCGCGCCCGCGTGCCGGCAAGGGGGCCGCACGCCAAGCACGCCGCGAAGGAACTGTGCCCGCCGTCATTTACGGCGACAACAAAACGCCCGAGACGATTGCGATCGATTACAACACGCTGTGGAAGCAGGTCCTCAAGGGCCACTTCACGTCGACGGCGTTTGAACTCGACGTCGACGGCAAGAAGCACATCGTGCTGGCGCGCGATGTGCAGGTCTGCCCCATTCGCGACACGCCGCTGCATGTCGACTTTCTGCGCGTCGGCAAGGACGGCGTCATCCGCGTCGCCATTCCGGTGCGCTTCGCCAACGAACTGCTGTCGCCGGGCTTGAAGCGCGGCGGCGTGCTCAACATCGTGCGCCACGATGTCGAAGTGTTCTGTCCGTACGACAAGATCCCGCAATACTTCGAGATCGACCTGACCGGGTACGAGATTGGCAAGTCGATCCACATCTCGGCGGTGAAACTGCCGGCCGGCGTCTCGCCGGTCATCAAGAACCGCGACTTCACGATCGCGACGATCGCCGGCGCGCTGAAAGGCGATACGGAAGAAACGACGACGACTGCTGCGGCCGATCCGGCTGCTGCCGCCGCGGCCCCCGCGGCGCCGGGCGCCAAAGGCGCGCCCGCGGTCGCTGCTGCCGGCAAGGCGGCCCCCGCAGGAAAGGGGGCGGCGGCCCCTGCCGCCAAGGCGGCGCCGGCTGCAAAGCCCGCAGGCAAGAAGTAGGACTCTGAGTTGGGCGTGGCGACTCCGCTTCGCGGAGCCGGCCGCCGCGCCCCGCGCCTTCCGGCAGGCTCGCGCGGCAAGCGAGTCGGAAGGCGACTGAGTTAAGTGGGGCGTGGCGACTCCGCTTCGCGGAGCCGGCCGCCGCGCCCCGCGCCTTCCGGCAGGCTCGCCGGAGGCGAGTCGGAAGGCGCAATTGAGATGAAGCTCTTCGTCGGCCTCGGCAATCCTGGCGACAAGTATCGCGGTAATCGCCACAACATCGGCTTCATGGCGGTGGAGCGCATCGCCGAGCGGCATGGCTTCGCGCCGTGGCGCAAGAAATTTTCCGGCCTCGTGACGGAAGGCGCAATCGGCGGCGCCCGCGTCACGCTGTTGAAGCCCGAAACGTACATGAACGACAGCGGCCGCTCGGTCGGCGACGCGCAGCGGTTTCTCAAAATGAATCTCGACGACGTCATCGTCTTCCACGATGAACTCGATCTGGCTCCCGGACGCATCAAGGTGAAGACCGGCGGCGGCGTCGCGGGTCATAACGGCCTGCGCTCGATCTCGCAGCACGTCGAGAACGACTACCAGCGTGTGCGCATCGGCATCGGCCATCCCGGCTCCAAGGACGCCGTTTCGCCATTCGTTCTGAACGATTTCGCCAAATCGGAGCGCGCCTGGGTCAACGCGCTGCTCGACGCGATCGCGGACGCGGCCCCGCATCTTGCACATGGCGACGCCGCGCGCTTCTTAACCGAGATCGCGCGCCTCTCGAATGCGGATGACGACGAGCCCGCAAAGCCGGCGGCGCCTGCCAGGAAGTCCGCGCATCCCGAGGGCGAGCGCGCCGGCAAGCGCCAGTCGGCTCTGGCTGAGAATTTAAGGAAGTTTCTAAGCGGCCGGAAATCGCCGCCTGAGTCCTCTTGAACCTCAGCGGCGGTTGTTCTTCAACTCGCGACTGAATACGCCATGGCGAGGCTGACGCACGCATGACCGACGCCTATCAAGACGACGTGCGCGATGGGCTCTCCGGCCGGCTGCGGCGCCTGTTCGGATCCTGGTTCGACATCCTCATCGGCGCGCTGGCGTTGCTGTTCGTCATCGTCGTCGCCGGCTTCATCATCAAGGACGCCGCGACCGGCTTCAGCAAGGACCGCACGGGTCTTCGCACGATTGCGGCGAACCGCTGGAATGACCGCACGCTGGCCTTCCCGATCGAGGGCGCCGACCGCAACGGCCGCGCCGCGCAATTCGACGTCGTGGTGCTGCGGAAGGACTACGGCTGGGTGCGCGGCTCCACGACGGAACTCGAACGCGGCGAGACAAGGCTTTCCGCCGACGACATCGCGCGAGAGGTCTTCACGCGCGAGTTGCGCGAGGGACTGAGTTCCGCGCGCGATCTGATCGCCGTCGGGCTTGCGAGCCAAGAGGGCGAGGTCGAACGCGAAACGCAGCGCGCCGGGCTTCGCGCCGCGCGGATCGCCGAATGGACGCGCGAGGCCGTCGGCACATCGGTTCCGCTCTGGACGCTGAACCTCGGCCGCTATGTCGAGGTTTGCGACGACTGCGAAACGGACGACACCAGCTGGCAGCGCCCGTTCATCGTCGTCGCCGTCAGAACCGCCGATCCGGGCTGCGACATCGGCGAAGCGCTCGCCGTGGCGCTTTCGGAAAAATCAAACCTACCGAGCCCATCGCGCTATTCGGCGTTCGCGCTCGCCAAGTACGGGCGGTAAGTCACAGAGATTCTTACGTCACGCCTTGTCATCCCGGCCGAGGCGCACCGCGCCGAGAGCCGGGACCCAGGGCTTGTGACTCGGCAAATGCGAATCTGGGTCCCGGATCGCGCGACACGGTCGCGCGTCCGGGATGACAAAGCGTGATGCAGACCGCCTTGTGCGCCGTCGGCGCGCGGCGTTATCCACGCGCGGCGACATGCGCCTTCCCAAGCGGCGGCGGGCGCGATAGGCCTCGCCCCGCAACAGCAGCGGACCAGATTTCCCCCATGGGCTTCAAATGCGGCATCGTCGGCCTGCCGAACGTCGGCAAGTCGACGCTCTTCAATGCGCTGACGCAGACGGCTGCGGCGGAAGCGGCGAACTATCCCTTTTGCACCATCGAGCCGAACGTCGGCGAGGTCGGCGTTCCCGATCCGCGCCTCGACATGCTCGCCGCCATCGGGAAGAGCGCCGAGATCATCCCCACCCGCTTGACGTTCGTCGACATCGCCGGGCTAGTGCGCGGCGCCTCGAAGGGCGAGGGCCTTGGCAACAAATTTTTGTCCCACATCCGCGAAGTCGACGCCGTGGCGTACGTGCTCCGATGCTTCGTCGACGAAGACGTCACGCACGTCGAAAACCGCATCGATCCGCTGGCCGACGCCGATACCGTTGAAACCGAGTTGATGCTCGCCGATCTGGACAGCCTCGAAAAGCGCGTGACGGCGAACGAGAAGAAAGCGAAGGCGGGCGACAAGGAGGCCAAGGCCTTGATGGCCGTGATCGACAAAGCGCTGCCGCTTCTGCGCGACGGCAAGCCGGCGCGCCTCGCCGCGATCACGCCGGAAGAAACGCCGACGTTCCGCGGGTTGCAATTGCTGACGTCGAAGCCCGTCGTCTACGTGTGCAACGTCGAAGAAGCCTCTGCTGCGACCGGCAACGCTTATTCAAAGACGGTTGCGGAACGCGCCAAGGCCGAGGGCGCGCAGGCCGTCGTGATTTCAGCAAAAATCGAAAGCGAGTTCGCAGGATTGGCGCCCGAAGACCGCGACGCATTCTTGAAGGAAATGGGCCTCGAAGAAGCGGGCCTCAATCGGCTCATTCGCGCAGGCTACGCATTGCTCGACCTCGTGACGTATTTCACCGTCGGTCCGAAGGAAGCGCGCGCGTGGACGATCACGCGCGGCACGAAGGCGCCGGCCGCCGCCGGCGTCATCCACACCGACTTCGAAAAGGGCTTCATCCGCGCCGAGACGATCGCGTACGCCGACTATGCCGCGCTCGGCGGCGAGGGCGGCGCGAAGGAAGCCGGAAAAATGCGGCTCGAAGGCAAGGATTACGTCGTGCAGGACGGCGATGTGATGCACTTCAGGTTTGCAAATTAGGGAGACGATCGCACCATGCCAGATGCCCTGCCCGATCGCCTCTCGGTCGATCCGAACAGTCCGTTCTACGACACGATCGTGACGAAGCGCGATGTGGGCATCCGCTTCAACGGCGTCGAGAAGACGAACGTCGAGGAATACTGCGTCAGCGAGGGCTGGATCCGCGTGGCCGCCGGCGCCGCCAAGGACCGTCACGGCCGACCGATGACCATCAAGCTCAAGGGGAAGGTCGAGCCGTATTTCAGGGATGAAGGGTCGCCAAAGGAATAGCAGCGACGCGGCAATCGGCTCATCCACCTCCCGTCAGGGTCGCGAAGGCGGCCATGACGTTGTTGAGCGTTGAGCGCGTAATCGACCACAATTGTCATCCTCGGCTTTATGCCGAGGATCCATCGTGACGCAAATGCGATCCGATCCTTGGATCCTCGGGACGAGCCCGAGGATGACAAGTGGAGCCAGCCGCACGGATGGCCGCCTTCGCGACCCTGACGATGGAGAAAGGCGACGACGTTGCCGTGAGGTCGCAAAATAAGGCCCCGTCTCCGAGGCCTTTTTGAATTCCGCGTTTAGGCGCGGCGCTCACTCCGCCGCTTGCGGCGTTCGCAACGCAGATGACGGCGCGTTCGCCTTCACCTTCTCCCAGGCGCGACGCACGCCGGCTTCGTAGTCCGGGTGCACCTTCTTGAAGTGCGCGAGCTGACGTTCGCAGATGAACTCGGGCACGCCGCCCCACATGCCGGCGATGTTCAAATAGAGGCGCTCCTTCTCGTCGGCTTCGAGAACGCGCTCGAACAGGACGCGCACCTGGCCGTAGTCGTCATTGCCGTCGCGATGATTGTAGCGATCGGCGTCGCCCGAAACCTTCAGCGCCGGCTCCTTCGCCGACGCGGCTTCAACAGGGCCGTTGAAGGAGTTCGGCTCATAGTAGGCGTCCGGATTGCCGAGATGGCCGCCGTACGTATTCATCTGCCCATCGCGATGATAGTGATGCATCGGGCACTGTGGGCGATTGACCGGTATCTGCTCGTAGTGCGTGCCGAGGCGATGGCGGTGCGCGTCGGCGTACGAGAATATGCGAGCCTGAAGCATCTTGTCCGGCGACCACGAGATGCCCGGCACGACGTTCGACGGCGAGAACGCCGCGTTCTCGATCTCGGCGAAATAATTGTCCGGGTTGCGGTTCAGTTCGAAGTATCCGACGTCGATCGGCGGATATTCGCTGTGCGGCCACACCTTTGTCAGGTCGAAGGGGTTGTAGCTCGTCTTTTCCGCATCCGTTTCCGGCATGATCTGGACCTGCATCTTCCACCGCGGAAACTTGCCGGCCTCGATGGTATGGAACAGCGCCTCCTGATACCCCTCGCGCGTCTTGCCGACGATCGCCTCGGCTTCGGCGTTCGTGTAGTGCTTGTGGCCCTGCTCGGTCTTGAAATGGAATTTGACCCAGAACCGCTCGCCGGCGGAATTCCAGAATGAGAACGTGTGGCTGCCGTAGCCGTTCATGTGCATCGGATCGACGGGGAGGCCGCGGTCCGACATCAGGATCGTCACCTGATGCAGGCTCTCCGGCGACAGCGACCAGAAATCCCACATCGCCGTCGTCGAGCGCATGTTGGTTTTCGGATGGCGCTTCTGCGTGTGAATGAAATCGGGGAACTTGTAGGGATCGCGGACGAAGAACACCGGCGTGTTGTTGCCGACGAGATCCCAATTGCCCTCGCTCGTGTAGAATTTCAGCGCGAAGCCGCGCACGTCGCGCTCGTGATCGGCGGCGCCGGCTTCGCCAGCGACCGTCGAGAAGCGCGCCAGCATCGGCGTCTCGGCCCCCTTCTGCAGGCACGCGGCCTTGGTATATTTCGAGATGTCGCAGGTGATCTTCAGCACGCCGTGGGCGCCCCAGCCCTTGGCGTGCACCGCGCGCTCGGGAATGCGCTCGCGATTCTGATGCGCAAGCTTTTCGATCAATTGATAGTCCTGTAACAGCAGCGGTCCGCGCGCGCCTGCGGTGAGGGAATTCTGGTTATCGCCGACCGGCGCGCCCGCCGATGTCGTCAGGGTCGATTTCGTCGTCATCCTGGATCCTTTTGCTGTCCGGAATTGACGAACCAGTCGCACGAGATTTGTGCGGCGCGCCAATCGCTTCCTCTAAAAATTCTTATCATTTTTTATTATCGTATAAGTTCGACTTATCGTTGCGGGGCCGGTTGTGGGAAAAAATCCCGCGCAAATAGTCCGGAGGCGCGACGTTCTGTCAACCCAGGTTGCCGAGGACCATTTGGGAAACGCGCGTCATCGACGTTGCGGCTTGCCGTAGCTTTTGAACGCCTCGATCATCCGCGCCATCTCGTCGTCGGGCAGAACATAGACCGGGCCGATCTGCAGCGCCGTTGCGTATTGCATAGCGAGCGTTTCGACTTCGCATGCGAGCGCAAGCGCGCGCTCCAACGTTTCTCCGAGCGCAATCTGTCCGTGGTTGGCCATCAGACACGCATCGCGGTTGGCGACGCTTGCGGCCACGAAGCGCGCGAGTTGGTCGGTGCCGAACGTCGCGTACGGCGCGCAGGGGATGTCTTTTCCGCCGGCGACCGCCACCATGTAATGAAACGCCGGGATCGGCTTTCGCGCGCAGGCGAGCGCCGTCGCGTGCATGGAGTGCGCGTGCACCAGCGCGTGGCGATCGGGTCGCGCGCGATAGGCGGCGAGATGAAACCGCCACTCCGTCGACGGCGCGCCGACGTTCTTCGCCACGACGCCGTCGCCGTCGACGAACACGATGTCTCCGGCCTCCAACGTCTCGTAAGACTTCGCGGTCGGCGTGATGAGCATGCCGTCGCTGAACCGCGCCGATACGTTGCCCGACTTCCCGGGCGACAGCCCGCGCCGGCTCATGTCCTGCGCCGTCGCGACGACAGCCTTGCGCAACGCTTTTTCGCTTTGGGCGCCCTTTTTCGTCATTGCGCCGCCTCGCTTCGTCGCTCGGGGTAAAGCGACAGCAGACCGTCGCGCGAGGCCGCGCATAAGCCGCGCTCGGTGATAAAGCCGGTAACGAGCCGCGCCGGCGTTACGTCGAAGCCCGGATTGCGCGCGCGTGTTCCCCCGGCGGCGATGGCGACGCTTGCGACGCAGCCGTCGTCAAGGCGGCCGCGAATTTTCAAGACTTCCTCCGCGCCGCGTTCTTCGATCGGGATTTTCCCGCCGTCCTCGATCGACCAGTCGATCGTAGAGGACGGCAGCGCAACGTAGAAAGGCACGCGGCAGTCGTGCGCCGCCAGCGCTTTCAGATATGTGCCGATCTTGTTGGCGACGTCGCCGTTCGCCGCGACGCGGTCGGTCCCGACGATGACGAGATCGACTTCGCCCCGCTGCATCAAATGCCCGCCGGCGTTGTCGACGATCAGCGTCGCGGGCACGCCGTGCTGCTGAAGCTCGAAAGCGGTGAGCGATGCGCCCTGATTGCGCGGCCGAGTCTCATCGACGAAAACGTGCAGCGGAATTCCCGCGTCATGCGCCTGATATATCGGCGACGTCGCCGTTCCCCAATCGACGCAGGCGAGCCATCCGGCGTTGCAGTGAGTCAAGATATTGACTGGCTTGCCGCCCTTCCGATTGGCGATGTCGCCAATGATCGCGAGGCCGTTGACGCCTATCAGCCGGCACATCTCGACGTCGTCGGCGGCGATTGTTCCTGCTTTGGCGAACGCCGCGACGGCGCGATCGGCTGGAGGAAGCGGCCGCACCGCGCGCCTCACCTCGTTCAACGCCCAGCGCAGATTGACAGCCGTCGGCCGCTGCTCGGCGAGATGCGCGAGGGCGGCGTCGAGAGCCGTATCGGAGGCGTCCTTGCGCAGCGCCAGCGCCAGGCCGTACGCCGCCGTCACGCCGATCAGCGGCGCGCCGCGGACCAGCATGGCTTGTATGGCGTAAGCGGCGTCATCGAGCGTCTTCAGAGTGACGGTCGCGATCTCGTGCGGCAGCCGAGTCTGGTCGATGATCTCGACGGACCGACCGTCGGCGGAGGGCCAGATCGTCTGGGTCGCCGCCCCGTTGAGTTTCATGGCGCTATTCCAATCCGTCCATCACGGCGGGGCCCAGGGGGATATGTATCGTTTGATCGAGGCCGCAGGCCTGGCATGAGAGCACATACCATTCGGCGTGGGGCCGCGCCGAGCGATCCACGATGAGGAGGCCGGGCGCGTTGCACGCCGGGCATGCGATTGCGGCGTCGGGCGATGCGCGCCACGCCGCGACGGCGCTAAGCAGCGCGTTGGTCGTCAAAGGCGAACGACTGCTCACATGCGTCCCCTGAAAGCGAATAGTGGTTGGACGGGTGTCCAATGGGCAATGGCGGCGGCTCGACCGGTTTCGGCAAAGGCATGCCCATCATCTCTCTAAACTCCAACGCCATTGCCGAAGGCTTTCCGCCCGCTGACTTATGCACGCCGCGAATTCGCCATCGATTCTTCGGCAAGCTCCGCCGGTTGATCAAGTCGGGGTTCCGAACAGCAGCATTTGCGATGAGCCACTCCTCCAGTTCGGTGATCTCAACGTGGTTTCGAGCCCACCCGCGACTGCATTTGTAAACGAGACTAATGAAAAGGCCGTCCACCCGATTACACAGGTTTAGGTGGCGTAGAATTTTAAGCTGGTTGCTGTCGTTGAATGCTTCTTTCAGCAACGTCGCCCTGACGGTCTTTCCTACATAGATCGGTCTGTATCCGTGCGCGACGGACAGTGAAAACACATAACAGCCGCGACCACTGAAATTTGCGTCGTAATGCAAGAGTTCCGGAAGGCGCTGGACGTCAATATCGGGGCCATTCGGTCGGCGCATCGGAACTGGAAACGGCCCAGAAACGGAGAATTCGAGCACGGCGGCCTCCTCATAGAAACGAGCCTGTGCCTCCAACTAACCCGATTCTAATGTCCCTCGAACGCGATCAGCGTTTTGCTTTCGATGCCGAGCGCCTTCAGCCGCGCCACGCCGCCCAATTCCGGCAGATCGATGACGAACGTCGCGCCGACGACCTCGCCGCCGGTGCGCTTGACGAGTTTTACCGCCGCTTCAGCCGTGCCGCCGGTGGCGATCAGATCGTCGACGATCAGGATGCGCTGGCCTTCGCGGATCGCATCCTCATGAATCTCGATGACATCGACGCCGTATTCCAACGTGTATTCCTGCCCGATCGTCTTGTGGGGCAGTTTCCCCTTCTTGCGGATCGGGATGAAGCCGCATTCGAGGCGATCGGCGATGGCCCCGCCCAGGATGAAGCCGCGCGCCTCGATACCAGCTACCGCGTCGACATCCTCGTCTTCGAACGGCTTCGCCATGGCCTTGATCGCTTTCCTGAAGCCCTTGGCGTCGCCCAGAAGCGTGGTGATGTCCCGAAACATGATGCCGGGCTTTGGATAGTCCGGAATGCTCCGAACCAGCTTCTCAAGTTTCATGCGGCGCTGCACTCCCGTCAAAATCACGGCGCAAAATAGCAATAATGCTCATAGCACGGTATGGGCTGGCGCAATCGCCGCGCGACCGGCGATTTGGCGGCTTTGGTCGAATCGAACGATGCTTGGAGCGGACGGCGATGACTCAAGGTTCGATGGCGATGTCAGATCCCAGTTTTGCCCCGCTCGAGGACGAACCGTCCGACGATCTGCCGCGCACCTTTCGCCGCGAAAAGGAGGCCCGCGCGCGGGAGGCCATGGAACGCGCCGCCCAGGAGCGCGCCGCGGCGCCGAGCCTTTCGACCGGCCTCGACGCCCGGTTCGCGCCGCCGCTGCCGCAAGTAGAGCCGCGCGCCGACGCCCAGCCGGTCATCGAGGATATGCCCTATCCGGCTGCCGTGCGCCGCTTCGACGTGCCGTTCGCGCATCTTGTGACGTTCTTCCTGAAGGCCGTCGTGGCCGCCATCCCGGCCCTCATCCTGTTGGGCGTGATCCTGTGGTTTATGGGCGGGCTGCTGCAGGCGGTTTTCCCCGACCTCGTGCGGATGCGAATCATCTTCAGCTTCCCGAATTGAGGGCATTGGCCCGTCGCCTTGTCGCGACTCGGCGAGCCATTTAGCTTGCCTGCTCCGCAACGTGGGGGAGTTGATCGAGATGAAACGGCACGCTGGCGCTCTGATCGCAACGTTCGCATGTCTCGTCGCCCCCACGTATGCCGACGACACCGGCTTCGCGGCCTCACACGATCTGCGCAAGGAAGGCGGGCGGACCTGCATGTCGGAACACGCGCATTCCGCCAGCGGCGACGGCAAGACAAAGGCGTCGGCGCGCGTCGCCGCCTTGAAAGAGTGGTACGTCTACACCGCCGGGGAATACGGCTCGGACTGGGCGAACTGGAGCAAGTCCGGGTCGCAAAAGACCGCCTACACGAAAGCCGAGACTGGCTGGACGGCAACCGTCGAGTCGCGACCCTGCAAGTGAGCGGCGGGTCGATCGCGCAGCAAATGCCACTGCCCTTCGATTGACCGCTGCGGCGCCTGGGACACACGAAGGCGCGCACTCACTGGCGATGTATTGCCCACGTCCAGCGCGACGCCTAATTTTTTTTCTGAACGTCATGATTCTTGAAATCCATGGAGCCAACCGAATGCGGAGCCTCGCTCTAGCCGGACTTGTGGCCGCCGTCATCGTCATGCCCGTAGCCGCGCACGCCCAGAGTTCGGGCGGAATGGACTCCATGCATGATCAGCGCCGCGAGGGCGGGCGCGTCTGCATGATCGATCATTTCCACTACGGAAGCGGATCGGGCAAATCCAAACAGGCCGCATTGGCGGACGCGATCGGCAGCTGGCAGTCTTTCACCGATTTCGAATATGGCGGACGGTGGGCCAGCTGGAAGCGTTCGGCGAGCAAGGAAATCAAGTACGGGTCGAACCCGCAGGGCATCACCGCCGACATCAGTTCGCGACCCTGCCGCTGACGGTTTTCAGCCGAGCACGCGCCCCGCCACCGCATCGAGCTTCTTCAAGAGTTCAGGATCGCGCGCGTCCGGCGCGGTGATGATCGCGACATCGAGCGCGCGGTCTGAGCCGACCGGGCACGCGGGGTGCTCTCTCGGAAAATCATGCGCGAGACGCATCACGAGCCGCTGCGCCTTTTCCGTATTCTTCGTCATCACGGCGATGATCGCCGCCACGTCGACGTGAGCGTGATCCTCGTGCCAGCAGTCGTAGTCCGTCACCATCGCGACGCTGGCGTAGCAAAGCTCGGCCTCTCGCGCGAGCTTGGCTTCGGGCATGTTGGTCATGCCGATGACGTCGCAATCCCAGGAGCGGTAGAGGTTGCTTTCGGCGCGCGTCGAGAACTGCGGCCCCTCCATCGCCAGGTAGACGCCGCCCTTGTGGCAATCGATCTTTTCCGCCTTCGCCGCTTTGTCTATGGCCTTGACCAGCAGCGGACTTACGGGATCGCCGAGGGCCACGTGTGCGACGCAGCCCGTGCCGAAGAACGATTTTTGCCGCGCAAACGTGCGATCGATGAACTGGTCGGGCAGTACGAAATCGCCAGGCGGATACTTCTTTTTCAGCGACCCGCAGGCCGAGATCGACACGAGATCGGTGACGCCGGCGCGTTTCAAGGCGTCGATGTTGGCGCGATAATTGATGTCCGTCGGCGAAATCTTATGACCGCGGCCGTGGCGCGGCAGAAAACGCACCGGCAGGCCTTCGATTTCAGCGAAAAGGATGTCGTCCGACGGCGCGCCCCAAGGCGATGCGACGCGCTCCCAGCGCGCGTTTTCGAGGCCCGGCAGATTGTAGAACCCGCTGCCGCCGACGATGCCGAGAACGGATTTGGTCATGTGTGCTCCCTCTACCCATGCTCTTGCATGGGGAGAGGGCTGGGGTGAGGGGCAGCCGCTGGCGCCACTGGGGCCGCTGGCCCCTCACCCTAACCCTCTCCCCGTCAGCGACGGGGAGAGGGACTGTTCCCACCCCGCCGGATCGTCCGCCGCATCCAAACGATATCTTTCTCTCTAAAAGACAAAAGGCCCCGAATGCGAGGCCTTTTGTTTCGCGCTTTGATTCCGCGGCCGGCGCCAAAACGTCAGTGCTTGATCGCCGACCAGATGCGCTGCTTGCCAAGATACAGCAGCGCCGTCGTCACCAGCAGGTAGAGCATCACCTGCCAACCGATGCGCTTTCTCTGGTTGAGCGTCGGATCGGCGGTCCACGCCAGAAATGCGGTGACGTCGCGGGCGAGATTGTCGACGGTCGGCGGCAACTTGTAGCCATCCTTCTCGGTCAAGCGGTCATCGCTCAACGGCGGCGGCATGGCTAACTGATGGCCGGGAAACGCTTTGTTGTAATACATGCCGTCGTTGACCGTGACGCCCTCGGGCGGGTCGCTGTAGCCGGACAAAAGCGCGTAGAGATAATCTGGGCCGCCTTCCTGATAGCCTTTCGCGATGTCGCCCAGCATCAGGAAGGGATGGGCCCACCAACTCGGGCTGCGCTCGACGCTGCGCGCTTTGGCGATGAGCGACAGGTCGGGCGGAAGCGCGCCGTTCTGGGTCGCGCGGGCTTCCTTGTCGTTTTTATAGGGCCCGCGGATCGGGTCCGACAGTTTGGCCGGCCGCTCGAACATCTGGCCTTCGTCGTTCGGTCCATCCGTAATTTGGTTGGGCCACTCGTCGGCCAAAGTCTTCACGGCCTCTTCTGAGAATTCCGGCCCGCCGGGCTGCACGAGATTGCGAAAATAGACCCGGTTCAAGCCGTGGCAACTTGAGCAGACTTCCCTGTAGACGAGGAACCCCCGCTGGAGCTGCGCCCGGTCGTATTGTCCGCCGAAACCGGCGAACGGCCACGATTGTCGCTCGATCTCGGGCCCGTGGCCGCTTTCAGCCGCAAGTGCGATGCCCGATGCGCCCGCAATGGCGAGGCCGGCCAACATGGACAGTCTGAGACGTCGCGTCATGATTGTCTCCATGCCCCTCAGCGCCTTTCCGGCGCCGCGGCGGCGCCCGCCGGCAGGGCGCTTCCGCCTTCGCCAAGCACCGCTTCATTGATCGACTTCGGCAGAGGCTTTGGCGTTTCATAAAGCCCGAGCAGGGGCAATGCGACCAGGAAGAACGCGAAGTAGAGCACCGTGAAAATCTGCGCCGACAGCACGTACACGCCCTCGGCCGGTTTCGAGCCGAGCCATCCAAGCGCGACGCAGGTGAAGGCGAACGCCCAGAACGCGATGCGATACCACGGGCGATACTTGGCGGAACGCACGCGACTCGTGTCGAGCCAAGGCGCGAACGCCAGGATCAGCACCGCTGCGAACATCGCGACGACGCCGAGAAGCTTGGCGTAAGACCCCAGCGGAATGCCGAGGAAGTTGCCCGTAAACGCGCGCAGGATCGCGTAGAAGGGCAGGAAGTACCATTCCGGCACGATATGCGGCGGCGTCACCAGCGGATTGGCTTCGATGTAGTTGTCCGCGTGACCAAGGTAGTCCGGAAGGAAAAACACGAACCAGGCGAACAGGATCAGGAAGGCGAACAAGCCGACGATGTCTTTCGACGTCGCGTAGGGGTGCATCGGAACAGCATCCGAAGGCTCTTTGATATCGAGGCCGGTCGGGTTGTTCTGGCCCGCGACGTGGAGCGCCCAGACGTGCAGGATCACGACGCCGGTCAGCACGAAGGGGAGCAGATAGTGGAGCGAGAAGAAGCGGTTCAGCGTTACGCCCGACACGGAGTAGCCGCCCCATAGCCATTCGACGATGCCGGTGCCAAGTCCTTGCCAGATCGTATCGAGCGCCGAGAACAGGTTGGTGATGACGGTGACGCCCCAGAAGCTCATCTGGCCCCACGGCAGGGTGTAACCAAGAAACGCGGTCGCCATCATCAACAGCAGAATGAGAACGCCGAGAATCCAGAGCACCTCGCGCGGCGCCTTGTAGGAGCCGTAATACAGCCCGCGGAAGATATGTATATAGACGGCGATGAAGAACATCGACGCGCCGACGGCGTGGAAATTGCGGATCATCCAGCCGTAGTTCACGTCACGGCGGATGTGCTCGATGGAGTTGAAGGCGGCGGCGTCGCTTGGCTGATAGTGCATCGCCAGGATCACGCCGGTGACGATCTGCGCGACCAGGCAGAACATCAGAATGCCGCCGAACGTCCAGAGATAGTTGAGATTGCGCGGCGTCGGAAACTCAACGAACGACCCGTGCATGAGGCGCACGATCGGCAGGCGCTCGTCCCACCACTTGCCCCAGCGCGACGTCGGTTGATAGCTTGATGCGTGTCCGCTCATCGCTTGCTCGCTCCTCAACCGATCTTGATCTTGTTATCGGCGACGAATTCATACGGCGGAACTTCGAGATTGCGGGGCGCCGGGCCTTTGCGGATTCGACCCGCCGTGTCGTAGTGCGAGCCGTGGCACGGACAGAACCAGCCGCCGAAGTCGCCCTTCGAGTCGCCCATCGACTGGCCCTTCGGGATGCAGCCGAGGTGGGTGCAGATGCCGACCATGATCAGCCAGTTCTCGTGGCCGGCTTTTGTGCGATTGGCGTCGGTCGCGGGATCGTTGGCCGGCAATGCTGCGTTGCGGGCGTCGGGATCGGGCAGCGCGGACGGATCGACCTTGGTCGCTTCATCGATTTCCGCTTTCGTGCGGTTGCGCACGAACACCGGTTTGCCGCGCCACATCACCGTGATGGCCTGACCTTCCTTGACCGGCGATAGATCGATTTCCGTCGAAGCCAGCGCCTTGGCGCTTGCGTCGGGGTTCATCTGTTGGACGAACGGCCACAGCAGCGACGCGGCGCCGATCGCCGCGAACGTGTTGCCGGCGACCACCAAGAAATCCCGGCGGTTTGAGTCATCGACGTGAGATGTCACGGGCGCCTCCGAATTCGGATCGTGCGCGGCCAGCCAGACCGAGCAGACAGGGCGTAGGTACGGCGCGAAGCTAGGTCGCGGACCACACTCTAGGTTTATAGGACGATGGAAACAGCCACCGTTTACGGCCATCCACTGTCCTTCTGACAGCGTTTGCGCCGCCTCTCAAGCACGCCAAGGACGCAGCCCGGGAGGCAATTTGGCGCATCGAGCGGCGCTTGCCAGGTCGTCCCGTCCGGGCGCCACTCAGGCCATGCGACTAGCGCTCTACCAGCCAGATATTGCGCAGAATACGGGCGCGATATTGCGCCTCGCCGCCTGCCTGTCGACGCCGGTCGACGTCATCGGGCCGACCGGGTTCGACATGACGGACCGAGCGTTGCGACGGGCGGGGCTCGATTATCTCGATCACGTCGACCTTTCGCGCCACGAAAGTTTCGCGGCGTATCTTGAGGGTCGTCGCGGCCGCCTGCTGCTGCTCACAACGCATGGCGCGACATCCATCTATGACTATGCCTTTCACCCAACCGACACGGTGCTGCTTGGGCGCGAGAGCGGCGGCGCGCCCGACGACGTGCACAGGATCGCCGACGCACGACTGCGAATTCCGATCCAACCCGGCTTGCGCTCGCTCAATCTGGCGACGGCTGCCGCGCTGGCGCTCGGCGAGGCTCTGCGTCAGACCGGCGAACTGCCGCGACCGTCGCAGACCTGACATCTCAATC
The DNA here is from genome assembly GCA_052386495.1 of Hyphomicrobium sp. GTDB lineage: Bacteria > Pseudomonadota > Alphaproteobacteria > Rhizobiales > Hyphomicrobiaceae > Hyphomicrobium_B. The sequence continues at coordinate 52,238 of JBQTKA010000015.1, read as the reverse complement.
AGGCAGGCAGAGGAAACTGCGGTGCGGCCCATAGGCTTCCATGCCCGAACTCTCGGAAACGATTTGCCTCGTCGGCGCGCTCGCGGCGGCAACGCTGATTCCGGCGCTCATGTTCGGCCTCAAGCGACCACAGATGCGCGTGTGGCCGGCGCCGCCCGTCGGATCGCTGCGCAGTTTCGTCTTCTGGACTCTTTTTCGAACCCTGAATATCGCGACGCTGGGACTTGCCGCCCTGCGTCTGTTCCAGGCCGAACGGATCGACGCGCTCCAACTCGCCTCGCTGGGATTGTCGGCAGCGGCGGGCGTCATGTACGGACGGACGTTGTGGGTGCTTGGCCGCAAGGCGACCTATTGCCAGGCGAGCGGCCTTGAAACGTCTGGCGTCTACCGCTGGTCGCGCAATCCACAATACGCAGCGGCAATCGCGGCCTTCGCATGTCTCGCTGCCGGTTTGACGCGCGTAGACGTCGCAGCGCTGTCGGCCGCGACGATAGCAGTCTATGCGCTGATGGCGCGGGCGGAGGAGCCATGGCTGCGCCACAGCTACGGCGCCCCCTACGACGCTTACGCGGCGCGCGTCCCGCGCTTTTTCAACTTCGCCCTCCTCATAGAGACTGCGGTGCGCAAGCTGCGGGCCCGGCAACGCATGTCCACCGCTGGGCGCAAACCCTGAACGGCGCTATTCCGCCGCTTCTTTGGCGAGGAAGCCGCCGGACTGACGTCCCCATAGCGACGCATAGATGCCGCCACGGGCCAGAAGTTCGGCGTGGGAACCCTCTTCGACGATCCGGCCCTCGTCCATGATGACGAGGCGATCCATCGCCGCGATCGTCGAGAGGCGATGCGCGATGGCGATGACCGTCTTGCCGGCCATCAGCGTTTTCAGGCTCTCCTGAATCGCGCTTTCGACTTCGCTGTCGAGTGCGCTGGTCGCCTCGTCCAGCACCAGGATCGGCGCGTCCTTCAACAGGACGCGCGCGATGGCGATGCGCTGACGCTGGCCGCCCGACAGCTTCACGCCGCGCTCGCCAACGTGCGCATCAAAGCCCTTGCGGCCGCGCATGTCTTCGAGGCCCGGAATGAAGCTATGAGCCTCGGCGCGGCGCGCGGCGGCGATGACTTCGTCCTCGCCGGCTTCGGGGCGACCGTAGAGGATGTTATCGCGCACCGAGCGATGCAGCAGCGAGGTATCCTGCGTCACCAGGCCGATCTGCGCGCGCAGGCTGTCCTGCGTCGCGTGCGCGATGTCCTGCCCGTCGATCAGGATGCGGCCGGCTTCGATATCGTAGAAGCGCAACAGGAGATTCACGAGCGTAGACTTGCCCGCTCCCGAACGTCCGACCAACCCGACCTTCTCGCCTGGCTTGATCGTCAGCGACAGGCCGTCGATGACGCGCGCCGCGTCGCCGCCGGGGGTGCCCTTGGCGACGCCATAGTGGAAGCGGATGGCGTCGAACTTGATCTCGCCGCGCGTGACGGAAAGCTGCTTGGCGTCCGGCGCATCCAGAACCGTCTGCGGTTTCGAGATCGTCTCCATGCCTTCGTGCACAACGCCCAGGTTCTCGAAGATGCCCGAGATCGTCCACATCACCCAGCCCGACATCGTGTCGATGCGCACGGCAAGCGCGATGACGACGGCGATGGCGCCGGCGGTGATCTGGCCGTTGGTCCACAGCCACAGCGCCAGCCCGCTCACCGTGACGATCATCACGCCGTTGAGGCACGAAAGAAACAGCTCCATCGTCGTGATCAGCCGCAGCGACGCCTGCCAGCGGACCATCTGTTCGGTGAAGGCCTCGCGCGCGTAGCTATCCTCGCGCTCGGCGTGCGCGAAGAGTTTCACCGTCAGGATATTCGTGTAGCTGTCGACGATGCGCCCGACCAGCATCGAACGCGCCTCCGACGCATCCGTCGAAAGTTTCTTGATGCGCGGCACGAAGTACGTGATTGCCGCCACATAGACGCCGAACCATATCAGCATCGGGACGGTAAGCCGGAGATCGGCGGCGGCGAACAGCACGAGCGCGCCGAAGAACTGAACCGTTGCGTACCAGAGCGCGTCGATCAGCTGCACGACGCTTTCGCGGAGCGCGCCGGGCGCCTGCACGATCTTGTTGGCGACGCGCCCCGCGAAATCATTTTGGAAGAAGCCCATCGACTGGCGCAGCACATAGCTATGCATCTGCCAGCGCACGCGGTTGGTGAACGTCGTCGCTACCACCTGACTTTTGATCAGGTCATGCAGGAAGAACACGATCGGACGCGCGACCAGCGCCAGGAACGCCATCGCCAGCAGCGTGCCTGCGTTGTCTGCGAGAAAGCTCTGCGGGCTTGTCGCGACGCGCATCAGGTCGACGACCTTGCCGATGAAGGCGAACAGCATCACTTCCGTGATCGAGCCGAAGAACCCGACCACGAGCATGACGGCGAACGCCGGCCAAACCGGCTTGATGTAATGCCAGTAGAACGCGCCGAGCGTCGCCGGCGGCTGCACGATGGCAGGCCGTTCAAACGGGTCTATCCGGCTTTCAAACCAGGCGAAGATACGGGCCAGCATGGCGACGGCGTCTTTCGAAACGAATGGCCCCAGCGCCCACGAGCATCCTCGACGGGCGACAGCGGCTGACTATTGATAGCGGATCGCGGTTCGCAGTAAGGGTCATTTCCGACAAAAACAAGACAACGAGCTGAGCATCCGATGAACGCCGCCGAGACGCCCCTGGACCAGAAGAAGATGGCAGCCAGAGCCTGGTTCGAAAAGTTGCGCGACGACATCTGCGCGGCGCTTGAAAAACTCGAGGCCAACCTTCCCGCATCCGCGCCGCACGGCGACGGCGCCGCAGGCAAATTCGTGCGCACGCCGTGGAGCCGCACGGATCACAGCGGCGCCGAGGGCGGCGGCGGCGTCATGAGCATGATGCATGGCCGCGTTTTCGAGAAGGTGGGCGTGCATACCTCCACCGTGTTCGGCGAGTTCGCGCCCGAGTTTCGCAAGCAGATTCCCGGCGGCGAAGAAAACCCGAACTTCTGGGCGTCTGGCATCTCGCTCATTGCGCATCCCTGGAACCCGAACGTGCCGGCCGTGCATATGAACACGCGCATGGTCGTCACCAACAAATGGTGGTTCGGCGGCGGCGCGGACCTGACGCCGGTGCTCGACGCACGCAGGAAACAGGAAGACGCGGATACTCTGGCCTTCCACGCCGCGATGTACGGCGCGTGCGCTGCGCACGAGGCCATCGCCGATTACCCGCGCTTCAAACAGTGGTGTGACGAGTATTTCTACCTGCCGCACCGCAAAGAGATGCGCGGCATCGGCGGCATTTTCTATGATTATCTAACGCCCGACGACGACAAAGGCGGTCACGCCGCCGCGCTGGCCTTCACGAAGGACGTCGGCCGGGCGTTCTTGAGCGTTTACCCAATGCTGGTGCGTGGCAACTACAGCGCCGACTATGCTGACGCGCAACGCGATGAGCAGCTCATCCGACGCGGTCGCTACGTCGAATACAATCTGCTGTACGACCGCGGCACGATGTTCGGATTGAAAACCGGCGGCAATGTCGAGAGCATCCTGTCGTCAATGCCGCCTGTCGTGAAATGGCCATAAGGGCGGCCGTGGCAATACAGTTACTGCCCCGCCGCAGCCCGTCCCTGCACGACGCCGTCGAACGCGGCGGCGAACTCGACGGACCCCGGCGTCTTCACCGCCTGATCCATGCGCCGATCGAGTTCGGCGAGAAGCCCTTCGCCCGTCAACCCGATCACCATCTTGTTCACATAGTAAGCGCGGCGCGCGAAGAAGTTGGTCGTCGGCGCCTTGCGACCGGCCGGCTGCATCATCTCCAGACCCGTCGCCGGACCGGATAGATTCATCAATTCCATCTCGGCGCCGGTCAGCGAACTTCGTCCGGCTTTCTCGGCGACGTCCTTCAAGCCGCGCAGTTTCACCGCCTGCAGCATCGGTCCGATGTCGCCGTCGATATTGATTGCGTGCACGCCCATGCCGGGCGACGTTTTGGCGTAAGCCTGCTGCGCGCCCCATTCGAACGGCTGGGCGCGGACATTAGCGTACATCTTTTTCAGCGCCGCGATCTTGCCGTTGAGCGCATCGGCGCGGTCCGGCGAAACGCTCGGCAGTCGCGCCGTCGCATTCAACCGCTTCAGGAACTCGTCGCCAAACTTGTGAAGTTCATTGATTGAGTTGGCGTCAAGCAATTGCGCGTAGCCGAGCGCGCTCGAAATCGCGCGGCCCGTTTTCTTGATCGGGTGGATGCCGGCCTGCATGTCGTAGGTGCCGATGCCGCCCGTCTCGAGCGCGTATATCCGAACCACCTGATCTTTGGTGACCCCGAGGCGATGGGCTTCGATGGCGTAGCGGCGCTTGAATTCCTTCTCCGCAACGCGCTCGGGCACGAAGCCGTAGACGCGTTTGGCCGCCGCCAAGTAGTCGGCGACGGTGTTGAGTTCATCGCGCGACTTGGGATCGCCCTTCTCATGGTCGGCAAGGAATTTTTCGTACTTCTTGGCGAGCTGCGCCGAGAGTTTCGGACCGTCGTAAACGGGCGGCAAAGTCATCACGTAATCGCCGGCCTCGAAGGCGATCTTGGCCGCGCGCTTGCTCTTGCGCGCCTGCCGCTTGGCGTCGACCTTTTCCCAATAGGCGTCGAGTTTCGCGTCGTGCTGGCGCTTGGCCGAACGCCAGGCTTGAAACTGCTCGGTCTCCGCAGACGACAACGAGGCGAGGAAATCGACCGTCGAGGCCGCGAGCGCGGTCTGTGGCGCTACAGCCAGCAATAGAATCGCAGCGACAATTCTGCATAAAATCGGTGTTCGCGGGAATCGACTGATCATGGCCGCCACCTTGCCGCAGACTTTGACCGTATAATGATTCACCGGCATTTTGCCGGACGTCGGCGGCCGAGGGCGCAAATTCCGATGACCCAATCAGGCGCAACCGGCGCCCTGTGGACGGCCGGAGAGTTCCGCGCCGCCGCGCGAGGCCGTTTGCGCCAAACCCCGGCGCCCGCGACTGGGGCCGGGCCCAGCGACTTCGATCTCAACCCGGACGCGGCGCGCCTCCGCCACGAGCCATTGCGCGCCGCCGCCGTTCTTGTGCCGGTCGTCGCGCGGCGCGAGTTGACCGTCCTGTTCACCGAGCGCACCGCGCACTTGTCGGCGCATGCGGGGCAAATCGCGTTTCCCGGCGGGGGCATAGAAGCCGGAGACGCCGGTCCGCTCGCCGCCGCCCTCCGTGAAGCCCACGAGGAAATCGGACTTGCTCAGACCTTCGTCGAGCCTGTCGGATTTCTGGAGCCCTACCGCACCGGCACCGGTTTCGTGATCACGCCGGCGGTGGCGCTGGTCGATCCCGCATTCGCGCTTGAGCCCGATCCCGCCGAAGTCGCCGACGTCTTCGAGGCGCCGCTGGCGTACTTGATGGACGGCGCCAATGTCCGCATCGACAGCCGCGTCTGGCGCGGCGCCGAGCGGCGCTTCTATGCGATCCAGTTCGAACAGCGCTATATCTGGGGCGCTACCGCCGGCATCCTCATGGCGCTCCAACGGAGACTGTTCGAAGCATGATCCGCATTGTCCTTGAAAACGCGCTGATCTTCCTGCTGCCCACCATCGCCTACATCGCTTGGACGGCCTTCAAACTCAGCGAATGGCCGGGACTGGGCGAGGTGATCCGGGGTGCGCCGCTGGTGAAGCTGTTCGTCGCCGGGGCGATCCTGATGCTTGGCGCGCTCTTCACCGTGGCGATGCGGGAAATCGACCATGCGCAAAAGCCGACAGGCGCAAGCGCGCCGCCCCCGGCCGTCTTTACGCCTGATACGCCGACGCCGCAGAAGCCATGATTTCGCGCAAAAAGGGCGCGCGCCGCATCGACGCGCCGTGGCTCCGCGCGCCCGCGCTCGCCAAGATCTTCGACGCACTGGAGGCCGGCGGCGCCGAAGCGCGCGTCGTCGGCGGCGCGGTGCGCAACGCGCTGATTGGCCCGCCGGTCGGCGACATCGATCTCGCGACCACCGCGACGCCCGATGAAACGCTGCGCCTTGCCGCCGCCGCAGGACTGCGAACGTATCCGAGCGGAATCGCGCACGGCACGATCACTGTCGTCGCCGACGACAGACCCTTCGAAGTCACGACGCTGCGCCGCGACGTCGAGACCGACGGGCGTCGCGCCGTCGTCGCCTTCACGAAAGATTGGAGCGAGGACGCGGCGCGGCGCGATTTCACCATCAACGGACTTTTCTGCCGACGCGACGGCGTCGTGATCGATACGGTCGGCGGTCTCGCCGACATCGACGCCCGCCGTGTGCGCTTCATCGGCGATCCTGCGGCGCGCATCCGCGAAGACTTTTTGCGCATTCTGCGGTTCTTCCGGTTCTCGGCAGCCTACGCCGAGGGCGAACTGGATCGCGACGGGCTCTCCGCCTGCATCGCGCTGCGCGACGGCGTGACTAGACTCTCCGGCGAGCGCATCGGCGCGGAACTCATAAAAATGCTGCTGGGCCGGCGCGCAGGCGAGATCGCATCCGTCATGCGGGCGGCGGGCATCCTCGAACTGACGATCGGCTGCAGCGGTCATCCAGAGCGGCTCATGCGCCTGGAAGAGATCGAGTCGGCGCTCGGCGATCATCCCGATGCGCTCACGCGCTTGGCGGCGCTTGCGGTGGAAGCCGCCGCCGACGCAAAGCCGTTGGCCGAACGACTGCGTCTGTCCAATTCGGAAGCGGTCAAGCTTGCGGCTACCGCGACGCAGGACCCGGCGTTCGCCGATCCCCAGAACGAGAGCGCAGCGCGCGTGGCGCTCTACAGAATGGGCGCCGACTCCTACGTGCGCGCCGTGCGTTACAGTTGGGCGAAGTCCGGAGGACCGCCGTCAAGCAAAGAATGGGGAGCGCTAGCCACACTGCCGCAGCGTTGGACAGCGCCGGGCTTGCCGTTCAGCGGCAAGGACGTTATCGCCCTCGGCATTCGGCCGGGGCCGAGCGTCGGCGCCATCCTTTCGGCGTTCGAAGACTGGTGGATCGCCGAGGATTTCCCAAGCAATTCATCGCGTCTCGCCGCGCAACTCGCCGAACTCGCGAAACGCGATTAACGATCCGTTAAAAATTGCTTCTTTCCGGGCCGTCGCCGGTCTAGTCTCCGCGCCGCTGGGGTATCAGCTTGTTTCGCGTCGAGGTTGCCTCATGGATCAAGTCGCACGCGAACGCGCCCGCTCATTGAAATTCGTGCAAGTCATCTTCGCCGTGCTGGCCCTTCTCAGTCTCGCCGCGGCGATGGCCGTCGCGATGCGCGGCGTCGAATTCGGGCTCCCGGAAGCGTCATCTCGAACGATTGCGTTCGCATTTCTGGCGGTTGGCGCCGCGGACACGGCCCTACTTTTCCTATGGGAACGCATTTTCCAGCGGATGCAGCCTTAACTCATTCGCCGTCGCGCGGGCGCTTTTGAAGCGCGATCGCCTTGGCCGCTGACGTGGACGCGGACGCGGCGGGCCCCGATTTCCCGCTCTCGGCGGCGCCTTCCGCCTTTTGTTCTTCGATTTCTTCGAGCCGGACGACTGCGTCGATCATCCGCCAATTCAACGGGCGAGTCAGCATGTCTCGGTAACGCCGCCGCAACTCAAGTCCAAGCTGTCTCAGGGTTTCATTCATAGCGGATCAACCCCGTCGCGAGGTTGTGGTTCCCGCGTCGTGCCCCTGTCGGCTTGAGCCCCTCTCCAGCGCGTATTCCTTGTGCAAAAGGAGTGTTGACGACCGACCTCAATTCCTGAACGGTGCGCCCGCTTGGGGAGCGATCGGGGAGTGCGCGTCGTGCCGTCGTATGTGTTGGGTTGGAGTCTTTTGTTCGTTATCGCGATGGGGCTTCTGCTCCGTTCGTACTTCGAGATCCAGCGCTGGCGCCGCGCCCGCCGCGCCAAAAAAGCCATGAGCGTCCAGCAGATTGCCGACGCCGCCAAACAGGCGATCGAAAACGCGCCGCACGCGAAACACGCCCCCGCTTCGAAGTCGCCTTCGCCGGCCGGCGCTTCCGCGTCAGCCGATCCGGTCGCCCCGACGGGCGCGACGACGCCCAGCATCCAAGGCACGCTCGCGCCGGGCGAAACCGATGCCGGGACTGCAGCCTTGGCGGGCGCGCCATCTTGGTCAAAGCTGCCGCTTCCTGCTGGCGCGCAGGCTGCAATCATAGCCGGCACGCTGCAACCGGTCGGCGCGTCCTGGACGCCGCCGCCGACCGTTCACGCCGAGCCAGTCGCTGACATTGAACGTCCTCCGCCGAGGTTGGTCGTCACGCCGCCGCCGGGGCCGCTGGTCATTCACGCGCCGAGCGTCGCTGGAACGACGCCGCACGCCGACGCGCCGGCCGCTCGCGAAGGGGCGCCGCAGGCAAGCGCGCCGATCACGCCATCGCAGCCGCGGATCGCAGCGACGCTGGCGCCGGGGGCGACGTACGCGCCTCAGCCCGAGGCGCCGGCGCCCGCGTGGACGCGGTTGCCATTGCCTGACGGCGTTGTAGCGCCAAATCTCGCTGCGACGGCGCAACCTGCGCAAGCGGTTTGGACTCCGCCGCCGCACGAGCGCTACGAGCCGCCGATTGAGCCGGAGAAAACCCCGCAGCCGCCAACCGGCGCGCCGCTTGGACCCCTCGTGATTCAAAGCCCGAGCGTGGAGGGAACTTTGCCGAGCGCGACCCCATTCGCCGCGCCCAATGATCCCAGCCCAGCCGTGAAGGCTTGGATTGCGCAGCCGACGACGACCGCCGCGGCAGACTGTGGGGATGCGGCGAGTTCGACCGCGCGGTCGTTGTCGGCCAGCGCCACAGCGCCGACGTCGACATTCAGGATCGCGGCCTCGCGTCCGGCGCCGATCCCGCGTCCCGCCCCGCCCTCGTGGTCGATTGTCGCCCTCAAGACGTCGTTGCCGTTTCGCGTGCGACGCCCCGAGACGCGGCTGGTCGGCAATACCGCCAAGGATGTCGTCCTGATCTCGAAGGCGCGTCAACAGACCCGCGTCGTGGGTCGGGCGTTCAAGCGCCGCCTTTCAAGCGGCGCCGCCCGGCCACCGCTCGTTCATTGAGCCGCACAGGGGCCGAGGCGTTGGAAGTTATCCTCATCGCCCCACAAATCGGACCCAACACGGGCGCGCAAATTTCGGCGGATTGGCGAATCAGTGCAGGGTTGCAGCGGTTTATCGTTATCCGCTGTGGGATCCTTTCAATGTCCGCCGTCGCTGCGCCCCGCGCGCCGCTCGCCGCCTACATGCTGACCGACCATCTCGACGCGGCGTTGGCCGCCGGCGAAGATCTGGTGGCGCACGGTCAAGACTGGCGCGCCGCCGCCGAGGCGAAGGGCGATGACGCGACGGCCCTCGCGCTCGCGCAACGACGCGTCGCCGAAGACGTTCGCAGTTGCGAGTTGATGCTGATTGCGCGCGTGCTCCGCGCGCGTGAACACGCCCGCGCCCTGGGCGAGCAGGACAAGCGGTTTGGCGCCGTCGCTGAACTGTTCGCATCCGGCACCGCCGTGCTGCTGGACGCCGTCGCCGAATGCGACGACGCGCGCGACGACGACTTCGACAATGGCGACGGGATTGTCGCCTACGTGCGCAGCCGCGGCCTGATCGGGGAGAACGCCCCGCGCGTGCTTTCGCCGGACGAACTCGCGATTGACGACAATTTCCTCGTCGCCAAGCGCATCGCGCTTGGACCGCTTCTCGATATGGCGGCGGCGTTTCTGGATGCGCTTGAAATGCACTACGACGTCTACGCCGACGAGGACGAAGAAGAAGAGGCTGTTGCGGTCAGGCCGAAGCGCCGCGCGCCGACGCTGGTGCGCCGCAGCGGCCGGGAACGCGATCGCCGCGAGCGCGCAGGGCTGAATTAAGCTGCCGACGGCAGGCGCATCGAGCGGTGCCCGCCAGCGAAAACTCCGGCCAGCACCATCGCCAGAATTGACAACAAGCCGGTGCCGAGAGCAGGCGCCGGTACGACGTTGCCCTCCGAAACAAGCGCTTCGAACATGCCGGGGATGATCAGATCATCGAGGCTACTGCTCGCGAGGACGCTGGCGTCGCCGTTGAACTGGTAGATATTAAAGGTCTCGGAGGCGTCGGGGCTTGAGTACCCGCCAAATGAAGATTGGAAAATCTTTAGAGACGCGCTGATGATCGCGCTCCCGTCTCCAACGCCACCAAAGACAAAGAAATCGTTGAATTCCGTGGTTCCGATGTGACCGGCGATGTAATTCGTGTTGGTCGGGGTATGCGTGTCGAAACTGTTGAACCACCCCGTGTCGATAGCCGCTAGGTCGGTGACGACCAGGCCATTGAAGGTGGTGAAACTTAGCGAGACGGCGCCGTCAAGGTGACTGAAGCCAAAAGTGAACTCATCAATAGACGGCGCGGGTGCGTCCGTGATCAAAGCGCCGCCGAAGGCGAAGGGGCTCGGCGCGACGTCGTTGAGTTTGCTCGTCAGAAAGCTTAGGCCGACGCCGTTGATTGGAATGATGACGTTGAAGCCATTGGTGGTCGCATCGACATCGACCGAACCGACGACCTGAGCCTGTGACGGTGTGCTTGCTAGAACCGCGGCGCAAGCACCTAGCGTGCGCCAGAAACGATGTCTCCACCACATTAGAACGTCCTCCCCAACATTGTCAGCGTTTGCAATGTTGGTGGGTTACCACGCCCCAGACGCGGCCATTATTATGAACAGATTTCAAGAATTCTTTGCTGGGGATCGTTGCGCCGACGCATCGCCGGCACGGGCGCGAGAGGCTGTCCAGGCAACGCATGAGATTTGAAAATTCGGCCAATTCTCAGGGCTCTGTTTAGGTCAATGAAGCGCCGCGTGGAGTTTACGGCGCGTTGGATTGCTTGAGCATGCTCCGCAGCGGCCGCGAGCGCGCAGGGCTGAACTGATCGTCAATTCATTTGCGGAGCGCGACGTCCAGCGACAGGCCCGCTCCGCGCTCTGAGGCCGACGTCCGGCGCGAGATCCGCCATCAGCGACGACGGCGCGATCCGCTTTTCCCTCATGTCCGGGTTGGTCCCGTAGGCGCGGCGCGCCGCAGCTTTGAGCCCTTCAAGCGGCGTCTCCAGGGCCGCCACCTGCGTTCCCGAACGCAGCGCGTTGGCGAGCGCCGGCTTCGCGGTCTTCAAGCCCGGCAACATCTTGCTGGCGGCCGGCGCAAACAGCGAGCCCGACATGGCGTTCAGCGCCATCGCCATCATCATGCCGCCCTGTGCGCGATCGAGCGAAGCGTACTGCCCGATCGGCCCCGGTACGCCGTCGTAGCGGCGGTTCTTCTTGTAGCGCGCCTCGGCGAGCGTCGGCGCCGAGACGACGCGCACCTCGAGATCGGCGACGCCGCGCGCCTTGAAGCCGAGGCTCTCGGCGACGCCGCGCGATACGTCCAGCTTGCGCTTGCCCCAATACGGGCCGGCGTTGTTGATGCGCACGACGGCGGTCGCGCCGTTTTGAGGATTGCGCAGCAAGAGCACCGTACCGTTCGGATAGATCGGGCTCGCAGCGTTGTCGGGATCAAGGGGACGGAACGTCTCGCCCGACGACGTCAGGCCGCAGGGATTGTGGCGGTCGCGTTTGCAGTCGTCGTAGAAGGAGGTTTTCAGAACCTGGTCGTGGCCGACGAGCGCCACCATTTCCGTGATCGTGCTGACGCGGTGACAGACGCCGTGGAAGCAGTAGGTCTTGCCGGGGGTTTTGGCTTCGGCGACGGTCGGGGTCAGCGCTGCGATGGCGAGGCCGATGCCGGCTATTGTGGTCCCAACTCGGCGGACCGTCCGCCCCATACGCTCAATCAACATTCAATCGTCTCCTCAACGCGTTCGCCGACGCGGGCCTACGCGCCAATGCCTCCGCTCGTTCCCCGGACAATCCTGGCGAGAACAAAACAAAAAACGTGATGGGTCACCTTAGAAATTAACCGTGCTGCATCGCACCGTGGCGGATCGCCGCCGATTTGCGACGCAAATTCGCGAGCGCAGTCATGATGTTGGGTGCGATCGTTCAGTCGGCTGCGACGTTTGCACCAGCTATGGGGTGAGCCCGAGGGCGTCTTTCAATGTTCGCTCCGCCTCGGCTAGGCGCTGCGCATCGGCGGCGCGCAGGACGAGGTCAGCGGCGGGCTTGCCATCGCGCAGGCAGGGATAGCTGCCCATAGCAACGTCGGGATAGCGGCGTTGGTGAGCTGCGAAAATTTCGGCGATCTCGCTTTCGGGCCGGTCGACCGGAATCGTCGCCGAGAGTCGTTTGGCGCCGGTGGCGAGCATCGGCGTCGCTTCGTTCAGCATTGCCCGCATGATGTCCGGCACGCCGGCCATGACGACCACGTTGCCCAGCTTGAACCCAGGCGCGCCGGACACCGCGTTCTCGATCAATTCGGCGCCCGCTGGAATACGGGCCATGCGAAGCCGCGCCGGCGTCAGTTCAAGCCCCCGTACGTCATAGTAAGCTTGCAAAAGCGCTTCCGCCCTCGGGTCGACGTCGATCGCCGTTCCGAACGCTTTGGCGACGCTATCGGCCGTGATGTCATCGTGGGTCGGCCCGATGCCGCCGGTGGTGAACACATAACCGTAGCGCTGCCGCAGCGGGTTGAGCGCGGCGACGATCTCTGCCTCGTCGTCGGCGACGATGCGCACTTCCCTGAGGTCGATGCCGATGGCGGTCAGGTGCTCGGCGATAACGCCGATGTTGCGGTCCTTGGTGCGGCCCGAGAGAATCTCGTCGCCGATGACCAGGACCGCCGCCGTTACTGTCGCCGTCACGACGTTGCTCCAATCGCCGACCCGCCCGCCGCATCTAACACCCGACGCGCGCTGAAGGGGAGTGCGGCGCACGCGACGGCCGGACGCGAGTTTAGCATTTGCGCTGCCGCGGGCCGCCCGGTTATGTCGGCGCGATGAAATTCCCGGCGCCCTTGCTTCCCGGCCGTCTGGCCCAACGCTACAAGCGGTTTCTTGCTGACGTGCGCCTCGACGATGGCGCGACCGTCACCGCGACCTGTCCCAACACCGGGTCGATGCTGGGACTGACAGCGCCCGGATCGCGCGTATGGCTGTCGACCAGCGACAGCCCGACGCGCAAATACCGCCACACCTGGGAAATGATCGAAGCCGACGGCGGATGCGGCCCGACCCTCGTCGGCGTCAACACCAACCATCCCAACGCCCTCGTGTCGGAGGCGATCGCGGCCGGCGCCATTCCTGAACTTGCCGGCTTCAAGTCGGCGCGCCGCGAGGTGAAGTACGGCGTCAACAGCCGCATCGACATCCTGCTTGAGGGCGGCGCGAAAGGGCAAACCTGCTACGTCGAGATCAAGAACGTGCACCTGATGCGCGAAGCGGGCCTCGCCGAATTTCCCGACAGCAAGACCGAGCGCGGCGCCAAGCATCTCATCGAACTCGCCGCCATGGTGCGCGAGGGGCATCGCGCCGTGATGGTGTTTCTCGTCCAGCGCCAGGACGCGGAGCGCTTCGCCATCGCGTCCGACATAGACCCCGCATACCGCGCGGCGTTCGACGCGGCGGCTACAGCCGGGGTCGAGACGCTCTGCTACCGCTGCGCGCTCTCACCCGAGAGCATCGCGATCGATCGCAAGATCCCGTTTTTGTAAGAGATTACGGGGTTTCAATCGGCTGAGGCGCGGCGCACAAATATGTGAGCGGCGCAATGCCCCCTGACGAAACAGATGCGCGCGACCGTGCGTATACCCCTGCGCAATGATTGAAGCGTTCCGATCCGTCGAAACGAAGAGGACTGCCCATGTTTTCCCGTCGCGCCTTTGCTACCGCCGCGCTTGCGCTGGCCGGCGGCGCAGCATCCGTTAGACTGGCCGCCAATGCGGCAGAATCCACATCAGAAAAGTTCGAGATCATGAAAACCGACGACGAGTGGAAGAAAACTCTGACGCCCGAGCAGTTCTACGTGCTGCGCAAGCACGGCACCGAGCGCGCCGGCACGTCGCCGCTCGACAAGACGTATAACCCCGGCATGTACCATTGCGCCGCGTGCGATCTGCCGGTCTACAGCTCCGACACGAAGTTCGACAGCGGCACCGGCTGGCCAAGCTTCTTCAAGCCGCTGGACAACGCCATCGGCACGTCGATCGACAAGAGTTTCTTCACGACGCGCACCGAAGTGCACTGCCGCCGCTGCGGCGGCCATCTCGGCCACGTCTTCGAAGACGGACCGCAACCCACCGGATTGCGCTACTGCATGAACGGCGTCGCCATGAAATTTGTCCCCAAGTCCGCAGGCTAGTCCAGCCGCGGTCGGCGGCGCAGCCTCTCGCCCGTCCCCTGTGCGGGAGGCGCGCCGCCCCCTCTTTCGCAACCGAAAGGTCACGTCATGCCGCGCTTCAGCATCGCGCTTGCTATTGCATTGAGCCTCGTCACGGCATTCGGGACGGCCGCGAAAGCGGGCAGCACGCAACCGAAGGCCACCGCGCTCGCGACGTTCGGCGCCGGCTGCTACTGGTGTACGGAAAGCGATTTCGACAAGGTCAAGGGCGTGATGGAGACGACGCCCGGATTCATGGGCGGCCACACCGAAAGCCCGACCTACCAAGAGGTCTCCAGCGGCGCAACAGGCCATACCGAAGTGGTCAACGTCGAGTACGATCCCGCCGTCGTCAACTATCAGGCGCTGCTTGATCACTACTGGCTCAACGTCGATCTGCTCGACGCCAAGGGCCAGTTCTGCGATCGCGGCAGCCAGTACCGCCCGGCGATATTCACGCACACGGACGAACAAAAGAAGCTGGCCGACGCGAGCAAGAAAGCCATCGAAGACAGCAAGCGCTTTAAAGAACCGATAGTCGTAGAGATTGCGCCTGCCACGGCGTTCACGCCTGCGCCGGACCCGGACTTCTACAAGACCAATCCGATCCGCTACAAATTCTACCGCGCAGGCTGCGGACGCGATGCGCGCTTGAAGCAGCTTTGGGGCGAAAAGGCCGGCGGCTAGTCAGCTGAAAAGAAAAAGAGCCGCGAACCCATCCGCGGCTCTCTCGATATGCGCGTCCGACCCATATTGTCAGTTCTTGTCGCCGCCGGTCGCCTTCTTGATCGAGTCGAGACCAGCCTTGAAGATGCCGTCGATGACGCCGCGGGCTTCCTTGGGATCTTTGCCGTCGGCGGGATCGAACACCGCCGACCAGGCGAAGTTGATCTCATCCTCGTCGTCGTCGTCGGGCGTCAGCGCGAACTGCGCAGAATAGTCCTTCACCGGCAGCGGGCTCTCGACGATCACGTACTTGTAGAAGTTGTCGCGATACTCCGTCTGCTTCTCCTTGATCTTGCCGCCGTCCTTCAAGGTCAGCGTGCGATAGACGTCGTCGCCTTCCTTGCTTTCCTCGCAGTTGGCGATCGCAGGGTGCCAATCCTTGATCGCGCACCATCCGCCAAATTTTTTCCAGAGCGCGGCCTTCTCTTCGTCCATCTTTTTCGGATCGACGTTGATCTCGGCCTTTTTGCCGACGGCGAGGCTGCCGGCGAGCGCGACCGGCGCGGCGGCGAGGACGGCGGCCAGCGCCAAGGCAGTGCGCGTCGCGACGCGAATACGGATCATCTCTAGCTTCTCCCTGAGGGTTTTCTTGGCGCAATCGGCGCGGACCTTGACCTACAGGGCCTAGCGTCCGAGCTTGCTCTTGCGTTACAGTATTACAGTGCCTGTCGCCAAGAGGGCAGTCGCGAATCCGGGGCATTTTCGCCGACGCGCCGCGATCACATTTCCGTCGGCGCCTCCGTGACCGCGGCAATGGTCGAATTGCCAGGCCGAAGCTGAACGGCTATCACGGCGGCGTCGCTTGCGGGGGCGGCACGTCACTATCGAGGGGACTCGCATGGACCGTCGCGCTTGGGCCTTCATCGCCGCCCTCGGCGCAGTCGCGATCGTCGCCGGCGTCGCCGCCAGCGCCATCGCGCCGCCGCCTTCGGCTGATTTGACGGCTCTCGAAGACCGCTACGCTCGCGAATTCTACGAGATCAAGCACCTGACGCCGGACGAGGTGGAAAGCCTCCAGGCAAAGGGAGAAAATGCGATCGTGCTGCTGGACGCGCGCGAGGCTGCCGAGTTCGCCGTCTCGCACATCGCGGGCGCACGGCGCGTTCCGCCGGACTCCACCGGCGAACAAGCCGCGGACGCAGCCGGCGACGTTGGCGGAAAGACCGTCGTCGTCTATTGCTCGGTCGGCTATCGCAGTTCGAAGATGGCGACGACGGCGCGCAAGGCGCTGCTTGCGCACGGCGCGCGCGACGTCGCCAACATGCGCGGCGGCATCTTTGCGTGGCGCAACGCCGAGAAGCCGCTCGAGGCCGATGGCCGAGCCACCGCGCGCGTCCATCCCTCCGGCGGCGATTGGACGAAGTATCTGACTTCGAACAGCGCAGCCGCCGACTTACCGCAATCTTCGGCGCCCTGAGCCGATGCTCTTGCGGACGGGTTTGTGGGCAAATCCAACCGTTTGCTCTCGACCACCGAGTTGCTCATGCACTCAGATCGCATGGATCAAGTTTCAGAAATGACTTGAATTTCAAACCGAGCACAGTCGCCGCCGCACGCGCCGCAGCGTGTTTATTCTGCATCTTTGCGGAACTGTCTCTCCGAATACCGCATCAAACGCTCGCGCAGTTCCCGCGAATCAGACGTGCATAGACCGCAAGTGGCGGCGCGCACCCGTTGCGCAACTGCGCGAAGAGCAGGGCCGTCGGTTCGGGAGATCTCGGGGAGACGACGATGAGACATATCCTCTCGCTAATTTCGATGGTTTGCGCCGCGTTCCTGGGCGCATCGGCGGCGCTTGCCGATGGCTACGGCGGCAGCCTGAAGGACGGACCGGCGCCCGTCGCAGAAGGCTGCGTCAGCGGCAAATTCGCGGGACGCTATGTTGGCGTCACGATAGGCTACGCTAATCACGACGACGATAAGCGCGACTTGCAGCTGATTGGCAACAATTTCGGCGACGACGATAGTTCGGTCGCAGGCGGCGTGTTCTGGGGCTTCAACGTGCAGTGCGGCCGGTTCGTGGCGGGTATTGAATCGGACTTCAACCTCACGGACACTGAAACCTCCCAGCTTGATCCGCTGATCGGCGCGCCTTGCGCCCCGGGTTGTATTCCGTCCACGGAGCTGACGAGTTCGATCGAATGGTTCAGCACCTCGCGTATCCGCATGGGCTTCGTGCACAATGACAGCTGGCTGATTTACGCCACGGCGGGCGTAGCCTACGCCGAAGTGGAGCACAGCGTCAGTGACCCCGTACTGTTTCCTTCGCCGTTCAATGAAAGCCATAGCGACAAGGAATGGGGCTGGACGGTCGGCGGCGGCGTCGAGATGCTGCGCGACAACGGCTGGGCGCTCCGCGCTGAAGCTCTCTTCATCGACCTCGGCGACCAGGGCGAGTCCTATGACGCGACAGCGGCCGGTTGTATCGGAACTTGTACGACGTCCTATGACTGGGAAGACGAGTTCTGGGTGGCGCGACTCGGTTTGAGCTATCGCTTCGGCGCGCGCGAAGAAGTTGCCGCGCCCTTGAAGTAATCTTTCCGCGGTCTCTCCTGAGACTTCGAATCGGCAATGAGGGGAGCGCAATCGCGCTCCCCTTTTTTTATGCGCAACCAAGCTTATGTCGACCGAAAGCTCAAAGTTGGCGTGAACTGCATCAAGGTTATTCTGAATTCTCTCAATTCCATTCATTTATCGTTATCGTATATCGCGCCTTTACCGTCGTTTCGTTTTGGCGCTGACAATAGGGGCAAAATGCGAATAGGACATTCAATTACAGGTACCTCTAGTCCAATGGGAGTTCTCGTTCATGGCATGGTTCTGCGTTAAGCCAATCAAGGTCTGTTACGTGCCGAAGAAGTGCGACACTGGCAGCGAAATCCAGAAGACCTCGACGAAGGTCAAATGTGAAATCAAGTACACGCCGCCGAAACTGTACTGCCTCACGAAGGTCAAGGACTGCGCGCCGAAGTACTGCAAGCCCTCCTTCTGCAAGCCCGTCTACAACGGCGACGCCTGAGGCGTCGGGCGCAGCGCGCCCGCCGTTTTTAGGTTGAAATCGGAACCCGCGCCCTCCCCAGGCGCGGGTTTTTCTATTTCCGTCTCTTTTGCGCGCAATTGGTGCGCATCTTGCTCTGATCCTTTCGAGCGGCGGGCATCGCCGTAATTCAGGCGCTTAACCAAGCGCCCTATTCCCGATTTGGCACAATGACCGCATCGTCGAAACATACCGGGCCGGATTTCTTCGCAGCGACGCTCGGCGAATGCCGCTCGGCCCTGTGGACGATCGCGATCTTCAGTTTCATCATCAACATCCTGATCCTGGCCACGCCGCTCTACATGCTCCAGGTCATGGACCGCGTTTTGCGGTCGGGCCGCGGCGAGACGCTGCTGCTGTTGACCGTCATTGCGATGGGCGCCGTGCTGGTGATGAGCATTCTCGACACGCTGCGAAGCTCCATCGCCATGCGCGCCGGCACCTGGATCAACGATCGGCTTGGCCCGGCGTTTCTCGAGAGCAGCTGTCGCGCTCGAGTCCGCGGCGACGATCCCGGCACCGACATGCTGCGCGACCTCGGCAATCTTCAGGGCTTCGTCGCGACCCAAGGCATGGCGGCGCTGTTCGATTCCCCGTGGGCGCCTATCTTCATCGTCTTCATTTGGACGCTGCATCCCTACCTCGGCATGGTGGCGCTCGGCGCAGCGCTTCTGCTGCTCGCTATCAGCGTCGTCACCGAGTGGGTGATCCACGAGCCCCACACGCGCGCCGACGAAATTCAGATCGAGGCGCTTCGCCACGCCGACGTGACCGTGCGCAACGCCGAGGTCGTCCACGCAATGGGCATGATGCCCGCCATGACCGCGCGCTGGCGCGAACTCAACGATGTCGTCAGCCAGTCGATCCACGCCGCCGGCGACATGTCCGGCGTGATGATGACGCTGTCGAAATTTGTCCGCGCCGCCGTACAGATCGCCATCCTCGGCGTCGGCGCCTGGCTCGTCGTCGGCAACCAGATCACGCCCGGCGCGATGATCGCCGCCGCCATTCTTCTCGGCCGCGCGCTCGCCCCGGTCGAAATGGCGATCGGCAGCTGGCAGAGCTTCATGTCGGCGCGGCTCTCGTATCAACGTCTCAAAGAGCACTTTGAAACCTACGCGCCGCCGGCAGAGCGCACGCTGCTGCCCTGGCCGACCGGCCATCTGTCGATTGAGAACATCAGCTATGCGCCGCGCCCCGGCGATCGCCCAATCCTCAGCGACATCAGTTTCCACGTCGCGCCCGGCGAGGCGCTTGCGATCGTCGGACCGTCCGGGGCCGGCAAGAGCACGATCTGCCGCCTGCTGGTCGGCCTCAACGAGCCGACCTCCGGGACCATCCGCCTGGACGGCAGCGATCTGCGCCATTGGGATCCGCTGCAGCTCGGCGGCGCCATCGGCTTCCTGCCGCAAGACGTCGAACTCTTCCCCGGCTCGCTGCGCGAGAACATTTCCCGGATGCTGCCGGCCGACGACGCGGAAGTCGTCAGCGCCGCCGAACTCGCGCGCGTCCATGCGATGATCCAGCGCCTCCCCGACGGCTACGACACGATCGTCGGCGACGGCGGGTTCCGGCTCTCGGGCGGTCAGCGCCAGCGCGTCGGCCTTGCCCGCGCGGTGTTCGGACTGCCGCGCGTCATCGTTCTCGATGAACCCAACGCCAATCTCGACCAGGCCGGCGAATCCGCGCTCGCGGAGGCGCTCAAGGAACTCAAGCAGCGCGGCCACGCCATCGTCGTCGTTGGACACAGGGCGTCCACGCTCAGTCAGGCCGATACGATCCTCGTGGTGCAGGACGGCCGCGTCGCCATGTTCGGACCGCGCGACGTCGTTCTTGAGGCCTGGAGCGAAGCGTCCGCGACGCGCGGCGGCTCCGACACCATTCCGCTGCGCCGCGCGCAGACTGCGTCCACCGCATTGCGGTCCGTCGACCAAA
This sequence comes from Hyphomicrobium sp., assembly GCA_052386495.1. Classification (GTDB taxonomy): domain Bacteria; phylum Pseudomonadota; class Alphaproteobacteria; order Rhizobiales; family Hyphomicrobiaceae; genus Hyphomicrobium_B. The sequence continues at coordinate 32,232 of JBQTKA010000015.1, read as the reverse complement.
CATCCGAGGCAGGCGCGTCATGAGCGGATCCGACGTCATGGTGTTGAGCCGGCGCCCCAATTCGCTGGCGCTTTCAGGTCATCGCGCGCCGGGCGAGTCCGGCGCGGCGGTTTCGCTGTCGTCCAGCGTGCAGTCCCAGGTTTTCAAGGGGTACGCGATCATCGCCGTCTTCGTTGTCGGATTCCTGCTCTGGGCGGCGTTGGCGCCGCTGGCCGGAGGCGCCGTCGCGCCCGGCGTCGTCAGTCCCGAAGGCAGCCGGCGCACGATCCAGCATCTCGAAGGCGGCATTGTTCTAGAAATTCGCGTGCGCGACGGCGATATCGTCAAGAAGGGCGATTCCTTGCTGGTTCTCGATTCAACGCTCGCCAAATCGCGCGACGAGTCGCTGCGCAGCCAGAAAACGACGGTCGGCGCTCGCTTGGCGCGCCTCGAAGCCGAGCGCAGCGGCGCCGATAACGTCTCCTTCCCGACGGACCTCAGCGCCGACGGCAAGCTTCTGCCCGCCGCCGACGCGCAAAAGCAGATTTTCTCCTCGCGGCGCTCGACCCACGCGGCGCAGAAGGCGCTTTTGACGCAACGCATCGAGCAGCTCCAGGGCCAGATCGCCGGACAGGCCGCGCAGATCGACAACGTCAAGAGCCAGCTCTCCTTCATTCGCGAGGAAGTGGAAGGCAAGCAGCAGCTGCTCAACCAAGGCCTGTTGCCGAAGCCGGAAGCGTTGCGGCTGCGGCGCACGGAAGCCGAACTGCTTGGCCGCCAGGTCGAAATCGAAACGCAGATCGGCACGTTGAAGCAGCAGATCCGCGAAACGGAATTGCAGATCGTCAGCGTCGACAAATCGCGTCTCGACGAAGTCGACATGGAATTCGAGAAGACGCGGGCGGAGCTCGCGGACTTGACCGAGAAACTGCGCGTCAGCGAAGACGTCTTGCGCCGCACGACCATCGTGGCGCCCGTCAACGGCGCGGTCATGAACTTGCGCGCGACGACGATCGGCGGCGTCGTGCAGGGCGGCGAAACACTGGTCGAAATCGTGCCGAGCGACGAGGCGCTCATCATCAACGCCCACGTCTCGCCCGACGACGTGCACCGCGTCCACCCGGACCAGACGGCGCTCGTCCATCTCTCGGCGTATTCGTCGCGCACCGCGCCGCGCCTCGAAGGCAAGGTGCTGAGCCTGTCGCCCGACCGCATCCGGGGCGCAGGTCCGGGGCAGGATTACTACCTCGCCCGTCTGGAAGTGAACCGCACCGCCCTTGAAGCCGGACCCAGCCCGGTCACGCTGTCGCCGGGCATGGGCGCGGAGGTGATCTTCGTCACCGAGAACCGCACACTGCTCGATTACCTGATGAAGCCCGTCAAGGACGCGCTGAGGACGTCTCTGCGCGAACAGTGAGCGCGATCGTCGCGAGCTTTCAAACTGAGACACTACCCCAGCACCGCTGCCCCGTTGCGGAACGGGACAAGAACGTGTAGCGTACATTTATGATTTGTACCTGCGATTCGGCCCATCGGGCGTCGGATGCGCACACGCCAGGGATCACAGGGGCTGCTGATGCTGACCGAAAAACAGAAAGAACTGCTGCTTTACATCCATGAACGGATGCAGGAGCGCGGCGTGCCGCCGTCGTTCGACGAGATGAAGGACGCCCTCGATCTCAAATCGAAGTCGGGCATCCACCGGCTGATCACGGCGCTGGTCGAGCGCGGCTTCATCCGCCGCCTGCCGCACCGAGCACGCGCGATTGAGGTGATCAAGCTTCCCGAAAATCAGTCGGCCGCGGCGATCGCGGCGACGGACAGCCGGACGCGCGGCTTCCAGCCCAGCGTGATCGAGGGCTCGGGACCGCTGAAGGCCAACCTGATGCCGCCGCCGTCGCACGTCATCGACGCGCGAACCGTCTCTGTGCCCGTCATGGGCCGCATCGCCGCCGGCACGCCGATCAGCGCCATCCAGACCCACACCCATGACATTGCCTGCCCGCCCGACCTGCTGACCAACGGCGAGCACTTCGCGCTCGAAGTGAAGGGCGACTCGATGATCGAAGCCGGCATTCACGACGGCGACACCGTCATCATTCGCCGCTGCGCCTCGGCCGAGAATGGCGATATTGTCGTCGCGCTCGTCGAGCAGGAGGAGGCGACGCTGAAGCGGCTGCGCAAGCGTGGCTCCACCATCGCTTTGGAGCCCGCCAACGCGGCGTTTGAAACGCGCATTTTTGGGCCCGATCAGGTCGATATCCAGGGCCGTCTCGTGGGCCTGATGCGGCGCTACTGAGGCCGGGCTAGGGCGGAGGCGCGTCCTCCGTGAAGTCTTTGTCGGCGTAGTCGTCCTCGATTTCCGGGCGAGGTTCGACGGTCGCCGCGTCCGCCTCAGGACTGAGCGCACGGCCGTCAACGCCGACACTGTCCGTGGGCGACGTCAAGCGCGGCTTGGGCAGCGCGCGAGCGTCCGCAGGTTGTCTGCGCGGCGCAAGCGTTTCAGACCAGGGCCGTTCCCCGCGCAGCGCCGCCACGGTTTCGATCCGCAGTTTGGGCCGTTCGGTCGCGGCGCTTGGTTCGACGTAAATCGCATAGCCGCCGGCGCGCCAGATGCCGAACAGATCGATGATTTCGGCCGGACCTTCGCAGCCCTTCGGCCGCGGCGTCGAAAGCACCAAGAGTTCGGCTCTGGCGCAGTCGTCGACAAGCGCCGCGGCGTGACGCGGCACGGCGAGACGAACGCCCTTGACGTCCGCGACACACGAAACGCCGTCGCACGTAAACCCTTCGCCCCGCTGCGCCTCGCGCGCCTTGCGCCCATCGCCGTCGTGTTCCAGCCACCGCTGCAGCTCGAACGCCGATTGCCGCGCCGGCAACGCCGAGAGCCGACCGTCCGGCAAGCGCATCGCCACAAGCGCGCCGCTGCGCGCGATCAGGACATCAGGACGGTCCTTCATCGGCGCGATGGCGAGGCCCGCCGCGATCGCCGCAAGGCCGAGCGCCCGCTGCCGCGTCCGCCACAGCGCAAGCCACATCCCTCCGCACGCCATCAATGCAAAACTCAGCGTCGGGATCGCCGGAATGGCGCCGACCGCGCCGGGGAGCGCGCCGACCGCCCGGGCGCACCAGGACATCGCCTCAATGCCCTGCCCCATCGGCCACAATGCAACATGCTCCAACCCGAACGGCATCAACAGCAGCGCCATCAACGCCGCCGGCATCACGACCAGATTGCAGATCGGAATGGCGATGAGGTTGGCGATCACCGCGTACTGCTGGCTCTGGTGAAAGTGATAGGCCGCGAATGGCGCGACAGCGATGCTAGCAATGAGCGTCGAGGCGACGATGCCGCCGAAGAACGCCGCGATGCGCCATGCGGGATGCCCTGCTTCGCGTCGACGCCACGCGCGATTGACGCCTTCGTAGGCGGCGACCAACGCCGTCACCGCCGCAAACGACATCTGAAAGCCGGCGTCCAGCAGGCTCTCCGGATAGATCGCCAGGATCGCCAGCGCGGAGAGCGCGACGTTGCGCATTGCGAGCGCGGGGCGGTCGAGCAGAACCGCGACGAACATCACCGTGATCATCGCCGTCGCGCGCACCGTCGCGAACGCGGCGCCCGACAACGCAAGATACGCGAGCGCGGCGAGGATGCCTGCCGCCGCCGCGATCTTCTTGATCGGCAGGCGCAGCGCGGCGGCGGGGACGGCCGCCAACATCAGCCGCAAAAGATAGAACACGGCGCCGGCCATGATGACCATATGCAGGCCGGAAATCGAAAGGATATGGAAGAGGCCGGAATCCTTGAACGCTTCATTCGTCTCGGCGCTGATGCCGCCGCGCTCGCCCGTGATCAGCGCCGTTGCGATGGCGCCTGTCTCGCCAGGCAAAGCCTCTTTGACGCGCGCGGCGATCTCCGTTCGGAGGTCTTCGATCCATTGCCAAAAGCGCTCGCTGAGCTGAGACGGCTGCGCGCGCGTTGCGACGACCGGCTTGGCGAACGCGTAGCCGACGCCGCCCAACTGCTCAAACCACGCGGTGCGCGCATAGTCGAAGGCGCCGGGCAGCGCCGGCTTCGCGGGCGGGCCCAGCGTCGCTTTGATTCGAATTTTGTCGCCGGGAGAAGCGCGCGCGCCGTCGATCATGGTGCGGATGCGCACGCGCACAGGACGCGCCTGCGGCGGCAAATCTCCGAGCGCTTCGACGGCGATCGTCAAGCGCTGGCCGCGTACGCCGCGCTGCTCGGCGCGCAGAACGACGCCGGAGACGTCGACATTGCGAATTTGTTTGCTCAGCACCGGCGCCGCGACCCGGTCAACGCGGACCTTGGCGACGGCAAATCCCGCGCACGCCAGAAGCGCGCCGGTCACCGCCGCCGCGGCGAGCGTGCCTCGGCCCGCGGCAAATTTAAGTACGAGTGCGATTGCCAGCGGCGTCAACGCAGCGGCGAGATGCGGCTCACGCGGCAAAGCAAAATAGGCGGCGATGCCCACGCCGAAGCATACCGGCGACCAAAGAAAGAAGCGTCCGCGTTCGGCGTCGAGCGCCGCGCGGACGCGCCAGAGCGCTTGCGGTCTCAGCGCATGATCGGACGGCCAATCACCCGCGCTCGCATCGCCGATCGACCGTCTTTCGCCATCCCTCGCCGCCCGCCACGTCATGCCTCTCGCCGCTTCGCAGGCGCACGCGCCTCGCGCCCCTTACCCTGGCTGATGGCTCATGCTACGAGCACGGCGAACAATCCTCAAATCCCGCAAATCGAACACGCATCAAAAGGGGTCCGATGACCGCCGTTTCGACTTCCGCCGCGCCCGTGGTGCGCTTTGCACCGTCGCCGACCGGGTTTTTGCACATTGGCGGGGCGCGCACGGCGCTGTTCAATTGGCTCTACGCGCGCGGCCGCGGCGGGAAGTTTCTGCTGCGCATCGAGGACACCGACCGGGAACGCAACAATGACGCCGCCGTCGCCGCCATTCTCGACGGCCTCACATGGCTGGAGCTCGACTGGGACGGCGAGGCGGTGTCGCAGTTCGCGCGCGCGGATCGTCATCGCGACGTCGCCAATGATCTGCTGGCGCGTGGCGCAGCTTATCGCTGTTACTGTTCCCCGGCTGAAATCGAAGCCGCGCGTGAAGCCGCCAAGTCAGAAGGCCGGCCGCAACTCTTTCTGTCGCCGTGGCGGGACCGCGATCCCAAGGACGCGCCGGCCGGCGTCAAGCCGGCCGTGCGGCTGAAGGCTCCTCGCAACGGAGAAACGCGCGTTGCCGACCGCGTGCAAGGCGATGTCGCGTTCCCGAACAAAGACCTCGACGATCTCATCATCCTGCGCTCCGACGGCAACCCGACCTACAATCTCGCCGTCGTCGTCGACGACCACGATATGGGCGTCACGCATGTCGTGCGTGGCGTCGATCATCTGACGAACACGGCTCGGCAAACCCAGATCTATCAAGGGATGGGCTGGACCGTTCCGGAGTTCGCGCACGTGCCGCTGATCCACGGCCCCGACGGCGCCAAACTCTCGAAGCGTCACGGCGCGCAGGCGGTGCAGGATTATCGCGCGATGGGCTATCTGCCGATCGCGCTGCGCAACTATCTCGTTCGTCTCGGCTGGAGCCACGGCGATGACGAGATCATGTCCACAGAGCAGCTTCTCGCCTGGTTCGACGTCGACGGCATCGGCAAGTCAGCGGCGCGATTCGACTTCAAGAAGCTCGAAGACCTGAACGGTCACTACATTCGCCACAGCGACGACGCGGAGCTTCTGCGCCGGGTCATTGAACTTCTGCCGGAGATCGACGGCGGCGGGCCCATTTCCGCCAAGCTCGATGACGCGATGGGCGCCAAACTGCTGCGCCTCATGCCAAGCCTGAAAGAGCGCGCCAAAACGCTGCGCGAGTTGATCGAAAGCGCCGCATTTCTATTCGCCGTTCGGCCGCTCGCGTTCGACGACAAGGCGGGCAAGCTGCTCGACGCAGAAGCGCGCGCCGCGCTCAAGGTTCTGCGCCAGCGCTTTGCAGCGTCGCCGGAATGGGCCGCTGCGGCCCTCGAGGCGGAAGTGCGCGGCTATTGCGACGAGACCGGCGCCAAGCTTGGAAAGATTGCGCAACCCTTGCGCGCGGCGCTGACGGGGCGATCCGTTTCGCCGCCGGTGTTCGACGTTCTCGAAGCCCTTGGTCGCGAGGAAGCGCTCGCCCGCATCGACGACTTCGCTGCCTAACGGCTGCTGCAAGCATAACAGGCATGCCCGAAAACCCGCCAAAAGGCGGTCTTGTCGCACTGCAAAAACTCGTCTAAATCCGTTGTCTCAATGTCGCTTTCGCGCGTTAACGCAAAGCGCGGGCGCAGGTCCTGCGGGGTCCAAGGACCGCGAGGCGAGCCGGCGCCAACAGAGCCGTGCAACCGCTCGGAGGCCAACATGACGATTCACGACAGCACGGCCGGGAAGAGCGGCGCCGACGGCGCGCAGAAAGTCGTCACGCTGAACGCTGCCGGCAAAAACGTCACCATGCCGGTTCGTTCGGGCTCCGTCGGTCCCGACGTGATCGACGTCGGATCGCTTTACAAAGAGACGGGCTGCTTCACTTACGATCCCGGCTTCACCTCGACGGCGAACTGCGCCAGCCAGATCACGTTTATCGACGGCGACAAAGGCGAACTGCTCTATCGCGGCTATCCGATCGACCAACTTGCCGAGAACACCAACTTCCTCGCCGTCTGCTACCTGTTGCTCTACGGAGAGCTGCCGACGAACGCCGACTTCATCAAGTTTCGCAACACCGTCACGCGCCACACGATGGTGCACGAACAGATGACTCGGTTTTTCACCGGCTTCCGTCGCGACGCGCATCCGATGGCGGTGATGGTTGGCACGGTCGGCGCGCTTTCGGCCTTCTATCATGACTCGACCGACATCAACGACACGGCGCAGCGCGAGATCGCCAGCCTTCGCTTGATCGCAAAGATGCCGACGATCGCCGCGATGGCCTACAAGTATTCGATTGGCCAGCCGTTCATCTATCCGCGCAACGATCTCGACTACACGTCGAACTTTTTGCAGATGTGTTTCGCTGTGCCGTGCGAGCCCTACGTCGTCAACCCGGTGCTCTCGCGCGCCCTCGACCGCATTTTCATCCTGCACGCCGATCACGAGCAGAACGCGTCGACGTCGACAGTTCGTCTCGCGGGCTCGTCGGGCGCCAATCCGTTCGCCTGCATTTCAGCCGGCATCGCGTGTCTGTGGGGACCGGCGCACGGCGGCGCCAACGAAGCGGCGCTGAACATGCTGAAGGAGATCGGCAGCGTCGATCGCATTCCGGAATTCATCGCCAAGGCCAAGGATAAAACCTCGGGCTTCCGGCTGATGGGCTTCGGCCACCGCGTTTACAAGAACTACGATCCGCGCGCCAAGGTCATGCAGAAGACCTGTCACGAGGTTCTCGAAGCCACTGGCGCCAAGGACGACCCGCTGCTCAAGGTCGCGATGGAGTTGGAGCGCATCGCGTTGCAGGACGACTACTTCGTCAGCAAGAAACTTTACCCGAATATCGACTTCTATTCGGGCATCACGTTGCGCGCGATGGGCTTCCCCGTCGACATGTTCACCGTTCTGTTCGCCGTGGCCCGCACCGTCGGCTGGGTGGCGCAGTGGAAGGAAATGATCGAGGATCCCGAGCAGCGCATCGGCCGGCCGCGTCAACTCTATATCGGTCAGCCGCGTCGGGATTTTCCGGCTGCAGGCTGATCGCCGAGCACGCCAAGCGTTGCATCCGCTGCGGCCAGACTCGGACTGAGACCGTGGAGGTCGAACTTCGAGGGAATGCGCGCCAACGCTGCAAGTTGCGCATCCCGCTTTTCACCGCCGTCGATCAGCGGTCGCAACGCCGCCGCCAAGTTGTCTGCGGTGCAGTCATACTGCAGAATTTCCGGAAACGCGTTTTCGCCGAGAACCAGATTGGCGAGCACCACCGACGGCGACGTGATCAGATGGCGCAGCGTCGCGATGAACGCATCGGCTCGATAAGCGACAACCATTGGCGTTCCGGCCAGCGCCAACTCGAGCGTCACGGTGCCTGACGCCGCCAGCGCGACCCGGGCAAGCCGCATGGCTTTGTATTTATCGTCGCCGCCGTCGACGATGTGCGGCTTGACCGGCCAAGCCGCTGTGCGCTGCTCGATCAGCGTCCGCAGGTGACGCACCGCTGGAATGACGACGTCGGTTTCAACGCCCGCGGCCTTGAGCCGCCCAACCGTCTCGCCGAAGACATCGATCAAATGCGTGACTTCCGACCTCCGGCTGCCGGGCAGCACGAGGAGAACGGGCTTGTCGCCGTCGAGCCCCAGCTTTGCCGCCAGGCCCGCCGAGTCGGCGTTTCGAATGTCGTGCAATTTCTCGATCAACGGATGCCCGACAAACGTGCACGCAGGCCCGCCGAGGCGCACATGCGCTTCCGGCTCGAACGGCAGCAATGCCAGGATGAGGTCGACGTAGGCGCGCATTTTCTTGGCGCGGCCTGGGCGCCATGCCCACACACTCGGGCTGACGTAATCGACGATCGGAATGTCGGGGGCGCGTTTGCGCACGCGCTTCGCGATGGGATGCGTGAATTCCGGACTGTCGATGATCACGAGGATATCCGGCCGGCTGGCGATCACGGCGTCGACGGTCTGATGCACCCGCTTATAAATCCGCGGCAAGCCCTTGAGGATCGCGACCGGACCCATCACCGCCACGTCCTCGATCGGAAAAAGGGATTGAAATCCCTCGGCCGCCATCTCGTCGCCGCCGACGCCAACGAATTCGATTGCACCGTCCCCAATCCGCTGCTTGAGCGCCGCTATCAAGCGCGCGCCAAGCGCGTCGCCCGAGTGCTCGCCGGCGACGAGCGCAACGCGGAGCAGCGCGCGAGATGGGGAGCGAGTCTGTCGTCCGTCACCGCCGCTCACGGTTGCGATCCCTCCATCTCAAGCGGAGCCTCGACCACGAATAGCCCACTGGCGTTGGCGGCGGCGATCAAGCCCGCCGGCGCGCGGCCGATGTCGTCTGACGTCCGAACGAGCGCGATTCCGGCCAGCCCTACCGCGACGGCGGCCGCGATCACGCCATCGGTCAGCGGCGAATGCGGTCCGAGCGCTGCGACGCCGGCGCGCCCGCGCGCCTTGAAATGACTCCGCATGCGCTCGATCACGTGTTCGGCTGGTTCGGCGGCGCCAATCGCAAAGACGCGGTTCTCACGCACCGCCGTCGCCGTCCCACACGAAAATTCGTCCAAAATCCGCATCACGCGCACCGCTTTGACGAGGTCTACCCGCGTTCCCGCCGGCGCGTCGATGTCGCCAAGCGGCGTGGGCCGGATGATGCTGAGCAGGCCGCCGTCCGATTTCTCGAGCGCGTCGCGCCCGACGATGAACACGCCCGCGCCTTCTGCGGCCTGCGCCAGCTTGGGCCGCTCGGCAATGAGGACGTGCCCGCTCATCACGGCAATGCCGGCGAGGCTCGCCGCTGCGGCCGCGGCGACGGAACCCGGTCCGATCGTCGGCATGTCGACGCGCATGTCCTGACCGGGCTTCGAGCGCTTGACGAGAACGCCGCGACGAAGCGCGTCGCCGGCGACGCGCCGCCGCTCCGCAACGCGCGTCAGCATCCGGTCCGTCCCCTCCGCGCCTTCGATCGCCTCGATGCGACCCGCGCTGATGACGGCCCCCTGCCCGATGTCTTGCCAGCCCAGCGCATCGATCAATCGGAAACCAAGCGCAATGTCGGCCTCATCGTCAGACGTGGGCGTGGCGCGAGTCATCGCGCCTTTTTGGGCGACAAGATCCGGCGCGACGTCGCTGACTCCAACGACGCGAAACCCCTGGCGCTCGAATAGCGCCACGGTGCTGCGCAACACGGCGTCATCGCCGCCCGCGCGAACGAGCCGAACGATGGCCGGAAGTTCACGCAGAAAAGCGAAATCCGGGCGCGCCTTCCACAAATCGGGCCGCGCGAACGTGCCGAGCATCACAAGATCGCGCACGCCGGCGCGCTTCAGCTCGCGGGTCGCGTAACCGAGCCTGGACCAATGCGTCTGCGTATGCGGATAAGACTTGAGAGCCGGATCGGCCGCGCCCTCTATCAGCAGGATGTGCACGGCGCCGCCGCCGCGCACGATGCTCTCGGCGACCTCGCCGGGCAACGTGGCGCCGCCTGCAATAATGCCGATTGGAGCGCTTGGACGGGTCATGGCCCGGCCTCAGGCGTCCGCGCCGTTTTTCGGCGTGCAGAGCGATCGCTTTCCGCCGGCGCTGATGAAAGCGATGATTTCCTGCACGATCGGATGGGCGGAGAACTCGGCCGCCACGTCCTCCATGCGCTCAGTGAGCGTCCCCTCCTGCGCGAACAGCAGTCGGTAGGCGCGGCGCAGATCGTGGATGTCGCTGCGCGAAAATCCGCGCCGTTGCAGCCCGATGATGTTGAGCCCGGACAGATAGGCGCGATTGCCGATCGCCATGCCGTAGGGGATCAGGTCGTTTTCAAGACCCGACATACCGCCGACAAAGGCGTGATTGCCGATGCGCGCGAACTGGATGACGGCGGCGCCGCCGCCGATGATCGCGTAGTCGCCGACGGTGCAGTGCCCAGCCAGCATGACGTTATTGGAAAATATGACGCCCTTGCCGACGCGGCAATCGTGACCGACGTGGCTGTTCGCCAGAAACGCGCAGCCGTCTCCGACCGTCGTCACGGACCCGCCGCCTTCGGTGCCGGGGTTCATCGTCACGCCCTCGCGGATCAGGCAATTGGCGCCGATCGTCAGCGAGCACGGCTCGCCCTTGTATTTGAGATCTTGCGGTTGATGCCCGATCGAGGCGAACGGAAAAATCCGCGTGCCGGCGCCGATCTCTGTCGTGCCGGACACCGCGACGTGGCTGATGAGCTCCACGCCGTCGTGAAGCGTCGCCTCTCGGCCGACGGTGCAAAACGGTCCGATCTTCACCCCAGCAGCCAGCTTGGCGCCGTCCTCGACGACCGCCGCGGGGTGGATGGCGACGTCACCCATGCTTGCTCGCAAAGGCCTTGGCGTCGGCCGTGTCGGCGAGCATCGCGCTGATCTCCGCTTCGGCGACGACGTGTCCGTTCACCTTTGCAACGCCCTTGAACCGCCAGACGCGGCCTCGGTTGCGCACCTTCGTCACGTGATAGTGCAGCTGATCGCCGGGCAGCACAGGCTTGCGGAATTTCGCATTGTCGATGCCCATGAAGTAGACGAGTTCGGCCTGATAGTTCTCTTCGATCGTCGAGACGCAGAGCGCGCCCGCCGTCTGCGCGAGGCCTTCAATGATCAGCACGCCCGGCATCACGGGATACTGCGGAAAGTGTCCTTGGAAGAACGGCTCGTTGATCGTCACGTTCTTGACGCCGACGCAGCTCTCGTCGCCCCGCATGTCATACATGCGGTCGACCATAAGAAAGGGATAGCGGTGCGGAAGCAGCTTCATCACGCGCGTAATGTCCGCGGTGCCGAGCGTCTCCCCGGTCGTCTTCGTCTCGGTCATAGCAAACTCACTCCAGCGCCGTTACGCCGATCAGATGCGCAAGCGCCTGCGCAAAACGTCCGCGTCGCAATTCCGCAATACTACTCCTGCTCGCCGTCTGACCCTTCGGACCGCCGTTGCGCAAGGCGCTTCAGCGTCGCGGCCTCGCGTGCCCACTCCTTCAAGGGCTTCGCGGGCGTTCCAAACATACGAGCGCCGGCCGGCACGTCGTGCGTCGGATGCGTGGAGCCCCCGATCTGCGCGCCGGCGCCGATCTTGATATGTCCGACGGCGCCCGACTGGCCGCCCATCACGACGAAATCGCCGAGTTCGGTCGACCCAGAAACTCCGGAGAAAGCCACCATCACGCAATGGCGACCAATGACGACGTTGTGCCCGATCTGCACGAGATTATCAATTTTCGTGCCTTCGCCGATGATGGTGTCCTTGAGCGCGCCCCGGTCGATAGTTGTATTAGCTCCTATCTCGACATCGTCCTGAATGACGACCCGGCCGATCTGCGGAACCTTGAGATGTCCCGTCCGGCCCATCGCAAAACCAAATCCGTCCTGGCCGATGCGGACGCCGGCATGAACGATCACGCGATCGCCGATCAGGGCATGCGTCACGGTGGCCGACGGGCCGATGTAGCTGTTTCGCCCGATGTGGCAGCGCGCGCCGATGACGGCGCCTGCGGCGATGCGCGTCCCGGACCCGACCTCGACCTCGGGCCCAATCACGGCGCCAGGCTCGACTTGGACGTCCGTTTCCAGTCGCGCTGTGGGATCGATGGGCGGCGCGCCGGCCCGCGTCGTCATCGGCAGACGGGAGCCCGGATAGAACAGCAGGAGGGCCTGGGCGAATGCGTGATAGGGCTGCGGCACGACGAGCGCGGCCGTGTGCTCCGGCACGCGCGGCGCGGTGGCCGCCGACGTCAGGCAGGCGCCGGCGCGGCTCGCGTCCAACTGCAGCAGATACTTCCTGTTCTCGATGAACGAGACGTGGCGCGGCCCTGCGTCGATGAGCGGGCGCACATCCTCGATCAAAAGGCTGGGATCGCGGTCGCTGACTATGGCGGCGCCGACGGCGCGCGCGACGTCGGATAGCGGAAACGGTCCGGCCCGGTCGAAGAAACCGCGATGCTCCATGAGGTCGGCTCCGGCGCGATCCTGCATCACGGCAGGCCATCTGCGCCCAACGGTTCTAGCCCGAACGGACGCGCTGACAAGGCGTCAGCCGCGCAGGGCGGTGGACGGCGGGGAAGGCCGAAGGCCGGTTAGAACTTGGTCGATGCGCCAAAGCGGAAGAACTGCTCTTCGTCGTAGTTCTCTTTGGTGATGGTCTTGGCGAAGTCCATGCGCAACGGCCCGACCGGCGAGTTCCAGAGAACGCTGCCGCCGACCGACGAGCGGATCGTGCTGTCGTCTTCGAGGCAGACGCCGGTGAACTTGCCCGATCCAGGGTCCGTAACGCCACAACTCTGGTTAAGCTTGTTGATCCGGCCCGAAACGTTGAACAACGAACCGGCGTCCGCGAACACCGCGAAGCTCATCCCAAGCTCGTCCGGAATGAACGGCATGGGGAAACGAACTTCCGCCGTTGCCGCCCAGTACGACGTCCCGCCCAGCGCGTCGTTGGTGTTCAAGTCGCGCGGACCGTAGCCGGCTTTGTCGAAGCCGCGGATGGTTTCGCCGCCCTTGAAGTACGAGTCGAGCAGCTTTACGTCTTCGCCGCCCCAGCCCTGAATGTGGCCGCCGATGACGCGGCCGATCAGCGTGATCTTCTCGGTGATCGGGTAATAGGCGCGGCCTTCCGCGCCGACGCGCCAGAACTGCACGTCGCCGCCGAGACCTGCGAACTCGTTGTCCGTCTGCAGGAAGTAGCCGCGCGTCGGCGTCTTCGGATGGTTGCGCTGATCGTACGTGATCGTCGTGCCGATGAGAGAGGTGAAATAGGACTCTTCCCGACAGTCAACATCACCGGTCCCAAAGGGATTTGCAGCGCCACACGCATCCTTGATGGCGAGCGACGCATTCTCGCTGACGTCAAAAATTTCGTCGCGCGACAGGCCGTAGCTCGTCTGCATCCATAGGTTTTCGGCGAGCGGGAAGCCGAGGCGAACCTGTCCGCCCGACTTGCGCTGGTTGAAGCCCGAGCTGTCGGAGAAGTCGATTTCCTTGTGATAGAGGTCGAAACCGGCAGACAGGTTACGATCCAGGAAGCGCGGTTCGGTGAACGACAGATCGATCTGTTGGCGTTCCAGAGATCCGGCCAATTTCAACCGCACGAACTGCCCGTTGCCGAGCAGGTTGCGCTCGGTGAGCGAGATATCGCCGATGACGCCTTCGTTCGTGGAGTAACCTGCGCCGAACGACAGTTCGCCGGTCGACTGCTCGACGAGTTCAACATCGAGCACCACGCGGTCTGCCGACGACCCGGGCCGGCGGCGCACTTCAGCGCTCTTGAACAGTCCGAGCGCGGTCAGGCGCTTTTTCGCGCGATCCACGAGCAACGGATTGTACGCGTCGCCTTCCGCAAGGCGGAATTCGCGGCGAATGACGTGATCCTTGGTGCGCTCGTTGCCGACGATGTTGATACGCTCGATATAGATGCGCGGGCCCTCGTCGATCACGTAGGTGATGGCGATGGTGCGCGTCGCCGGATCGGGGAGCGCGCGAGGACGAACGCGGGCGAACGCGTAGCCTGTTTCTGCAATATCGAGGGTCAGCTTTTCCGTGGTCTTGTCGATCAGCGCGGCGTTGTAGACCTCGCCGGAGATCGTCAGCACTTCCGAGCGATAGAGATCGCCCTGCACTTCGGCGAGCGAGGATTCGATGACGACCTGTCCGAACGTGTAGGGCTCGCCTTCTTCAATCGCGAAGGTGATGAGGAAGCCCTGGCCGTCGGGATCGAGTTCCGCCTGCCCCGCCGTGACGGTGGCGTCGGCAAAGCCGTTCTTGAGGTAGTACTGGCGGATCAGCTCGCGATCGAGATTCATGCGATCGGGATCGTAAATGCTGGTACCCTTCAGGAAGTCGAACCAGCCCGATTGCGTCGTCGAAATGATGTCGCGCAACTGGCTGTCCGAGAACGCGCGGTTGCCGACGAAATTGATGCCCTTGACCTTGGTCGCCGAGCCTTCCGTGATCTCGAAGACGAGATCGACGCGGTCCTGCTCAAGCTCGATGATCTTCGGCTCGACTGCGGCGGCGAACCGGCCCTGACGGCGATAGACGTCGAGGATGCGCTGCACGTCGGCCTGGGCGCGGGCGCGCGTGAAAACGGAGCGCGGTTTCAACTGCACTTCGGCCGTCAGCGTCGGCGTATCGACCTCGCTGTTGCCCTCAAATGCGATTTGGTTGATGACGGGATTTTCGCGGACCGAGACGACCATCGTCGAACCCTGCGGTTCGATTGCGACGTCGGCGAAAAGGCCGGTGGCGAACAAGGCTTTGATCGACGCGTCGACCTTGCCCGGGCTGTAGGCTTCGCCGGAATTGAACTGCAGATAAGATCGGACGGTTTCAGGCTCGACGCGGCGATTGCCGACGACCTGGATGTCCTTGATCACGCCTTGAGCGAACGCGCCGCCTGAAAAAAGTGCGCCATCCCCAATCGCGACCATCGGCGAGATCAGAGCCAACGCCATGACTAGGCGCAAGAGGCTCGCCCCGATGATCCGAAATTCCTGCATACGCGGTGTCGCCCTCGTCTGCCGTCGACCCCATTCCAAATGCGCAACCGTCGACGGCGGCGGCGCACCCCTGCAGCGTCAAAGTCTTGCCGCCGGAGCTCATTCGCCCGACCGGAAAACCGTGCTGCTTGACGCGCATCTCACGGCGGCTCGACCGGACCCCCCGAATCAAGCCGCGAAGCTACTCCGCCAACTCAACGCTTTTAACGATTCAGCAATGACCGGGGAAGTGGTAACTTTACGTCACTCTGCGGCGAATCTCAGACGCCCGTGAAACGTCGCCACACATTCACCAAGTCGTTGAAATTGACGAATATCATCAGCATCATCAAAAGCGCCAATCCGACCTGGAATCCCATCTGCTGGATCCGCTCGCTGGCGGGCTTGCGGCGCACCGCCTCATAGGCATAGAACAAAAGGTGCCCCCCATCGAGAACGGGGATCGGCAACAGGTTCAAAAACCCGATATTCGCGGAAATGAAGGCGATCCAGCGCAGCATCGGTTCGACGCCGAGCTCCGCGACCCTGGCCGTCACTTCCGCCATCAGCAGCGGACCGCCCATCTGTTCGGCCGATTGACGGCGCGTCAGCACGTCGCCGATGCCGGCAAGCGTCTGCGTGATGTTGCCGTACGTCTCCTTGACGCCGCGCGACAGCGCTTCCAGCGGCCCGACGTGAATTGTTTGAATTTGCTCAGGCTTCACTGATCGCTTGATGCCGATCAGTCCGCGCCGGAAGGTGCGGCCGAAGGTGTCGCGCTGCTCATCGACCGCAGGCGTGCCGACGAGCGTAACGACGTCCTCGCCGCGCTTCACCTTGAAGCGCAGCTCGCGGCCGGCGGACGCGCCCACAATGCGCTGCAGATCATCGAATTTTTCAATGCCCTCGCCGTCGATCTCGATGACGGTGTCGCCCTGCATGAACCCGGCGCGGGCCGCCGCTGTATCCGGGATAACTTCATCGACATACGCCGGCGTTAGCCGGACGCCGTAAACCGAATTCAGGCCTGCATAAATCACGATGGCCAACAGGAAGTTTGCGATCGGGCCCGCCGCGACGACGGCGGCGCGCTGTCCGACCGGCTTCGTGTGGAACGCGCCTTTGCGTTCGGCTTCGGACAGCCGGCTCGTTGCAGCCGTTCCGGGCGCGGAGGCCGCATTCTCGTCGTCGATGAATTTGACGTAGCCGCCGAGCGGGATCCACGCAAAGCGCCACCGCGTGCCGTGCTTGTCGTAGAAACCGAAGATTTCCGGGCCAAATCCGATCGAAAACGCCTTCACGGTCACGCCGCACCAGCGCGCCACGAGGAAATGTCCGAGTTCATGGATGAAGACGACGAGCGTCAGCACCAGCAGGAACATGACGCCGTACTGCCAGATCCATCCGGCAAGCGTCGAAACAAACTCCATACGTCGTGCTCCTGAGTGGGTCGCGTCTGCGATCACGCCAGACTTCGGTATATGGCGCGGTCTATGGGCCGAGTCGGGTTAATTTGCGTTAATAGACGCGTAACCGTTCCTCGGCCAGTCGCCGCGCCGTCGCGTCGACCTCCAAGACGTCGTCGAGCGACCCGCAGCGCGCCATGACGCCCTGCCGGTCCGAGGCTTCGATTGTATCCTCGACCAGCCGCGCAATGTCGAGAAATCGCAAACGACGGTTGAGAAACGCGGCGACGGCGATTTCGTTCGCCGCATTCAGCACGGCCGGCGCAGACCCGCCGCGCCCGAGCGCGGCCTTGGCGACGCGGAGCGCCGGAAAGCGGACTTCATCTGGCGCTTCAAACGTCAGCGAACCGAGCCGCGCGAGGTCGAGCTTCTCGGTCGGCGCCGACATGCGCCGCGGCCACGCCAGCGCCACCGCGATCGGCGTGCGCATGTCGGGCGGCGCCATCTGCGCCAACACAGAGCCGTCCGTGTAGCTGACCAGACAGTGCACGATCGATTGCGGGTGCACGACGCAGGCGAGCGCGTCGACGCCGACGGGGAACAGGTGAAACGCCTCGATCAGTTCAAGGCCCTTGTTCATCAGCGTGGCGCTGTCGATGGTGACCTTCGCGCCCATCGACCAATTCGGATGTTTGAGCGCCTGCTCCGGCGTCACAAGCGCGAGCTGCTCCTTGCTCCAGGTTCTGAACGGTCCGCCCGACGCGGTGAGCGTGATCTTTTCGATCGAGTCCGGATCGGCGCCTGCGAGTGCCTGGAATGCGGCCGAATGTTCGCTGTCGACGGGCAGAAGTTCCGCGCCCGAGCGCGCGATTTCGGCGGTGAAAACGTCGCCCGCCGTCACGAGACATTCCTTGTTGGCGAGCGCGACGCGCCGGCCCTGTCCGGCCGCCGCAAACGTCGGGCGCAGGCCGGCTGCGCCGACGATCGCCGCCATCACGCAGTCGGCCGGCATTTGCGCTGCGTCGATCAGCGCTTGCGGTCCGGCCGCCGCCGCAACGCCAGAACCTGCAAGCGCATCCTTGAGCGCGCCGAGCAGACTCTCGTCGCCGATCACCGCCAGCTTGGCGTGGTGCTTGCGCGCCAGCGCCGCAAGCTCAGCTACGTGCGACTGCCCGGTAAGCGCGACGATCTCGAAAGCTTCGGCATTGCGCGCGACGAGATCAAGCGTGCTTTGTCCGATTGAGCCCGTCGCGCCGAGCACTGTGAGCCGACACGGCGTCCCACCCGCGCCATTGGGGCCGGACCCTTCGCCGACCGACTGTCCCGGTCGCGGCCACATCGGCACGCTTGCGCTTGAAGCCATTGAATTACGATCCGTAAAGCAACGCGCGTGCAGGCGCATAGGCGTCGATCGCCAGCGCAATCAGCGCAGCGGCGACGGCCGCCGTCACAACGCCATCCATCCGATCCATCACGCCGCCGTGGCCGGGAATCAGGTCGCTCGCATCCTTGCGTCCGAACTGTCGTTTCAAGGCCGATTCCGCCAGATCGCCGGCCTGAGCGACGAGACCAAGAACAAAGCCCAGCGCTGCAAGCCACACCCAATTTCCACTGCCGGTGACGATTGGGAAGAGCGCGCCGGCCAGCGCGGCCGCCAGCACGCCGCCGCATAATCCCGACCACGTCTTGTTCGGCGAGATGGCCGGCGCCAAGCGCGGCCCTCCGATCATGCGCCCAGCCGCATAGGCGGCCGTGTCGGTCGCAACGACGACAATGAGCACAAACAGCACGGCCAGAAATCCGAGCGGCTCATCGCCGCGCAGCCATCCGAGCGCGACGACCGGCAAGCCAGTGTACAGAACGCCGATGCCGGAGAGAACCGCCGCGCCGCCGCCAACCGACAAGCCGCCGACCGCAATCGCCATTGCGACCGCAGCGGCGACGCCGAGGCCGGCCATGCCCCCCGAGGTCAGCAAAACCGCCGCGATCACGCCTAGAGCATGCAATGCGACGACCGCGTCGATGCCGTCGCCGCGAACGATGCGGCTCCATTCCCACGTCATCGCCAACGCCATCGCCAGCGTCAAAATCGCGAACGCGAGCGGGCTCCACGCCGCCATCGCGAGCGCGACAAGGCCGACGGCAACGCCAGAAGCCACGCGCAATTGCAGTTCTTTGGAAATGTAGGGCGCGCCGGGCGGCTCGGCCTCGGGCTTGAGATTGTCCGGCATCGCCGACCTCATGCCGTCGAGGTCTTGCTGAGTCCGCCGAACCGGCGTTCCCTCGCGCGAAATTCCGCGATCGCCTGCTCGAGCGCCGCGCGGTCGAAATCAGGCCAGTAGGAATTCAGGAAGACGAATTCGGTATACGCCGTCTGCCAGAGGAGAAAGTTCGACAGTCGCATCTCGCCCGACGTCCGGATCAGCAGATCGGGATCGGGAATGCCGGACGTGTCGAGCGCTTCCGCAAGGCGATCGACGGTGATGGATTCCGGCGCCAACACGCCGGCCGCGACATCCTCGGCGAGCCGGCGCGCCGCCTTGGCGATCTCGCCGCGCGAACCATAGTTGAACGCAATGACCAGCGTCAGAGTGGAGTTGTGCCGGGTCAGCGACACGGCCTCGTCGATCAGCGTCATTAGTTCGGTGTCGACCTGTTGGCGTTCGCCAATGGTGCGGATGCACACGCCGGCCTCGTGCAGCTCGGCGAGATCGCGGCGGATGAAGCGCTTCATCAGCCCCATCAGGTCGTCGACCTCATCGCTTGGCCGCTTCCAATTCTCGGAGGAAAAACTGAAAATTGTCAGATAGGAGATCTTGAGCTCAATCGACGCGCGCACCGCTCGGCGCACCGCTTCGACGCCCTGGCGATGACCAAGCGTGCGCGGCAGTCCGCGCTCTTTAGCCCAACGGCCGTTGCCGTCCATGATGATGGCCACGTGTCGCGGCGGCCCGTCGCGCGCGGCGCCGTTGTCGGCCATCTTGCTTCTCACCGACACGTTCGAGCGCCTTCCATATTTGCCGTCCCTCGACGCGACGCCGGCCGGCCCGCGCGATGCCCCACAACGTCGGGCGAAAAGCCCGGGTCGCCGTCAAACTTTCTGGATTTCGGTTTCCTTCGCGGCAAGCGTCGCATCCACTTCCTTGGTCAGACGATCGGTCAGTTCCTGCACCTTGTCGGAATTGCCGCGATGGTCGTCCTGGCTCATCTTACCGTCCTTCTCGAGCTTCTTGAGAAGGTCCATGGCGTCGCGGCGCACATTTCGGATCGCGACCTTGGACTGCTCTGCGTATTTGTGCGCGAGCTTGACGAGTTCCTGGCGCCGGTCTGCGGTCAGCGCGGGAATGGGCAGTCGCAAGACCTGCCCGTCGATGATTGGATTGAGCCCGAGGTTGGCCTCGCGAATGCCCTTGTCGACCGCCATCACGTTGCTTCGGTCCCAGACCTGAACGGTGATCATTCGCGGTTCGGGCACTGATACGGTGGCGACCTGGTTGAGCGGCATCCGGGCGCCATAGACCATGGCATGCACCGGATCGAGCAGGTTCGCGCTGGCGCGGCCCGTACGCAATCCCGATAGCTCGCGCTTCAACGCGTCGATCGACGCGCGCATACGCTTTTCGATCTCCTTGATGTCGTAAGCGGTGAGCGACATGAAGACTCCTTAGGCGCGGTAAAAAGGCTGCTCGACCTTATACCTGCAAATCGAGGTTGTGTCGGTCGGCCCGCCCCGCGCACGTCATTGGGCGGCGCCCTCGATGAGTGTCTGGCGGGCGACGCCGCGCAAGACTTTCAAGAGGTTGCCGGGTTCTTCGATCGAAAAAACAATTACCGGAAGTCGGTTATCGCGGGCAAGGGCGATCGCCGCGCCGTCCATGACTTTGAGGTTCTTGGCCAGAACCTCGCCGTAGCTCAACCGCTCGAAGCGTTTCGCGGACGGATCGGTCTTGGGATCGGCGGAATAGACGCCGTCAACCTGCGTACCCTTGGCGACGGCGTCGCAATTCAACTCGATGGCGCGCAGCGTCGCCGCCGTGTCGGTGGTGAAGAACGGATTGCCGGTGCCCGCTGCGAAGATCACCACCTGGCCCTTCGAGACATAACTGATCGCTTTCGGCCGGACATAGCTCTCGCACACGGTCGGCATCGGGATCGCCGAGAGCACGCGCGCGGTCACGCCCTTGTTTTCGAGCGCATTCTGGAAAGCCAGCGCATTCATCACGGTCGCGAGCATGCCCATGTAGTCGGCCGTCGCGCGGTCCATGCCCTTCGCGGCGCCCGTCAGTCCGCGGAAAATGTTGCCGCCGCCGACGACAATGGCGATCTCCGCTCCGGCCGCGATGGCTTCGGCAACGTCGGCAGCGAGCCGGTCGGCGACGCTCATGTCGATGCCATAGGGCTGGCGGCCCATCAGCGCTTCGCCGGAGAGCTTCAAGAGCAGGCGCTTGTATTTGAGGCCCGCGGGGGCGGTCATGGTCCCTCCCTCTCCCCGTTCCTTCACTCAACGGGGAGAGGGCCGGGGTGAGGGGCAGCGGCCCCAGCTGAGCCTGCGGCGGCCCCTCGCCCTGACCCTCTCCCCATTCGCGCTACCGAGCGCGATGGGGAGCGGGGAATAAAATAGCCGGCCGAATCTCGACGATCCGGCCGGCCGATACCTAGCGCACTCGCCGCACGCCGCCTAGCGCGCGCCGGCGACGGTCTTGGCCACCTCGGCGGCGAAATCCTCGTCCTTCTTGTCGATGCCTTCGCCCAGCGCGTAGCGCACGAAGCCCGCGACCTTGATCGCGGCGCCGGCCTTGCCCTCGGCCTCTTTTACGGCCTGCGCGACCGTCTTCGACGGATCGTGGATGTAGCTCTGCTCGAGCAGGCAGTTCTCCTTGGCGTAGGCCTTCAGTCCGCCGGCGACGATCTTCTCCATCATCTCGGGCTTCTTGCCGGCGTTCTTTTCTTCGAGAATCGCCTTTTCACGCGCCAGCACGTCGGCCGGAACGCCGGCGGCGTCGAGGGCGATCGGGCTGGTCGCCGCGACGTGCATCGCAATCATGCGGCCGAGTTCGAACAGCGTCGGCTCATCGCCGGCCGACTCGAGCGCAACGAGCACGCCGATCTTGCCGAGGCCGTCCGCGACGCGCGAATGCACGTAGTCGGAAACGACGCCCTCTTTGACTTTGAGGGAGGCCGTGCGGCGCACGTTCAGGTTCTCGCCGATCGTCGCGACGGCCTCCTTGACGACCGTCTCGACGTTGTTGGACGAGCCCGGATACTTGGCGGCGAGCAGTTTGGCGAGATCGCCCGCGGCGGCCGACGCGAGGCCCGTGATGTCGCGCACAAGCGTCTGGAAAGCGTCGTTGCGCGCAACGAAGTCCGTCTCGGAATTGACCTCGACGACGGCGCCGGACTTGCCCTTGGCGACGACGCCGATGAGCCCGTCGGCGGCGATGCGGCCCGACTTCTTCGCCGCCTTCGACAGGCCCTTCTTGCGCAGCCAGTCGACGGCGGCTTCGATGTCGCCGTTGGTTTCGGTCAGCGCCGTCTTGCAGTCCATCATGCCGGCGCCGGTCATGTCGCGCAGCTTCTTGACCTCAGCTGCGGTGATCGTGGCAGTCATTTTTTCGTCCTTCGCACTGAAGCGTTGGTGGTGAGTGTTGAGTTGTGAGTGGCGAGTGGTGAACCGCAGCGAGGGGCGCTTTCGCGCCGCTCATGACTGACGAGCCACGACCGACCCACTTTAAGCCGCCGTCGAGTCGACGAGTTTCTTGGCCTGCGCCGGCCAGTCTTCCTTCGCGACCTGGCCCTTGAGCTTGAGCAGGCGATCGAGGGCTGCAACGTGATCGGCGTCCAGATCGGCGAGCTGCCAGAAGTGGAATACGCCGGCGTCGTTCAACCGCTGCTCCAGTTTCGGCGTGACGCCGGTTATGCGCTTCAAGTCGTCGGCTTCGCCGCGCGGGGCTTCGATGCCCTTGAACGTGACCTTCGGCAGATCTTCCGCCGGCGGCTCGACGCTGGCGCCGACGTCAACGCCCGCCGAACCCTGCGACCGCTCAAGACCGTCGAGCGCGGCGCGCGCGAGGAGATCGCAATAGAGCGTGATGGCGCGGCCCGCGTCGTCGTTGCCCGGAACCGGGAAATCGATGCCGTCGGGATCGCAATTGGTGTCGACGATCGCGACGATCGGAATGTTGAGCTTGCGCGCTTCCTGGATCGCGATCTGCTCTTTGTTCGTGTCGATGACGACGAGGAGGTCGGGCGTGCCGCCCATGTCCTTGATGCCGCCGAGCGACTGATTGAGCTTGTCGCGCTCGCGCTGGATATTCAGGACTTCTTTCTTCGTGCGCTTTTGCGGATCGGCTAGGATGTCGTCGAGCTGGCGCAGACGGCGGATCGATTGCGACACCGTTTTCCAGTTGGTCAGCGTGCCGCCGAGCCAGCGGTGATTCATGTAATACTGCGCGCTGCGCTTGGCCGCTTCCGCGATGCCGTCGGAGGCCTGACGCTTGGTGGCGACGAACAGCACGCGCCCGCCGCTGGCGACCGTGTCCGACACCTTGGACAGCGCCTGATGCAGCATCGGCACCGTCTGCGTCAGATCGACGATATGGATTTTGTTGCGCGACCCATAGATGAACGGCGCCATCTTGGGGTTCCAGCGGTGGGCCTGGTGGCCGAAGTGCACGCCAGCTTCCAAAAGCTGACGCATATTGAAGGCTGGGATAGCCATCAGCAAAAATCCTTTTCCGGTTGATCCGCCGCGGGCCTTGAGAAGAAATGTCTGAGCCCTGAGAGGGGCTTAGGCGTTTCCACCGGAGCGTCAGGATGGGGCTTTCAATCCATCCCGCGCGAACGACCCGCGTGTGAAGTGGGCGGGTTATGGCGGAAAGCGCAGCGCATGGCAAGGGTGGGGGCCGTGCTTGATGGCCCTAAGTCGCCGATGGTTCGTCGGTTCTCGAATTTGAAACGCGGGGCGACATTTTGCACCTTAACGACACCGTCTCGGCGTTTCGCGGGCCCGCCGCAGCCCTATGCGACGACTCTTGAAAATGTGCGAGCGGAAGTGACACACGCACACATCAGGCGCGTTGTGAGACGGTCATGCCCTGGCCGGCAAACATGGTCTCTTACGGGAAGCTCGCGTTAGCGGAGAGGGCCAACTGTCCGCCGCCCGTAAATGCGGCCCACCTTCGCATCCGTTTCCAAGACGAGCTCTGGCGTTTCGAGGCGGCGTAGCCCTCCAAAGAAACACTAGTGACCGATGCCGCCGGCAGCGGGCCCGGCGACCCGTCCCCCGTTCAGCACGACGCCTCCCCGATCTGTCGTCGCTGCCCCGCCCTGATGCGACGAAAACGAACGCCCACGGACCGCAACTTCCGCTCGAATCGCCATTCAGCCTGTGCCATCTTCCGCCAAATTTCCGAAAGCTCCCCACGGCGGCATCCATGACTGTCCCTCACGACGAGGCGTCAAACCCGAAGAGCAGCGCTGTGCTTGACGCTCTGGGGGCTATGCATGGTTTTTAGCCATCTGCGCCGCGACTATGAACTCCATTCGCGCTCGATCACCAATCCGGCTTTCGTCGCCATCTGCAATTACCGTCTGGGCCGATGGGCCATCGAGCGGCGCAACCCGATCGCGCGCCGCGTCGCCTCGAAATTCTACGGCTTGGTCAATCTCTTTGTCGCAAACCTGACAAAGGTTTGGATTCCGCCGGAAGTCACCATCGGCGACGATTTTCACATTATTCATGCGGAAGGCTCGATTTCCATTCATCCCCAAGCCATTATCGGCAAGCGCATGGGGATCATGCATAACGTGACGATCGGCACGAACATGGGCCCCGGCGCTCCGGTGATCGGAGACGACGTGTTTATCGGCGTTAACTCGACGGTGCTGGGCCCGATCAAGATCGGCGATCGCGTCCGCATCGCCGCCAACACCGCCGTCACCACGAACGTGCCGTCCGACTCGATCGTCGTCGGCTCGCCCGCGAAGATTTATCCGCGGCTGACGCCGTTTGCGGCCGAGCAGGATCGAAAGCCGTCGTAGACCAAGCCGCGCGGCCGGACGAAAGACGCCCCAGGGATTTGCCGTGAATTCATTGTCGACGACATTCTATCAGCTCCTCTCCGACAACCTGACTCAACGCCCCGGCAAGCCGGCGGTGGTGGAAGGCGACCGGTCCGCGACTTACGACGAGGTCGCGTCCGACGTCGATCGCATCGCCGGCCATCTGCAGAGCTTCGGCGTAGCGCCGGGCGATCGCGTCATCGTGCATCTGCGCATGAGCATCGCCGAGATCGCGGCGATGTTCGCGATCTCGAAACTGGGCGCCGTCGTCGTCAACGTGAACGCGCAGTGGACGTTAGACCAGCTCGCGTATGTGGCCGACGACTGCCAAGCGAAAGCGCTCATCGTCGACGCGCGTCCGGCGAAAGCGCTCGCGGCCGGTTCGCCGCCGAAATCGGTCGCGCGCATCCTCGTCACGGGCGACGCCCCCGGTGGCGAAGGTTTCGTGAGCTGGCGCGACCCGGCGACGAGCGCCGCGCCCGCCGCCGTTCATCGCCTCGATACGGAATTGGCGATGATCATTTACACATCAGGCTCCACGGGCAAGCCAAAGGGCGTGATGTTGAGCCATCGCAACATCGTCGCCGGCGCCCGATCGGTCGCGCGCTATCTGCAGCTGAGCGAAGACGAGCGGCTACTCAGCGTCCTGCCCTACAGCTTCGACTACGGTCTCAATCAGCTGACGACGATGATGCTGATGGGCGGCACGGTCGTCTTGCAGCCGGTGGCGATGGCGGCCGAAATCGTGCGCACGATCCAAAAACACGGCGTCACTGGCGTGGCGGCGGTGCCGCCGCTCTGGAGCCAGATCGTTCGCCTCTTGCACGATAGTCCGACGCCGCTCCCCTCGCTTCGCCGGATCACGAATTCCGGCGGCAAGATCCCGACGAACATTCTTGAACGCGTCAGCGGCGCTTTCCCCGGCGTCAAAGTCTATTTGATGTACGGACTGACGGAGGCCTTTCGCTCGACGTACCTGGCGCCGGAGAAATTCCTGCCGAAGATGGGGTCGATTGGACGCGCCATCCCAAACGCCGAAATCTACGTGATCAAGCACGGCGAAGGCGTCGCGAAACCCGGCGAACAGGGCGAGCTGGTGCATCGCGGCCCGCTCGTCAGCATGGGTTACTGGGGCAAGCCGGAAATCACGCGCGAAAAGATACGTCCCTGCCCTGAACTGGCGCACCTGATCGGCGATGAGCCGGTTGTCTACAGCGGCGACATTGTCCGGCTCGATTCGGACGGCGACCTTTGGTTCGTCGCCCGTAACGATGCGATGATCAAGACGAGCGGATTTCGGTTAAGCCCGGACGAAGTCGAGGACCTGATTTGTCGGAGCGGCGTCGTGAGCGACGTTGTTGCTTTCGGCGTCGACGACGACGATTTGGGTCAGGTTGTCCATGTCGCCGTCACGCCGCTTAACGGATTCCAAGAGGACGCATTGCTGAAGCACTGCCACAATGCGATGGCTCACTACATGGTCCCGCGGGTGATTCACCTCTGGAGCGATGCGATGCCGCGGACGTCCAGCGGCAAGCTGTCCCGTCCAGATGTCATACGCGCTTGCCGCGAGTTTTTTTCTCTCCAAGGCTTGGAAACGCCCTCCGGCAGTAAATTCGTGCAGCATCCGAAGTCCGGAACGCATAGTGAGAAGGCCCGATGACCCTGACAAGCGATTGCCTCATCGCCCACATCAAAGAAACGCTACACGTCAGCGAAGACCTGAATGACGAAAGCCAGCTGTTTTCCAGCGGCCTGCTCGACTCGGTCGCCATGCTCAGCGTTATTTCGTTCGTTGAAGACAAGTCGGGCGTTCAAGTCAGAGCCGAAGACGTTACGCTCGATAATTTCGACACCGTCGCCCGAATACTGCAATTCGCCAAATCCGAACACTGAGATGACCGCCGCCAACTCCGTCGACGAATGCCTCGAGCGCGCCGCGACCGAGTTCGGCACGCCGGCTTACGTCTATTTCACGGACGCGATCGAGAGACGGATCGACGAGCTTCGCGTTGCGTTCGGAGCGCGCTTCGCGCTGAGTTACGCCGCGAAGAGCAACCCCAACCCTGGCCTGTTGCACTGGCTCAAAAACCACGTCGAACTTCTCGACGTGTCATCCATCGGCGAGTTTCGGCTCGGCCTTGGAGCAGGCTGGGACGCTTCGCGCTTGAGTTTTACCGGCCCCGGCAAACGCGAGTATGAACTGCGCGAGGCCATAGAATGCGGGTGCGGTGAACTCGTTCTGGAATCCGTCCGCGAGGCCGTCGCAGCCGATCACATTGCGCGTTCGAAGGGACGTGTTCAAGATGTCATGATCCGCATCGCCCCTTCGCGCGTGCCAAAAGGCTTCGGCGATCAGATGGCGGGACGTCCGAGCGCTTTCGGCATCGACATCGAAACCGCGCCGACGGAAGTCGCCGACATCCTCGAACTGGCCAACCTGAATGTCGTTGGCCTGCATATCTACTCGGGCACGCAATGTCTCAAGCCCGACGCGCTCTGCGAGAACTACCGGATTTTCCTGGACATCTTCAAAGACGTCTGCCGCCGCCACAGTCTCAGGCCGAGCAAGCTGGTGTTTGGATCGGGCCTTGGCATTCCCTATCACGATACGGACACGGCGCTCGATCTTGGGGCCGTCGCGCGCGGCGTCGTCGACGACCTCGACGCCATGAAGGCTGACCCGATTTTCGCCGAGACACAGCTCATACTCGAACTTGGCCGTTACCTTGTCGGCGAGGCGGGATACTTTTTGACGCGCGTGATCTCAGTCAAAAACTCGCGCGGCCGCCGCATCGGGATTTGCGACGGGGGCATGAACAATCACCTCCCCGCATCGGGCCATTTCGGAATGGTCATTCATCGGAACTATTCGATGCATAGAGTGGGCGGCGGGACGGCGACGGAGACCATTGATCTCGTCGGTCCCCTCTGTACGTCGATCGACCGCTTGGCGAGCGGCGTGCTCTTGCCGCGGGTCGAGGAAGGGGCCTTGATCGCCATACATAACAGCGGATCATACGGTTTGACCGCCAGCCCCATCCACTTCATTAGCCATCAACACCCGCGCGAGATCCTTGTTGGGTCGGGCGATATGCGAGACGTCACGTACATCAACGCCTGAAATCGAATTGCGGCGGCCGGCTTGTAAACCTTGACGGGACCGACCGGATGAAATGACTTGTTTGGAGTTTTACGGCTACACTACTCTGTTATTCGGAAGCCGCGCGGCGCTGCCGCTTTTGACGTATCTGAAGGGCCCGCCCGTTTGATTTCTTTCCGCCCTGCTTTGCACAAATTGAAATCTGCCGTCGGGGCGCCTTTACGCGCTCTCGAAGCGGACGCGGTTGAACAGTGGGAAATCGCTCCGCCCGAAATGAGCTGGGTGCGACCTGCCAAATTCTTGCCGGGACAGCTCGACCTGATCCGCAGCACGGAATTCGGGCCGCTGCCGGAGGTGGTGAAAAGTTTGCGCGGCGGCTACGAAGTCCGCCAAGGAAGCACGATGGGCTACCGGCTGAAAAACGTCGATCTGGTCGACGGCGTTTTGTACAGCGCGCGCGCCGCCAAGCCGCTCAGAGCGCGAACTCGCTCGTGGCCTGCGTACAAACCGCCGACGGACGTCATAAGCGGCGCCCTCTATGAAAGCTGGATCGGCAATCGTTGGTTCGGGATGTGGCTTACGGATGATTGTCTTGCCTACCCCCTTGCAGAACAGCATGGGGCGCCGGTCACGACGACTCTAACGACCGGCGGGCACGTGCCGAAGTACGAGGCTCTTCTCGGACTGAAGCCCCTTCGCACCAATCGTGCGCATTTCCAAGAACTCGTCATCTTCGACGACTCGGCCAATAACGCCCACCGAAAGGCGCGTGGCGATCAGTTTCGCCAGCGCGTAATTTCGGCGAGTCCGTACAGCGAACACGCTGGAGTTTTCCTTCTGCGCGGCAAGACCGGCGACAGGCGCTTTTTAAACAACGAGATGGAGATCGCCGAGAAATGCGCCGTTCAGCGCGGCTTTAAGATTCTTGATCCGTCATTCGCGCCGATTGAAGAGATCGTCGCAGCGTGCGCAGGCGCGCGCGTCATTGCTGGCGTTGAGGGCAGTCATTTGACTCACGGGCTGATGCTGATGCCGCCTGAGTCGACTTTTTTTGTCATCCAGCCTCCGAATCGCGTCGTCTCCGCGCTCAAGATAACGACGGACCGGCAGGGGCGAAATTTTGCATTTGTCGTCGCCGAGGGCATGACGGAGGAGTTCTACGTCAGTTGGGACAACGTCGATCGAACGCTGGATCTGGCGGCCTGAGCGTTCTTTTGTAATCCGAAGCTAAGTTCCGGCATCTGGAGCATCCCGATTGCGCATCCTGACCCTCTTTCCGATCTTCGCCAGCAATCAGCATATCGTCTATGCGTGCCAGGCGCTCGTGGAAGCGTTTCAAGACTGCGGCGCAGAAGTGCAATTGTTCGTCACAAGCTCTCGTGAGGACAACTATCGTCCCTACCATCGCTATGGCATTCCCACCTTTTTGAAGGGGCCCGCGTATCGACTCTTTCCGCACCGTACGCTGGACTGGATCACGGAAGCGCGATTCCCCGCCGCCCTACGACCGGGCGATGTGGCCCATATCTGGCCCTCCCCGGCTTGTTCCGAAGTTTATCGGCGCGCCAAGGGTCGCGGGAATATGGTTGTAACCGAGTTCGTCAACACACATCGCGCAACCGGCGAGCGGATTCTTGAGGCGGAGGCGAATCGCATCGGAATTGCTGCGGCGGCGCCCGACGTGATCCGGCAAAGAATCCGCGCCGACGAGCTTCGGTGTGAGTTCGCCGATTTCATTTTCAGTCCAAGTCCTGAGGTCACGAAATCAATTATCGCCGCCGGCGTATCGCCTCACAAGGTGATCCAAAGCAGCCTTGGGATGCGCCCGAGCGATGTGCTCCCGGCACGACTGGACGCGCCGCGACCGGGGCGCAAGCCCAAAGGCATTTTCGTCGGCAGCATCGGAATGAGAAAGGGCGTTCACCTCCTGCTGGACTATTGGAGCAAGGCGAAGATTGACGGAACGTTGTCGGTCGTCGGCGCGATCGAGCCCGAGACGGCGTCGATGATTGAGCCGATGTTGCGACAGCCCGGCGTCGAGTACATCGCCTACACCAAGGATTTGGCGTCGGTGTACGCTGACGCCGACGTCTTTCTGCTGCCGAGTTTGGAGGAAGGCAGCCCCCTCGTCACTTATCTGGCTCTTGGCGCGGGGATGCCGTCGATTGTCAGTCCGATGGGCGCAGGCGGCGTGATCCAGGACGGCAGCGACGGCATGGTGATCGAACCGCACGACGCCGACGCATGGATTGCAGGCATGAAGACGATGTTCTCAAACGCCGAGCTACGCCGCACGTACGGGGCTAACGCGTACGCCAAGGCGCCCTACTATGTCTGGTCCGAACTCGCCAAACGGCGATATGCGCAGCTGCTCGAACGCCTTCCAACGCCTTCCCGCGCCTGAGGCCGACGTCACGCCTACTTTCGGTCGTGACCGTAGCAGATGCGTGTCCTGGCATCCGGGCGTCGCGCCTTATCCGTCAAACCACGCATTCTCATAAGCGCCTTGCGTGATAGAGCGTACGCTCGATGACGCGGTCAATTTCCGCATTGGTCAGGCCAGCGAACAGCGGCAATCGAACAATGCAGGACGCCGCGCGATCCGTAACCTCCAGACTGCCGTGCGTCCTGCCGAAGCGCCGTCCGCCCGGCGCAGAATGGAGCGGGACATAGTGAGAGCTGGCCATGATGCCGTCATCACGAAGACGCGCCAGCAAGGCGGCGCGTTGAACCTCATTTGCGACGAGAAAATAGAAGATATGAGCATTGTGCCGCTTGCCCTCCGGAATGCTCGGCAACGTAAAGCCGAGTTCCGCGAGTGGACCAAGCGCTTCGGCGTAGCGGCGCCAGGCGGTCATGCGACGTTCCGTGATCTCTTTGGCGCGCTCCAGTTGCGCCAACAGCACCGCCGCGACAAGATCGCTCGGCAAATACGATGAGCCGATGTCGAGCCACTCGTACTTTGTCACTTCGCGACGAAGAAATTGCGTACGGTTGGTGCCTTTCTCACGAATGATTTGAGCGCGTTGCACCAGGTCGGGGTTCTTGATCGCCAAGGCGCCGCCTTCGCCGGACACGACGTTCTTCGTCACGTGAAAGCTGATGCATCCCATGTCCCCGATAGCGCCGAGCGGCGAGTCGCCGTCTCGGGCCAGATAGCCTTGTGCGGCGTCTTCGATGACGATCAGCTTGCGACTTTCGGCGATGCTTGCAATCGACCTCATATCGGCCCCGACGCCGGCGTAGTGGACGGGCAAGATCGCTCGAGTTTTCGATGTGACCGCGGCGTCGATCTTGGCAGGGTCAATGTTCAAGGTGACCGGCTCGATATCCACGAACACCGGAGTCGCGCCGCGCACCGCGACCGCGTTCGCCGTCGAAACGAACGTGTAGGACGGCATGATGACCTCGTCGCCGGGCGACAAGCCGGCGAGTATGGCCGCCATTTCGAGAGCTGCGGTGCACGAATGGACCAGGAGAACCTTGCAGCCCAGTACGCTCTCGAGATGACTGTGACATCGTTCAGTGAACGACCCATCGCCGGAGATTGTTTCTGACAAAAGGCATTGCTGGACGTTCGTGAGTTCTTGCCCGGCCAGATCCGGCCGAGTGAACGGAATGATGCCCTTGCTGTCCATAAATCCTCGGTGAGGCGCCGGAGTATTGAATCTTCGAGTCTAGGCGTACGCGCCACGTTTGAACATTCGCAGCAGGAACTTAAGTGAACGTTATGTCGCTGGTCGGCGAATGGCGAACGCGAGTTCGGGGAAGCGCCGCGGGACCTGTGCTTGATTCAATGTCCGGTCGACAGTGCACATACGAAAGGTCAACCGTGTTCTGACGCGACCGACGCCAGAACCGCTTGGGCTGTCACGGGCCGTTAAAGGGCATCGAGCCGAAAGATCGATCGAGGCGCCGAACATCCGTGTCGGCTCCCAGTCGGCGCAACACTGTTCTGCGGGACATTGCCGGGACATACTGGCGTCAAACCCGGACAAGGCGGTCGGCGCCGCAGATGCGTCAACGCCCGCGCCATTGAATTGGACAAGAGACATCCTTCTTTCGAGCCTCAATCGTCGCCATCGCCCGTGCCAGATTTTAGAAAATTGGACCAAGCTCGTAGCCGAACCGCAGCCGTTTGGTTCTGCAAGAAAAGTGGCGAAAACTTTCAAGCGCAGGAAACTTTCATCGGCCGATTTCGGCAAATATGGCCACCACCTCTGGTGGCAGATTGTTTAGGTTATCAACCGTGTCGCAAATGCATGCGGTCCGGCGGTTTCTCGAAAAATGATCTTTGCCAGTGACGTCGTTACGGCGACATATTAAGGTTGAGAGTGCAATACGAGAGCATATAGGCTCCCGACGGTGCAAAAGGGTGCGGCGGTATTTTTGAGTTCGGCGCGGCGTGTGTTTTGCGCGGCGTCATGTGGCGTATCGAGTAGGGGTAGCGGCGATGTCGAAGTTGCGTGCGCGTGCGGTAGAAAACTTTC
>JBQTKA010000014.1:0-76338 GCA_052386495.1 Hyphomicrobium sp. | reverse complement strand
GAAAGTTTTCTACCGCACGCGCACGCAACTTCGACATCGCCGCTACCCCTACTCGATACGCCACATGACGCCGCGCAAAACACACGCCGCGCCGAACTCAAAAATACCGCCGCACCCTTTTGCACCGCCTGGAAGCTTGGCGCTCCCGCATCGCAATATCGGCCCTAATATGTCGCCGTAACGACGTCACTCGCAAGGATCATTTTTTGAAAAGCTGTTTTCTGAATTTCGTGTTTTCCTTAACGTGGCGTCGGGAGTGCAGTCTATCCACTCGTCGCTGGCCACAATGTCGAAGTGATCACGCCGCACACTGATTGTCCACCAATCTCGGATTGAACGGCGTGCCTAAATTTGCAGCCGCCGCTGGCGTTGGTCGGACAGAAAACGCGCATCTCTGAGTTTCGCCAGGTCGCCGTCGGTGATCGGGACCTGGTCTGCGAGGAAAGTCGTGGGCCTGAATACTGCCGGGCGAGACCTCGCTCGGCGACGGCCAACTTCTGCAAACAATAGACTGTGGCCTGGATTTGCGGACGTCGCCCGATCCGATCAAACGAAGGCGTTTCCGAGGCTTAGGCGGCGCCGCCGAAATGGCGCTTGACGCTCCGTGCGAGCGTTTCAACGTTTGGCGGGCGGACCAACGAAAGGTGTGACCCTGCCGTATCCTCAACCATCAGGGGGCCGACAACCAGTTGCCCCCACCCATAACTTGGGTCGAAGTTGATGTGACCATTTTCCTGCATGTGCTCAGTGGCCCTGTAGAGCACGGTTTTGAAGTCCGTTCGCTCATACCTGGGCTGCCAGCTGCGGACCGCGGCCGACAACGCCGCATCGCCGCCGAGAACGGCGTCTGGGGTTTCAACGCGCGAACGACCGGTCGGCAGGCGCGCCGCCAGCATCATCAGGCGTTCGTAACTCAGCTCGGCTGTCTGCTTCCGAAACCATTTGATCCAGTTTCTATTGGCCCCGCTCGGCAGAACGCTATCGATCAAAAACACGCATTGGACGTCTTCGCCCATCATGCGCAACCTTGACGCAACCTGCATGGCGATAATGCCGCCAGCCGAAAACCCCGCCAATCGATAAGGTCCGCCATGCCGCAAACGCAGGATGGCCTTGAGATACTCCTCGCTCATTCGCTCCAAGGCGATTTGGGGCGGCAGTCCCTGCGCGATTTGGGTCGAGATATCGATCTCGCTGGCGACGTAGACGCCGTACACCGGCTGATCATCGCCAAGGGATTTTGCAAGATCCCGGTAGAGTTCGATGCCGCAAAGACAGTATAGCGGCGCGCCGGAGCCGGAAGACTGCAGGGGAACCACCAGCGCCGCCGCCTGCGCCTCCGACGGACTAAGCTCGCAGACAAGCTGCTTGATCGTCGGCGAGCGCTCGATCACGCTGGGCGATACGTCGAGACCGGTCGCGAGCTTCACTTGGTCCACCAAACGCGCCACGTTCAGCGCATCGCCGCCAAGCTCAAACACGTTATCGTCAAGCTCAATTCGCGTACATCCGAGCACGCGGGAATAGGCCGCGATTAGGCTGCGCTCAAGATCAGTCAATTGCAACGACCCCTGCTCCGGCAATTCCGTGCGCCCGTATCTGGCACCAAAAACGAAAATCTTGTTCGCGGCGCGAGTATAAGCGAGAAACGCGCCACCTTGCATATTGAGAAGCGCTGCCTGGACCGCACTTTGACCCAAACTATTCGCAACTTCAACACTCAGCCGGCTGATCTCATTGATTGATTAAAGCAATATAAATTGCGTGTCCGGCGCGCACCGGCCGTGTAGACGCGCCGTGTTGCAAAGCACATCGAGGGCGGCATCGCCGATTTCGGCGATTTCCCGGGCTAAGCGACGCAAAGTTGCGCCTGAAAAACTTTAGCGGCGCGCGCACAGCGCTCATCGCAGCTGGAATCTGCAAGGTTGACCAAGCCGTTCTTCAGAAACCGAAAATGTTTGCTTCCAGAATGCCTCGGCGGATGAACGCTTCTTTGTCCGATTCCGGCTTCCAGCCCAAAATCCTTTTGGGATACTCGTTGTCGAACGGCGAGAAATGCGCCCGTGATTTCCAATCTCGGAGGGATGACCGGATAGCCCCGCGCTTGCCGAGCGCATATTTCTTTAGCGGGTGCTTGACCGCGTCAATCAGATAGAAGCTCGTCAAGGAACTGGGGTGTACGGCGATCCGCGCGCCGAGCTTGTCGCGAATGGCGTCGAAATAGTCACGCGCCGACATCATGGGATCGCCCACGAGATTGAACGACTTACCGACGGCTTCATCGATCTCGCTCATCTTGATCAGTCCGTCGGAAACATCGTCGATCAAGACAAAGGGCAATATGTTGCGGCCGTGCCCCCAGATACGCACGGCCCCCGCGCCATGCCATCGTCCGATGCCCCAGTGCTGGAGCGGGCCGCCAGAGCCAATGACGATGCCTGGCCGAGCAATAATGAGGGGCAGGCCGCGGCTTCGATGCAGGTCTACGAGCCGGGCTTCGCACGTCGCTTTCGAGCGCGCATAAAGGTTTCGGTCGCGCATGTCGTCGCTGAAACCGGTCTGCTCGGTGATCACCCGATCCGGGCGCGACATGTCGTAGGACGCGATCGTGCCGGTGTATATGAAGCGCTTGACGTTCGCGTCAAGGGCCGCTTCGGCGATGCGCACCGTCGGGCCGACGTCGTTTTCAAGGCACGCCGCCCATGTCGTCTCGAGTGACTTAGCGAGGTGATAGACGACCTCGACGCCATCCATGGCGGCGCGTATGCCGGCGGCGTCATTGAGTGAAACCGAGACCGTCTCCACCTTGTCGGAGACGTCATTGAACATCGCGGTGCGTCCCCGGCTGAGAACGCGGACATCGCGGCCCGATGCCGCAAGCGTCGTCGTGAGGTGTCGCCCGATGAAGCCGGTTCCTCCGATCACCAAGACCTTTGGCCTGGGTTTATGGGATGGCGCAATGGCGCGGCCGCGGTATGACTTCGACTCGGCCGGCATTTGCGCAATCGTGTCTTCGATCGCGCCGATGACCGTCGTCGCCGCCTCGCCCGAAAATCGGTCGTCGATCGGCGCGCCGCCGCGGACGGCTTCGTAAAATGACTGGACGGCGTTGCGAAAGCCAAGGGCGTACGGCGACTTCTGGTTCAGCGAGGCGGCCTGCCGCGTCGCGTTGACGACGCCCTCACGCAGATGTTGCCACGACGCCGATGCTTCGTTGAGCAAGGGACTGACGACGATGTCGCTGGCGTTCTTGCGCTGGATGACCAGCGTATCGTTTGCGAAGTCGAGATGGGCGACCCCGCTCGATCCATGAAGCGCAATCGACCGATCATCCATCGTCTCGACGAGCGACAAGTGAAACGTCAGATCGACGCGGCCGGCGCGCGCGAGAATGCGCCACGACTGGAAATGCGTTCCGCCGCCAGGAATATCGATCGGATTGCCGACGCGCAGCTGAAAATCCTCGGGCTTTCCGAAAAGATCAACGGCGAAGGCGTAAAGATGAGGGCCGAGTTCAAGAAGGAGGTTTTCGGCGCTGCGAAGCATCCACAACCCGAACGGGCCGGACCTGAGCGGCTCCAAGGGAAAGCGCCAGTTGAACTCGGCGGATGAAATCCGACCGAGCGCGTCGGAGCGATAGGCCTCCTTCAGGCGTTGGTAGCTCGGAACGCCAAGAAAATTGTGACTGACGGCGGCCACGCGATGGGCGGACCTCGCGGCGTTTGTAATTGCGACGCAATCGACGCGCGACGTCGCAAAGGGCTTCTCCACCATCACGTGAAGGCCGGCCTCAAGCGCCTTCACCGCAAGCATGTGGTGCGTGTGGGGGGGCGTCAGAACGTGGACGGCGTCGCAGACTTGCTCCTCTATCAAGTCGTCGAGCGAGGCGTACGCTCGAACGCCCAGATTCTCAGCCAGCTGAGTCGCGGTCTTCTCCGAAACGTCGCAGATTGCGGTCAGCTCAACGTCTTTCGTCGCCCGGATGGCTCCGGCGTGCCATTGCGCGATATATCCGGCCCCGATGATCCCGACTCTCGTACGTCCTAAAGGCATTGCGCACCCTGCTCATCAATTTCAAAACGCCGAAGTCTAGCAGGCGTCATTTGTATTCAATCAGTTCCATGTCGCGACCTTTTCGCCGACGCATGTAGAACGTCAGCATGCCGATAAGGTTGGGAAGTTTGGATAAGGTTAGGAAAACGGAATGACTGAGCGCCTCATGCATCGGCAAGCCGTCGCGCTTCAAGCCAAGGGCGGTTCGAAAGTAGTTTAGCGCATAGAGCGCGGCGACGCTCAGCGGCGCGAGCGTCGTCCAAAGTGCGCCGACGACGGCGATGAGCGGCAAAATGAGGCCATAGAGCCAGACTCGCGATCTCTCTGTAAGGAAATAGCGAGGGTGCAACGCGCCGACCTGGGCGAAGCCATGGCCGCTTCGCACCGCGCGACGCCACCATTGACCGAAGCGCGTCATTGCGGCGTCATGCCGTGTCATCTCGACCGGCAATCGCAGAATGTCCCAGCCTGCAGCCCGCACGCGGACGCAAAACTCGTCGTCTTCAGCGGCGATGACGCTGTCATTGAAGCCGCCGACTTCCAAAAAGGCCTTTGTCCGCACGATCATGTCGCCCCCGCAACACAGAATAGGCCCGGCGGGACGACGCCACTCGAAATCGCAGATCGCGTTATAGACGCTTGTGCTTCGATGAATTTCGGACCGCCAACCGGTCACGATGCCGAGCCTCGGATTTTGCGCCATGGCCTCCAGGCCCTTCGCAACCCAGCCGGATTCCAGCGTGCAGTCCCCATCGATGAACTGCACGAATTTCGGCGGCGCTCCGCCGGCGTTTAGCGCGGCGAAGCCGGCATTGCGCGCGCGCGCTGCGGTAAAGGGCTTTGAGAGATCGAGCTCTACGATCTCAGCGCCGGAGGCGCGACCGATTTCGAGGCTATCATCGGTTGATCCCGAATCCACGTAGACGAGCCGCTGAAACGCGCCCTGCATCGACGCCAGGCATCGCTTGAGACGCTCGCCCTCATTGCGGCCGATCGCAACCGCCGCGACGTTCGCCGCGCCAGCTATAGGTGTCTGTGCATCCGCAGCCATCGTGTGTGGCGACCTCTCTATGCGCCAGCGCACTTGGGGGCGGGCCGCTTCGCCGGCTTCTCCGCCCCGGAGGCGTAGGTCTCAAACAACTGCGCGAGCCAGCCCGCCTCCTTTTCGACATCGAACTCAGCCGCAACTTTCCGCCGACCCGCCGCGCCCATGCGCGCGCGAAGTTCCGGGTCGTTCGACAGACGTTGAATGGCCTGCTCGATGGACCCGACATCGCCCGGCGGGATGAGCAGTCCGTTCACGCCGTCCTCGACCAATTCGGCGACGCCTGCAATTCTCGTTGAGATCACCGGAACTTCACCCGCCATAGCCTCCATCAGGACGACCGGGAGACCCTCGGCGAAGCTCGGTAAAATGAGCATGTCCGTCGTCCGCAGAGCGGCGGCGACTTCGTCTTGCGATTTGTAACCAGCGAAGTGAACGGCGTCCGCGAGCCCCAGCGAACAGGCCCTATCTTCAAGTTCGCGGCGCTCAGGCCCATCGCCGATCAAAGTGACACGCAGGTTTGGAAGCATGGGCAGCAAGTTCTTGGCGGCGTCGAACAGGATGGGCAGCCCCTTTACGGCCGCCAGACGCCCTACGAATAGAATACGCGGCCCCATTCCGGCTGCTGCGTCCGCCCGACCGCCGCGCGATTCCGAATATCGAGACAGCGTCACGCCGCAGTGGACGACGTGCATCTTCGACCAGTGGATCGGATCCGAAAAAATCATGCCCTGGCTTCGGCAGAAATCGCTGATGCACGCCACGAAGGTCGCGCGCGCGATTTTTTCGTCGAGCCTCCAGCGTTGCGGCTCGAAAAAAATATCGGGGCCGTGCATCGTAAAGCTGTGCGGAATTCCGCTGACGGCGCTTGCGATCATTGCGACCGAGCCGCTCGACATTGCGATGTGATTGTGGAGGTGGACAACGCCGGCTTTCTTGAGATGGACGGCCAGAACGACAGCCTCTGCGAAGTAGATCAGCTGATACATGCGCGCGCGCAGGCCCGGCGAGCCTGTGCGCATCGCCAGCGCGAATGCGGCAAGATATCGTCGAGGACTTCCGACAAATGCGCGAACGTGAGACCCCACGCTGACAATCGGCGATTTTGTCGACGGCATAACGTTGAAGGTCTGACGCGCCTCTTCACGCTGCTCGTTTCCGACGTGATGTTCCGGCGGCGTACGACGCATCGAGCACGTCAGCACGGATATGCCGCTCGCACGGAGCGCCATGACCTCACGTTGAATGAAGGTGTCCGTAGCGCGCGGGTACTCGCCTGTGAGGTAGGCGATGGGACCGGCGAACCCTGGCCTAGGTTTGTCGGTCATTCTGCGCAGCGCTCTGAGTTGCCGGTTGTGCAATCGACCATGACATCGCCTCGTGGAATGAGCGCGTCGGTCGCCATCCCAGTCGCTCCCTCAAACGGGCGTTGGAATAAGCGAAGGGCTTGCAGCGTGCGGCGAAGATCGCGGGTCGCAACAGGCCTGGCATGCGGTCCGAGAGGCGCGCAACGCCGAGCATCGATCCGGCCAGCCGCAGAGGCGCGCCCAACCCCGGAATCGCCAATCGCGGCCAGCCGGACGTCCTCACGGCCGCCAAGTATTGCGCGCGCGTTGGTCGATCGTCGTCGATGACGTTTATCACTTCGACGCGCCCCTTTGGCGCCGAAAGCCCGCGGTCGTCGGTCGCTACAGAAGCCTCAGCAGCCATGACGAGCGCTTCGGCGCAATGGGACACAAAACTGACCGGCGTCTCGCCACGCGTCTCTAAGGTGAAAACAGCAGGTCCGAGCGACGGTCCAAGATGGCCGTTCCATATCCTGCCGGGTCCAAAGACCGCGCCCGGCCGCATGATGCGCACCTCCAGGCCGTGCAGATCCGCCGCCTGGACGGCCAGCGCCTCTTGTCGAAGTTTGCTGAGGCAGTAGGCGTCCCTGGACTGAGGATGCGCCTCGACCGGCGCGGTTTCGTCAATCGTCGAAAATGCCGGCGCCGCCAGAGCGTCGTAGACGGCGATTGAACTGACGAGGACGAGGCGCGGTGGGCGCTCGGTTCGGCCGGTCATGGCGCTGATCACCGTCCTGAGACTGCCCTCGGTATCGCGTGCGTGGCGCGACGCGCTTCCGGTCATTGCGGCCGCGGCGTGAATGACGGCGTCTGCGTCTCGCAGCGCCGCTGTCAATGGGCCGATGGCGAAGTCATCGGCGAGGTCTGCGGCGATCGACGCGATCATTGGATCGTTGCGCCATTCGTCGGGCGACGAAGCCGTATTGCGCACGACCGCGCGGACGGCGTGGCCGCGATGGCGCGCAGCGGCGACGACATGGCGCCCGATGAAGCCCGCGGCGCCCGTAACCAGCAGCGTCATCTTGCCGTTCACTTGGCCCATGGCATCGGCTCGATCGGCATGCAACGGGTTGTCATGCGCTGGACCCCGGCATGTTCTCCGGCGTTCTGGATCGCGAGCGTGACTTCGTTCACGTGCAAAGCGAAGTCCGCGGAGAGCCGGCACGGGCGGTTTTCGGCGAGCGCATCGAACATTTCGGCGGGACCAAGCGCGAAGTTCATCGACGCGGCGCCAGTTCGGCCGACTTTGGGGTGCGTAGGCCCTTTCAGACGAATCCGCCGCGCGAGCGGGTGGTTGATTAGTCGTCTGCGAAGCGTGAAACGGCGCCGGAAGCGCACGCGCGCGGCGTTGTCCCACGCGGCGTCGACTTCGAGAACGCCGCCGTCGCAGACGACCCGCAAACGATGATCGTGTGGGGCCAGTATGGAACACGTCAGCCGCGCGACGACGCCGTTTTCAAAGAAAAGGACGGCAACGGAGAAATCGGGCGTATCCGCGCCGCCTTCCAACTTGTCCGGGAGGATTGCGGCTGACGCGGCGGCGACCGTGCGGACCGCGCCGAACATGCCGATCAACCAGGTCAGGTAATAGCCTGCGTGCTCCAAGGTGCAGCCAACGCGGAATTCATCTTCATACGGCCATGGCGCGCCCGATTCGCTCACCCACTGGCGATAGGGGGCTTGCGGCACGAAGTCGTCGTCCAATTCCGCGTAGACGAGCCGAGGCGCTCCGGCGACGTTTTTGCGCACAGCCAAAGCCAATGTCTGGGCGGCCTCGCCGAGAACGCTACACGGCGCCGACGCGAGCATCAGTCCGCGTTCCGCCGCCAGCGCATGCAGCGCACGGGCGTCTTCGATGCGGTCCGCGAGCGGCTTCTCCGAATAAACGTGAAATCCCGCAAGCAGGCACGCGCGCGTGACTTCGTAGTGCGAACTGGGATTGGTCAGGTTCAGAATGATCCTAGGACGGGGCGCCGTGGCAAGGGCCACGGCCAACGAGTCGAACGCCCGCAAACGCCAATGCTTACAAAAAGCGTCCCGCCGTTCCGGAATTTTGTCAAAGGCGCCGACCACGCGCATGGATGGAAACGTCG
This sequence comes from Hyphomicrobium sp., assembly GCA_052386495.1. Taxonomy (GTDB): domain Bacteria; phylum Pseudomonadota; class Alphaproteobacteria; order Rhizobiales; family Hyphomicrobiaceae; genus Hyphomicrobium_B. The sequence goes on along the minus strand of JBQTKA010000014.1, from coordinate 67,801 downwards.
TCAGCGAACTCATGTAGAGATCCGCGACGAACCCGCATCCGATAATGAGGACGTCATTCATTAGTAAAGGATCCGAGTCGATGCGGACTCGCCCCTGAATTGGCGTTCGCTTGTCGGGAATCTATGCGCTGGAAGTATGCTCCAGCCTCGTCGGACTTGTAAACTCGTTCCATGTAAAACCGGTGAACCTCGCGACCGCCGCGCGAGCGCCAGACCGCTGCATCGACGGGCGAGCGCGACATTTCGCCAATGCCGCTTGGCTAACGCCTTTTCATTTTGAAACAGAATTGAATATGACCAGCGCCAACTGTCCCGCGACGTATCCAATCGGCCAGGCGAGCAATATGAGCGCTTCATAACTGAAGTTATTCAGCTTGTGTTTATCGTTAAACCAAAAGTGCAAAGGCAATACGAAAAGCGGATGTAGGGCGATGGCGTACACGCCGCCGATGAAGCCGTACAATTTGTACAGTGCGATGAAAAGAAAGACGGAGGCTGCGAGCTTGGCGCAGTTGATGATCGCAAGCCACTTCGGATGGCCAAGCGCGAGGTAGGCCGAGCTGAAAATCGAATATCGCGTGAAAATAAGAATGCACGAGAGTACTGTCAGCACGTCGCCGGCGCCGGAATACCTCTCATCGTAGAGAAGCGCGATAATGTTGGGCCCGGTTGCGAAAATGAGCCCCGCCAGGCTCAGAAACGCAAGGTCAAAGGGAAACCGCAATCGGTAGAGCTGGGTCCGAAACGATGCCGGGTCCTGGCGCGCAAACTCGCTCAGCGACGGCAGCACGATGTTTTCGGACAAGCGCGCGCCGACGTTCTCCGCCATGAGAATCAGATTCAGCGCAATGGCGTAAAGTCCGAGTACGCCGGGACTGACCAGGCCGGCCAGCAGGATTCGATCCAGGCTGAGCGCACAGACCGTGGCGACAGACGAGAGGAGCACCCACGAACCGAACTTTAGGATATCACGCTTGGCTTCTGGCTCCATGGTGAATCTATTGGCGATGCCGGGCAGATACAGGTGGCTGGCGAGCGTCGAAATCAGCGTTGTGGCGATGCCGCCGGCGACGATCGACCATAGCGATCGCGTGACAAGAGCCAGGGCGACCATGAGGACAATTCCGCAGAACTGCGCGACGAGTTCGATCGCCAAAATCCGGTGCAACGCTATTTTGCGGGTCGCTGTCGCCAGATTGGTCGATTGGAAGCCGGCGATCACCGTCCACGCCGAGGCGACGGCCATGAGCGCCGGAAGTTGAGGATGGCCCCATGTCGTGTCGCTGCGCAGGTGGCCCGCGCCGGCCGCGAGGGCCAGCAACCCGGCCACGACAAGACCAACAATGAACATGGCGAAGCCGCGCATGATCTGCATGGTCCAGGCGGTGTTCAGGAAAGCGGGATCGTCTCCGCGGCGACTTTGAATGATCGTCTGCCGCAGCCCGAGATCGGACATATAGACAAGGATCGTCTGCACAACGAGGACGACGCTCACGATCCCGAACGCCTCAGGCGCGAGGATACGCGTCATGATCAAGTTGCTGACGAGCCGCAGGACCATGCCCAGGGCGACAGCCAGCGCCGTCAAGCCGGCAGCCTGAAAGATCCGGCTGCCCATCAAGCGCGCCGGCCAAGCCGCCGCGCCTTTGAAGGACGGACCGTCAAACCCCACGCGACCACCTCCGGATTTAGCAATCTTTGGCTGCGAACCGCGCCTGGTTCGGCGTATGGCGCCTCGTCGACGTCGTTATTAGCGTCCAACGCACAGCGACTGCAATTTCGTTTAGAAAAGCCGTAAATTTGACCCGCCGCGACGGGGCGGTCGGTTGACGACGGTTCGCGCCTCGGAGAGGCGCGCTGGGCGCCGAGTCGTCCGGCGTTGCAGCTGCGGTTCCTGACAGCATGCCGGAATTCAAGCGCCTTTTGGCCATGGGCGGACCAGCGGCGTCGGCGCCAACCATGTCGAGAGCGCGTCAGTTGAAAATACGGATACGCGAGCTACAGTCGCGTGGCGCAGCCGTCAACACAGCCACATCTGAGCGAGGCAAGACTTCAGTTACGCCGTTTGCTGAAGTTCCCGTCCCATGAATACATCACTTGTTGCGATCGCCTACGTCACGCTCGGAATGTTCATCGCGGCGATGCTCGTGCCGCCGGGATCGCGCATTCCAGAAAGCATCAGGGCGTACGCGCTGTGGGCGTGCGCAACGCCGATTGTATTTCTGGTGCAGGATCAGCTGACCGTCATTTTCGTCGTCATGCTGGTCAGCCTCATGCTCGCTCCGTGGTCGCCGGCCAGCCGTGTCGGCTTTTTCCTCGTGACCGTCCCTGCCGTGCCTCATATGTTTGAAGGGTTCATCCCGTTTCCAGGCATCAACTACCTCACCGTCGCGACGCACTACAAGCTGGCGTCGCTGGCTATTCTGCTGCCCGCGTTCTTGCAAGGCTCTAAGGGCGCTCCACGCCAGTCTTGGATGATCGCCGACGTCTTCCTCATCGTCTACGTGTTCTACACGTCTATCCGGTTTGGGCTCGTCAATTCGCCGACCATGGCGATGCGCGCGCTGCTCGATCAGGCGCTGATACTGCTCTTGCCCTACTTCGCGATCACGCGCTGCATCCGGACGTTGGACGACCTCAATAAGGTCGGTCGTTCACTTGTCGCGGTGTCGGCGATCCTGGCCGGGATTGCAGCGCTCGCGACGCTCAAGCAATGGGACTTCTATGTGATCGTCCGCCCGAGTTCGGCATCGATGGTCGACTTCCGCGGCGGGTTCATTCGCCTCGAACTGACGGCCAATACGCATTCTCTCGGCTATTGTTTCGTTATTGGGCTGGTCTGTCTCGAGATTCTGAAATCGCACATCGGCATGGCCGGGCTCCGGCTGTATGCGCTGCGGATCTTGCTTTTCGCAGGGCTGTACTTCACGGAGTCGCGAGGCGCATGGATTGGATTGGCCACGACATTTTTGTTCTACACGAGCTTTATGTCTCGCCAAACGTGGCGCCTCGTCGTGTTGGGGCTCGGCGGCGTCGTTGGTCTGATCGGTTTTGGGGCATGGTTGGCGCTGTCCCCGCCGATCGTGGACGCTTACGGCACGATCGCTTACCGACAGGTCTTGCTGACGACAGGGCTCGCCTACATGGCGAAGTACCCGATATTCGGCGATATGCTTTACACCGATGGCGGCGCGTTTGAACATTTGCGGCAGGGCCAAGGGATCATCGACATCACGAACTTCTATTTGCAGGTCGGATTGCCGTTCGGACTGCTCGGACTGACGTTGCTTTTGTCCATCTTTGTTCAACCTGCGCTTCGTCTCACCCGCGAGTTGCTCCGAAAGCGTCCGACGACCGAAACCGAAGGGGGCATTCTCGTCCGGCGCTGGCAGGCGGGGTACTTGTCGGCAATGACGGGCTGGCTTGTTTACGCTGCGACCACGAGCGACGTAGCGCTGACGATGCATGCCGGAATCTTGTTGGCGGCGTTGACGCGCGCCGCGCTTGCCGCGCGCCTCGGTCCGGAAACCAGCGCATCGAGGTCGGTTCATCCTGCTCGACCCCCTGTCTTTGCGCGGCCCACGCCCGCGCATCTTGCGGCGGGGCGTGTCAGTCCATCGACGGCGCCAATTCGCTAATGTTTCGGTGAAGGCGGCGACGGCTCGTCGTCGGTCAACGGTTTGGCAAGGTCTGTTGTCCGTTGCGCGCTGGAGCAGAGCGGCAAAGTCGCGGCCTGGGGCAGGCGTTCGGAGGTCGCGAACGGGTCGGCTAACCTTCCAAATCAGAGGCGCGCGCCTCGCCAACCGAATGTCGGGCGCAGCCGTGCGGTTCGCAACTGCACAATGCGCGACTTTCGTCGCGGAAATTAACGGTGCAATAACGACACATGAAGCAGTTTGAGGCGCTTAGCTTCTGAATTTCCGCTTGTGCGAATGCGAGCAGATGGTGGTAGATTCAGGAGATTGCGACATACGTCATTTCCGGTCGTCTCAGCGTAAAAAGCGCGCTGGAGTTGGTGCGTAAGCGTCGAGTTGGAAGTTCAAACTATCATGTCAGACGACGAGTCCGCCAATTCGGCAACCGACATTGCCATCGTCGGAATGGCGCTGCGGACGCCCGGCGCACGGACGGTGGCCGAATTCTGGGAAAACTTGCGGGGCGGCGTCGAGTCGATCCGCGCCGTGTCGGCCGAAGAGCTCATTGCGGCCGGCGAAACTCCGGCCATGCTGCGCCGGAAGGGGTATGTGCCGCGGACCGCGGACCTCGACGGCATGGAAATGTTCGATGCCGGCTTCTTTGGTTTCAGCCCCAGAGAAGCGGCGATCATGGATCCCCAGCATCGCCACTTTCTAGAATGCGCCTGGGAGGCGTTCGAGGACGCCGCCCGCCCGCCGGAAAGCATAGCAGGGCCTGTCGGCGTATTCGCCGGTTGCGGCATGGCCAGCTATTTCAATCAGAATGTCTGTAGCCATCAGGACCTCGTCGATCAGGTCGGCTTGTTCCTTTTGCGGCACACCGGCAACGACAAGGACTTTCTGACCACGCGCGTTTCTTACATTTTCGATCTGCGCGGTCCGAGCGTCAACGTCCAGACCGCATGTTCAACGTCATTGGTCGCGGCCCACTTTGCTTGTCAGAGTCTGTTGAGCGGCGAATGCGACATGGCGATCGCAGGCGGCGTGACGATCGAGTTGCCGCACCGGCGGGGCTATCTCTACCAGGAAGGCGAGATCCTATCGCCGGACGGCCACTGCCGCGCATTCGACCATCGCGCGGCGGGCACCGTCTTCGGAAGCGGCGTGGGAGTCGTCGTGCTGCGCCGATTGGCGGACGCGCTTGCCGACGGCGATCCCATCCGGGCCGTCATCAAGTCGACGGCCATCAACAACGACGGCGCCAGCAAAGCGGGTTATCTCGCCCCCAGCGTCACCGGCCAATCGGAAGCCATTGTCGAGGCGCACGCGCTGGCGGGCATTTCGGCCGATTCCATTCAGTATGTTGAATGCCATGGCACCGGCACCTATCTCGGCGATCCCATTGAGGTCGAGGCGCTGACGCAGGCGTTCCGTCAGAGCACCGACAAGAAGGGGTATTGCCGTATCGGTTCGGTGAAGACCAACATCGGCCATCTCGACACGGCCGCCGGCGTCGTCGGGTTGATCAAGGCCGCCCTCGCGATTGAGCACGGCGAGATTCCTCCAACGCTGGGATTCGAGAAACCGAATCCGGCAATCAATTTTTCAGGCAGTCCTTTTGTCGTCAACGACCGCCTTTCGCCGTGGCCCGCAACCGCCGGTCCGCGACGCGCCGCCGTGAATTCACTGGGCGTCGGCGGGACCAACGCGCACGCCATATTGGAGCAGAGTCCGCGTTCCGTTGGGGCGGCGAAGGGCGCGCCTGCGACCCCATCTGCGGGCGAACCCGCGCTCCTTGTGTTGTCCGCCAAGAACAAGAAGGCGCTTGACGACAGCGCCGTGCGGATGGCCGAGCACATTGCGGCAAACCCAGACGTGCCGCTGGACGACGTGGCCTACACGCTCTTCACGGGACGCCGCCACTTCGAGCATCGCCGCGTTCTCGCCGTCGCTGATCGCGCAGACGCCGTGGAAGCGCTGGCGAACCTGAAAGATGCGCGCCGCGCCCATACCCACACGCCCGTTGAGCTTGCGTCCGGCGCGGTGTTCCTGTTTCCGGGCGGCGGGGCGCAATATCCCCACATGGCGCGCACGCTGTACCAACGCGACGCGGCGTTCAAAGCAACCGTGGATGAAGGGTTGTCGTTTCTCGCCGCGCCGATCGCGGACGAAATTCGCGCGGTCTGGCTTCAGTCGATCGGCTCGGATCCCGACGCAGCGCAACGCTTTTTGCGGCCATCGCTGCAGCTTCCGGCGATCTTGATCGTCGAAGTCGCGCTGGCGCGGCTGTGGATGAGTTGGGGCGTGAAGCCCGCCGCGTTGATCGGGCACTCGATGGGTGAAAACGCGGCGGCGTGCGTGGCCGGCGTCTTGAGCTTCGAACGGGCGGTCAATCTCGTCTACTTGCGCGGTAAGTTGTTCGACGAAATTCCCAGCGGCGGCATGTTGAGCGTCGCGCTCGATCCAGAAGCGCTCAAATCCCGATTGCCCGGGACGCTCGACCTCGCATCCGTCAACGCCCCGCAATTGTGCGTTGTATCAGGTTCGAACGCCGAGCTCGAAGCATTCGCAGCCGCTCTTGCCGCCGAAGGCGTCGACTCCAGCCGAATTCCCATCGATATCGCGGCGCATTCGCGTCACATCGAACCGATTTTGGAGAGATTCGAGGCGTTTCTTCGTCAGTCGTCGCTGCAAGCGCCCAGCATTCCCATCGTCTCCAACCTGACAGGCGGCTGGCTCTCGGCAGAAGATGCGCAAAGTCCGAAGTACTGGGTCCGTCACCTGCGCGGAACCGTGCAATTCGCGAAGGGCTTGGCGCTGCTGGCCGAAGACAAAGCGCGAATCTACATCGAAACCGGCCCCGGGCGCGTGCTCGCTTCGCTCGCGAAATCACAGGGGCCAATCGCGTCCAATCAGATCATCAACAGCCTGCCCCATCCGGACGACACGATCGACGATCGCCTGCACCTGCTGACGTCGCTGGGCAGAGCGTGGGCCGTGGGCCTGCCGGTCAAGTTGGATCGGATGTGGCAGGGCTCGAAGACTCGCCGCGTTCCGCTTCCGACCTATCCGTTTCAACATCAACACTATTTCTTGGAACGGGTCGCGACGTCGGAACGAGCCTCCGACGCGGCGCAACTTTCCAAGCGCCCCGATATCGCCACTTGGGGCTGGCGACCGACGTGGCGGCAGTCGCTTCCGGACAAGCGGCCCGGCGGCGACACGCCCGGAAATCGATGGCTCGTCTTTCTTGACGACGGCGTGCTTGGTCCCGCTCTCGTGACGCGGATGCGCCGCGAAGGCATGAATGTCGCGACCGTCACGCGCGGCGACGCTTTCGCCGTGACCAGCGACGGCAACTACGTCCTGTGCCCCGAACATGGTCGCGAAGGCTACGATCTTCTGGTCAGCCATCTGGCTGAAAACGGCGGCGTTCCAGAACGAATCGCGCACTTCTGGCTCGTAACGGCGGACGAGAACTTCCGCCCCGGTTCAAGCTTCTTTGACCGTACGCAGGAATGCGGTTTCTACAGCCTTCTGCATCTTGCCCAGGCGCTCGGCGATTCGAGCGGGCAGCTGTCGTTGCAGATCACTGTGCTGACGAACGGAATGCAGCGCGTCGGCGAGGAGCCTCTGTCTTACCCCGAGAAGGCCACGATCCTCGGCCCCGCGCAGGTCATTCCACGCGAAATGCCCGGCGCGTTCGTCCGCGTCATTGACATTCCCAACGTGAAAGGAGCGTCGGCCCGATCGGTCCAGCAGAGTAGCGCCGAATTCCTCCGAAGGATCGCGGCGAAGCTCGAAGCGGATGCATCCGAAACCACGCTTGTCGACCGCCTCTGGGATGAACTGCTCGCGCCGCCTGGAAATGAGATCGTCGCTCTTCGCGGCGCCAGCCGTTGGTCGCACGACTACGAAACAATGGCGCTCGAGAGCGGCGACGCCGGCGTCGCGAAGTTTCGCCATAAGGGCGTCTATTTGATCACGGGCGGACTCGGCGAGATTGCGACAGCTCTCGCGGTGAGAATGGCGAAGAGATTCAGCGCCCGCTTGGTGCTTGTTGGTCGGGCGCAGTTGCCCGATCGCAAGGCGTGGGCCGACTATCTCGCTCAGTATGGCGACCAAGATCGCATCGGCAAAGCGCTCGCGGCGATCCGCGACATAGAGGCGGCCGGCGGGGAAGTTCGCTATATGCATGCGGACATCGCCGATCCGGACAGCATGAAAGCCGTAATCGCCGAAACCAAAAATCAGTTTGGCGAACTCAATGGCGTATTCCACGCTGCAGGCGTCATTCGCGATGATCTGATCCAACTCAAGTCGACGTCCGACGTCGAGGACGTCTTCGCGCCGAAGGTTCTGGGAACGCGCGTCTTGGCGGATGCGCTGGAAGGCGCGCCGCTCGACGTTGTGGTTCTATTCTCCTCGACGAGCGCCGACACGGCGCCGGCCGGACAGGTTGACTACGTCGCAGCGAACGCGTTTCTGAATGCTTTCGCGGAAAGTCGCTTCGGCAGGACGCCAACGCAGACAGTGGCCATCCACTGGGGCGTCTGGAGCGAACTTGGAATGGCTGCGCGCGCCATTCGAACCGCGCGACATGATGAGCCGGATGTCTCCGTCGAGCCCGCGAAACTGCCGTTGTTCGACCGGCGCGTTCGCGAAGGAGATCGGCGCAATTGGCTCGAGGCGCGCTGGCAGACGTCGCAGCAATGGGTTCTCGACGAGCATAGGCTGAAAACTGGTCAGGCGATCTGGCCCGGCACGGGATACATCGAAGTCATCGATCAGGCCTTGCGCGAGAACGGCGTCGACGGCGCCTTCGAGATCGAAGATTTGACGTTTATGCGTCCCTTGTACGTACCCGATGAAGAGCCGCGCAAAGTTCGGGTTTCGGTGACGCGCGGCCAGGGGCGTCTGGATTTCTCGATTGACAGCGAGGTTCAGGCGCCGACGGGTCCAGGCTTGTTGCGCCACGCCGAGGCGACCATTCGACCGTTGCGCGCAACGTCGCCGCCGCCCTGCGATATTTCGGCCATCGTCGCCGCTTGCGGCGAGAAGACGATCGACGGAGAGGGGCGGGCGCTTCGCACGTCGCAGGAGGACCATCTCCGCTTTGGACCGCGATGGCGCGTGCTTCGCACAGCCCATTTCGGACATGGGCAGGCCATCGCCCGGCTCAAACTCGCCGACGAATTCCATGCCGACCTTGCCGAAGGGATGCGCGTACACCCCGCATTGATGGACATTGCGACAGGCTACGCCTTGAGGCTGATCCCGGGCTACGATCCGGCGAATGGGCTCTGGGTGCCCATGTCGTATGGATCCATTCGAATCTACGGCGCATTGCCTTCGGAGGTCTGGAGCTGGGCGCGATTGAATGAGGCCCGCGGTCTCGGACCCGGATATGGAACTTTCGATTTCACGATCGTCGATCCCAAGGGACGGACATTGATCGTGGTCGAAGGCTTCACGATGAAGCAAATCGTCCATGGAACGGATTTTGACGCTGCGCTGACCAACGTCGCGGATGCCCGTCCTCTGCTCGCATCGAAGGCGGCCGGAAGCGATGACCTCTCTCCCGCGCTCGCGCGCCTTGCCGCGCAGGTCGACCAAGGCATTCTTCCGGACGAAGGCTTCGAGGCGCTGTTACGCGCTGTAGGCGCCGGCGCGCCACAAGTGATCGTCAGTTCGATGGATCTGGCGCAATTGCGGAGCAGCGCATTGAGCGTCGAAGCGGCGAGCGAACCGACGTCTTCGTTCGAGCGCCCCGACATCGACAGCGACTTCGTGGAGCCGAGTACGGATATCGAGCGCGCCTTGGCCGGGTTCTGGGCGGAACTGCTCGGCATCAAGAAAATCGGCGTGAACGATAACTTCTTCGACATCGGCGGGCATTCGCTCATCGCCGTGCGCTTGTTCCGCATGATCAAGAAGGCGTATTCGGTAGAGTTCCCGATTTCCGTGCTGCTGGAGGCGCCGACGATCGCGCAGTGCGCGGCGATGATCGAGACGTCAAATGGGAATGCAGCCAACGCCGCGGGCGAGGCGACGCCGATAGCCGCCGTACAACCTCGCTTCACGCACGTCGTGCCGATCCACAGCGGCAAGCGCCTCCAGGAACCTCCGTTCTTCATCTGCTCCGGCATGTTCGGGAATATTCTGAACCTGCGTCATCTGGGCTTGCAGATCGGCCAGGATCGTCCGGTGTACGGTCTTCAAGCCCGCGGGCTCTACGGAGATCAGGCGCCGCACGAAACGTTCGAAGAGATGGCGCGCGACTATCTGGCCGAGGTTCGCGAGGTGCAGCCGCGCGGTCCGTACCTGATCGGCGGCTTCTCCGGCGGCGGCCTCGTGGCGTATGAAATGGCGCATCAGCTGAACGCCGCCGGCGAGGAAGCGGCTCTCGTCGTGATGCTCGACACCCCCTATCCGACGCGGGCGCAGCTGTCGTTCAACGATCGTGTCGCGATGAAGTCTCAAGACTTCGGGCGACAGGGTCTGGGTTACGCCGCGACCTGGATGCGCAACCGCATTGAGTGGGAACGCCAGCGACGTCGCGATCGAGATGCGACGCACGTCCGCTCCGCGGAGCAGTTCCACAACGAGGACATTCAAGCGGCTTTTCTTCGGGCCATTGCGAGGTATCAGGGCAAGCACTACGGCGGTCCCGTCCTGCTGCTGCGGCCTAAGTTGAAAATCACTTACCGTCTGAGCGGCGGTCGCAACCTCAACCATGACCGCGAACTTGTGCGGCCTGACAATGGCTGGTCGCCGTACATTGCCGCTTTGTCAGTGGTCGAAGTGCCTGGCAACCATGACAGCATGGTGCTGCAACCCAACGTTCGCGTCCTGGCGACGCACCTGCGCGAGGCGTTGATGCGCGCGACCGACGCAACGACATCGCTGCGCATGGCGGCTGAATAGGCGCCGCTTTCAACGGCGTGCGGCGGCTCGTCAGGACGTCGCGACTATGGCCGTTGCGGTTGCGATGTGAGAGGCGGCCACTCTGACGCGGCCGTGCAGGACGCCTAATCGATCCGATTCCGGCGATGTCTTGAGCACATCGGCGGTAAATTGTTCTCGCGCCGGATCAATCGCAACGCGGAGATCGTGAAATTCCAGGTTTTGCCCAGTAACGCCGTATAGGCATTTGAACGCCGCTTCCTTGGCGCTGAAAATGGCGCGCGCCCAGCGTCCCCCCTCGCGTGCGTCCAATGTGGCCAGCCAATCGAGCTCGCTCGGCAGGCAAATCGCTTCCCACAGGTCGTCCGGCAACGCCAGCGCCGGTTCGATGTCGACGCCGATGGATCGAAAGCCTTGACTACGAAGCGCTACGGCGGCCACGCAGTGGTCGTCGCTATGGGCGATGCTGCCGGCGAGGCCCGGCGGCCAGATCGGGCAGCGGTCGGGTCCGACAAGCACAGGCTGCGCTTTGACGCCGAGCGCCGCCATCGCCCTTCGCGCGCAGCTCCGGCCCGCGGCGAACTCATCGCGCCGTCGCCGCACGGCGTTGGCGACGAACGCCGCCTCTTCGGGCAGCACGAATGCGGCGGGATCCGGAAGCGCCGCTTCTGCGACAGCGATCCGCGCGTCTAACAGGCCGGCGAAGTGGGTCACGTCGCTTCGCGCGTGCGCGCCATTACGGGGCGGCGCCCGGCCATCGCGTTGCGGCGCATTGCGGCGCGGCTGGCGGCCTGATCGAGGCGCTTGTTGCCGCCGTCGCGATCCAGAATGTGGGCTGCAAGTCCCGACACCGTCGGAAACCGGTAGATGTCGGTAATGCCAAGGTCAGGAGCGAGATTGGATTTCAGGTCCCGATGAACCTGCACCGCAAGCAGCGAGTGACCGCCGAGGGTGAAGAAGTTATCGAGCGCCCCCACGCGTTCGACGCCGAGAACCCGCTTGAAGGCGTCCGCGATCTGCTTCTGCACGTCGCTGTCGGGCGCCACGAAATTTTGCGCCGCCGCCGAACGATGCGCGATGGCGTCCTCCGGACGCGGCAGCGCCTTGCGATCGACCTTGGCGTTCGGGGTCAGCGGGAATTTCGACATCGTGACGAAATGGGCAGGCGTCATGTAGTCGGGCAGCGTCTTGCGAATGTGCGCTCGAAGTTCGGCGTCGGGCACGGCGGCGCCGGCATAGCGCAGGTAGGCGACGATGCGAACGTCATTGACGTTGTCCTCGCGGGCGACGACGACGGCCTCCGCCACTCCGGGCATTGCGCCAATGCGCGTCTCGATCTCGCCCAGCTCAATGCGAAAGCCGCGCACCTTCACCTGATGATCGGCGCGACCCAGATAGTTGAGCGCCCCATCAGCGCCAATCCGCACCAGATCGCCGGTGCGATACATGCGCCCGCCGGCGAAGAACGGATCGGCGAGAAACCGTTCGCGCGTCAATTCTTGACGATTGAGATAGCCGCGCGTCACGCCGTCGCCGCCGATGTAGAGCTCGCCTGGCGAGCCTTGCGGCGCCGGCCTCTGCGCGTCGTCGAGGACGTAGAACTGCGTATTCGCGATCGGCGCGCCGAGCGGGGCGGCGCCGTCGGCCTCCTGAGCGGTCGCAGTCGAGGACCAAATGGTGGTTTCGGTCGGACCGTACATGTTCTCGATGGAAGCGCCGGTTGCGTTTCGAAGATTGCGCAGCAAAGCGGCTTGCAAGGCCTCGCCGCCGATGAACAAGTGTCGGATGGCGCGCAGCGCGTCGCGGTCGTCCGCGTTCATCAGCAACATCGCGGCCATCGACGGCGTGCACTGCAGATGCGTCACGCCGTAGTGGCGGATGAGCGCCGCAATTCCGTAATCGGACAGCGCTTCGCCGGCCGCCGCCTTCGGGTTCACCGCGGCGACGACGTCGGCAAGCGGCTCGAGCGCCCGCAGCGCGATATCGCTTGCAATGCCGAAGTCGATCAAGCATGCGACCTCATCGACGCCGATCGACTTGATCTGATCGACGCGGCTCAGCGCATCCTCGACGGTCCCGAACAACCCGCTGTCGTCGAAGTAGCGGAGAAAAGCAAACTCTACGATCGCATCGAGTTCTTCCTCATCGAGCGATTGGAGATCGACGTCGAAGGCTTGCGTGACGCCCTGCGGCTTCTTGAACGCCGGGAACGCCCACGCATATTGCTTGATGAGCGCCGCCGCGCTGCGCAAATAGTTCTTCATGGGCTCGCGCGCGGCCTGGCGGACCTGCTCGCGGTCATCGCCGATGAGCGTATGGAGCATCAGCGTGACCGTGTAGTCCGCGGGATTTCGGCCCGTCTCCGCAAGCGTTTCGCGGTAAATGCGGACCTTGTCCGCGACTTCAGCGATCGACTGGCCGAGGAGATGCGTCAGCACGTTGCAGCCGAGCCGCGCGGCCTCGCGGTAGGTGTCGGGATTGCCGGCCGTCGTCACCCAGATCGGCAGCTCGGCCTGGACCGGGCGCGGTTGGGTCACGACATCGATCGTTTTGCCGCCGGGCGCCGCGAATGGAACCGCCTCGCCGCGCCAAAGCCGCCGCAAGACCTCGATGTCGCGAAGCATGCTCGACTTGTTGTTCGGCGGCGCATTTTCAGGGCGCAACAGAAAGTCGTCCGGCATCCAACCTGACGCAATGGAAACGCCCACGCGCCCATTGCTGATGTTGTCGATGACGGACCATTCTTCGGCGACGCGCGCTGGATGATGGAGCGGCAGGACGCAGCTTCCTGCGCGGATGTCGAGATTGCGGGTGATCGCCGCGACGGCGGCGCCGGTGACCGCTGGATTGGGGTAGGGGCCGCCAAAGGCATGGAAGTGCCGCTCCGGCGTCCATACGGCTCGGAAGCCGCGTGCGTCCGCATAACGGGCGCCTTCCAGCAGCAACTGATATTTTCGAGGTCCGACGCCGTCGTCATTGCCCCAAAAGAAGAGGCTGAAGTCCATGCCGCCGCCGCTTTTCGGCGCGCGTCTCGCCGCACCATGCGCTGCATCGCGTCGTTCATCCGCGTGGATGACGACGGCGAAGCCCCGGGCCAGCGTCCAGAACAGCTCCAGGACCGAAATGTCGAAGGAAAGGCTCGTGACGGCCAGCCAGACGGGTTGGCGATCGGCCGGGATCGGAATGCGCTGGTCCATGCCAGCAAAAAAATTCACGACATTGCGATGCTCGACCATCACGCCTTTCGGCACGCCGGTCGAGCCGGACGTATAAATCACGTAGGCGAGATTGTGCGCCAGCGGCCGAGCGATGGGCCGCATTTGCGCCTGTTCGGCGCCGTTGGCCGCGGCCTCTTCAATGTCGACGAGCCGAACGCTACCGCTGGTCGCCGGTGGCGCATATCCACTTTCGGCGATCACGATTGCAAGGCCGCTGTCCTCGATCATCAGCGCGATTCGATCGGCCGGGTAGGTTGGATCGAGCGGCACATATGCGGCGCCGGCTTTCAAAATTCCGAGCGCGGCGACGACCATGTTGCACGATCGCGAGACGTAGAGGCCGACCAAGCGATCCGGACCGGCGCCAAGGCCGGAAAGGCGCTGCGCGACGGCATTGGCGCGGACGTTGAGTTCGCGGTACGTCAGAGACGTTCCGTTGCAGGCGACCGCAATGGCGTCCGGCGTGCGCTCGGCCTGGGCTTCAAAGCCGCTGTGCAGCAGCGCGCTCGCATCGTAGTCGAGTTTGGTGTTGTTGCGGTCATAGAGCACCCGCTTCTCGTCTTCGTCGGACATCAGCGGCAATTTCGAGATCAGCGGTTCGCCGCCAGCCGCAAAGGCCATGACGGCGGCATTGAATTGCCGCGCCAGCGCTTCGCAATCGGCGCGCGACAGCCGCGTTTCGTCGAAGAGGATGCGCATGTCGCCTGTGTCATTGTCGCGTGGCGCGACAAAAGTTATGGCGCAGCCTTCCACCGGTTTGGCGGAGCCCGGATCGGACGCCAGGCGAACGGCGACGTCGAACGCGACGGCGGCGAGCCTGGGGTTCCGCGCAATGAGGTCGGTTGGATAGCCGAGACGTTGGGTGAGCTCGGCAATCTCCGACAAGACGTCTGACGTGAAAGACTCGATCGTCGAACTCTCGTTCGCCATTGCTTTGAGAGGAACGGTCGGCGCGACCAGTCCGGCGGACTGTTCCGCTGTCGCCGCCAACCGATCGGTTACGAATGCGATTGAGATCGGTTTGGAGCCGGCTTTGCGCGCGAAATAGGCGGCGATTGCGGCCGCCGCACGTTCTGCCGCCAATGTCGGCGGCAACGCGACCGTAAGCGTGTGCACGTCCGGCGTATGGCCAGGCGGCCTCGCCTTCAGGCCATCAATGTCGGGGCGCTCGCCGCCCTGAAGCCGTGCGCGGAAAAAGTCTTCGTGTGGCACGATCGCGGCCATCACGTCCGACAGCTGTTGCGCATCCGCCTCGGTCGGCGATCGGCAGATTTCGCCTCTCTGCAAAATGTTTGGCAGGTCGAGGGGTTCGCCGGAGAGCGCGATCAGGCCTGACGCTCGGACCGCGCCGTCCGCTGTCGCGATCGTCGCGCCGCCTTCGTCGATCGACAGCACCGTACCCGGGGCGGCTTGGGGAACCTGGTCCAGCGCCTCCAATCGCGTGACGACGGCAAGGCCTCGCGGGGCGTTGATCTTGAGGCTGCACAGCGGGTTGGCGTAGCCTTCGCCAAAATTCAGCGCCCGCGCCAATCGATCGATCTCGAACGACGGCTGTGTAAAATCGATGATGCCGCCGGCCGGCGGTCGCGCGTGTTTCCCGAAATAGGTGCGCTCTGAAAGAGCCTGCGGCCGCCCTGCCAGTTCATTGCGTTCAATCGTCTTCAGCAGGTCGAGGAACGATGCGATTCCGGTTTCGAAGCACTTGGCGTTCACCGTCAAGGACGTGTCGTCGTCGCTGATTTCAAAGAGGCTCTGCGCGTAGATGTCGCCTTCGTCCACGCCGACGGACAAGGCGTGCCACGTCACGCCGAATTGCGTTTCGCCGGCGAGGATCGCCCAGGCCGGTGCGTTGAGGCCCGCGTAACGAGGCAACGGACCGTCGTGGAAATTCGCAGAGCCTTGGCGCGCCGCTCGCCAAACAGCCTGCGGCACCAGCCGCAAGTTTGCGATGCTGAAGAACCAGTCGTAGCCGATGCCCGTCAAGCGGCTTTCGAGATCCTTGCCTGGCGAGACGACCGATATGCCCTGTCGGGTCGCCCACTCCGCAATCGCGGCGTTCGCGGTGATCACGACGCCGATGGCGTGGCCACGCTCGAGCAGTATGTCGCCGCATTGCGCCAGCAACGACTCGTCGCCCATCAGGGCGCAGGAAACTCTTCGTTCTGCAAACTCACTCATTTTCGACTGGCCTGACTGTGTCCAAGCGCCTCTATGCCTCACGTCTCGCAATCACTCGTATTCCGCCTCGCGCCGCCTCTCGCGATATTTCGTCGTTTTTCGGTCTGACCGTCAATTGGAGCGGCCGGCTGAAGCCGTCTGCAGCGCCATGTTGTCGAGCCTTTCGAACGGAGCTGCTGTCGACGCCGGGTAAGGTGAAAAATTTCTGAACAATTGTCCCAATATCGACGCCGAACTCTCGCGCCCTTCATCGTGGCCTTATGAAAATTGGCGCTCGGCAGTTAGGTCGACCTCGTCGCAAAGCTTACATTAATACGGACCGTCAGTTCAGCATTCAATTCACGTGCCAATCAAAGACCGCCGATTGTTTCGCCAAAGCTGGCGGCCGAGCCACACCTGTCGGTTTTATGCACGATCGGAGCGTGAGCGCCTCGCCTGCCGCGCTCGACGTATCTGGCATTGACGGAAGTACAGGCAGACCCGGCTTCCTCCCTGGGCGCGAATTGCATAGTCTTGCAGCGCTGCGACTGATCGAGTCGCGCGGGGCAGGGCCGCTCGGGGCGAATGGCTTTCACATTCTACGAATTCTTCGCCGGCGGCGGCATGGCGCGCACGGGACTGGGACCGGGATGGGGCTGCGCGCTCGCCAACGACCTCGACGCCGCCAAGGCCGCCTCATACGCCGCCAATCACGGTGCGGGACACCTGATTGTCGGCGACATTCGCGAAATCTCGCCGCGCGATTGTCCGGGACGCGCCGATCTCGCATGGGCCTCGTTCCCCTGTCAGGACCTCTCGCTTGCCGGCCGCGGGGCCGGCTTGAACGGCGCCCGAAGCGGCGCCTTCTGGGCCTTCTGGACGCTCATTCGCAACCTCGCGACGGAGGGGCGCGCGCCGCGCATCGTTGCGCTCGAGAACGTGGTTGGCGTCCTGACGTCCAATGGCGGACAAGACTTTGCGACGATCGCCGCCGCCGTAACGAGCCTCGGCTATCGCTTCGGCGCGCTGGTCATCGACGCGGCGGACTATGTGCCTCAGTCCCGGCCGCGCGTCTTTATGATCGCCGTCGCGGACGATGCGCCGATTGCGCCCCTTGCGCAGTCCGCGACGCCGGCCATCGAAACGGCGCCGTCGCTGATCGCCGCGCACGCGAAATTGTCGAAGGCCGTGGCCCGGAAATGGATCTGGTGGCGCCTCGATGCGCCCGCGCAGCACAATGCGGCGCTTGTCGACCTCATCGAAACCAAGCCGGGCGGCGTTGAATGGCGCAGCAAGGCTGAGACCGACTATTTGCTCGCGCTGATGAGCGCTTCGAACCGCGAAAAGGTCGCGCGCATGCAGGCTCTGGGCGGCCTGCGCATCGGCGCCGTTTATCGGCGCACGCGGCGCGGCGAAAACGGCCAGAGGGCGCAGCGCGCGGAAGTCCGCTTCGACGGACTTGCGGGCTGCTTGCGGACGCCGGGCGGCGGATCGAGCCGGCAAACGCTGTTGATCGTTGAAGGCGCATCGATGCGGTCGCGCCTGCTGTCGCCGCGCGAGGCGGCGCGGCTCATGGGGCTGCCGGACAGCTACATCCTTCCGAACCGCTACAACCAAGCCTACCATCTGCTCGGCGACGGCGTCGTCGCGCCCATCGTCCGGCATCTCGCCGCGGCGATCTTCGAGCCCATTCTCTCCGCCGCGGCGCTGCGCGCGTCCGCGTGATGCGCCGGGCCGGCCGTACCGCCAAGTCGAGGCTCGTCATGGCCAAGCCGACGTCGCAGCCAAGCATCGAGCGCTCCCGCATCATGCGCGCCGTCAAAAGTCGCGATACGGCGCCCGAGCGGCGCGTGCGGAGTTTCATTCATCGTCACGGCGCGCGTTTCCGCCTCTGTGTCGACGCGCTGCCGGGCAAACCGGATATCGTCCTTCCGTCGCGCGCGGTCGTCGTGTTCGTGCACGGCTGTTTCTGGCACGGGCATGATTGCAAGCGCGGCGCTCGCCTCCCCGTGGCCAACCGCGCCTATTGGTCAGCGAAGATCGGTCGCAACAGGCGCCGCGACGCAGCCAACGTGGAGCGGCTCGCAGAACTCGGCTGGCGCGTCGTGGTCGTCTGGGAATGCGAGACGGGCGCCGAGAGCGACCTGCGCAAGGCGCTGGGCAAAGTCTTGCGCCGGCGTACGGCGATCTGAAATAAATAATTGAATAATAAGCATAAAAGCCTTCTTGAGATTTATTTCTGAAGCGCCGGAACTCTTCGCGCCGGCGCGCGTTAAACGCTCCGGCAGCTTCGTGCGCCGCGCGCCGTCTGGGGCAGATAGACTGTGCGCACATTCGTCACCAGGGGACTTTCCATCATGGGCGCAAGCAGCGACTCGAAGGATGATTCAATGACGCCATCGAGCGCGACGCCGCTTCCCTGCGAACTCCAAGGCCAGATCGGCAAGAAGCTGCGCGAGGCCTATTCAGAATTGGTGTCCGAACCTGTCCCGGATCGGTTCCTGCAATTGCTTCAGCAGTTGAAATCGAAGGAAACGGATCGCAAGGAGGGTGGAGCGTGAGCGAAGCCGGCGACGACATAGAAGCCTTGCTCGTCAAGTCCGTGCCGAATTTGCGCGCCTTCGCAAACTCGCTCTGCGGCGACCCGACGCGCGCCGACGATTTGGTGCAGGACACCGTCGTCAAGGCGTGGTCCAACCTCGCCAGCTTCGAGCGCGGCTCAAATCTTCGCGCATGGCTTTTCACTATCCTGCGCAACACCTACTTCTCGAATCTGAGAAAGCATCGTCGCGAAGTCGAGGATGCCGACGGCGCCATGGCCGAACGTCTGTCGGTCCTGCCGCCGCAGCATGGCCACATGGATATGCTCGACTTTAAGGCGGCGTTTCAGAACCTCAGCGACGATCAGAAGGAGGTTCTGATCCTCGTCGGCGCCGAAGGGTTTTCTTACGAGGAAGCAGCGGAAATAACGGGTTGCGCCGTTGGCACAGTCAAGAGTCGCGTCAACCGGGCCCGCACCGCGCTGTCAAAATCGCTCGGTCTCGATGAAACGGAGCAATTCAGTTCGAACGATGAGTTCGCGTGCCTCGTGCGCGCAAGCGGCGGGTGATCCCATGTGTCTTTCTTCATTGCGGCGTCATCGGGACTAGTCCGATACTTGCGATCAAGAAGCCGGCGGCTTCAACCAATATCTGATTAAGAGATCAAGCACCTGAGAGGTACATCCATGTCGATTGCTGAGGCGATTGGGCCCCACCTTCCGTATCTGCGTCGCTATGCGCGCTCGCTGACCGGCAGCCAAGCGTCGGGCGACAACTATGTCGCCGCGGTGCTCGAAGCGCTGATCGCGGACCAGAGCGCATTCGACGCGTCGCTGCCGCCGCGCGTTGCGGTCTATCGCGTGTTCACGAAGGTCTGGAACTCGCTGGCCGTAAATCGGACGTCGGACGCCGAAGCCGCTGAAAAGTCGGCGCCGGAGCGGCGTCTTGAAGCCATCACGCCTGCGCCGCGTCAGGCATTTCTCCTGGTGTCGGTCGAGGGCTTCACGACGACCGAGGCGGCGCAAATTCTCGACGTTCCGCCCGCGCATATCACGGAACTGCTCCAGCTCGCCGGGGCCGAGATCGCGCAGCAACTCTCCGCCGACGTTCTGATCATCGAAGACGAGCCGCTGATCGCGATGGACCTCGAGGCGCTCGTCGTCGACATCGGCCATCGCGTGCAAGGCATTGCGCGCACACATTCCGAGGCCATCGCCGAGGTCGCCAAGAAGGCGCCGTCGCTCGTGCTCGCCGACATTCATCTGGCGGACGGCAGTTCGGGTCTCGAGGCGGTGAACGAGATTTTGAGCTCGATCACCGTGCCGGTCATCTTCATCACGGCATTCCCGGAGCGGTTGTTGACCGGTCAAAAGCCCGAGCCGGTTTTCCTCGTCGCCAAGCCGTTCGAGCCCGCTGTCGTCAAGGCGCTCATCAGCCAGGCGCTGTTCTTCGACATCCGTTCCGCCAAAGCCGGTCAGCGCGCGGCGTAAGGCGTCCGAACCGCGGTTCGCTGGCTCGTTGTCAGCTGGCGGAGGAATGATTTAGGGCGCGGTCAACTCAACCGCGCCCTTTTTCATGGCCAGCGTCAATCGGCTCAAGGGCTTGCGGACGGCTTCTGCAGATCGTCCGCGGCCTTTTTGGCTTTGTCGGCGAGGTCGGCAGCGCCATCCTTCGCCTTCTTCGCCAAATCTTCCGCTCCTTCCTTCAGACGCTGCGCCGTCGACTTTTCCGACCAGACGTACGCCGGAGCGGCGGTCAGGCTGTCTTTGGTCGCGTCGATCCGGCCGATTGATTTGCCATCCTTGTTCGTCGTCAGCGTCAGGTTGGCATAGGGAACGCCGACGTTCTTTTCCGCGACGCCGAGGAAACCGCCGACGCCGACGACCACGGTCGTGATCTTGCCGGTCGAGTCGATGACGAAGTAGTTGATGTCGCCGAGCGCCTCGCCGGCGGCGTTTTCAACCTTGAGACCGACGAGACTCGACGTGCTCTGTTCGCCGGGCGACTGCGCGGCGACGAACGACAACGCGAAGGCCGGGGCGGCCAGCGCCGTCGCGCCAAGCAGGCCGGCGAGCGCGATCATGGGCATCGATGTACGATAGGTCTTCATAGCGGCCTTCTCCTCCAGTGGGGTTGTGGACGCATAATGCCGAGCGCGCGGGAATGTTCCGCGCTTCCGGTGGAATGACGCGCGCCAATCACCGTCGCAGGAAATGAAGACGGCCGGGCGAATGCCCGGCCGTCAATCCGAACGACGTATGGCTGACGGTCATCAGGCCCTGCGAATGAGCCCCATGACCAGAGAGATGACGAAGAATACGATCGCAACCCAGAACAGGATGCGCGCGCCCTCCATCGCCGTTCCGGCGACGCCGCCGAAGCCGAGGAATGCCGCTACGAGTGCGACGACGAGAAACACGATCGCGTAATGCAGAAGATTGCCCATGGTGATCTCCGAGTTTCAACTGTGTGACAGCGCAACGCCGTCTTGCGACCAGAAGTTCCGCGCCATTGCGCTTGCCGCAAAAGAAAGCGGAGCCCATTCGGGCTCCGCAAAGGGTCAGCAAGCGCGTGCTCAGCTTTAGATGTAGCCGAACACGTTCAGGAGAATGAGCACGGGGATTGGCACGCCAACCATCCAGAGAAGCACGTTGCGCATGGCGAGGACCTCATGTTGGAAACGCACGCCGTCAACGCCAATGTCGAGTTGTTTGTTTCTTGCCCGACAAGAAATTGTTCAGCGTCAGATCGGCGATCCACACAACGAAAAAGTGAGCCCGCGCCGCCCAGGGGAAAGGCGACGCGGGCTCGGGTCGGGCAACGTCACGCCTCGCACCACGGGGGGAGTGGGAGGGGATAAGCGAAGCATGATCGCGAAGTAACAACGCCTCCAGAAGCGCGCGGTTCCGCCGCCTCAAATAAAAAGTCAAAAAACTTTATAATTCATTGATATTACAATATAAAATAATATTCTACATCGACGTTATGCGCGTCAGATTAGAGGTTTGATCTGAGCCGGGTCGCCGTCGTAGCAGGCCAGAGTCCGGATCGCGTCTTCGTCCTTGACGGCGAAGACTCCGTCCTTCCACGTCACCGCGCGTCGGGCGAGGAGGGCCTTGAGCGTCTTGTTCGTGTGAACCAGCGATAAGCCGAGCGCGTCGGCCAGATGCTGTTGCGTAAAGGGGAATGCGACTGCGTCGTTGTTCGGGAGTCCCAGTCCGCGCGCCTTGTAGAAGAGCGTCAGCAGCACGAACGCCATCCGCTCGATCGCTGAGCGCCGACCCACTGAAAGGAGGTGTTCGTCCAGAAGACGCTCCGACCGCGACGCGATCCATGTCAGATCATAGGCGAGCCCCGGAAATTTTTCGTAGAGCGTCCATATCTTGTCGCGCGGAAAGACGCACAACACCGTCTTCGTCAAAGTCTCCACGGAGTGCTGCATTTCATTGAACATCGACGTCTGCAGGCCGAGAAAATCGCCCGGCATCGCGAAGTTCAATATCTGCCGGCGCCCATCCGGGAGCGTTTTGTAGCGGAAGGCCCAACCGGACAGGACCGTATAGAGATGCGGACTGCTGTGGCCTTCCATCAATATCGTCGCGCCCTCGTCGGAGACGAATTCGCCGGTCTTGAACCATTCGACGAATTCAACCTCATTTTCTCCGAACGCGCGGAACACAGGCAACGCTCGGAGCGGGCACTTGGCGCACAGCGTTTGTCGCTGCTGTCGCGGCGCGACGGACTGAACGGTCGGAGTTTTTGATTTTGCTTTCGCGGCGCGCGCCATGCGCTCATTTAGGGGTCTTTGTTCTGGACGTCGATAGATCATTGCGGGCGCCACTTGCTTCCGGCGACCCTAGCCGCTGACAATAAACTTCAAGCCGCCGCGCGCGTTCCGCTGCGGTGGGGTCGCGCCGTGCAGGCGTCAGTAACCATTTTCGCCGGTTGCTGTGTCAATTGACATGGCGAATATCCGGATGACGCGATAAGAGGGCCGTCCACACCACGTTGAGGGTAGCGCCCGATATGGCGTCGAAGCCGAATTCACTGCCGACTTTGGCGATTTGGGCGGGCATCGCAGCGCTCTCGGGTCTTGCCGCCATTCTGGCGTGGCAATGGACCGGCGCCAGCGCCAATTGGGTGGCGCACACGCTGATCGTTCAACAGCAATTCGCTAAAGCCTTCAGCGCCGCCCAAGATCTAGAAACGGGCCAACGCGGCTATCTGCTGACGGGCGATGAGTCGTATCTGGAGCCCTATCACAGCGCCAAGGCGTCGCTTCCGGACATAAAGACGACGTTGACCAAACTCGTCAGCGACAACCCCGAACAAGTCGAAATGACCAAGAACATCGACACGATCCTCGATGCAAGGTTGGAGCGCATCGACGCCAGTATCGCGCGGATGCGCGCTGGCGAGACGGAAGCGGCGCGCGGCGTGATCCAAAGCGGCGAGGGCAAGGTCATCATGGACCAGCTACGCGCTTTGATTGCGCAAGCGCAACAGCAGGAGCAGACGATCTTCGAAGCGCGGCAGTCCAGCTATGAGTCGCAGAGGTTTTGGCTGCTCGGGGCATTGCTCGCGATGCTGCTCGGCTGCGCAGGCCTCGCAATGTTCGCGCTCGTGCGCGAACGCGATCGCGTCGCGGGATTGGAATCGACTGCCGCGTCGCTCACGGACATGAACAAGTTGCTGGAGGAGCGCGTCGCCGCGCGCACCGGCGAACTTGCGTTCGAGCGCGATCGCGCCGAGGCGGAGAAAGAGCGTGCCGAGGGGTTGCTGCGCGACGTCACCCACCGTATCGGCAACACGCTGGCGCTCGTCGTCGGCTTCATCAATTTGCACATCCGGCACGCCCGGGATCCGCTGTCGATCAAGACGCTCGAAGGCGCGCGCTCGCGCATTCACGCCATCGCCAGCGCGCAACGTCGCATCAACGTCACCAATGATCTCGATCTGGTGCGCATCGACGACTTGATTGACGCCGTGATGTCCGACGTCGCAGCCGCAAGCGGCCAGGACGCGGTGCGCATCGACGTCGAAATTCCGCCCCTCTTGGCGCCGGCGCAGTCTGCGACCTCGATCTGCGTTCTGGCGCAGGAGTTCGTGATGAACTCCTTGAAACACGCATTTCCGGACGGACGTGAAGGCGTGATCAAAGTGACGATCGAAAAGTCGCCCGAAGGCGGCGCTGTCTTGACCGTCTCTGACAACGGCATCGGCTTGGTGCCGGCAGCCGATGCTAGCAATGAAAGCAATGGCGGTCCGGACGGTCTCGGCGGCAAGATCGCGACGCTGCTGACCCGGCAATTCAACGGCGCGATCGAGTACGACACGACGGCGCCGGGCTCCGATATGCCCGGGACGCTGGTCGTCGTCACACTGCCAGACTTGAAACTTGCTGCATCTGAAGACAGCCGGTCGGCGGCTTAGCCAACGCGCTCGGCTTTAGGAGCGCCAACGCTCGCGATAGCTGGGCGCCAGTTTCAACATGTGCGGTTTTGGCCGCGAAGCGCGACCCTCGGTCTTGCACTCGGTGATGTAGGCTATAGCCGAGCGAATGCTCTGATCGGAATACGGCTTAGTCAGAACGCCGCAAGCATTTGCGAAATCGGCCGGAACGCGCTCCGGATTGGACGTCGTAAAGAGCACTGTCGCTTTGCCATCTTCGGCGAGCCGGCGCGCCGCGTCCGGTCCCGTCGCCCCATCGGTCAGATGGACGTCGACGAGCGCGATATCGGGCTGTGTGTCAGCGGCTATCCGCAGCGCCGCGCGCGACGAGGCCGCCACTCCGACGACGTCGTGGCCCATCTCTTTGACGATGCTTTCAAGTTCGATCGCCAGGATTGGCTCATCCTCGACGATTAGGATTTTGACTGTCACCCCACATATTCCTTCCAAGTGCGGGTCACATCGCCGGACGCCCTCCAACGCCATGACCGATTTCGGGGAGGCAACGCCCGACGCCCGGGAAAGTTCCACGAGGCCTTAGTTATTGAAAATAATATGCAATTTTCAGTTTTCCGAACGGTTTGCCGCGCCGAGTGACGTCAACGGGGCCGATAACGACCACTCCAGCCCCTCCGGTTTGGCGTCGATGCGCGCCTTTGCCTGCAGCCCCTGCTCGGCGAAGCGTTCCACAACAGACATGCCGTACCCGCGGCGCTCGCATGGCGAAACGGGCGGGCCGTCGGTCTCCCGCCACGTCATGCGAAGCGCATCTCCGTCAACATCCCACCAGAGATCGACGCGCCCGCGGGACGTGGACAGTGCGCCGTGCTCGATGGCGTTCAGCGTCAATTCCGCGAACACCATGCCGAGAGTCTGCGCCGCTTCCGGCGTCACCGCGACGGGCGGCCCGGAAATGGCGATCCGGTTGGCGCTGTCGTGGGCGATCGCTTTGGCTTGCGCGGCGGCCAGCGCCTCGACGTCGACGTTTTGCCAATCAGCGGCGACGATCAGATCCTGAGAAGCGGCCAGGCCGGACACGCGCGCCGAGAATTCCTTCAGGTGCGATTGTACGTCGCTGGCGTCCCGCGCCGTCAACCGCGCCATCGCCAGAATGAGCGCCAGCATATTCTTGGAGCGATGCGAGACTTCGCGCAGCAGCGACGCCGTTCGATCGGCGTTCGACCGCTGCTCGGTGATGTCGTAGTTGACGCCGACCATGCCGCGCGGCGCGCCGCCGTCGTCGACGAGCAACAGGCCGCGGCCGGCGAGCCAGCGCGTCTCGCCGTCGAAGCGCCGGAACCGAAACTCGACGGCGAAAGCCGGGTCATCGGGCGTCAGGCTGGCCATCGCCGCTGAGAATGTCGCGCGGTCATCCTCTGCAATGCGCGCGACATAGGCCTTGCCGCTTGGCGGACGCTCGCCGCGCGGCAGTCCCGTAAGGTCGAATTGGACGGGATCCCAGGTCATCTCGTCGCTCGCATGGTCCCACTCCCAAACGCCCATGCCGCCCGCGTCGAGCGCCATTCGCAGGCGATGATCGCTGTCGCGCAGCGCCGCCTGCCGGCGACCGAGTTCGTCGCGCGTTTGCGTTATGGCCGCCATCAGCTCTCCGACTTCGCGGATCGACGTCTTGAGCGGCGTGAGCGGCGCGCCCGACGTCAACGTGCGCGCATTGGCCGAGAGCGTCGAAATGGACCGTGAAATCGACGCCGCGACGAAGCCGGCGCCGCCGGCCATCAAGCATCCAAGCAGCGCCGCGATCGTGAGAAATCCGCGCCAATAATCGTCAAGGCGCTGTTCGATCGTTGCGCGCGGCGCATTGGTCACGATGCGCCATCCGGCGACGGAGGTTGGCGCGATGGCGCGAATTTCGGGCGTTCCGTCGACATTCGTTCCGCGCTCTATCATTGCCGATGATGCGGTTGTGGCGGCGACGGGCGCCGGCAGCGCCAGCACGGCGCCCAAGTCCGCCTTGACGCCGGAGGATCGCGCGATGATGCGCTGCTGCGGGTCGGTCAAAGCCACGTTCCACGGCGATTGAACGGACGACGAGGCCAGGGATCGGCTCAGGTAGTCGGACGGAATGCGGGCTTGAAGCAGTAGCGGCTCCCCGCGAAACGGTCCGCCGCGAATCCAGACCTCAACGCCTGCCGGCGCTGCGGCGGACGCAGCGCGAAATCCGGTGACGAAAGGCTCCGCGCTCGCCAGCGCTTTGCGCGCCTGTTCCGGCGACAACAGCTCCTCTGGGTTCGACGAAGCCGAAGGCCCGAGCAGCGCCATTTTCCGATCGCGGATTTTTATCGTCACGCCGGCGCCTGCGAAACTGGCGGACGCCTGCTCGGCGAAGCTTTCGTAGTCGCGGGTCTTCAAGGCGGCGGAAGCGGCAAGCGCGCGCAAGGTGCCGATCGCGCCGGACATGGCCTGGTTGGTCGATTGCGCCTGCATCTCAGCCTGCGCAATCGCCTCGCGCTCGATCAGGCGCTGCGCTTCCGCAATGTGGCGCGACAGCAGCCATCCGCTCAGCGCCATCACTGGTCCGAAGGCCGCAAGCGCCAGTGCGGCGAGATGCCAACTCAATGGCCACGATCCGTTGCGCCAAGTCCGCCAAGCCGTTGAGGCCTTGGCTAAGGATCGGTCCACGGCCGTGTGGGCGTCATTCATGGACGACCGTGCTCCAACCGTCGCCGCGATTGGTGCGCGCTGACCCGCATGATGGCGATCAATCCTGTCGATCAATTGACGGAGGGCGCGCGATGCGCGCGCCGGATTGACGTTACGCGCCGCACTTGCCCCTCGACGACGGGAAACGCGCACGCCGCGCTGAAGTTCCAGGGTTGAGAAAAATTGTTTCTGGCGGTCCGCGCGATGGCCGCTGGAACCTAAACAATGATCAGTACGCCGCCGCGTTGCACGGGCTACGCCTTAAGCGTTTCAACGGCCAGCCGGATCAGGTCGGCGGTTCGGTCGACGCCGAGTTTGGCCTTCATTTGCGTGCAGATATTGGCGACCGTCTTGTAGGCGATGCCGAGGTTCTCGGAAATCGCGGTCATGCTCTTTCCCTGACCGAGCAGTCGAAGGATTTCGACTTCGCGGATGGACAGCGACTTCAGCGGGTCTTCCGTCGAGATCTGGCTGACGGCGATGCGCGACGCCAGTTCGCGATCGATGTATTGCCCGCCGTCGGCGACTTTGCGGATCGCGTCGATCAACTCGTCGACGGGCGCGTTCTTCGAGACGTAGCCGCTGGCGCCGCCGCGCATGGCGCGCACAGCGTATACGGGTTCGTCATGCATGCTGAAAATGATAATGCGGGCGGCGTCGTCGGCGATGCGAATGCGTCGCAATACCTCCAGCCCGCCCGCGCCCTCGAGGTTGAGGTCGAGGAGTACGACGTTCGGCGGATCGGCGCGATAGCGCGACAATGCTTCGTCGAGGTTCGAAGCCTCCGTGATGGCGGAGTCGAAGTTGACCGCGAGAAGGCGCCTCAACCCTTCGCGGACGACGCCGTGATCGTCGACGATCAGTATTTTCATGCAATTTCCGCCTTTTCTTCTTCAGCTGCTGCGCGCAACCGGGTCTTACGGCCCAGCGGTAACGCGGCGGTCAGTATCACGCCAGATTTTCCGGGCGCATCGTCGATCGTCAGTTGGCCGCCGATCATGGCGACGCGTTCTCGCATGCCTGCGATTCCGAAGCCGCGTCCGCCCTTCGGCGAAAGGCCGGAGCCGTCATCGCGAACCGAGACCTTCAACGTTCCCGCTGGCGACTCTTGCGCAGAGATCGAGATGCGCGCGGGTTTGCCGTGCCGCACCGCGTTGCTGGTGCCTTCCTGCAGAACACGGAAGGCGATCTCGTCGATGGCGGCGCCGTAGCTCTCCTGGCCGATGTCGACGTCAAACTCGATGTTCGGGCGCCGTGCGCGCCAGAAGGCCGCCAACTGATCGGCGGCGTGCGACAAGCCGAGATCGAGCATCATTGCCGGCCTCAGCCGGCTCAATACCGAGCGCAAGTGAGTCTGCATGTGTCCGACGGACTGGCGGATCGCGGCGGCGCGCCCCAAAACCTCGTCGTCGGCGCCCCGCGTCAACAGCGGCGGAATCGTCTGCGCATCGACGTCAACGGCGAATAGGAACGGTCCGATCTCGTCGTGCAGGTCGCGCGCGATCTCAGTGCGTTCCTCCTCCTGAACCGTCAGGAGCTGCTCGTTGAGACGCCGGTTCTGTCGCTCGGATTCGGCGAGTTTGCCGGCCATGCCGTTAAATTTTTTGTAGATGTTGGCAAGTTCTTCCGGCCCTGCCTCGAGCACCTTGATCTCGTAGTCGCCTTCGCCGACCTTGACGAGCGCCGCCGACAGATTTTCGAGCGGCTTCAGCGCCTGGCCCATGGTCCCCGTCACCAACCCCAAGACCACGGTGCAGAATCCGCCGATGATCAGGAACTTGAGTTTCGCATCCTCCCACACCTCGCTGACTTCGTTGTGCGCATCGGGGTCGATCTGAATGCGCCCGAGCGATGCGCCGCCCTGCGCGATCGGAAAACTGCGCGATGGCCGGTCGTCCGCCATCACGCGAGATAGCCACTCGGGCGCCGGGTCGGCGGGCGCGCCGACGCGCGACTCTTTGATGACGGCGTCGTCGGGAGCGATCCAGCGGGCGCGGACGTGCCGATCGCCGTCGAAGGCGGCGACGATACGCGCGAGATCGCCCTGTGGGTCTTTGGACTCGGGAAGATGCGACAGCGATTCCGCAATGGCGCTTTCGGCGACCGATACGGCGGCGTCCATCTCGACGTCGATCTTGTTGACGCCGTGCCAATACGTCAGAGCGCCGCCCGCGATGAGGCTCGCGAGCAAGACGGTCGAGATCAGCACTAAGAGTCGTCGCAGCAGCGTCATGGGTCAAAGTCCGGGCGCGGGGCCCGCAGCCAGCAGGTCGGCGCGGGCGGCTGGCAGAATTTATGCATCAGTGACGCAAAGTTCAGGAGATTGCAGCGATGTCGTCGCATTTCGAGACCTACGTTAACAACCTCAATCGGCGCCGCATGGTTGATTTCATCGATCGGTATGGCGCCGAGCTTCAGCGTCAGATGGCGCGACAGTCGCTCGTCGACACGGCGAATGTCGGGTCAGCCTACGATCCGATCTACCTCGACGCAAAGCCGACATCGCCGCGCTAATTCGGTCGCCGCGGATCGAGAATTTTTCCCGACTGCCCGCTTCGACTTCGCCGCCCGCGTCACGCCGGCGGCTTTTTCTATGGGCGCATCGCGTGTCTAGGCCGGGACAATCGCGAGGCGCCGCCGCAATCGCGGGCGCCGGCGGCTAAAGGTTCCGATCGGCGCCGCTGCGGCGATGCCCCAGACGATCGCGATCAGCAGATAGAAGTGCCGCCAGTGGTCGGTGTCGATGACTGCGCCTTCGCCGGCGTTGGCCAGCAGCGCGGCGACCGCGATGAGTTGGAAGGGCTGCGCCGGGGAGCATTTGAGGCAACTCGCAAAACCGATCATCAGCGTCATTGCGACGATTGCGGCGTAGGCGCCGCCGCCGATCCATCCGGCGTTCAACAGCATGCTGAGATAGACGTTGTGCGGCTCTTCATGGTGGTGGAACTGCGCGAACTGCTGCGCGCCGACGCCAAGCGGATTGTCGAGGATCAGCGTCATCGCCTTCTGTTGACCGCCAAAGCGGCCTTCCGGTCCGACATCGTAGTCCTGCGCGACGCTGGCGCGATCGGCCAGGAGCGTTTGCACCGAGTCGATCTGCGCAGCTCCGGCGATCATCGCCGCCGCCAGCCCGCCAGCGAAAGCGGAGAGCAACATGATCTTTTGGCGCCGCGCGTTGCTCGGCGCCGTCACGAACGCCAAGCCGACGTACGTCGCCAGCGCGAGCGCCAGATTGATCCAAGCCCCGCGCGAGAAACTGAGAAAGATCGCCAGCGCCAGCAGGCCAGCCAGCGCCAGCGGCGCGAACGCCCGGCGCAGCGGACGATCGAGCGCAAGATGCAGCATGTACAGCATGGGCGGCACGAGGAACGGGCCGAAGACATTGGGATCCTTGAACGTGCCCGAGGCGCGGCCAAATTTCGTGAACATCTCGCTCGCCGGGATCAGCCCGAAGTAACCGCCCACTCCGGCGGCCGCCGCAACCACGGCCGCAACCGTCAGGCCGCTGAACACCAGCCGCAGGTGCGCTTCAGGACGAATGGCGATGAAGCCCGCGATCGTGACGGCGCCGGCGGAGAGAAACAGCGAGACCAGCGTATGCGTGACCGCCCGACCCATGTCGGCGGCTGTCGTGGCGGCGATAAGCCCGCACGCAGCGGTGACGACCCATCCAAGCAGCAGCAGACCGATTTCCGGTCCCATCCGGACCAGTCCGACGACGGGAAGAACCACGATGACCGCCAGCGCGAGAACGTCCGTCGGGCATGGCTCGGAAAACACCAGGCCGCTGGTGGCCATCGTGAGCCAGACGAGCGCGAGCGCGCCGGCGTGGGCGAAGCTTCGCGGTCCGTACCGGTTTGATACGTCGCCGTCGTGGCGATGTGCGATCATGGCGCTACTCAGTGTCTCAACCGCGCGGCGCAAGGGCGCGCCGCCGTCGTGGCCATTAACGATGCAAGTTTCGCGCCCGTCGGCGCGCGTCAATAGGCGTTTTCGGACTTGAGCAGCGCGAACGGCGTCATGAAGAGAATGTAGGCGTCGAAGAGCACGCTCCAATTCTCGATGTAGTAGAGGTCGTGCTCGACGCGCTTCAGTATTTTCTCCTGCGTGTCGGTCTCGCCCCGCCAGCCGTTGATCTGCGCCCAGCCGGTGATGCCGGGCTTGACCTTGTGGCGCGCGAAATAGCCGTCGACCGCCTCGTCGTAGGTTTGCGCGCCGGCCTTGGCCTGCACGGCGTGCGGCCGGGGACCGACGAGGGAGAGGTCGCCAAGGAGCACGTTGAAGAGCTGTGGCAGTTCATCGAGGCTGGTTTTGCGGATGAAGCGGCCGACGCGGGTCACTCGTGCGTCGCCCTTGCTGACGAGCTTCACGGCGCCGGCGTCGCACTGGTCCACGTACATCGAGCGAAACTTGAAGACCTCGATCAATTCGTTGTTGAAGCCGTAGCGCTTCTGGCGAAAGAGAGCCGGGCCTTTGCTGTCGAGCTTTACGGCCAGGGCGACGAGCGCCATGACGGGCGTCAGCAAAATGATCGCAGCAAGTCCGACGACCTTGTCGAATAGCTGCTTCGCGACGAATCCCCACCCGGCGATCGGCCTGTCGTAGAGATCGATCATCGCGACAGAGCCCACCTGAGAATAGGCGCGCGGCGAGAAGCGAAGTCCCGTTGTCATCGCCGGAACCTTGATGTCGGACGGCAGCACTGAAAGCGCGCGGACGACCGCTGACAGGCGTTCCTCGGCGGCGAGCGGCAGGGCTACGATGATGAGATCGAGGCGGGTGGCGCGGCTCATGGCGATAAGGTCCTTGAGGCCGCCCAGACGCGGAAATCCGGCGATCTGGCGCGGCGCGCGCGCGTCGTCGCGGTCGTCGAACACGCCGGCGATGCGGACGCCGGCGTCAATGTCGGCGTCGAGCCGCTTCAGCATGTCTTCGGCGACGGCGCTGGCGCCGTAGACGACAGCGCGCTGGTAAAGCCGCCCGCTGCGCGCCCAGCTGCGAAGACGCAACGTGATGGCGCATCGAAGGCACGCAATGGCGCTTGCGCCGGCCAGGTACCAGACCGCCAGCCAGACGCGGGAGAAGTCCGCGCCGATTTTGAGAAAGAACATGCTGGCGATGAGCAGCGCGAAGGCCGTCGTCCAGCCGAGGAGGGCCGCCGGCATGCCGCGGATAAATGACGACATCGCGCGCAGGCTATAGAGATTTAGCAACTCGAAGGCGATGACGGTCGTGGCGGCGACCGCCGCGACGGTTGCGAGATAGCGCGGCGTCTGCAGTACGCCGGCCTCATTGATATAGAGATGGGCGATGACGAGCCCGATCGCCGCGATGATCGCGACTTCGGCGAACCGAGCAACGCCGCGCACGACGACGGGAGAGATGGTCGCCGCGGCGTTCGATCCGTGACGATCGGCGAGCCTCGGCAATCTTGGATCCGCTGCAGCGGCGGTCGGAGGCGAGGCAGAAAGGGCAAGGGCAAATGCCATGGCGCGGCGCTCGGGTGTCTCGTTGCGAATGAACGTGACCAGCGGAAAGCATCAACCATGCCAGCGCGGTTAACGCGTCGCAGAAGCTGAACGTCGATGCCCGTAGGGTTAAGCGCGGCGGGCGGCGTAGAAGTCGAGCACGGAGGCCGTCATGGCGTCGACGGTCAGCGCCTGGCTCACCCTGTGGCGCAGACGCAAAGCTCGCTCCCGAGCCCGCTCCGGGTCAGCGAGGGCCTGTCTGATCGCGACCGACAGTGCGGCTCGCGATCCCGCTTCAATCATCGGCGTATCGCTGCCGGCGAGGATCTCCGGGATGCCGCCGACGTTGGTTGCGATTAACGGTAAACCCGCCGCCGCCGCTTCCAGAACGACATACGGAAAGCTTTCCTTAAGCGACGGTACGACGACGATGCGGCCATGTCGGAAGGCTGTGCGCGCCGGCAGGGCGCCGAGGAAACGGATGTGCACGGCAAGGCCGGCGTCGTTGACTTTCTTCTGCAACGTCGCGCCGTCGGGTCCGGCCCCGACGATCGTCGCCGTAACGGACCGGTCGCGGTTGACGTCGGCGATGGCGTCGATCAGCACGTCGACGCCCTTGATGTCGCGCAGTTCGCCGATGAACAGCAGGTCCGTTGCGGACGCATCGGCCGCCGCGAGGTCGAAATCGGCTGGGGCCAGTCCGTTGTGAATGACCCGGATCGGCACATGGGCTCGACCAACGCGCGCAGCGTAGGCGTTGGCCGCGAACTGACTTTCGAAAATCAGGCCGTCGCTCAAGGGCTCAAGCCGCCGTTCGACGCCGAGCAACATCCGTGACGCCAGTGGTCCGGACGTCATGTTCAGGCTGCCGCCGTGTGGCGTGTAGAAGACCTTCGGCCGGACGTTTGTGAACCGCAACGGCACGCTGGCGAGGCGCGCATACGCCCCGCCCTTCGCGCCATGGCCATGCAACACGTCGACGCCGAGACGCCGCGCATGGGCGGCGACCGATCGCGCCGCCGAAAGATCGCCAATGCCGGGCTGGCGCGGGATCGGGATGCGCACGACCCCGAGGCGCATCAGCGGCGCGATCGCGTCAAGCCGCGGCCCCGTCAGGCTGTCGCCGGCGTTGCTGTCGGCGAGGATGCCGACGGCGTGCCCGAGTTCGGCCTGCCTGGATGCGAGATCGATCACATGGCGAAAGAGTCCGCCGACGGGCGCTCTGAGACAGTGCAAAATGCGCATCGGCGCAACTGCGGCCGGTTGCGTCTTGCCGGCAAACGCTGCGTTAGAAAAAGCGTTCATGGACGTACACCGTGTCGCCGGGCTTCACGGTGAAGTCGCCCGGCGCTTCGATCTGTTCGACCAAGCCGTTCGCGCGTCGCGTGATGCGGAAGGTCCGATCGCTGGCGCGCTCGGAGTATCCGCCGGCGATGGCGATGGCCGTCTCGACCGTCATGCCTGAAACGTAGGGATACTGTCCTGCCGCGCGCACCTCGCCGAGGATGAAGAACGGCCGATTTTGCAGGATATCGACGGTGACCTGCGGGTCTTTGACGTATTCAGCGCCGAGGCGCGAACGGATGACGCGCTGCAGGTCCTGCGTGGTCTTTCCGCGGGCCATGACGTCGCCGATCAGCGGGACGGCGATGCGTCCGTCGTGATCGACGATGTAGGCGCGCGACAGGTTGGGTTGCCCGTAGACGAAAATGCGCAGTCGGTCTCCGGTGTCGAGCCGATAGGGGCCGCTGTCGTCCGGGAACGGCTCAGCCGTGACCACCGCGACGGCGTCAATGGTTTCGCTCGTCTCATACGTGGCGTGAGACGCCCGTGGGAGCGGGCTCGCAGCAGCGCGGACCGGTTTGTCCGCAACGGGCGGCAGCGCCTCGCGCGCGGCGCCGTCTTCGATTGCGCCCTCGGTCTCGGTCGCGATCGCGTGCGTGGCCAACTCGACGTCGTCGCCGAGCCACGCCGCGTCGTCATGCGCGCAGCCGCCGAGCAGCGCCGCGCCAATCGCGAACGGTAAAATTGAAAACCGGCGAAGCATTTCCCGCGCTTTCACACAGCGATCGTCGTGAGTCGCGAGCCTAAGGAGCGGGGGTTAACAATTTCTGAGCCGGCGTCGCGGTCCGAGACGCTTAATGACTTGCTAACCGGCGCGGGCCTTTAGTTTCGAATCAGGATTTCGCCCCCCGATTCAGAGCCGCCCATGTCCGCACGGTCCGTCGCATCGCCGGATGAGATTGAAATGTCCGCAATTGGAGCGGCGCTGAAGCGGGCCGCGCCGAAGCTGTTTGCGGTCGCGGTGGCGCTTGCGGCGCTGACCTTCGCGGCGCTTTCTGCGATTGCGCCCCGCTACCAAAGTCAGGCTGAACTCGCCATCGTCGCCAAGGGACCGTCAGGCGCGTTTTCAGACGCCAAGGCGGGCGCCTCGGGCGGAGAGTCCATTTCGACCAAGATGGACAAGGAGGCGATCAACACCCACGTCCGCGCTTTGCAGTCGCCGGACCTGATGTCGGCGATCGCCGCCGAACTCAAGCTGAAGGACAAGTTGGAATTCAACGCGGCTCTAGGCCCCGTCGATGAGATGGACGCCTGGATGCGCCGCGTCGGCCTCGGCGGTCCGCGCAGCGGCGAAAGCGAGCGCGACCGCGTGCTCGGCGTCTTTCGCGAGCGGCTCGAAGTTTATTCGGCGAAAGAAAGCCGCTTTATCGGCGTGCGCTTCACGTCCATTGATCCCGATCTCGCGGCCGCAGTGGCCAACAAGCTCGGCGAAGCGTACCGCGCCTCGCTCGCATCGCAAGGCGTGTCCGAGATCGACGAGCAGCAGAAAGTGCTCCAAGGGAAGATCGACAAGCTGACGCCGGAAGTGGCGTCCGCGGAAACGGACGTCGATCGCTACCGCGGCGAGATCAACGTGTTCAAGGGCGGCGGGCAGAACGCCGGCCTCAACGAACAGCAGATGTCGGATCTGACGGCGGAGCTGACAAAGGCGCGCGCGGCGCGCGGAGAAGCCGACGCGCGGGCCAAAGGCGCGCGGGACATGATGATCGCCGGCGCCGCCGACGCCCTGCCGGACGTGCAGAAATCTCCGCTGATCCAAAACCTGGTGCAGCAGCGCGTGCGCATTGAGCGTGAGATATCGGAGTTGTCGGCGACGCTTCTGCCGGCCCATCCGCGCATGAAGCAGTTGCAGGCGGACCTTGCCGGTTTGAAGGGGCAATTGAAGGGGGAGATCTCAAAGCTCGTCGACAGCCTGGAAAAGGAAGCGAAGGTCGCCCAGGGCCGCGAGGAGAGCATCTCGAAAGGCCTGGAAGACTTGAAGTCCCGGGTCGTCTCCAATGCGCCCGAAGAGGCGAAGCTGCGCCAACTCGAGTCCAACGCGCGCGCCAAGCGCACGGAGCTCGAAAGTCTGCAAAACCAGATCGAGAGCAATCGCAAGAAGCTCGATGCGCGCGCCCAACCCGTCGAGGCGCAACTGATCTCGAAAGCGCAGCCCTCAAGCGTGCCGGTCTATCCCAGAAAAGCGCCGTTCGCGGCGCTGGTCGCGGCGGCCTGGCTGCTGTTTGGCGCGGCGTGGACCGTCACGCGCGCGCTGTTCGACGGCGCGCGCGGCGCGACGGCGCTAGCGCCGCGCGTCGTCGTTGCGTCGTCCAAAGACGCCCGCGTCGAACCGAAGCTGACGGGGTCGCCGACGACGGCGAAAGCCTCCGCCGCCGAGGCGAAGCCCGCGGATCCAAAACAACCTGTCACGTCCATCGCCGAACTTGCGCGCCGGCTCGCGGCGCAGCGCGTGTCCGACGGCGGTTACCGGACGATGATCGCCGGCGCATCGAGCATCGTCGACGTCGGTTCCGACGCGATCGATCTCGCGAAGGCGCTCGCGAACGCCGGCGCACAGGTCATTCTCGTCGATTGGAGCCGATCAGGTCAGGGTCTGGCTCGCAGTGTCGACGCCGCAGACAGGCCGGGCATGTCCGAACTTCTCAACGGCGGAGCGCCCTTCGCAGACGTCATCGCGCGCATTCCCGACAGCGCCGCGCATGTGATCGGTTGCGGCGCGCAGTCAGCCGCGCCCGACGGGCCGCTCGATCCCGACCAGCTCAATCTGATCCTCGACGCGCTGGACGAGGCCTACGAGCACATTCTCGTCGCCGGACCGCACGACGACGCGTGCGCATTGTTCGAGGCGATCGAGGGGCGATTCGACGCCGGCGTCGTCGTCGTCAGCGAAGCGAGGCGCCGCGAGGCCGTTCCGGATGAACCGGCGACGACGTTCCTGGGATTCGAAGTGACGGAGATCGACGTTATCCGCTTCGAGCGGCCAGTCCGCCAGCCTTCCGTCAGTCAGCAGCGCATCGCCCGTGCGATGGCCCGAAACGGCGCAGCCGCCCGCGCCTCCTGAGCGCGACGAACTGTTTCAAGACATGCGACTCGGTTAATGCCGCCCGGACATCGGCTTTCGCGCTCGGAGAATGCGGCATGGTTTATGCTTTTACCCTCCCCGAAGCGCTCCGGCATCTCCGCCGGCGCCGGATTTGGGACATGCTGCGACCCTCGAAATCCTTGTTGAAGGCCGCATTGTCCGCCCTGCATTTCGCGAAGGCGGATGCGCTGCTTGCGCCGTTTTCAAGCGGGGATGGCGTGATCTTCACGCTGCATCACGTGACGCCTGATGCGCCGCGCGAGTTCGATCCGAACGGCATCTTGAAAGTGACGCCGGCGTTTCTCGACAGCGTCATCCGTCAGGTGCGGGCCAAGGGCTTTGATATCATCGCGCTTGACGATGTGCCGGAGCGACTTGCGAACGGCGGCCGGCCGTTCGCGGCCTTCACGTTGGACGACGGCTATCGCGACAATCGCGACCACGCCTATCCGGTGTTCAAGGCGCATGATGCGCCCTTCGCGATCTATGTGCCGACCGATTACGCCGATGGCCACGGTGAACTGTGGTGGCTGGCCCTCGAAGAAGCGCTGCGTCGGCTCGACGTCGTCGCCGTCGAGATCGAAGGCGAGATTATAAAGCTCCGGCTCGCCACGGACCGCGACAAGGCGGCGGCGTTCGAGACGATTTATTGGCGGTTAAGGGCCATGCCCGAAGCCGACGCCCGAATCATCGTGCGCACCCTTGCGGCATCGGCCAACTTTGACGTCGCCGATCTGACCCGCGAGCTCGTCATGGGTTGGGATGAGCTGCGCGCGCTGGCGTCCGATCCGCTCGTGACGATCGGCGCGCATACGCGTTCGCACTACGCGCTCGCCAAACTCCCGGACGCCGACGCACGCGCCGAAATCGCCGACAGCGTGGCGCGCATCGAAGCCGAACTCGGCCGGCCATGCCGCCATTTCAGCTTCCCCTATGGCTGCGAAGCGAGCGCATCTGACCGCGATTTCGCAATCGCGCGCGATCTTGGATTGGCGACCGCCGTGACGACGCGCAAGGGCCTACTGCGTCGCGTGCACGCGGGCGCGCTCACCGCGTTGCCGCGCGTGTCGCTGAACGGCGCCTTTCAAGACATCCGCTATGTCGATGTTCTTCTGTCCGGCGCGCCGTTTGCTTTTCTGGACGCGGCGAACAAGGTTGCCGCTGTTACGCGTCGGACCTTTGCATCCACTTGATCAGCGCGGCGGCGGGCGGCACCCACAGCAGGCCGGCGATGATGTAATAGAGCATCTCGACGACCTTGTTCGCGTTATGCACCTGTAGCACCACGGCGACGGCCAGAGCGAGAAGCGCATAGACGCCGATCAACAGGAACAGCAGAATGGCGCCGACGAGCTTTCGGGTGCGTTGGGTCATGGTGTCTTTTACCGCCTATGCCGCACCTTGGATGCGCGCCCGATGGGCGCATGGACCACGCCCGGTTTTCGAGCGTAAGTGCACGCCAAGCAACGCTGCCGCTGGGCGAGTTCGACAATGACGATGGCCATGGAGAGACACGCAGCAGAGGCCGTCGCGCGGAGCGGCGGTCGTCTCGTTTCGACGTGGCTCTGGACCGTCGCCGCGCTCGTTTTCGCAATGATCGTCGTCGGCGGCGCGACGCGGCTGACGGACAGCGGGCTCTCGATCACGGAGTGGAAGCCGCTGCTCGGCGCCATCCCGCCGCTCTCAGACGCCCATTGGCTGGAGGCATTCGAGAAGTACAAGCAGATCCCAGAGTATGAACTTGTCAACAAAGGCATGTCGCTCGAAGCGTTCAAGGTCATCTACTGGTGGGAATGGAGCCATCGCTTTCTGGGGCGCTTCATTGGCGTCGCGTTTGCGCTGCCGCTCGCCGCGTTCTGGCTGATGGGGCGGCTGCGGTCTGGACTGCCGTTGAAGCTGGCCGGCGTCTTGGCGCTCGGCGGCCTGCAGGGCGCCATCGGCTGGTACATGGTGACTTCCGGCCTTGCCGATCGCGTGGACGTCAGCCAGTACCGCCTCGCGCTGCATCTGACGACGGCGTTCGTGATCCTCGGACTGCTCGTTTGGCTGGCGCTCGAAGCGAGCGATCGCAGAGCTATGACCGGCGATTGGCCAGCCGGAGGCGCCGTTCGCAAACTCGCCGCCGCGCTGGTCGGGCTGGCGCTGCTGCAAGTTGTGCTTGGCGCGTTCGTCGCGGGTCTGAAGGCGGGTTTGGTCTACAACACCTGGCCGGACATGAACGGCGCGTTCGTACCGCCCGACTATTGGACGACGACGCCCGCATATCTGAGCTTTTTTGAGAGCCACGCGGCGACGCAGTTCAATCATCGCATGACGGCGTATCTGCTAGGCGCCGGTGCGTTGGTCCAGTTGGCGTTGTTGCTGCGCGGACCCACCGACCATTGCAGCCGAGTCTCGGGTTACGCGCTCGCGGGCGCTGTGTTTGCTCAAATGGCGATCGGTGTGGTCACACTCTTACACGCCGTTCCGCTTTCCCTCGGCCTGCTGCATCAAGGCGGCGGCGCGATCGTGTTCGCAATCGCGGTGTGGCATCTCTATTCGACGCGCCGCTCCGGGGCTCAGGCCAGCCCGAGCATGATCTGAAGGTTCTGGACGGCGGCGCCGGCCGCGCCCTTGCCAAGATTGTCGAGCCGGGCGACGAGCACCGCCTGCTTTAGTTCAGGTTTGCCGAAGACATAGAGTTCCAGCCTGTCGGTGTCGTTCAGCTCTTCGGCTTCGAGACGCGTCATCACCGTCGAAGGCGCCTTGATCACGCTCACCGTCGCTGAGCCGCGGTAGCGCGCAGCAAGGGCGTTCTCGAGATCGGCAAGCGCCGGCTTGCTCGGCAGCGCATCGAGATGCAGCGGGATCGAAACCAGCATCCCCTGGCGAAAATTGCCGACGCTCGGCACGAAGATCGGACGCCGGGTCAGGCCGCCGTAAGCCATCAGCTCCGGGATGTGCTTGTGTTCGAGGCCAAGCGCGTAGAGCTCGAACGCCGGCGCGGTCCCCGCTTGATAGCTCTCGATCATGCTCTTTCCGCCTCCCGAATAGCCTGAGACGGCGTTGACGGTGAGCGGATAATCGGACGGCAAAATGCCGGCGTCGACCAACGGCCGGATCAGCGCGATGGCGCCGGTCGGATAGCAGCCGGGGTTGGCGACGCGACTTGCGCCGGCGATGGCGTCGCGGTGGGTCGGCGTCAGTTCGGCGAAACCATAGACCCAGCCCGGCGCGACGCGATGCGCCGTCGAAGCGTCGATGATCTTCGGCGCGGCGCCGCCCAAGCCGTCGGCCAGAGCGACGGCCTCTTTCGCGGCGTTATCGGGCAGACAGAGAATGACGCAATCGACGTCGCGCATGATCGCGACGCGCGCCGCCGCATCCTTGCGTTTTGCCGGATCTATGCTGGCGACGGCGATCGAGCCGAGCGCGGCCAGCCGCTCGCGGATCTGCAGACCCGTCGTGCCCGCTTCGCCGTCGATGAAGACCTTAGCCGTCTTCGCCATATCAAACCTTCGGCGGGCCGAAACCAAACAGGTGCTTCAGAGGGTCAAGCAATTTCTCCGCACAGCCTATGCCATAGGCCTGACAGGCGATCGCGTGACTGTCGCGATAGATCATGTCGATCGCGACGTAGAGGATGATCAGCAAGCCGATCCAGGCGATCCACGGATAGCTCTCCAGAAGTTTGGCGATGAAGCTGGACGCGATCGCCATCAGTATGATCGCGACGGCAAGGCCGATGACAAGCACGAGCGTCGACTCGCCCGCAGCTCCAGCGACGGCCAGCACGTTGTCGAGCGACATCGAAACGTCGGCAAGGATGATCGTCCAGATCGCGCCCCAGAAACTCACCTCTGTTTCAGGCTTTACGTCGGAGGCGAGCCCCTCTTCGACGGCCGCCATCGAGTGATGTTCGCTGTCGACGATCTGCTTGTACATCTTCCAGCAGACGAAGAGCAGCAACAGGCCGCCGGCGAACGTCAGGCCGATGATTTGCAGCATCTGCTGCGTGACGCCGGCGAACAGGATGCGCAGCACCACCGCGCCCGCGATGCCCCAGAAGATGACTTTCGCGCGCAGGTCCTTGCGCACCTTCGACGCCGCCATGCCGACCACGATGGCGTTGTCGCCTGCGAGCGTCAGGTCGATCATCAGAATGTTGACCAAGGCCACCCAGTGCGTCCGCCACCATTCGGGCGACAGCATATGCTGAACCTCAACCGACAGGACGTTGAGCAGGTCGTTGATGCTCGTGATCAACCAGTCCATCGGCGAACTCCGGTGAAGGGCGGGACAGAAGGCGGGATAAGGCGCAGGGCTGCGTCGCGTCTATGTGGCATCGCCGCCGGGCGGCGGCAACCGCCGCTTTCACAAAAACACAACAGCCCGCCAGGGGCGGGCTGTCTGAAGTTGCGCGACTGAGTGCGAAACGCTTAGCGCTTCGAGAACTGGAACGACTTGCGGGCTTTGACCCGGCCGTACTTCTTTCGCTCGACGACGCGGCTGTCGCGCGTCAGGAA
This sequence comes from Hyphomicrobium sp., assembly GCA_052386495.1. GTDB lineage: Bacteria > Pseudomonadota > Alphaproteobacteria > Rhizobiales > Hyphomicrobiaceae > Hyphomicrobium_B. Next base: position 26,834 of record JBQTKA010000014.1, on the reverse strand, counting down.
GCCCTGCTTTTTCAAGACGCCGCGCAAATCCGGTTCGTAGTAGGTCAACGCTTTCGAGATGCCATGGCGCACCGCGCCGGCCTGGCCAGAGAGCCCGCCGCCGACCACCGACACGCGAATGTCGTACTGCGTCGCGCGATTGGCGATCGAGAGCGGCTGCTGCAGCATCATCTGCAGAACAGGGCGCGCGAAGTACGTTTTGAAGTCTCTTTCGTTGATGGTGATCATGCCCTTGCCGGGCTTGAGCCAGACGCGCGCGACGGCGTTTTTGCGCTTGCCGGTGGCGTAGGCGCGGCCGAGCTTATCAAGCTTCTGCACGCGAAGCGGCGGGGCTTCGGGCGCGGCGGGTTTGGCGCCGGCGAGGTCTGCCAGGGTCTTGGTTTCGGTTGCCATGACGTCAGACCCTCACATTCTTGCGGTTCATTTTTGCGACATCGAGCGCTTCCGGATTCTGCGCGACGTGGGGATGCTCGCCGCCCTTGTAAACGCGCAAGTTGCGCATCAGCTGGCGCTGCAGCGGACCGCGGGCGAGCATGCGCTCGACGGCCTTTTCTACGACGCGCTCGGGATGCTTGCCGTCGAGAATCTGGCGCGGCGTGCGCTCTTTGACGCCGCCCGGATAGCCGGTGTGACGGTAATAGACTTTGTCTTCGCGCTTGGCGCCGGTGAACACCACCTTATCGGCGTTGATCACGATGACGTTGTCGCCGCAATCGACGTGCGGCGTGTAGATGGGCTTGTGCTTGCCCTTGAGGCGCGTGGCGATGATGGTCGCGAGGCGTCCGACGACGAGGCCGGCCGCGTCGATGACGATCCACTTCTTCTCCACCGTTGCCGGCTTGGCGACATAGGTTGACATGAGGCTTAAGGCTCCTCGCGGACGGCGCTGGTCATGACGTGGCGCGTTGCGGCGTTGGATTGTCCGGCGGCTGCGATGCCCCACGACGACGGCGAGATACATGCGTTAGCGCACGCATGCAAACACTATTCCGATCGCAGAAATTACCAAACAAAACCATGAAGTTAAAAAGCGGTAGCATAATACCTTAAATGTGGTATTATATTACCAGTTATGTCATGGCTCTCAGTTTGAAGTCGATTGGCCGCCGGCGATGCGCGCCGCGGCGAAACGTGGTTACGTGCGCCGCCGGCTGGGTCGCGGCCTCGACGCGCCTTTCTTATTGTGGTCGCAGTCCCGGCATCAATCTCGCGCGCCGCGAGCGGGCGGAGCGATGGCGAGGAGACGACGCATGACGAGCCGATGGACAATGCCGGTTAGATTTTTGACGACGTTGCTCGCGATGTCGTGGCTCGGCGTCGCCTGTGCTTCGGCGCAGGACGCCAAGTCGTTCACGCAGATCAAGCTCAGCGAAGACCACATCAAGAGCTTCATCAAAGCGCAAGGCGCGCTCGCCGCAATCGCGCCGAAGATCCAGGCCGCCGGAGACTCGCCGGATCCCGGGCTGCAGACGGAGCTCGAAACGCTCGCGAAAGGCAACGGCTTCAAGGATTTCGCGGAGCTGGACGATGTTGCGGGCACGATCGCGCTCGTGATGGCCGGTCTCGACTCGCAAAGCGGCGAGTACGTCGACCCGCACGACGCCCTGCAGAAGGAACTCGACGACGTCTCGAAGGACGCCAGCATCCCTGACGCCGACAAGTCTCAACTGGTCGAAGAACTCAACGCTACGATCAAGACCACGCCCCAGCTTGAGCACAAGGAAAACGTCGACGTCGTGAAAACCCACCGCGCCGACATCGAAAAAGCGCTGCAGTAACATGACCGCCGGCGCCTCGACGACAGCGCCGGCGCAGGGCGCGGCTGCAACCGACCTCGTTGTGACGTCGCGCCCGCAACCCGGCGTCGTCAGGCTGACTCTCAATCGTCCTCAAAGCCGCAACGCGCTGTCGCGCGCGATGATCGCGGCGTTGCACGACGCCGTCCGCGCGGTCGGCGCTGACGAAAGCGTCGCAGCGGCGATCCTGGCCGCGAACGGCGCCGCATTTTGCGCCGGACACGACCTGAAAGAGTTCACTGCGCATCGCGGCGACGCAGACGGCGGCCACGCCTTCTTTTCCGAAACGATGACGGCGTGCTCGGCGATGATGCAGGCGATCGTCGCCTGCCCGAAGCCGATCATCGCGGCTGTCGGCGGCGTCGCAACCGCGGCCGGATGCCAACTGGTCGCGGCCTGCGATCTCGCCGTCGCGGGCGAGGCCGCGACATTCGCGACGCCGGGCGTCAACATCGGCCTTTTCTGCTCGACGCCGATGGTGGCGCTGTCGCGCAACGTGTCGCGTAAGCGGGCGATGGAGATGCTGCTCCTCGGGGAGACCTTGAGCGCGCGCGAAGCGGCCGTGCACGGCCTCGTCAATCGCGTCGTGGCGACGGATCACGTGGATGTGGAAGCGCTTCGGATGGCCGCCGCCATCGCCGCAAAATCCAAATCGACGGTGAAAATCGGCAAAGCGGCCTTTTATGCGCAGATCGAAATGCCATTGTCGGACGCCTACGTCGAGGCGTCGCGCGTCATGGTCGAGAACATGATGACGGCGGACGCGGAGGAAGGCATCTGCGCCTTCATCGACAAGCGGCCGCCCGCCTGGAAAGACCGGTAGACGATGCAGCCGCGTCTGACCCTGATCACCCTCGGCGTTGCGGACATGCCGGCGTCGCGGAAATTTTATGAGGCCCTCGGCTTCAAGGCGTCATCGGACAGCGGACCGCAGGTGACGTTCTTCGACGCCGGCGGCGTCATTCTCGCTCTCTTCGCCCGAGACGCGCTTGCCGAGGATGCGAACGTTGCAAACTCCAGCCCAGGCTTTTCGGGCGTGACGCTCGCCCACAATGTCGCGAGCGAGGGTGACGTTGACTGCGTCCTCGCCGAGGCCGTGCGGGCCGGCGCCGCGGTCTTGAAGCCCGCGGGCAAGACCTTCTGGGGCGGATACGCGGCGTACTTCGCCGATCTCGATGGGCATATCTGGGAAGTCGCGCACAATCCGTTCTGGCCGCTGGATGCGGACGGACGCCCAACGCTGCCTCCGCCGCCGGAGCGCGCATGACGATCGACGGCCTCAGCGACGACGACATCGCGGCGATCCTGGAGGAGACGAAGGTGATCGCCGTCGTCGGCGCCAGCGCCAACGCGGCGCGGCCCGTGTACGGCGTGACGGAATTCCTGATTGCGCGGGGATATGCAGCGCATCCGGTCAACCCGGGGCTCGCCGGACAAACGCTGCACGGGCGCGTGGTCTACGCCGCGCTGGCGGACCTGCCGGCGCCGGTCGATATGGTCGACATCTTCAGGAATTCGGAAGCCGCCAGCCCCGTCGTCGACGACGCGATAACGGAGAGAGCCCGCCTCGGCCTCAAGACCATCTGGATGCAGCTTGGCGTCGTCAACGAAGCGGCGGCGGAGCGTGCGCGAGCGGCGGGCCTCGCCGTCGTCATGGACCGGTGCCCGAAAATCGAGTTGGCGCGAATTCAGCGCGGTTGAGGCGGCGCGATCACACCGGACATGAACCTGAGATTAACGTCAGCCGTTGGCCAGGTCGCTTTTGAACCTATTTGGAACCGCCGCCGCGGCGCATGGCCTCGCGCACTTGCGCGGCGCGCCGGAAGGCGCAACTACTTGGCCACGGCGGCAGCGTCTTCCACTAGCCATCAAGGCGTCCTATTTTTACAGTCAGCTTGAGTCGCGCTAGGGCATTGGAACGATTAGGAATGTTCGGACGTTTATTCAACGCGCAGCTTTGGCGCACGTATGATCGTCGAACCTTTTTCGAGGCGATCCGTCAATGAGATCGGCGACACGATGAAAATGGGCGCGCTAAAATCTGTGACGCTGCCGGTCGACTGGGCCGTTGAAACGATCCTGCCGATCGATTTCGAAGGGCGTGACCTCGTGCTCGAAGCGCACGCCTATCAGGGCGACGATACGGAAGAACAGGTGATCGCGCTTGTTCATCGCGCGCCGGGCGTCGCGGCTGGAGTCGTGCCAATCGTGCGCGTGCACTCGGGCTGCGTCACCGGCGATATCTTCCATTCGCTTCGCTGCGATTGCCGTCAGCAATTGCAGATGGCGATGAAGATCATCACGACGGCGCCGCTGGGGGCTCTCGTTTATGTGCCCTACCACGAGGGGCGCGGCATCGGCCTGTTCAAGAAAATCCAGGCGTACGCCCTGCAGGACGAAGGCCGGGACACCATTGAAGCCAATCTCGAAGTCGGCGCGCCGATCGACAGCCGCGATTACAGTCTGGCCGCGCGGGCGCTGGCCGATCTCGGCATGTCGGAAATTCGGCTGCTGTCGAACAACCCGGCGAAGGAACAGTCGTTGAAAGCGCTGGGCGTGCGCATCGCCGAGCGCGTTCCGCTGGTCGTCGAGCCGAACAAGCATAACGAGCGCTATCTCGACACCAAGCGCGCGCGGATGGCGCACAAGATCTAAGCGCGACCCCTATCCGAAGATGCTGTAGTCCTGATCGGCCTCGACGCCGCCTGCGTCTTCCGCTGGACGGTCAGCGTGTTCAGTGAGTTTCGGGATCGTGAAGCCGCCTTCCGCGACGAGACGCGCAAACAGTCCGCCTTGCGCGACCAGCCCTGTGAACTGGCCACGCTCGACGATCCGGCCGTGATCGAGCACCAGGATCTGGTCGGCGTCGGAGACGGTCGAGAGGCGATGCGCGATGATGAACGTCGTGCGGTCTTTCCTCAACGTATCGAGCGCGCGTTTGATCTTCGCTTCCGTTTCGGCGTCGAGCGCGCTGGTGGCTTCGTCGAGGATCAGGATCGGCGCGTCCTTCAGAATCGCACGGGCGATCGCGATGCGCTGACGCTCTCCGCCGGACAGCGATGCGCCGCGCTCGCCGATCATGAAATCGTAACCGCATGGCTTCAGCGCGATGAAGTCGTGGGCCTGCGCAAGTTGCGCAGCGCGCCGAACATCGCTGTCGCTGGCGTCGGGGCGGCCGATGCGAATGTTCTCGCCGATCGATCGGTTGAACAATCCCGCATCCTGAAACACGACGGCGATGGCCTCGCGCAAGGATTTGAGCGTCACGTCGGCGAGGTCCGCCCCGTCGATCGTGATGCGGCCCGCCTGCGGCGCCCGGAATCGCTGGAGCAGGGCGATTGTCGTCGATTTGCCGGATCCCGTGGGTCCGACCAGCGCAATCGTCTCACCGGCCTTCGCCGTAAAGGTCACGTCCATTACGCCCTGCGGACCTGCATCATAGCGAAAGGCGACGCCGTCAAAACGCACCTCGCCGACGATCGGCGCGAGCGGCTTGGCGTTGGGGCTCTCGGCGACCGCGACCGACTGATCCATCAGAGCGAACAGCGATCGCAGCATCGGCGCCTGCTGATGGATGCGCACGACGAAGCTCGAAAGCTGGTCGAGCTTGCCGATCAGAAGTCCCGCAAAGGCGACGAAGCTGACGATTTCGCCGACCGTCAGCTCGCCGCGCTGCGCCAGGATCGCGCCGGCGAGAAAGATCGCGACCATCGTCAGCGTTGCTGCGGCGCGCTGGAGCACCGACAGCACGCCCCACCAGGTCAGCACTGGATACTGCGCCGTCAGCAGGTCGCGCATCAGGCCGCGCAGCGCCTCGCCTTCGGACTTCAGCCGGTTGTAGCTTTGCACGACCATGACGTTGCCGATCACATCGACGACGCGGCCCGAAAGCGCCGACTCGTAGCTTTCGACCGCGCCCTGGCCGGTCGACGTCTTGCGCATCACAAGCACATTCATCAGCGTGTAGGCAGCCGCGAGCACGACGAGGATCTGCGCCATGCGAACGTCCATGCTGATGGCGGCCGGGATCATCAGAAGGATCCCGAACAGCGCCGTCAGCTGCTCACGCATGGCGCCGAGCCACAGCCAGAACAACGAGCTTGTGCCCGACAGGATCGTCCGCACCACCGCGCCGGAGCCGCGCGCCGCGTGATAGTGCTGCGGCAACGCGACGGCGCGCTCGAACACGTCGGCCATGCAGGCCAGTTTCTGGCGGTGTGCGAGCCGGTCGGCGTAGACGGCGACGACAACGCCCGCGAGAATTCCAAAGAGGCCGAGCGCCGCCCACAGCCCGATCAGGCCGAACGCGTCGTCGCCTTTGCTCAGAGCATCGACGACGCGGCCGAACAGCACCGGTTCCGCGAGTTGCACGGCGGCGATGACGACGCCCGCGAGCGCCAACGCGATCGCGAGAGTGCGCTCCGGCGCGAGCATCGCCACTGCGCGTTTATAGATTTGCAATAGCGAAAGTTCGGTAGGGGGCATGCGCATCCGAGGTCAGTTGGCGCAGACGCGGCGCGGGAAACACAAGGTTTCATCGCGCGCGGTATCGCGATGCGCAAGCGCTTGCGCTCTAGCCGCGCCCCGCCAGTTGCCGCAGGGCGCCGCGCACGGGCTCGAACGTGAATTCAATCGTGTGTCGCCCCGGCGGCGCGGCGACGGCGCGAAAGAGGCCGTTGGCGCGAAGAAGAGGCGTTGAGACGCCGTCGACCGTCGCGAACCACCACGGGTGCCAGACGTCGTTCAACACGACCCAGCCGCCGTCGGGACTGTCGACGTCGAGCGTCACGCGATCGTTGCGATAGCCGGCGATGCGCGCCGTGCCGGGTCGACGCGTCTCTTGCGGCGTCGGAGCGCCGGCCTCCAGAAGCACCGTTGTCATGTAGTCAACGTCGGGCCAGGCGCCGGACGCGATCAGCGCCTCGAAATCTGAGGTCAGCGCGCGCGTGGCAAAGAGGACGCGGGGCAGCGCGCCGTGGTTGTCATAGACGTAGCCGTCCGCCGTTCTGGCGACGAGCGTGACGTCGCCCGGCTTCAGCCCCTGGTCGATCTGCTCGATCGGAACGCTGGTCGCGATCGTGCTGAGGCCCAGCATGTGGGCGAGGGTTCCGCGATAGGACGGCGACAGGGGCGCAAATGATTTCTGTTCTGGCAATCCGGCGCTGTCGCCCGCGCCGGTCGCACGCGCATAGTGGCCGAGCCGCAGCGGATTGTAGCCGAGCGTCGTATCAATGCTGCGGGTCAAGCCGACATTGGGCCAATGGAAATCGAAGCCGACGATCTCGGCGCGGTCGCGGCGCGTGTCGCTGGCGGTCGCGGCCAGGCGCGATTTGACGACCGCGATTGTCTCGTTTTTCGACGCTGGATCGAGAACGTCAAAAACGGCAGGCGACAGTCCCGTCGAACCGCCCGGCCGGTTCGACCATGCGAGGTCGCCGGTGAGAACCGCGGCGACGATGAAAGCCGTGATCGCGGGCGAGCCGACGGCAAAGCGGCGCGCGACGGTCATAGCGACTGCGGACAGTGCAAATAGCGCCGCTGAAATTGCGATGGCGGGCCACGCGATGTCGAGCATATCGAAGCGGTGCGCCAGACCCGCAAGGATTGACAGGGCCACGGAGACGACGCCTGCGGCGACGATCATTGGTCGTCGGCGGAGTTCCGGGCGGTCCGTCAAAACGGCGTGGGCCGCAACGCCCGAAAGCACGCTCGCCAGAAACCCGATCAAGTAAACGGCGTCAGCCGGACGACGAAAGAAGTCGACGCCGGGCAGTGCGACATGCATCAACCGAAAGCCCGGCGTGTGCCAGCCGAGCGCGTAGACGACCATAATGAGAAACGCGATGGCGAAGACGCGAACGCCGCGCCGCCAGAGCGCGCCTGACGCCGCGCCCCAAACGACCAGCAGCGCCGGCAACGCGCCGAGATACAATTGCCCCATGTTTTGCGCGAGATAGAGGCCGGTATCGCTCCACAGGCGACTGGGCGGCCCCCAGAATTCGCCCGTGTGGCCCGATGCGCCGAAAGCGTCGGCGGCAAAGAGCGTGAGCAGCGACGCCGGATGCAGAGAGCCTCGCGCCGCGCCCTCGTAGTCAATCTGTGGGCGATTGGAGTCCGCCGCGACGAGCGCCGTCATCAGAATCGGCAACGCGATGACGACAGCGCCGACGAGCGTAGCCGCCGACAACGGCGCCATCGCCGCGCGCGTCGACCGGCGCCAGTCATCGACCTCAAAAACAAGCCGCGAGGCGACGTAGCCGATCAGCAGATAGACCGACAGCAGCGCAACCTGATCGCGGCCCAGCACGAGACAGGCGGCGGCGAGACCGGCGACGGCGCCCCACACGATCGAGCGGCGGTCGATTGCGCGGTCGAGGCACAGAAAAACGATCGGCAGATAGGCGAGGCTCAGCACCTGGCCGACATGCTGGATGCGCCACGCCATCGCAGCGCCAAACGCAAAGCTCAATGCAGCGAGCAGTCCGGCCGCCCGGTGCAGGCCCTTGTCGCTCAACCAGACCAGCATCGCCGCCGCGCCCGCGAGGATCGTCGCGTACAGCGTCGCGTCGGCCGCCCAGGCTGACGGCGACGGGTTCAGCCACGCCAACGCGGCGAATGGCGGAGAGAAGATCAGCGATTGCGGATCGGCGACTTGGGGATGGCCGGCGAAGACATAAGGCGCCCACGCGGCGCTGTCGCCGCGCGCCCAGCTCGCCGCCATGAACTGCAACTGCGGCAGAAATTGCCCCTTCGCATCGTAAGGGATGGCGACGCGGCCGGAGAGCCACGGCCAGGCGAGCAAAATCCAGCCCGCGATCAGAATAAGTATCGCAGCGGCGCCTGCGCCTTGTTGCGCGCCAGTGGACCGACTATTGCTTGCGCGCATCCCCGCCTTGCGCCGTCACGTTGAGGATCGGCCCGTTCGAGGTTATCGCGGTCGCCTCATTCTCATTCAAGGCCAACGATCCGTTCATGCCGCCGCAGCCTCCCCATCCCGTCGCCCTGTCCGACCCACTTCGCAACGCGCCAGCGGACAAAACCTACGTCATCGCGCAGCTCGGCCAGTCGCTCGATGGGCGTATCGCGACCCAGAGCGGCGAATCGCGTTGGATCAACGGGCCGGCGGCGCTGACGCATCTCCATCGGCTACGATCGCTCGTTGACGCCGTCGTCATCGGCTGCGGTACGGCGATTGCCGACGATCCGCAGCTCACTGTCCGCCGGGTGGTCGGCCGCAATCCGGCGCGCGTTGTTATCGATCCCAATGGGCGGGCGCCCGCAGCGGCCCGCATCTTCGCCGACGACGGCGTTCGGCGGCTCGTCGTTAGGGGCGCGCCGGGACCCGCGCCCGCCGGCGTCGAAGCAGTCTGCGTTGCGCTAACCAACGGCGTGATGAAGCCAGTCGACATCGTAGCCGCCTTGTTCAATCGCGGGCTTCGAAAAATTCTGGTCGAGGGCGGCGCATCGACCGTATCTCGCTTCATTGACGACGGCGTTGTCGATCGTCTGCACATTCTGCAGTCGCCGATTATTTTGGGCTCCGGCGTTGCAGGGTTGTCATTGGCGCCGATCATAGGCCTCGACGGCGCGCTGAGGCCCGAGGTGCGCGCGCATATTCTTGACGATGGGAACGTGGTGTTTGATTGTAACCTTCGTCAACCGTCGGAAGGATGACCCGCCATGGCTCAGGATCGCGACTACGACATTCCCGTATATTCGCCTGCCGCGCGCCGCTTCCACTGGCTCACTGTCCTGCTGATTTTGATCCAGTTTCCCATCGGGCTCTACATGACGTACCGCGCCTACGGCATGGTCTACGTCGACGACAAGGGCGAGACAAAAACGGGTCTGTTCGACGGCACGACCAACCTGCTTTACGACACGCACAAAGTCGTGGGCTTGACGATCCTCCTGGTCGTCCTGTTTCGCTTGATGTACCGGCTGAGCAACGGCGCGCCGCCATCCGATCGCTCGGTTCCCGCGGCGTTGATCGGCGTCAGCCACCTGACGCACTGGCTGATCTATCTGTTGCTGATAGCCGTGCCCATCGGCGGGTACTTGGGCATTTCCTATTACGGCGCGCTCAGCCCCTTCGGCATTCCTTTGCCGGCCGTCACCGAGAAGGACGAGAAGTTTTCAGAGACTGTGTTCGGGTGGCACGAGACCGCGGCGTTCGCATTGCTGGCGCTGATCGTGCTGCACATTGCGGCGTCGATCTACCACCGCGCCGTGCGCAAGGATCGCGTCGTCGAGCGGATGCTGCCAAAGCGGATGGTTTGACTCAGACAGGCGCCGCGAAAATGTCGATATGGCCGATCTCTGCTGCGGCGCGCGTGACTTTGATCCATCCCTCTATCGTTTTTGAATCCACGAGCCCGGTCTCCGCCGCCGCCATAGCGTAGCCGCGAACCATCTCGTCGATCAGCATCCGGTCGCCACGGCCGAGCCGCCACGCGCTTTCGCCTTCAAGCACCGTGTAGCCGTTCAGGCGAAATTGGTCGGCGAGAAAGCCGGGCGCCGTTGGACCCAACGCTGGCCCCAGGCCCTTATCGCGCATTTGATGATGGTTGAACGCGCTGGCGATCTGGTTATCGGCAGGGCGGTGCGGCGACCAGCGCTGCACGCCGTTGTATGTCAGAACGGCGTAGAACGACGCGCGAACGTCGGCGGCGGCGCGTGCGAGCTTGCGCATCACGTCCGCCGACGCGAGATCGAACAGCGCGGAAGCCGTGACCAAATCCGCGCCGTCCGCAATCAACGAGTCGTGTACATGCGATAAATCGGCCTGTCTGAACCGCACGGCGATTTCAGCTGAGCCCTTGATCAGCGCCAGTCCGTCTTCGCTGGCTGTCGCGTCATCGGCCCATGACGACAGCACCGACTTCGCGCGATCGAGCAAATCAGCGTCGACATCGACGAGAGTCCAGCTTTGCCGCTGTGGAAGCAGCGCCGACGTCGCACGGAGATTTGCGCCGGCGCCGCAGCCGAGATCAATGATCGAGACGCGGTCTCGCAACTGAAAACGCGCGGCGACGGCGTCAGCCACGCCGGGGTTGCGGGCGCGCGCATCGGCGCCTTCGCGCAGCGCGAGCCATTCGGCCGAGAAGCCGCTCATGGCCGAAGTCCCAGAATGACGGCGGCGATGCGGCGCGCCGTCTCGTGCCACGTCGGCAGCGTGCGGCCTGCCTCCCACGAGGCGTCGGCCAGTCGATCGCGAAGTTTCTTGTCCGACAACGCCTGGCGCAAAGCGGACGAGAGTTGCGCCACGTCGCCGGCCTCCACGTGCAGCGCCGCCGCCTTGCCTGCGGTATCGCCGGCCGCGCCGCCCGTGGCGGTAACTATCGGCAGGCCGCGGGCCATCGCTTCCGCCAGCACCATGCCGTAGCCTTCAAACAGCGAGGAAGAGACGAACAGATCGGCGCTTTCGTAGAACCGGTCGAGCGTGGCCGGCACCACTTTCCCGGCGAGCGTCACGCGCGATTGAAGTCTATGTCGCCCGATGGTCGCGCGCAGCGCCTCGACGGCGTGGGGATGGCGATCCAACGCGCCGGCGATCGTCAGCCGCCAGTCAATGTCGGAGAGCGGCGCCAAGGCTTCGACCAGGAGTTCGTAGCCCTTGCGGGGCATGACGGCGCCGACGGCGAGCACTTGCAACGGCGCGCCGGTGCCGGTGGCGCGATCTGCGGGATCGGTGCCCGGCTCCGCCACGGTGACCTTTTCGCGGTCGATGGCGAGGTGCTCAATCAGGATTCGGGCCGTTGCGCGGCTCGTCACGATGACGTGGTCCGCGCGCGCTAATGCCTGCTGCTCGTTCGTCTTCAGCTCGACCTTGCGCGTATGGGCCAGTCCTGTTTCAAGAAACAAGGGATGGTGCACAAGTGCGATGACGCGGCCGTCGATGTCTTCAAGAAGGGCGGGCGGCAATGCGCCGAACGCCAAGCCGTCCACCAGCAGCGTAGCGCCGTCGCGGTCGGCCATCAGCGCCCGTCGCGTCTCGGCGAGATCGCGGTCCGTGGGGTTGGGGAACGAGGCCGGAAGGCGGACATGCTTGACGAAAACTCCGAACGCCGGAAGCAGTTCGATCACGCGGCGGTCATAGACGTAGCCGCCGGTTGGGCTGCGCAGATCACCGGGAATGGCGAACACGGTGTCAGCCACGAACAGGTCCTTCGTAGCTCGCGCGCGCGAGATCGGTTTCGGAGATCGTGATGCGGACCTTCGACAGCGAAGCGCCCTCGAGTCCGAGTGCGCCTGCGAACGCCGCCGCCGCGATCTGGTCGAAGATGTACTTCGCCAGGAATTCCGTCGTCGTCAGCGCTCCCTGGAACTGCGGAAGCGCGTCGAGGTTCTGGTAAGCGAGCGGCTGTAAAGTCTCATGGAGCACTTTGAGCGCGGCGCCAATGTCGACGACGACGTTCTGCTTGGTCAACTGCGTGCGATAGAATGCGACGTCCACGACGTACGTCGCGCCATGCATATTCTGCGCTGGTCCGAAGAACGGATCGGGCAGCGAATGCGCAATCATGATGCGGTCGCGAACTTCGACGGAGAACATGCGCAGGCGGTCCTCAAAACGGATCGGTCAAAAGTAACGGATGATCGGCGGCAGGCCGCCGTCGGACCCGGACAGTATTCGCGGCAGGGCGTTTACGACATCGTCAAACGCAACTTCGTCAGAAACGAGGACGTCCAGCGCGGGATCGTCGAGGAGGGTTAGCGCCGCCTCCAGTCGCGCCCGCGGGCTCGTCGTCGCCCGATGGCTCGGTGCGACGGCCCCCACCTGCGACGAGACGAGTTGCAGGCGACGGCTGTGAAACGTCCCGCCGAGCCGCACCGACACCGGCCGTTCACCATACCACGACAGCTCGACGATCCGGCCCTCGAAGGCGGCGGCGGCGATCGCCGTTTCAAGTCCGGCGCCCGTGGCGCTGGTATGGAAAACAACGCGATTGTCCGCCGGCGCGTCGGCCGGCGTCGCAAAGGCGAGACCGAGTTGGCGAGCGACGTCCGCTCGCGACGCATCGACGTCAGCGATGGCGACGCGGACGCCGGCGATCCGGCGCGCCAGATATCCGACCAATAATCCGAGCACGCCGGCGCCGACGACAAGCACCTTGTCGCCCGGCGCCGTGCCGGCGTCCCAATTCGCGTTCAGCGCCGTCTCCATGTTGGCGGCGAGAGTTGCGCGTCGATCGCTGACCGCATCGGGGATCGGCATGAGCGCTGTTTCCGGCGCCTGAAAATGATCCTGGTGCGGGTGCAAGGCGAATACGCGCTGTCCGAGCAGCGCTTCGGCCCCTGCGGTCACAACGCCGGCCGCCGAATAACCGTATTTCACGGGGAAGGGGAAGTCGCCGGCTTGCAGCGGCGCGCGCATGCGGCGCCACTCGCTTTTCGGAATTTCGCCGAGTGCGACGAGGCGTTCAGTGCCGCGGCTGATGGCGCTGTAGCGCATCGCGACGCGGGCCTCGCCGGGGCGCGGCGGGTTCAGGCGCTCGGTTCTCAGTTCCGCGACGCCGGGCTTGACGTGCCACAGCGCGCGCGCGACGACGATCTGTCCCTGGCTTCGCCGCGGCGCGGAGGCGCGGTCCGCCGGCGTCGCGTCGCTGGGATCGGTCATAGCGAGTGAGCGGTTTCGCGCATGGTTGATGACATCCAGACGTCGGACGCGGCCGGCGCGACGTCGCTGGCCGAGGGCAAACGAGCGGACAGCCTTACGACACCCGCTGGCCTTCAGGCAAACGCGACTCTCGCGCGGCGCCGGCTGTGCGTCTTAACCCTCAATCTTGTGACGTGGGTTGCGTTGCTCGCCTGGGCGGCGTCAATCCTCGCGGCCGGCGGATGGACGGCGCTCGATCACGCGCTCCTCATCTGCGCCGCCGTTGGATCGCCGTGGACCGTGCTTGGTTTCTGGAATGCGGTCATCGGTCTTTGGCTGCGTCATGGCCGCCCCGACGGCCTCGCCGAAACTGCGCCGTTCTTGCCCGCAGGCGATCGGAGCTGCCCGCTCGCAGTGAACACAGCCGTGCTGATGACGCTCCGCAACGAAGACCCGGCGCGGGCCATTCACAGACTGCGAGTCGTCAAGGCCAGCCTGGATCAGACAGGCGAAGGCGCGCGGTTTTCGTATTTCGTCTTGAGCGATACCGACCGCGCCGACGTAGCGGCGCTCGAGGAGGCAGGCGTCAGTGCGTGGCGAGGCGCGGATGTCGATCGCGACCGCATCGTCTACCGTCGCCGCGCCGTCAACGCCGGGTTCAAGGCCGGCAATATCAGGGATTTCTGCCGGACGCATGGCCGGGCCTTCGATCTCATGTTGCCGCTGGACGCGGACAGCTTGATGTCCGGCGCGGCGATTGTGCGACTCGCGCGCATCATGCAGGCGTATCCGAAGATCGGCATCCTGCAGAGCCTTGTTGTCGGCGCGCCGTCGCGATCGGCCTTTGCGCGACTATTCCAGTTCGGCATGCGGCACGGCATGCGGGCCTACACGATGGGGCAGGCGTGGTGGGTCGGCGACTGCGGACCGTTTTGGGGCCACAACGCGCTCGTTCGCATCACGCCATTTGTCGAAGCGTGCGCGCTGCCCGTGCTTCCAGGGGCGCCGCCGCTCGGCGGTGCTGTGCTGTCGCACGATCAGGTCGAGGCGACGTTGATGCGCCGCGCGGGATATGAAGTGCGCGTCATGCCGGTCGAGGACGGATCGTACGAGGACAATCCGCCCGACGCGCTGGAGTTCATGCGCCGCGATATTCGCTGGTGCCAAGGCAACATGCAGTACGTGAAGCTCCTGGGTCTGCCGGGATTGCGGCCAATCAGCCGCTTTCAGCTGCTCTGGGCGATCCTGATGTTCGTCGGCGTTCCGGCTTGGACGTTCATGATTGCGACGGCGCCATTCGCCGCCGCCGCCGCCATCGCGCCGCCGGATTTCCCGAGCGCGTCGGCGAAAGCGCTTTATGTGACGTTCCTGCTGATGTCATTAAGTCCAAAGCTCGCCGGGCTCATCGATGCATGGCTGACGCCGGGCGAGGTGCGCCGCTTCGGCGGTTCGCTGCGGTTTGCGGCCAACGCCGCAATGGAAATCGTCTTTTCGTTCCTGCAGGGCGCTGTGACGACGATCCACACGTCGCTCTTCATGCTCGGGCTTCTTGTCGGGAAATCGGTCGTGTGGAACGGACAACAGCGCGATGCGTCGGGCGTCACGTGGCGCGAGGCTGCGACGGCGCTATGGCCGCAGCTGATGTTCGGCGCGATCGTATGCGGCGCGCTGCTCCCGATTTCAGTCACCGTTCTGCTATGGAGTCTGCCGCTCACCGCGGGCTACCTGCTCGCCATCCCGTTCGCTGTCGTCACCGCCGATCCGCGCGTCGGCGCTGTTCTATGCCGACATGGATTGGCGGCAATCCCGGAAGATTTCGCGCCGCCGCCCGAAATCGCGGCGCTTGAAGCGCTTGGAGCGCGCCGCTTATGACGTCGCCCGCGCTTGCCGGCGTGGTCCGATCGCTGCGGCTCTATCACGGCGCCGATGCGCCGCGCCGCGCGATGGACGCGCTCTATGCACGCTTCATCAAACCGGGCGATCTCGTGTTCGACGTCGGCGCGCATGTCGGCGACCGCGTCTCGTCGTTCCGCCGTCTCGGCGCGCGCGTTGTCGCGCTGGAGCCGCAGCCCCTGCTTTATCGAACGTTGCGTCTGATTCATGGCCGCGATCCCGCCGTCGCGCTGCTCAAAGTCGCTGCGGCGGAGCAATCTTCGGAGCGCGTCTTGCTCGTCAATACGTCTAATCCCACGGTCTCGACGCTCTCGGACGCCTTCATTGCGGGCGCCAAAGGCCGGCCAGGGTGGGAAGAGCAGACGTGGGACGCCGCCCAATCAGTTTGCGCAATTCCGCTGGAGGAGATCGTACGGAGATATGGCGCGCCCGCCTTCATAAAGATCGACGTTGAAGGCTTTGAAAGCGACGTGCTGCGCGGGCTTCAGTCGCCTGTCGCGGCGCTGTCGTTCGAGTTTACGACGATTGCGCGCGATGTCGGGCTCGCCTGCCTCGATCGCGTGCAAGAGATCGGCGCCTATGGTTTCGACATTGCGCTTGGCGAAAGTCAGCGGCTGACGTTCGGGCGTTGGCTTTCGCGCGCCGAGATGGCGGCGCATCTCCGCGATTTGCCGCACGACGCCAACTCGGGCGATGTCTATGCGTATCGCCTCGCCGCCGCCTAAACTCTCTCCTAAGTCGACGCCAAACCGGAGATCCCTGAATGCGCGCCCTTGCCGCTTTTATTCTCGCCTTTGCGGCGATCGCATCGCAGCCGCTCGCCGCGGCGTCGCTCGACGGCCTGGCCGTGGACGTCAAGAACGAAAGCGAGCCCGTGCTCTGCGCTGAAAAGGACAACGTCGCGGTGTCGTTCTCCAACAAGGACGTGCGCTCGTTCCGCATCGAAGCGGCGCATCCCGTTTACCTATCTGCTGGAATGCGCGACAATTACGAAGCCGATTGGACCGCTTGCGATATGAGCGCCGACCCATCGCACGCCGCGCCCGGCCAGCCGCGCAAGGTGACGCTGTATGAAGAAACCGACTTGTGGGTCGTCGGCTATGCGTTTCCGGCGTTCTGGCGGCCCTCGACGGCGACCGTCCGCATCGGCGACCGCGTCGAGAAGGGCCTGCATCTCTTGCAAGTGTGGATGCTGCGAACCGACGGCGCTGAAGAGGTGCTCGTGCTCTATCCGCAAGACGGCTACTGGCGTCCGCGTCCGATGACGCCGCCCAATATGCGCAACACCGGCTACGGCTCGTCGTTTCTCATCGGCCCCGTCGAGATCGACGGCCGACCCGTCGTCAAATTCAAGGATGTCGCATTCGATCCGAAATCGCGGACGTTCACGCTTCTTTTTGAAAAAGGCGGCTCCGCGAAGCTGAAGATCGCCAGCGTCAACGCCAACCGCCTCGCGCTCGACGTCGCTTTTGATTCTGCAATCGAAGGCGGGCCCTTCGCGATGCTGCGCTCCATGTACGTCACCGAGTTCAACAACGACATGGCGCGCATCGCCGTCCGCGAGCGCGGCGCCAAAAGCTGGCGCGAGGACAACATCATGAAGTTTGACGCCGCCAAAGCGACCGACATCTGGATGGGCCGCTTATCGCCCTCGCAGCACAACACGTCGGCGCCTGACATCGTATTCAACAGCTTCTCGGATGGTCCGACGCCCAAGCGTCCGAAAAACGAGCCGCCGGCGACCGTGACGCCGAAGGAGTAAAAGCGTTCGGCATCCGCGGCTGATGGCGGCGCCCGCCGCGTCGAAGGCAAAGGATGACGGGATGTGGTTGCGACCTTCGCCGATCACCACCTCAACTCAACCATCGCGGCGATCGCAGGCGGCGATCCGGGCGTGAAGAGAGCAGCTAGCTTCTCGGGCGAGAGTTTCGCGCCGTCCATCGTCTCGTGGCGGTGAATTCCCGACGCGACGAAGATCGCGTCGCAGCCGAAATTTTCGGCGCCCTTGATATCGGTGCGCAGCGCATCGCCGATGACAAGACATTTCTTGCGCGGAATGGTTGAGCCGCGGAGCGCCTCGGCCGTGCCCTTCGCCGTCTCGTAAGCGCTCAAGTGCGGCTTGCCCGCCCAATAGACCTCACCGCCCATCTGCTCGTAGAGGTCGGCAATGGCGCCGGCGCAAAAGAGCAGCGTTCCGCCGACGTCGACGACGAAATCGGGGTTGGCGCACACGAACGGCAGCCTCATCGCCAGGGCGCGCCGCAGCAACGGCAGGTAGTCGTCTGGCGTCTCATGCCGGTCGTCATTCAAACCCGTGCAGATGATCGCCTCGGCGTCATCGAGCGCCGTCGATTGCGCCTTCAGCGCGCGGAACAGCGCTTGGTCGCGATCCTGCGGTCCGATGCAGTGCAGCCGTTTGAATCCGCGCTCCGCGACGTGCGCCAGTGCGATGTCGCCGGACGAGACGATGTCGTCCCACGCGTCGCCCGGCACATGGCGGGACTCGAGCATCGCCTGCACGCGATGCTTTGGCACCGGCGCGTTTGAAACCAGAATGACCGTGCCTCCGCGCTCGCGAAATTGCGCCAGCGCCGCGCAGGCGTCCGCGAACGCCATGACGCCGTTGTGGACCACGCCCCACACGTCGCAAAAGAGGACGTCATAGCGCACGAGCAGCGCGCCCGCGTGCGCGACGATCGGCGGCGCGCGATTGGCCCCGTCGCCGGGCCTTGGAGGATGCGGAGCGGTCACGGGAAGCCGTTTCGATGAGTATGGTGCCGGCTGAGGGATTCGAACCCCCGACCCCCTGATTACAAATCAGGTGCACTACCCCTGTGCTAAGCCGGCATGGCCCGAGGCGTCGCGACGCGCAACGCGCAGCGCGCTTCGCGCGGCTTATAGCGTGATCGCTACGCGATCGCCAGCCCCGCAGGCGCAGCCGATCACCCATCCGACGCATCGGCGTGGTTCATCACCCCCGATCGTGACGCGATTTCGCTATGGGGCCAGCAGACCGAGCGCATCGCGAACATCCGCCGTTGCCGTCTTTGACGCGGCTGCAATGAGACGCGATCAGCGCGGCGTTCGCGCGAAGGCGTCGCCGACGGGCGTCATTGCGACCGCGGGCGAGGACTTGGCGGCGTCCTCGAACACGACTTCGACCGGTGCGCCAGGAAGCGCCGGGGTCCCGCGTCCGGTCTCGGAACGCGGCACGGCGATCAACGCAGTCGCCGCCGCATCGGCCCCCGGATCCGACGACACGGACCGGACCCGTCCCGGTAGCCAGGGTGCGGCGCTGGCGAAAGACGAGGGCAGGCGAACGGAC
This sequence comes from Hyphomicrobium sp., assembly GCA_052386495.1. Lineage (GTDB taxonomy): Bacteria > Pseudomonadota > Alphaproteobacteria > Rhizobiales > Hyphomicrobiaceae > Hyphomicrobium_B. The sequence goes on along the minus strand of JBQTKA010000014.1, from coordinate 8,221 downwards.
GCGGCCGCGCCTTCCGCGACGTCGCCGGAGGAATCGCGCGTCAGTCTGACGCTCACCAGCAAACCGCCGTCTCCGGGCAGGATCTGCGCCAGCACGTCGCCCTGCTGAACGCTGTCTCCGACGGGCGGAGCGGCAAGCGCGTGAATGGTTCCCGTCGATGGCGCGGTTACGACTCCGGCGGCGGCGATGCGACGGTCGAGCGCGGATTTGGCGTCGGTCGCTTCGGCGATGAGCGATCGCAGATGCGCCAACGCCTCGGTCGCTTCGATGCTGTACTGCTTGCTCGACTGCGCCAGCAGCGACTCGACCTCTGCGCGCGCGCCTTTCAATTTGGCCGCCTCGGTCCTGGCCGCGCTAAGGTCGGCGCCGATCCGCACCGACTCGCGCTGCAGGGCGCCGACGCGCTGCGGGTTGGCGGCTGCCGCGCCGTTGAACGCGGCGCCGAGAGCCGACAGCTCGCGCTCGTTCTGGTCGCGGTCCTTCTGAAGTTTTGCGAGACGCGCCGTCGCCTCCGCCAACTCGCGCTCGACTTGCGGCAGCCGGCGCGCGAGCGACTTGTGCCGATCCGATCGCGCCGCGCGGCGCTCTTCGAAGACCGCGCGTTCAGCGGCGACAAGGCTTGCCGTCTCAACGTCGGCGGAGTCAATGGTCGCGGGCGGCTGGAAGGCGTCTTTCAAATCGCGTTCGGCGGTCAGGCGGGCTTCCTGAATCGCGTAGGCCGTGAGGCGCGACGCCGTCGCCGCAACGCCTGCGCGCGCCTCGGCGTCGTCGAGCACGAGTATCGGCTGTCCGGCTTCGACGAAGTCGCCGTCCTGGATCAGGATTTTCATGACGACGCCGGAATAGGTCGATGGCGCCGGTTGCGGCGCCCCTTGGGCGACGACGGTTCCAGTCCGGATGACGGTCGTCGGGCTGGAAAGAATAAACGTGGCGAAAAGGCCGCCCGCGAATAGCGCCACGATCGCGCGCGCGCCGAAGCGCACCCATGGATCGGTGGAGCTCCAGTCCGTGGGCGTCGACGCGACGTCGTCGTAACCCGTTCTCTGGCCGACGCTGAGTTTCATGCTCGCGCCGCCCTTGGCGACCGCATCAACGACGACGGCTCGCCGATCGCGGCCGTCAGCGCCGCATCGCCCTTGAAAGTTTTGAAGATGTCGTCGCGCCGACCGAACGCACGCTGGCGACCGGCGTCAAGCAGGAGAACCAAGTCGACGTCCGCTGCGGCCGCCTCGTCGCGCGATACGATGACGACGGTTTGTCCACGGCTCTTCATGCCGGCCAGCGCCGCTGACAGCGCTTCGACGCCGGCAGAGTCCAGGCTCGACCCGGGTTCGTCCAGTACGATAAGCGCGGGCGCGCCAAAGAGGGCGCGCGCCAGCGCGATCCTCTCTCGCTGACCGCATGAGAGCGGGGCGCCGCCGTCGCCAAGTTCGGTTTCATAGCCCTTGGGCAGCGAGAGGATCATTTCGTGCGCGTGCGCCTGCTTGGCCGCCGCGATAATGGCCCGATCGTCGATGTCAGGACGGAAGCGCGCGATGTTGTCGGCGATCGTGCCGGCGAACAGTTCGACGTTCTGCGGCGCATAGCCGACGTGGCGGCCGAGATCGTCGGGATGCCGCTGGTCGAGCGGCGCGCCGTCGAGAAGCATCGCGCCGCTCATTGGCGGCAGCAGCCCGGCGATGGCGCGGGCGAGAGTCGTTTTGCCCGACGCGCTCGGACCGAGGATCGCCATGGATTGGCCGGGCGACATCGCGAACGCGACGCCGCTCAGGATGACGTTGCGCGCGTGCGGCGCCGCTACGCGCACGTTCTGCGCTTCGAGGGCGCCCTTCGGCGGCGGCAGGCCGGAATGGCTGTTGTTTGGCGCGGCATAGCTCAGCGCCTCCTCGATCTTCGCGAACCCATCCTGACATGCGACGATGTCGCGCCAGCAGGCGACGAAGCGGTCGATCGGCGACAGCGCGAGCCCCGATAACGCCGCCGCGGCGACGGCGCCGCCGACGGTAATCGACGACGACATCGCGAGATAAGCGGCGCCTGCGAATATGACGACCTGCAACACGCGCCGCGCGGCGGCGACGGCGACCGATGCGCCGCCGAGCCGATCTGCCGCGAGCAGGCGCCAGCTGACGCCCTCCGCGTTCACATCCTGCCAGCGCGCGCGGTAGGCGCCGGCCATGCCGAGCGCGGCGACGACATCGCCATTGCGCTGTCCCGCATCGGCGATTTCGAGCCCAAGTTCGGCGGCGTCGTCGGCTTCGCCAAGCAGGCGTTTGACGCGCCGCGCGCCGAGCCACGCTAGGCCGGCGAGCGTCAGAGCAGACACGGCGCCCGCCGCGCCCAGGCGCCAATCAAGGGCCGCGAGCGCCATGACGGCGACCGGGGTCCAAAGGACGTTCAGCGCAGCGACAGGCGCCGCCCCGGCGAAGAATTGGCGAACGCTCTCAAAGCCGCGCAGCGCCGCCGGCCCGGCGGGACGGTCGATCGACCGTCTGAGCCCGGCTTCGAACGCCGAGCTGGCGAGGCGCATTTCAACTTCGGCCCCGATGCGCGCGACGATGCGGGTTCGCGCCAGATCGAGAAGGCCGATGACGAGGTAGATCGCGGCGACGGCGCTCGCCTGAATGGCGAGCGTTTGCGCCGAACCGGATGGAAGTGCGCGGTCGATGACCAGCATCACATAGAGCGGTCCGGCCAGCATCGCTGCTGAGATCACTGCGCTGAACGCAATGAGCGCACGGATTGCGCCGCGGCTGGCGGCAAGCGCGTCTTTCACTTCGCCGTCGCGCACGCCGAACAAGCGCGAGATCAGCGCGTTGAGAATTTTCCGGAAGCGCGGCGGCTCGGTCGGCGCCTGACCGGCTGCAGCGGGTCGACGGATGGTCGGCGCCACGGCGTGCGGCCGCGGCGGCGGCGCTTTTGGACCGGCGTCCGCTTTCGACGTCCACACGTGGCGCTTGGAGCGCTTCGTCTCGGTGGCGGCCTCTTCGACGGCGTCGCCGTTGCCGATGAGATGCGCCTCGCCGGCGTCGGGATGCGGCCACTCTTCGTTGCCGATGTCGCCGGCGCTGGAATTATCGGAGGGCTCGTCATCGACGATTGCGCGGTCGAGACGGCCTTTGCGCGTCGCCTTGGACGAGACCGTCGCGGCGGGATCGCGCAGCAAATCCTCAAGTCGGCGCATCGCCGCCGTCATGCGCGCGCGCTCGTCGTCCCGATCCTGGTCCTTACGCCGCGCCACGTCGTGAACCGCTCCAGTCGCTCAAAGTCTGCCCGATCGAGCGGGCGATGGGCGATGGCGGTCGACCGGCGAAATGCCGGAACGCGCCTTCGCGCCAGACAGGGGAGGTATGCGGAAACGCGTGTCCTCGACTGGCGAAAATCTGCGTCGCTTCGGGTGATTTGTCGAGTACGGACGATATTTTAGCCACAAGCGAGTCGGCCACTGTGGCTTGCGAATCGCGGTTGCGCGGATAACTTGCGTTCAACCTGTTGAAGAGCGCGCGGCGAGTGGTAGTTTCGAGTCTCGAAAATCGACCGAATCGTCCCCTTGAGCCGGAACGGTCTACCGCGCACGACGGAGCAACTCATGCGAACGACATATGTTCTCGCGCTGGCCACAGGCGTTGCGATATTCAGCGCCGCCGAGCCCCAATCTGCGGCCGCTTTTGGATGGCACGATCCGGATCGGTACAACTACAGCTACGAGCCTCGGGGCTATTACCCCTACTACAACTCGGGGTATTGGGGTCCGCCGCGCGTGAAGCGCTATCAGGGCGAGTTGCCGCCGTACTTTTCGTCGTGGGGCGCACCTGATCAAAATTATAGCCACGTAGAGTGGCACGAGCGCAACTATGGCGGCCATCGCCGCGGCCATTGGTGACGACGTAATCGCACCGCCGGAATTTCGCCGCCAAGCGTCCTCAGCGCCGCCGTTTGAGCTGCGCGTTCACGCCCCATTCATGTGATTGGATCGATTCCTGGGACAACTGGGAACCGTTGCGCCCGGTTGAGAATTCAACATCGCGCGCCGTTTGCGTGGGCCGTAGAGCCGACGCTCAGACGTAGCAATTTCGGGGAGACGATCATGCTCAAAAAGTTCACCCACGCGCTGATGGCGCTGACGATGGCGTTCGGATTGGCAGTTTCCTCTGCGCACGAAGCGGAAGCTAGGCGCGGCGGCGGGCTCGCCCTGGGCGTCGCCGCTGGCATTATCGGCCTCGGCGTTCTCGGCGCCGCTTCGGCGCACGCCGGCCCCCGCTATTACTCCCGCTACGACGAAGGCGACTATTGCTATCGTGGTCGCCGCGAATGTCATTGGGCGGGACGGCGCTGCTTCGAGAATGACTATGGCGACACCGTGTGCCGTGGCGGTCGATATGTCTGCGAGCGTCCGCTGATCTGCGAGTAGTTTGCCGAACATCAACATTTGAGCGCCGGCGCTGTTCACGGCGCCGGCGTTTTCATTTTGAGCGCGCGAGCGCTGCCATATGCAACGCGATCGCTGCGGCGTTGGATACGTTGAGGCTGGCAAGCGATCCGTCAGTCGCAATGCGGGCCAGCACATCGCATGTCTTCGCTGTCAGCTCGCGAAGCCCTTTGCCTTCTGCGCCCATTACGATCGCTGTCGGCCGCGACCAGTCGAGCGCTTCAAGTCTCGTTTCCGCTCCTCCATCAAGACCGACGAGCGTGAAACCGGCCGATTTCAGTTCGTCGAGCGCCCGGGAAAGATTTTGCACGCGCGCAATCGGCACGAGTTCGAGCGCGCCCGACGCCGATTTCGCCAGAACGCCGTTGAGCGGCGGCGAATGGCGCCGCGTCATCACGAGACCAGCCGCCCCAAAAGCGGCGGCGGAACGGAGAATGGCGCCGACGTTGTGCGGGTCCGTCACCTGATCGAGCACGATCAGCGGTCGGCCGTCGGATCTTGCGAAAAGGTCGCGCAAATCGGGTTCGGGGAGATCGTCGACTTCGATCGTGACGCCTTGGTGCACCGCGTCCGGACCCAGCATGCGATCAAGATCGCGGGGCGTCGTCCGCTCGATCCGGTGCGCGAGCGATCCGAGCGTTTCGATCAGGCGTCGTTCGGCGTTCTCGGTAGCCAACACACGATTGATCTTGCGGCGCGGATTGCGCAGCGCCGCTTCGACCGCGTGGATACCATACAGTCTCAGCGCCAAGTCGCCCTCGTCGACCGGCATCGGGCCGAGCACGCGCTCGCGTTCGTCCCGCTCGGCGCGCCGCCGTGCTGCGAATTCAGCGTCGGTCCTGGGCGGCGCCGGTCCCTTGCGGCGCGGCGGCCTCATGTCGAGCGGTTTTGACAGATCAAAGCCCTTTGCGCTGCGATGATTTGCGAGCCCCGATGGCGGCGGACCTTGCCGCTTTTCTGATTGACAGGGAAGGCCCCGTTCAAGATAACGCAGCCAAAGGCCCTGCCTCATCCGGCAGGGCGCTTTCGTTTGGGCCAAGCAGCGTTTTTCGCGGTTTGCCTGGGTGGTCCGGAGAGGTGCCCGAGTGGTTAAAGGGGACGGACTGTAAATCCGTTGGCTATGCCTACGCTGGTTCGAAACCAGCCCTCTCCACCACCATCTTCCCTAAGATCGTAATCACCGGACGGTTTGGGCTGTGTCCACAAGACCTCTCGAACGGGTCTTGTGGGCGCGGCTATGCCGCTCCGAGCGGATGAGATGGGGCCGCCAAACACCTCATCTGCTTTGTGAAGGATACGAGCATCACCCCAGCTTCTTTTTTTCAATTACACGCACAGCCAGCATCGCAAAATCATACGAACACCCCACGATCTTCGCTATTTCCACAAGGCTTTTCCCTTCATGCCGAAGCCTGTAACACCACTCCTGCCTCTCCCTTCGCGTCATTGCTTTGTTGGCCCTTCCTGCTGAAGCATTCTGGCGCGGCGCGATATACTCCGCGGCCCAAAGCACATGAGGCTCAAATGTTAGAACCCCTGACCTGGGAAGACCGCCGACGCGCCCGTGTTGCTCACGATGCCGCCACCGGCCACCCAACTGCAAGATACTTCTTGAACCATTCCGTGAAGCGCTCGGGCTTCGCCGCGGCCTCGTGGATGATCCAATCGAGCGGCGCCCACGCATAGCCGTCGCACTCGGCCGGATCGGGTCGCAGACGCCCCGCAAATGCGCCGCGGAACACGTGCACAAATTCGTGCTCCACGAGTCCCTGATCGAGTTGCGCACGGTAGGTGAAGTTTCCGAGCGGAGTCAGCGCCGCCTCAACGCCCATTTCCTCGACGAGGCGACGCGCGGCGGCGTTGATGGCCGTTTCTCCGGGTCGCGGATGGCCGCAGCAGGCGTTGGTCCACAAGCCGCCCGAGTGATATTTGCCGCTGGCGCGCTGCTGCAGCAGCATGCGGCCGCGACTGTCCCAGATCATCACCGAGAAGGCGCGGTGCAGCGCGCCGCGGCGGTGGGCGGATAATTTTTCTTCCCGGCCGATCTCGCGATCATCGGCGTCGACGAGGACGACGTCTTCGGCGGCGGCTGCAGAGGCGTGCTCGATCATGGGCAATAGATCAACTCGAAACGAACAGACTGGCGTTGATCTTACGCCTGTCGAACGGAGTCGCGCCAGCCGCCTGCGCCAATGATGCGCAAGTCCTGACAAGATGTTCGCTTTAAGTCTCTCGGCGCGTGCGTTAGCTTGGCATCCCTAACCGGGGGCAACCGCGATCTCCCCGTTATGAGTCCGGCTATAATTGGCCCAAGCATCGCGCTTTATCCGTTTCTGCGGATGGCGCTGCTTGTCCACATTTCCATCAAACTCGAATTTGCGACCGGCGTCGACGGAGAATCCGTCGTTTCACGAAGCGGTGCGCGCCTTCGCGAGGATCGGCGTGTTGAGCTTCGGAGGTCCGACCGCGCAGATCGCGCTCATGCACCGTGTGCTGGTGGACGAAAAGAAATGGCTGTCGGAGAGCCAATACTTGAATGCCCTCAGCTTCTGCATGCTGCTTCCGGGTCCAGAGGCCATGCAGCTCGCAACGTATGCGGGATGGCGGCTGCACGGGTTAGCCGGGGGATTGGCGGCGGGTCTGTTGTTCGTTTTGCCGGGCGCCGTCGTCGTGCTCGCGCTGTCGATGATCTACGCCGCGTTCGGAAATGTGCCGCTTGTCGAAGCGATCTTTCTCGGCGTCAAGGCGGCTGTGCTCGTCATCGTCATCGAAGCGCTGATGCGCATCGCCAAGCGGGCGCTCAAGCTCCCCGAGCACTGGATCATCGCCGCGCTTGCGTTCGTTGGGATTTTCGCTTTCGCTTTGCCGTTCCCGCTGATCGTATTCGCTGCGGCGCTGTTCGGGTTTTTCCGGACGCGAGACGTTGCCGCTGCTGCGGCCCTGGTCAGGCTCGACGCCCGTCACGCGAGCGATACCGCTAAAACCGTCGCTGCATGGCTGGCGATCTGGATCGCGCCGCTGGCGATGATCGCCGCGGCGTTCGGGACCGACCATGTGTTGGCTCAGCTCAGCTGGTTCTTTTCCAAGCTCGCGGTCGTGACGTTCGGCGGCGCCTACGCGGTGCTCGCGTACATGGGGCAGGATGTCGTCACCCGCTATGGTTGGCTGGAAACCGGCCAGATGATGGACGGTCTGGGACTGGCCGAAACGACGCCCGGTCCGCTGATCCTCGTCACAGAATTCGTCGGCTATCTCGCGGCATACCGGCACGGCGGCGGTCCCCCTGTCGCGATGGGATTGCTGGGCGCGTTCGTCGCGCTGTGGGCGACGTTTGCGCCGTGCTTTCTCTGGATTTTCGCCGGCGCGCCTTACATCGAATGGATCAATGGCCAGCCGAAATTGAAGGGCGCGCTCTCGGCGATCACGGCGGCGGTCGTCGGCGTGATCTTGAATCTGGCCGTGTGGTTCGCGCTGCACGTTTTTTTTGGCGTCGTCACGATGACGGAAGCCGGTCCGCTGAAGCTCTGGCTGCCGGACGTCGCGACGCTGAACTGGAAAGTGTTGGCTCTGGCGGCGTTGAGCGGCTGGCTCTTGCTCGCCAGGCACTGGAGCATCCCTGCCGTGCTCGCGGCATCGGCAGGGATAGCGGTTGCGATGTGCCTGGCGCCGATCTGTACGGGGCCCGGCTCATGGCGCGTCGCGCAGAAGTTGGTCACTCCGCCGGCGCTGATGAAGGCGGCATCATCCAGGTCGGCGACGGTTGCACTCCAGGCCGCGCCCGACACGTCGCCC